>JBBQZV010000003.1:0-389219 GCA_038207365.1 Fimbriimonadales bacterium | reverse complement strand
CGGGCCAAATCATAGCCACCATATTGAATGTGGCGGCTCATTGGCTTTGAGTAACCTAATCCACAAATGGATATGCTCACCTTGCTCGGCCAGCGTGTGCCGGAGCCCATTCAACGGTTCTGGAGCGGCTTTGCGGCTCAGTGGGACTCTGATCCGGCAGAACGCTTCTACGAAGTCTTCCACTTTGATGACCACGAGAGCAGTGCAAACGAGCTTGGCCAGCTTGTAATTGAGGGAACCAAGCAGGCGACGGCCACTCTGCTCTGGTCCTTTGAAATCGAAGATAAGCCCATTCCTCAGCCTGGCTACTTGAGCGTCGTGACAAACTGGCATGGCGAGCCACTTTGCGTGATCGAGACAACTCGCCTTGACGTCGTACCGTTCAACGAAGTCACAGCAGAATTCGCGGCAATCGAAGGGGAGGGCGACGGTTCCCTTCGGCATTGGCGAGAAGTCCATTCGCATTACTTTGCCCGCGAATGCGCAAGGCTTGGTCGCGAGTTCGCGCCCGACATGCCGGTGGTTTGCGAGCAATTCAAAGTGGTTTATGGAAAAATGGCGCCACCCGACCCTCCTCAAAGAGCGAGCGAAAAGACTTAGCCAGCCTGTCGAATTCTCACGTTTCTACACGACCATTAGGTGATGATGAGTCGCGGATTCCTATTTCAGAACCTTCTCCTTGAATCTGCAACTCGATGATGCTCATTCGTCCTCAACACTCGCTTGAGGGCGTTCCATGAACTGGAAAGCCTCGGTCGCTCAAGCCAAACGATCATGGTTGCCCTTGGGAGTCGAATGTCAAATGTTGCTTGAGCAAAATTCCCATCACTGACCCAATGATCTTCGGAGTGCAAACTGACCAACAGTTCCCGAAATGAAGGTACGTCCTCTTTACTCCAATTAGGTTGCCAAATGGCATCGAGACAGATCATTTTTGCGCCAGTCGCATGACTGAGCCGTCGGGCTAGAGTCGTCTTTCCTGTACCCGCGCTACCAAGCACGACGATGCGTTTTGAGTGATTCATCCCTCTTTCCTTATAGGAGACAAGACGTATTTGACCAGATCAAATGGCGAGAATTGGCCAGACGACCGATTTTTCCCGAACCAAATGACTTCTTGGTAAGTAATCGTCGGAACAAATCGCTTACTATTTTTGAGATTTGGTGCTCATGGCAACACGGGGACGTCCACAGTGGGGTTAGCTTCGACGGGTGCAAAAACTGCTATGTCGATTCTTACTGCATTTACATTTTTCGCTTTAGCAAGTATTCCAGCCCCAATCAGCCTTATGAACAATATCGAAGGACGTATCGACACTCTGCTACATCAAATGTCTATCGAGGAGAAGCTTGGACAAATGTCCCAAGTTGCCCTTCCTGATCAGGTAACTCCAGAGTTCAAGGACGCTGTCCGAAAGGGTAAGTACGGTTCAGTTTATGGATGGGGCAGCCCGAAAGTCAGAGCCGAACTGCAAAAATTGTCGATAGAAGAGAGCCGCCTAAAGATTCCTCTCATTATTGGCCAAGATGTCATCCATGGCTATACCACGGGTTTTCCTATCCCATTAGCACAAGCCGCTACTTGGGATCCCGCTCTCATTAAGGAAGGTGCAAGAGCTACTGCTAAAGAGGCGACACAGGATGGAATCCATTGGACGTTTTCTCCAATGATTGATATCGCTCGCGATCCACGGTGGGGAAGAATTGCGGAAGGCTATGGCGAGGATCCGATCCTCACAAGCAAGATGGGAGTCGCAACGATTGAAGGTTATCAGAGTCCTTCGCTCGCAGCACCTGATTCTCTGGCGGCCTGCGCGAAGCACTACGTTGGATACGGGGCAGCCGAGGCGGGCCGTGATTATAATTCGACTTGGATCCCTGAAGGATTACTTCGGGACGTCTATCTGAAGCCATTCGAAGCAGCAACCAAGGCTGGCGTAGCAACACTCATGTCTGCCTTCAACGCTATCAATGGCGTTCCGGCATCCGCGAATCCGTTTACCTTGCGTCAGGTGCTTCGGAACGAGTGGAGATTCGACGGATTTGTTGTCAGCGACTATATGTCTGTCCACGAATTGATTGCTCATGGAGTTGCCGTGGATGGCGCTGATGCAGCAAGAAAGGCAATCGATGCCGGTGTTGACATGGAAATGGTCAGCGATGACTACTTGAAGCACGGGGCACAGCTACTTGCAGAAAAGAAGCTTGACATCAGAATGATCGATGAAGCAGTTCGCTGCATTCTAAGAATTAAGTTTCGAATGGGGTTATTTGATGGTCGACATCAAAGTGTTCCCGACCACGATCTTCTGCCTACCGAAGAAGTCAAATCGATTGGTCGCAAGCTTGCAGGCGATTCACATGTACTTCTCAAGAACGATGATAATGCTTTGCCTTTGACGTCCTCGGTGAAAACAGTGGCTGTCATCGGCTCACTAGCGAATAGTCCAAGCGACCAGCTTGGTACGTGGGCGAATGCCGATGCAAAGCACTCCATTACACCATTAGCTTCACTTGAATCTCGTATGGGAAAGGAGAATGTCTTCTATGCCTCTGGCCAGGTGCCGGAAGAGGGCCAAAAGGATAATGTCGAAAACCGAATCTTGTCCAAGAGCCACCATGGATTCCTGGAGGCCCTCGCAGCAGCCCAAAAAGCTGATGTCGTCTTAGTTTTCCTGGGCGAATCGAGCGGTTTATCAGGCGAAGCTAGTTGCAGGTCGGACATCAATCTTCCAGGTTCTCAGGCTGAACTCGTTTCAGAACTTGTAAAGAGTGGCAAGCCACTCATTGGCATAATCATGGCCGGGCGTCCGCTCATCTTTCACGAAACCGCTGCCAAACTTTCGGCGGTGCTTTATGTATGGCAAGGCGGAACGATGGCAGGTCCTGCAATCGTGGATACGCTTTTCGGCGACATTGTGCCCTCAGGCAAATTACCTGTAACTTTTCCACAATCTGTAGGCCAAGTTCCCCTCTACTACGATCATCTCAATACGGGGCGACCTCCTGCACTTACGGGTCCAGCATCTGAGGACCGATTCCGATCGAAGTACCTAGATGTGACTTTCACGCCGGAATATCCATTTGGATTTGGACTCTCTTATTCGAAATTCACCTATTCAAATGGTTCGATGACATCGCCGGTTTTGCATAACCTCGGCACTGTAGCCTTTAGCGCTGATATCACTAACGCTGGAAAATTTGCTGCTTCGGAGATTGTTCAGTTCTATACCCATCAGATCGCCGCAACTGTGGCGCGACCCGTTCGTGAACTAAAGGATTTCCAAAAAATCCATTTGGAGCCTGGGGAAACTAAGAATGTGATCTTCCAGTTGGAGGCTTCGGAACTTGGCTTTCATAATTCTCACATGAAGCTCGTAACCGAACCTGGTCATTTCGAAGCTTGGATTGCTCCTGATTCTGCATCTGGAATCAAGTTTAATTTCGAATTGGCTAAGGCTTGAGCCATTAGGATCTGCCAAATTCAATGAGGGTAGGAGTCGATGCTCGACAGGACGGATGGAAGGTCTTTACGCGGCATCACTGTTTGAATCGGGGGTAAAGATCGGCATACGACTTATAATAAGCCGTGCTTTTTCTTTGTCTAGCATCCCCACCTACTGACGCTAATCCTCCAGATCTTGTGATCTATAACGCCAAGATTTGGAGCGATGGCCAGATGCTAAGGGGAGACACCATTTCCATCCGGGCGGGAAAGATTATTTACGTTGGCCCGTACCAGCAAACCTTAGTGAAGAGTGCCGTAGCCCAATTGGATGCCAAAGGCAAAACAATTATTCCTGGGCTCATTGACTGTCACACACACCTCGCGTCCGACGGAGTAAGTCTCCTCAACCTTCGGCTTAGGGATGCCAAGAGTCGAACAGAGTTCATTCAGTCAATTGGTGATGCTGCGAGGAAACTTGCTCCTGGACAATGGCTGCGTGGCAGTGGTTGGTCCACTGAAAGTTGGCCCGATTCCGCACAACCCAAAAAGGATTGGATTGATGGTGTTACTGGAGGACGTCCGGTGGTCCTCGATAGGATGGATGGGCATTCCGTCTTCGTGAACTCAGAGGCATTGAAAAGAGCTCGGATCACCAAGGATGGCCCAAAGGACCCGCCAGGCGGAGTAATCGATCGTGACCCTAATACTCACGAGCCTACGGGACTCCTTAGCGATACGGCAATGAGTCTGGTCTACATGATGGTGCCATCTCCAAGCCAGGAGGCCAAACTTGAAGGGTTACGCTTGGCCGTCAAAGAGGCTAATAGCCATGGCGTCACCAGTGTCTGCGACATTGGTGGGGACTTTAGATCGTACGAAAAGGCGTTCCAAGGGAGGGATTTATCGATCAGGTTCTTCCTATACCAGTCAGTAGGGGATGGGCCATGGGACAGCGCAGTCGAATCCGTGAAGAGATTCAAGGGCATTCCTGGCTTCATCGAAGCTAGAGGCATTAAAGCGTACATGGACGGTTCGATGGGATCACGAACGGCATACATGCACGAACCCTATACTAATTCAGGACCCAACCATCCAAAAGACTTTCGCGGTGTCGAAAGGGCTGGAGCGACCAATGGCAACTATGCTAAGGGGATTTCTCTGGCCAGCAAAGAGGGACTTCAAGTCATTGTCCATGCAATTGGTGACCAAGCTAATCACGACATTCTTGACCTCTTCGAGGCAAATGCAAGTCACTTGTCCAGGAATCGCTTCAGGGTCGAACACGCACAGCATTTGTTACCAGAGGACGTTTCTAGATTCGGAAAACTGGGTGTCGTTCCGTCGATGCAGCCATTACATAAAGCCGATGACGGACGCTATGCAGAGGTAGTAGTCGGCAAAGAAAGATGCCGTACAAGTTACGCCTTTCACGCTCTCCTTGCGACTCACGCCAATTTGGTATTTGGTTCGGACTGGAATGTAGTCAGTTGCGATCCGTTCCTTGGTATTGATGCCGCAGTGACGGCTATGACCCTAAAAGGGGATGTCTGGTTTCCCGAACAAAGTATTAGCGTAAGCGATGCCCTGAAGTGCTACACAAGCCGAGCAGCCTATTCTGTTTTTAAGGAACAGGAATTGGGCCAAATCAAGCAGGGGTATCGTGCCGATTTGGTGATTTTGAACGAGTCTCCCTTCCAGAGAAGTGTTAACTTATCAACGATTCATCCAGTGAGAGTATTTGTGGATGGGCGTGACGTTACGGTTCGGTAAGGATAAATTAATGCCAACACCATTAATGGGTTCAGTGATGGGAAATCCAAAGGGTGATTTCATGATCGCCGAGTGGGTTGATGAAGGCTCTGATGATGCGTCTCGAATGCTGATTGCACCCTTTCACACTCACCATCAATGCGATGAGGCTTGGTACGTCTTGGAAGGAACTCTTTGCGTGCAACGAGACGAAGAAGTCGTCACCGCCGAAGCGGGTGAGGCAATTCTTGTAACGAGAGGTACAAAACACTCCTACTGGAACGGTTCATCTCAACGGTTGCGCTATTTGCTTGTGATGACACCTAAAACGTATCAACTCATCGAGGCGATCCACCAAACAGATGATCGCAGCTTTGAAGGTTTGAGTCAGTTGTTCGCAAACTTCGATGCTACTTACTATGGCTTTTAGTGTTTAAGCTCCTCGCTTTGAACCGTTTCTCGTGTTTAAAGCATCGGTTCATCTCGAAGATTCGTCCATCTCTTAGGTGTGGTTGCTATTTCAAAAAGATGCTTGCGATTCGGGCTTTCTTTAGCTATATTCACCATTGGAACTATGCTTCAAGCAGATGGCCAAACAAAGTATCCCCCCGATGCTACTTGGGTTACGCCTAATGACCCAAGGATTCAATATTATGGGAGGTGTGGTACCGACGAGCCTGGCTCAGTCGGGTTCTTTTACTCTGCCAGCGGTTTCCGGGCACGTTTCTCTGGTCGGTCGCTAGCTCTGAGACTTGAGGAAGACAACTTTGGTCCGGCAAACTCGATGGGTATTCGAATCGATGGTGGAGCTGAGATCCCCTTACGACTTCATGCGGCGACTGATCACACCTATGTGATTGCTATCGGCCTGCCAAACAAGGTCCATGACCTTGAGGTCTACCGACGTCAGGACACTTATGGCGGAGTCGCTAAGTTTAAGGGTATGTGGCTAGAGAAGGGCGCAATTCTTAAGCGACCAGCTACCCGATCAAAGAAACGAATCGAATTCTTCGGGGATTCCGTAACATCGGGTGCCGCAACGACCCCCTTCGGGTATGAAGCCAAACCCGACAGTGCCGTGGAATACGACAACGTTGATGAAGTCATCAACAACGGGTATTGGGGATTGGGTAGTGTGACGAGCCGGATCTTGAAGGCAGACGCCAACATCCAAGGTATTGGCGGGCTTTCGCTCCTTGATCAAACGGGCTGGTTTGGAGGCGAATTGGAGCATACGGTTGGGCTCGAATCAACCTACGACAAGCTCAATCCCATACCAGGGCAAATGAGTTCGTGGGATTTCACCCGATTTACTCCTCACGTAGTAGTGGTTGCCATTGGCCAAAATGATGCTCGAGGTGGAGACATTCACGACCAGGCTTGGCGCACTAAGTGGAAAGATGCTTATAAGGGGCTGCTTGAGAATTTGCGTGGCCATTACCCTAAGGCCAACTTTGTCCTGTCGACAACTGTTCTAATTCATGATCTGGAATGGGACAAAGCGATCCACGAAGTTGCTGACGAGTTCTGCTTAGAGTATTCGACAAAAAGTGTACATTTCTTTTCCTTTAAGCGAGCAGGAATCGGAACACCTGGTCACCCGAGACTCAAAGAGCAGGAAGAAATGGGACAGGAACTTGCGGCATTTATCAATCGCGTGCCGGGAGTTTGGAAGTAAGCAACCTAGCATGGTTTTTGTCTGGTATTAGAGCAATGACTTAGGCTTCAATCGGTTCTCCTGAGTACGAGAAATATGACAACGACTCTTAAGTCACTTTCCCTTTCAGCGGTATTTCTAGTGTCGCTCTCCTCCTTGCCATCCGCCGCAAGAGCCCAACATTTACGGTGGCATCCCTCTCCGACCGCTAAACCTGCAACGGTCCTTTACGGAGAAATTGAAGTCCTTTCGACGAACAAATACATCTACTATTGCGGATGCAATTGGTGGCCTGGCAATCCCGCTGGTGGTTATACAGGCATACAAGATCAGGGTGGCGGAAAGCACAACATGATCTTTTCCATTTGGGATACAACCCCTTCGCTACACCCATCCATTCCTGAGATGGACAAGCGAACCCAGGGTAGCCGTTTTGGAGGCGAAGGAACAGGTGCCCACACTCATCTGGATTACGACTGGAAGCTTGGTGAGGTCTACCAGTATTACGCTGAAAAGGTTCAGGATGCAAAAAGTGAAAACACCCTGACGAAGCTTTACTTCTATGATGCGAAACTTAGGAAGTGGGTGCACGAGGCGACCATTTCAAATCCCAACAACGGAAACATTTCGGTTCCGACTTTTGGTGGTTCTCTTAACGCTTTTCTAGAGAACTGGATGGGAGAGGAACGCGAGAAGCCGAAATTAGCCCGCTATCGACTTTGGACTGGAACTAAACCGTCTGATCTTCAACCGGTTACCGAAGGCTCAGGGGACGGAAATTGGGGAGTCTTGAACGATGCGTTCTATTTGGCGGAAGGAGAAGAATCCGCCGTCGGAACTCTAATCGAAAAACTGCAAAAGGGACCCAAAAGTTTCACTCGCGGTGAGGTGAATAAGGGAAGGCTGATGGTGACGTCGCACAAGTTGCCTCGGCACGTGATTAAGGATCTCGAACACCTTTCGCACTAATTCTTTGATAATAAAGTGTGCTTCCAGACGCTACGCTACAAATCTATCTCACTGGACTTGAACCCCAGCAAGCCGATTCCGTTGTAGCGATTAGAAACTTGATCCTTAATTGCTGCCCAGACTTGGACGAGCAGATTGACGAAGGTAAGTGGTTTGGTGGCTTGCTCACCTATTCGTCGAACGACAGTATCTTTATTTTCGCCTTAGGCCCTCGTGCTGGCGGATTCACAACCTTACACATGATGCCTTACTACGGTTCGTCCATTTTGCGCGAGAGGCACGAAAAGGTATTGAAGAAATTCCTCACTGGCAAGAGCTGCATCCGCTTCTTACATGCTCACGATCTAACCACGGAAGCCATCGTAGACATTTTCCAAAGCACGTCAAAGTTTCTCGAAATGGCGCGGAGATTTACGAAGCGCAAAAGATGACAAACCTGGCCCTGAATAACCGGCCCTTTAGCTCATGCTTCAGACGTCATCTTGAATAAGCGTTTGGGCTTCTTCCCAAATATCAGAAGTAATCTGTTCAGCACTTTTGATGGACCGAATCTGTTCGACGCTGGTGCCTGCGTATAAACACATCGCTTCCCAATCCCCCGTGATTTCCGGTCTGGGCATGGCGTCATCGTATCGAAGAATTGGCTCTCCTGAACCTGAAATAGAGACGACCTCGCTTTCACCTGGCCTCTCACCAACCATTGGACAACCGTCCGACTCCCAAGCTCTGTAAGTCGAGTTCCTCAGAACTCGATGAGGCGCTTTTGCCCAACCTCCATCAAAGCAGGTCGTCAAAACAGTGTCGGCGGCATGGCTGTGTAATAGGAGGTCCTTGTACGCTGAATGGGCCTCACTCTCCACCGAAGCCACAAATCGGGTGCCAAATACGGCTCCAAAGGCTCCAAGTTTCAATACGCGAAAAAGATCCAGCCCAGTTGCGAGGCCTCCAGCCGCGAAGACAGGCACTTGCCCGGCTACCTCAAGGATAGCGGGCAAAACATCGAATAAGTGATCGTGCGATTGAACGTGCCCTCCTGCTTCAATCCCCTGAACGATAAGAAAGTCAGGGTGCAATTCCAGCATCCTTTGTGCCGACTCTAAGGATGTGACTTGGATACCCACTTCCGTTCCGTTCAACTTCAAGTCCCGCATGTGGGACTCGGGATTGCCCCACGAGAAAGTCGCCATAGGGAGCCCCTCGTCTAGTGCTGGAGCAAGGCAAATGGGATCAAAGTGGAGGACAAAATTGGCATAAAAATGGCCACTGCAAATCGTACGGAGGGTTCGAACCACCGAACGCCCTTCCGTTGGCGATTTCCAAGTGAGAGAAATACCCCCCAAGCCGCCCGCCCGATTGACCGCCGAACATAGTTCAATGCCAGCTCCAGACCCAATTGGAGCCTGCATTATGGGAATCTCACACCATTTCGAAGGCATCTTTACAGTCTACGGAAATTAAGTGACTGACTTACTGACGGCCGACCAATTCTTCTCGCAATGACTCAATCTCAAGGGCATCGGACTTCGTGACTGCCCAGTAGTTGAGGCCGCAATCGTTCCAAGCACGAATGTGTATGCCATTCATGTCCTTGGCCACTAGCCCCGCTATATCTGAAGGACCTACAAGAAGCTTAACGAGCTGGTCATTGTGCCGGTAAACGATGGCTGCAAGTCTTTGCCCCTCAAAAGGCTCCAACCGCACTCCAACCATTTTGAAGTCACTCTCACCAAATCCCCTAAGCTTTGGACAAAACCGTAAGGACTGGGACTTGAAGTATTTCTTGTAAACAACCGCGTTAGGAGCATGTATCCAACTACTGTCCGAAACATTACTTCCAAGATCCCGGACAAGTGTTGACACTATCTTGTCGGTCGGCGAAGCCGATATCTTCCAAACCGTAAATGCGGCTGCGCATGCTGCAAAAGCAAACCCACTACCGATCCATGCGATTCGACGTAAAGGTGCAGATGTCTTGCGTCTCAAATTGATGCCGATGTTTGATGGTGCAGGCAAATAGACCGCAGAGCACTTAACGGCCAGGCTGAGATGGCGTCGGGAATCAAGCATTTTGCGACAACTCTCACATGTCGCAATGTGGTCTTCTACATGCTTTCGATCGCTTGGTCGTAATTCTAGATCAACATAGGCATCGATCGATCGCCTAACGATGTCACAGGTAGTCATCGAACTTCCTCCACTGAAATGAGGAGCTGAAGCCTACCCCTGGCCCGAGCAAGCCGTGACATTACTGTCCCGATCGGTTTCTCAATAACTTGAGCTATTTCCAAATAAGACATTTCTTCAATCTCCCTTAATAGGATGACCTCTCGAAATTCGGAAGGCAGTTTGTCTATTGCAGCAAGAACGACTTGGCTATCTACCGATTGCATCATTGCCGTTTCGGGATCGATCTCAACGGATTCGACAAACTCCAGACTTTCATCTGATACTGCCTCCGCTTTTTGTCGAGCCGAACGACTATGTAGAAGATCCATGCACTCGTTTCGAACGATCGCAAGCAACCAAGGCTTCGCGTCATTGCTTCGCATTTTTTCGTAAGCACGAAATGCCTTGTAGAGTGCCGACTGTGTAGCGTCCTCTGCGTCTTGCGGATTATGCAGGAGCCACATTGCCAAGTTGAAAGCGGCATCAAGGTGCCGCATGACCTCTCGCTCGAACTTTTCGTTTTGCTCTCGTCTCCCCAAATGCTCGGTCTCCTGGGATCGATCTTGGCTGCTCTGTGATGACTGAGCCTGCAAGCGTACGACCACCTTACCAGTTGACCGAGCATCGGATTGAAGGATCTTGCCGATCGGCCTCATCTGTTCAATAAATGTGGGCTTGCGGCGTCCAGGAAAGAGCTTAGTGGGGTTGATCATCGAGCGGATTCCAAAATGCATATGAAGGTGTGTCATCCAGTTGACTGTCCTTTGCCCCTACTTATTCCTGAACTTTTAAACCAATTAGCCTTGATTATGTCAAAAGAAAAAACTATGCGTAATCTGATGAACTCACCTTTAAACCGACCGCAAATTCAGATGAAAGGGAGTTTGCGATCCGCTCTCACCTGTTCAACGCGTAATTGTCCCTCCATTTCTTGGGCAAATCTCCGATACTGATTTAACGATGAAAGGAATTCGGCGAGACCTTGTGGGTTATTTGTTCATTAGCCCATGGCTAATCGGCTTTTTTGCCTTTACGCTCGCTCCGTTCATAACAAGTATCTGGCTCTCATTCACAAGGTGGGACATCGTTTCACCTCCGGTCGGAGTTGGGCTTGCCAACTATCGAGCTTTACTTTCTACTGACCCTCTTTTTTGGAAGTCGCTTGAGACAACACTGAAATATGCGTTGGTCGCCGTTCCTCTTGGTGTCATCGCGGGGGTTGCCTTGGCTCTGCTTCTAAACTGTAACGTCAGAGGCATTTCGATCTACCGTACGATTTTGTTCTTGCCTTCGATTGTTCCCGCCGTAGCTTCCTCTGTGGTATTTGTCTGGATACTCAACCCCCAGATTGGCTTGGTTAATTTGCTACTAAAGCAAATCGGAGTCGTGGGACCCGCTTGGTTAGCAGACACAAAGTGGGCTTTCTGGAGCTTGGTTTTCATGTCACTTTGGGGCGTGGGTGGCAGCATGGTTATTTACCTTGCTGGACTTAAAGATATTCCAACATATCTATACGAGGCAGCCATCATGGATGGGGCGGGGCCGTTCGTTCGAATGCGGCGTATCACTCTGCCGATGCTAACTCCGGTCATCTTCTTCAATCTTGTGATGGGGGTGATTGGTGCTTTTCAGTACTTCACTCAAGCCTTCATTATGACAAATGGTGGTCCCGAAGAGAGCACGACATTCTATGCGCTGTACCTGTTCAATCGAGCTTGGCGCTATATGGATATGGGATACGCAAGTGCCATGGCATGGATCCTATTCCTTATTGTCGTGGTTATAACTTCCGCGCTCTTCAAGACACAACGAAAGTGGGTTCATTACGGTGGATAAGCGCTCCGGGTTGGTGACACGAGTGGTGCTAGGAGCATTCGTACTCTTCATTTGCTTCTTTTGGATGACTCAGATCACTGCACAATTGGCTCCGCATACGCGAAAGAAGGTCCGGTTCTGGCACATGTGGACCGCGGAATGGAAGGACGTTGTTGACAAGATTGTTGATCGATATAACAAGAGCCAAACTGAATATGAGGTTGAAGCGCTCTCCGTTCCCAATCCGGGAGCCGACTCTAAGTTCATCCTAGGAGTCATGGGTGGCGATCCGCCAGATGTCATGGCTCAATGGAGCCCCATCATTCCACCTTGGGCAGATGATCATCTACTGCGGCCACTTGATGACCTCATGAGTCCAGAAGAAAAGCAGATCTTCGATGCTCAGGCATATCCCGTCGTCAAGAAGCTGGGGACTTACAAAGGCAAGTTATACGGGATGTCGATCGGCATCAACATGTTCGCAATCTATTACCTGCCACAACACTTTAAAGATGCGGGGATGAATCCAGACAGAATGCCTTCGACCCTTGAAGAATTGTCGGCAGCGGGCAAGAAACTAAATCGCTTTGATAGCTCAGGGAACCTAACTCGATTAGGATGGGGACCAAGCAATATCAAAATGTTTGCTCCAATTTTCGGTGGCGGCTTTTTTGACTGGAACAACGCTGAACTGACAATTGACTCTAAGCAGAATGTTGCAGCCCTAGACTACATGTCCAAAATTCGAAGCGACCTTGGATTTGACAACGTTGTTAGATTCACCTCTGGTCTCGACATGAATTCGTCGTCTGGAGGATGGCCGTTTATCGAGGGGGCCTATTCAATGACCATGGACGGCCAATGACGAGTCGAGCAGGTTCGCAAATATGCGCCAAAGCTCGATTATGGGACCATGGCCATTCCGCCACCGCGAAATGGGCGACCCAAGGCAGGATGGTCTAACGGCAATTTTATGATCGTGCCAATGGGTGCCAAGGAACCAAAGGGTGCATGGGACTTCATAAAGTTCTGGTCCGGTCTGACCAACCCAGCTGTCGCGGCGGAATTCTATACTTGGGGTGGCTGGCTACCCCTTTCCCCAGCGATGACTGGCTCTCCCATCTATCAGGACTATCTCAAGAAGTATCCACAGTTCAAAACTTTTGTTGACCTGATGCCGAGTGAGAATATCGAAGTGTTACCGCCCGTGCCTTATCAGCAGTTCTTGAACGATCAATTTGCCAAGACAGAGGATGCAGCCTTAAGGGGAACCGTTTCCGCCAAGCAGGCCCTCGCAGACTTGAAGTCGACACTATCAAGCGAGACAAAACGTCGCAAGGAGCTTGGTTATGATCAGAAGTAAAGGGCAGCCAAAGGCACATTCACTGAGTCCTATCCAGAGAGTTTCAATTCACTTAGTACTCGTCCTTCTCTCTATTCCTGCCCTACTGCCCTTCCTATGGATGATATCCACATCCCTAAAGGCGGATGAAAACATCTACGGTGCATCGAAATCTGGCGGCGCTTCCTTATCCCTATTGGGGATGCTTCCACACTCAATTCACCCCCAAAACTATCCTGACGCGTTGAGTACGGTTCCTTTTGGCACGTATCTATTCAATTCTCTAGGGTTGTGCGCTACGACGATATTTGGGGCAGTTGCCGCAAGTGCGATTGTTGCCTATGGGTTTGCGCGAATCCAATTTAGGGGCAGAGACTTTTGGTTCATGCTGATGATTGCGACAATGGCACTACCGGGCCAAGTCACAATGATTCCCCAGTTCGCCTTGTTTCGTTGGCTCGGATGGTACGGCACTTATCTACCACTAACCGTCCCCTCCTTTTCCGGAACTGCGTTCTTCATCTTTCTCCTCACTCAATTCTTTAGAACGATTCCGATGGAAATGGCAGAATCGGCGAGATTGGACGGGGCCAATGAATGGACCATCTTCTCCAAGGTTGTACTTCCGCTATCGAAACCTGCGTTGGCAACCTGTGCACTTTTTCAGTTCCTTGGTTCTTGGAACGACTTCATGGGACCCTTGATTTACATCAACAACCCAATGAAATACACACTTGCCTATGGTCTTCAGCAGTTCTATTCCAGTTACGATGGCAAGTGGGGTCAATTGATGGCGGCAGCAACGCTTTTTACCCTCCCGATTATCCTTTTGTTCTTCTTCGCCCAAAAGACGTTTATCCAGGGCGTTGCTACAACGGGTGGAAGAAACTAAGGGCAGGGTATTCATCAAAGAGGGCAATCCTGTGATAATGTCCCATGCATCGAGGATTAATAGGCTTGGCAGCACGACTTTGCCTAACTGGAGCAACCATGTCGTGTGCGTTTGCTCAATCATGGCCTGTCACAAGAGCTGAAAGAACGGGATATCTTGAAACGTCCCATTACGAGGACGTCGTTTCGTTTCTGCATAACCTGCAGTTAGCTGGTGCTCCTGTCACCATCGAATCGATGGGGAAGAGTACCGACGGTCGAGAGATGCCGCTTGCTATTGCCAGTTTTCCTCGCGTCAGCTCTGCTGCCGAAGCCCGGCGACTCGGGCGTCCCATTGTATATGTTCAGGCTAACATTCATGCGGGCGAAGTGGAAGGCAAGGAAGCCATTTTGGCCATTCTCAGTCGCCTCAGCAAAGATGGATCAAAGGGTCTGCTAGGGAAAATAGTCTTACTCGTTGCGCCCATTTACAACCTTGACGGCAACGAGAAATTCGGCCCAGTTGAACGCAATCGACCTGAACAAGATGGTCCGGCACTCGTCGGGGTAAGGGCAAACGGCCAAGGACTAGATCTGAATCGTGATGCGATAAAAGCCGAAAGTCCGGAGACACGAGGCGTTCTAGAACACGTTTACAACTCATGGGATCCCGACGTAATGATGGATTTGCATACAACTGATGGGACGAGGCATGGGTGGGAACTTACATATGCTCCTCCAATGAATCCCAATACGGACCAAGATGTGATGCATTTTACGCGTGACATTTTGCTACCTTCGGTGCGAAAACAGCTTTCCAACAAATTCGGAATGCTCACCTTTGACTACGGAAATGTCGAAAAACGCGGAGAGCAGCCAAGAGCCTGGTATTCCTATGGCCAGGAAGCTCGCTATTGCACTCATTACGCGGGCTTAAGGGGGCGAATTGCAATCTTGTCTGAGGCAACAACATTTATTCCTTTTAAAGATCGTGTTGTAGGCACAGACAGGTTCGTAACGTCAATTCTAGAATACGTTGCTGCCCACGGCAAACAGGTCATCGACCTTACCAGGCAGGCAGATGCTCGCATTGTTAATTGGGGGCTGAATGTTCAATCCGCACCGGAATTAGGAGTGCGTTTTGGGTTCGAATCACGCGGTGACGAAGTGGTACTTCTTGAGCATCTTGCTCCTGGAACGCCACCTTCATTAGGAAGGCCAAAGGAATTGGACAAGGTGAAAATGCCTATTTTCGATCGGTTCAAAGTTACGCGAACTTCACGGCTTCCCAGCGCCTACCTCATTCCAAACGGGATGCGCGATTCAATTGAACTCCTCAAGCGCCACGGCATTCTCGTCGAAAAACTCCTCACCAATTGGTCAGGGCCCTGCGAGCAGTTCGAAGTTGATTCGTTGAATACAGCCGGATCGGCATTCCAAGGTCACAAGCTTGTTTCACTCAATGGCACTTTTCACAAACTAGACGGGCAGGCCGGGCAAGGATGGTACATCGTGCGAACGGCTCAGCCTCTAGGCAGACTTGCCTTTCACCTTCTTGAACCTGAAAGCCTAGACGGTGTAGTCGCTTGGGGCTTCGTGGGAAATGAAATCAAAGCCAAGCAACCTTATCCAATTCTAAAGACGTTCGACGAGATCAAGGTAGCTACGGTTCGCGAAATGGCGTCGCAGTAAGGTGATCGTGCGAAGTCTACAAATTGGCTAAGAGTGGATGATGATTCGATCCAAGTCCACTCCCCAATCTGTTGGATTGCCAAACTCAATCGAATTCATTCCTTGCTTCAGGTGGACAGTGACTTCAATGGCATCAAGGAATCGACCGTCCCAACCTCCCGTTGCGGGATACTCGTACGATTTTGGTGTTTCACCATTTACTGACATATTCATGTGGCGGTGAGACCCGCTCATGTAGACGATGGAAACTCTGTAGTCTCCGTCTTTAGGGGCGACGATCTTATTGAATCGCAATGTATTTGACGGACTGGTCCCAATGAATCGAACCAGTTTTTCGCCCGAGCATTGTCCATCCTTTATGTCATCAACCACCCTTGTTTGACCTGTGAGCGTATTGTCAGAAGATTCTGCTTCGTAACTCGTTCCCGAGACATCAAGCGTTGGCAAAATCGGTTCGGTAGTCTCTCCTAATTGAATGACATAAAGGCGCAAGAGCGCTGAACCATGTGCAGGAAGACTCACCGACACTGTATCGGTAGCCATCCCAAGATCCTTGTGGAGCCAGAGGTCTCGGACTTTACACGATTTAAGCCCAATATCCGATAGTCGAACAACTACCGAAGTCGAAGCTTGGGATCTATTGAATACTCCAATGTAACGAACTTGAGAGTCACTCCCTGTCGAAGTCCAAATGGGCTCCATGCCTCCAATCAATTGGTGGCTCCCACCACTTTTCTGATTTACGGTCAGGGCTTCCTGATTCGTTATCAAACTCAGGGTGAATGGATCCGTTTCCGGTAAGTTTCCGCCGAACATTAGGGGGCACTTTGCGATGCACCAGAGGCTCATCAGTGTTTGAGCCTCGTCTTTGCTCAACCTGGAGTCTGTGTTTGCCGGACCGGTGTTTGGGCCAAACTTGCGCAAACGGCCTAAAGGAAGCATGTCTGGGTCGGGCCAGTGGTTGGGACCTCTAAACGGAGTCCAGTCTGCCGTCGCTCGAAATGCAGCATCGAGTTGATCCCAATTATCCCAGAGGTCATCAAGGAGCCTCCAAAGATTTGCAAATTGACTCACGTGCCTTCCTTGCTCAAGTGGAGTGGGACCGGGAGAAAGGCTCAGAACCATGGGTCTTCCGCTGGCTCGGATAGCCTTCTGATAACCCTCAATCTCCAGAGCTGAATAGGGCGAGCTTAGGTCATCTACCTTTACGAAATCCACTCCCCACTGGGCATAAAGCTTGAATAATGAGTCCAGATAGGTCTGAGCGCCAGGCTTAGTCATATCCAATCCCCACATGTGATTGAGCCAAGGGCAAGGGTGTTCAGTCGAAAAAATCTCATCGCAACGGAAGCGACTTCCAAGAATCGGAGCCTTTTCAGCCGCGGCCTGTTTGGGGACGCCTCGCATGAGGTGGATCCCAAACTTCAAACCCCTCTTATGAATGGAATCCGCTAGCGGACGAAACCCCAGTCCTCCTGCTGCAGATGGAAATCTAGCCACATCTGGAATGAGCCGACCGTTGGCATCCATGTTCAATCTAGGTGAAAAAGAGGGGTTCTGATTTGGCGCAAAATCCGGGTTCAACCGTGGGCAGGACCAAACATAGTCAACGACTACGTATTCCCAACCAAACTTCTTTAAATTCTTCGCCATAAATTTGGCGTTATCTTTTACTTCGCTTTCGTTGACAGCGTAACTAAAGCAATCATAGCTATTCCATCCCATGGGTGGAGTGTCAGCCACATCAGCTTGCGCAAATGCCAATTTACTGATAAGGAGGGCAGGGAAGACTAAGAACACTCTAAGATTCGTCACGAACATCATGGCTTACCCTCAAGTCTATCGCCAAGGTGACGAGTAAGCGGCATAATCGGCTATGAGTTGGTTGTCCTTCGGCGCAGCGATGTTGCTGACTGTTGGCGGGGTGTGGCAGCAACCGCCCGTTCAAGGAAAGCCTTTTGGTGGCCCTCAAGGATTTGGACGCCGGGAGAGAGCGCCGCGTGCCTATTTGTTGTCTTACTTTCTGGGTAATGGACAAGATGGGGTGTATTTGGCCGAGAGCGACGACGGTCTGAAATTTAGGCCGCTGGTAGAGCCAAATTATCCCATCCTTAAGTCGACATTGGGCGACGATTCATTGTCGCGAGATCCATGCATGATGTACGGGCCAGATAGGCAGTGGCATATGGTCTGGACGTGTGGTTGGTGGAAGCGTACGATTGGACTTGCGCATAGCAAAGACCTCATCCATTGGACACAGCAATACGTTCCTGCAATGGTGGACATTTCCAATGCCCTGAATGCCTGGGCACCGGAAATTGTTTACGATCCAGGGACGCAAAAGTACGTCATTTTTTGGTCATCAACGGTGAAAGGCAGATTTGCGTCAACTGCCCGCCTAGATGGAGATCTTGGGCCGGAGAACGAACCACTGAATCATCGTTTCTATTTCACAACAACCAGTGACTTCAAGCAGTTTTCTCCATCACGATTGCTGTGGGACCCGGGATTCAGCTGCATAGACGCCACGATGAAGCGGACGCGACAAGGGTGGATCGTGTTCGGCAAAAACGAAAGTCGCGCTCCATCACCTGCAAAGTATCTTTTCTCGGCTACTGCTGCCAGTCCTCTTGGTCCGTTTCATTTGGTCTCTCCGAAGATAACTGGTGATTACTGGGCTGAAGGCCCCACGGTCGTTCGACTCGATGGGAAAGTGAGAATCTATTTTGACAAATACACGGAAGATCGGTGGGGAGCCATTGAGTCAGCCGATCTAAAGACCTGGACCGATGTTAGCGACAAGTTACAAATGGTATCAGGAGCTCGCCATGGAACAATAGTGGGTGTTTCAAGAGGATTTATTGAAAAAACCCGGGCTGCTCTAAAGATCGAACGCGACCGAGCGAATCAAGAACCCTGATCACCAAATACCCAAGAACTTTCCTGAGCAAACAAGCACAAAGACAAATGCCGGCAAGACCCACCAGCATCCCCAAAATGCAATGTCGAAAACTAAGGAAAGCCAACCCCAGTTGTCGTTGTCATCCCAAGAGTAGCTCCTAGCTCTGCGTCGCGGACGATACTTTGAACTTGCTTTGGTCAATTGCCCTTTGCCAAGTCCGCAGTTAATGCAGTAACTATGGCTGGCGAAGTTATGGAGAGGGCAAAATTCGACCGGGTCCCTGGCTTCGGGAGGTCGATTGTCATACCCGCAATAGGGGCAAAAACCCCAGGTGGGATTGATCTCATGAAGGCAAGTGGTCGAAATGCATCGTACCATGACCCTAGATTACGCCTCAGATCCAATCACTAAGGGTCTCAATTTATCGAGACCTTCATTCGGCTACTGAGTTGCGTCCGTAGCATCTGGAGCAACGATCCAGGTCCAGCCGTGTTGAGGGGAGTATTGGGCTGTACCCTGGCGGAACTTGCCTCCAAGGTCAAATGCAACGATTGCTCCTGAGCCTCCTGGAAGCCACATGATTGAAGTAGGCACGACTTTCTTGCCGGTTGAACTAGAACGTTTTTGGCAGTAATCAACCAAAAAGGCGTTAAACGTTTCGTGAGCCTTAGGCTCGAAATTACCAGCCGACGACAGCCCTTCTGCCGTCGATGCGAGAGGAGCAATGCGAGCCCTGGTACCAGGCAAACTCTCTTGGGTCCTTGGAAATCCCGCCGTGCTCTGAGTGGTAGGAATGGAACTGATCAAGTCAGGTGTAGAGGACGATTCTTGATCAGACATCTCACTCGTGTATTTCCCGAGGTCAACCTTAGATTTGAATTTGTTAACAATCGCAGTCGCCGACTCCATTTTGGTCTCAGGACGTTTGGCCATTCTTTGCATCGAAGGATAGAAAATCCATATTCCTGCGGAAATAGCCAATAAGGAACAGACTGCAAATACCGCCCCCTTATCTATTTGGAAGCGATTGCCCGCAGCATAACTATCACCAGCGAAAAGTTGAGGCTGATACGAGCGCAGAGCTTGGCAATCAGAGCAAAGAAACCCGGTATAGAGTGGCTTTCCACAATGGCTACATCGGGCTGGTTGCATGTCTATATAGTAACAACAATTCCTTGAAGTTTTCTGAGGTTTTGGTCTTCAAAGGCTTTCGAAGGTAGTTTTGATTCATTTTCCGCAATCGAACCAAACTAAGTCCACCTTGGTTTGGAATTCTTGATCGCATAATTCGGTTGTCTTTTTCACCACACCAAGAATTAACCCCATGCCAAAACGAACCCTCACCCAACCTCACCTTAAGTGGACCCTTGTCATGCTCCTTGGTTGCATGGCTGCCGTTGGTCAAGCAAAGCCACCCTTCTTCGAGCTCTACAAGAGTTATTACAAGGTCGATGCAAGTAGCCCCGTCGGGCAGGCTGGCTGCAAAAACTGTCACTCCGAAGGTACTCGGAGAAACGCCTATGGCAAGGAACTATCGAAACTGGTCAAGATGTCCGACAACGGCATGTTGACCGTTGAGATGCTTCAAAAAGTTGAGAACTTGGATTCAGACGGAGACGGCTGGGCAAACGGCGATGAGATCAAAGCTGGCTTCTTGCCTGGAGATCCTGCTGTCCATCCTGAGGGCAAACCTGGCGATCCCATCAAACCAAAAGCTACCGACAAGAAAGCGGGCGGAGGCTCTCTTATCCCGACTCATGCCTTTCATCCGTCGTTTGTGCATTTCCCAATTGCTCTATTCATCTTTGGAATGATTCTGGAACTCGTGGGTGTTCGAAAAAAGAGCTCGGAGTATGCAAAAGCTGCTTATTGGAACCTGATCGGAGCCCTCGTTTCCTTAGCGATTGTCGTTCCAACGGGGGTGGCCGCGTGGCTCATGAATGGCCTCAAGATAGAAGGCACTTTACTCATTCACATGCTGCTGGCAGCTTCATCCCTGACTCTGATGATTATCAGCCTATCGCTTCGAAAGCGCTTGGGACCCACGAATTCGATCTATCTGACAATCCTAGTGATCAATGCGATTGTCATTGCCCTAACAGGGCATTTTGGTGGGAACCTAGTATTCGGCTAAGTTCGCAGACTACCCACTTCCTGAGTGACAGGAAGTGGGTAGATGACACCCCTATTTGTCGGAAGACGGTAAGGACTTCAATGCCAATTTCGCGGGCTTCAGTCCTTGAGCACTTACCGTTAAAGTAATCCGGCCAGGCGTCCCATTCGCTCTGACCAAACCCATGCAGAGGCCATGATATGCCGAACGTGTCGGAGCTTGATCCGGTTCGTGGCAACTGGGGTCGCCATTTCCAACCCCTGCGAGTGAGCCAGAGCCCATGACGTTGAACCTGATCTGGTTGCTGGCATAGGGAACGACTCGACCCTTGCTATCGACAACCCTGACTTCCACCATTGTGAGGTCTTCGTTGTCCGCGAGTAGCTGACTGCGGTCAGTTTTGACTTCAATAGCGTACGGTTTACCCGTTGTCTCGACTCGATCAGTAACGATTAGTTTTTGTTGGTTATATCCCTTTGCTACCAACGTTCCTGGATGATAATTTACGTTCCATTCCAGGTGCTCGTGCGGAGGCATAGCTTTAACCCCAAGACTCTTACCATTTAGGAAGAGTTCAACTGAATCGCAGTTGCTCTGCACCCAAACATTAACGGGTTGGCCTTCCTTGTCCCAATTCCAATGCGGATATACGTGGATGGACGGCTTGTCACCCCACCAGGCTTTGTAATAGTAGTAGGAGTCTTTCGGGAAACCACACATGTCCATGATTCCGAAATGGCTGTTGACGCACGGCCAACCATAGGGCGTTGGCTCACCTTTATAGTCAAATCCAGTCCAAACAAATCCGCCCGCGACGAACGGCCTGTCCGCTATGGCCTTCCAAGCAACTTGAGCTGGCTGCGCCCAGGAGGGCGCATTAACATCATAGGCGCTCACATAGCCCTTCTTCCGATCATTGACATATTCGCCGCGAGTGCTGACTGCGCTCGCCGTTTCACTTCCAAAGAAAGGCTGATTTGGGAATTTCTCATGGTAGCGATCGTATCCGGATGGATCATAGTTTCCGCCTTGAAGGTCTTCAACGAGGGAAATTCCGTATCCCCAACTGCCGTTCATTGCGCATGAACAGGGCCGCGTCGTATCCCATCGATGAACTTCCTTCATCATGGCGGCGAATATCTTTCCGCCTTCCGGTGTGCCCTGCAACGGTTCCTCGTTGCACATCGACCACATGACAATACTGGGATGATTCCTATCACGAAGAATCATTTCACGCAATTCTGGAAAGTCTGCGATCGAGGAGCCAGCGGGAGTTTTGCCCCCTGTGGCGTTGCCGAGGTGACGATTTTCGTCCATCACAACCATGCCAAGCTTATCGCACGCATCAAGCAGTTCCTTTGCTGGTGGGTTGTGCGAGCACCGATAAGAATTGGAACCCATCTCTTTTAGCTTCTTGATGCGCCATTCAAGGAGACCATCGGGCATTCCGGTACCCACTCCAATGAAATCTTGGTGGTTGCATGTGCCCTTGAACTTAAAGGGCTTGTCGTTAAGGAAGAAGCCCAGCTTTGCGTCGTATCGCAGAGTCCTGACACCAAACGAGGTGTTCGTTCGGTCAGAAGTTGCGCCATTTTGAAGAATCTGCTGATCGAGGCGATAGAGATTGGGGTGCTCAACCGACCAGAGCGCTGGCATTGAGATTGAGGAGCTTTGTACAAACTCCTTTGCCTTATTGGACGGTAAGTTAAGTGGTGTTCTAACGGTCGCAACGATCCGACCCGTTGGATCCATCACTCGAGACATTAGTACAACTTTCTGCGGTTTTGCGCTTGAATTCAGGATCGACGTTTTGATTGTAAGTCCCGCGGAATGAGCTTTCAAACTCGTGACGACGTATGAGCCATTTGCAACAACATGAACGGGATCCGTTACATTTAGCCAAACGTGTCGATACAGTCCTGCACCCTCGTACCACCAACCTTCAGATTGGCGCGGGTCGACATGAACCGCGACTTTGTTTATGCCCCCATAGTGTAGAAATGGAGCGATGTCATGCCGGAATCCGATGTATCCAGTTGAATGAAAACCAAGTTTGTGGCCGTTCAACCAAACGATGCTGTTTCGATAGACGCCGTCAAATTCGAGCCAGATGTCTTTTCCTTGGTAGCTCTTGGGAATAGTGAAGCTCTTTCGATACCAAGCTGGATTCTGAGTAAGTGATCCATGGCTGGCATCAGCGGTGGGTGTGAACGGACTCTCCAATAGATAATCGTGAGGCAAATGGACGGTCTTCCATCCACGATCGCTGAATCCTTCTTGAGCTTCTTTGGGAGTGTCCTCCTGTCGTTTAATCTGGCGAAGAGATGCAAGACCCATAAGGCCTCCTCCTCCGCCTGTGTTCTCTACAAGCACCAAGACGGTATTTGGCTTGCCTTCCTGCCAAGCGTCGTCGAGAGGAACATCGAATGGATCGTTCCAAACGGAGTGCTTGAGAACGTACTTGCCATTGACGAATACGACGCAGTTGTCATCGACACTTTCAAAATAAAGGACTCTTTTGGCACCAATCACTTTCTTAAAAGTAGAGCCCAATTCAGCTTTGAACCATGCAAAACCTGGTCGGTTCCGAAATACGTCGCGACCAATCCTTGCATTCCGCCATTCCGACTCGGTCAACTCAGCGGGAATTTCAGACGTTTCAAGGTTTGTTCCTTGTGATGCGGGGAACCATTGCCATTTCGAAACGAGTGCTCCACCAATTGTTGGGTTCGGATCGAGTTGGAACTGCCAATTGTCGTCAAATCGGATGTGTTTTCTGGGGGATTTGCCATTCTCTGACGCGACAGCGATGCTAAAGAGCGTCAGAGCAGAAATTAGGATTGGTATCTTGATATTCATTTGAGTAGTGCCGTTTGGGGCGATTCTAGCTTAGCGTGATTCCAAGGGAGTTCTGCTCAGGTTGTACGTGGGTTCCACCCTTCATTTCGGATGCAATGCCACCACTCACTTGCAGGATGGAAACGTCGCCAATCAAATCAACCGACCATTTCCCCTCTCCCGATACTTCAATTTGGATCGATTTGCCCGACCTCGATGCAGAGATAGTAATTTTCGTATTACCTTTTAGGTCAGTTACTTGGGCTTCCGCGTGGTGCCCATCCATGAGCTGATAAAGCTTGAAAGTTACGCCATCTGAATAGTCGTAATCGGGTCGGTCGTCGTTACTTCCCGTTGCGACGATAGAATTCGGCCTGACCAGTATCGGCGCACTTAGGAATTCATGAACTTCCTTGACCCAGCGTGGGCCTTGAATCTGTTTGCCAGACAGGTAATGAGTCCAAATGCCTTCAGGCACGTAGTAATCGACAGATCCATCTCGCGACAAAACGGGTGCAATAAGTAGCCTATCTCCGAGCAGATATTGCCGATCGAGCGTGTCACAAGCAGGATCATCCGGGAATTCCATCACCATCGCTCGCATCATCGGTATTCCCGTTTGACTCGTTTCTACTGCTTGAGAATAGATATAAGGCATAAGGCGGCACTTAAGCTTCGTGAAGAATCTCAGTACATCGACTGCTTCATCGTCGTAGACCCATGGCACTCGATAGGAAGAACTACCGTGAAGTCGGCTGTGGGTCGAAAGCAGTCCAAATGCGATCCAGCGTTTATAGACTTCAACCGGAGGAGTCCCCTCAAATCCGCCAATATCGTGGCTCCAAAATCCAAAACCCGAAAGACATAGAGACAGGCCGCCACGTAGGCTCTCGGCCATAGATTCGAAACTCGAATGGCAGTCACCGCCCCAATGAACAGGAAAGGCCTGACATCCAACAGTTGCCGAGCGAGCGAACAGCGTCGCTTCTCCTTCTCCCCGGCGCGCCTTCAAAACTTCAAACACCACCTTGTTATAGAGATAGGGATAGTAGTTGTGCATGCGAACAGGATCTGATCCGTCGAAATAGGTAGCATCGACCGGGATGCGCTCTCCAAAGTCGGTCTTAAAGCAGTCGACGCCCATATCCATAAGGCCTTCCAGCAGACCTGCATACCACTTGCATGCAGACGGATTTGTGAAATCGACGATTGCCATGCCAGGTTGCCACTGGTCTGTTTGCCATACGCTACCGTTGGGTTTTTTGAGGAAGTAACCTTCCTTTTTGCCAATTTCGAATAGCGGCGATCGCTGGCCAATATAAGGGTTTATCCAGACACAAATCCGTAGTCCTCTTTCCTTCAGTCGCCGAAGCATTCCTTCAGGATCGGGAAAGGTGCGAGGATCCCACTGGAAATCGCACCAATTAAACTCCCGCATCCAAAAACAATCGAAATGAAAGACGTGAAGGGGAAGATCCCTATCTTCCATTCCTTTTATGAATTCAGTGCATGTTTCCTCGTTGTAGTTGGTAGTAAAGGAAGTTGTAAGCCAAAGTCCGAAGGACCAAGCTGGCGGTAATGCAGGTCTTCCCGTAAGTGCGGTGTACTTACTTAGGATTTCTTTTGTCGTCGGGCCGTAGATCACGAAGTACTCGAGAGATTCGCCTGCTACGCTAAATTGAACTCGAGAGACTTTCTCAGAAGCAGCCTCAAATGAAACATCCCCTGGGTGGTTGACAAAGACACCATATCCCCGGTTCGTTAGGTAAAAAGGGATGCTTTTGTATGCTTGGTCGCTGCCCGTTCCTCCATCCTTGTTCCAAGTTTCAAGGACTTGCCCATTCTTTACAAAGCTAGTAAACCTCTCGCCAAAACCATAGACACACTCACCGACACCAAGAGTCAATTGGTCGACCATAAAGTGCCCCTTTTCATCGACGTCCATCAGTGCCATCCCTCGGCTTGGACTACTCGTTAGGGCCATGTTTTCCGTACAAAACTCAATTCCCCAATTTTCCTTTGAGACCTTGGCCAAGAGGTTGCCCGAACGAAGTTCTGCCTGTCCATTTTCGATCGAACGCGTGGGCACGGTTCCGTCTGGATTCAAGTGAAATTGCGGTCCGTGGTCTGAGTCGCCTTTCAAATTGATGATTCGCACGCCAATAACGTCCTGCATGGGACTGGTTAGCTCCAGGGTGAGCAGCGGGCCTTCCAAAGTGTCGCCACGGTGTCGAATCGGACGTGTTGGTGCGTAAATTCGCAGACCTTCCGGTGTCGATTCGATGTCGTATGCTTCTGCTGCGTAATAGGCTCGCACGCCCTTTTGCATCATCCAGTTTCCGTCGCTGAATTTCATCTTCTTTCCTTGTCAAGCCACTCAACTATGGGGAATTGCATCCAGTTGTCGCTACGGATATACAGATATATCTCTCGAATCTCGGACGCCGTAAGTTATTCCTTGTTCACAACTGCCGAATTCGTATAGATGCGGGTCAGATCAACTGGTGAAGTTGCTGGTGCCTTGATTTTTCCGGGCCATGATACAAAGTAGGACCAGCGGATGCCGAACTTCCGCATTTTCGGCACATCCGGTACGCCTCCAAATTCGCTGATCGCCAACAATTTCTTGCCATCAAACTTCGATAGGAGTCCTTCCCATGTGCTGCTAAGAGGATCGGATGCATCTGTTGGGTATGCATCGACACCCAAAATATCGACATAGGCGTCTCCTGGGTACCAGGCTGGATTTTCTCCGGTTGTGAATACCCAGATCAGGTTATGGAGCTTGTGGAAGTTTGTCAGCCGATCAAACATTAGGCGCCAGAGTGCCACAAAGGGCTTTGGCCCTTTTGCACCCCACCAAAACCACCCACCCTCAGCTTCATGTAAGGGTCTCCACAGTATCGGTACTCCTGCTTTGGAATACTTCTTTAGCTGAAGTGCGATCGTATCGATGTCGCGAATGAGCAAGCGGTAGCGTTCGGAGTGTGTGTCTTCAAGTGCCTTGGCAAGATCAAACGTAGTGGCGTTCGTGTAAAAGCCTTTGTACCAAGACGCATCAACTTCTTTCCCCTGCTTGTCAATAAGCTTCCGGTTGATGAGGTCAGTAGGTGCATTCCAGTGCCAAGAAACTGTAATGATCTGCCCCAACCTTGCCCTTTGGATGGCTTTCTCTGTTGCATCTTTTGGTGCCGGATTGAAAGCGACTCTAGAGGGTGAATAGTCAATCAGGTCAGCGCCAAAGATGGCTGGCAATTTCCCCGTGACCTGGGAAATATACGTCGTGTCGCCTAGGTCGTATTGACCAGACAGAGTCTTTGATCCATATGTCGTCAAGAGCTTCTTAAAGAGTCTTCGCGTGGGTAGGTCTGCTTGGCTATCTATGAGCTTGTCGGGTGGAATTCGCATCTTTGTCTTGATCGCACCCGGCCGCAATTCTAGATAGTCAACATCGTAATATCCCCAACCCTTGACGATTTCGATTTGGTTGACACCATTCTTGATCTCAATCTTGCCCGTTCGAGCCATGGCAAACTCATTTCCGGTTTGGGCGAACATGCCCGAGATTTCTTTACCATTGACTTTAATGCCATAGCCTTTGGGACCGCTAGGCGAGGAATAACGTATGAGGACGTCATAAATTCCCGCTGTTGCCGGGAAGCGCAAGACGACACCATCGCCCGCGTTCTTAAATCCAGTTACATATCCAGTACCTGAAAAACCGCTTCGATGGTTATCGAGAGTTACTCCATGTAATGTGCCAGATTCCGCTTCTAGTCGAATCGGTTTTTGCGGATTCGAGTGGACGGCGAGGCCGCAGGCTAACCATGCGAGAACAAGTGACATGACCATAGTGTAAATCCGATGGCTAGCAGATATGACCGAACGTTTCGCAAGATTGACGATCTCCCGAAGTAGAGTCAACTTAACCGGTAAAATAGCCTGTGCCCATTTGTCCCATGAGCCAAATCGCCTGTTTGGCTGTGGCAACCCTGCACGTTGGATACTCCTCCCAGCTTCAAGGCTTCCGATCCTCAACGCCCGAATATCTGGATCGAACGATGAGTCCGCTTGTCGATTTTTACCGATTTTCAAACGGAGCGTGGTTGGATAAAGTTCAGATAGGCGTTACTGAGTCAGAGATCTCTGCACTTGGAGTAGTAAGAAATCGAAATGGCTCGATCGTCCGACGCCTTATATCTGACGCGGTCGATCGTTTAGGTCAAACCCCAACTGCGTCCCAGCGTCTTGTCGCAGAGTTCTTTCTTACTGCAACTGACGAAAATCGGGCAGAACAGGAAGGGCTCCGTCCCATTCAAGATGAGCTCAGTCGTATATCGGCGATTGAAACTCGACGCGATATCATGGCTGAACTTGGCCGGTTGCATCGCCGGCAGATATGGGCAGGCTTTTCTACGGTTGTCCAATTTAACCCGCTAGATAGTTCGCAGAAGGTTCTGTGTCTCCAAGAGCCAACGTTGAGTCTTCGCCACCCCTCTCCATACAATGTTTCGACCCCGAAGTCATTGGAAGCCCTTTCGACGCTGCGAAAAGTGGCCGTGAAGAGCTTTGTAAACCTCGGTCAATCACCTAGCGAGGCACAAGAGTCTGCAGCTAGCTCGATTGAATTTGAACGGGTTTTGGCACGTGCAGGAACCAAGACGGAAAGTGATCATGAACAGGACGAAGTTTCTGCTCCCATCAAGTTAACATCTCTGGGGCATGCCGTAAAGAATGTGGATTGGTGGATCTATTTTGAACACTTGGGGCGACCCCAGCCAAGGATGCTTCGCACAAGTAATATGGACTGCTTGAAAGCGTTCGGTCGCCTCGTGCGAGAGGCACCCATCGTCCAATGGAAGAACTACCTTCGATGGTTGTTGCTCCTGGATACCGGTCCACTCCTTTCTAAGTCTTATGCAGCGAACTCATTTCTAGTTCAATCAGCAGCAAGTGGCCAACCAGAAACACAAACTCGGGAACAAATAGCTGTAAATCAAACTTCCGCTTGCCTGGGTGATGAATTGGGACAGCTTTTTGCCCAGTCTAGTTACTCGGTATTCCGTCGCGACAAGGTAGAGGCTATGGTTAACTCGATAAGGTTGGCTCTTCGAGAGACCATATCTGAATCAACATGGCTAAGCTCCGTTGCCAAAACGAAGGCGATAGAGAAGTTGGACCTTCTCAGAGTCAATATCGGCTATCCAGACAAGTGGCGAGATTCTGAGGGCCTTGACACCAGCCATGATTCGTTTGCGCAGAACGTACTTTCGGCCCGAGAATTTGCCTTTCAACAATCTCTGGAACAAATTGACCGGCCAAGCGACCGCAACGAATGGATGGCACGTTCATTCTCGTCGGATGCTCGATACAACACCAACCTGAATTTGATTACTTTGCCCGCTGGAATCTTTCAGGCACCCTATTTTGATCCTGATGCTGACGATGCGCGGAATTATGGTGCTCTAGGAGCAGTTGTTGGACACGAACTCATGCATGCCTTTGATGATCGAGGCAGAAAATATGACGGTAAAGGAAATCTGAATGGCTGGTGGTGCAAAGCTGACGAACTTCGCTTTAAGGAATACGAAGACGGTCTTGCCGCTCAATACGAGAAGTACTTACCCATTGCAGACGCCCATATCAATGGTCGGAGCACGTTAGCCGAGAATATTGCTGACCTAGGTGGAATGAAGATCGCCTACCGAGCTTTCCGTAAGGTTCAGTCAGCAAAGAGGAATGTCTCTTCCGGTGAATTCACTCCAGATCAACGTTTCTTCATCTCTTACGGCCAGTTGTTCAGGTGCAAGATGCGACCAGAGGTGCTCCGCCTTGGATTAGAAACTGATGCTCACGCACCACCTCAATTCCGCGTCAAAGGCGTGCTCCAGAACATGCCGGAGTTTTGGAAGGCCTTTCATTCCGCTCCACCTATTTCGCACCTAACCATTTGGTAGTCGGGATTCGAGGATGTCGTCGTGAGATAATCGTTCGATAACCAAGTCAGCGACACGGTCGTAGAAGACATAATCTCGAGCGCCAATACGGCGTTCCTCTCGACCGCCCCATTGTCGTTTGAATCGAGTTATTCCCGCGTAGAGATGATCTCGCCGTCCTGCGGCATCAATGCCATACAGATCGTATTCAACGCATCCGCGTTTTCTGGCTTCTTGGATTGCTGCCAAATGTAGTGGATACACCGGCATCGTATGCCGATCGACCGAACTTGAAGCTCCGTAGAGGTAAGTCGCTCTTCTCCCGAAATACACCACTAAGATTGCAGCCAGCATTTTCCCCTGGTATCGGGAAATGAGTAGTTCAGCAGATTCTGCTGCAAAAAGAGTTGTGAAGAGATTGATAAAGAACCCGAAGGGCTCGATAAAGAAACCCGTGCGGTCCGAAGTATCTCTAAGCAGGTCGTAAAACTCATGGACTACATCCATGTCTTTCGTCGAAGAAACGACAATTCCATGACGATCTGCAATGCGCAAGTTATAACGACACTTGGGAGCAACCTGAGCCAAAATCTGATCGTCGCATAAGCTGAGATCGAGAAGAAGAGTGTCTGAGGGCGTGAGATCAGTTGGCGCATCCGACCAATTTCGCAACACTTTGGGGACCGGTCTTGGAAGGTGAGGTTCGATGCGAAGTCCGATCGAACCAGGAATTTCTCTTACAAGTCCGGTTAGGGCACGTAGTGCGTCTCTCGTGGTTTCGAATTCTTCCCACGGCAAGACAGGGCCCTCTGGGCAGAGGACAAAGCCAGCCTCTCCCGCAAACGGATATCGCAAGATGGCGGCAAATCCCTTGCGAAGTGAATCCACTTCATATACAAGCCGAGTGACCTCGTAGCCTTCGCGTTTCTTGAATGCACACCAGCATGCCGACTGCATGAAGCCCGAGGTCGGAGACTGACCCACGTAGAGGTCTGAATCACCCGCTTCGAGTTTGTTCTCTAGGCGCCAGCCTGCTGACAAGCTAGCTTCCCCAAGTTTGGAGGGCAGACTTAAAACGTTGGAGCCTGATTTGGGCAGTTTCTCCCGATAGCTGAAGCTTGAGTTGCTCCGATTGCAGAGAACTTAGATCTTGTTGAGTTAATTCGATCGCCTTACCAACCGGTACCGAATCTGTACCGTAATCCACTTCGTAATCAGGGTCATATGAGTTCTGACTCTGCAAGGACATATATTCGTTGAGGTCGGTTTGCGTTGACGTGATGTCGGCATTCATTGCCAAAGCATCAGTAGAGTCAGATTTAATATCCTGCTCCGTTTCTTGAACCATCTTTTTAAGAATGGAGACAATAATTGGCTTGAGCGAGGGCGGCATGAGTTTCTTTTTGCCGTACGCATCCACCAGAGTTTGCCCATCGCATATATCAGCTTTACCGTTCGTCCCGTAGATTGCGATTCGGTTATCTCCTAGTATTTGGCAGCCAACGAATAGCTCAATTGCATCTGAAGGCAGGACGAGTGCCTGTGGTGCCTGGGACTTACCAAGATTTTCAGAGGAGGTACCCAGCCGACGTTTGAGATCCTGAAGGTTAAGGAATTCTCGATTATCGGCTCTTACTGTAGAAAAGAGATCTTGGGTCCAGCCTGCCCAAGACAGCCAATCGCGCCTCACTTTTATCTCGTGATCAATTTCTTGGCTCTGAGAGGCCACTTCTTCTTGAATGTTGGTGAAAAGTTTCGGCTCGGCATACAGTTCATAAAGGGTTTTGCCCGTTTTTGCGTCTTCAAGTGACACGGTTCCTTTCCGAACGACCAGGAAAGCCAGGTCCGAAAGTGGGATGATAAAGTCACCATTGTCCATGGCGAGTAAGTCGTCATCAAGCACAAATAGCGGCTTGTGAGGCTGGTTACCAGCCATCTCCTGATGGCCTCCGCCGCCTCGATTGCCTGACGTTGGGTACCCACCGTAATAACCACCGTAGCCGCCATATATGTAAATTCTTGGTGTGTAGTGGTAGCCGTAAATGTCGACCGGGCCGGAACCGTAGCTTGATCGAAAGCCATTTCCCGACATCGGTGCTGTAGCGGTTCGTGTCCCCCCACCAAATGTCGCATGCTCTGAAAATCCCCGAGAGAAACTGGAGTGTCCCAGACCGGCATGACCTTTAGCGAAGGCAGGGTCAGGCGAGATGCAGTTGGCGATCGTCATGACGATCAGAATCGTCGCAAACACTCTTGCTGCCCACATGCCCCAAATTTCTAAGTCAAAAGTGGGCCGAGTGACAAAATTCCTCAGTTCGTTGAGCTCATCTAGTACTCGTTGAGGCAGCCCCTTTGCCCTCACCGTGAGTTCCTCCATCAGTTTCCGCAAATCGAGACTGCCGAGCGATCCAGCAACATGTTCGGCAAGGGTCTCGATCATGTTTCGCGAATGATACGGGTGGGTTATTGGAACCTGCTGAAGTAAGTTGGGATAGGCCGGTGGAGTATCTCCCAAAGCAGGAACGGGGTCTCGGTCGGGGTCAAGCAATAGGGTCTGGAGGATCGGATTGTGAGCGTAGTTAACCGGAGCATTCCGAAAGGCTGCTCGCTGTCGTAGAGAGAAGTGAGCTCCACTAACCAGCTTTTCAAGTGCGACTTGTTGAGTTTGAACCGGGCATTTGATTCCTCTAAGTGACTTGATTGAGAGCTTGGAATGAGAGGCTAAAACGAAACCCCAAGCGCCATATCCATGGTCTCTAAAGGAAGGAATGCAAACCCTATAGGGAAGCGTATTAAGCCCGCTTGCTCGCAAAGTAGATACGAGACATGCAAACGCTGAGGCCGTATTTTGTGGCGAAACCGCATTGATCGCTAAAATGCCACCCTGTCGGAGACACCTCTTCAGCTTGCTATACCATTCAACAGTAAACCCAAGCGCGCTCTCGGGGGTTGTTGGAAACGTGAAATCACAAATGATGACGTCGTAAGAATCCGCTTCGAGAGGATGCACTAGAGCGTCTGCAACTACGACGGAAACACGCGGATCAAACAGTGAGGAATTGCTAATTTCTTTAAATTGAGTCCGTGCCAGATCCAGTACTTCCTCGCTGCAATCGATCAACATTACGCTTTCGATTCCAGGAAAACGGAGGACCTCTCGAAGCGCCAAACCATCCCCTCCGCCACAAATGAGAACTTTCCGAGGGTCTTTCGCTAGGCAAAGGGGAGGAAGAGCCAAACTCTCGTGATATATGGCTTCATCTCGCGTGTCGAATTGAAGATTGCCGTCAATATAAAGTGCTTGAGATTTGTCGTCCCGGCTATGCAAGTAGATATTCATATTGACCTGGCCTTTGTGTGAATCATGGATCCAGCAGCCCCTGCGACGACTCCCGCAGTAGCGCCATAAAATATCGCCACAAAGAGATAAATGACGAAGTCCATCGAATTGTCTGCAGATTGCATTTTGGATCGGGCCAAGTACATTCCGACCAATGTATAGATGGCCATCGGTATCGAGGCAATGAGAAAACATCTCCAAAACCGAGCGGATTTAAGTGGACTGTTCACGCTGCCCCCAGCAAAAATGCCGACGATCAAGGGAATGGCAAAAAGGGAAGTAATTCCCCACACCACTGGGCTCCAGCCATTTGGTGATTGGATAGAAAGAATGCAATAGCCCACTACTGCACAGGTGATAGCGTAAAACTGAAGCTTTGAATTAACCAATGTGCGAGATCCCTCGACGTGTGAAAGTCTTTCGAATAGGGCATCGATCGCTTCGGGATCCTCGCCTGCCATTCGAAGATTATTCAGATGATGTCTGGCTTGATTGAAGTCCCCACGGTCAATCGCCTCGCGGGTTGCGTGAAACTCGTCGTTACTCATACAATCCATCGCCCATCAAGCCTCATGGAATGATGCTTTTTCCCTTACTGATTCCGGACCAACTGAAGCCATTATAGGACATGACCAAATGGGAATATAAGGTTACGGACGTTGCAGGTGACGAATATGAGGACATTCAGGAAACCCTGAACCGATTCGGAGCCGAAGGATGGGAACTGGTATGTACGACTGAGACTGAGGAGTCCGTCTGCACACTATGGCTCAAGCGCCAAAAATGGTGGGCCGCCGCCCAAGCTAGGGTGTCCCGAGCCTATTGCATGCCCGTAATTTTGAACCCATACGGATGAAGAACTATGCTCGAAGAATGGTTTTTTCTGAGTGTAGTTTTGCCCTTGGTTGTGATCACATTGACGGTCTGCGGTTTGTCTGATAGGTTCAAGAGGACGAGTATGGATCGATTGGTTAAGGATCTCCAGTAACCAAAGACGTTTGGGTTTGCGACTTCAGCAATTGCGAGAGATCCGCTCTGCAATGCAGGTTCGGACCTCCTCATCTGGATCAATTTCCGATAGAAATTGAGCAGCGATCCCTTGGATAAACTTTCCTCTTGAGCGGAAATTCCATCCTTGTCCTTTTGATCTCCTGTCCTGTCCCAAGGGCCAGTATTCCTATAGAAATTTGCTGATCCAGTACCGTTTACTAATCTGGTCCAGCGATAGGCAAGGCGGACCGGAATATCATTTCCATCACTGTTCCACTTGCCCTGAGTTCCTTTCATCCCCAGTTCCTGGCCGTAATACAGAATGGGGACTCCAAAGCATGTCAGGTTGAAGACGGCACCCAGTCGGAGTAGCGCTGGGTTGCTTTTTACCGAACTCGCGTATCTCTGGACATCGTGGTTTTCAATGAACGTGAATTGATTTTTTTCCGATTTTGCCTGTTTGATGATGTCTTCGCTGGCTTTGGTTAGTTTGTCCTTCTGAAGCGACTGGAATGCAAAATAGAGAGGAAAAGCAAAAACGGCGTCGACGTCTGCCTTTGTTAGGCAATCAGATCCATTGCCCCAATCTGCTTGCTCAGCCAAAAAGTACGCGTTGGGTTTTAAATTGCGGATATCCTGCACGATCGGAAGCCAGAACTCACTGAGCATGTTCTTCTTGACGTGTTTGGAATCCAAGTCATCCATCATATGGTCGATTCGAAATCCATCGACTCCTGAGGAAGCATGCCCATTAGGGACAGCCCAGTATCGAAAAATACTTTTGACGTACTCCTTCACTTTCTCGTTGTCAGGATTGATTGCTGCAACTTCGACCTTTCTTCCTGGCCACCAATTGATATTCAGGCCAAAGAACGCTGACCCTTTGGTCCAGACAAAGTCAGAGAATGGAGAAGCAGGGTTCTTGAGTGTCTGAGCAAGCCAAGGGTGACCGTCCGCAACATATTGAACTTCCATGTCCAAGAGCACCTTCATATGCATGGAATGAGCTCGACGAACCAGGGTAAAGAAATCTAAATTGGTTCCAAGTGAAGGGTCAACACTAAAGAAGTCGTCGGCAAAATAATTGTGGTACTCCCGCGCTCGAAAGACGGGGTTGATGAGTATGGCTGTGATGCCCAAATCGTGCAGATACCCCAACTTGTGTGAGATCCCTTTTAGATCACCGACGTGATCACCATTGCTATCGAAATAACTCCTCGGGAAAATTTGATAGACAATCTCCTTTTTCCAGTCATTGTCCGAGATGCGTGCAGGCACGCTGAACATGAGAGTGGATGCCAGGAGAAGCGAGGCGATCATCGTTACCGTTGTACCACTCAGTTCCCGTAATCTCATTCTCCGGAGAATGAGATTACAGTTTCGACTCGAACTGACACTTGTTGATCTCGCAGCAATTGACTCCTTGGTTGCATATAGCCCTCCACGACCTTGTCAAGGTTGCTTGCTAAGGAGAAGGAATAGGAACTGCTTCATGCAATGCCCAATCCATGGCGTTGACCATCCCTAGAGAACGGCATTGTGCTATTTCATTTCGCTGAGTCTCTTGCCAGTCACCATCAAACAATCCAAGACTTGCATCCACTCTATCAAGAGCCCAAACACTTTCCAAAAGCATAGTGAGCGATAGGCCTCTTTCGCCTGGTCTGACTTTAGGGATATATATCATTGGTGGAGTGAAATATCGAGGATCTCCCTTTGGCTTTTCAAACGCGACATACCAACCTTTAAGCGTGAGAGCCGTGACATTGGAAGTAAGGACCGGTGACCTTGGAAGAACTTGTTGACTTATGATCTGTTCTGCCTGCAAACGGCTCAAGCCGATTGTTGTTAGTTCCTCCTGAGGAACCATTGCCGCAATAGCCTTGGCGTCCTTAACTCGAAGATAATTAAGCAACTCCGCGCCAATGTCCGTAGCTGAAGGCTTTCTTGTAATGGCAAGATAAAGGGCCGAGAAGCCGCAAATAGCGGCTATTGCATACAAAACCAAAGCAGGTTTTCTAGATTCCTTCATATATCTCAGCCCATTCTCCCATTAGTTTTCTGGTGGCGGCAGGGCAGGCTTTCCGAATACGTCCAAGCACCTGCCATCACCTACATGATTCGGATCGCATGTATAAAGCGATCCTCCGCAAAAATAAAGGTCCCCTTCGACGCCATATCCGTCGCGCCAGTGCCAATGCTGGCAACAACCTTCTGAAATTGAACTGCAAGGCGAAAAACAGTCCTTGCTTGTTATCCCCCCATTACCACTATTGTCAACCTGGGTAGGACAAAGGGGTGTGTTAAATGCCTTTTGCGTTTTTGCTGATGGCGAAGCGCTCGCTTCTTGTGGTGCAATGATTGCAATAGACAAACCTATCGCCACAGAAGTCAAACAGTAAGTTACGAATTTGAATTTCATTGTATTACTCCTTAGCTCACCCACCTGGTGAAATCATCCCATTCTCCGTAGGCCTTCTTCTTGATTAGTTCTCCGCCTAAATTCACCCCATTGATTCTATTGGGGAGTGAAAAATCCCAAACTACTGGCCTTCCGTCGGAAAGCCCTTCAAACGCAGGGTCCGAAACCAGCAGAACCTTCTCCTCATATTTCAGCGAAGCTTTAGCCCAAGTTAAAGGAGGTCGTCCATCAATTTTCGATGGAAGTGGCATCCAATAATAAAGCGGAAAGTTCGGCCATACAATGGGGGGCTGGGGAGTAGGTTTATAGGGTCTTTTTGATGTATCCACTCCGAAAAGCGTTGAGTAATCCTCAGGCAAACCCATATCAGCCATGTCGCCATATTCTGTCTTCTTCCAGTCTTCTCGGTAAAGCAATGCTGATATCGCTATTTGCCTCAGATCTGAGCACGATTGACGTTCTAGAGCACTGCGTTTCGCACTGGCGACGACTGGAAATGAAATTGCTGCGACTACAGAAATTATCACTATGCAGGCAAGTAATTCGACTATCGTAAACGCGCGAAATTTCATGAGCGACCTCTAATTGCCTCAAGTGGGCTCCTAGTGCGTAATTGAGCATGCATGAGTTTGTCATCCTGAATAACATAGACTCTAGGTGCAAAACATGCGTTCAGTTTTACCCTCTGCTCCTTCGTCAAAACCAATTTAGGGAGAGAAGGATATGATCCCCCTAAGTCCCCCCTAGGAACCATTAAAATCACCTTTGTCCCGATTGGACAAGCGTTCCGAATTTGTCGTTCTGACAGACTGCGTATGCTGCACGCAGTACAATCTCCAACCCAAACGAGTGCTATTCGTCCCGCCTTTGGTACGCCTTGCAAATTTAGATCTGCACCAACAGCGGGATCCAATTCGGTTAGTTCCTTTAGTCGAGTAGATTCGTCGAAAGTCCTTGGTTTTATAAGGCTTAACGTCATCTGCCATCCCAATGCTATAACAGATAGCAATGCAAGTATTCCAGCAAATGAGGCCTTATGTCCCATGAATTGAGTTTACTAAAACGGTACAAAAGATAATAAAACGGTGAAAGTATTGCTGCATTCAAAGCAATAATTGCTAGCATGTCTCTTGGGCCGATGAACGTCCTATTCAGCAAGATAACGGGATGGCAATCCAAAGGGTTTTGAGATTGGAAAACTATGGCTCGACTACCTCGTTTCTCAATACAAAGTGACGATGACTTCTCTGTTTTCGCTCTTTAAATTCATAATGCAGTCTTCCCCACATAGTATTTGTCCGCCGAATTTCCGCTAATATAGCGGTATATCATGCCAGCGTCGACGCAAAGCATGGCCAGATGGAGCGGATAATCGGTATGACTTTATGGGTCGCAACAGCAGCGTTTCTTGCACTTCGTTCGCCAGTTCTTGGCGTACAAAGACCCCTTGCAGAGACCTATCATTGGGAAAACGTTGAAATTGTTGGGGGAGGCTTTGTCAGTGGAATCCTTTACCATCCGCGACAAAAAGACCTCGCTTATTCTAGAACTGACATTGGAGGGGCCTATCGCTGGGATGCTCGTAAGGAGCGATGGATACCCCTCGTAGACTTTCTTCAGCGCCCCGACTGGAACCTATACGGAATTGAGAGCATTGGCTTGGATCCATCCGATCCTGCAAAACTCTATCTAGCCTGTGGAACTTATACCAACGAGTGGGGAGGTTACGGAGCGATCCTCCGATCAAGTGACCAGGGCAGAACTTTCCAACGGGCCAACATGACCTTCAAGATGGGAGGCAATATGGACGGCCGCTCAATGGGAGAGCGCTTGACCGTTGACCCGAACCAGGGGAAGATTCTCCTTTTTGGCTCTCGCCAGGGAGGACTCTGGCGCAGCACAGACGGAGCGGCCAGTTGGTCTCCAGTTATCAATTTTCCAAAGTCCAAAGCTCAACGCGGCATTGGCATTGGTTTAGTTTTATTTGATCCACGCTCGGGCGAGAAAGGTAAGTCATCAAAGACCATTTACGCTGGCATAGCATCACTCACCGCTGGACTATATAGAAGTAATGATGCTGGTGACAGCTGGATGCCTGTCCCTGGCCAGCCCACAGGAATGTTCCCTCACCATGCAGCCTTCGATTCAGATGGTTCTCTCGTTCTGACATACAGTAATGCTCCCGGACCTAATGGAATCAGCAATGGCGCAGTCTGGCGATACGATCCCAAATCTTCTGCCTGGAAGGACATCACGCCCATTCGTCCTGCTGTAGGAAGTGGCTTTGGATATGCCGGACTCTCCATCGACCTAAAGCACCCCGGAACAATGGTCGTGACGACCCTTGACCGATGGAACCCAGGCGACGACGTCTTTCGAACGACAGATGGTGGTCGGCAATGGAACTCCATGAGGACCAAGGCCACGATGGATTCCTCCGGTTCACCATTCCTAAAATGGGGCCAGAAGGCGCCGAAATTTGGTTGGTGGATGGGGACCGTCCAGATCGACCCGTTCCGCCCAGGTCGTATTCTTTTTGGCACAGGTGCAACGATCTGGGGCACCGATGACGCCCTCAAAGTTGATCGTGGCCAATCCGCAAATTGGACAGTGAGAGCCCAGGGACTGGAAGAAACGGCAGTGATTGATCTCATGAGCCCGCCGCAAGGTGCTCACCTATTCAGTGCGTTGGGTGATGTTGGAGGATTCAAGCATGACTCCCTGAAAATTGCTCCTCCCGAAGGTATGCAATCTAATCCGCTTTTTGGAAACACGGATAGTATCGATTTCGCGGAAAACGTTCCTTCCGTTTTGGTCAGAGTCGGGCGGGCCAACGGCGCAATACGCAGAGGAGCCATTTCACGAGATTCAGGTCAATCTTGGATGCCCTTCGATCGAGAGCCCGCTGGCAGTCGAGGAAGTGGACATGTAGCTGTCTCCGCAGATGGCAAAGCCATTCTTTGGAGCCCTCAAGGTTTGGACCCTTCTTACACATTGGACGATGGTAAGTCATGGAACACGTGTATGGGAACGACTTCATCGATGGAGCCCATTGCGGACCGAGTAAGGCCAAACGTATTCTATGCCTTTGACAATCGAACCGGTGAAATCGCAATGAGTCGTGACAGCGGCCTTCATTTTGAAATCGTTGGCCGCGGATTACCCACCGGAGAAAGCCTCTTAAAATCCGTTCCTGGGTATGCAGGTGAGCTATGGCTGACGGCGGGAAAGAAGTTGTTCCGTTCGATCGATTCGGGATCTTCGTTTACAGCCATTAAGACGATTGAGGACCTTCGCTCCATCGGTTTTGGAAAAGCAGCATCAGGTCGCAAATATCCGACGCTCTTTGCTGTTGGAAAGATAGGCAACGTTGACGGTGCCTTTAGATCCATTGACCAAGGCACGACTTGGGTGCTCGTCACGGATAGCCAACATGGATACGGCACGATGGGGAAAATAATCGGGGACCCACGGATATTTGGTAGGGCCTATCTCGGGACAAATGGGCGAGGGGTACTTTACGGCGATTCGTTAAAGCGTTGAGACTTAATCGTTCCTTTACATCGCATAAGTCACTACCAGACCGGCAATTGGGGTCCATTCGACTGTACAATCGTTGCCGTGAGTTCAAAGTCGAATGGCCGGACGATTGTTAAGGTATTCGCCACCACAGGCATGGAAGACATGCGTGAGGCGGTCGAAAACGAATTAAGGGAGCGACTCAAGAGTGAGTCGAGCTATTACAGCGTTCACTCTGGTAGCCATAGCGTAAGCACCTTTTCGAATCAGAACATGGAAGTGCAGGTTGACAACGTACGGGACCACATCGTAGTTGTCCTTCACACCCAAACTCCGCCCGTAAGCGACCACATTGTCGAATTGCTTGCTCTACTGGATGCCATCAATAACGCTCATCCTCGGCAGACCTTTGTGATCTTCCCGTACATGCCGTACAGCCGATCCGATAGGAAGAATCGCCCTCGAATCTCCGTGATGGGGCAAAGATTGCCGGAAATCCTAAATAAGGTTCTCAATGTTAGGCGAGTCATGCTCTTAGAACCTCATGATCCCCATATCAAACAATATTTCGTTCCGACTGCCGACGAGGTTCCAGCACTACCGATGCTCGTCAATTACATTCGAAACGAGTACCTATCTAAACTTAATCCAGACGACTGTGTTGTCGTTTTTGCCGACTCAAGTGCCGCAAAGCGGTTTGAAGAAGTTCCATCTGCGCTCGGGATCGAACCCGCCTATATCTATAAATCCAGAACGGATCATTCCGAAACGCCAACCGTTAAAGTCGTAACTGGGAACGTCAGAGGCAAGCACTGCTTCCTTGTCGATGACGAAATCCTAACGGGTAATACCGTCCTAAAGGATGCTGCCATCCTAAAAGAGCAAGGGGCTGCGACCGTGCGAATGCTTGCCGTCCATGGTGTTCTGTCCGATCAGAAGCTTTCGATGGAGCAATTGATGAAGAAGCTTGCAGATTCCCCCGTGGACGAGTTTGTTGTTACAGACTCTATCCCTTTGATGGGTAAAAAGGAATTTGCGGAAGGGAAACTTCGAGTCATTCCAATTGCACCCCTACTTGGAGAAGCCTGTAAGCGACTCATTCTGGGCGAATCGTTAAGCGAGCTTCACCGGCTTGAAAATTAGTGACTGACGAACAAGTCGTTGGGGTCGCCTAGTTCCTTCGGGCCACCACGGTCCTTTACAATAAACACCGAACCATCGGTGTTTATTCGCAGAACTCGACCACCAACTTTTGCTTTGAATGGATCCGATGCTTGGACACTTCCGATCCATTCGTTGGCAAGAATTCCCAGTCTTGGATCAAGGCGCGCCTGTGCCCAAGGTTTTGTCTTGAGCTTTCCATTACGAATAAAGTTCTGAATGTAAGAGAAGCTAATTCGAAAGGGCGACTTTTGAGCCAAGTCGAGCCCGGGGTCAAGGGGAAACTCCTTTGCAGCAACCTTAGAAAACGGGTCTTGTTCGGAGAGAAGATCCTCTCGACGAGGATCATATGTCGTGGCTTTGACAAGGTCCGGTGCAGGTTGAGAGTCGTACTGCTCTTCATACAATGACAGAGCTATATAAACCTTCCTCATACGACCTGATTCATCCAAAAGCAGATTTTGCCCTTTCGACTTTACAGTGAGTGCCACAAGGATCAGCGCAGCTACACCAACGATGAAAAGCGCGAGCAAGCTTTCCATTCTTCCAATCCCACGGTGTTGCGGCCGACGGTTCATATCTTGTGTTGATTCTGAACTGTTTTGAAGGAATAAAAGGAATTACCAGTCAAACACTAATTCAGAAGGGTCAAAGGTAGACTCCGTGTTCGGATCCAAGGCATATTGGGTCAAGAATCCAGGAACAAGCATGGCAGCCGTTGCGGACGTCCAGACAGTCAACATTTCAATCAACGATATCGCTCTCCAAGTACCTAAAGGAGAGATGATGGTGGAATCGGTCAAGCGACTTGGCCTGGAAATTCCGATCTTTTGCTATCACCCTCGCCTTAAGCCCGTCGGCATGTGCCGAATGTGCTTGGTTGAGTGCGCATATAAGATGCCCGATGGAAGCGTGCGAAAGATGCCGAAGCCTCAGGCTGCATGCACCCTGCCAGCAACCGAAGGCTTGATGGTATTCACGGATACGGAAGCACTGCATCGCGACCGAAAGGGTGTTCTCGAGTTTCTGCTTATCAACCATCCCCTCGACTGTCCTATATGCGATCGAGGCGGCGAATGTCCACTTCAGAACAATACGCTTGTGTATGGTCCATCGACCAGCAGGTACGTGGAAATGAAGCGGCACGCCCCAAAGGCATTTCCACTCAGTAAGTACGTCACGCTCGATCTGGAACGATGTATTCAATGTGGCCGGTGCGTCCGCTTCACCGAAGAAATTTCGGGAGACGGACAACTAGCATTTCGATTCCGGGGTGCACAAATGCAGCCCTCGACGTTTGAGATGCGCGACTTCGACTCAAAATTCAGCGGTAACGTCATTGAAATCTGTCCGGTCGGTGCTCTCACCAACACGAAGTATCGTTTTCGCGCGCGTCCATGGGACATTCAAACCAGACCAGGAATTTGTACTGTTTGTAGTAATGGCTGCAACATATACATGGATTACCGCGCCAACGAGATTGTTCGCATAAACGGAAGAACAAACGAGGCAGTCAACGAAGAGTGGACTTGCGACAAGGGTAAGTTTGGCCACTACGAATTCAATTCGGCGAAGAGGCTTTCTACTCCCGAAGTCAGACTCAAAAATCAGCTGGTACCTTCCGACTGGTCAGGGGCATACGAAGCCATCGTTCATGCTTTGGCAGGAAAAAGCGGCAACGAAATTGCCGTGATTGGGGGAGATTCGAACTCCAACGAAGATCTATTCTCGATCAAGAAGTTCTTTAACGGAGTGGTTGGCACTCCGAACATTGATTATCGAATGTCTCGCTGTTTGCCAAGCCAAAACATCGAGAACCAAATGGGTTTGAACTCGGCCAAAGACTCCATCGCTGGGTTTGAAAAGCAAAAAGCTATTTTGGTGTTCGGAGCGTCGTTAGCGGATGAGGAACCTATCCTTTACTTGAGGATCCGAAAAGCCTGGTTCAATTCGGGAACGAAGATTGTTGTGGCTCACGATGCACCAACCGATGCCGATAGTTTTGCCCATATCGTTCTTCGCTTCAATCCAGGGACAGGCGCAGTTCTAGCTGGCGGCCTCGCAACAGCCGCAGGTTTGAAGGGTTCTGACGCAAGGCTAACTCCCGAATATGTTTCCTCGGTTACTGGGATCGCAGCCGCTAAGATTCAATCGGCAGCGGACCTTCTCAAGGACCAATCTGCACCAATCGTGGCAACTCGTTCGCTGTACAACCAGGAATCTGGCCAGCAGATTGTTGAGGCACTTGCGTCATTCGCCGCGAACAATGGCTCAACCTTAAATGTCTACGCACTGAGAGCCAACGAGCAGGGAGCTGAAGACCTGGGATTCCTTCCTGGACCAACAGGCCTGAATACCCGCCAAATTCTTGAAGCCTGTGTCAAAGGTGATGTGAAAGTCCTGTGGATTGTTGGGGCGGACCTACTTGCAAGTTATCACGACTCGAAGCTTGTCGAAACGGCACTTGAAAATGTCGAAGTCCTAATTCTTCAGTCTGTATTTGAAACCGCAGCCTATCCCTTTGCCAGCGTTTCTCTCCCAATGAGCGCCCCCAGCGAAATGGAAGGCAGCTATACCAATATTGAACGCCGGGTTCAGATCATGCGACAGGTCTTGCCGACATTTAAAGAGGCGAAGCCAGCCTGGCGCGTATTCGCTGAACTGGGCATGCGCTTGAACGCTGCTTTCCCAGTTTTCAATGCTGGTGAAGTCATGGACCGTGTGGCTGCGGAGGTTCCAGCTTTCGCAGGACTAAGTTACAGTTCGATTGGCACCGAAGGCCAGATCTTGGGTTAAGCGTATCGGCTTTGCTTTGTTACCGATCAAATTAGGTGATAAGATGATCCAATGCGTCCTGCATATGGAATTCTTATTCTCTCATTGTCTGGCTTCTGTGGGGCGATTGCATTGCCCCAGCAAGAGGCCCCTCTAGCCGAACAACAGTTCAAAAACATTGTGTCCTTTAAGGGAAACAAGGCAAGCGATGTCATTCCTGCAATGCAGTTCATGAGCGCTTCCCTCAAAGTTGACTGTGAATATTGTCATAGCGCAGATCGTGCCGCCGATGATAAGGACGAAAAACGCACCGCTCGCGCCATGATCGCCATGCAGCGAGATATCAACAAGAAGCATTTCAATGGTCGTAACGAAATTACTTGTGCTACTTGTCACAGCGGCAAAACCCGACCCATGAGCCTGCCGCCACTCGATGGACTAGAAGTTCGAACTCGACGAAGCGCGACAGTTCAGGCCGAATCGGCAATTGCAGCTTTTGGAAAAGCTGTCAGCCCTGAAGGTTCAAAGCCTATTCCAGGATTGCGATTTGAAGGCACCAGCCTAAACAAGGGCGAAAAGTCAAAGGTTGAAGCAACCTACATGGGTGAAAAATACGCATTAGTCGTGCACTCCAAAAAGGGAGATTTCAAGACTGGCTTTAACGGTGAAATGGCCTATTTCCCAACGGAGCACGGAATGGTTTCAGTTCCCAAGTCGATTGCGGTCCACTATGTCAATGCAAAGCTGATTGTCCAAGGAGCCGATTCTCTACCTAAACTCAGCAATGCTACAGGCGGCACAGCCAAGCTAAATGGCAAAGATCAAGTGGTTGTCACCGGTTCAAATGCCGATCGCACACGAGTGAGCTTGTTCTTCGACAAGTCAAGCGGACTTCTGAGCCGCATCTCTTACTACTACCCAACGATATTGGGAACCATGGCCGAAATCACCGATTACTCGGACTACAAAAAGGTCAACGGAACCATGATTCCTATGAAGATCGTAAACCACGATTCAGAAGGGGATACCGTAACCGAATTCAAGTCAGCAAAGGTGGATTCGAGTCTCGATGCGAAAGCATTTGAACCTCCCAAGTAGGGCAATGCATACTGGAAAAGGGGCCAAGCCTTTAGGTCGGCCCCTTTTCTATTTAAAGTGGTGATCGAGTGACTTTGATTGGGTGAATTCCCGCCAGGGAGCGGGCTTCGATTGTGTTCGGAATCCGATGGATTGGAACGCTGAAAACTCCTGGCCTTGGGATTGTCACGAAATTGTCGATGAAAGGAGTCGGTGCTCCCGCCTCAGTTAGCATTAGATCCACCAACGGAGTTGTTGTCCGTATCGTTAGCTCCGACTCATTCCACGTTGATATAATCAGTGGCTCAGCCTGTGCAAATCTTGCATTCTTAGGTTCGGCGAGTAGCTGCCAGGAACCAACTTCGCCATAACCGTCGGTAACAGTGAGCAAAACGTCCGGCAAGGACAACCCGTGGACGGATGCTTCGAGAACTGGACCACGCATATCTTCATCCAAAGCGAAATCGGACTCCCACAGAGATAGAACTTCGCCCGTTTGAAGATTAACTGCAGAGAGATAGACCGACGTAATCCAAGGTTCATCAGAGTCATTTACCGCATGAACGGTGATTTGATCGTTCTTGCGCTCAATTGATAACAGGCGATCTTCGTAAGTGCGTCGGAGGTCATAAGCTAGTGCTTTATAGTCTCCCGCGCTGTCGAGAATGGCCCAGCTCTGGACCGGCCAGCAATCGTTGAGTTGCCAAATAAGTGATCCTCGGCAAAACTGGGATCGACGATAGTGCTCAACCCCTGCTCTGAGTGCGTCTCTTTGGTTAAGCTGACTGTAATACACCCAGTCTTCGAGCGTCACAGACTCGGGGTAGTGTAGTTTGGCATAGCCTTGGAATGTATCATGGCCCTTGCCGGTCCGGTCATGCCACTGGACGACTTTCGAATGAGGATCCCAATCGGATGAATCCAGCGTCTGCTCCCAAAGCGAAGCACTACACGATGACGCGAACCCGTATTCGCTCGAAAATCGACCTGTAGAATCAGCGTAATACTTCCAGTCGCCTCGGCCATGCCACACATCCCAACAGTGTTGATCTCCAAATCCGCCCGAATTTGGTCCAGTCTGTTTCTCGGCCTTTCCATCGTTATCTGGATTTGTTCCGATTGGTGAGGTTGATATGTAGCTGTTTGTGGGATCCAGTTCTGCTAAGAGTTCGGGAAGCACATTGTCGTAATGATTGACCCCGTAATAGCGCTTCGGATTTCGGTCTTTGCCTCCCCAGGTGTTAGCGAACATTTCTAGGTTCTCGTTGTTGCCGCACCACAGGGCCAAGCACGGGTGATTCCTAATTCGCTTAATGTTCGATTTAGCCTCAGCCCGAATGACCTCCTGAGCCGCTATATCGTCCGGATAGTAAGAACAGGCGAATGCAAAATCTTGCCAGACGAGGATTCCCAGTTCATCACAGATGTCATAGAACTCGTCCGTCTCATAGAGCCCCCCACCCCAAACTCGAAGCATGTTAAAACCCATGTCCTTGGCTTTTGCGAGTCGGTCCCGATATTGCTCTTTAGTAACGTAGGATGGGAACGAGTGGTCAGGAATCCAATTTGCTCCTCGTGCCCAGAGCGTCTTACCGTTGACTTCGAACTCAAAAGACTCACCAAACGAGTCTCGCTCACGTAAGAGCTTCTTCTGAGCGAGGCCAACATTGAGGTTCACAACGTGGTGAACCAGTAAATTATCTTCTGCGGCACCAGCCTCCGGATTTGCGCTGGCCAGGGCCACCGAAACATCGTAAAGTTGGGGATCTTTTGGATTCCAAAGGATAGGATCAGGGATGTGCAGGCTCTGGCCGCCATCGTATTCCGTTGGTTCGTCAAGGAGAATTCCTTCTGGATCGAAGCCATGAAGTATCCACCCGTCGGCATCTCCCTCGGACTCTATTTGGCACTTCAATTCCACGGAGCCATCAGCAGCATGGACCTGTTGAACCCAGACGTCGGTAATTCGGGCTGAATATTCCACCAAGGAAATGGGCCGCCAAACGCCACATGAAACGAGCCTAGGACTCCAGTCCCATCCAAACATATACTGTGCCTTGCGCACAAAAGCACGCTCGTCAAAGTTAACCGTTTCGAGCGACAGTCCTTCTTGAGCGAAATAGTCCTCTCGCCTCTGAGTACCTACTCGAACCGCTGATTTGAAGTCGATTCGAAGTTCATTGGAACCAACGAGAAGCAGATCTGTAACTTTGATTTCAAGGGGTACGAACATATTGTCGTGCTCCCCGACTTTCGTGCCGTTCAAGTAGATTTCGCAGATGGTGTCAAGCCCCTCGAACCGCAAAACCTGGTACGGCAAGTCAACGGTTGCCTCCCACTGGAATTCCGTGCGGTACGACCAGTCTCGTTGATCAACCCATTGGCAACCGAGCTCGTTCATCCGCTCAAATGGATGTGCGATGACTCCATTTTCAACGAGATCCAAGTGGACATGACCTGGGACCGTTGCCGGTAACCACCCCGTTTGGACGGTGGCGACCTTTCCTCCGGGCCAAGTCGATTCCGCAAATTCCCAGCCGGAGTGCAAGTAAGTAGTCTGAAGCATTGCCTCAAAGTCTACTCTGGGATTGTCACTAGGCAAACGCGTTAACTTCGATTGAGTTCAAATCCGTTGCTCTACGTATTGATTCGTCTCACTACGGAGACACAAGCTCATGAGCACCTTCGAATGAACTGCATATGGGGCGAAAAACAGGACACTTTACGCCTGCATTTTGTGAGAAACTAACGACATGTCAACGATCAGACTAGTTGGTCAACCCCTTCCAAACATCCCTTGGGAAGAACGTTCAAAGCCGACGCAGGGCCCGATGTGGCGCTACTCAAAAAACCCGATAATTCCACGCGACCTCATCCCGACGAGCAATAGTATTTTTAATAGTGCGGCTGTGCCGTTTGAAGGCAAGTTCGCTGGCGTATTTCGCTGCGATGATATTTGTCGCAACATGGTTCTCCATGCCGGGTTCAGCGAGAACGGATACGACTGGAACATCAATCACGAGACCATCAAATGGATTCTCGACGATAAAGAAGTCGAGGCACCAACCTATGCCTACGATCCTCGAGTTTGCTGGATTGAGGATCGTTACTATGTAACATGGTGTAATGGCTGGCATGGACCAACGATTGGGCTAGGTTGGACCAAAGATTTCAAAGAGTTTCACATGGTGGAGAACACGCTTCTCCCTTACAACCGAAACGGAGTTTTGTTCCCACGTAAAGTAAACGGCCGCTACCTAATGTTTAGTCGGCCAAGCGATACTGGCCACACCGCATTTGGAGACATCTACATCTCGCAAAGCGAGGACCTAGTTTATTGGGGCCGCCATCGCTACGTCATGGGTCCAAAGGAACCTTGGGAAAGTACTAAGATTGGCGCTGGTCCCGTGCCACTCGAAACATCTGAAGGTTGGCTCATGTTCCACCATGGCGTACTAACCAGCTGCAACGGATATGTTTACAGCTTTGGTGCCGTGTTGCTCGATCTTGAGCAGCCTTGGAAGGTGCGATACCGCTGCAAGCCGTACTTGATTAACCCCCGTGAGCTCTATGAGCTAGCGGGAGACGTACCCAATGTTACGTTCCCTTGTGCTGCACTGGCAGATGCTCCAACAGGACGGATCACCATCTATTACGGATGTGCAGACACGGTTACTGGGCTAGCCTTCACGCAAATTGACGAACTCTACGATTACATTCGAAAGAACTCGTCTGTTTAGGCCGAGTGCACACGCTCTAGTGCGATGGAAAAAGCACTAGAGCCGCTGCACCGAATATTCCTGCATCCAAACCAAATGGTGAGGCGCTCAGTCCCGACGAGCGAAGATAGGGACTGAGCCACTCGCTCAAACCAACTGCGCCGCAAACTACGATTTGGTCGGGAAAATACATCTCCTGTAATAGAATTCCTGCTTGTAGGAACGCCTGCAACGCTGTCGCCATTTGGGAAGGCGTAGGATCGGGACTGAGCGCTGCTCCACCAAGCATCTGTTCATAGGTCTGCCCGCCCGGACCCGGAAGATCGTTGATCCTTGGGTATTCCCCTCTCGGTCCCATCAAAATACTGCCTTCTGCGACGAAACCGCACCCCACTCCGGTGCCAAGCGCTAATGTCGCGACGCGTTTTCCTGCGAATTGAGGTAGGCACGCATGTCCCCATGCTGATGCCAGACCATCGTTGAGAGCAAGTGTTGGAACTCCAAGGACTTGCTCGCTAAAGATTGAGCCTACGTGATCGGGGATGAGTGCCTTGGCTTCCCACAACTCGCCCGTTTTCGGATCAACCGTTCCTCCCGTACTCACGCCAACGGCGTCAACACCAGTACGCTTGATCTGGTTTCGAATCCAATCTATGCGGTCTTCTCTTGACTCAAACACCGGCATTCTCTCAATGGATTCGAGCTCCCACTGATTAGAAAAGACTGCGAATCGCATCCAGGTCCCCCCAATATCGACAGCTCCTACTTTCCCATAGTTCGTTCTCGCAGGCTTAAGTGCTTGAGTGGTTTTGATGGGATCGTTTAGGGCGCCTCCAACTACGACACCTGATGCACCCATCCTTAGCGCAGCCTCAATTTGCCACTTTTGTGCGTACCTGCCTTCCGCAAGCACGGGAATGGAAACTGAATTGATGACCTTGCGCAAAAGTTCAAGGTCAGGACCTTTTTGATTTGGAGACGTTGCGGTATAGCCGGCAAGCGTCGTACTGATCAAATCCGCGCCTAAGGCTTCAGCCGCGATTGCGGATTCCAAAGTGTCAATGTCCGCAAGAACTAGCTTATTTGCACTATGGACTCGTTTGATCAAGTCGCCCAGATCTACGCTGCACGGTCGTGCTCGCTGGGTTGCGTCGAGAGCAATGACTTCAACTCCGAGGCTTAGTAGGTCATCTACTTCGCGAACGGTGGGAGTAATGTAGACCTCTGAGTCCGGGTAGTTTCGCTTGATAAGTCCAATAATGGGCACGTTCGAAGAAGCGCGTACGGCCCGAATATTGTCGATTCCTTGCATCCTAAGGGTTGTTACCCCCTCTTGAATACTGGCAAGGGCCATCTGCCTTAAGGTCTCTGGGTTATCAGACGGGGAACCCTCAGTCGATTGCACGGATGCAATGAGCGGACACAATCGAAATTGCCCGAGAAGCGAATTCAAAGTCACAGTGCATTTTAGAACTTAGTGAGCCGTCACTAACCTAATCTTCGCCCAGTAGCTGCTTTAAGCGCTCCTTCTCAAGCCGCTCAAGTTCACGTCGCTTGACTTCGTCAAAGTACGATTGGTCATATCGAACTTGTCCACGCGTGGTCAATTCCTTTTCCGTCGGACTGATCCGTCTACGATTTCGAGCGGTTGGATCACCCGAAAACGATAAACGTGGAATGAGGTCGGAGGCAAAGCAAAAAGCGATTATCAGAGGCAGCGTAGCAAACAATCCTAAGACTGGAACCGTTGAGCCGTAACTCAACACTAAGAGAATACTAGCGAGCCAACCCAATACATAAGCACGTACGGGGATCACGCCATACACGCTTAATGTTTGTGTCTTATTTCTAACGCTCCAAGCGACAGTGAGTGCGGCAATAGGGAGAAAGGGTTCAGTTAGGAATACGTGGATGGATTCCACCTTGGCGCCCAGCCATATTCCGGCCCCACCTAAGAGTGTTATGACAAACCAGAAGACCAAGAATCGCTTACTGCCCATCTCATATTCGAGGGCAGAGCCAGCCGAGAATAGCCATAGCAATAAACTGATCCCAAAAAGTAATCCAAAGCCGCTCGACAGCATATGAAATGACCAGGGATAAGTAAGAATGACCCACGGTTGGCTAAGGAGATCGTTCTCGAGACGATGAGTCTCGAACCCAGGTTTTTGGACGACAGCTAGTGCAATGGCACTCAATGCAAGAGTGGCAACCAAGCCAATGGTCACTGGAGTGTTCTTGCGCAATATCCGGTCAAAAAAAGTCATTTGCGGTAGGTGTACGATTCAACGATGGCCAAGTTGCCATCCACTTTAGGCCGGGACGGACATTAGTCAGATCAACGATTGATGATATCCATTTATGAGGCAATCTTGTCTCTAAAGGATTCCACAATAGACCTGACGTCAGCTATTACCAATCTGGTCCCAGGTCACGTAAGATAGTTCTATGTTGCTACGTTGGAAACCAATTGGGTTTCTGCTGCTCGTTTCCCCGTGTATTGCTTCAGTTCTGGCGAAGTCGAATCCTTCCCCTTCCATTGACACTACGAAACACGTATCGCTGAGTGCCTGGCGCAAGACGGATGCTCGCGGACAAGCCTGTGCCTCTTGTCATTCTCCAGATGGATTGGAACTGGCGGCTTATAATTTTTCGGATGAAGATTTGATGAGACGCGCAAAGGCGCATCTTTCTCTTGAAGACGCCAAACAGATCGTCGATCAGATTCATACCCTTCGAGAGAATTATCACATCGATAAACCACTCGATCCGATGATGGATCGCCCCATGCAACCCGGAGGATCTGTGTTGGAGGGAGCTACCTCGTTGGCTCGCGATAAGGAATTTGCCATGTCGTTGAAGCAGATTCTTCCGACGTTCTTTGGCAGGATTGATTCACTTGCACAAGCCGAGCGAGCTCGAGCCGAGATCTTGCGTGTCGATCTCGCCAAGCTGAAGATTGGAATACCTTTCAATCGGATTAGCGAAGACGTTTTTCACGGAAATGAACACGCAACTATCGCAAACTGGATCTCAGACGTCAAATTAGCTCAGGAAACGCCCTTTCAACTAGAGGACGCTTACTTGTCGAACCCAACGGCTGCGAATTTTAATTCCATTGAGTCCTACTACACGAGTTCTGTAATGAGGCCTTTGAGCCCAGCACAGGAAGTGGGCTTAAGCAAGAAACGTTCGTTGCTCTACCTTCAGCACGACCTAAGGATGCATTTTCTTAGTTTGAAAAACACCGCTCAGCCTGCATATAGAAATCCAATGTGGAATGTGGGAGAGCAGGGAAGGATCTACTCGAAGAGCAAAATGGACTCCTTGGGAATGCCGTCGGACATCGTGGCTAAGAAAATAGTTGGCCCCGATACGGCTGAACAAATGAAGCAGATCAGGCTGCCCTGGTATTGGATGGGTTGGGTTATGGATCCCAGCCTTCAACACACGTCTCTTCTTGCCGAGACGAACCGTGCAGATTATTTCACCCGGTTTCTGACTTCCGATGGCCCCTATCCAATGCATGAAGCTTTTATGATTACGCGAAAGATCATGGAAGAGTCTTTCGTACCCAAGTCATGGATTATTGCGGTTCCACAGCACTTGAAGATCAACTACAGTGGATTTGTCGACGACAACGGGGTCACTGCGCCCCTTCCGGCTGAAGCCGAGCATGCATCACTATTTTCAACCTTTACTGCGAATTCGTTCCGAATGAATCTCTATTTGGCTTTGGACGAAATGTCGAAGAGCCATACGGTGTATCAGAGACCTATGGAGCTTCAACAGATTCGTAGAATGAAGGCTTTTTTCAAAGATGCAAGCGATCAGGCACTTGCGAACAGGCTCATTGCTGCGATAGCTAAAGCAAAAGATGGGGCAAGAATGGGTAAGGGTACTTAGGCGAAGATCGTGCCTTGACGTCTCCTCAATGATCGAAGCCAAGGTTCAACTTAATTCTCCAACGGGAATTGTTGTGATAGGTGGTGTCTAGCGTTCCTACGTGCTCGACCGGCTTGAGGACTTGGCACACCACGGTAAACTTGCTTGAAAGACGCTAGGACGCTGAATGAGCAAGAAACGATCGCAAGTTAGTACTCCCATGAATGGACCGGCAGCCGTAGCTGCACCGATCGATTCCCTTATTCGAGACATTGCAAGCATGCCCGTCTTACAGGAGCAGGAACAGTTAATGGCTAATGAGAACTTCGACACAGACCTGGTTATTATCGGCGCGGGACCTGGTGGATATGTTGCCGCAATTCGCGCAGCTCAGTTAGGCGCCAAGGTTACCGTCGTCGAAAAGGAATTTCTTGGAGGCACGTGTCTCAATTGGGGATGTATCCCTAGCAAGGCCCTCATCGCTTCCGTAGAAAGGTTGCAGCACGTCAAGCACGCCGATAAACTTGGCGTAAAGGTTGAAGGGGAAGCGACAATCGACTTTGCTGCAATGATGGCGAGGAAGGACAAGATTGTTCAGACACAGCGCGGCGGCGTAGGCATGCTCTTCAAGAAGAATGGCATTAGGCACGTTGAAGGCTTTGCTTCATTTGTCGACGCCCATACGATTGAAGTGACGAAGGATGGTAAGAAAGAGACCATTCGAGCAAAGAACTTTATTCTTGCGATGGGTTCTTCAGTGATTTACCTTCCTGTTCCTGGGCTTACGGGCGGCAGAGATAGCAATGTCTGGACGTCAGACGATGCCCTGACCGCGCCATTCGTACCAAAGAAGATGGTCATCTTAGGCGGCGGTGCTGTCGGATGCGAATTCGGATACGTTTTCAATGGATTGGGAACGGAAGTTACGCTCGTTGAAATGATGCCACAGCTGCTTCCAGTGATGGACAGCGATTTAGGCACCGAGTTGGCCAAGTTGTTGGGTCGCCAAGGCATCAAAGTTAAGACCGGTGCGACAATCGACAAGTGTGAGAAGAGCGGAGACGGCTGGAAGGTCTCGATCAAGAAAGGAGACGAAATCGAAGTCCTTGAGGTCGATGTTGTGCTACTAGGAGTCGGGCGAAAAGCAAACACCGAGAACATGAACCTAGAGGGCATCGGAGTAAAGTTGCACCGGCGTGGGGTTGAATTGGTCGACTACACCATGAAAACGCATGTGCCCAATATCTATGCAATCGGTGATGTCACGGGTGAATATCAGTTAGCCCACGTTGCTTCGGCAGAAGGCATTGTCGCCGTAACCAACATCGTGACCGGATCTCAGAAGCTCATGGATTACAAGGCTGTTCCTGGCTGCGTTTACACTTCACCTGAAGTCTCATCGGTGGGAATGACCGAGGCCGAAGCAAAGGCGAAGGGATACGATGTAACAATCGGCAAATTCAACTTCAGGCCACTGGGCAAAGCAATGGCCACAACGGAGCAAGATGGATTTGTGAAAGTCGTCTGCGAGAAGAAGTACGGCGAGGTACTCGGAGTCCATATGATCGGTGCTCACGTAACCGACATGATTCATGAAGGAGTCGTAGCACTCAAGCTTGAGGCGACGTTGGATTATATGGTGGATTGTATCCACGCTCACCCAACGATGTCTGAAGCTGTCCTTGAGGCGTTTGAAGACGCACAAGGTCACGCAATCCATAAGTAATCCGAGGAGAGAGGGTTCAAATCGTCTATTGAACTCTCTCAACTTCCGAAATATTAGGTTTCTCGCGTCAAGTGGTAACACCTTCCCTTTGAAATCGTCGGAATCTATATGAGTTTGACCTTAGTATCTAGATTGGGCGGGTGCTTAGGTTTCAGCATGATCTTAACGGGACTTGCACTTGGACAAGCGTCATCCCTTGCCAAAGAACCTCGACTACAGAAACCGATCTCACTAAAGATGAAGATCGTTCCCATTTCGGAAGCGCTTTCGTTGATTACAAAGCAAACCGAAGTCTTTTTGGACCGGTCGCCTGCGATCAAAGACCTTAAGGTCACAGTCTTAGTACAGGACCAACCGGCGGGATTGGTTCTTGACAAGATTGCATCCGCATTGGGGTGCGAATGGAAGGCTGATGCTAAAACATACAGGCTCGTGATGGACCCTGAGGAAAAGGTCATTCGGGATCGTTACCTGAGGGCCGAAGATGAACAAGCTCAAAAGGAGTTAGCCAGTGAACTTGAGATCATTACTAAGGCAGCAAACGTAGACCGGCAAGCGGCCCAAAACGAACTCATTGAACGAGCAGACCCCACGTTCACAACCAAAACTGCTGCAGATCCAAGTCGGACGAGCTTGCTTAACCATGCGATTAATAGGCAGGACGTGTCTTTAGGTAATTTGCTGTTATCGCTGTCGCCCGATAAAGTTTCTGCATTTTGGAAGGGTGACCTGGTTGCGGCCCCAACTAGCCTAATTGCTTCGACATCCAAGATTCGAGGACCGCTCTCTCCAGCACAAAGGAAAGGGCGATTGAGCTCGGAAGTCAACCCAAACGCTTGTCCCTACTTTGTTCGCTATGACCCGTTGCTCTATCGGCTCAGTGTGCTCCAGGGATTTGGAGTGCGATATATATCGAAGCATGAGGAGCAACTCATCTTTATGCCATCTCCGACGGACAAGCTGGCGCTGTTACCGTTCGGAAAAGAGGTTCTAGCTTGGGACCAATCTGTTCCAACAGAAGGCGAGCTTGCCAAACTTGTAGTCAACAAAAGTGCGCTCCGTCCACTTTACGGAAATAAAGCTTACTCTGTTGCTGACTTCCTTGAAAAAGCATTCGACCAGACTCACGTCGCTATTGTCGCGGACGCATTTCGTGTTCCTGCTGCCGAAAAGGATTTCAACCAAGGAATAGGCGGATTACCTACTTGGCTTGAAGGACTTAAGAAGGAAAATGACCTCTTTACTCGGTTCGAAGATGGATTTGTAATGGTGCGGCACGGCGGTTTCTGGCGGCTCAGAAAATTCGAAACGCCCGAAGAACTCCTTCGCCCCTTGGAAGCCAAAGGTTCGAAATCAGGACCCACGCTGCAAGATTATTCCCAGTTCGTCTCCAAGCTGACTCCAGAACAGGCGAAACCGTTTTGCATTAAGAATGGGACGATCGCAGGATTCGACACGACACCGATTCAAATGGGTTTTCCAGCCTTGAAGTTCTTTTCCACACTGAGCCGAAAAGAAATTGCCCAGGCTACTCAAGACGGCCTGCCTTATGGGCAACTTTCGACGACCCAAAAGCTTGCATTCGCTGATGCTTTTATTGAGGGATGTTTCTACGGTGCGACTCCGGCGACCCTGTTTTCGCAGCTCTTTCAGTTCTATGTTTCTGGAGATGGAGCACGTCTAGGATTCCTCATCCGTCCAGATGAAGTTCAGATCAATGCAGTGCGAGTGATAGGCAACGACCTGGTCTTCGGTCAAAGCGCAACCGAAGCTACGAGCTACCAGCTTCCCGTATCGGATTAGCCGTATCCCGAAATGCTAAAATCTAGCCCCTCCATGCCTGAAATTGAAATCTTTCCTAATCCAGCTCCAGAACGCAACTACACGATAAAGCATATCTGCCCGGAATTTACGAGCGTTTGTCCCAAGACGGGCCAGCCGGACTTTGCGACGATTGAATTGGATTACATCCCTGGTGACTCCTGTATTGAACTGAAGTCGCTCAAACTCTATTACTACTCGTTTCGTAACCAAGGCATCTACTTCGAGGCCGTCATCAACCGTTTGCTAGACGAACTTTCCAAGAGTTGCTCACCGAAGTGGATGCGTGTCACAGGGATCTTCAACGTTAGAGGCGGAATTAGCTCGGTAGTCGTCGCCGAAACGGGTTCAAAGTCATGACCTCTCGCGAAGTATTGGTCTTCGAAGACAATCTCATGTGGAGTTCGCGGCTGGTGCAGACTCTAAAGGGCTTAGGGTACGAGCCTGTGCTCTGCAAGTCGATACCTACTGGGTTTGGCAACGCAAAGTTGGCGATCGTTAATCTAGGTTCGCCCACAATGGCGCCGAATGAGCTCGTGCCGCTGTTAAGAAGCAATGGCATACATGTCATAGGTCACGCTGGTCACAAAGAGAAGGAAATCCTAGAGCTTGGTCGGATCGCAGGATGCGACACATTAACGACCAACAGCGAACTCACTTTCAAAATCGAAGGGATTCTCAATAGAATTTTCAAGCAAGACAAAAACCAGTAAATATTGACTGAACTCTTGAATCGATAGTTCGTCCATTACCCACGCAAACCACGAAAGGAGAATTTTGAGGTTAGAAGCCAATTTGGGAGCCACTTAGCAGGCTCCCATTTTTTTCGAAACCTAAGTGGCGAGCGGACATGGATTTCACGATTCGACCCCTTTGAAACTCCTGTAGCGCCCAGCCGAAGAGTAGAATCACCATCGGACAATGTCGTTCTAGAGTCGAACTTGTCCATAGATTGGTGAGAAACTATGCACAAAGTTTATGCTGACGCTCGCTCGGCGTTGGAAGGTCTGTTATTCGACGGCATGACGATCATGTCAGGCGGATTTGGTCTCTGTGGTATTGCGGAGAACCTCATTCTGGCCGTGCGGGATTCTGGAGTAAATGGTCTCACCGTTATTAGCAACAACTGTGGAGTCGATGACTTTGGACTTGGTCCCATGCTCCAAACACGCCAAATCAAAAAGATGCTCTCATCTTACGTAGGTGAGAATGCTGAATTTGAAAGACAGTATCTGAGCGGTGAGCTTGAACTGGAGTTCAACCCTCAAGGAACATTGGCCGAACGCATCCGAGCAGGTGGTGCGGGCATTCCAGCTTTTTACACTCGCACCGGCTATGGGACCCTCATAGCAGAAGGCAAGGAAACACGGGAGTTCGGTGGCGAAATGTACGTAATGGAGACGGGCTTGACCGCGGACCTATCCATTGTCAAAGCGTGGAAAGGTGACCGATCAGGAAATCTCGTATACAGCAAAACAGCTAGAAACTTCAATCCTATGATGGCGACCGCTGGCAAGATGTGCGTTGCGGAAGTAGAGGAGTTAGTAGAAGTTGGCGATCTAGATCCAGATCAAATCCACACACCTAGAATTTATGTTAATCGCATCATTCAGGGCTCCAATTACGAAAAGCGCATCGAGCGAAAGACAAACCGCCCCCGAGGTTAATCACATGCCATTAACAAGAGATCAACTTGCCCAACGAGCCTCCCAGGAACTGCGTGATGGATTCTACGTGAACTTGGGGATTGGCATACCAACCCTAGTCGCTAACTTTATCCCCGAAGGAATGGACGTCATGCTCCAAAGTGAAAATGGAATGCTAGGTCTGGGACCCTTTCCATTTGAAGGTGAAGAGGATCCTGACCTCATCAATGCTGGGAAACAGACTGTAACCGCTATTCCCGGGACAAGTTTTTTTTCGTCCGCCGATTCGTTTGCCATGATCCGTGGCGGCCATATTGACTTAGCGATTCTAGGTGCCATGGAAGTCAGTGAGCAAGGAGACCTTGCGAATTGGATGATCCCTGGCAAACTCATTAAAGGGATGGGGGGTGCTATGGACCTCGTTGCCGGAGTGAAGCGTGTGGTTGTGGTGATGGAGCACACCAACAAAGGTGGAGAGAGCAAGGTCCTCACACAATGTCGACTTCCACTTACAGGCAAACAATGCGTCGACCTGATCATAACGGACTTGTGCGTATTTGAAGTCCTAGAAGGCGGATTAGTGCTCATCGAACTTGCCCCAGGCGTAACTGAAGATGAAATCGCTAAGAAAACAGAAGCTCAATACACCACAGCAAGCGAACTACGGGAGATGCACCTCCGAACGGGCTAACGCCATTCGCAAAATAGGCTCCGTGCATCGACGAATGTTTTCGTTTTATGCTCCCGACCAATTGGTTGGGAAATCTGCTTGGTTCACTAGCTCGTTGACAAGCCATATACCCTGAGCTTGCTGGTGTCACGACTTGGAAGCCGTTAACTTTTCTCCACGGACGGATATCCTTCTGATCGAGCAAAGACAACAAGCCTTTGAACGTTTGATTTCCGATCCACAGGATCGCATTAAGATCGCACTAAGCCTATGGGCGGCAGCCGCTCGATAACTATATATGTATGCACCCTTGTTCGCCTTAGCGAACACGTGCTTCTCGTCGAAGCCAAAACCTAAACTACTGCAAGTGGAATTTGCCTGGTGGCCATTTAGAATCCGGAGATTCGATTCTGAACGGCTCGAACCGCGAAATGCGGGAAGAGACGAATATGCCTCTAACGATCGACGACATCATTGGCACCTATTTGGGCATCGGAAAAACTGGACTTCAGTGGCCGATGCTGCTGGCTGGTAGCGCAAGGACGCATTTTTCGGACACATCCACATGACTGTAGCCTCCGTGGTCATGTTGATTTACGTGACTATCGCATTAAGACGAATCTATCAAGATCATTGGGCTGTGGCATTCGTGAAAACCTTGCTTGTCTATGGAAGTTTCCGACTTATCGACGTGCATGTCTTGAACATCTGGAGTAAGTTTATTCATTGAATTGAAGGACCTGTTTAAACCTCAAATTTACACTTCTGGGTCTCGATCGACCACAATCAAAATTGAATCATGTGATTCGCAATATTGAAATTCAAAGTCGGCGCATTGAGCGCAATTTGCTGTACCGGAGTATCCAGAATTCTTCGCTATGCTGATTTAACTCCTGATTCCCTGGAAATCCTCACTGAACAACCCCATGAAATAGCTGCTAGTGTCCAAGAAGTTGAGCTTCATTCAGTCGATTAAGTTCTGTATTTTTCGATAAGCAGACTTCTACGTTATCAAAGACTTGAGCTGAAAGTGTGAACCCTTGCATCCCCTTCAAGAGTGAAGCCTCCTTCAACTCCGGATGCGGTGTCTGGGACCATAAACGCTTTGAAGTGGACAGTCAACGCTCTAATGTCTGAGTCGTAAGGAGATCCACTAACTCCAGTCTCGACCTTGGTAATAGTCACCTCGCCCGAAATTGCAGTCCAACGATCACTGGATGAAAGTCTGGGAAACGTCTCATCATAATGCAATTCGCCTTTATAATGAACGTTCATTTCATCAAAGGGAAAAACATCGCCAACTTCAAACGTGTGAGGTACCGAATAGACATGAATGAAAATGGTCTTAGTTGAGTTGTCATTCTCCGAGATCCATTCCGATTCGTCAATCGTGAGGTCACCGCCCAGCTTTTGGGACTGCGGATTTACATGGTTTATAGATTGGGTCAATGCCGTGCAGTCACTGGTTATATTCGTAAAGGAGGCCTTTAGATAAAAATCTCCATTCCCTTGCGACGAGTCTGAACCCTGTCCACCGCAGCCAGCGCACGAGAACGCCAAAATCAGAGCTGCCCACATGTTGAGCTTTCGCGCAAGCGTGAATCGCATCAAAAGAACATCACAATACTTGAATAGTACATGGTTTAATAAAATTGGTCAATGGATAGCCAGTTTCAAAAGGTCGGGTTTGTCTTATTTTGTTTGAAGAAAAGTACAACGAATACCGAACCCGCTTCTAGGATGTCCTAGGTTGCGCGCAACTTGAGTCCGGCTTTGTTTGTCCACCTTGATTGTATGTCTGGGATCTTGAATCCGGAGCAAAGCACAGTGGCTCTAGTTTTGGAGGCGATTCAGGTTGAACGGCACGTAAAGGGGACCGGCCTTTCGGGCGGCCGTCCTTATTACTCGTTGAAACCGACTGCTTGTGCTTTTGTGGTCAAGTCGGTTCTGAATATTCCGACGACCAAAGACCTGATTGCACGTCTAAAGGTGGACCATGTGCTCCGAACGCTATGCGGTTTTGCTTGGATAGTTCCGAGCGAATCGGTTTTTTCGCGTCACTTCAAGGTCTTGTCTGACTAGACGGTTTTAGACATAGCCAATGAAATCTTGGTTCGTACCCACGTAGGTCCTGAGTTCGTGCACCATGTTTGTCGCGACTCCAGCAACTTCCACGCTCGTGAAAAGCCCACGGTCCGTGTGAAGCGCGAACGAGTCGTTAAAAGAAAAGACGTCGTCCGTCGAAGGGTTCTGAGCCTTCGGTCAAGGAACCCTCGCGCATAAGCAAACAGCTCGAACAAGACTTCGCAACTTCGTTTCGACAGCTTCCTAGAGCATGCGATGTGGGCGCCACGACTAATTCCAGAGGCTACCGCTCGTACAAACTGCATTTGGACGTCGCAGACGGAGGTCTTCCTCTTTCGGCATTCACTTCCTCGGCGAGTTTGCATAATTCTCACGATGCGATACCGCTCTCGCGCATGACGGCAAGCAGAGTCGCAGCCGTGTTCTATGAAGTCATGGACACGGGCTACGACGCCGAGGGTATTCAGGAGGCTATTCGCCGAAAAGACTATGTGCCGATCATCCAACCCAAGGCCCGACGCCACCATGAGTCCGTTCCGTTTGAAGTCGCCAGGAGCAAAGGCTTAAGATTCGAACCACCATAGGACGCTCCTTCTCCAGAATCTAAGACAGTCTCGACGTACGCTTCGTCAGAGGCACGGGACCGGACAAAGTTCATACCCACCTGATGTCCAGTGTCTTAACCTTATTTGCCTTAGTGGTTCTTAGAACTGCCTAGAGGCATGAGAACTCCCAAGGTTGCAAACGCTCCAACCCTTGGAAGCTGTTGACGAACTTGGTTCGGTCTGTTGTGCTTTAACGTCTTTACTTTCGTGATTGGTCGCGAGCGTTCCAAGAAGCAGTTGTTCGGTATGACGAGTTTGGAGTCGATGATTCCCGAGGATCATCCGCTCCGAAAAATTTGCCTTTTGTGCGACGAATGCATGGCTCCTTTGATGAGTGCTTGGGAGAGTCAGTACAGTTCCGTGGGTCAGCCCGGTTTTGCTTCAAGCTCTGTAGAGTATCAGGAGCCATCGTGCTCTTTGCGAGCAGATCGAGATGAACCTATTGTTCCGCTGGTTCGTGGGTTTGGATTGGGATGATTAAGTTTTAGACCACTCGGTTTTGACGACGAATCGGGATCGTCTATTTGCAAACGGTGCAACTCAGGCTTTTCTTGGCAAGGTGGTGCGTGCCTCCGAGTCAAAGAATCTGCTCTCAAGCGACCGTATGGTTGTCGACGGGACCATGATCAAAGCTTATGCGAGCATGAAGAGTTTCAAAGCGGACGATGGCAGTGAGGACAGCAAGCCGAACTTCAAAGGAACCAAAAGGAGCAACAAAACGCATTCGAGCAATGCGGATCAAGACGCCCGGCTTTACCGTAAAGGCAAGGGTCAAGAGTCAATGCTCTGGCACATGGGACACATTTTGGTTGACGGCGTTTCAGGCATCATTCGTACGTTTCGCGTCACTCATGCCGCCGGTACTTACGAAGTCGTTGCTGCTTTGGAGATGCTTGAGGAGCAGGGCAAGCGCGGGACTTGCGCGGTCGCGGACCCGGGGTAAGGCTGCGAGCGTATTGTTTCCGGCGTACACAAGCTCGGACTCAATGCTCATGTGAGAACGAGATCCAAAGGTTGGCGCTAGACTGGCGTACGACCTCACGAGTTTCCTACAAGACGAGCATGAAGTCCCGCTACAACGTGGAGCGTGCGTTTGGCTGGATAAAGGGACCTGGACGGATGAGACAACCGTGTTCAGGGGAACCGACAAAGTCGAGATCCAATTCGGAATCTATGCCATACCTCAAAACCTGAGAAGGCTGGCAGTGTCTGAAAGAAGGTCGTAGAGCCGGAACACCAAAACGATGCCGAGGTAAGCACAAAAGCAGCGACCGGCGGTCCTCATGCCCTCACTTTGAGCTCATCAGAGGGAAGACTGGTTGTAATCAATTCACTACGAGCATCTTATTACTCCCGGAACAACCTGAAGAAGGGGTTCGCCAACAGCTTCCTATGTGACAGTAGCGCCAGTGCGAGCCAAAGCCAAGACGTTGTTACGCGATGAAGACCATTGAACCATCATGGCAAGGGTCTCGAAAATGCGTTTTTGTTGACAATTTAACCGACTATTAATATTTAGCATAATCCCTCATTCTATCAAAAACTAACTTTCGGGAGGTTTTTAAATTGGGGGCTCAATTTATGAATTCAAAGAGGAATCGACCATTAGCACGCAAATGGAGTGCTGGACTTATCGTAACGCTTGGCTTAGCATTACCATCCTTATCAGTTGCGGATGACCAGATTGGCGGGACGCGTTCAGCCGGTATGGCAGGCGCCGGCCTTGCATTGCCTATAGATATTGGTCAGAACCATCGCCTTAATCCCGCGATGTTAGGCTACTCAAGGGCACGTCTTACATTCCAATACCCAAGCTTTGGTTACCACCTTAGTGGCCTGACCATGAGCGATATCAAGGATAAATTCGGGAACCTCGGAAAGGGTGGCGTTAACGACGACAAGCTAGTTGACATCGCCCGTACTTTAGGCTCCCGAACTACGTCGCTTGGAGTAGACCTTAGCCTCGGGATCGAGATGGGGGGGCTAAGCCTTGATGCAGAGGGATCAGCAAACATCTCCACTGTGCCCAATCCCTATCTTGTAACAGACAGTCAGAACATAACACCAACAGACACGCGAGATCAACTTGATGCCTTCGGCTTCACAGAGTATCAAGTCGGAGTCAGCTACGGAAAGGTGATCAAGACCTCTAATGGGCACTTCTCCATGGGTGCCACTGTTAAAGCGGTTACGGCCTTTTATGCGCACAAATTTGTTAATGGAACGACAATCACGACGGGTACCGGACCCGTGGCGTCGGGACCGGAAATTGGGTCAGGGGATTACAATAAGCAGTCCAGTGCAGGCGTAGATCTCGGTTTCCTCTACGATGCTGGAGCCAATTCGAATGTCTACTACGGTATGACGATTACCAACTTTGTTGAACCAAGTATCAGCTTTACGCATTTTGTGCCTGTAACTGCTGGTGGAGCAACAACTGAAGTGCGCGGCGACAACATTAATCCGTTCAAGAGGAGTTACAACCTTGGTGTCGGCGGTGTTGTTGGAGGCAAGATTCTTCTTGCCGCTGATTTATATGACTTCGGCAACCAAAACGGGGATAGTCAACTTCGGCTAGGCGCTGAATATGCGATCGGACACGGATTCGCAGTTAGAACTGGATACAACACGATCACAGGTTGGGCTGTCGGGTTTTCCGTACTTGGCGTGAACTTTGCCTATGCGTCAAATTCGCAACTAACTGCGGCCCTTGGCGTTAAGTTCTAGCCTGCATTGTGGATATTGAACTGGCCGCCACTGAGTAACGGCCAGTTGTCCATTATCACCACATCGTTAAAGTTCTCGGCAGCAAAGCCTCTCAAACGTGCTTAGGCATAATCGAGAGGCTGCCTTGGGCAATCTTGTTTTCTGCGCTCCAAAGAACCGTCGTCACGAACTGTTTTGAGCCCGAGGTTAAAACATAGGTAATAAAGGTATCTCGACCATATTTGTGTTGGCCGGCAAAATCCATGCGATCAACTTTCTGAATTTGACCCCACAGACCGTTACCAAACTGCTTTGCGCGGCTTGTCTTTAGGGGTGCAGTCACTTCAGGTTCTAGCAACGCATCATCTGGCGTACCTGTTGAAAGTGCAGCTAGCGCCTTTTGTATGAGACCAGTTCGCACCGGATTAGGATCAGAAGAAGTTTTGGGTTCAGTAACCTTTAACTTCGGCTCGACCAGCTCGGCAATTCCTTTGGTCATTGCTTCGCCCCCAACGGGGTAAAGATTCGAGAACATTAAGACGGATAGCCTTTCTTTTGGGAATCGGCTTATCCCCGCGCTGTATCCTGCGTCGTTTCCGCCATGGCCTTGGTATTCGCCGGTTAAAGGTTGATTCAGAAACCAACCCATTCCATAGGCTCGCGTTCGTCCATTGTTGAGCTTGCCTGGACTCCAAAGTAATTCATAAGACTTTCGGCCGATGAGTGCTTTCCGGCGAAGTGCGTCATCCCATTTCACCATATCCTCTAAGTTCGTAACTAATGCACCGTCGCTTTTGATACTTGCTCCACCCCTGGGACAAGTAACCGATGCATTCCCGTCACGGATATATCCTTTGGCAAGGCCGGGTACGTCTACACCCGACTCGGCAAAGCTAGAGTGATTCATACCTAAGGGCTTCAAGACACGCTCTTGCATGAAAGTCGCATAGGACTTGTCAGTTACCTTTTCGATAATCCAGCCTAAAAAGGCATAGTTAGTGTTGCTATAAGCCCAAGCTACTCCCGGAAGGAAGTCAATGGGTTCCTTGACAATACGTTCCATGAACGTTTTTCTGTCGTACTTCTCCAGCAGCCCTAGCCCAGGAACAAGAGCATATTCGGGTAGGCCAGAGTTTTGGTTGAGAAGGTTTCTAACTTTCACGTTGCTCCAAGCTGCAGGAATTTCCGGCAGGTATTTGGAAATGGAATCCTCTAGTCCGATCTTGCCTTCCTCGACCAACATAAGAGTCGCCAATGCTGTGAATTGCTTTGTGATCGAGCCCACTTCAAACAGATCTTGTGTCGTGCCTTTCTGGTGGGTTACTGGATCTGATTCCCCATACGCTTGAGCTCTAACGAGTTTGCCGTTCTTAATAATCCCAATGGTCACCTCTGGGATTTGAAGTCTCTTCATCTCGTTCTGAACATAGTCATCAATCGGATCAGCCGAGGAAACTGAGGCAAGGCAAAGCGCGGCAAATGGAAAGATAGACTTCACATGCGCAGATACTTGGCTGATATGACGCTTTGTTCCCATACTGTTTCTAACCGCATGAAACGTGCCATTCTCATCATTCTCGACGGCTGCGGAGCAGGCGAAGCGCCTGACGCTCCCCAGTTCAACGATCACGATCATCCCTCGACAATTAAGCATGTGTGGGAAGTCGCCGGTCCATTAGCCCTACCGAATCTTGACGCCTGCGGATTCCTCAAGGCCTGCAGAATTACATCTGGCGAGCACGGGCTTCGCGAGGGTTGGGGTGCGAAGTTTGGGAGACTCCGTGAGATGTCTCAGGGAAAGGACTCCGTGACCGGACATTGGGAGTTGATGGGAGTAGTGACGGATACGCCGTTTCCCACCTATCCAACCGGGTTTCCCGCTGATTTGGTGTCTCAGTTTGAGGATCGAATTGGAAGCAAAATACTCGGGAATAAGGCCGCTAGTGGAACTCAAATTCTGAGTGAACTTGGGGCGCTACACCTTGAAACAGGCAATCCCATTGTCTATACCAGCGCTGATAGCGTGTTTCAAATAGCGTGTCACGAAGAGCGCATTCCACTTGATCGTCTCTATGAAATCTGTCAGATCGCACGCGATCTTTGTAAGGGTGAGAACAACGTTCAGCGTGTGATAGCTCGGCCCTTCCTAGGAACCGCAGACACCACTTTTTGGAGAACCGAGCATCGCAAGGACTATCCTCTTCCAGCACCACCTTGCCTCATAGATGTCGTTGGTGAGATTTATGGTGTTGGCGTCGTTCCCGAGCTCTTTGGCGGTCGTGGTTTCCGTGTTACAAAACGAACTCAGAACAATGCAGAACACGAAATAGCCCTCTGGAGCGCAATGGAATCGGATGCCCGATTTATTTTCGCAAATTTCGAAGACTTTGACATGCTGTACGGTCATAGAAACGACCCTATTGGTTTCGGTTCTGCGCTCGAACGGTTTGATGTCACTCTAGGCAAACTGTTGAATAAACTAAATGACGACGACCTTCTGATCCTTACCGCAGATCACGGCAACGATCCTACAACGCCGTCCACAGATCATTCCCGTGAATTCGTACCGGTCTGCGTTATCGGCAAGGGGATCAAACCGTCAGATCTTGGTGATATTGATGGAATGACTGCGGTTTCCGCGACGGTCGCGAAATTCTTGAACGTTAATTGGACTGTCGGACAGCCGTTACTGGATCAAGCCTAAGTCGCTATCAGCGGGTCTGGAAATTGGGTCTCTTTATCAACTGCGCCTTCGTCGAGTTCGGATAAGTCAGAGGGAAGGGATGCGGGTACCTCTTGCCCGAGTTTGGGCTGCATGGCCACGACGGCAATTTGAATGCAAGCTGCAACAGGAACAGCGAGAATCATCCCTATGATGCCAAGGAGTAAGTTGCCCGAGAGTAATGCAATGATGCTGAGTATGGGATGCAATCCAACGTGCCCACCAAGAATCCTAGGACTGATGACTTGATCAAAAACGATTTGATGAAGGACGATGCTCGCTCCAACTGCAACAAGTACGGCATGGGGTCCGCCTCCAACAAAGGCAACGATGGCCGTCAAAACTATCGTCATCATCGCACCAATGTAAGGAACCGCGTAGAGAATGCCCGCGATGATGCCAAGTAGCAGAGCACTTGGAACTCGAAGTGCAGCTAAAAGCAGGAATGTACTGGCCCCGTTGAGGACGGAAACGAGCATTAAGCCACGCAGATATTTTGCGAAAATCGAAGTAATTTCGGTGACCGCTGCTTGAACGGACTGACGCTTTTGAGAAGGAACTAGCAAGAGTGCCTTCCCTAAAATGAGGTGAAAATCCCTCAAGCTATAGAATGCAACGATCGGTACGATGGCTACCCAAATGAGATTGCTGATGAACCTCATTCCGTAATCGGTGAACCAACTGGAAGACTTCTGAAAGCCAGCCTCCGCGCCTTCGAATGCTCGAATGCCTGTAGTAGCCATCCAGTCTGGTACATGCATGCGATGGAACGAAGCAACTAACCCTTTGTGGGTTGTGTCTGGGAAGAACTTCAGGAACTGGGTCTGAACCGTCGAGACTTGATTTGCCAAATACGGCTCGACCAATATCGTCATGCCGCCAGCAAGTAGGACAAAGCTCCCGAAGATAAAAATTGTTGCGGCATTACGACTCCAGCCGCGATGTTCCATTCGGTCTACAACGGGATCGAGGACCATGGCCAAAAGGAAGGCCATGCCAAGTGGTACCCAAATCTCTCGGACCACATATGCAACCCAGAGAACGGCTAAACAACCAATTGCCTTTGCCAACCACAGTTTAGCGACTCGTGCATCTGGAATCGGCAAGGCAATCGTTTTCATACTTGGCGAATTATAATGCTCGTCTGCCTTGTAGTAGCCTAATTACGACAACAACTAGTGCTATGACGAGCAGAATATGAATGATGCCACCCATGTGCGCAACACCAAAACCCAATAGCCAAAGTATGAGCAGGACTACAATAATTGTTTCTAGCATGAGACTCTCCCGCCGGGGAGTCCCCGGTACGAATACGACTCAAGTAGGTTCCAGTCTGTTCCACCCAACTCGAAAGTACGGGAATGACGTGTTTAGTAGTGAAAAATCTCGGCCAATCTACCCATTCCTACTCCGTCCAGAGTTTCAAAGCGCACGTTCGCAGCTGTCAAATCCAGGTGACAAGTGCTCGAGTTCGGAACAGCAATGACGAACAACCCTGCCGCTTTGGCAGCAGCGATTCCAGTTGGTGAATCCTCAAAGGCGATAACTTCGGCAGTACCGACTCTAAGCCGGCTGACCGCTCGCAAATAGAGATCCGGAAACGGCTTCGAGCGGGGAGCATCGTCTGCACAAACGACGTGCTCAAAATACTGATTGAGACCAAGGCGGGTGAGATGACTGTCGACCCACCAATGCTGGGAACTGCTCGCAATTGCCATCCGCACGCCTGCCGACTTGGCCTCCTTTAAGAGAGTTACCACACCGCGCCTAGCTGGTTCAGCAGCGATCATGTTATAGAGCCTGCGCTGACGGTTCTTGTCTACTTCAGCCAGATCGAGTTTGCCTTCAGTCAGTTGATCCAATAAGTGGAGGGGTGTTTCTTTAGTCTGTTCAGCTCCGCGACCAATCGCGTCAATCCACATTTGGTCAGGATAAGTCTGGCCATACTCACGAAAAACTTCCCGCCATATGAGAATCTCCGGCGTTTCCGTGTCAACGATCAGGCCATCAAAATCAAAGATTAGAGCATCTAGTGGCACGGAATCAGAATATCAGGGTCGACCCCTCTTTGGGGCATCTGAGCCCATCCCAATTGCATTTCGTCTAGCTTAGGTACCCTGTTACCAATGGGATTGGTTCAAGTTATTGCCTTAGGTGGCGTCGGAGAGATCGGTAAGAATTGTAGTGTGGTTCGGGAAGACGATGACATCGTCGTAGTGGACTGCGGCTTGAGCTTTCCAAATGAAGAGATGCTCGGTATCGATATTGTCGTCCCAGACTTTACTTACCTGGTAGAAAACAAGGAAAAGGTTCGAGGCATTTTCTTGACTCACGCCCACGAAGATCATGTTGGCGGACTTCCTTATCTTCTCAGCCAGATCGACGTGCCCATATATTGCACGGAATTCACACAAGCTTTGATCCGAAGCAAGCTGGAAGAAAAGCTTCCTCAAAAGAAGATCGACATTCGAGTTTTCAAACCGGGTGACAAGATTAAGGCAGGCTGTATGGAAGTCGAGCCTGTCCGAGTGACTCACTCAATTCCCGAAAACTGTTCGATGGCTGTCCGAACGAGTCACGGGATTATTTATTTCACGGGCGACTTCAAATTCGATTTCACGCCAGTTGACGGAAAATTGGCTGACATCACTCGAATCGGCGAGCTTGGGCAAGAGGGAGTTCTCCTCCTGCTAAGTGACTCCACGAATGTAGAGCGTCCAGGCTGGGGACCCAGCGAGCGAAAAGTAAGCGAGGGTCTCAGAAGCGTTTTCGCCGAGGCTGAAGGCCGAGTACTGCTCACAACATTTGCAAGCAACATTCATAGGATGCAGCAGGTTTACGAAGTTGCTGCCGAAATGGGAAGGAAAGTGGCTGTCGTCGGCAGACGCATGGAACAGAACCTGGATATATGCGAGCGCATGGGTTATATCAAGGTTCCGAAAAACACCCGAATTGCCCTCCATGAAATGCGTATGTATCCTGACAATCAGGTGGCCATCCTGACCACGGGTAGTCAAGGCGAGCCCATGTCCGCCCTGGTCCAAATGTCAAAAGGCGAATATGGTCGCCTTCAGATCAAACAGGGTGACACGCTCATCTATTCCGCAAGACCCATCCCTGGCAACGAGGGTGCAATTTGGCGGACCATTAATCGACTCTTTGACCAGGGATGCAAAGTCATTTACGACAGTGCCAAACCCATTCATGTTAGCGGTCATGCCTATCAAGAAGAGTTGAAGATGATGATCAATCTGACCAATCCCTTCTATATCGCCCCAGTACACGGCGAGCCACGGCATCAATTCCTCTACAATAAGATCGCTGGAGAGATGGGATTCCCCTCTCATCGTATGTTTACGATGAAAGATGGCATACCCTTGTGCTTGGACGATACAAGTTGCTATTTTGGCGAGCGCGTGCCCTGTGGCAGAGTCCTTGTTGACAACGGTGGTACAGCTGGAGTGCCCGACGAAGTTCTCAGAGATCGGAATAATGTCGCTAACGACGGCATCGTCGTGGTGACCATTCCAGTAGATATTACAGCAGGAGTAATGGCGGGAGACCCAGTCATTCAGGCACGAGCATTCTCTGGACCGGAGAGCATCTTGACTGCTGCTTACGACGTACTATTTGATGCGCTATCCGCCTTGAGCAAGGATGAGCTTAAGGACACAACTCGAGTTAAGCATGATGCTGGCGATGTCGTGAAACGGCTGATTCAAAAGAGAACGGGCCTCAGACCGTTGGTCTTGCCAATCGTAGTCGAAGTCTAAGCGGAAGACTTTGCTTCCAAGAACTGACGCATAGCGTCAAGGGTTTGGGCACTTACATGGTGCTCAATCCCTTCCGCATCCGCTTCTGCATTCTCTTCATCAACGCCAAGAGCGATCAAAAATCCGTGAACGAGCGCGTGGCGGACGCGGGCAGCATGCGCTAATTCCGTTCCCTTTGGAGTGAGGAAGATACTTCGGTAAGGCTGGGACGTAACGTATCCATCCCGCTGAAGCCGTTGAACTGTTTTCGAAACGGTTACGTGACTGATGCCCAAGCGGTCAGCTAAATCGACTGCACGCGCCTCTCCAACCTGCTGAATGAGTGAGTCGATGAGCTCCACGTAATCTTCAGCTCGCTCTAGACGATGATCGTCTCGGGTGCGCTGAAATCGGTTCGTCGGCATAAAGTATCTTGTATTTGCCTCGGTAAAGAGCCAAGGTCACTATTTGTTGCGGTTTCAAACCGTATTGGAAATCAGATTAGCATTTTTGAGTACCTGTTGTTCGTATTCATTTCCATAGACACGATGCGCACAAATCCCATTTCAAATAGCATGAAAGGATCGCGGCTCCAATGTTAAAGAACAAGGTAGGCTCACTTCGTAGCTGATAGCCTATGACGACGTTAACCGGCGCCTCGACACCCTACATTGTTCTCAAGAATGTCGAGGTGGAATATCCGGGCCATGTAACAGGCTTAAGAGATGTCTCCCTTGAGATCCAGAAAGGGGACTTTGTCTTTTTCGTAGGCAAGACTGGAGCTGGGAAAAGTACTCTCATCAAACTTCTCACACGTGAGGTCTCCCACACAAAGGGCCTAGTGTCCCTGCAGGGACGAGATTTAGGAACGCTTCGCGAGCGGGAAGTGCCAGCACTCCGTCGGGAGATGGGAATCATTCCTCAAGATTTTGCCCTGTTGCCGCGTAAGCGCGTTTGGGAAAATGTCGCCTATGCCATGAGGGCTGTCGGACACACACGGTCAGAAGTCCGAAAGAAGGTGCCGGCGATCCTAGACAGTGTCAATATTGGTCAGCGTGCAGATGCCTACCCTCACCAACTATCCGGAGGGGAGCAGCAACGAGTGGCGATTGCACGTGCTCTGATAAACAACCCGCCCCTCCTAATTGCAGACGAGCCAACCGGAAATCTAGACCCTGAGCGGTCGTGGGAGATTATGGAACTCCTAAAGACACTCAATCTCAAAGGAACAACCATTCTGGTTGCGAGCCACGACATGATGGTGATTCACCGCATGGCGCGAAGGATAGTCACACTCGAGGCGGGTTGCATAGTGAGCGATACATCCAGCGAGGGCGTTAAGTCGGATGCTTGATCGACTGAGCTTCGTTTTCGGTGAGGCGATCATTGCGTTACGCAGGAATGGATTTATGACATTCGCTGCGATAAGTACGGTTGCCGTTTCACTCTTTTTGTTGGGTGGGTTGGGTTACTCGTATATGCGGGCCGTGGACTATGCTCGGTCAATTCCTGGCAAATTCGACATGAGGGTGTATCTCAAACCTGGAATTGATGCCGCAACCATAAGCAAAACGGCTGCCCAGATTCGGACTTTTCCTGGTGTGGCTGCGGTGTTTTGGATTCCAAAGGAAAAAGCTTGGGCAAAAGAAGTCAAGGATGATCCGGCAAATACCGCGGGAATTGAGAACCCCTACCCCGACGCCTTTAAGGTCACGATCAAGAGACTCAAAGATGGCGATCCCGTCGCGGACATGCTTCGAAGTGTTCCAACCATCGACCCCGATCCCGGAGTCGTCTACCTAAAGGACGAGCAACACCTCATTGACGAAGGGCTACAAGTCATGCGGTGGCTGGGCTTATTTATTGCCGGACTACTATTCGTGACCGCTGGGATCCTAATTTTCAATGCAATAAAACTGACGATCACGCATCGGCAGCGCGAAATTCGAATCATGCAGCTCGTAGGTGCTACCACCTTCACCATCCGGTTTCCGTTTCTTATTGAAGGAACGATTCAAGGAATTATCGGAGGATGGATTTCCGCTTTTATGCTTTATGGTGGGCAGCATGTCTTTCAGAAGTTCCTACTTGATCTAGATTCACATGCCCAGTTAGTTGCTTTCCCGACCTTCGAAGCCTTACTCGTGCTTGGCGGGGCGGGCGGACTCTATGGCCTTCTTTGTTCTTGGCTAGCCATAACTTCTCCCAATCGAAGCAAATGAACACTGGGTCAGCGAGGCTTTGGTTTCTGGTAGCGTTCCTGACGGTCTGTGTACTAGGTTCAGCTCAGACGCATCATTCCCGACGACATACCGCAAAGCCTCGACATGCGGGCAGAACGCCCAACCAGCTTCGTAAGGACTTGGATGAACTGAAAAACAAGAAGGAGCAGCTAAAGAAGCAACTCCGAGATACCAAGATTAAGAAGCAGTCGGTTCTGACAGACATTTATGCTGTCGACGAAAGACTGAACACAATCCAGGATGAACTGGAAAAGACCACCTCACGACTTGAGGACAGTCGACTGGAGCAGCATAGGCTCTCAAAAGAACTAAAGTCGGCAACGTCAAAACTAGATTCGACGAGAGATCAGGTCCGTGCCCGAATGCGACACATGTATGTTCACGGTCAGGCATCATTTGTTTCTGCACTTGTCGGCTCAAAGTCCGTTGGTGATGTCGCCTCGCGGCGGTTTCTCATGCAAATGATCGCCAAAAAGGACCGCCAGTTGTTTCAGTCCTATCAGGAACTGCGAGCCGCTGTATCGACTCGAAAGACCCGTCAGGACGCTCTTGTTATCCGAATAAGGACGCTTGCCAATGAGCAGGCAAGTCAACGCTCCAATCTTCAAGACACTAGAGACGAGAAGGGCGAAGTTTTGGAAAACCTGAAGAGCCAACAAGGCAAAATTCAGAATGTGCTCGCCCAGTACGAGTCCGATGAGAGAGACATTGCAGCCCAAATTGCAGAGTTTGCGAGAAGAAAGCGCCGGCCGGGCGAGAAAGAACTTCCTGCATTTCACGGTCGATTCGAACGTCCAGTTTCTGGCCAGATCACGAGTGGTTACGGAATGCGTTACCACCCAATACTTCACTTTACCCGCTTGCATGCGGGGGTCGATTTCCACGCATCGGCAGGAACTCCCATCCATGCCGCTGCAGATGGAGAAGTAATCTCGGCCCGCTATTCGACTAGTTTTGGAAACATGGTGATCATTGATCATGGTGGTGGCATTTCGACCTTGTATGCCCACTGCTCAAGGCTTCTAGTTGGCAGCGGCCAGATGGTGCATCGTGGGCAGACCATTGCAGCCTCCGGGGCCACTGGACTCGCAGCGGGACCGCATCTCCATTTTGAAGTGCGAGTAAATGGTCACACCGTAAATCCTCGAAGCTGGTTTTAATAGCAAGCAAAAACAAAAATGCCCCGGTTTCCCGGGGCTATATGTATGATTCAATAGGAATGCTTTCTGAACAGGGGAGAGTGTTCTGTTGCACGCCCACCTATACGACGCCTTTGGATGTCTAAAGCGGCGACTATGTTGTTGCTATCTTGGTAGCAACAACATAGTCTAGCCAGTGACGGTAACCTCTATCCCATGTTAGACGGAACGATTAGTGGACTGAGGATTTATCCCATTAAGTCAATGGGTGGAATTGAACTTCACTCTGCGGTGGTCGAAAAGAGAGGGCTACAGCACGATCGGCGCTGGATGTTAGTTGATGCCGATGGCGTATTCATGACACAGAGGACAGATACACGTCTCGCTCTGTTTCGTTTAGAAGAAGTTGTTCAGGGAATCCAGGTGAAAGACCCCGCCGGAGATTATTGTGTCCTTCCCTATGAAGCAAGCGGTGAATCGGTCAACGTAACGGTGTGGAAAAGCGTCTGTGAAGCTCAGATCGTGTCAAGCGAAGTGAGCGAATGGTTCTCGGACAGTCTCGGCAAGAAGTGCGCTCTGGTCCATATGCCGGAGAATTCCGTTCGACCTTCTCACGCGGACTACTCAAAAGACGGCGATATTGTCGCCTTTTCTGATGCATTTCAAATTTTGGTCATAAGTGAAGCTTCACTTGCGGATCTGAACGGCAGACTAGAAGTTCCTCTACCGTTTGACCGTTTTCGCCCCAATATGATTCTCAAGGGTACGGGAGCGTTTGCAGAAGACTTTTGGCAGGGAATCCAGATAGGTTCACTTCGGCTACGATTCGCGAAACAATGTGGTCGTTGCTCAGTGACCGCCACTAATCAGCAAACGGGAGAAGTTGGAACCGAGCCCCTAAAAACGCTCGCTACTTACCGTTTAGCGGGGCAAAATGTGCAGTTTGGTAGCTACTTTGTGCCAGACACTATGGGGCAAATAAATGTAGGCGATCAGATTCAAGCGATTTCCAAGTCGGACTAGCGCATTAGAGTCGGAATGCGTTTTATCTTGGCACAAAAAATCCTGCACTCGACAAGCCTAAATGGTCTGAGAAGTGCAGGAGATATCGGGCCTTGAAGTCGACTTAAATGACGCCTTCCTGCCGAAGGGTGGGATAGTGGCAGGCTTTGAATTTCTTGCCACTGCCGCAAGGACACACGTCGTTTCTACCAACGCGTTTCCAATCAATGTTTCCTAAAGCAACGGTCGAAATCGGTGTCGCTTCAGCTGGCAGTGTTGCAACGCCATGCTGCTCCTGAAGTTCAGGAGGTAGGTCATCCATATTGAACATTAGCGGCGTAGAATCCAACTCCTGCTCGAGTTGCTGAATTTCTTGCTGCTGTTGCAGTCTCATGTGGAAGATCATCTTCGATGCTTGGTCTCGGATGTTCTTCAATGTGATCTGGAAAGTGTCGTAAGTCTCCTTCTTGTAGGCGACCAACGGATCGGTCTGACCGTAGCCACGCAATCCAATACCTTCTCGGATATATTCGATCGTCTGAAGGTGCTCCATCCAACGATCGTTGACAGCACGTAATAGGACGTGCTGCTCCAAGAGCTTCATCGGTTCGCCGGTTTCTTGAATCTTGGCATCGTAAGCTTGATTTGCAATGTCCTGAAGATACGAGACAAGTTCGGGACCGGGCTTAATCTTTGTAAGATCATCGATCGTAGCGTAATCCACGAGAGGGAACACTTCGTTCAAGTCTTCAAACAGAACGCTGTGATCATAAACTTTGGAGCCGTCTTCTTCGATCATCCATGCGTTATTGACGACTTCAACGATCAGGTCGCGAATGTAGGTTTTGAGCTCTGTCCGAATGTCCTTGCCAAGCAGGATTTCTCGACGCAAGCCATAAATATGCTCGCGTTGGGCGTTTAGAACGTCATCGTATTCGAGAACGTTCTTTCTTGCCTCGAAGAAGTGATTCTCAATTCGCTCCTGAGTCTTTTGGATCATCCGGCTCAAGAAGCCAGCCGTGACTTCTTCCATCGGCGGCCACATTTTGAGCGCCGGGTTTTCCATCATGTTTGCATTAAAGATCTTCCAGAGTTGGTCTTCCAAAGCCACATAGAAACGGCTCTCTCCAGGATCGCCTTGACGTCCCGCACGTCCGCGAAGCTGGTTATCGATTCGGCGACTTTCATGTCGCTCCGTACCCAGAATGAACAGACCACCCAACGCTCGAACTTCCTCTGCGAGTTCTCGTCGCTCTTGGTCGTCAAGGGGAAGGGGAGGAGCGGCTCGCTCTTTACCACCTCTACGGTAGCTTACAAACGTTTCTCCATAGGCATCCATCGCGCCGTCTTCGCTGTCCTCAGTTTTGCGAGCGAGCTTGACGAGTTCGTCTTCAACACGCCCTCCTAAGAGGATGTCCACTCCACGACCAGCCATGTTTGTCGCAATGGTCACCTGGCCCTTTCGGCCCGCCTCAGCGATAATCACGGCTTCTTGCTCATGGAACTTAGCGTTAAGGACGTTATGGGGAATTCCGTGCTTAAGGGCCTCTTCTAGATGCTCACGATTTTCGGCTGGAAGCTTCCACTCTTCAAGACACCAGTCGATCCAGTCGCCCTGTAAAACGTCTCCACTTAGTCCGATCTTGCTGAGTAAGCTCGAAAGCGCTTGCCGATTGATTTCTTGAAGGTCAGAAATGTAGAGTCTGGACGCTTCATCTTTGTTCTCACCTTTAAGGTCTTTTTTGACTTCTAGTCGATCTTTCAGTCGCTGGCTAATGATGAGTCGCTGTAGGAGGTCAGGAGCCAAGCGACTGGAGACCTTTTCCGACATTTCAATCGAACGCGTGCCGACCAGAACAGGCTGCTGCTTCGTAAATAGCCTCAGGATTTCCCAGCCAATACCCCGGAATTTAGCTTCCAGAGTCTTGTAAATAATGTCGGGTTGATCAAGGCGCTGCATCGGGCGATGGGTTGGAACTGAGACGACATCAAGGCCGTAAATCTTACGGAATTCGTCTTCTTCTGTCTTGGCAGTACCGGTCATACCCGCAAGCTTGTTGTAGAGGCGGAACAGGTTCTGGAACGTAATCGTCGCGATGGTCTGACTTTCTCGTTGAACCGTGACTTTTTCTTTCGCCTCAAGAGCTTGGTGGAGTCCGTCTCCAAATCGTCGCCCGAACATCATGCGACCTGTGTTTTCGTCGACGATGATGACTTCACCGTTTCTTACGACATAGTCGATGTCCTTGTCGAACAACGCATAGGCTTTGGTTGAGGCGTTTACGTGGTGGAAGAGCTTTGGATCGGCTGCAATATTGTCGATGCCGAGGAGTTCTTCGCAATAGTCCATTCCTTCCTCAGTTAGTGAAGCGGAATGGTTCTTTTTATCAGCAGTCCAGTGAAGTTCTTTCTCTAGCTTTCTAACGACTTGATCAACCACGTTATAAACGGACACATCTTCCATCGAAGGTCCAGAAATGATGTGAGGAGTTCGTGCTTCGTCGATCAAAATCGAGTCAACTTCGTCAACCATTGCGTAGTTGAGCTCGCGCATAACCAGGTCTTCTTCAGAGAAGGCCATATTATCGCGAAGGTAGTCGAAGCCGAACTCATGGTTCGTGCCATAGGTGATATCGCAACCGTAAGCTTCTCTTCGTGAACAGGGAACTAGATTCATGTAGCGAGGATCATCATGTTCGGCTCCTGGCTCGTAATAGTAGGATCCTCCCAGCTCGTCTGAGTCAGGCGATTGACCCTGAATAATGCCAACGCTCAATCCCATGGTGTGATAAATCGGTCCCATCCAGACGGCATCACGTCGGGCAAGGTAGTCGTTGACCGTTACCAAGTGGGCACCTCGCCCATTGAGCGCATTCAAAATGATCGGTGCGACCGCGACAAGGGTCTTTCCTTCTCCCGTTTTCATTTCCGAGATTCGCCCTTGGTGCAAAACCGCGCCACCACTGAGCTGGACGTCAAACAATCGCATACCCAAAGTTCGTTTTCCAACTTCGCGTACAACCGCAAAAACCTCGACAAGCAACTTGTCCATGATTTCGCCTGACCGGGCACGGGCCTTGTACTCGTCAGCCTTTGCGCGCAATTGCGCGTCTGACCATTCTGAAACTTGGGGCTCTAGAGCATTGATCTGCTGAACGATAGGGATCAATAGCTCGATGTCTTTCTTACTGGTATCAAAAAGCTTTCTTAAAAAATTCATTATTTGTCTTCTGGGGCGCACGGGCGAGCCTATAAAGGCCCGAAAAGGGACGGCAATCTGGGGAACTCAGTTTCGATGAGCGTCAGTCAGAAGGTCCGTCGCGTGTCCTCTGGAAGAAGCCAAAGCCACTTGTGAGTGTGGCGGAATAAGTGACATGACTTGCATGCGAGACCTCAATCTCGTGGCATGCGCTCGAAGTCAGCGACTCGTTCGCCGCAAAGTGAGCAAAGAATGCATTGGATAAGCAATTCTCTGCTCCACCGGCGAGCAACGATTCCAGAACCGCTTGATCTCGTTCCGAGAGCCTTTCGCTCCCTGGATATCCAATTTGCCTGTGCAGAGCTTCCAGTGCGCTCGGCAACTGACCTTCGAATGCAAGCCTTTCAAAATTTGAAGGACCTTGCAAAAGCAGGAGGATCAGAGCCGGCAAAAACGGAAGCATTCTTAGGTTACGTACGCTACGATTATAGACGTTTCGCAATACCTAACTGTGACCCAGAAAAGCAGTACCGGGTTTTGCCCGAAGTCAAAGTGGACTAAGGCTCTTCGACCTTAATTCTTATTCCCCGTGAGTGGGTGTACATGGAGATTCCTCGATTGGCAATCCACGAGCCGAGAAGTCCCATTATCATGAGCAACAGAATCCTAAGAATGATTGAGGTGACGCTTGTTCCCGCAGTAGTCAGATCAAGCTTCTGCCCACTATGAACTCCAATCGCTGTTCCCGCAGGAACGCTGAACATTTCATAAGCCAACTTGAATACTTCGAGCAACAGGGCTATTCCGCCGAGGAAAACGAGGATGCCCACAAATGACCCAAAGAAATCGCGATGAACGTGACTTTGGGTTGTACTAGGCGGCATGTTGACCTCCCGATGGTAGGCAAATGACTATAAGGGACATTTCGATATCGGTCATTGGTTATTTGACGTTCTGTTGTTCCATCAGGTGCGTTACCGAGAACGATCGTTAGCGCTGAATTGCAAATAGGACGTATACCATGGAAACATAGATTTCATTTATAAGGCTTAAGGGTTTAAATAACCACTTTTGGCCGAGGAAACTAACATAAAAGGGGCCGCAATGGTGCGACCCCTTACATTTCATTCCTAATTAACAGAAGAAATCATCTGCTTAGGTGATTCAACACTCAGAGCTTCATACGCTGCATCGCGTACTTCAGACCTTAGTTGCTGTGAATTGCACTTCATTCTGGATAAACCTGCCGCAGCATTGCGGTCAGCCGTTTGAGAAATCAGGGTTTTAGCTTCGTTCAGAGTCTTCACTTGCTTATTAAGCGATCTGCCAATTCTAAGTAGCATTCTCGCTTTTCGCAAAGCCGACATCCGGGAAGATCGGATCGCGTCGATCCGTCGCCGTACCTCAAACTCAGTCAACATCAATTAACCTCCTCTATCCAACTGAAACCCAGTTGGTGGTTCTTGTGATCGGCCTACGAAGTTAGCTGTCGGATTCGGATCAAGAACTATCCGCTCTTCCAAGGAAGAGTTCACCCCTAAGTTCGGTTCCCCCGCTGGCGCATTGCCGCCATTAGGCCTCGGTCTTGGGAAGCCCCATTGCTCCACAAAAGCTAACATACCAAACCGCGCGTCCTTAATGCCGCCACGATCTGGAAATAGGGCTAAAAGCTACCTAGCTACTGGCTCAGAATCCGTGAATACGTGTACCCAGGTCCATTCACATGTTAAAACGAGTAGCATGATCAAGTCACGATGAAGAGCCCACGTTTTGCCTTCGCACTTGCATGCGTCTTCTCGGTGCTGCCATTTCTAGCACAAGCTCAGGAGCACAAGAAACGAGACCTAGTGATTTGGGGCATCAGTTTTGGACCCGACACAAAAGGGTCAGAAGCCATTGTTCGCGAATTTTCCCGTCGTCACCCAGACGTCAATGTTCGAATTCTAAGCATGGGTGCGGGGACTATGAACCCACAAAAGCTGATGACGAGCATCGTGGGCAATGTTGCGCCAGATGTCATCAGTCAGGATCGCTTTTCTATATCGGACTGGGCGAGTCGCGGCGCATTCCAGCCTCTTGACGAATTCATTGCGCGAGACAAGGGCAAAGATCCGCTCTGCCCTCACAAGGAGCAGTACTACGATGCTGTTTGGCGCGAAGGGTCCTACAACGGCAAAGTCTATGGCATCCCCACAGGTGCCGACAATAGAATCCTTTACTACAACAAGGCCATTTTCCGGGAAAAGGCAAGTGAACTTCGGGCGGCTGGATTGGATCCTGACCGAGCTCCAAGGACATGGACCGAACTGCTCAAATATGGCAAGGTCCTAACGGAAGTCAACTCCCAGACTGGACAGTTCAAGCGCGTTGGCTTTCTACCTAACTTTGGCAACGCCTGGCTGTACATGTACGCGTTCCAAAACAACGCGAATTTCATGTCTGATCGAGATGGCATTCCTGGCCGAATCTGCACGATGGATACTCCAGAAGCTGCAGAAGCCTTGAAGTTTATCGTTGACGGTTACGACCAAATTGGGGGATACGAGAAAGCTAAGGCCTTTGAATCGGGATTCCTCTCAAACGAAAACGACCCCTTCGTCCTTGGTAAAGTCGCCATGAAAATAGATGGCGACTGGATTCTTAATTCTTTGTCTCGTTACGGGCCCTCCCTTGAGATTGGAGTGGCTCCGCCACCTGTGCCAGATGATCGGTACAACCATCGAGGTCGGTTTGCCAACGAAAAGGAAACTTTCATCACATGGGTGGGTGGCTTCTGCTATGCCGTTCCAAAGGGTGCGAGAAATGTCCAGGACGGTTGGGAATACATCAAATTTGCCACGAGCACAGAGGGCCGACTTCTCCAGGATAAGGCTCAGAAGGAGTGGGAACAGCTCAGAGGACGTGCGTTCATTCCCCGACAAGAGGGGAGCATGGAAGCGAACGAAGCGATCTTTAAGACGTTCAAACCTGCAGATCCGAAGTTCGCTACCGCCCTCCGACAACATATCGACCTCATGCCTTTCGGCAGGATTCGACCTGTAACATTTGTTGGACAGACCTTATGGGACAATCATGTAAAGGCCATGGAAAAGGCTTGTTACCATAAGGCCACGCCCAAGGAAGCCCTCTTAGCAGCCCAGCAAGTTGTTCAACGAGACTTGGACGCCTCTTTCGACAAGGAGAAATACCCTGTCATTGACCTTGGGATACCTCTCAAAGTAGGCGTCGGCATCGGCTTGCTTACCCTCGGCATCTTCATTTTCATATTCCTCCAAAAGAAGATGGGACGGCTGGAGAGAACCGAGGCATGGTGGGCTTATCTTTTCGTTTCGCCTTGGCTCTTTGGATTCCTCCTACTGGTTATTGGCCCGATGATTGCATCGCTGTTCTTCAGCTTTACGCAGTACGATGTACTGAACGAGGCTCGGTGGGTCGGACTTAAAAACTATCAAGACTTGGGTGGCGCAGATTGGCCAAATGTTGCCAAAGGGCTCGGAAATGCCGTCTTCTTGGCTGCCCTAACCGTTCCTCTTTCTCTAGCCGTTGGTCTCGCGATTGCTCTGCTGCTCAACCAGGCAACTAAAGGAATGAGGTTCTACAGAACCTTCTTTTACATGCCTGCAATCGTGCCGGGTGTAGCGAGTGCTGTGCTTTGGACCTGGGTTCTAACTCCTGATCCAAACAAGGGATTACTGAACGCAGGCTGGCAGCAAATCATAACTCCACTCCTGGGTATCGCTCCGCCAGGCTGGGTTCAAAGTGCAGACTGGTCAAAGAACGCCTTGGTCGTCATGAGCATGTGGGCCGCCGGCAGCGGAATGATTCTCTGGCTTGCGGGCCTGAAGGGAATCTCATCAACGCTCTATGAGGCGGCAAGTATCGATGGTGCTAACCCACGTCAGACGTTTTGGTCAATTACCTTTCCTCAATTGAGCCCAATAATCTTCTTCAACGCGGTTATGGGTTTCATCGGAGCTATGCAGGAATTTGATCGAATTTACATCATGAAGCCATCGTCCGACGGTCCAGTCGGTCCCGACGACTCGCTTCTGACCCCGGTCTATTTGCTATTCAACAATGGCTTTGCCTACTTTAAGATGGGATATTCGTCGGCAATAGCGTGGCTCATCTTCGGAATTATCCTGGTGCTGACGTTTACACAGTTCAAGCTTGCTCCTCGCTGGGTGCACTACGAGAATGATAAATGATGCGAACTTGCCACTTAACGAATATGCAAAAAACTAATAAGGAGTGTGAGCAGCGATGACAACAAGCAACCTGATTTTCGCTGTAGGAACATTGCTTTCTTGGATGGGTTGGTTGGCTGGAGCAAGCGCTATTTGGACTGCATTCAAGCTGCTGTTTGAATCTGTGGGCTACGACAAGAAACGAGCCATGCGTTCGTTGATGATTTCTGGTTCGCTCGCAGGTATCGCTCTCCTCATCACGACTGTTTTGCCCATGCAGGCAGCTACTAGGGCAGGGGTTGGCTTCCGGCTGCCACTCGTGTGGTTTGTTATGCCGTTTTCAGCATGGCTTGGCGTTTACTGCCTAGCCATGTCCATCTACCGTATCGTCCAATCTCTCCTCGCCATTAACAGGGAGGAGCGAGCCGCGCGCCTTAAGGCGGCTGGGATTTGGTTCGTGGTAGTGCTTGCATTTGGTTGGCTCTACACTCGAGATCCAGCGAACAAAATTAGTATCCTAACGGGCGGACTATGGCTAACGCCATCGAATCTCGCTGCGATTGTCTTCTTGGCGTTGGCAGGTATGGCGGCCATGGTTGCTGCCGGTCGCGCAACAAAGACTCGAGGATATGCAAAGACGATCATTACACAGGCTGCGCTTTTGGCTGGCTCGATTGTCTTCGGCCTGCCATTTGCATTTCTTGTCATCACGAGCTTTAAGGAAGACAAGGATATGTCCTCTCCAAACGGCATCGTCTGGATTCCAAAGGTCCAAGAGACCGTTCCTTATTTCAATCCGAAAAAGCCCCGATTCGAGGGCAACTATCAGGGACAGACGGTCGAAGGAACACCCATCGAGACACTCGCCAATGGTGATGTCAAGATCGATATTGCAAAGCCTCTGGCGATACGGGGGACGACGTTTATCACGCCTAAATCCGCCTTAAAGGAAATCCCGATTCAGATTCCTATAGTAGCTGGCAAAGTCGATGGAGTTTCATTCGAGGGCAAAGTCATTGAGGAGCAGGATGACGGGCACCGAAAGGTCGTTTTCACTAAGCCCGAATCCATGGTCGGCAAGGAGCAGATATTTGCTCCCGCGGAGGTTGAATCCGTCAGGCATGTTGGTCTGCGCTTTGCGAACTATTCCGATGCCATTGGATTCCTGCCACCAGAAACAAAGAGTGGATTGGTCTATCTCAAGAACACTCTGATACTCGTTGTCATGTCGGTGATCGGAACGATTCTTAGTTCTTCAATCGTCGCCTACGCATTCTCTCGCATGCGTTTCCCGGGTCGCGATGCGCTCTTCGCTGTACTGCTGAGCACAATGATGCTTCCAGCGGCGGTTACGCTCTTGCCTCAATTCCTTATTTTTAGGTCCCTCGGATGGATCGACACGCTTTATCCGCTCTGGGTACCCGCATTCTTTGCAAGTGCGTTTAACGTCTTCCTGCTTCGCCAGTTCTTTAAGGGAATACCCATGGAACTCGAAGATGCAGCGAAGATTGATGGTTGTTCCTATCTGAAAACGTTCTGGTCAGTCATGCTTCCGCAGATCAAACCGGCCCTTGCCGTCATTGCCGTCTGGACTTTCATGGGAGCTTGGAATAACTTTATGGGCCCACTCATCTATGTCAATTCCCCAGAAAACATGCCACTCAGCTATGCTTTGCAGCTTTTTCAGGGCGATCGCGGAGGGGAGCCAGGGCTTCTCATGGCGTTTGCCACAATGTGCATTGTTCCAGTGTTGGCCGTATTCTTCTTCTGCCAGAGGTACTTTATCGAGGGCGTCACGTTGAGCGGACTTGGCGGTCGCTAGCTCGACATTCGAATCGAAGTTGGGACACTAAATTCGGTGCCCCAACTTCCCAAGCCTCTAGTTAGCCGTCGGAAAGACCTTCCATGGCTGCGCAGGGATGTCTCTTAAGTAGGGTCTCATAGCTTCAAAGCCCGAGTTTTTCGATAGGAAATCTTTGGCCTTGAAGGTACTCCCGTCTGAAATTCCCATCCGTCCCCAAATGCGCATCGATTGAGCTAAAGTCGAATCGACGACCTTTGTGTTGACCGCTCCTCCGAACCCTTCCATCCCGCAAAGGGTGCTTCCGCTCCCGCCATGAACTCCCAAGACCTCGTCGAAAGTGTCCGCCAAGAACGACTTTGCCATTTCGCAGTCTACTTTTCCCGCATTTTTCTTCAAAAGAGAATTCCAGCGGATTCTGCGCCGTTCACATCCGTTACTCATTGGATCCGCATTCCAGCCACCTGGAACTTCTTGGGCAATCAGCTTAGGGCTCTCGGGAAAATTGCTGCCAACAAAGTAGCCATCCTTTTTGCGCTGAAAATCGACGTTCTTTAAACCCAGTTCTAGCTTGCCTATCTCGCTGGTTTTTGTATCACCGATCAGCCAAGTGTTCGCATATCCCCCATTGTTCCCCTTCAAGAACTGAGCCTTCACGTCGTCTAGGCTAGCGGAATATTGTATGGCCTTGCGCATGCGCATGAACTCAGGAATTCCATTGGGATCAAAGCCAGAGAATCCACTGATCGTGGTTTCGCAAAGTAGGATGCCAGCCGAGTTGATCGCGTAATCGCTACCACTATGGATGAATCCGCAGAAAGCATCCATGATCATGCGATTGCCTTTTATTGGTGTAATGTCCAACAAGACATTACACCTCTGCCCCATGAGATAGTCCCACCAAAGGTTGTGACCCATGACGATCTTTCCATCTTTGGTGGTTGATCCAGTGGCAATGAAGGCGCTGCAAGACTCCCGAGTCGTACCCTTTCGCTCTCCGCCAGCTTTCGCCTGAAGGTAAGGAATATAGTAATCCTTGAGTTCAATATAGGAGTTGTAGGCCAGAACATCCCACTGGTCATAAGGAAAGCCCTTTGACTTCAATGCTTCTGCTTGTCCAGCAATCTCATCCTGAAATTCAGGGTCCAGTTTGGACCAGAACAGGTCCTTAGCCGCTTTCCGACACCAGTTCCAGTCATAAGGCCCCTGGCGGAAAGAGAGCCTCAAGGCCCTTTGAGCATCATCAATTTCTTTGGCCGCAAGCGAGCCGTATTGAAACCCAATGTCCTTCGGAGCACCTTCGAGATGGAGATAGATCCATCCAGCATCATCCGTGCGAGTGGCCTTGTCGAGTCGAGGACTGGACTGCGAAGGGGAGAGCAACGCCACAAGAGCGCAGATCATGCTGGTCATCACACTATGATATACGCCAATGTCGAATTCCCAAGGCAAATTGACAGGTCTGAGACCTCGATCCACATCAACGAATTGATGAAAATGGGCACCTAGGAATCTAGCTAAACAAATTGGTTACGCAAAATTCTTCTTGCTTTCAAGCCATGGGTGCCACAATCTTTACTACCCTGTGTCAGTTAATCGCCTCGAAAACCTGAGAACGTTACGCCTTGCTAATGCCGACGGCTCCTTTGCGACAGCATTTGGCACTCTCGTGACTGGCGCGTTTCTTGTCGGGTTTGTCCAACGACTAGGTGGTTCTGACCTCTGGATAGGGTTGCTCACTGCAATTCCGAACCTAGTCGGCATTCTTCAGATTCCCGGAGCAATTTGGGGAAGGAGCTTTAACTCTTACAAGCGATTCATCTTGCCGGGCGGTCTGATTTGGCGGTTGATGTACGTTCCGCTGATCTTCTTGCCGTTTCTCCATATTCCAAATGCGGCCAAGCTCACGGTTCTTAGCATTTGCGTATTGATCGCTTCAGTTTCGACGATGATTGTCAATCCCATTTACAATGATTGGCTTGCTGAGATGGTCCCGTCAAACTCCATCGGATTCTATTTCAGTCGCAGAAACGCAATCTTAACTGCGGTTGGCGCAGCGGTAGGAATCCTTGGCGCGTTCGTTTTGGACATGATCCGCAATGGCGGAAGCGCCGATGTTGGATTTTCCCTTATCTACTCGGTTGCAATTCTCTTCGCTGCAATTAGCTTCTTTACATTCTCTCGCATGCAAGACATGCCGAGAGAGAACCCCATCCGCCAGAACCTTAAGGAAGGAATACGCGCGATCGGGACGCCGTTCGGCGACAAGAAATATCGAAAGGTTCTGCTGTTCCTTGGGTCTGCCGTAATCGGACAGACATTTGCGGGCAACTTTTACTTCGCGTTTGGCCGCGAAACCCTCTCGTTGAGTTTTGTGGTGTTGGTTGGCGCCACCACAGTTCAGGCTCTTGGACAAGTCGTTTCAGCCAAGTCCTGGGGCTTCTTATCGGACAAGTATGGGAACAAACCGGCCCTCATCATGGCTGGACTTGCCCTTGCTTTAAACCCTCTGCCATGGGTCTTTTGCGTTCCCGGTAGAACTGCCTATAACGAGTGGCTCCTGGTTTCAACAAGCTTTTTCATGGGGATTGCTTGGAGCGGGATCAACATATGCCAGTTCAATATCATGCTTGCTACGGCAGATCCACGCGATCGGGCGAACTACATCGCCTCCGGAATGTCGGTGACGGCGATCCTAGGAGGAGTATCACCTCTCCTTGGCGCCTTCCTCATGACTTTCCTTCGTGCACATGAAACGCCGGAAATTGCTTATAAGACGGTGTTCATTGTTGGAGCATTGCTTCGAATTGTTACCGTTTTTGTTCTTGTACGGGTTCAAGAAGAGGGAGCCAGCGGTGTGCAGACAACTTGGAGGGACCTTCGTTCGATTACCCCGCGCGGCTACCGTGCCATGCGAGACCTAAGTCGAACGGCCGATGCAAACGTTCGGGAACATGCCATCGAAAGCGTTGGCACAGAAGGAAATGCCCTTGCCTCAGATGAAATTATTAAGGCACTTCACGATCCACTACCTCGGGTGCGAAGACAGGCTGCATCGGCCCTTGCTCGGCTTCGTGATCCTAGAGCAACTCAAGAACTCATCCACCAAATAGATGCCCACCCTGATCTGCTTGAAGAAGAAACGATTTGGTCGCTTGGCGTTTTAGGTGACCCAGCCGCAATCCCAGCACTTATCAAGACGCTCGAAAGTCCAAGACCACTCTTGAGGCGAGCCGCCGCGAATGCGCTAGGCAGAATCGGAGCGACTGAAGATGAATCCGTAAGGTCTGCTCTGAATCACGCAGCTGCCGATCCTAACGACCCCGATCTTCGGCGTGCAGCTCTTCAGGCTCTTCGCTGGCTGGGATCCCAAACTTCAGACAATGTCATTTGTGATGCACTAAACGACCCACTGCCAAGTGTTCGAATTGCTGCAGCGGAAGCGGCCGCGGAACTTAAAATCGAAGGAGCAGCCCCGTTTTTGCGAGCGACGGTGGGCAAATTTGCCGACGAGGCTTCGAGCGAATCCGCGTATGCGTTGGGCGTCGTTGGAAATATTGAAGATCTTCCTCTGATCCTACGAGAGGCTAAGAGCTGCACATCGATGATAACTCGACGGCGTTGCCTGCTTGGAGTAGCTAGCCTCTTGGGTATCGAACAAGAAGCGTATCGTCTCTTACTACGTGAGGGAATGGACCGAGATGCAGCGCTCATGGAGATGCTTCGCCCACTCGTAAAGAAGAATCCTAGAGCCCGGGCAGCCCTTGAGCGATACGCAGGAGGTAACGAAGAGAGCGCGATATCGGCACTCTATCGGGCCACCGGTTACGATTGGTTGAAGTCACTCGCTGAAGAACCAGTCGAAGAACTTTTCCTAGTTGCCGCATGTGCCTTGGCAAAAGAATTTCGGTGAATCCATTGCTAAAGCGTGATGAGCATCGACGTAAAGAGCGCATCAAAGACGATGTTGGGACCACCATTTCCTAGAATGCGCCGATGGGCTTCGATGATCAAGTGTGTCCATCTGGGCGGAATCCCAGGTTCCCTTGCGTAAAAAGTCGCCAGTGCGTCGAGTGCTTCGGCCTGAGCCGCCCGCGCATTAGAACCTGATCTTGCCTTGAAAGCATCCGCTATTTCAGCGAATTCCTCTGCAACAACAAGTGCCTCGCCCCGATTCCTTGTAGGTAACGATCGGGCGAACTTAAGGAGATTGGAATATAAGTCTCGGCTTTCGGTCAATGTCTTCATTCGGCCGGGCGTGCCTTCGGACAGCCGAATCTCATCTGGAGTCGCAAGTGGGAATGCCTGTAGAAGCGCTTTTTCGTCGGGAGACTCACATGCTACGGCAAGGCACCGCGATAGTATGGTGTCGGGAAGGCTACTGACTGAATACGTCGTCAAGATCAGCTTTGCATGCGGGTGCGGCTCTTCCAGAGTCTTGAGCAGCGCATTCGAAGCTGCATGGTTCATTCTATGCGCTTCATGAATAATCGCTACCTTATGGCGTGAGTAGACGGGAGGTGTTCTGAAAAACTTGAGCAATGGTACGGGAGGATCATCATCCAGCGGCTTATCATTTGTGATGGATTTGACCGTGATGATGCCACTTTTGCCTAACGGAACCAGATCAAGGGCATCTGGATTGTTGCCCCTGCCGAATGAAAGGCATGCCTTACAGATACCATCAGCACCTTCTTCCGATATTGAGTTGCAGAGCCATAACTCGGTAATGAGTTTAGCTAGCTCAGTTTTTCCTGTTCCTCGGGCACCATAAAGTAGGATCGCGTGAATGCCACGATCCTGAATGGCTAAACGACGGACGAGGTGCTTGGCTCTGGCTAACCCAACCAGTTGGTCAAGCTTAAAACCGGTGGAATTGCTCAATGTTCATCACAAACATGACTGCGCCGCCGACTGGGACTTTGACAGGACTGGGAATAAATGCACCTGGGGGCGCTGCTTCAAAAGGCATCACATTCACGAGTTGCTCACGACTTTGTGAATTTTGAGCAATCACTTTTTGAAGGGCTGGCAATTCAGTCTCCTCCACACCAATAAGGTACGTAGTGTTGCCTTCTCTTAGAAATCCGCCCGTTGAGCCGATTACCGTGAATTTAAACCCAGTCTTTACGAGTTCATCGGTGACCCGACCCTTATCTCGGTTATGAACGATACATACGGCAAGCTTCACGAATCTTATTATAGGTTAGCCTTGGTCTCAATCGCTCATTCTGCTAGTGAACTGCGAGCCATGGAACCTATCCAGACATGAATTCCTGCCAAATAGGCTGAAAACATCTGGCTTCTTCTACAATCCTTTCTCGGATAGATGCGAGTGGAACAAGCTGGTCAATGGATTCTCTCATCCAGGCATTGCCAAACAGAATGTCTATAGGAAGCTTAATCAGTTCATATTCGTAAGGCGGCGGATTCCACTCAAACCCGTTTCCGTAACGACGACGAGCTTCTTGCATCAGAGCCACGAAAGTTGTTATCGGTTCGAAAGATTGCCGATCCAAAACGTGGATGAAGACACCTTCGCAAAGGCGAAGTGCGTATTTATTAAATGTCGGCTCAAACTGGAGAGGACGGAAATAGACTCCGGGAAGGCCCATACCGTTCATCCCATCGGCAAATTTCCATCCATCGAGATATGGCGCGCCGATAATCTCGAATGGCCGTGTTGTTCCTCTTCCTTCGCTGAGATTCGTGGCTTCAATCAAACACCCGCCTGGGTATACGACTGCCGTGTCGACAGTTGGCATATTGGGAGACGGTATTCCCCAAGGCGCATCCGTCTCATCCATATACAGAGACCTATCCCAACCTTTTGTTTCGACCACATTTAGTTTCGTCTTAGGATGAAAGTGCGCGACGAAATATCTCGCTATTTCTCCCATCGTCCAACCATGACGGATAGGCATTGGATAGAGACCAACAAAGCTAGCAAAATTTGGATCTAGAATCGGCCCCTCGATGGTTGTTCCGTTAATCGGGTTGGGCCTGTCCAATACGATAACTTCGATGCCCAAAGCGCCACACGCCTTTAGGCAGAGAGCGAGAGTCCAAATGAATGTGTAATAGCGGGATCCCACATCCTGGAGGTCAAAGACCAGAACGTCCAAGCCTTCGAGCATTGCAGCCGTAGGCTCACGATTCTGTCCATAAAGGCTATGAACTTCGAAAGGGAATCGAGGAGCAACATCGCTCTCCCATTCGATCATATTGTCTTGGGTGTGTCCAAAGAGACCATGCTGCGGACCGAAAACGCTCTTTAATCTTAGGAAGTGAGCTTCGTGCAAAGCAAGCATCAAGCCGATGATATGCTTACAATCGTGCGAGAGGGTTGCCTGGTTACAAACTAACCCAACCGATCGCCCCTTGAGTCTCGCAAATCCTTCTGCAATCAAAACATCAAGTCCAGTTTGGACATCCATGAGTAAAGAGAATACACTCCCTATTCAGGCGATTTGCTGGCTGAGTTAGAACTCTTCAGCCGTTGCGCGTTCGACTGGAAATCCCGCGTGACAGAGACGATCCATGATATCGAGTCCACCATCTTGATTCGCCGTAGCCACAATCACTCGGCGGCGCTCCCAGTCAACACTCAATGTGCTTAGTCCAGGCGATTTAGCTAGGCTTGCCTGGATCATCATTTCATCCACCCGGAAGTGGATGTTTGGGCAATACAGATCCAATAGATAGGTGTGCATACACGTCTTGACCGCACATTGGGTCGTAGATGTTGCATCGGCCGCTACTAGTCCCAATGGACATGGAACCTGCAGACGACACTCCTTGCACGTTTAGCCTGAACCGATTGGCACGGAAAACCGTATAATAAGTTGAAGTTCACTACAACATCCCCGTCCACTAATGGACTGTAGTAAACCGATCTAGCCGCAAAGGCCCAAAACATATGTATCAGGCACCCCTCCCTCAGGAGTACGCCGACCTCTCACAAACAGAGGCCGATCGTCGAATTGAAACGGCAAAACATGCCCTAGGCAATCGCTTGGTTATCCTGGGTCATCACTATCAACGAGATGAAATTATTAAGCATGCCGACTTCCGAGGTGATAGTTACAAGCTAGCCAAGGATGCAAGGAACTGTCCAGATGCGGAGTTCATCGTATTTTGTGGTGTGCATTTCATGGCAGAGAGTGCCGACATCCTAACGACGGAAAGCCAAAAAGTGATTTTGCCCAACCTTGCGGCCGGTTGTTCTATGGCTGACATGGCGAATGCATTCCAAGTTCGGAATTGCTGGCGAGAACTAGAGGGTGTTCTAGGACCTGAGGTCAAAGTCATTCCAGTGACCTACATTAACTCCGCGGCGAACCTCAAATCGTTCGTTGGCGAGCATGGCGGAACGGTTTGTACATCTACAAACGCGCCGAAAGCCGTAAGCTGGGCATTGACCCAAGGCGACAAAATCCTCTTCTTTCCTGATCAACACCTGGGCCGGAACACTGGAGTCAAACTGGGCTACGATCCTGCCACCGAAATGTGTGTTTGGGACCCCTTTAAGCCACTGGGAGGCAACACACCCGAGACGATTCAGGCCGCCAAGTTCATTCTTTGGAAAGGACATTGTTCTGTTCACCAAAGATTCACAGTGAACCAAATTGAGCTAGCACGGAAAGAGAACCCTAGTGTCCAAGTCTTGGTCCATCCCGAGTGTCCAAAGGAAGTAGTCGAGATAAGTGACTTCAATGGGTCGACTGAATACATTATTAAGACAGTTGAAAATGCCTTGCCTGGTTCCACATGGGTGATAGGCACGGAGATCAATCTGGTGAATCGTTTGGCTCTTGAGCATCCCGACAAATCCATATCCTGCTTGGACCCGCAGATATGTCCATGCTCCACCATGTATAGGATCCATCCGAGCTTCCTGTGTTGGGTGCTCGAAAGCCTTGTAGCCGGCGAAGTAGTCAATCAGATCATCGTTCCGCCCAAAGTCCGGCACTTTGCACTTGTGGCCCTGGAGAGGATGTTGACCGTTTGTGCCTAGGTGTGACGCGTTGCCCCATGGAAGAGCTCTTTAAGATCATTCAATGATATATCGGTGCTAAAGACCTGCTTGTAAGCAGCGTCGACGAGGTCAAATATCTCTACAAGAGCTTGCAAGCGCGCACGCAACGTCTGAACGCCTTCGGAATAGTCGTTCTCCGGTAATTTGGTGATGACTTCACGAATGGCATCGTTCGTAGGATCTATTTCCCTGCGCTTGCGCTCTTTGACGATTCTGACGAACATTTGAAATGGATCTGTCTCGCTAATATAAGTGTCTTTGCGATCACCAGGCTGTCGGAATCGACGAACCACGCCCCAGTCCATCAACTCCCGAAGGTTCATGCTGGCGTTGCCCCTGCTAATTTGCAGGCGATCCATGATCTCATTAACTTCAAGCGGGATGCCGCTCACGAATAACAACGCATGGATTTGGGCCATCGTACGGTTAATGCCCCAACTGCTACTCATTCGACCCCATTCCAAGATGAATTGATCTTGGGCACGCTGGAGATTGGAACGCGGCTCTAGATCTGGCTTGGGACAGGCTTCTTCGGGAATATCGAGAGCAATATCATCCATAGCAATTGAGTCAGTCCACGATTCGTTTTCGCGCATTTGGAGGAATCAATCCTCACCAGTTATAGGTGCAACTGGTGAGGCTATTCACTGTGTCTTATCAGCTTACTTCGAAGCTAACTTCGAAGCTTCCACAGCGTTCCTTTGTATGAAATCTTTCCAATTTGGCGGAACGTCGGTGTCGACGAAAATTGCATTTACCGGACACTCCGGTTCGCAAAGTCCGCAGTCAATACACTCGTCAGGGTGAATATAGACTTGGTCGTCTGCTTCATAAATGCAGTCAACGGGACAAACGGTCATGCAAGATTTATCCTTGACTCCAATGCACGGTTCAGTAACTACATACGGCACGTTTTCTATTCTCCCGATTGCAGGCCCTTCCTGCCAGCTTAAAGCCAATTTCGTCTCGGTAATCGACACGAATGCGTGGTTTTTCCAGCTTTTGGTCGCTTGATCACCGCTGATCGCTCCTGCTGCAAACTGTGAAGTTCGCTCAAATCACGGTGATCAAAATGCAAAAAGCGGGTGGAGTGGAAACCGGCAACACTGTCGATTTGGCTCCCCCCGCTTAGGTCGTAATTGTTTAGTTGATCGCAGCTTCGCCGCGCTCGTTGGTACGAATTCGGACGGCTTGTTCGGCCTTGAAGACAAGAATTTTGCCATCTCCGACTTCGCCCGTCGTTGCAGCCTGCTGGATGGCGTCCACTGCTAACGCCAGATGAGTCGAATCGACAAAGACCTCAATCCGAACTCGCATCTCAAGGCCATGCGAATACTGTGAACCTCTGAACGTATGAGTAGGCGCCGTCTGCCTTCCCGCACCACGGCAATCGCTTACCGTGATGCCGATAAGGTCGTGCTCGCGGAGTGCGTCCCTCACCGCTTCAAGGCGGTGAGGTCGAATAATGGCTTCGATTTTATACATGTTTCTTATCTCTGGGATTTAGTATGGTTTGGACTACATAGATTGGGGTGGATAGGCTTCGATTCCGTGCTCGAACACGTCGATTCCGCCTTGACCGATCTCGCCCTTCTCTTCAACACGAAGATTCCATGGATGCGGAAGTTTGCGAAGGATTGTCATCATGGCAAACGCTATCGCAAAGGTCGCTAGCGTAATAATCGCACTACCAATGAATTGAGCCTTCAGAACATCCATTCCACCTCCGTAGAATAGACCCTTAACAACTGCCGTAGCAGAATTATCGGCGCCCGTTGGTCCAGTAGCGCCGAACTGACCGGTAGCGAAAAGTCCAAGGGATAGAGTTCCCCAAATTCCGCACAAGCCATGGACGGATACGGCACCTACAGGATCGTCGATGCGAAGCCATTCAAGGAAATTCACACCTATATATACAATCGCACCTGCGACAAGCCCCAGGAGGATCGCACCTAAAGGGCTAACCCAATAGCAAGGGCACGTAATGGCTACCAGCCCGGCCAAGAAACCATTAACGGAATATCCAAGGTCGAACTTGCCCTTTGTATTTCCAAACCAGAACGCGACAACCATCGCGCCCATTCCTCCAGCACACGCTGCCAGAGTGGTGTTTGCGGCCACTCGCCCAATGCCTTGCATGTCCATCGCAGAGAGTGTGCTGCCAGGATTGAATCCATACCAGCCGAACCAGAGCAGGAATCCACCTACCGCTGCGATTGTAAGGTTGTGGGGTGGCGGCATGCCTCCTCTCGCCTTATCGTCACGAGCAAAGATGCGCCCAAGTCGCGGCCCAAGTGCAATGGCACCCGCCAATGAGACAGCACCTCCAATCGTATGAACAACTGTAGATCCGGCAAAATCTCGGAAGCCCTGTCCGATCATGGGTAGGAAGTTCTTGTCACTTCCCATCGTCACGAGGAATCCATCTGGACCCCATGCCCAGTGGCCTATGATGGGATAGATGAAGCCTGTGACACCTAAGCTATAGAGAATGTCTCCTCTGAAACCCGTTCGTCCAATCATTGCACCCGATGTAATCGTGGAGCAGGTATCGGCGAAAGCAAATTGGAAAATCCAGTGAGCAAGGATCGGAATTCCTGTTGCTTCATACGTGTCTGGGGCGCCAGATAGGAAGAACCAGTGCGTTCCGATAAAGCCATTACCATGGCTGAACATAAATGCATAGCCGATTGCCCAAAATAGGAATCCGCATAAGCAGGTATCGAAGATGCACTCCATCAGGACGTTTACCGTCTCCTTCTGGCGAGCAAATCCTGCTTCCAACATGACGAAACCGGCTTGCATTCCAAAAACGAGGAATGCTGCAACGAGCGTCCATGCCGTATTGATGGAGTTCATCATCGACGTCTCATGGGCTGTATAAGTATCAGCAGCCTGAGCAGGCGAGAACAAACCGGCGCCTATTTTCATGAGCATCACGAGGATGCCGAGGCCGATGAATTTGCCGGCGAATACGGTTAGGCCAAATTTCCACTTCTCGGCCTTGGACATTGCACGCCGTGGAGTTGGATAAGCATTCTTTTCCTTATAGTGAAGAAGCGTTCGGATAGCGTTCATTTGGACACCTCTCCTAGGTTTGAACTGGATTTCGCTGGTACGGATTCTGAGTGGCTGAATGCGGAACTTGGATGAGGAGTGAAACCATAAGCAGTGCGAATTGAGGCATTGCCTGAAATGGAAACTGCTACCAAGGACAATCCTGCCCAGCAAAAGATAGCGACATGTTCAATTCGTTTGCGATTTGAACGTATGAAGGTCAACAAAAAGGACCTCCAAGGCGAAGTTGCGGACAACCGACTGTTCGAGAAAACTCACCTTCAATGGTGAGCGACATATTAAAATGGGTTAGTAGGCGAAGCCTCTCCACTGGTCCCTCCGGATCGAGATAGATTTGGCCGCGCCCTTGCGGTTGGCCGATATTGTAGATTAAGAAAGTGTAAAAGCCAAAGGAATTTTTCGTTGAAGAGGAAACGCTCGTAAATTTGCGGGAGTATGCCTGTGGCACATTCAGACCTTTTGGGTGGATCTGTTTGTCTCACCGGTCCAGGTAGTTGGCGCTAGATCCGCCATAATAATCTCATGATCACTTTGAGCGAGAGAGCAGTCACCGAATTGCGAGAACTCATGAAGCAAGAAAACACTGAAGCGGCCCTGCGTGTCTGGGTTGCGGGCGGTGGTTGCTCCGGACTCTCCTACGGCATGGCACTAGACGATGGGGCTCCAGAAGAAGGAGACCAGATCTTTGAGCAGGACGGCATGAAAGTTGTAATCGACACATTGAGCCTCTCCTACATGAGCGGTGCATCAGTTGATTACGTCGAAGATGTTCTCGGTGGAGGCTTCAAGATCGAAAATCCCAACGCTACTTCCAGTTGTGGTTGTGGTTCCTCTTTCAAAACCGAAGGGGAAGCGTCTGGCGGCGGATGCGGCTGTGGTAGTGGTGGTGGTGGCGGTTGCGGTTGTGGCAACCGCTAACCAAACGCACGCGTTTATCACAAATCCAACGAAGTTTGGCTCCGAATAAGAGTTTTGTCGTAAAACACGCAACGGCATTAGGTTTTCATAAAGGTGGCAAGGATCTTTCATTCTTGTCACCTATAATCCAACTCGCTTGCTGGGTACGCCGGCAATAGAGCTATGAAAATCCAAATACATCCCCAACCTCTGCGATCGATGATGCTCGCGGCTACTTTCGGCATCTCCATCGCAGCGCAAGCTGCGGATGACACCCCAACGTGGACCTACGGTGGCCACCTTGACTTTTACTACCTCTATGACTTCGGAAAGCCGCCGACTGCCCTTGGCACCAACGGAAGGCAGTTCGATGTAAAGAACAATCAATTTAGCTTGGCTGTTCTCGAAGTCGATGTATCGCGAAAGCCTACTGCTTCTAATCCATTTGGAATTACTGCAAACTTCACGTTTGGTAAGAACGCGGACATCATCTCGTTCTTGGAACCGGGTGGTCCGAATTCTACGAAGCAAATTCAGCAGCTTTTCGTTACCTATGCGCTTCCAAAGTCGGAGATGACGCTAGACTTCGGTAAGTACCTCACCAATATGGGCTACGAAGGTGTGGATAGTTCGGCAAACGATAACTATTCTCGATCCTTCCTCTACACTCTGGGGCAGATGATCTACCACACAGGATTTCGTCTAAATGCACCTTTGACGAAGACCTTGACCGGCAACCTTTACTTGGTTAATGGGTGGAACGAAGTTGAGGATTCGAACGGCGGAAAGAGCTATGGAGCTTCTCTAGCTTTCAATCCGTCTGCAAAGACAAGCGTTATGGCCAACTACTATGGTGGTCAGGAAGGCTCGGCTGGAGTCAATGGTATCGGTTTGGCAGGTGCGAGAGGTATCAATTTTGGTGACCTCGTAATCTCTCATCAGTTGACAGAGAAGGTCAAATTGGCCATCAACGCCGACTATACCGATGCCAAAGGTTTCGACGGAACCACGGGTGGCCATTGGAGCGGAATCGCAGGATACGTTAAAGCCCAGTTGACAGACAAGTTCTCAGGAGCCGTTCGCTACGAAGCGTTCTCGGATCCTGATGGTCTCCGGTCTGGATTTCAAGCGAGATACAACTCGCTGACGGGCACACTTGACTATGCGATGTCAAAGGACTCGCTCCTTAGATTCGAAGTACGATATGACAAGTCAAACTTGCCAGTCTACAACTCAGATAAGGCGGGCGGATTATCGGATAACCGAACCACTCTCTCGCTTTCGCATGTCCTTAAATTCTAATTAAGGCAGAGCCAGATTCAAGGTCAAGATAAGCGACAATGTTGCCGTCTATCTTGACCTTGTTTCGTTTTTGGTTCCTTAGAAACCTTACTAGTTATCCTTTCTTATTCAATAACAGGTAGTCAATCGCGAACATATTACTGGGAAGTGCTTGAGGTCGATGTCCCGTGCACTCTATTTCAAGGATGGCTTCACCTTTAGCTAAAGTAAAAGTTCCTAAGGTGAGCTTTTTCCAACCTATGTCCTCTGCGAAGAAGTCGATCGGTGAAATCTGTTTCCCGTTAATCCGGATGCGGTGGATACCATAGTCTCGGGCTACACAAAAGTTTCCAGCCACTTCATAGCTTCCATCTTCTGGGACCGTTAGCTTGAGTACAAGTTTTTCTCCTGGCTTCGCATCTTTCCACCAAAGTTGTTTTCCTCCTGAAGTCTGAAAGAACCCTTCTTGGATTTCCGTCGTACCGCCCGTTTTGCTAACGACTTCAAGGCTTTCGCCTTCAATTGCTCCTTCAACTGGCTTGGGAGGCTCGATCTTTAGGGGAGCGAGGAGTGAGCGATCAACCGGTGCTGGCGGAGTTCCTCCGGGCTTGGCATACCAGTAGGTTGTGTGTAGAAAGCTTGCCGTGACATCTGCCCAGTGCCACATCTCAACATTGAATTTCAGGGAGGATGAGTAGGAGATCGGGTCGAAAATTTGCCAACGATTTAAGCTGGTATGTCCCATGCTGCCTGGGCCATCGCATCGAGGTTGAGCATGGTAGGGCCGAAAGAAGAGCTCAGGGCTCCCCCATGCATATCCATAATAATCCTCTGTCCCGGTACCAAATGTGCTTGGAAACGATTCTCCATCGACCCAAGCTTTCTCATCACCCTCACCCCACCAGGTGGCAACAGGGCTTCCGACGCTAAGACTTGTACCAACGAACAAACCCTCACCCTTGACATCTAAGAACTTCATATCTCGGAAGGGACGAGTGCGGCCAATTTCTCCCAGCCATTGTGCATGGAAGAGGTAAGTGTCGGGGCTCCATGGATAGGGCTTTACTGCCGCCTTGACCGTTATAGGGACCTCGGGCCCTAGATTCTCGATTCGGATGCTGGCGGCGTGCTCAAAGGGCATTACAAAGCGGCAGGTTAAAGTGCCGTCTGCAGCCATGCCCATAGGTACATTCTCGTAAGGATTGATTCCTGGAGCTGATCCAAAGAAGTCTCCCAGAGGAGTTTCAATGCAGGTCTCGCCATCAAAACTGACCTTGAGAAGCAGATTCCTTAAAACGTTATGGGTTTGGCGAGGATCTTCCCAAGCTAATTGCTTCGCCTCAACTTTTGAAAGCACAGGAACTTGAATTTGGAGAGTTCGAATGGCCGAACTGATGTTCTCCTTTAGGTCGGCTACCAATGCGCCTCCCTGAGTAATGTTGCCCTGAGCAATGACCTTTGTATCGGCACTTGATGTGGGATGCACCAGGCGCTCAGCCTGCTTAGCCATCGCATCCTTGTTTTTTAGACAGTCATCCCAAGTGAAAGTCTTAACTCTGGTACCCGGAGTGTAAGAACGAAAGCCAACGTGGTAGTAAAGGGATGTGGGATGACCACCGTCGTCTCCGTTTGCGGTGATCTTCAAACTCTTCGCGTAGGGAAACGGGAAATAGAGATTGGTTCCTGAAGAGGCGTTGTAGCCAAATGGCTCTGTAAAAGGAGGGACTTTGCCATTGAGCAATTCACTAAGTTTTACGCTGATTCGTGGTGTAGTTTCGCCGTCAAAGTAAAATTTAATCGTTCCGCTCGGGTTTGCAGACCACAATCGGACGACTGCTCCAGGGCCCTTCAAGTCGGCCATGACATATTCAATGCCTTTCGGAGTTTGTTCGGCCCTCAGAAAGTTTCCTGCGTCACCGTTAGCGAATGGATCACTGGTAGGGCTCGTGTTTGTCCTTCGATCGTAACTACTTGACTGAGCCATCGTGAAGTACGGATTTGGGCGATGAGTCAGGAAAGTCATATCAGTCATTTGGGGGAGCAACGTCTTTACGCTCACCTCCTGAGCTCCAACGCTCGCCGTAAGTATTCCGAACAATGCAGCAGTGACTATCTTCATCGATCTCCTTTCTGGAACCATTGCGAGGACCATACCACCTATTACCGAATGCGTCATAGGTGCTTTCAAACCGAGCAATTTATGGCCACACTTGAACCAGCCACCCCGTTTAGCGCTATAACGCTAATTGCCTAGTAGAAAGAATTTGCCCGATGACTGCACCCCCTCGCACTTGGAGTACCTTGCTTCCTCTTGTTCAGAAATATCAGGGCTTGGTTGGACTAGCCATTCTGCTTATTTTTGCGTTATGGAAATCGCCACATACGGGGAACGAAGGGGCATTGTTCCATTCCACTTTCTACACAATGCCCAACCTGAGGAATATCCTCAGTCAACTCGCGGTTCCTGGAATTTTGGCGATCGGTGCTACCTTCGTCATCTTGGTTGGTGGGATCGACCTGAGCGCAGGCTCATTACTCGGACTACTTAACTGCGTAACCGCGAGTTGGTTGGTAAAAGGCGCTTCAACACCATTGACCATAGGTTGGGTGATCCTATTAGGAACGCTGATCGGTGCGATCCTTGGAGCGATTATCAGCTACACCAAACTACAGCCCTTCGTGGTTACATTGGCGGGAATGGTCAGCCTCCGAGGCATAGCGTTTGTTTACACAAACAATGCAAATATTTCCGGAATTCAAAACCAGATCACGTTTTTTGAATCTCCTTGGCACGGTATTCCGATAGCAGGATGGATCCTGTTTGTTACGACGGCAGTTGGCTCGATCGTACTAGCGAAGTCGGTTTTCGGAAGACGGGTTTACGCAGTAGGTGGTAATACGGAGGCGGCTCGGTATGCAGGTGTGCCGGTTAACCGTGTGCGAATTGGAGCATTTGCAATCAACGGGTTCTGTATTGGCGTTGCGGCAATTCTTTTTACCGCTCGAAATTCGAACGGCCAGCCCAGTGCAGGCATGGGATATGAACTCGATGCAATAACCGCTGCAGTTGTCGGCGGAACAGCGCTCGTGGGCGGGTACGGTAATGTCTTAGGTACGTTTGTAGGCGCCCTATTTATCGTGTGCCTTAACGTATTTCTGATTTTGGACAGTGTGAGTTACTACGTAGGGCAAGGCTGGAAAGGGCTAATTATTCTACTGGCCGTGTACCTACAGAATTTGGGACGGAGGGTTTAGGACGATGAAGTTGGGACTCTGGACATTCGCCGCATTTGCGGCTCTATCAATTGTGGGTTGTGGTAGCGACAAGGGGACGGATTCTCCAACGGCGCAACCTGGAGCAACCTCGTCAACGGAGAATCTTCCGTTAGTAGCATTTGCCCAAGCGAATAGCGCTGATCCTTGGCGACAGCAATTTGATGCGGAAACTAAAGCTGAAGCTGAGAAACATAAGACTGAATTTCGATTCGAGGAGCAACCAGCCGAAGATGACTCGAGCAAGCAAATCAGCTTAATCGACACATTCATGGTCAAAACCCCGAAGGTTCTTCTTGTCAGTCCGGTAACTGTGGCCGTCCAAAACGCAATCGAGAAAGCGTACGACGCTAAGGTTCCTGTGATTCTGCTCGACAGGGGAATCCCTGGTGATAAGTTTACTGTTCACATTGGAGGCGACAACGTTGATATCGGCCGGCAAGCGGGCGAATTCATCGCAAAGCAACTAAAGGGTAAAGGAACCGTACTCATGATCCAAGGCCTCGGCGGCGTCGACGCAACGAACGATCGACGCAGCGGCGCAATGGAGTCGTTCAAGAAGTACCCTGGAATAACGGTTATACAAGGCGACGATTGCAAGTACCAGCGCCAAGCCGCGCAGAACTACATGGAGTCGTTCCTGCAGAAAGGCCAGCCGTTTGATGCTGTATACGCTCACAACGACGAAATGGCGATAGGTGCCTATCAAGCCTATGATCATGCCGCAACCAAGCCAAAGGTTAAGCCATTGTTTGTAGGAGTCGACGGATGCCAGAAAGAAGTGGTTGAGATGATCAAGGCCGGCAAACTCGACGCCACGTTCCGTTATCCAGATCCGGGCCCCGAAGGCATTAAAATCGCTGCAGAGATTTTAAAAGGGAATATGCCCAAGGACAAGAGAGTTGTTCTGCCAACGGTACTCGTCACAAAAGAGAATGCTGACAAGTATTTGACGGACAACCCCAACCTGTCAAAATAGTTGATGGGAACTAAACATTGAGCCTATTCCCTTCAAGGGGATGGGCTCTTTTTCTAACCAAACTTCACGATCTGTTGGGGTCTCATGGGCAAACGGCTGGCCGTCGGAACATCGATATCTCGTATAACACCAACTAATTCCGTATTGGCGATTTGTATCTGATTGAGTGCTGCCTCACGCATGACCCATTCGATAATGGAGTCAACATGCGTGATGTCTGGCAAGGTTAAGTTGAAGCTAACCTGAACCAAGTGCCGCGAAGCGAGATGGAATCCTAATGACCTAACACCAAGGAAGCGTGGATCACCCTCTTGGCGTAGGGCTCTAACCTGTTTCGCAATCTTCTTCGCAATAAGCGGTGACTCTGCAGTTAAGTCAACATTCATTGCGATTAGGAAATCACGAACTCCTACGATGGAAACTCCCAAGGCGGAGTGGAATTTTTGCGGACCAAAATCAGGTCGGAGAATCTTGTTAAAGAGACCGCCAAAGCCGCCCTTTCTTAACGAAGGGAGGTCTGCTTCGTGCCGACCCCGCTCAGATCGTTCGTAAAGAAACACTGGAACGCCAAATCGACCAGCAAGGCTAGCAGAGAAGCGTTCCGCCAGGGCATTTGCCTGCAAAAAGTCGCTTTCCAAACGTGTTAAGGGAACAAACGGACATACGTCCAGAGCTCCAATCCTGGGATGAACGCCGGTATGGCGGTTGAGGTCAATTGCGTCGAAAGCTAAATCACAAAGTTTGAGTAGCGTTTCGGCGAGGGCTTCCGGTTCACCACTAAACGCCGTAACCGTCCGGTTGTGATCGATATCCCCTTGGCAATAGTGGACGGTGACATCGGAAAACTCCAGAACTTGCTGAAACTTTCTCAGCAAGTCTGTGCTCCTTCCGAAAGACCAATTCGGAACCGTCAAGAGACGCATTAAACCCCGAGGATGGTAAATCCTGAGTCGATGAAGATGATTTGACCGGTCACGCCTTTGCTGAGGTCACTTAAAAGGTACACGGCGGAACCGGCAACTTCTTCCTGTCCGTATGGACGCTTCAACGGAGCTCTTTCGAAGATGCTCTTGATCATATCCGTGAGGCCGGAAACACCACGACCAGAAACCGTATTAACTGGGCCGGGTGATAGAGTGTTAACTCGTATGCCTCGCTCACCAAGGTCGACTGCTAGATAGCGAGCAGTTGCTTCCAAGGCAGCTTTGCAGACTCCCATGACGTTATAGTTCTTAACGGCTCGAGTACTACCAACGTAGCTGAGCGTCAGCACGCTACCATCGTCGTTTAGCAGAGGCTCCAGGGCCTGGCAGAGTCGACCAAGGGAAAACGCGCTGATCTGCATCGCGGTTATGAAATCGGCATGCTTTGTGTCGATGAACCGACCGTTAAGTGCTTCCTTTGGAGCAAAGCCAACGCTGTGAACGATAAAGTCGATCTTGCCGTATTTCTCCTTGACTTGCTGAGCGAGAATATCGAACTGTGCATCGTCACCAAAGTCGATTGTGAAAGGATCGAATCTCTCCCGACCTTCGACCAATTTCAGAACGCCATCAAGTAATCGGTCGTTTTGAGCACCAATACCAACCGTCGCTCCGTGCAAATTGGCAGCGTCGGCAATCGCCCATCCGATGGAGTTCTTGTTCAAGACGTTAAGGACGAGACCCTTTTTTCCTTCAAGGAGCATGTGAGCGGTTTTACCATGCTTCGAGATACGAAAGGGGAAACTACGAGTCAACTAGCGCCGAAAGTTGTCTCTAATGTGACAAATCATGAATTAGGGGACCCTTTCCGTGTTTCATAGGGTTGAAAGCGTCTTATCTAGGGAGCTGGATAGCCCAGTAGCTTTGGCGGTACCCTCACGGAATGATCCGGTATGACATTGGTTTCCTGGGCGGTGGGCAGTTGGCCCGAATGTCCATCCAGGCCGCACAGCGAATGGGACTGCGTTGCATATCTCTTGACCCAGGATCGGACACTCCTGCCTCTCAAATCGCACATGCGATACAGGGGAAACTATCCGACGTTGAAAAGATTAGCGAGGTCATTAGAGCTTGCGACAGGGTCACCCTCGAAAACGAGTTCATTTTGGCGAGCCACATTTCTGATGCGTGCAAATTAGCAAATGTTTCGACACGCAACCTCGTTCCAGATTTGAATTCGCTCGACGTCATTCAAGACAAGCTCAGACAGCGCCAAACACTTGTCAAAAACGGTGTTCCATCACCAGTTGCAGTGGAAATCAAGGGAGATGGTTTGGAAGCTATCAATGCGATCGGTTTTCCGATGGTGCTGAAGGTGAGGTTTGGTGGCTACGACGGTAAGGGAACCCGGTATGCAAAAACTCCAGAAGACTTTGAGGAGTTGCGCCCACTATGGTCAGCCGGTGGTTGGCTCGCCGAAGGTTTTGTTCGGTTTACACGTGAGCTTTCCGTAATGGTCTATGTGAATGATCGCGAAAAAGGCTGCTTTCCAACAATGGAGACTGTTCAGTCTGACCATGTTTGTGATCTGGTTTATCCATCTGGGGTTGATGCTTCGGAGATAGCGATAGCCGCCATCGAGGCCGTTGGAGGGAAAGGTCTTTATGGCGTTGAACTCTTCGAACTCTCAGATGGTTCCTTCCAAGTCAACGAAATTGCACCCCGCCCCCACAATTCAGGCCACTATACGCTGGACTGGGGTGGTGTCAGCCAGTTTGAGCAACATATCCGACTGGTAATGGGTTGGAATATTGTCCACCCAGAAGGTCGTGAGACTTGCATGGCCAATCTCCTTGGCAAGAATCCATCTGGATCGTTTGTTTCCGGGATATCTCAAGCAGTTGAAATTCCAAATGTTTTCTTTCACTGGTATGGAAAGGCAGAGGCCAAGAATGGGCGAAAAATGGGACACATCAACGCCGTTGGCAGTGGATGCGTTGAACGCGCCGTCCAAGCCCGCTACGAATTCTATCGGGCTTGGATGGCGGCTCCAGTTACTTCTTACTAAGGGCGTTAACCGCGCGCCGGGAAGACTGCCGGAAAAAGACCAAACTGTGATTGAGATACGGCTCAAGATAAGGAATCGCAGCCGCGTCGCCATAGCTGGCAAGGGCGTTGATTGCTGCCGATCGGGCTCCAAAGGAGCTCTCCTTGAGTACGGAGATGAGGGCTTTGTAGGCCTTCAGCTCACCAGGCTTATCTTTAAGTTGGCCGAGCAAATTGATTGCAGTCACGCGAGTAGGTTCGGCTGTGGGCTTCTCCATTTCAGCTAAACAACGTTCTCTTGCCACATCCGGTTTGTGGTTGACAAGCCACTGCAACGCCATAGACCGATATCCGTCGCGGAAGCCTTCAGTTTTCCAGGCTCGATCAACAAGTGCTTCGTCTCCCGTCAAATTTATGAGAACGCGCGTTGCATTCTGCTTGATCAGGTCATTTGGATCACTAGAAGCAATGGTCTTTAGTCGAGAGACTATTGAGTCGGAGCGAGGCATTTTCTCAAGCATGCCAATGGCGGAGTTAGCTAAGCCCCGATCCGAATCTCCGGTTAGATCTAGCAAATACCCTTCAGCTCCAGTAGATACATGACCGATAATGCGTTCCACGAGTCTCTTGGAACGGGCGTTCTTTCCTAAGGCCAACCAGTCTTCAGGAGTGAATTCTCCCGTCATCGTGTCGACGATCCTTGCCTGTTCGCCGGCATTTGGCGCAGCCTGAAAAAGGCGCATAACCTCAGCAGGTTTGAGCGCGATCTTGTTTGTGATATTTGCCATCACAAAGCAGCGAGGATCAACCAAGGCTGGCTTTCCAGCCAAATCACCTAGTTCGAGACTAGCTTCAGCTCCGGTCAAATGGAGCGACTTCTGGACCCAACTGTTTCCGTTCAAGACCCAAACGTCTAGTTTGAGGTCGAAATAGGGTTCTGGCTGTGAAACGACGAGCTTCGTGGTTCGGGTTGAGACCGTGAGGTTTGGGGCAGCGGGAGTATAGAACCACTGCTTCATGAAGGGAGTGAGATCTTGGCCCGTTGCTTTGGACATGCTCTGGAAGAATGCCGGTGTGTCAAACGACGTGAACTTTCTTTCGTTGAGATACGATGCGATCGCCTTCCAAAACTTGCTTTCGCCCAGTTGGTCCATTAGCATGAACATTCGGGCCGCACCACCAGCGTAGATGAAGCCATTGAACATGTCCAGGGCGTCTTTGTAACCTTTATAGACAACCGGACGCTGTTCTTGTTGATGGGCTCCTAGTGCTCCTTGGAAATCGCCATACCTTCCTAAGCTATAGCTCTCGTCACCGTTCTTCTCTCGCTCCCAAAAATTTGGGAGGAAGGTCGCAAATCCTTCATTCAGCCAAGCATCACTCCAACCGCTGCACGTGATCGTATCGCCAAACCATTGGTGAGCCAATTCATGAGCAACAAGTCCCGTGGAGTCTTGAATATCGTTAACCGACTGTGGGTGCAATGCAGTGATCGTTTGGGTGACGGCTGTTATGTTCTCCATTCCACCGAACATATAGTCCGGCACGGCACTTTGAACGAATTTCGCATAAGGATATTTCAAACCGGTAAGTTTGGAATAGAAGTCAATGATCTTCTCTGTGCCGCCAAAGGAGACAGTGCCCCAGTCCAGCAGGCCCTTCGGCGCATAGTAATTAACGGGTATGGAACCCCATTTCCCTTTGCCCTCGTCGTATTGTCCAGCTACGATCGATATGAGGTACGTAGCATGGGGCTGATCCATTTTCCAGTGGAAAATCTGCCGATCACCTTTTTGCTGAATTTCAACTAACTTCCCGTTGCTTATAACGGTTTCACCATTGCCAATCTCAACAAAGCCTTCGCTCGTGGCCTTATCATCTGGATAGTCCCAAGTAGGAAGCCAGTAACGGTTATCCTCCATCTCACCCTGGGTGTAAATGACATTCGTATGGGCTGGGTAAGCACGGGAAGCTGGCACAAGGTACATTCCCGCTCCAGGCTTGCCATCATAGAAAATGTGAACTTTCACGGTTTGGCCCGGCCGGGTTCCACCTGGCATTTGGACGGTGACCATTTTCCCGTCAGTTGAAAACATCGTAGGCTTCCCGTCGACTTCAGCCTTGATGACACGCAATTTGGCGCAATCGAATGCGACCTTGTTCGCATCCCTCAAAACGGTAAGGGTGTTTACAACATCGCCCTTCAGTATCTCCGTCTCCTCATACGTCTTGAGGTCAACGTGCCAACGAACATCGAGCAAATCAAAATTGTGGGGCCGAGTTTGTGCGGACACCAACGAAGACGCAACCAAGATCGGAAGAGACCAAAAAGCCCGGCAAAATGTCATAGATGGATATTTTAGGCCAAATTCTCAATCATTTTTGGCAATCAATATTTGTGCCGCTTCCCAAGCACGCCGAATGTCTCCTACCAAGTGCGAATATCCACCATCTCCACCCTTATTTCTCTCTCGCAAGATGTAGGAGGGATGCAAGGTAGCGATGGCTGTTCGAGCAAATTCACAGGGAAAATAGATGCCTCGTTCTTTGGTAATTAGGAAATTCTTCTTTATAAGATTCTTAGCGCTTGGAGCCCCTATACAAAGGATCACCTTGGGTTTTAGTAAACCGATTTGCGGCACAAGCCACTTTCGACATGCGAGCACTTCGGCATCAGTCGGAGGTCGGTTCTGCGGTTTACCTGTCGACCAGTCGGCAGCCCGACACTTGACGGTGTTCGTGATGTAGAGCTGACTTCGATCCAGTCCGGCATCTTCTATCGCCTTGTCCAGCAACTGACCAGCCCGGCCAACAAAAGGCCGGCCAAGCTTGTCCTCATTATCGCCTGGGCCCTCGCCAATCAACACAAGCGGTGATTTGGGATCTCCTTCACCAAAGACAACATTTGTTCTTCGTTCACTGAGCCCGCAACTTTGGCATGTCAAAGCCGATACGCGTAGTGCCTCAATGGTCAATTTGCATGGCCTCTTTTAGCTTCTTATACGAGTCTTCGAGAGATTGGGGCATTACTCTGACTTGGGCGACCGTAGTCATGAAATTTGTGTCTCCATTCCATCGAGGAACGATATGCCAATGGATATGGACTGGTATTCCCGCCCCTGCAGCTCGTCCAAGGTTGATTCCAATATTGAACCCATCAGGTCCGTAACAGGCTTTGAGCCAGACAACTGACTTCGCCAGAAGTTGATTGATCTCAAGCAATTCTTCATCGTTGAGCTGTTCGATTTCAGCAATCTGCCGATAGGGAGCGACAAGCAAATGCCCGTTTGTGTACGGGTAGGCATTTAGAATAACAAAAGATGCTTCACCTCGAAAAAGGATAAGGTTTTTCGCGTCGTCGTTTTCCGCAGGAAGATCCACAAAAATGTCGCCTCCCGGCGTGCCAGAAGACGACTTTTCGATATAGGTCATTCGCCAAGGAGCCCAAAGGATATCGGCCATGCTTAGGTTATAGCACGCCCTTGCCTGTGTGGCTGCCTAAATGGATTTCGCGAGAATGATCGCCTCAGCGACCTCCCTCATGGTTTTTCGGAGGTTCATAGATTGCACCTGAATGCGTCGATACGCTTCGGATTCAGACAACTTTTGTTCGTCCATTAGAATGCCCTTTGCTCGATCGACAAGCTTCCGAGCTTCAAGGCGCTCTTGGAGGGTACCGACCTCTTTATTGAGTTGAATATTCTGCTCAAAGCGACTTCGTGCCACTTCGATTGATGGAGGAAGATCGCTTGGTTTGAACGGCTTTACCAAATAGGCGAAGACACCGGCGCTTTTAGCGCGATCTACTAGTTCCTTGTCGGAATACGCAGTTAAAAGAATGGTCGGCGCAATGTTCTCATCAGTGATAAACGTCACTGCCTCAATCCCATCCATAACCGGCATCTTTACGTCAAGAATGCAAACATCGGGTTGGGTACTTCGAGCCAGATCAACAGCCTGTTGACCATCACCAGCTTCTGCGACAACCTCATAACCGAGGTTCTCCAGCATCTGTTTGAGGTCCAATCGGATGATTGGATCGTCGTCTGCAATTAAAACTTTCATTTTGCCCATGGTGGTTCCTAGGAGTGGGCACCACGTCGTTCACCCTTGGCTCCGTATCTTATGATACCAGGGGGACAAAACTGACCCTGCGCGCTCATCTGACACGATATTCATTTTGAGGTTTTCACCATTTATGAATTCTAGAGGCGAACACTCCAACTTGGGTTGGAATTTCCGTCACAAGCCGCCCAATGCGTTCATCTTCCGAAAGTTCTTTACCAGAGCCCATGATGATCGCCAAATATCGGCTCAAATGCTCCAGTTTGTCTCGCTAGGTTTTCAGATATGCCAGTTGTTTTGAAGAAGATTGCGCAAGTGCGACTTGCTCAGGATTGAAGGTGGAATACTGTGCGTTATGGTTGCCTCATTGAGGAGTCTTCTCGAAGGTGTCTTTGACTACGCAGGACTGTTTCCGCCTGCAAAGCTGGACATGTCGGTCGCTCTCGACAAATACATTCGACATATTCAGGGAAAGGAAGAATGGATCGTAAGTCGATTCGTTTGTCCGGCAGCGTCACTTGCTGAACTTGCAAATGTGATCGATCGTCGCGAAAGCACTCCTGAATTCCCTGTCACAGTTATTGGGCATGCGTCAACGAACTATGACGAATGGCTAGAAGCTCTTGAGCAGGATGCGGAAACGATGACTTCGTTCATGGAGTCGGTCGGCGATGCGGCCTCTCTCGAAGCCTTTGAAGTACGACTGCCTTCATACACGAACATGGAACTCTGCTTAAAGGACCTCAATGCGTTCTCCGAAGTTGACGTGTTTCTTGAACTTCCTTGGGGCGACGGGCTTGAGGATGGTTTTGCTGCTTTAGCCCAGACTGAATGGATCGGCGCTAAGGGGCGATGTGGAGGGTTGGATCGAGCGTCATTTCCGGAGCCCGATTCCCTGGCCTGCTTCTTGCATTCGGCCTTTGCTCTCGATGTCCCTATCAAACTGACCGCCGGGTTGCACCATCCCCTGCCAGGGATCGACGAAATGAACGGTGGCCGAATGCATGGATTCCTGAATGTCTTAACTGCAGCATCGCTATGCGTATCAGGCGATATGTCACGAAAAGAACTGGTTGAAGTGCTCCGCGATGGCTCCTTGGATCACTGGACCTTTACGGACAAGGGTATGGGTTGGAGAGGGCACAAGGTCTCGATCGACGAAGTTGAAGAGATGCGAGATCTATGTCTGGGCATCGGTTCTTGCTCAATCGATGAACCCATCGTTGACCTCACCCATCTGGGATTGCTAACCGGTGATAGACCATGAGCTTTGTTGTCTCGCCGACAGCAAAGAGCTGGGTGAAGGTCGATGCCGAAAGCCATTTTCCCATTCAGAACATTCCTTTTGGAGTTGTAGAAATTGGCGAGGAGGAACTGATGCTCGTATCGCGCATCGGTGACTTCCTCATCAACCTTGACCGACTTCTAGAGGAGGGATTGCTGCCTTTCGACGAAGATATTTTCGAAAACGGGTATGCCGACCTCGGCAAGGAAAATTCAGTTGAACTCCGGAAGTGTCTTTTTGACCTGCTTCGAGAAGGGAATCCAAAGGTCAGAGATAACTCCAAACTGAAAAAGGACGTGCTCCTTCCCGCATCGGAGTTTCAGCTGGTTCTTCCGACGGAGATACCTTCCTTTGTTGACTTTTATTCTGGAATCAACCACGCAAGCAACGTCGGGAAGATGTTCCGCCCCGACATGGAGCCACTACTTCCCAACTATCGGCATCTGCCGGTAGGTTACAACGGCCGAGCTTCAAGCATCGTCACGACCAACATCCCGATCATTCGGCCCAATGGACAAACCAAAGCGCCAGCTGATGATATGCCGACATTTGGTCCCACGAAAGAACTTGATTTCGAACTTGAACTCGGATTCTTTTTGTCCGATGGTAACGAATTTGGGGAAGGTATTCCGATTCAAAGTGCGGATGACCATGTGCTCGGATTTGTTCTAGTGAACGATTGGTCTGCTCGCGACATTCAGCGATGGGAATACCAACCCCTTGGTCCGTTCCTAGCCAAAAGCTTTGCTACATCAATTTCGCCGTGGATCATATCACTTGATGCACTTGCTCCATTCCGCATAAAGGGTCAAAAGCAGGTACCTAGTCCCCTGCCTTACTTAGCATGTGAGAAGCCTAGCCACTTTGATATCCTGCTTGAAGTGAGTTTGCAGACTCCCCAAATGTCTCAACCACAGGTGATCACACGCACAAACAGCTCCGAGCTGTATTGGAACTTCGCGCAGCAAATAGCTCACCAGACTTGTAACGGCACGCCAACAGAACCAGGCGACTTGTATGCGTCAGGAACGATTAGCGGATTGGATGAAGGCACTTTTGGATCGATGCTTGAGTTGAGCTGGCGGGGAAGTAAACCCATCCTCATGGTGGAAACGGGCGAAGAACGCCGCTTTATAGAAGATGGAGATGCTGTTAGTATCACAGGCTACTGTCAAGGAAACGGTTACCGTGTGGGCTTCGGAACGCTGACAAATGAGGTCTTACCTGCACAATGAAGCAAGGGGTATACCCAGCTTCAATAACGCCTTTCGACTCCAAAGGTACGGTTGACGTTTCCACTATTGCGCGGCTAATGGCGTGGTTTCAGTCCGGCAACTGCTCGGGAGTGGTGTTAGCGGGTACAAACGGCGAAGGTCCATCACTGAGCGCAGTGGAGAAAAGGGACCTCGTCAAGACTGCCGTTTCACTGGCAAATGGGATGGAGGTCGTACTGGGTGTTTCTACACCGAGCATTACCGAAGCGGTGTGGCTATGTAAGCAAACCTATCAAGCCGGTGCTGACGCTGTCTTGCTCATGGCGCCTGGATACTTTCGAGAGGCTTCGGAGGAAGGTGTGGCCAAATGGGTCGAAGAGGTCATGGATCAATCTCCGATAGGAATACTCGTTTACAATTTTCCGAAGCGAACGGGATGGACCTTTTCCCCTGACATGATGAGGCGGCTCGCTAAACACGACAAGATGATCGGCTTGAAGGACAGCAGTGGGAGCGCTGAGAATATCTCATCCTATGCAAGCGCACTGACTGGAACTGGCAAGGCCATGTATGTTGGTGATGAGACCTTACTGGTTTCTGCGTTGGCAAATGGCTGGACCGGCACGATTAGCGGTGCGGCAAATCTCCTTCCAAGCTGGCTGAGCCAAATTGTCTTAGAGTGGACCACGGATCAGGAATCGGCGAAAGTCAAATTCAAGTTAGTTGAACCTGCTTTAGCGGCCATTCGAGCCTGTCTGCAGCCTGCCTCAAACAAGAGAGTTTTGGCGGAAATGGGAATCATCCCTAGCGATGACGTCCGACTTCCTCTTGAACAAGTAACGCGAGACGCCGTTGAGAACGCATTGAGACGCGTACAAGATTTGACTGCCAAGTAGTTACCGAAGCCTAAAACGCAAAGTGGCCCGGAGAAGTTCAACTTCACCGGGCCGCTTTCTCCGTGGGGCGGAATGAGCTTACTTCTTAATAGAAGTGATCAAAACGTGTCCAGTCTTCTTGTCGTACTGAACGTCAACGTTTAACGCTTCGTGAATGAAGCTCAATGGAACAATCGTTCGACCGCGATCGATGTAAGGAGTAACTTCCATCGATACCGTTGTGTGATCGACCTTGGCATTCTTGTCGCCAATCTGAATAATCATGGACTTGCCATCGGCACTTGCCGTGACCGTCTTTGTCATATTCTCCCACGTCACCTTTCCACCATCTTTTTCGATCAAATAGCGGAACGGAGTCATGGGTATTCCGTTGTCGACACGAGGCTTTACATCGAACTTGATGAACTGCGAATTTAGTTCGATAGCAAAAGCTCCAAGGTTTGGAACCCTTTGCCCACGAGTGATCGTGACCAACCTTGCCGCAGAATTGAAGCTGCTGAGGATGTCTGTCTTGGGAAGTTGCTGAGCCTTTGTTGGGGTCAAGACGCTTATGGAGATATCTCCCTTATCGGCTGCAGAGTTAATCGCAACCCGCCTGCCAGTTGGGGTAAGGGGCCGGACTTCCGTCATGATGCTCTTGCCATTTGGTGCGGGCTTCACTCCGCTAAACGAGCCTACAACTGCTGTTCGAATAGCATTAGCTGTTGTGGTTGGGGTCAAATGGGGTGCCTTTCCGACAGCGCCAGATGCTTTCGATGCGCCCGTAAGATTCAAAGTCCGAGCTTCGGAATCTCCGCCAACAACGCCACCTCGAATGGTCGGCGAAGTTGGAGCGATCTCAGATGAAACGCCATTTCGCTCGGTTCGTCCACCCGGATTGTTAATAAAGACTCTGGTTTGCTTGGACTTGAATGTCGTGCTGGATTCGTCAATTGCCCACGCTTCAACAACGTGCCAACCGTTTGTTTCTCGAGTTGTGTCCCAAAGGTATGTGTAAGGAGGATAGTTGGACATCTTCTTGAAGTTGCTGTCCACAAAAAAACTAACATAGGAGTTCTTTAGCTCTTTTCCAAATCCGAGAGTGACTTCAACTCCGCCGCGGACCGTTGCACCAACTTTCGGCGTGGACAGATAAACTGGCCCACGATTGCTTTGGTCGGTCGAAATGTTTGTGTGGTCTGAACCGACAAGTTTGCCTGTTCGGTCAAAGAGCCGGATCTCAACTTCGTTGTCCCCATCCTTGAGATCGGAAAGGTTAAGCGTAAAGTTGGTCTCGCCGGTGTCCTTTGCGGCTGTTACGGATCGCGTACCTAGGCTGACTCCGTTTACCTGGAGTTCCACAAGCGCTGCATGAGCACCATTGTATCGAACGGTTAGCGTCGGGCTGTTTAAGGCTCGATCAATCATGATGCGCGCATCGAGAGAAATTGCTTGCGCTGAGACTGCCAACGCTGCAATTCCCGCGAGCACGCCCATCTTGCGTAAAGTTTTGCTCGTCTTGTTCATATCCATTTGCCCCCGGATGTCGCCAGTTGGCGAGTAGACCCCTATTCTCGCACCATTATGACGCGGTGTCAAGGTCTATAGGTAAGGGCCAAGACGCAATGAGACCGCCAGTACGTTCAACCTGCGGAAGATTGAAACTTTGAACGGTCCAGTTAAGGTACAAGTTGGCTGTATATGCTGACTTTATTGGTTGGAGCGATTTTGAGTCGTTCGACAGCTCCTCATGAGCTTTACGATTATCTCGCAAAAAAAGATTCCTCTTTTAAGTTCGAATTTCGAAATAAGGCAAAAGGGGAAATCCAGATGACGAGCCAAACATGGCAAGGGCATCCGTGGAAGCACACAATTTTGTGGAGACAGCCATCCAAACTCCAAGCCAAAGGCACAGCCATTCTTTTCATTACTGGCGATGGACCGAGACCTGGTGATTACTTAGACCTTTCACTGGTTACTGAGGCCACGGGTATGCCAACCGCAATGCTGTTTGATATTCCAAATCAACCCATCTATGGGATGAAGGAAGATGATTTGATCGCACACACTTTTGAGAAATACATGGAGACAGGCGACAGCAGTTGGCCGCTTCTGTTCCCAATGGTCAAAAGTGCTGTTCGAGCGATGGACGCAATGGTTCAACTAACAAAAGGCAGTCCAAATCCGATCAAGAATTTTGTAGTGACTGGTGCGAGTAAGCGTGGTTGGACAACATGGTTCGTTGGAGCCGCTAAGGACCGTCGAGTTAAGGGCATTGCCCCAATGGTCATTGATAACCTCAATGTTCCTAAGCAAATGAAGCATCAACTGGACTCATGGGGCGCTTATTCCGAAGAAATTCAGGATTACACCCGACGAGGACTTCAAGCCAAATTGGAGACACCGAGCGGGAAGCGACTGGCACAGATCATCGATCCTTACTCCTATCGAAGCAACATTAAGGTGCCTACGCTCATCGTCAAAGGTGCAAATGATCCTTATTGGACGGTCGATGCGTTAAGCCAGTATTGGGATGACCTTAAGCAGCCAAAGTGGGTGGTAACAACTCCAAATGCAGGACACGACCTCGGCAACAAAATAGAAGCTGTGGAAACGATTGGTGCGTTCGCACGGTCTTTGGCGGGTGCCTTTAGAATGCCAAAGCTACTGTGGGATGTCGCTGAAGTGCCTGGGGCAAAACGAGTCGTAAAAGTTGGCTTGAAAGCAAGTGGACCAGCACTTCTAAGGGTGTCGATCTGGACTGCAGAATCTTCGGACCTCGACTTTAGAAAATCAACATATAAAGTGATCAGTTCTCTTTCCATAAGTGGTGCCAAACCTGGAATTAATTCATCGACAATTCTGGTTCCTATATCGGATTCAAGAAATGTCGCTCTATTTGGAGAAGCTCGATTCCAAGTTGGTACAAGGCAGTTCAGCTTATGTTTCCCAACTAGGGTTTTTAAGAAAAAAAGCTAATCCAGTCGGTACCCTTGAATCATGATTCGACCTTTGAAATGGGAAGGTGGCAAGTTGCTGATGTTGGATCAGCGTGTTCTCCCGAACCAAGAAATCTGGCTGGAAATGTCTGAATACGGTCAGGTCGTGGACGGTATCAAAACCATGGCAGTCCGAGGCGCGCCCGCGATCGGTGTGGCGGCCGCCTATGGCATGGCCTTGGCCGCACAACAGGGTGTTGATCGGATAGTTGCGAGCACTGAACTTGCTGCTTCAAGACCGACCGCAGTCAACCTATTTTGGGCTATTGATCGCATTCTCTCACTTACCACATGGGATTTCGAAGTTGTCCTGGCTGAAGCGAAAGCTATCGAATCAGAAGACTTAGCTATGAATCGTTCTATGGGTAAGTACGGTTCGGAACTCATACAGACCGGTTGGAATATTTTGACCGTTTGTAATACGGGCGGCCTAGCAACCGCTGGACATGGAACTGCGCTAGGCGTTATTCGCACGGCACATGAAGAAGGGAAGGGGATTCATGTCTATTCATGCGAAACCAGACCTCGACAACAGGGACTAAGACTCACTGCCTACGAATTGATGCAAGAAGGCATACCTTTCCACAGTATCGCGGACAGTGCTGCTGCATCAATGATGAGAGCCGGGAAAATCGATTGCGTGATCGCAGGTGCAGATCGTATTGCAGTAAATGGCGACTCAGCGAATAAAATCGGCACCTACTCGCTTGCGGTCTTGGCTAAATATCATCGGATACCCTTTTATATTGCTGCACCATCGTCAACTCTCGACCTGACATTGGCGACCGGTGACGCTATTCCCATCGAAGAGCGAGATGCAAGTGAACTCACACATATTGAGGGAATTAGCCTTGCGCCAAAAGGAACTCCAGTTTTTAATCCGGCTTTCGACGTCACACCCGGAGACTTGATTACAGCAATAATTACTGAGCGTGGTATATCCCATAGCCCGTACAACTTTAGATCTAGCGATTGAGATGTAATATTTCGACAATGGACACTTCACACGTTCTTCGTTCGGAGCCCTTTCCATCGCCATCTTCAAAGCGGAGAGTTCTTGTCACGGGAGCAGCCGGCCGTATTGGGTCATATTTTGCTGCCTTAAATTCAGAGCGCTATCAATTGCGTTTGATGGTTCGCGGAGACGAACCAAACCGGTCTTCAATCGAGGAATTCGGCGAGGTTGTGCAATGCGACCTTTCTGACCTACAGGGACTGCGAGCCTGTTGCGCAGACATCGACACTGTTGTTCATCTGGCCGCTGATCATCGCACGTACGCGACCTGGGAAGAGCTGCTGCCTAATAATATAGTTGGGACGCACAACCTCTTTGAGTCAGCCAAATTGAGCGGATGTCGACGCGTCATCTTTGCTTCATCAGTTCAGGCTGTAAATTCCTACCCCCAGGGAACATTACTTCAGCCCGATTTTCCAGTTAATCCGAACAATCTATATGGAGCTAGCAAATGTTTTGGTGAAGCACTTTGCCGCGTTTATTCCAATCAAGGGATGTCGACTATCGTCTTACGCATTGCTGCCTATGAAACTTACGAATCCATGAGAAGACCAGGCTTTAATGCACCTCTATCAGCATTTGTTTCCCACCGAGACCTAACTCAGTTGATCGGATTGTGTGTTGATGATCTGAGACTTCAATTTGCGGTTTTTTATGGTCTATCGAATAACAAGCCCTGCATCGGTGATTTAACCAATGCAAGGCTTCTTATCGGATACAACCCGATAGACAATATTTTCGATCCACTAGTGGACTAAACGTTTTATTTATCAGTTAATTTGATAAAGGCGGATCCACCTGCATCAAGGACAGTGTTTGCTGATCCAGCAGTCAAAGTAAATTGTTGGTCAAGGATAGGAGTCTTTGATCCGTTTGCCGTTTGTCGAATTTCATACGTACCAGGACCCAACATTGCGTAACCCTGTGGCACGTGGCCCATTATGACTCCGGAGAAGGCGGGAGTAAGTGCAGAGATATCCGCTCCAGGAGCCGTTATGTATAGGTCATCACTGGTTGATGTTGAGCCACCAACTTTAGCGAATCGAATTCCTGCTTGGACCGACGGGATTGGACTGCCCTCAGGTAGAACAAGTAGTGCCGAAGTTGTACCATCCGAAAATGCTACTGCAGTATAGGGTTTACTCGATAGCATGTCTACGATCGAGTCGCTTAAGACTGTGTTCGTAGCATCAACTACCTTGATGTCCCGGCTGCCTGGTGTGAAATTTAGATAGCTAGTAACTGAGGCGTATCCGGAAGGTCCAGCCACCGTTGTACCATCAACCTTATAGGAAACTGGTGTCGGCATTGAATTAACAAATCGTGCTTGAGCTTTGGTAACAGGATTAATATTTGACGAATCAGTGCCGGATCCACCGCATCCCACTAGAACAGCGAGTGTCGTTGTTGCACAAAAGAAACTTGTTATTGGTTTTGTATTCATTTAGATCGTCCTTGAACTTAAGCCGTGCCTCTACAAGCGATTGCTATCGTGATACAAGCTGTAATTCAATGGGACGACCAAGCGATGACTCGGTATGTTCCATAACAAATTAAAACCGTGTCGGTAGTAAATCATAACGTGTAAAATACCGAGTCGAATTCAAACTTTTAGCCACATATGAGAAGCTCCTTGCTTGTCGAAAAGGACAACGCAAGGAGCTCAAGAGTAATTAGTACCGCTTGGATTTAGCGATCTTGAAGCACGAGGAAGTTGACGTCTCCCTGGTCCAGAATCGTATTAGATGTACCTCCAGTAATTGTAATTTGTTTGTCGAGGATAGGTGTTTTTGAGCCAGTATCTGTTTGCCTGATCTCATAAGTTCCCGGAGGAATTACAGCATATCCAGCTGGTGCGACACCAAGCTTAACTCCACTGAAAACAGGATTAACAGTATTGATGTCAACTCCTGGGGCAGTAAGGTAAAAGTCATCGTCAGCAGAGTTTGCAGCGCTAACTTTAGCGAATCGCACCGCAGCATTGGAGAAGCTGACCGTGGCGCCATCAGTCAATACCATCAAGGAATTCACGCCGGAGGCTGTGAATGATACAGCTGTGTATGCCTTACCCTCAAGCATGTTGAGTGGATTGTCGCTTAATATATTGTTGGACCCATCAACAACTTGCACGTCGCGGTTGCCAATAGAAAAATTCTGGTAATTCGTGATACCACCAAAGGTCGAAGGTCCCGCAACGATCGCTCCATCAACCTTAAATGAGACACTTGAGGGAGTCTTCATCGCATTTACAAATCGAGCTTGGGGGATCGGACTCCCGTGGATACCTGCAGTATCGGAGCTAGAGCCGCCGCATCCTACCAAGATTGCCATTGTTGAACCGATACCAAAAACTGCCGACATTGCCTTAATATTCATTGTTCCTTCCTTGAACGAGTGGAAACTTTCCTGAAATCAGGGTGTTATCGACGCTCGATCCCTTTGGGAGGACCTTAATAGTTCAATGCGTGTTCCGTAATCGAAATAATTTTCGATAGGAGAAGTTTTTGGTGCGACAGCGTGTAGAACGGAGTGCCTATTCTTTCAGCCAGGCAGCAATTCTTGACGTAAGTTTCTTCGCATAACGCTTACTTGCCAACATCGTGTTTCGCTCTCGAGGCTCTACAAGCAGTCTGAAGCGTTTCTCACCGAGTCGAGCATCGATTCCAACCCAGCCACCAAGCCCAAGCAATGAATGCACATTTGCCCTGCGGGCAGTTCCAGAAATATCGGATTTCATGATTTCGATGCGTCTGGTCTCGGAAACAAAAACGATGCGATCGCTTAAGAACTCAAGAAAGCCAACGTCTTCATGAGCGTCGAGCATGCTCGAGTATTTCGGGGTGGCAAATCCGACAAAAATAAGTTCCTCGGAAGCTTGTTCTCCCTTGGCAACAAGGATTAGCTCCAATTGCTTCCGCATCTTTGCGTTGTTAAAGAAACCGAACTGGTTGACTGCTAACCAACCAACCACGGTCGATGCAATCAGAATCCACAGGCCAGTTCCTAAAAATTGACCTTGCTTTGCCGCGACCAATACGCCCGCTAACGCAGGTGGAAACCAGAAAATGGCAGGCACGAGGTTGCCCATCCACTTCCTTCTTGAAGTCCACACGGTTGGCGTCACCAAGAGCATGATACACTCGAATCAGTTATGGGAACTGGCCGCATTAGGGTTCTAAGAGCAATCCCTGGTTCGACAAGCCTCGGATCGATCCTGAGCGAGTTTTCACGCAAGCCGAATGGAATCGTAACTGCGTTTTCTGATCAGCTACTTCCACTCTGTCGACGGGTGCTCGGAGACAATGCCCCCGTTGATGTGTTGTCCTTTTCTGAACTAGTTAGGAACTTCCTTGTATTGTGCGGAGAAGAGTCTTCGCCTTTGGTTCAAAGTGGTCACAAGCGTGCGGCTATTGCTTACGCATGTCAAAAGGCGGAGTTCGATTCACCATTTTACCGTTGCGCTTCCTTTCCCGGATTTCATGAGGCCGTTGACAGAACCCTCGAAGAGCTACATGACTGGGGAATTCACGCAAGGGAAATGCGGGAACTTGCCATGTCGTGCTCGCAGCGACTCTCTGAGAAGCTTAGGGGACTTGCGGACATTGACGAATCCGTCGAACGAGTAGTGGAAGAACTCGGACGTCAAATGCTAACTAAGCAGATAGAAGCCTGTATCGACTCAATCCTTGAAATGGAAGAAGAGTTTTCAAGAATTCTTGTATTTACTGGTTCTGACGAGAGTCCTAGCCGGATCGAATGGCTGCGCTGGGCTGCGGCTCAAGGCATAGAAATCACTGTGGTTGTTGAAAGACATGCTACAGATGCCCCCATTTTCCAAGGTGCGGACAAGATCGTTCAACTACTCGGTGCGAAAACTGAGCAAGGTGGCCCAGTTAATCAGCTCTTGCGGAATCTATTTACCGATCAAGTTGCTGGCGATGAACCCATTAGCGTATCAGTAGTAAGCGCAGCTGATCCTTTAGCCGAAGTTGAGTGGGCGTTGCGCGACTGCCTTTGTCGACCGGATTCGACTCAGTGTGCCATTTACGTTCGAGACATCGAATCCTATGCACCACTCATCGAATCGGCTGCTAAGCGATTTGGAGTGCCTATTCAAATGGCTCGCCGTGCGCCGCTCCTGACTAATTCTTTTGCAAGACTGACGTTAAGTGCCCTTCTATTTTGCGCTTCGAACGACGTTAGGACTCTAGCCTCCGTGTACCGAAGCAGTTACGTTCACCTTTCCGGTTTATCAATCAACGAGCTAGAGGAAGAATTACGGGTTTGTTACGCGGCAAAACGAGAGCAATGGGCAACCTTGGAGGCATGGGTCGGTGAGCATTGCGAAACACACGAGTGGCTTCAGGCGCTTCTCGAATGGAGAAGCAAATCAAATACAATATCAATAAAACTTACCGAATGGTATCGGCTACTCCAGGAGTTTAATCGCGATCAGCGGTTCCCATGGGCGCAACTCGAAAATAAGGGTGGTGCGATTGATGAGCGAGACCGTAGGTCGCGCAACCAGATGGAAAGGTTGCTTGCGAATCATATCTCTGTGGATAGTGTTACGGACGAATCCTCATTAAGCATTAACGAATTTGTTCAACTCTGCAACCGACTCTGGTCCACTGGCGATGTCAGCATCCCTTCGTCAGACCATGGAATTCACGTAACTTCGGATGGGAGTTCCCTGGGTAGTACGGATGTGCTGCATGTATTAGGAATGCTCGAAGGCGTATTCCCTCGTCGTCGTTCAGAAGATCCCGTGCTGACGGATTCTGAGCGCCATGAGATAAATTCCGCGAGGGTCGGTAAACCGGGGCTGTCGGATTCCCATACTCGCGCAAAAGCCGAACGCGACGAATTCTATCGAGTTTGCGCAGCATCGCGTGAGCACATTGCCTTCAGTTATCCTTTGGCAGACGAAGAACGAGATAGTATCCCTGCCTTCTACTTATCCGAAGTTGTCAGGGCAGCGGGCACTGAAAATGTCACGCGCCACGACTACCCCAGACCATTCTTGGCACCAAAGATCGAAGATTGCACGCTAGCTGCTGACGTGATTTTGCGACAGTCGATGGAAGCGCCAAAAGATAGGCCGCTTCCTGTTACGCTTATCACGGATGCGGCAAGGCGATCGATATTGCCCTTGCCGGGAGAAGCCTTTCATCCGTCAGTTCTAAGGGATGTACTTAAATGTCCATTCATGAATGTTGCGAAGTACCGGCTTGGTCTCCGAGCCAAAAGGAGAACTGAACGATGGAACAGCCTCAGGAAAATTCCATTGTCCGTTCAATTACTTGCCAAACACGATCTTGATGACGCAGAACGCATATTAATTGGCGCATTGGAAGCTGAATTGGACCACTTGTATGCCCGCGTGCCGGAATGGGAGTTGCAACTTCTTCGTTCGGGCGGTCAAAGGTTGGTCAAAGGATGGATTGACCGCGAACGTGGTAGTCGTGACATTTGGAAAAAGGACGCGGGCACCCTACGAACAAACGTAGCTTTTGGTACCCATGGCGTCAAAAAAGAGATGCCCAAGAACGTCACGCTTGAAGGAATGATCCCCGGGATTTCGCGCTTGGGTAACTACAACGTGGCGCATATCTATGGCTCCGCACCCCTTGCCCCAAAGAAAATCCAAGATCCAGAAAAGCTCTACTTTGGACTTTACTACCTCGCCATGCATGAACCCGGTCGTGGTGGAGCAATTGAACTGGAATCCATGGGTGGCAAACGCACACTTATGCTGCTCGGCAGAAACGCAACAGATTCCTATGCGGCAAACGTAGCCGAAGGGCTCCAGATAATGGACTTGTCCACTGAGGATGACGTCACCAAGTTCAGAATAGAGTTTTATCAGTCGGTCAAGCAATTATTGGCCGAGGCCAGCGAACGAATCGCTTCTGGGCGAATTGATCCTACCCCTGGCGAACATTGCGAGCGGTGCGAATTTGGAGAGATATGCCGACGGTCATTAGGTTTCGGCGAATTGGAAAGTGCCCTTGGCCTGGAGGACAGTGAAGATGATGTCTAGTCAATCTGAACGAGTTCCTACTACCGAACAGAGGCTGGTCATTGAGGCGGCTGAGCCAAGCTTTACGGTGATCGCTTCTGCTGGTGCTGGCAAGACATTTGTACTCGTCGAGCGCTACCTCAGACACATCGAAAATGAAGGTCTCAAGCCAGATCAGATCTTGACGATTACTTTCACGAAGAAGGCTGCCGCTGAAATGAAACAGCGCATCGTAGACCGACTTCGAACTAAGGGCAGACTGGAAGAAGCACAGGTCGCTGAGACTGGCCCAATTCAAACGATCCACTCCTTCTGTGAGCGCTTGCTGCGAGAAAACGCGTTGGAGGCAGGACTCGACCCCAAGTACGAAATCCTTGCAACAGATCACGCAAAGCGTTTGATTACTTCATGCATCCGAGAAGCGATGGCGACAGCCAATGAATGCGGACCTGAAGCTGAAGAACTCCTTCGAACCCTTGCAGGGAAGCCTCAAGGGTTTGGAGCCAACCAATCGCCTTACATTATTATCGAGAATGCTGTCGAATCGGTTTTGCATGAATTGAGAGGCAGCAGATTCGATCAAGGGGACATCCTTGCCCGCTATAGCGATGTAACGACGCTGAAGGCTACTTGGGAGGATGGAGTTCGAAACATGCTTCCGCAAGGAGCAGTTCCGTATTTCGATGAAATTGAGGATGCAGACATGAATCGTCGTGTCCAAGGGGCGTGCAAGGGAGCCTCTGTCTCTGTACCAGGTTGGGCTAGAGGTCGATCGGATAGTGTTGCCGAGGATGAATCTTTGCGTCAGACCTGCGGACTTGTTCAACTGGCTTGTGACGCCTGGCATAGGCTTGACCGCGAAATGTCCGAACTTCAAGCTCTCGATTTCTCTGCACTAGAAATTCGCGCCTACAGGTTGCTTGAGCGATCAGAAGTCACCCGACTGCGAATCCAGGATCAATACAAGGTCGTGATGGTCGATGAATCCCAAGACGTCAACCCAATCCAATACAAGTTGCTAGACAAGCTAGGCTGTACGCGAACGATGTTTGTTGGCGATGCTCAACAATCCATTTACGGCTTCCGGCAAGCCGACGTAAGGCTCTTTCGATCTCGAAGTGAAAAAACCGCAACCAAAAAGCTAACAAAAAACTGGCGATCGGCGCCAGGCATTCTGAGCTTTGTGGATATGGTTTTCGCCCGGCTTTGGTCCGGAGAGTACTCTCCGATGCTTGGCACCACCGGCCCTATGGACTTCGACTCTGAGGAGAAGCCGTCCTTCTCGGGGACAGAAGTTTGGAATCAAGCCAGTAAAAGTCCTAAGGCAACCGCATCGTATGTGAAACAACTGCTTGACGAGGGCGTGAAGCAGGGAGATATAGCCATCCTAACTCGTGACGGCGCGGCTGCTCTAGGTCTCAAGCTAGCCCTAGACGCAGAGAACATCGCCTGCCGTATCGCCGGAGGTTCTGAGAAATTTTACACCCGAATCGAAGTTTGTGATTTGGCCAACACGCTCAAATGCTTGGCTGACCCTTATGACGATTTCGCATTATTGGCTACGTTGAGGAGCCCAATGGTGGGTCTTTCAATGGACAGTATCGTCTTGCTAGGCAAAACGCCCTTCTTCGTCGATCAACTTAAGGAGTTTTCTGCTCCATTTGAAGAAGATCGGAGCAAACTCGAGAGCTTCTTGGCATGGTACTTGCCACTACGAGAATATGCCGATCGACTCTCTGCGTGGGAAGTTCTTGCCGAAATCTATGCGAAATCGGATTACCTCGCTGCCTTAGCTAGAAAACCCAATGGCGATCAGATGCTCGCCAATTCTCGAAAGTTACTGTCGCTCGCGGCACAAGCACCAGAATTAGGCCCTCTGGAGTACTCCGAGCGTATTCGAGAGATTCAAGATCTTCGCCACAAAGAGGGCGATGCTCCTTCCGATGATAACGACGCGGATCTAGTAAAGATCATGACGATTCACAAAGCTAAGGGACTCGAATGGCCAGTTGTGATTTTGGGACAGACAGACAAAACCATATCAAGTATTGCGAAGGCCGTTGTGGTGGAACCGGCAGCCGCCCTAGTTGCAACTAAATTTGGATCTAGCGCAAGCCTCATGCATAAATTACTGACCGAGCGTAAAAAGCAACGTGAGTCAGACGAGGAAAAACGGATCTTGTATGTAGCTCTCACAAGGGCAAAGGAAAGACTTTGCATCACCATAGTTCCAAATGGCCGGACGATGACGGTTTCCAAGCTTCTTGATGGGGTTGCAGACTTCACACAACTTGACGGGCTTAAAATTCGTTCGACCCATGCCTCCAATCCAAGTGGAGTGTAAACTCAGTTTATGGCCTTCAAGGTCGCATGCGCGCAATTTGCCCCTGTCAAGGCGGAAGTCGAGACAAACCTCGATCGAATAGGTGAGATCGTCCTTCAAGCCCATGAAGAAGGAGCCGATCTGGTTCTCTTGCCCGAAGCTTCGACGAGTGGTTACTTCCTTGAGGGTGGGGTTCTGGAATCGTCTCTGACCTCTAGTCAATTAATGTCTAGCTTGTGGAAGCGACTCTCCAAGAAACTCCACGGAGAAGTCGATGTCGTTTTAGGTTTTTACGAAAACCACCAAGGGACGCTGTTCAATAGCTCCGCATACATTGAAGTTTCACCCAACGGTCCGAGACTTGTAGGAGTCTATCGCAAGTTCTTCTTACCGACGTACGGCGTTTTCGACGAGGAACGTTTCGTAAGCCGAGGTCGCGAACTTGGTGTATTCGATACTCGTTTAGGCAAGATCGCCGTTTTGATTTGTGAAGACGTTTGGCATGGTGTCCTTCCGACGCTTTGCGCGGTCAACGGAGCCCAACTCATCTTGGTTCCTGCAGCTTCTCCTGGGCGAGGCTTTACCGGGGAAGATGTGGACAACCACGAACGTTACCGGCGTTTATTCCGAAGCATTTCTGAAGAGCACGGACTCTTTTGCGCTAGCGCCCAACTTTGCGGTTTTGAAGGTGGCAAAGGGTTTATTGGCGGATCGATGATTGTCGATCCATACGGTCGAGTTCTTGCCGAAGGGCCCTTAGCTGAAGAGCACCTGTTGATCGCTGAAGTGGATCCCTATATGGTTGCGATTTCGCGTGCTCAATCGCCGTTACTTTCTGACCTCCAAAGTGCTTGGGAAGATATTCGACGGTTAGTTGCTCGCTCAGAATTCTAAGGTTCAGGCCTTCAAACCTACAAAAGCAAGGCTAACATATTGCATTGGATTTCACTCTACTTCACGAGCAGCGTAGGACGTCTTGGCGGCAAGATGGCAAGCACCAAGTTGCTGATCCCGACTCTGCTCGACAATTCATCGACCGTTTGGGACTCGTGACGCACTATGCGGCATCGACGGAAGTACCCAATCTGTACGACGGGTACATGAGCGAGGCGAAGGCTAAGGTTGACGCAAGTTGGGATAGCCCTTCAGGTCACGTTTACACCTGGAGATGGGCACTGGGCAAGTCAAACGCAGCCTTTTATGGGGCATTCGTTTGCCGAAAACCAACATGGATTTCGTGGAAAGCTCTGCCCCATATCCTTGGGTTTGCAATGGAAAGAGAGCCAGCAGAAAAACTCTATGCCGATGGCAAACTCTCCAATGATGCCATTCGAGTCGTTCGATCGTTTGAAGGTACTAACGGAGTGCAATCCACAAAAGAGATTCGTCAAAGGGCCGGCTTTCCCACAGGCAAAGCCGAGCGAGCGTGCTATTTGAAAGCTATTGAAGAACTTGATAGCCGCTTGATGCTAGCCAAGGTCTTCGGAGCAGAGGCAGATTCCGATGATATGAACCACGCGCTAGTACGGACGAAATATTCCGATTTTGTCGACGCTGGGCTTAGAGTGTCACCGGAAACCGCACTGGTTAATTTCTTGCGTGAATATCTCAGTCAATCCATCTTTATCGATACGAAAGTATTTAGCCGGAATCTGCGGATAAGTCCAGCCTTGATAGGCTCAGCCATTATTGAGCTTGACAAGTCCAAGAAGGCGACTCTTTGCGACGGCTATCTAGTTTGTCAGGAATCCAGATGACTAGAACTTTTCGGGTTGAAGGGATAGAGTCCACAAATTAAGTTGTCCGCTAATATAAGACATGCCTCAGTTCCGATGGATCGCTGTTCAATCGCTCGGAAAGCTCGCTATTGCCCCACATCCAAAAGGAGGCATAGAACTTGAGACCGACCTCAGAGCACTTCGTGCGTCCGGTGTTGATGTTATTGTCTCTATGCTAGGTCGAGAGGAATCCGATTACTTAGGAATAAGCGAGGAGCCCGTTCTGTGTGCCAAGGTCGGAATCGAATATGTTCAGGCACCAGTCATCGACCGCTCCGTTCCCGAAACTCCACATTTAATTCATAGAGTTGCAACACGCTTAGTCGAGCGGATGGAAAAAGGCAGCAACGTACTCATCCATTGCCGGATGGGTATTGGTCGGTCCTCCGTTATGGCCGCCTGTGTAATGACCTTACAGGGCGTCAAACCGCAAGATGCATTTAGTCTGATCTCGGAAGCCAGAGGCTTCCAAGTACCGGACACGATAGCTCAAAAACTTTGGGTTGAGTCGTTCGCTATAACTTTTTCTTCGCCGCGACAAACTTCATAGCCGCCGAATTCATACAGTAGCGAAGGCCTGTTGGTTTGGGGCCGTCATCAAACACGTGCCCGAGGTGCCCACCACATCTACTACATCGAACTTCGGTTCGGACCATTCCATCGGTACGATCCTCGATTTCGTCGACCGCTTTGGCGTTGATGGGCTTCCAAAAGCTCGGCCAACCTGTACCAGATTCGAATTTTGTGTCTGAACTGAACAGTTCCAGAGCACACCCAGCACATACGAAGACACCTTTTGAATGCACATCTAGGAGCTTGCCGGTATACGCCCGCTCGGTGGCAGCGTGCCTGAGCACTTCAAACGGTAGGGTCGGTAGGAGCTTTCTCCATTCCGACTCCGAATGGGTGACTTTATAGTGTTTTTCAGCTTGTTGACCAGTGGCAACTCCCATTGCGCATCCAGTAATAGCCAAAAGTGCGCCAAAAAACATTGCCGGGGACAGCGACTTCATGCAAATTACTACGGACAACTGAGCTCAAAAGTGCGGCAATTTCAGAACTGGATTTCAGAAATGCAAATGGGGCCACCTGAACCTCGTTCGGATGACCCCATTTGAGTTGAATAGCTGACTTAACCGGCTAGTTTGGTAGCAGTTGTGGCATCCACTGCGATTCCAGGGCCCATTGTGGCGCTGATTGTGATGGACTTAATGTACTTGCCCTTGGCTGTTGCGGGCTTTGCCTTGAGTAATGCGCCGAGTCCAGCTTTGAAATTCTCAAGGAGTTGGTCATCGGTGAAGCTGACCTTACCGATTGCAAGGTGAACGATTCCAGCCTTGTCTGCACGATATTCGACGCGAGTCGCGCCTTTAATTTCTTTCACAGCCGTTCCAATGTTATTGGTGACCGTACCGTTTCTCTTGTTCGGAGTTCGTGGGCCGAGCATTCGACCGATCTTTCCGATTTGAGGCGCCATTTCTTCTGTGGCCAAAAGAACGTCAAAGTCTCGGAAACCGGCTTGAATCTGAGCAATCAATTCGTCTGCGCCAACTGTATCTGCGCCAGCGGCTTCTGCTTGAGTAGCCAAGTCACCCTTGGCCAAAACTGCAACTTTGCGGACCTTTCCGGTGCCGTGTGGCAGATTGGTAATGCCTCGGACGTTCTGGTCACCCTTTCGAGGATCGATCCCAAGGTTGACGGCTAAGTCGACGCTTTCAACGAATTTGGCGTTGGCTGTTTGCTTGACCAATGCCAAAGCTGCCACGATTTCTAAAGGTACATCCTTATCGACGGTCTTAGCGACAGCTGAATAACGGGGCGAGTGCGGATTCTTTTTTACGTTTGTTCTCAATACTTTCACCTGTGGTGCAGGCGGACGGAGACCGTCCTCCCACGGAAATGGAACCGACAGTATACCCTTCACTCTGAATACAACCATCGGGCTCAGAGTGCGGCCAAGAAAGAGCTACACTAATTGGATGCTTCGAGTTTGTCTGTTAAAGTCCATCGGCGATATCTCCCAAAATCAGTCTGTCAGTTTGACGCCGCTACAGGCAACCATCGCTTGAGGACTGTGAAGAGTTACCAACTCGCCCATATTCAACGTAGCTTTACACCCAACGTTTTCGCTCGGGGTCGAGACTATGCGCAACGAAAACGAGTCTTGGACGCCTGGTGTAATTCAAAAGACCAAATCTGCGGCACGGTCAGAGGGTCCGACGAATCCCGATATGACGTTGTCATAACCCTCGGGGAGAGTGGTTATGGCCCCGTCCTTGATTCGACTTGCACTTGCTCAGATATAGAACAGTGCAAACACGGGGTGGCTCTAGCTATTCATGCCATGACTTCAACCCTCGTACTTCGAGATCAAGATCTGGAATCTCCTGAAATGGGTCGAGACGACGAAGGCGAACCATCGGCTGAAGAAGCTGAACTCGAGATACCCATTCCACCTGAGTTGACGACCTGGCTGGATAACATGGCAACCTCTCTGGACGACAGAGATGAATTCGACCCGGCAGCCAAAATGCGTGCCTTCTATGTCTTTGATACAAAGACCGCCGCAAACGGAGCGGAGGTGCCAACAGTTGTCATCGTGACCAGGAGCATTGTAAAGAGCGGCCAACTCGGCAATCAATCTGACCTCAAGATAGGCACCATCACAGTAGGAACTCTTCCCAAATTCCTAAACCGCTATGACAAACAGCTGGTCATCGATATCGATCGAAACGCGGTTCGGCTCGACTGGAATCGAGCGGAATACCGCCTTGACGGAAGTCATGGAGCAAGGCTTGTCGAAGCAATTGTTCAGTCGGGGAGAAGTGTTTGGCAGCGCTGCAACAAGACTGAGTCGCTTCAGATGGGGCCGGTCCGAAGTGGAACGGCAAAGTGGGTCGAAGCGGATGAGAATGGCTCACTAAAGCCCGAAATCGATTTTGGCGGCGAAGGAGGAGTCCTGTCCGTGACACCACCTTGGTATATCGATACTAAAACAAACCAATGTGGTCCTCTGAATTGCAATCTTTCGGGGAAAACGCTCGCAGCTTTTCTCCGCGCAGCTCCTATTAAGCCCGAGATAGTTCCCGCCGTCCGAGCCCGATTGGCTCGCCTCGGATTGAAGGGTAGTGTGCTTCCAAAGCCACGCTTAACATCAACGGTGCGAGCGCCAATGCCCGTGCCGCACCTCTTAATCCAGTTCGAACAGTGTAATCGCACGTCTCACACTTTTAACGAAGTCAAAGTTAGTGCGCCCGTTGCATTCGCGGTGCTTAAATTCGAATATGAAGGGATAGCCGCACCTCATGACGGTAGCGACATTCGCGTCGTTAAAGACAACGAAATTCTTCTTTTAAGACGCAATCAGGTCGCAGAGCAATCTGCATTACAACGCTTAGAGCGAAATGGCTGGAGTGATCCGACCTATTCCGGCTGGGATATCCCGAGAGAGCGAAGCAATTCGCTGTGTATTGTCCCACCTGACGATTTCCGCCTTCAGTATCCAATTGAAAGAGTCGATCAGCTGCGAGAAACACTCATTCCTAAACTGATCGAAGCGGGTTGGGAAATCGACCTGGATGACAAATACAGAATCGTTGAAGACGAGGATGTCGAATGGGATCTCGGATTAGAAAGTGGCTCAGGCATCGATTGGTTCGAGTTTCAAGTTGGAATTCGTGTTGAAGGAAAGCCTTTTGATTTAAAAGACGTTTTGAAAAAACTGTTCACCGAGCAGTCCGGGTTGACGTCCAGAAGCAGTCGCGGAAGGGAAGGGGCTGAAACGGACGACATGTTCGTTTTTGATACAGACGGACGTGCGATACGGCTTTCTCGAAAACGTTTGAATTCGATTCTCCGACCACTTGTTGAGCTCTTTGGCGGGGTTTCGGACTGGCCGGCGGACTTACGTCTACCAAAGGCGATGTTATCGGAAGCTTCAATCTTTGAAGAGAACGTCGAGGACTCTGACGTCACCTGGCACACGACCGACGAATTGAAAGGATTGGCCAACAGACTCGAAGAGTTTGACCGCCTTCAGCCTCTACAGGAGCCGCCGGGATTTAAAGGTGAGCTTAGAGGCTATCAAAAGGAAGGCTTGGCCTGGCTCAACTTCTTGCGAGAATACGAATTTGGGGGAATCCTTGCCGACGACATGGGGCTTGGAAAGACCGTTCAAATCCTAGCATTCCTTCAACGGGAGAGGTCGGAAGGTCGCCTCGAATTGCCAACCCTTATCGTGGCTCCCACAAGTACGATGCCCAACTGGCGACGAGAGATTGAAAGGTTCACTCCTGAATTGCGAGTGGTGACATTGCAGGGTGCCGGGCGTCATGGTCGCTTCTCAGAGCTGACGGATTGCGATATCGCCTTAACGACTTATCCTCTTCTTGCCAGAGACAAAGATCACCTCAAAAAAACCACCTATCATGCGATTGTTTTGGACGAAGCACAGAACGTCAAAAATCCAATAACGATTGCCGCTCGAGCAGCTCGTGAGCTCACCGCCAAGTATCGATTCTGCATGAGTGGTACGCCGGTTGAGAACCACTTAGGCGAACTCTGGTCCCTCTTTCACTTCCTCATGCCCGGCTTCCTCGGAACGGATACTGAGTTTCGTCGCAAGTTCCGAGTACCCATAGAAAAAGGCGGAGACACCGGTGCAAGGGATCGCCTTGCTCGACGCATCCGACCGTTTATGCTTCGGCGAACCAAGGATAAGGTTGTTAAGGAACTGCCCGCCAAAACTGAAATCATCGAGACAGTCGAATTTGAAGATCAGCAGCGCGATTTTTACGAGTCCATCCGATTGGCTATGGACGAGCAGGTTCGTCGCATCATTGCCACGCAGGGCTTCGACCGAAGCCGAATCCAGATTCTGGATGCCTTGCTCAAGCTTAGGCAAGTTTGCTGCGATCCTCGCCTTGTCAAGCTTCCTTCAGCGGAAAACGTAACGGGTTCGGCAAAACTTGATCGACTGATGGACATGCTCAGCGTGCTCATCGAAGACGGTCGAAAAATCTTGCTGTTCTCCCAGTTCACGTCTATGTTGAATCTGATCGAAGAACGCCTAAAGACTGCGGGAATCAAATGGGTTCGGATCAGCGGTGATACCGTTGACCGTGAGAAGCCCGTTCAGAGATTCCAGAATGGCGAAGTTCCTCTGTTCCTCATTAGCTTAAAGGCGGGTGGAACCGGCCTTAACCTGACTGCCGCTGACACAGTCATTCTTTACGATCCGTGGTGGAATCCTGCCGTTGAAAACCAAGCGATTGACCGGGCCCACCGTATCGGCCAAGACAAAGCAGTGATGGTCTATCGCCTTGTCGCTGCCGGAACCATTGAAGAGAAAATGCTTCAGATGCAGGCCCGAAAAGGCGACCTGGCTAGGAGTATCTTAACCGACGATGGTGATGTCATCAAGAGCCTAACAGCTGAAGATCTGCAGTGGGTCCTGTCTAAGGACTGATCGGCCCAAAAGAGCACTATTGCCCGCAGGAACAATGGGCATTAGTGCCTAGATTCAAATCGTGCCTGATACACTAGCGGTGCGGCACGCCTTAAGGAACAAGCTGGAAAATTCAATACCAGTGCCTTCCTGCCCGAAGGGAGTATTGCTATAGCGTCTGCCGGTCTTGATTGATGGGAGGCATTGACGTGTACGGTGGGCGAATAATTTCTTTCTTTTGTGCCATGGCTTTGGCGGCTAGTTTGGTTGCACAAGTAACAAGTCGTAAGCCTGAAAACCTGAGACAAGGTGTTGGGCACAAGCGAGCCCTGCGTGCTTTTGGCGCAGGTGATGGTCTCCAACAGGGCTCTCCGTGGCCAAAGTTTCAACAGTCAGCTCAGAATTGGGGACAGGGCATAGCCTCCGGTTCAAATGGCGAAGCAGTGTGGGAAACAACTGTCGGTGATCCCGTTGGACAGCCGGTTATTGATGCTAGTGGGATCATCTACGCCACAAGTACGACAGCCCTTACTGCAGTTAATCCAGATGGAACGGTCAAATGGACGGACCCAATCTCTTGCACGACGATGCCTGCGATCGGGATTGATGGAACTCTCTACCTTGGTTCAGTGATATCGGGCAAGAACTGTCTTGCTGCAATCAACCCAGATGGATCGCTTCAATGGCTTGTTACAACAAACTCCATCATTACTTGCTCACCCAATATTGGCGCAGCAGGAAGCGTTTATTTTGGAACGCAAGCTGGAGACCTTACTGCACTGCACCCAGATGGATCAGTTGAATGGTCCCTGAATCTAAAAGGTGAAATTGACTATTCTCCAGCCTTGGGACCTGACGGCTCACTTTACGTAAGCGTCCGTGGATATGGACTAATAGCCATTGCGACTAGGGGTGTTATCCAATGGAGCTTTAGTACAAGTTTTCCCGTTAGCGCACCGCTGGTTGGCCCTGACGGCACCGTTTATTTCGTGGTCGATTATCAACTTTTTGCGTTGAATGTTGACGGCACCCAGAAGTGGGTTTCCAATCTTAAGGCCTATACCTCACCAATCTTTGGCCCGAATGGAAACCTCTACGTTGTAGGCCTTGAATACAATGATGTTACGCAAGAAAATGTATCTACAATCTTGCAGTTAGACCAGGCCGGATCTCTGAAAGCGAAGAAAAGAGACGCCGCAATTAGCGGATCACTTCCGACTTTGAGAATCTCCGCTGATGGAACGATATATTTAGACTCGCAGGCAAGCAGCGGATTTAGCAGGGGTACCTTGCTTGCCTATGATGACCAGCTTAACCTGAAATGGTCCGCGTACGGATTTCATAGTTGTGCAATAGGTTCTGACGGAACGCTCTACGGCTACTATTTTTCAAAATTAGCCGCGGTTGGTTCCAATCATGCTGCAGCACAAGTCTCAGAATTTACTTTAGATCCCCAGATGGTTTCAGGTGGGGGCCAGTCTACAGCTAAGATCAAACTTGACCGTACCGCAACACTTGAAGGAGCCCTCATCGGAGTCACGTATGGCACATACACAAGTGGTCCCGATCTCGTAAGGGTACTGCCGGGAGAGAGCACGGTTAGCTTTACAGTTACATCCACGCGAGTTCCTATCGATTCGGACGAAATACTAACAGCCCGGGCGAATTTGGGAGGCGCATCTGTTTCGGCGACATTGCGTGTCACTGCACCAACTATCACCAGCTTTAAGGTGACTCCATCAACGGTAGAAGGAGGAGCAATTTCTACGGGCACTTTGACGCTAGATTCTGCAGCAGCCGCAAATACCATCATAAAGATCTCATCGACGAGTTCCAAAATCACGGGGCCGTCACAGGTCACTTTTGCTGCCGGATCACTAACGACCGTGTTTACGATCACAACTGGTGGTGTCGATTCCCAAGAAGCCGATGTCATATCGGCGAGCCTTGGAAGTCATTCAGTGGACGCTACCTTAACTCTCACCCCAGCAAAACTTAACGGCATAGCTGTGCTTCCTGCATCGGTAGTTGGGGGTTCCCAGACCACCGTAACGGGAACGATCACACTACGCGGAAAAGCAGGAACGGGAGGAGTTTCGGTCGCGTTATCGAGCTCAAATTCGGTGATTGCTTCGGTTCCAACAAGCGTTGTTGTTCCTGAAGGAAAGACGTCTGTCACATTTGATGTATCGACAACCTCCGTTGTATCTGATCAAAAAGTAACCTTTCAGGCAACTTATCTAGGCGTTTCAAAAACGGTTGACATAACCGTTATTCCTCTTGCGCTATCAAGTATTACGCTCAGCCCGGATAGCCTTTATGGAGGATTGAATGCTCAGGGGACTGTAACCCTGAATTCAAAAGTTTCTTCCTCTGTAACGGTGAATTTGTCTTCGGACAAGTCGGAAGCAGCATTACCACCAACGGTCACGATTTTAGCCGGTGCTGCCTCCGCTACTTTTACGGTTTCTACCGTTCCGGTGCCTAATACCGTGGTCGCTCAAATCGCGTGTGAATTGAACGGCTTAGTCAAGAAAAACTCCTTGACCATTAAGATGCAGGAGTTGACTGATCTTAAACTAAACCCTAGTTTCTTGACGGGTGGTCTGTCCGTTACAGGAAAGGTTACCCTGACCGGGATAGCGCCTTCGGGCGGTATATTGGTCGCCTTAGCAAACTCGAATCCTACGGCAGCCACGATTCCACCAACTGTGCTCGTCCAGGAAGGTCAATCTACAGCCACGTTTTCTTTTAATTCGCTTGTAGTTTCAGTAACACAGACAGCCAAGATCACAGCTTCGCTAGGTGCTGTTACAAAGACGGTGACTCTAACGGTGAATCCTTTTGGGATAAGTCTGTTTTCTGTCAACCCAACTACTATCGTGGGCGGGACCAAAAGTATAGGCACCATTACTTTGAATTCACCAGTAGGTGACCTGGGGCTTACTGTTTCGCTTCAATCGGATGTCGCGGAATGCACCGTGCCAGCAACGGTGTTCATAGTCAAAGGGCATAACACGGCTGTATTCGATGCCGTGTCTTCCCAGGTAAATAGCAAAAAGACAGTCACGTTGACTGCCAAGATTCCTGGCTCTCAAAAGACCGCCACCCTAGTTCTCGACCCCCTCCAGGTTTCAGGGATAACTCTAAGCCCTATCAGTGTAGTTGGAGGTTCGGCCACCCAGGTTGTTGGCACGATCAATATAAATGGTCCCGCACCTGCAGGCGGGGTCACGGTTTCCATAGCGAGTTCCAATTCCTCTGCCGCTTCTGTACCAACCTCGCTAATCATCCCGGCGGGCAATAGCAGCGGAACAGTGGCCATTTCTACAAATATCGTAGCTTCTAATCAGACCACGAACATCTCTGCATCTCTGGGTGGCGTGACTAAGTTAGCAACCCTTACGGTGACGCCCTTTACCATTAGCCTTTTTACCGTCAACCCCACTGTAATTTTTGGCGGTTCAAAAGCAGTTGGCACTATAAGCCTGAATACTCCAATTGGTGAACAGGGACTCACTGTGGCTCTTCAGACGGATTCAGCGGATTGCACCCTACCATCAACGGTTTTTATAGCTAAAGGATCAACTTCTGCGACATTCGACATCGGATCATCCGCTGTAGCTAGCAGGAAAACCGTCACGTTGACCGCTCAAATTCCAGGATCTCAAAGAACTACCCCATTAGTTCTAGACACGGTCCAGGTGTCATCGTTCACACTATCGCCAATCACAGTCGTTGGAGGCTCAGACCAATCTGTTACGGGAACGATAACACTAAATGCACCCGCAACTACAGGAGGTGTGACGATCGCGATTACGAACTCCAACTCCACTGCGGCGACCGTATCCAGCACCCTGATGATCCCCGCCGGACAAAGTAGCGGAACGATCGGAATTTCAACGTCAGTTGTAGCTACTACTCAGACGGCGGTATTCTCTGCATCTCTACATGGTGCCTCTAAGACATCTACTCTAACCGTTAATCCATTTACAATTATCGAACTTTCCCTGAAACCGACTTCAGTAATTGGTGGTATTTCGAGCTCAGGCACGCTGATAGTGTCTAACCTTACCGGAGAAAAAGGACTAGTCGTCAATCTCACTTCAGATACAGCTGAATGCACCGTTCCCAGCACGATCATTGTCCCCAAAGGTAAGAAGGAGGCAACATTCACAGTCACTACATCCATAGTTGACACGAGTAAGTCGGCAAAGATTACTGCCCAGATTCCTGGATCGCAGAAGACTGTGTCGCTCTTTCTGGAATCATTTAAGATATCTTCCTTTTCTCTATCGCCAACATCTCTAATCGGAGGTTCAAATGAAAAGATTGTGGGTTCATTTGCGCTAAATGGACCTGCCGGTCCAAATGGATTGAGTGTGAAAGTGGTAAGTACTGACCCCACGCTTGTTTCGCCCCCGTCTACCGTTTCTGTACCTGCGGGCTCAACAGTTGGCAGCTTTACGATTAATGCTGCGCCAGTAACGACGGCCCATTTTGTGACGCTCACATTGTCAATAAACGGGTCATCTAAGGCACAAACTTTGGTTGTTTATCCATTAACCGTAACAAGCGTTGTGCTAAATCCCAAAACGGTTATCGTCCCCGGTCAGTGCCTGGGAACAGTTGTTGTCAGTAGGACCATCGGTTATCCGGCTGGCGTCAGCGTTAATTTATCGTCAAATAACCCTTATGTGACGGTTCCGGCATCAGTAACGATACCTCCAGGTGTGAAATCAACCACTTTCAACGTCGTTCCCAAAGTCCTTCCAGACAATGAATCAGCTTTGATAACAGCCAGTATAGGCGCTTCGCAATCTGTAGGAACGGTAACGTTTTTGCCCCTTGGTTTATCGACCCTCACTCTTCAAGCGAATGGGGTACGGGGAGGTCAATCCGTTATGGGGACTGTTACTTTAAATGCTCCAGCGACTGCAGGCGGACTAACTGTATATCTTTCTGGGACTGGGCCCGTCAAGTTACCTTCGACTCTCATTATCGCAGAAGGTGCCGTTTCTGCAACATTCATAATTACGACGTCAGTAGTATCTAGTCAAACGGTCAGCCAGATTTATGCCAAGTGTGGAGTCGTTAGTAGGACCGTACCCCTTACGATTTGGACGCCCGACCTACTTTCCATAGTTATTTCTCCACCTTCAATAGCAGGTGGCAATATTTCGACGGGCACCCTGACAATCAGTGATCCTGCCCCTGCCGGTTCGATCTTGGTTGGCATGAGGACGGACTCAACCGCAGCTACGGTCGACAAAGAAATAAGGGTCGCGCCCGGTGCTACCTCTGCTGTCTTTCCTATTTACACAAGTGCAGTTCCGAGCACAGTTAAGGTCAATATCATTGGTTTCCTGAACATAGCACGGTCAGCACCTCTCATGTTGACTCCCGTACAGATCCTGTCAGTTTCGGTAGCTCCGAGAAGTGTATTTGGAGGGGCTTCAGCTGTAGGCTCAGTGTTATTGAATGCTCCTGCTCCAATAGGCGGCACCGTTGTTGCCTTGGCTTCAAGCGATTTCTCAGTTACGACTCCAACCTCAGTTCAGGTAGTGGCAGGACAAACCTCTGCTACATTTGCAGTTTCGACTCTTCCCGTCTCAAAGGACACTATTGCTACCCTTTCGGCAACCTACAATGGAATCAAGGTCACGGCAGATTTAACTGTAATCTCTCCGGTTTTGAAGTCGCTGACACTCTCACCGACATCTGTTGTGGGAAGAAATCCTTCTATCGGTACCGTCACTCTGAGTTCTCCTGCTCCAATAGGCGGCATCGTCGTTGCGTTGGCTTCAGATCTAGGCTATGCCGTAGTTCCGAAGTCAATTCTCGTACCCGTGGGCCAAACATCCGCCACATTTCAAGTGAAAACGAATCCAATCGCAAAGCAGATGGTGGCCACGATTACGGGTGTCTTAGGTGAAACCCACTTTGCCGTCCTGACGATCAGGCGCTGAGGCTCATGGGTTACTGTTTCTGGTAAACGCGAACGTAATCTATCTCGAACCGACTTGGGAAATGGGTTCGGGATGGATCTCCTCCTGTCGAACCAATGGCTAAATTCAGGAGCATAAATTGCGGTTGGTGAAACGGGTTCGATCCATCCGGATTTATCGTTTTGGCCAAGTCTGTTTCGTTCAGCAGTGCATCGTCAAGATAAATTCGGATAAACGCTTCGTCCCAGTCCATCCGCCATACATGGTATTTGCGTGCCCATTTGGGATCTCGATCAGTGAGAGCCTTGTAGGGGGTTTTCCTGGTATTCCAAGTGCCGTTCCCCCAAGCTGTATTCGCTAAGATCGTGTCTTGATAGAATTCTAGTTGGTCGACCTCTCCGTTTTGTGGCCAGTGGCCCTGGACCCCTAGACTCCATATTGCAGGCCAAAGGCCCGGTCTTGGGTCTATTTTCGCTCGTACCTCGAACCGGCCGTACTTGAACTCTCTAAGTCCCCTCGTTTCTAAGCATGCCGAAGTGTATACAATCTTTGGGCGTTCGGTCCTCCAGTCTCGAGTACCGACAGATTTGTAGCTTGGGTTATCCTTCGACTCTCGTTTACCTTCAATAACGAGGTGGCCGTTTTCAACCCAAGCATTTTCAGGTTGATACCATTGAAGTTCCTTGTTTCGGACAAACCCCTTTTCAAAAACCCAATTCAACGGATCGGGTTTTCCCGGTTGGCTGAACTCGTCTTGCCAAACTAACTTCCAACCCGTGTAGTCAGGTTTCTGAAATCCAATACAGAGGATGGCCAAGGTAACTGAAACCATTCCCGAACTATACCGGCGAGCGACCGACCAAAGGGACGATCGCTCACGCTTAGGAGGATTAGAGGTTGCGGTTGACCAAGGCGATGATGTCGCTTTTTGGTTGGAGTCCGACGGCAGTATCGACTACCTGGCCCTTCCTAAATAACGTCATATTTGGGATACCTTGAATTCCGTACCGGGTAGCGAGGTCTGGATGCTGATCGATGTCTACCTTGAGGAAAGTCACCTTGTTTACGAACTGTTCAGCAGCAGCTTCTAGCTCTGGCAACATTCGCTTGCATGGTCCACACCATTGAGCCCAGAAATCTACCAAAACAAGTCCCTCAGCTTCAGCAAGCTTCTTATCGAACTCAACTTCGTTAACTTCAATCACGTTCTTCATTGCATTCTCCATCGCAATTCTATTTTCCCTATCTTTAAGTCTATAGTCAAGTAGTTATTTGACTATTTGATGAAGTATTCTCTGGATATGGTTGAATTGAGCCTAGAGGAGCGAGCACGAGTCTTTGCAGCACTTTCGGATCCGACACGGTTGAGGTTGGTCGAGATCTTGGCCGCCGAAGATGAACTTTGCGGGACACAGATCGCTTATCGAGCTAGTATCAGCATTGCGCTGTTGAGCCATCATTGGAAGGTTCTGGCCGATGCCGGTGTTGTCACTCGCGAAAGGCGAGGCCAACGGCAATACTGCCGAGTGGACAGGATGGCGCTAGAAGCTGCATTCTCTCCTGTTTGGCCCCGGAGTCGTGTCCATTCCCAAGTATCAGCCTAACAGTGGCTGATACGGAATGCTAATGCGCGTCGGCAGGGGGAGCTGCAGCAACCTTTGGCTTCTTTAAAATAAAAATCGCTGGAGCTGTCACGACGAAGATGACAAGGATAAGTAGAAACGAGTCGTTGTAACTCATCGTAGCGGCTTGAACATGGATATTTCCGCTTAATACTCGCAAGGCCATTCGCCGAGCCTCATCCATGGAATGCCCGTGCGATTGAAACAGTGAAGTCAAACCCTGGACTCGAACGGCAAACGCGTGGTTACTGGGATAGGTGTTAGTAACTAAACTTGCATAGTGTGTAGCCGACCTTGTATTGAGATACGTTCCCAGAATCGCTATTCCAAAGGAACCCCCAAGTTGTCGGGCCAGATTAATCAGACCGGAGGCTTGCTGTGCTTCGTGCCTTTGAACGCTCGCATAAGCCACCTGGTTGATGGGAGCAAATAGGAAGCCGAGTCCAAAACCTCGAATAAGTAGCGCGGTTCGTGTATCAGGTTCTCCACTGAGAATGGTCAAGTGGCCCAAGTCCCACATTGAAAGCATGAAGATACAGATCCCCAATACAATTAGGACCCGAGCATCCACCAGTGCCTTTTTGCCATTGAGAAGACGGCCACAGATCATGGCACTCGTAGCCGTGGCCAAACCTCCAGGAAGAAGGGCAAGACCCGTTTTGGTTGGCGTAAGTCCAAGAATGGTTTGGGCGAAAAGTGGGAATAAGTAAACGCCGCCATACAAACCAAAGCCGAGCGCAACAAATAGGAAGATCGACGACGACAGAGCCGTGTTCTTCAGAATCCTGAAATCGACTACTGGGTGGGTGTTTCGCGGAGACATCTCCCACCAGAGGAGGGATCCAATCGCCACTATCGAAATGATTGTGAGCTTGACAATCATCGCATCTTGGAACCAATCGTTCTTTTGACCTTCTTCAAGGACATATTGGAGACACCCAAGCCCTACGGCCAACAAGCCAATGCCTAACCAATCAACTGAGCCCGTTTTAGACGCTTGGACGGAATCCTCAAGGAACGACGTAACAAGAAAAAATGACACGATCCCGATCGGAATGTTTATGTAGAAGCACCAATTCCACGTATAGTTGTCGGTGATCCAACCACCCAAAGTTGGCCCTAAAGTAGGCGCAACTATAACTCCCATCAGGAAGATAGCTTGTACGATGCCTTGCTGTTCGGTTGGGAATATCTGGCGAAGAGTCGCTTGAGCGGTGGAGAGAAGTGCAGCGCCCCCGGCACCCTGAATGATTCTCCAAAACACTAATTCGACGAGTGTGTGAGATGTACCACAAAAGAACGACGCGACGAGAAAGAGCAGGATTGAGAATCCCAAATATCGCTTTCGTCCAAATCGACCAGCCAGAAAGGCGGTCATGGGCAAGACCACGACATTCGACAGGATATAACCTGTTGATACCCACCCAATTTCAGTGTTGGTAGCACCAAGATTGCCGGCCATTTGAGGCAAGGCAACATTGACAATGGTGGTATCTAAGACCTCCATGATCGCTGCCGTGATCAATCCAAGTAGGATCCACCATCGGTACTTGCTGACCTCGCTAGTCATGGCTCCAAATCCCGCCGAAGGACCGGAGATGGCAGTCCTGGTGTTTGCTACCCTAGCCAACAGTTAATCAGACACCTGAAGAAGAAATGACATACCAAAAAGATCTACGTTTGATCGAGCCTTAATTACTCAAGCCAATAACCCGTAACTGCGTGAACACGATCTGCTGGCTTCAAACAAGAAGATATCCGGGTCGTCTATCTGGCAATAGACGCGCTCAAGCTCCGCGATGTTATAGACCTTTTGCCCTTTTCCATTCTGGGCTTGTTGAGAATTGGTCTTTATTCAGGTTCAAATGAATCTATGGATTCGTCTTGAAAATAGGAATCAGCGGGAGAAGAAACTCCAGGTCGTTTTAGGTCCAACTCCAGACCAATTGGTCTCTGCAAAGCATCCCTATCGTCGAATGGTGGAGTTCTTTGCGCTCCTCTTGTTAAGCAGCATTCAGGCTTGGGTCGTGAGGGTTACGGAATCGAGCGTCTTGTGAAGTGCCTTCTACTTCAGTGGATGGAAGACCTATCGGATCGAGAGCTTGAGCGCTACCTTGATGAAAACATCGCTGCCAAGTTGTTCTGCGGTTTCGAGTTAACGGAAGACACTCCGGATTACTCAACGTTCAGTTTGGTTCGCAAGCGCCTTGGCACCGAAGGTATTGGAGATCTGTACAAATCAGTGAACCAAAGTTTGAAGAGTGCGGGTTTGGTTCGTGAGGTCTTCACCTTTGTGGATGCGACTCAGCTCATAAGCAAGATCAGCCTTTGGGAAGAGCGCGATAAGGCGACCAAATAAGGTCGATAAAAGCGGATCAACAAGATCGCGGTTACGCCTGCCAATGTTTGCGACCACATAGGGATGAGGCATGTACTTCCTGATTCTGGGATGGTCTTTGCCGATAAGGCTTACTGTGAGAAGGAGGCCCAGAAACAAATGCGCCTCAAAGGACTTCATTCTGGTGCGATCCTGTAGTCGAACATGAAGAGCAAGAATCGGGACAGGGATCGGTGGATCATTTCCGTTCTGATGCCCTTTGAAGGGACGTGCTCAAAGATGGAGAAACGTGCACGCTATCGCGGCTGGGCCAAATGCCAGTATCAAGCCTTCATGGAAGCATTTGTTCATAACTTCAATCGCCTGATAGCCATTGGGGCGTCTCCCCTTATTTTCGGGCCTTCATGCGCCTGAATGGCGCGATGGCAGGAAAATCGCCAATTTCAAGGCGATTTGGCCAAAAATGACCCGTTTTTGATGCCCAAAAGCCCTGACTTGTCCCCCCAAAGCACTAATGAGACCTGAATGACGCGACAGCTATTTGGCCAACGGAAATATGCACAATCTTCAACAGGCCCCTGGTGCTGCCTGTGGCCGTCGAGCTGGTCTAGGATTTCGGCGACGGGTTCGATGAACGGAAATTCTGAAACGCCGGTCATTCGGCGCTTTCGGGCTTGATGACGATAAACGAACCTTCGGTAAGATCAGCCAGTGTTTCAGTTAATTGCCCGATCATAGGCGCGAGATTTTCAAAAAACACTAGACGAGGGGAAAGAACGATAATGCTGATTTTCCGCCCGGTCAGGTTCTGCTGATACTGCAAATTCTTGTCGGTGGTTATCATCACCTCAAAGCCGGTTGTCTCCCCATCGCAATGAGGTCGCCGTTTTCGAGTTCGTGCCATTCCATTTGCAGTGCGAGGGTGACTTCGTGGTCTGTGATCAGCTTCGCAAACTTGCGAGGGACGCAGTTGTCAATAAGAACGCGCATCAGGCGACAAGTACCACGCCAAATGTCTTGCGTGCCTTGTTCTGTTCCCATCGCAGTACAGCCATGGCCTGGTCTTTGGTGACGTCTGGAAAATCGTCAATGAAGTAATCGACGCTTTCCCCTCCGATGATGGTGTCAAGGAGGGCTTGTACAGGCACACGAGTTCCCTTGAAGCGAACCGCGCCGCTCAATATTTTGGGACTGACTGCTAAGACTTCCTGCAGTTCTTTTGGAATGGTCATCGTTGTTGCCTCCTCTCGTTGAAATTATGGCTTCTGACGCCTATTGTCACGCGGAAAGCGTTCCATGAAACGCTTTTTCCTTTAACCCTATTAAAACCGTTCTTTTCTGTCCTTGACATCCCGGAGGGCGCGAAGTGTGGTCAAGGACACAAATCATGCTAACCCATGGGGAAAGAGAAAACCAAAACCATCGGCTGTGTGTGCGTAGCGAACCCCTAGTAAGTTAATCGTTGGGACCCACCGGGAATGAGCCGCGCATAACCCCTGAAGTTTTGCTTCGGATAAAAGATCGCGGACCCCGGGGGCGCTCACGGGCTCGGATGACTATCGTGGAAGCCCCTCGGTTGCGGTCTGCAAACCATTCCGGGGGTTGTTCCGTTTTTTAAACTAGGTTGATCCGTGGACGCCAGGTTCCAGGGAGTTAACCATGGATATTGTAACTGTTCAAGTTGGCGGCGATGTCGCCAAGGATCAAATCGTTGTCTGCGTTCAAGGCGGAAAGCCGTTTAAAGTGCGCAACACTGAGGAGGCTTTGCGAGCTGCAGCGCAGAGCCTGCCCAGACCTTGCATCGTGCATCTTGAACGTAGCGGCGGCTACGAGCGACTAATGGCCAGAGTCTTTGGCGAGTCGGGCATCCAAGTCCGTCTCCACAATCCCCTCAAGGCGCGGCGATTAGCCCAAGCAGTCGGCGCCACCGCCAAGACCGACCCAGTGGACGCAAAGGGGCTCGCCGAGACTGGGACACTTTTGCCGGTCTCCCCCGTCAAGTCCGCCGAGCGGCAGAAGCTGGCGGACCTGTCTCGGGCGATTCAGACCATCAAGAAGACAATCGGGCAGTACAAAAAGCGGCGAAGCATGCCCGAGTTGGACCAGACTGCTATGACCGCATACAAGCAAGTGATCGAGGGCTTAACCCGCGAGGTGAAAATTCTCGAAAAAGCATTTGTCAAAAAGGTAAAGGCTTCGTCCTTGGCGGAGCGGTACCGAATTATCAAGAGTATTCCTGACGTCGGCCCGGTCACAGCGCGGATTAGTTTATGCGAACTTCCCGAGAACGTGGCTACCACTACGGCGGCTAGAGTCTCTTCCTTCTGCGGCCTAGCGCCAATCGACGACAGTTCAGGCAAACACACTGGGCCGGCCAGAATCGGCCATGGCAACATGCGCCTCAAGGCTGGCATGTACATGTCAGCGATCTCAGCCATACGCCACCAGAAGTGGGCTAAGGAACTCTACGCGAGGCTCAGGGCGACGAGTCGGACCCATCAGCAGGCGGTAGTGGCAATCATGAGGAGGCAGCTTGTGCGAATCGTATCCGTCGTACAACGAGGCACGGCCTGGAAGCCAACTCCGCCGGAGAGCATAAGAAAGACAAAGCTCACAACAACCTAGGGCCTCCCCTTAAATATCGGCAAACGACTCCGCTCGAATTCGCACCGCGGGTAGAGCGAACCATAGCGCGTTACTGCCCCGAACCGATCCAGACCCAACAAGCAAACGCCGATTCGTTCGGCGCGTTGCCTAGCCCGAAACGTCACGTGACGCATCAAATTCAGCGAAATGAAAGCTGAACCCGACGGGAGGCTTGACAACCGCAAATACTATCTTTCTTGTAAGGCTGTGGAAATACAACGAATTATAGAAGCGGCTCCCATTTCAGGATTTGGCCGCTAGTCCAGTCCTTTACGATTTCTAGCGGTGTTTCCTCCCTTCAATGTCGTCAGAGGGCTTTTCGTGCGCCTGCGTGCCTCTGGCGTGTGGCGGTCGGCTCCGGCTGGCCGCCGTCGCTCCGCTCAAATCCGTTCCGAATTATCGGGAAAAGCAACCGCTGAAAAATTTAGACCAAGCGCCCGCCCCCCAACCGAGGGGCTGGGCGGCGGATGCGGTTTTAAAAATTGGAAGCTCTCTTTCTTAGTTTAAGATTATAGGAAACATATAAGGTATGTCCCACCAAATCGTACGCGGCTTAAACCCCATTCCAACCAAATCGCACGCAGGGCTTAGGGGTCTTATCGAGCGCCTAACTTGGCGGTCATGATCTTTGGAACCGGGGGCTTTGAATTCCGCATGATCAGATAATTCCGCGTGATTTCAACCCTGGCGTCTGGATAGTGCGCTAACACCTGGCCCATGGCTTGGATGGCACGTTTGCGCCAAGGGTAATAGCTGTTGATATTCTCGGGCCGGATGGGTCTTCCCTGCTCGTCAAACTTCACCCCTTCAAATTGCTGGTGCAGGACAGCCCAAGGGATCTGTGTCGGCCTGACCTGGTTAATGGCGTGGAGCCGATAGGCAAAGTACACATAGATATCTTGCGCTAGTGCGTTGTGGTCGAGGGCGTGTATGGCCATGTTTTCAATCGGGACATGATGCTCGAGAATGGCTTCCCTGAAATCGGTGCTGAGTTCCAAGGAGTTTTGCCAAAGGGCGGGCTGATCGTCTTCAACCGCCCAAATAGCAATCTACCTGGCCACCTTCCCGCCTTGCGTAATGTCGGCTTTGGATAACGGGTCGCGGTATCCAAGCAAGATATTGGAGCTGCCCAAATATACGTCTTGGTTTGCGAGCATTTTCAGGCTTCGCCCGTCCTGGTGGATGCTGTGCCTTTCAGCAAAGGCTCTCATGCTACGGTCTTGTGTCGCGGAAAAAACACCTGGCAAAGTCCAGCGTGGACCAAGGATATATTCTTCCGGTCTTGCAAAAAGGACGGGGTGACGACTGCCGGAGCCGTGCCTGACACCTTGATGCAAAGCTGCTTTACGTCGGAATGGTGCTTCCGGATGTGTCGCAAAAGATTATCCGCGTAACGGTTCGTCACCAAATCTCTGGCCAATACGGACGGGGCGCCAAAATAGAATTCTGGGCCTAGAATATCATTCGGGATGAGCTGGTTTAACAAATTTTGGACAACGTCTGCCCTTAACAACTTCTCGGCTGCGGGCAAGGTTGCTTGCCAAATGGCGAAGGCAGAAGGGCGCTCGGCTTTCTGCACGCTTTGGCCCCTGTAAGGCGCTGCCAGAAGGTTGGTTTATGGGTTGAAGCCTGGTTGCTATTGGTTGCTGAAACCGGAGCTGGCAACGCTCCGAGAGCGGTTTCAGCCTGAGTGTGCCAACGGTCGCGGTCTTCCCTCACCTCGTCGAGATGCTCTTTCACAAGCTCCAATTCGCGCGCTGCAAATTACAGTTTCAAGGCCAGTCTCTCAGCCTCAATATTTGGTTGCATTTGGTTGCTCACAACCTGATTGGTTCTGGTTTCATTGGTTTCTGGAAGTGTATTGAACCAGATAAACGGAAATCCAAAAACGAAATGCCTTCCACAGCAAATGGCAAATGTGCAGTTACTTACGGATCGGAAAACTCTAGGCACACTCGTTGAGCGATGGTAGTAAAATCCGCCCATGTTGCTTGGTAAGGTTGGGCTTGCACTATTAGTTGGTTTTTTGAGTGGGCATTCGGGAACTGCTTCAGGTGTCCATTGGAAAACTAAAGCCGTACGCTATATTCCTTCCCCGGAGGAGATCCGATCGGCTTATGCTCGTGCCGATCAGCTGCCAGACCTGCTCAAGAACAAAGCCTATAAGCTGAGGATCATTCCTCATTGGTTCGATAAAGACCAACATTTTTGGTACAGAAATGACCTTAAGGATGGGACAAAGGAATTCATCGGAGTGGACACTCGAACGGGCAGGCGCGCACCAGCATTTGACCAAGGAAGACTGGCCGAAAGTCTTTCACAAGCCGCAAGCAAGGTTTACAGTGCAAGCCAACTCCCCTTCAGTGACATCGAATTTTCCGATGACCGAACCACGATGACGTTTAGGATTGGAACCGCCCAATGGAAATGCGACCTCAAGTCCTATAACTGTGTTCAAATTGGAACTGTACAACCCCTCAGCACGGTGGCAAGAGACATCCCTGAACCCGATCGCGAATGGACAAATCCCAGTTATTCTGAACCGGAGATGGTAAGTGCCGTGCAACGCAGACGTGTTCCTCGGGACCTAGGCTCGCCTGATGGAAAGTTCACCGTCTCAATTGTCGACAACAATATCCATGTCTCCGAAAAGGATGGCGGCAAAGATGTCTATGTGTCTAAAGCCGGACAAGCGACCAACCCTTTCGTAGGAGTGAACTGGTCCCCTGACTCTAAGCAGCTTGTAGGAATTCGCCGCCAAAACGGTGACCATAAAGAGGTCTACCTGGTTGAGTCTTCACCTAAGGAAGGAGGGCGAGCAAAGCTCCACTCGCGAGTTTACGATCTGCCCGGCGACAAGCTCGATGTATATGACATGGTCCTCTTGGACCTAGTGAATGGATCTGAAACCAAGGTGGATATGGAACCCATTGATACGGGGGACTACCCTGGCATTCGTTGGAATCGAGATAACAAGCGTTTCACCTACGAAAAGACAGATCGTGGACATGGTCGATTCCGAGTGATTGAGGTCAATTGCCAGAACGGTCAAACAAAAGCTGTCGTTGACGACAAGGCGAAAACTTTCCTCGATATCACCAGCCAATATGTCAACTATTGTAAAGAGAGCGATGAGATCATTTGGCGTTCCGAACAAGATGGCTGGGGTCACCTCTACCTAACTGATACCACTAAAGGAACCGTTGAAAACCAAATCACCAAGGGACCTTGGGTTGTTCGTGGTGTAGACAAGATCGACGAGAAAAGCCGCCAAATTTGGTTCCATGCAAGTGGGATGAACGAAGGTCAGGATCCATACCTGATGAACTACTATCGAGTTAACTTTAACGGAACTGGGCTCATTCCGCTAACAGAAGGTAACGGCAACCACTCGATTCAGTACTCGCCAACAAACCAGTTCCTCATTGATACGTACTCTAGAATTGACAAAGAGCCCGTCCACGAACTTCGTCGCGTGTCTGATGGCAAGTTGATTTCGCTTTTCGAGAAAGCCGACATTTCTCAGTTGAAAGCTACGGGATGGAAGTATCCAGAGGTGTTTGTTGCAAAAGGGCGAGATGGCTCGACGGATATTTGGGGCATGGTATGTAGACCCATTCACTTCGATCCAAATAAGAAGTATCCGATTATCGAGAATATTTACGCGGGTCCCCAGGATTCATTTGTGCCCAAGAGCTTCAATGCCTTTTTTAGGATGCAAGCACTAGCCGAACTTGGTTTCATCGTCATACAAACCGATGGGATGGGAACTCGAAATCGCTCGAAAGCATTTCACGATGTTTGCTGGCACAACCTTGCCGACGCCGGATTCCCTGATCGAATCCTATGGATGAAAGCTCTTTCAGCCAGGTATCCCTATGCCGATATTGACCGCGTGGGAGTTTATGGCACGTCCGCCGGCGGACAGAATTCAACCGGAGCAGTACTGTTCCATCCCGAGTTTTATAAGGTAGCTGTTTCCTCATGTGGCTGCCACGACAATCGAATGGACAAAGTCTGGTGGAATGAGCAATGGATGGGCTACCCAGTAGGTCCATGGTATGCCGAGCAATCGAACATCACCAATGCGGCGAAGCTTAAGGGTCATCTACTGCTCATGGTGGGAGAAATGGATACCAACGTTCCGCCAGAATCCACTCTTCGGCTTGTCGATGCCCTGCTTAAAGCTAAGAAAGATTTTGACTTCCTTATGCTGCCTGGCTTTGATCACACCGACGGCGGACCGATGGGCGAACGGAAGCGAAGGGACTACTTCGTGCACCACCTCATCGGCGTTGAGCCACCGGAACGAAACTCCGTCGATCAATAGGCGGGGTATGTTTCCAAAAAGGCCCTACTCCTCGTGAAGTTGTAGGGTCTTTTCGTCGCTGTCGTATTCGAAAAGACCGGCATAGCGTCCCCAGTTGAGGGCGGTTTCAAACTGATTCCGTGCTTCCTCGTCGCTGTAATGCTCGTCGAGGATATCCATAAAGAAGTCTTCATGCACGGGCTTGGAACGAGAAACGAGCAACACCTCGTGCATGGTCTTCACCATGGGAGCAAACTTCAATGCCTGATCGCGGAAAATGGTACGGGCGATTTCGACTTCAGCGTCTGCAAAAGTGCGCCCGATCTCGGTAAGAGTCACATCCCCTTCTCGGACCATTGCAAAGCCGAGCAGAACAGCCGCATCCAAAATAGGAAGCAGGTCGTCCGCCTCAATTCTCAGACGGTCAGAAATAACAGCAACGTCTTCTGGACCACCATACTCCTCAACAAGCTCCAACAGGCCGCTAATTGCACCAGGGCGAGCGTGGGGAAGGGGCGACACGTTTAACAGTGACGTACTTTCCTGGACGACCGGCGTGATCTTGGTGTCCGGATTCGTCATGATCGTGTATACGTGGTCTGCCATAGCTCGAAAAGCACTTGAATTACGTTCGCGAGGACGTGCGAGTGTCACCCGAATCTCGCCCCTTATTCGACCTGGGTTCGATGCCATGACTACGACACGATCGGCAAGCATAATCGCTTCTTCAATGTTATGCGTGACCATAACAACGCTTTTTGCTGGGAAATTTCCTTCCTCCCAGAGGTCCGCAATTTCGCCTCGTAGGTTCTCTGCGGTCAAAACATCCAGGGCGCTAAAGGGTTCGTCCAACATCAGCACTTGGGGTTGAACGACGAAAGCTCGGGCAAATCCAACCCTCTGCTGCATGCCTCCGGAGAGTTCTCGCGGATAGGCTTTCTCGAAACCCTCAAGCCCTACCAATCGCAACGCATCCATAGAACGCTTTTTGACTTCCTTAAGAGGAAGATGCTTTGACTCCAACCCGATCTCAACGTTCTCAACAACGTTTAGCCAAGGCAGAAGGGCAAAACTCTGGAACACCATGGCGACGTCAGCATTGGGGCCATTAACCGGTGCTCCGTTACTGTAAACCATCCCTTTGCTTGGCTTGGTTAGTCCGGCAACACTACGTAGCAACGTGCTCTTGCCGCTTCCACTTCTGCCTAATAGCGCGACAATCTCTCCCGGATAGACGGACATATTGATATCGTCAAGAACCGTAAACGAACCACCGGACTCTGGCCGTGGATAGACTTTGCTGACGCCTTCGATTCGTAGAAGCGGCTGGAGGTGAGTGATGGTAGCCATGGTCAGATCTCGATTGCAGTCCAAACGGTGTCGCACATATATGGGCGACTATTAAGCACGCTTGAAGTCTCGTGCACCCACACTTATTGTGGCTAACTTAGCCGATACCTCGTCTCAGCCAAGACATAGAGTTTCCGCCAGAATAGGCGATTTGAGAGCACGACGAATAAACACATGAGAGAAACTCCAAGCACGATCCTTGGGGCATCTCCGGCCCCGGTAGCTTTGGCAATGTAAGCTCCAATGCCGTCTGCCGTTAAAGTCTTATCACCCCAAGTCACAACTTCCGAAACAATGCTTGCATTCCAAGCACCACCAGAGGCAGTGATGGCTCCGGTGACCCACGCTGGGAAAATGGCTGGCAAAATCAGTTTTGTCCAAAGCCCCAGCCCCTGTAGCCTCATGTTGGCCGCCATCTCTCGAAGGTCGTTCGGAACCGCCATTGCGCCGGCTATTGAATTGAAGAGTACGTACCATTGAGCTCCCAGGATCATCAAGATAACCGAACCAAAATTAAGCCCCAAACCTAGCTTAAGGAAAACGATCGTAGCGGCAGGGAAAAGGAAATTGGCGGGAAACGACGCAAGGATCAAAATTACGGGCTGAGCAACTCGGGCAAGTTTGGGGTTGAATCCGATGGCAACGCCAATTGGAGTCCAAACGATAGATGCGAAAAGGAGAAGGCCGACAACACGCAGGAACGTTAGCAATCCAAGCCCGAGTACCGCGAAGACCTCTCGCAATGGAACCTCAGTCGATACAACATGAGCTCCCACTGCAATCGCTCCCACGACAACAATTCCGATTGCAAAGCCGAACACCAAATCCTCGTTGATTTTCGATTTGCGCTTTTTCCAAAACCGAAAGGTGGGTGGCTGGGGTATTCGAATCTTGAACTGGGGCAATCGTCGCCGGAGATTGCGCCACTCGACGCCTAAGATACGAGGCAATTTGGAAGAGCGAAGGAGGTCGAGAACCCAAGAAGATGCATGAGTGGAAGCCGCGCTTTTGTCCATGCGAAACTTCTCTGCCCAAGCTACAACGGGACGCCAAAAGAGCTGATCGATTGCAACTATCAAAATAACCATCGCCAAAATGGCGAATCCAAGTGCTCTCAGATTCTTCTCGAGAATCGCTTTCGCAACGTAAGATCCGATTCCTGGGAGCGTGTAGCTGTTTTTGTTAACCGTAATTGCTTCAGTTACCGCGACAAAAAACCAGCCTCCTCCAAAACTCATCATGGCGTTCCAAACAAGCCCAATCATCGAGGCTGGAACTTCAACCGAAACGAATCGGCGCCATTTGGAGAACTGAAAGACCGTTGCTGCCTCGTCCAATTCCTTTGGCAGAGTGATTAGAGAGTGATAAAACGAGAACGTCATATTCCAGACTTGGCCCGTGAAAATGGCAAACAGTGATGCCATTTCTAGTCCAAATAAGCTGCCTGGGAACAGTGCGATAAAGAAGCTGACCGTGACTGACAGGAAGCCTAATACTGGAACCGACTGCAAAATATCGAGCAGCGGGATCATGACCCTTTCAGCCTTCCGACTTTTCGCGCAAACATAACCGTAACCGAACGTGAAGAGAACCGACGCTATGAGCGCGATGAACATCCGTAGGGTGGATCGAGCGATGTAGTACGGGAGATTAACGGGGTCCAAGCTCACCTTGGGCTGCATGAGCGGGGGCTTGAACGCTACGAAAAATCCAGAGCCGACACGCGCAATACCATAAAAGAGCAGGAACAGGCCTAGCAGCACTGCTACGTCGGGTAGTCCGATCGGACTTCTTGGGAGGGCATATTTTGACGGGAATGCTCTACGAATCAACTGATTTGCCCTCCATCTAAATAGCGGTCACAAAGGTGTGTACGGCAAAACAGTTTGTACCCTGTCAATCCGCAAAAAACCCTTTGTCAGTTCAAACTAGCGATAAGGTTGATGGATCTGACAAAGGGTTTTTTGCTTTAGCTGGCTGTACTGAGAAATGCTTCGTTGACGATCTGTCCATCCCACTCTTTTGCAGGCGAGAGACCCATTAGGGAAGCAATAGTCGGACACGTATCAAAGATTCGAACGCTGGATTGGATTTTGTGATTGACCCGAATATCCGGTCCGTGCAGTATCCAAGGAATGGTCATGTCCTCATCCATTTCCGTGCCATGTGAGCGTCCATGGCCGCCGTGATCGCTCAAAACGAGGACATTTGGTGAGATTCCCTTCGCTTCGTATGCGGAGAGGACCAATCCCACACATATGTCAGCATGGGATATTGCCTTGATATAGGGCTCCGACATCCATCCATGGTCATGCCCCGCAATATCGGTGAAGCCAAGGTAAACAAACACCAAGTCAAAGACCTGGTTCCTTAAGTGATCTACGGTTGCTTCTGCAACTCGTAAGTCGCTAGTTGCTGTCGACGGATCGTTGATAAGGTAGGAAACATCTGGACTTTCCGGCGACATCAAGTCACGCAACTCTCCCCAGTTGTAGAACATTGCTGTGGATTTACCACCAGCCTTTGCCGCATCGAAAATGCTTGGCACGGGACGGGCCAATGGCTGAAACGTGTTGCTTGTGATCCCATGCCGCGGAACATCAACGCCACGATGCATAGAGGTGTGACAGGGCAGGGTAACCGACGGCATAACTGTCCGAGCGGACAGTGTGCTACTTCCATTATTGAGCAGACGGTCGATGTTCGGAGTGTCAGCTTGCAGCAGCCCATCTGGTCGCATTCCATCGATCGAAAAGAAGATAAATGGATTGGCCATTATTTACCTTTGGCTACATCGCCTGCCATTAGCGCATCGCGAATTTCGGTAAGTAATTCCTCTTGCTTGGTTAGTGCCGGGGGCGCTACCGCTTCTTCAACTTCTTTCCGTTTCAACCGGTTAATCGCCTTAACAATGAGGAAGATACAGAACGCCAAAATAACGAAGCTAACGACAGAATTTAGAAATGCTCCGTAATTTAGAGTAACCGCACCTGCTTTGTGAGCCGCGTCGATTGTCACATAAGGACCTGCAGTCTTTCCTTCCTTCAGCACAAGGAATTGTTCTGCGAAGTCCACCTTGCCCATGAGCAGGCCGATGGGGGGCATTACAACGTCTTTGACAAGTGACGTAACGATAGAGCCAAATGCTCCTCCGATAATGACGCCTACTGCCAGGTCAATGACGTTCCCTTTAACCGCAAACTCTTTGAATTCCTTAAGCATATGCGGGTGATACCCTAACGGATTCAATGGATGTCTCCCGGGAGCTTCAGGGCTTCAGCGATTTCTATCTAAGCCCTCAACATTCGCTGGGCTGCCTGTGCCAAATCGAGGGTTTGCCCCATTCTCCATGCCGTTTCAAACCCGTCCGTACCTAGTTTTAACTTTACCGACGACACCAACTCTTCGTAATTTGTCGCCTCGATGTCGAAGTTTAGTGCGCCAAGATCTTCTCGTTGGCGATCGACAAATCCAAGAAAGACGGCTGCCAAACCGGCGTTGCCGACCAGCCAGGCTACGAACGACTGTTCCAAAAAGAGTGCCTGGATGTGATACGTCTCCTCCGGCGCGTTTTGCCAAATCCTGGCGTGCCACGAAAGGGCTGCCGCAACGTCTTCTTTCCGTCTTTCCATCTTCGCCAGGTGCAAGAAGGCATCAGTCCTAGACGAATGCGCACCGACTTGTTCGAAACGGTTTACAGCCTCCAGCAGGTAATGCCGTGCTAGGTCTCCCTGGTTTTGAATCGTGGCAAGATTGCCCAAATTACTTAAAGCCGTCGCTATTCGGTAGTTATTATCGATCTCTCGGGCGATCTTTAGGCTTTGCTCATAGTGCGCCCTGCCTTCATCAAGCTCCCTCATCTCAACCAAGGTGTTACCCAAAGCTAGCCAGCAGCGGGCTTGAATATATTTATCGCCAAGATCCTCAGCACGGACCAGACAATCTCGGAGCATTGAAATGGCTGTTTGATAATCCCTGGTGCGATGGGCTTCCATCTGAATATTGAGCTGGGCGGCAATGATTCCACGCGAATTTCCAATGGCGAGCCAAGCGTCAAGCGATTGGCTGTGCCATTGCGTTGCAGAACTAAAGTCTCCTCGAACCCATATTAAGCGAGCCAAGTTTGTAATCGCTGCTGCATAAACTGCTGCTCCAACGTTTGACTCAGGCGATAGGTGAGATAGGGCACGTTCAAGCCAGTGACGGCCTTCTGTTGCACGTCCCTTAAATTCCCAGAAAGTCGTAATCGCGACTGCAAGCTGAAGCGCATGCTCTATGAGCCCGTGCGCGAGGTACCAGTTGAAAGCGGCAGAGAAATTGGCGTACTCCGCTTCCATTAAGTCGAGCCAGACTCTTTGATCGTTTTGGACCATATGTGACCGGCTCTCTTCGGCTAACCGTGAGAAAAACCCGGCATGTAAGTTTGCACATTCAGCTTGTACGGATGAAGGGACATGCTCAGCCGCATAATCTCGCAAGGTATCCAGCATCCGGAAACGGATGGCGTCTCCTCCGCTGTTCTCGATCTGAATGAGAGACTGTTCGCCTAGCTCGTCCATTGCACTGAGCACGTTTGGAACTTGGCATACTTCGGCAGCGGCCTCTAGGGTCCATCCTCCTTGAAAGACAGATAACCGATAAAAGAGGCTCTGAAGGTCTGGCGAAAGGAAACTTACGCCAGAGTCAATAACGGCACGCATGGTGCGATGTCGAGGAGAAATGTCACGCCGTCGACTTTCAAGCAACGCGAATCGATCCGCCAACATTGAGATCATTTGGCTAGGTGCGACTGTTTTGGCCCAAGAGGCAACCAGTTCGATCGCCAAAGGGATTCCTTCCAAACGCAGACAAATTTGCCTGACCACTTCGGCGTTCCGTGGTGTTAACTGAAAATCAGGCAGAACGGCCTGAGCTCGATCCACAAATAAGGCAACACTTGGATTCTCAATTAAGAATTCAATCGGTTCCTCGGAGGAGGGAATGGGGAGTGGCGAAAGAGGGTAGATACGCTCAGCATCTAGGCGCAAGGGCTGTCTCGAAGTGACGAGGAACTTGAGCCCCGGGACATCGGAAAGGAGTTGCAAAAGGGATGCTTCCCCCTTATCGATCACTCGCTCAAAGTCGTCAAGTACGATTAGCGTCTGCAAGTTCTGGCGAAGGCGACGTGCAATGTTCTCTGAGCCTCGAATCCCTAAAGCCGATGCAATTACTTCCTCGATTTGCCTACTATCCGTTGCATCAGCTAGCGAAACAAAGAAGACATTTCGGTCATAAGGATCAATCAAGACTCCTGCAACCTGTAGTGCAAGACGGGTCTTTCCTGTTCCGCCAAGACCAACTATCGTAACCAATCGCGTGGAATCCTCTGTCAGGATCGCAACTAGGCGTTGGATATCCGATTCCCGACCGACGAATCGGTTAATAGGTGATGGCAGCGTGCTCTGTGCAATTTCCTTAGGCTCTTGCTCAAGATGTGGTCCCACGTCAGACGTCACCAGCTTTCGTTCCCCTACCGGCTTCTTCTGGCCCGCCTCCTGATTTAGCGTCACTGCCTCATCTGAAGGTGTAGTCTCTTCAGCCGCCAAAACTCTGGCAAGTTCTTCATACTGGCGACGAGCTGCAGAGTAGCGCCCAGCGTCCAAGTAGATCCTCATCAGATCGCAATGGGTGCCCTCGTCCGCAGGATCCAACTTAAGGAGAAGATTTGCACTCCTAATTGCGAGCTCCGTATCTCCAGTCTCCCTGGAAATATCAAGGAGATCGTAAAGAGCATTGGAATACATGTCCGAAAGCCGGAGCTGCTCCATAGCGGTCCAATCCGCGTAAAAGCCCACGAGGAACTCGCCGGAATACAGGTCAACCGCCTTCCTTAGGAAAATCTTGCGGTCGGAATCAGATCCTTCGACCTCTGCTCGATGGATATGTCGCTGAAACTCATCAATATCTGTAACAATCGACTCGGGATTGAGGCGAATTGTCCTTTGATCAGTAACCAATACGCTTCCATAGACGATGTTCGCTGGCTCCAACTGCCGCCTTAGCGAGGAAACTGCTTGGTTAAGTCGGTTACGCACAGCAACCGGATCTCCTCCCGGCCACAACATCTCTGCTAGTACTTCTCGGGAGTGAGCGGTCTTCAGATTAAGTGCCAGATAGGCGAGAAGCGCTCTGGTTTTTTGAGTCTGAAAGCGCGTTATAGTGCGGTCCGATTGAACCACGCGAAGACCACCAAACATCTCCACTCGCCAAGGCAATGCCATTGCTTATTATGGCGGCGATATCTGGGTCAAGTCTGTGCTTTAGTTTTTCCCAATGTATTTGAGGGGCAGTTTGGTCTTGGGAGTTTCGCCTTCCCAAAGTATGGTTCGAATCCACCATCGATGGCCGTCAAAGCTGAGTTGCAAGCTATTGATTCCTCGCTCGAACGGTTTTTGACTCGGGTCAAAACGGCTTTCATAGGTGCTGAATACATGTGCGATATGTCCGAATTCCTCGGTCTTTCGACCAATTTCGTTTTCGAAGAACCCGCTCTTTTCCATTTGTGGTGCCGAACCCAAAATGTACTTTTCTACGGAAAACTCTGCTTGCCGGATCTTTCCATCTTTGGTCTCTACGATGGCTCCCATCGTGGCCCCAGGCATAAAGAGTGTGCGCATCCTATTCCAGTCCCGTTTCTCACTCGCCGGCCCTGAAATAACTTCGTAAAGGGCATGGACGACATGGTCGATCGAATCTACGTCTGTCTCAGCAGCAACTTTAGCTTGAGAATCCCCTGCCGTTTGCTTTGCGGAACTTGAAAACGACATAGGAATGCCAACCATCAGGCAAATCGTTACTGGGAAGGATAATGGGATAAACATGGGGTTTGAGTTGTGGAGTTCCGACTGACGAAATCGAATTTAGCTGTTCTTTAGGAGCGCCGAGTTTAATAGGTATGTACTTCGAAGTCCTTGAGGCGATTTTTGCAGATATCTTTGCTCAGAATTCACAATTCCAAGTCGATTCTCGGTAAATTCGCACCTGTCTGCGGGGGATCTTACTGCTCATGATTCTAAAGTCTATTAATTATTGGTCCATGCCGGGCGGCCTTGAGGGAACCCTTGACGTCACCGAATTTCTTGTAACTGCCAAGCGCTGTGGTTATGACGCCGTCGAACTCTGCATCGGAGATGGAGGAGCCTTAGGTGTTGAGTCAAACGAGACCAAGTGCCGTAAGATTGCCTCAGATGCTGCTGAAATGGGACTTTCCATACCGAGCACAGCATCCGGACTCTACTGGGGACGGTCACTTGGCGACGGCTCGGCAGTCAATCGAGCCCATGCCATAGAGGATTTGAAGCAGATGGTGCAGATATCCGGTTGGTTAGGAGCAAAGACGCATCTCACGATTCCTGGTGCGGTCGAAGTTTTCTTCCTGCCTGATCGAGAGATATTGAGCTACGAGCATGTTTGGAACTATGCGACATCTGGGCTAAAAGCCGTTCTGCCCTATGCCGAGGAAGCAGGCGTTCGTTTGGGAATCGAAAATGTCTGGAATAAATTCCTGATGAGTCCGCTGGAAATGAAGGCTTTCCTGGATCAATTTGACAGCCCTTACATTGGAAGTTATCTCGATGTGGCTAATGTCCTCCCGTTCGGATATCCAGAGCAGTGGCTGCGGATTCTCGGCGACAAAATCGTAGGAATCCACTTTAAGGATTTCCGTAAGGCAGTAGGCACCATCGAAGGATTTGTAGATCTGCTTGAGGGCGATGTCAATTGGCCGGAGCTAATGACAGCAATTGCTGAAATCGGCTATTCGGGACCTGTCGTTGGCGAAATGATTCCGTATTACAAGCACAATCCCCTGGTAAGACTCGAAAATACGTCGCGAGCTATGGACGCTATCCTGGGACGAAATTAGAATGTCGCAAAAAATACGAGTAGGAGCAATTGGTTGGGGTCTGCGTGGCGGACTTGCTGCAATCGCAAATAAGCCGGACGAGGATGTCGAATTGGTTGCGCTTGCTGACTTAAGTGAGGAGGCTCATGCTAAGTTCAAATCACGTATTGGCGAAGACCGGTTTGTGACTAAGGACTATCGCGAACTTCTAGACCAAAACCTGGACGCGGTTTTCGTGATGTCGCCAGACTTCCTTCACGAGGAACACGCATGCAATCTGCTTGAAGCGGGCATGTCTGTGTACCTTGAGAAGCCAATGGCTATTACGGTCGAAGGTTGTGATCGTATTTTGGAAACGTCCCGAAAAACAGGGGCGAAGCTCTTTGTGGGGCACAACATGAGGCACTTTGCAGTGGTTCAGAAAATGAAGGAATGGATCGATCAGGGACTGATCGGTGAGGTTAAGGCCGCCTGGTGCCGCCATTTTGTTAGTTACGGCGGAGATGCCTACTTCCGCGATTGGCACGCTGACCGGACCAAGTCGACTGGACTGCTTCTCCAAAAAGGCGCTCACGATATTGACGTCATTCATTGGCTCTGCGGTGGCTACTCCGAAACCGTTTCCGCTATAGGCAGCCTTGCCGTCTACGGTGATATTGATGATCGAATGAAGCCGGAAGAGAGCATTACAGTTCAATTCCGGGCTGTATGGCCACCAAAGTCACTAGATAAGCTGAACTCGGTTGTCGATGTTGAAGACTTGAATATGATGCTGATGAAACTCGATAATGGAGTTTTGGCTTCGTATCAGCAGTGCCATTTCACTCCCGATGCCTGGCGCAATTACACGGTTATCGGTACGGAAGGTCGCATGGAGAACTTTGGAGATGCACCGGGGCAGAGCGTCGTTCGACTATGGAATAAGAATCACCAAAAGTACATGCTCGAAGGAGATCTGGAATATGAAGTCCCCACCGCGACTGGAGGTCACGGAGGGGCAGATGAGCAGATCGTTGGAGAGTTCCTGGAATACCTCAGGCATGGAAAGACTTCCGTAACGACTCCAATTGCTGCGAGGCAAAGCGTCGCCGCTGGTATCGCAGCCACCCAGTCGGTTCGAGCCAACGGAGTGATGGTGCCTGTGAAACCGATCGATCCAGAACTACTGGCGTACTACCAGTAGCATGCGAAACTAATAAGCGACTAGCATTTAGCCGGTCCCTTATTAGTTTCGAGAGGTTCGCGACTACGAAATCTGACGAATCTCTTCTAAAGTTGTTGCCAGCGACTGTCTCGAACTTGTGGGCGTAACGATCTCAAGCGGTAACCCGGCTTGGATGCGGTCAGCGAAGTACTTTAGCTCGTGATAATAGCCGCCGAGATCGGATATGTTTCCTCCACCACCCGCTTCCATTCTGGGAATTTCCGGCACATGAGGATCCTTTCCATCTTCATAGATGGTTAGGGGACCTGCGTCCATGATTGCGGCTCCTCTCTCGAAGATTGCGCGGAAAGCGTGTTTGAAAGGGGTTCCGCTCGGAAGATTCCACCCTCCTTCGAGGTGAGCTATTGTCTTGCCAAACGTCATCGTTGTAAAGACCTGGCTAGGGCCACGCTCATCAACCGTCCCCCATGAATGAACGGAATCTGGTTCTCCAAGTAGGTAATGAACGTAGTCCGTATCGTGAATGTGCATGTCTAGCACACCGCCGCCTGCTTTTGTGGCGTCCTCCAGCCAATTATCGCTGGACCAAGATGGGAACGCACCATATCGGGTCAGATTAATAGAGAGGAGTTTGCCCAGAGTACCTTCGGTATTGAGGTTCTTGAGGATCACATATTCGGGCCAAAACCGGATGCAATGTCCGATCATAAGTTGAACGCCAGCTTTTTGGCAAGCAGCTGTCATGGCGTCAGCTTGCTCCAAGTTCAAAGCCATTGGTTTCTCACTGAAGACATGCTTTCCAGCATTTGCAGCTTGGATAGCATATTCACTGTGCAGGTACGTCGGCAGACAAATGTCGACAACGTCTATCTGTTCCGACTTTAGCATTGCGTCCAACGTGGTGTAGGGAGCAATTCCAAAATCAGCGGTATATTTTTCTACAACAGCCGGCTTTATATCCACTGCCGCTACGAGTTCGGCGTTCTCAAGGGTTTTGTAAACGTTTGCATGCATCCGGCCCATAAAGCCGCAGCCAATCAGTCCGATTCTGAGCATAGAAGTAATCTTGACGCAAACGGTCTAAATCCTGCGTGTAATGGCGTCAACATAGAATTCATGGGCGTTTTGGTTGAAATCTGCGCGTGCTCTGCTGCGGATGTTTTGGAGTCCGAAAACGGGGGAGCTCACCGTGTTGAACTTTGCTCCGCTTTGAAATTGGGCGGACTGACTCCGTCAGCGGGGACGATCTCTGAATGCAGGAAACTGACCCAATTGCGAATCATGGTCATGATTCGCCCTCGGAGCGGTGGCTTTGCCTACTCCGATTCCGAACTGGCATCGATGGAACGAGACATTGATATAGCGGGTGAACTTGGTGCAGATGGCTTTGTGTTCGGGATATTGCGCCCGGATGGAACCGTCGATCCTGTTAAGAACCAAAGACTTGTCAAAAGGGCCGGTGACTTACCCAAGGTCTTTCACCGCGCATTTGACTTTACACCGAACCCTATAGAGGCATTGGAAGCAATTGTTGATCTTGGAATGACTCGGTTGTTGACTAGTGGGCAACGTCCTTATTCACCTGACGGTGCAGAATTGATTCGCAACTTGATTGAGCGTGCGGGCACGCGACTTGAAGTGATGCCAGGAGGAGGAGTCCGATCCCACAATATCGCAGAACTTGTGAGAAAGACTGGATGTCGACAAGTCCACCTGTCCGCTAGCAAACCCTATCTGGACCCGTCACTGAAAGCAAATCGATTGATTTCGTTTGGTTCAGGATCGGCGACGACCGACGACTATGTGGAAATGATCGATCAAGATGTTGTTGCGGCTATCGTCCTCGAAGCAAACAAGCTGTAGATTTAAGCTACTACTTTAGACATTTCTACGTCTGGATGATGAGAGATCCACATGCCCGACGACACCCAATCCTCATCTGATTCCCCTTCGATGCAAGAGCTTTGGAACAAGCTTCGTCCCACGCGGTTTGTTCGAACGAGTCCCGATGTCAAGAATGCCAACGTGGTTCATGGGGATGAGATGAGCTCACTTGATAAACTGGCAGTGAAAATCACGGACAAGGTAGGTTCGATGGGATTCTTCTTAATTATCCTCATCTGGACAATTCTGTGGACTGGATACAATATTCTTGCTACCGAGGTTCCTAGCCTTGGCCTAAAGTCATTCGATCCATTTCCAGCATTTGTGGCTTATCTATTGATCAGTAACGTCATTCAGATCCTGTTGATGCCGCTTATCATGGTTGGGCAAAACGTTCAGGGCCGCCATTCTGAAATCAGGGCAGAACTTGATTTTGAGATCAATAAGAAAGCGGAGCAAGAAGTTATGGTGATTCTCAGGAACCTTGAGCATAACACTGATTTGCTGATACAACTCATGAAGCACTCTGACTGTAAGATTTCAGAAGAAGAGTTGAGGGCCATCATGGCCGAAAAGGAACTTGCGGAACGAATCGGACAAGTGGAAGTTCGAGCAAGGGCAAAAGCAAACTGAGGTCCATTTCAAAAATGAACCTCAGCTCGCAGCGGAAAAAACTACCTACTTATTCTTTGCGCCCGCTTTAATCCAAGCTTCAACCGTTGCAATATCTGCTTTTGCCATTGCCTGGGCTGGAGGCATGTTCTTTCGTCCAGTCCATGAAACGAGTTTGTAGAGCAAACTCTTGTCTGGTTTTCCAGGAGTGACGACAGAACCGTCATCATTGCCTTTCATAACGCCAGCGTAGCTTTCTAAATTGAGCATCGCCTTTGGTCTTGGACCGCGGTGACAATTTAAGCAATTCTTGTCAAAGATGCCCTGAACTTGCTTATAGGAAACGGCTGCGGCTTTGGGTGCTGCTTTCTTGGTCGTTTTCTTCTGTCCGGTGGCAAAGACGGATGAAGTAATGATAAGCATGGACGCCACCGAAATTACGGATATCTGCTTTGGATTGAGTTTCATAGGAATTCGTGATCTGAGATGCGCTCGTTTGAGTGCAAATACCTTATCCCTTTTCGGGACGACAATGATATTTCTTGGTCATTTTTAACGCAAAGAGCGTTACCACGAGGGTAACGCTCTGTTGTTTATGACCTGTCGGCGTGATTAAGCCGTGGCAAGATCCTGTGGTCGTCGCTTCTTTTGGACGAACAATCCCTTATAAGGTCTCAATACTTCACGTAAGCTTAGGCGCGCTCGATTGATCCGGCTCTTTACCGTACCGATAGGAAGGCGAAGGGAAGCTGCGATGTCTTCATAGCTCATCGATTCGGCATGATACATTACCAATATCGCTCTTTGGTGCTCTGGCAAGTTGCTAAGTGCGCTTTCGATAGTTTGAAGCCTTTCGCCTCTTTCAACTCGATCATGAGCCGATTCTGCTTCATCAATGACCTGCATCGCTACTTGACCGTCGCCGGATTCCATTGCCTCGTCCAGACTGATCGAAGGGTGAGATCGGTATTTCTTTCTCATGTCCAAGAAGCAGTTTGTTTCGATTCGGTAAAGCCATGTTGTGAAGGAACTTTCGCCTTTAAAACCTTCGAGAGATCTATAAACTCGAACAAATGCATTGGCTACGACGTCTGCTGCTTCATCAGAATTTTTCGTAAGTCGATAAGCATAGAGATAGGCTCGTCTCTGGTGGCGACGCACGAGTTCATCAAAAGCTCCCTGGTCTCCGGCTTGAAATCTGCTAATTCTTGTGCAATCCTCTGCGGTGATCTGATTCATTGAATAACCCCTGTGAAATGTCGAGTCGGCCTTTGCCTGACATTTAGTATGACGCATATAGTGGATAAATTGCTCCATTCGTAGCAAAAACTACACCATAGTGGTGGGGCGTTAGTCCTAGCTTGAACCGAGTCTTGACCGGACTGTGCTTTGCGATTGAGGTCTAGACCTTCTCTACAAGGGAGTTCAAATAACTGGTATTTTAGTTTCTGAGCCATGGACAGAGTAAGAGTTATAGATTCCCACACCGAAGGCGAACCCACCCGGCTCGTTATTGAAAACGGACCGCAGTTGGTAGGAAACACCCTACATGAACAATTAGACGACTTTCGCAGCCGTTTCGACGACTTCCGGAGTGCCGTGGTGAATGAACCGAGAGGTTCCGATGCAGTCGTTGGCGCGTTGTTATGCGCTCCCAGCTCACCCGAATATGCCGCAGGAGTAATCTTCTTTAACAACGTGAGTTTTCTCGGAATGTGCGGACACGGCACAATCGGCTTGGTAGCCTCTCTTGCGTATTTAGGGAAAATAGCCCCGGGTACGCACAAGATCGAAACCCCAGTGGGTGTAGTCCAAGCAACACTTTCAAGTACAGGCCAAATCGACATTGGAAACGTCCACAGCTACGTCTATCGACAAAAGGTACAAGTCGAGGTCCCGGGGTTTGGAATTGTGTGCGGTGATATTGCTTATGGCGGCAATTGGTTCTTTTTAGTTGGAGAATCACACGTTCCGGTAACTTCAAATCAACTGGAGGAACTCCTTCGATATTCAAAGGCAATTAAGTTAGCTCTAGTATCAAATGAGATAACCGGCGCTGATCAAGCAGAAATTGATCACATCGAAATATTCGGACCTGCCGAGCGATCCGATTCGAACAGCAAAAATTACGTTCTCTGTCCGGGATCGGCCTATGATCGATCTCCTTGCGGAACTGGATTGAGCGCAAAGCTTGCTTGTTTGGCAGCCCAAGGCAAATTAGCCGAAGGGGAAGTATGGACTCAGGAGAGCATAATCGGCACAGTTTTTCGTGGTAGCTACGTAGTAGAAGGAGACGGTATTCGCCCGATAATTACCGCCTCCGCCTTCGTAACTGGAGACAACACCCTACTGTTCGATCAAGCGGACCCGCTTAAAAATGGGATCCAACTCTAAGTCACTTACGGGTTGATCTGTACGGTTTTTGTTTCGGTATAGAACTCTTTGGCGGCAGGCCCTTGTTCTCTTGAACCAGAGCTCGATCCCTTGACTCCACCAAATGGGGCATGGGGGTCGACGCCGGTGGTATCAGCATTGACTCGAACCATTCCTGCTTCGATCCTCGAAGCATATTTGAGTGCTGAAGAGATGTCCTTAGTAAACAAAGATGCCGAAAGCCCAAACTCAACATCGTTTGCAATCGCGATGGCTTCATCAAGATCGCAAGCAGAAATCATAGCGAGAACGGGTCCAAAGAGTTCGTCTTGGGCAAGTTTCGATTTGGGATCGACGTTTGAATAAAGTGTGGGAGCAATAAAGTATCCCGTCGAAGGCAGATCGCCACGGTATGTGGGCGATCCCAATTGACTAAGGACTTCGGAAATTCGATCTTGGCTTACCGCAGTAATGACTGGTCCGACCGCACAGTCTGCTTCAAGAGGGTCGCAAACCTTAAGAGACTTGATTGCGGAGATGAGCAAATCTTGGAACTGTGATTCGACGTCCTTGTGAACGATAACTCGGCTTGTTGCCGTACACTTTTGACCCGCAAACCGCATCGCTCCACCCGCAACCAGGGAGGCCGCCGACACTAGATCTGCATCGGGCATCACAATCGCGGCGTTTTTCCCGCCCATTTCCGTTTGATACTTTATGTTTCTGCTGGCGCACTTTTCCGCGATAAAATGTCCGACCCGAGCAGAACCCGTAAAGCTGACTGCACTCACGTCCTTGTGAGCCAGTAATTGATTCCCGATCATAGGGCCGTCTCCAATTAAAACGTTAAACACACCATTTGGCAGCCCGGCCGCCTTGGCCGCTTCAGCCAAAAGCACGGCTCCCATGATGGAAGTCTCGGCTGGCTTAAGTACGACAGTGTTACCGCAAGCCAGTGCGGGAGCAGCTTTCCACAAGGGAATAGCCACGGGAAAATTCCAAGGGGTGATGAGAGTAACCACTCCTAACGGGACCTGCAGACTGTACTGTAGCGAACCCGGAGTCAAACCTGGAATGACTTTTCCTGTCTCGCGGACAGCCTCTCCCGCATAGTATCGCAAGATGGCAATACAACGACCTACTTCGCCTTTGGCCTCGGCGATAGGCTTGCCCACCTCGCGAGCAACGATCATAGCCATGTCGGCACTCATTGACTGAATCGCATCAGCCCAACGATTGAGGTAATCCGCACGAGTTGGGCCAGCCAATGCACTCCACTTTGGGAGGGCAGCGTGTGCAGCCTCGACTGCCTGATCTACATCGTGAGGGCTGGCGGGAATGCCATGAGCGACAATCTCGCTCGGACGGGCTGGGTTGATCGAGTCGAGCGAAGCGTCACCCGCCAGAACAAATGCTCCGTCAATAAAAGAGCCGATAACGGGGGAGGCTAGATTCTCGATTTCCACAATGGCTTCAGTTTGAACGATTAGTTGTGGAAATGGTTTGTCCGCGAGCAATACCTAGCCGTTCAAATGGCAATGTCGAAAGCAGTCGGTGGTGTGATCGTTTACTAAGCCAGCAGCTTGCATAAAGGCATAAACCGTTGTAGCCCCCACAAATCGAAATCCTTGCTTAAGGAGGTCCTTGCTAATGGCCAGTGAAAGTGGTGTCTTGCCTGGAATCGAGTTCATCGAGTTCCAATTATTTTGGATAGGCTTCCCATGGACAAAGCCCCAGATATAGGAATCAAACGAACCTACACGCGACGTAATTTCAAGGATGCAGCGAGCGTTGTTTACCGTGGACTCAATTTTGCCTCGATGTCGGATTACTTGCGGATCGAGCACGATTCGATCCACGTCGCTACTTGAGTAGTTAGCGACCAGCGCCGGGTCAAAGCCACTGAATGCCTGCAGATAGCCGGACCGCTTCTTGAGGACAGTGTCCCAACTTAATCCGGCTTGTGCTCCCTCTAGCGTAAGCATCTCAAAAAGTTTGCAGTCATCGTGGACAGGCACCCCCCACTCTTGGTCGTGATATGCAATGGATAACTCGTTCGAGGGCCATGCACAGCGGGCAATGGGAACTTCAGGCATCGGCTTAGGATGCCATACATGTAAGCCGGGGATGTGCGGTTTTTCCTGCTGAATTAGGAAGAAAGTTCGGTCCGCTAGCCTATAGTAAGGAAGATATGAGTAGCGTTGGCGTCACGCATCCTTGGCTCGCAATTGAGCCCTATCAAGTAACAGTTGATCAGTACAGGTCCTTTAGGAAGGACGGCTACTTGATTGTTCGGGGTTTGGTCTGCCAAGAGCACGTTTCTCATATGCTTTCCCACACGGAAGACCTCATGTTTGACCGAATATTGGTACCCAACGCTCCTCCGCTCAGTCCAACGGCGACACTAAAGGAAATCGAAACCAGGCTTCTTCGCATCCATATGTTGCATACCCAAATCCAGATTTGGGAGGAGTTTTTGCTTTATCCAAGGGTGCTGGATGTTGTGCAAGCGTTAATCGGGCCAGACGTATCAGCCATGCAGACCATGATGTTCATCAAAGGTCCAGGTGCATTCGGACAAGGATTTCATCAGGATACTTATTACATCCCGACTTTTCCCGACACATTGATCGGAGCTTGGATTGCCTTGGATAAGGCTGATACAGAAAATGGTGGTTTGTGGATGTCACCTGGTAGTCAAGCTGAGCCGATTTACCCTCCGACAACTGGATATGGCTTTGGGGACTGGGGCTTAGGTGGAATGTCTACTGTTTCGAACGTCGGAGCGCACGCAAACGACGACGTGAATAGCGAGAATGGCCTCAAACCTATAGCGGCAAAGTATTCGGAAAATGAGGCCCCCGCCATTATGGAGCCAGGAGATGTAGTGTTTTTTGGTGGACATGTTCTCCACAGGTCCCTTCAGAACCGAAGTGAAAATCGTACTCGAAGAAGCTTTGTAAATCACTATTGCAATGCTAGAAGCTATACGACCTGGGGTGGAGGGAATAAGGCGCATATCCTTGCCCGAGGCAATACCCATCTGGAATTTGCCCAGCCTACTTTCGGAACTCCGTGCGCTGCCAACTCGTCTGAACGAGTTTCCATCAGCGACAATCCGCTATGCCCTCCGATGATGATGGCAACACCAGACGGGAAAATGGCACCCCAGGCCCCGAGCATGGACCACCACGAAGACTGACTTTTAATCTGAGGATCGCCCGTGAATCCTTTCATAAGGATCGCAGAATTGTGCGAAATTCGATTACCCGTACTTGTAGTTGTGAGCCGGAAGAGCAACCGACTCACAACTACCTACTGTTCATAACAGTAGTTGAGTAGGACTAGAGCTTGTCAGTCTCTGCCGGCTCCCTGATAGATATTTATTGGGCCATCAAATTCGAGCTTCACCACAGTCGCGTGGGGATCGATTGAATCTGCCGGGATATCGATCCAAAGAATTCCTGGAGTTTCACCAAGGCCTCCGATGTTTTTGAAAGTCAATTCGTTGCCCTGTCCGAGAATGGTTGCTCGTTTGGGCAAAGATCGAAGGCCCTTGACTGCGATCTGGTCAAATGGCTTGTCAAAGAACATTAAGTACAGAGTGTCCTTGGCCTTATTCATGGTGGATGCACCATAGAAGAGCCCCAGAGGGAGCCCAGCGACCGTTTCGTAAACGGCTTCTTCGTGTCGGTGGATCCAATCGCCGAGACCTTCCAGTCGCTTAACTTGTTCGGGCTGCAGCGATCCGTCCTCGTAAGGACCGACGTCCAAAAGCATGTTTCCTCCCATGCCAATGGTTTCCGCAAACATTCGTACAATCTGTCGAACGGACTTATGATTCTGATCGGTGCCTTGATAACCCCACGAGTCATTCACCGTAACGCAGAATTCCCAAGGACCTTTGGGTGGAACAATCGGTATTCCCTGTTCCGGCGTCGCGTAGTCACCGTAATCTCGAAGTCGGGAGTTGAAGATCGTTTCGGGCTGCCATGCCATGAGTTGATCTCTAAGGCCCTTCATGTCGAATTGCTCGGTGTCGCGCTCCCATTCTCCATCGAACCAAAGAAGGTCAACTGGCCCGAATTGAGTCATCAGTTCTTCCAACTGTGCCCGATGGAACTTTAAGAAATTGGCCCACCTTGCTGGATCTTGCTTCTCGGGTTCGCAATACGCAAAGCGATTATCAAACCTTCCTGATCGATATTCAGCCGGATCATCCACCTTCGGGAGGATCGTCGCATAGTCAGGATGAGACCAGTCAAGATGTGAATAGTAAAACCCAACCTTCATGTTGTGGTTACGAACTGCGTCAGCATAGGGAGTAATGAGATCCCGCCCAGCTGGCGTACTGTTAACGACACTCAGGTCGTTAGCTTTGGTATCCCAAAGTGCTACGCCATCGTGATGCTTTGTGGTGAGCACCACATACTTGGCACCAATTCGTTCGAATAGCTCGGCCCAAGCATCAGGATCATATTTGGAGGCCGTAAATCCATCGCATTGCGCCATGTAATCTTCGTAGCCAATTTTTCCATTGAAGAAGGCCCACGATTCATCAATGCCTTTGACGGCATAGATTCCGTAGTGAATAAATATCCCGAGCTTGGCGTCGGGGAACCATGACTGCATCATCACGGCCAGTTTAAGCCGATCCATCACAGAATAGAATCCCAAGAATCAACGAATCGAGAGATTCGACTCTAAATTGGAACTGGCAGTAGAAAATGACTTGGGAAAGCCTCTAATTATTGACAGCGATACCAATAGGTGTACTGCGTTTCAAAACCCAACTTGTGATACATATTGAGGGCTGGTTGGTTTGAAGTCATAACCTGCAAGTAAGCCTTGGACGCGTCTTGTGCTGATCCCCAAGCCATGGTGTCGTTAATAAGCTCCTGTCCGATGCCCTGCCGCCGCAAATGATTGGCGGTTACGACGTCATATATTCCGAGCCATTGGCGTTCCAAAACGGCAAGACAGAGCGCTGCAGTCCGGTTCTGAATTTCAAGTTTTGCATAACAGGTTTGAGGTTGAATGCCAAGCAGAATCCTTCTAAGCGCTTCGCGTTTGGAACGGTCAATGGCATTTAGTTCCATCGCACTGTCGAGCCAATCCTCTGACAATTCTGACGAAGGCACGAACCGGCTACCAACGATGCGATCTCTTTCGATTTCACGGGTCATCACATGGGCCTCGCCTTCCTTGGTATAACCTCGGCTGTTGAGCAACCCATCGAGTTCTTGCGATTCATGAACAGGCGCAATTTTGAAAATCGGTTTTTGGCCGGCGGTTCGATACAAGGACTCGCAATGGCTTATTTTCTCCTGAAGACCAATTGAAGAGACGGTTAGCAGACTCACCGAGTTGGCGCGTCGAGAGTAACCCCCTCCAAATCGAGCAACCCAGCCGTCGTAGTGCATGACTCGGATTGCAGGCCAGGCATTGAGTGACAATTCTTCTAGAATTTCGACCAAATTTATCCTGGAAACAGGGTATTCCCGCCATCAATCCGCAGTACTTGCCCGTGGACGAAGCTAGCCATGTCGCTGGCTAAAAAGGCGACGCCGTTGGCTATTTCACGTGGATTGGCATATCGATTCAGACTATAACCCTCAACCATACGCTTGGGATCCGTCGTACGTGTAGCCACGAACCGACCCGTTTTGGTTGCACCGGGGCTCACAACGTTCACTCTGACTCCATGCTCCCTCGTTTCGAATGCGAGACATCTCGTGTAGTGAACAATAGCAGCCTTTATCGACGCATAGGCGACTTCAGGAGATGATCCGAAGTGGGCTGCGCCCGACGCGATATTGATTACCGAGCCTTGGTGGCGCTCAAGCATCCCTGGCATAACCGCTCTGCACATGAGCATCGTGCCTATGAGATTACGGTTCAGGAGTGCTTGAACATCTTCAATCTTAATTCCAAGGCCCGTATTGGGACTGGGTTTGCCTCCTAAGGCAGCAATGTCTCCTCCCGCACAGTTCACCAGTATGTTAATTGGACCTAAGGTGCGCTCAACTTCCTGAGCCATGGATTGAGTTACTGATTCATCGGCAATATTGCCCGTTACAGCATGGGTTCGAACTCCGAGCAGTCCAATACTCGCGGCACTTGCGTCAAGGTTCTCAAATTCGCCAAATTCTGCTGGAGCTTCTTGGCTGCGATCATGGATGGCTACGTGAGCCCCTAACTCAGCAAGACGATAGGCTATTGCGTATCCAATGCCCCTTCCAGAACCTGTTACTAAAGCGACTTGACCGTCGAGCATCATTGCATCGTTCATAAATTCACTATTCTAGGCTTTCGATCAGTCTAGCGTGAGGGCAATCTTGATTCGGTCACCTGGAGACGAGATAAGTCGCTCGAACGCAGATTGTCCCTCTGCCAATGGCACAGTCTCTGTCCATCGAGAAAAGTCAACTTTCTTCTGCAACACAAAATTCAGGGCCTCGGTGTAGTTTTGTTCCGTGTAGGCATAACTCGTTTGAAGTCGGATCTCTCGTCGAATCAAATCAAAGAAGTCAAATGTCGTTGGCCCCTCATCAAGCCCAAGAAGGAGGGCGGTTCCACCCTTGGCAAGCATTGCAACAGCCGTGTTTCGAGTCAAACTTGAGCCCACTGCATCGACTGCCGCTGCAACTCCAAGTCCGCCGGTCATTTCCATAACAGTCGCCGCCACGTCGTTTCCTCGGGGGTCGAGCACCAATTTGGCTCCTAATGCGGTCGCTACCTGAGCCCTCAATTGATTTGGCTCGGAAACGGCAATAACCTGAAACCCCCGAGCCAACGCAACACTCAATATGCAAGCGCCGAGCGTTCCTCCACCTACTATGGCAATGGTCGGAGTAAGGCCAGCATTATTGGGGGCCATGGAAAGGAGATGGAAAGCATTGGCAAGTGGCTCAACCAAAACCGCTTCAGCATCAGAACACGTGTCAGGAATGGGATGCACGTTTCGTAGAGGTACAGTCACAAACTCGCCGAACCCACCATTCGTCTGATCCATTCCCAAGAGTCGCCAGGACGTACAGTTGTTTTGACGGCCCGCTCGGCATGCTGCACAAATCCCACAAGTTATCAAAGGATTGACCGAGACTCTTAGGCCCTCCAGACGCGGGTCACCGGAAACTACGACTCCAACGGATTCATGACCCAAAGTTAGGCCCGGCTGGCGTCTCGCGCTGTGTCCTTGAAATCCATGCAGGTCTGACCCGCAAATACCAGTCGCTGTGACCTTAACTTTGACTTCTCCAATGGCAAGGATGGGTTCGGGGACCTCCCGAATTTCAAGCGTACGTAAGGCCGCATAAACAAGTGCTCTCATTGAATCGTCCATCCTCCATCGACATACAGCAGGCTACCAGTAACAAACGAAGACGCCTCAGAAGCGAGAAACACCGCGGCGCCAGTTATTTCTTCCAAGTCTCCCCAGCGGCCCATAGGAATCTTAGAAACGAAAGCCTGGTACTTTGCCGGATCTTCGAGCAGGGGCTTATTCATGTCCGTCGCAAAAGGACCAGGGCATATTGCATTAACGGTTACGCCCTGAGTCGCCCACTCAAGTGCCAAAACCCTTGTGAGGTTGGCAACTCCAGCTTTCGCCGAACAGTAAGGTGCCCTTCCTGCAATGGCAACTGTCGAAAGGATGCTTCCCATATTTATGATGCGCCCCCATTTCCTCTCGCACATTTGGGGGCCAAGAATTCGCGAGCACAAGAAAGGAGCCTTTAGGTTAATCGCGATCACAGCGTCAAAATCTTCCTCGGAGAGCTCATGCGCCAGCCCACGAGTATTGATTCCGGCGTTGTTCACAAGGATATCAATCGTTCCAAGCTGACTCTGGACACTATCGATCATATTGGACACTTGATGTGAGTCGGTTAGGTCTACGACAGCATAGGCCGTGTTCCTTCCGGTTGTCTCCGCAATTAGCGCAGCAACTTCAGCAACCTCTGATTCCGTTCTGCTCACTACCGCAACATCTGCGCCGGCTTCGGCTAATGCTAGCGCAATTACTTTTCCCAAGCCTTTCCCGCCACCCGTAACGAGCGCGCGACGTCCATCGAGACTGAATTTATTTAGGATGCTCACGAGGGCAACCAGCCTAGGTTCTGCATGTTGTTTATGCTCTTCATCATTTGCTCCAACTCGAATTCGACAACTCTTTCGATGGCTTCGCCGCGCTCCCAAGGCGTACGACCATCGTCAGCCGGCTCCCATGCATTCCTTCGCAACGCGGCACTTTGAGCTTTGTCAATATCAATTGCCTCAGGGAGATAGGCTGACTTCCATTCGGAAGTCAAAAGTCGCACATGCCGAGAATCCAGGGCCCCAGGTTCGAGAGTAGCCGTCAACCTGGAATGGTTCTCCATTAGGATTTGGTGCATTTCGACAAATGGAATTGTTCCGTCTCCAATAGCGCACCGAATCAACCGGAAACCTTCCGAAGTGGGCTGACTTCGATAATCTTTCAGGTGGACGTGAACGACTCGGTGTGACACCCTTTTGACAAATTCTAATGGGTCTTCACCTACCGCCAATGGATTTCCCGTATCCAGACATATCCCAACGGCCGGTCCGGATGAATCGCACAATTCAAGCAGCTCAAGGCTTCCGAAGTCTTGATGGTTTTCGATTGCGATAACAAGGCCAAGATCCTCGGCCATTGGGGCAAGTGTCGCAAGACTTTTTTTGGCCTCCTCGAACAGCAGACCCCATTCCCCTTTAAGCTCCCACCGTGCACCGCACAAGACTTTTGAGAGATGAGTTCGAATGGTCCTGCAACCCAAAGACGTGGCATAAGAAAAACCTCGATGAAGTTCGCTTAGCGGCCATGGACCACTTAATACCGGTTCAATCTTGGCGGCATCCAGGCGACTTCTAAGCTCAATCAATTCGTGCGGTTTCAGCGACTCGACCATTCCAAAATGAAACTCGATCGAGCTTGCACGTATCGATTCGGCAAGTCCAACATACCATTCCAAGCCCCTGGGGGTCGGGTTAGTTCCTTGCAAACCCAAAGTGCAACAAAGTCCGTATGGATTTGGCCCAACTTTGAGCATGGTTAATTTCCTGACGGGATCTCATTGACGACAGGATTTGTTAGTGCACCAATGCCTTCAATTTCAATCGTAACTTCATCGCCATGCTTCAACCAAAGCGGGGGCTTCCTAGCCATACCCACACCATGGGGAGTGCCTGTCAAGATTACGGTTCCCGCTTCCAAAGTCGTGCTTCCACTGAGGAATTCGATCAAGGTCGGTACATCGAAGATCATGTCATTGGTATTCCACAGTTGTACGGTTTCACCGTTCAACACCGTTTTGATCTCTAGATTGTTGGCGTTTGGAATCTCGTCCTTGGTTACAATCCAAGGTCCGATCGGGCAGAAGGTATCGAAACTTTTGCCACGGCACCATTGGCTTCCTCCCTTTTTGATTTGCCAATCTCTTGCGCTGACATCGTTGGCACAAGTGTAACCAAAAACATATTCAAGGGCGTTTAGGCGACTAACGTTTTTACATGTTTTGCCTATAACCACCGCCAGTTCGCATTCATAGTCCACTTCGTTACTCGCCAAAGCAGTAGGTAACTGAATGGGGTCGCCTGGATTCAATAATGTGTTTGGTGTCTTCACAAAAAGGATCGGGAATTCGGGAATTCTTCCACCTGACTCCTCGGCATGATATCGGTAGTTCAGACCGATTCCTAGGATTGTAGTTGGCACAATCGGTGCCAGCAGTTTGTGGACGATGCGTTCATCACCTGTTCTAGCGAGTGTTGTAGCGAAGGACCCGGAAAGGACCGCCGCTCGATCGCTCCCGATCATGTCGCCTAAATGAACTTGTCCGTCAACGTCGAGAAATCGAACGACTCTCATGACATGGATTTTGCACGAAACAGGGGGAAAAGCTACGACAAAAAGGCCTCCGAACCGAATCTTGGAAGGTTTAACCGGTTAACTACAGGTTAACGCTTCCGCGCTCGCTCTTCCGCTTTCGCCTGAAATACAGCCAAGGTGTCGTCTTTGTCTGTGACCTTTGCTTTATCTGGGTCAACCGCATACTGCTGAATGCCAGAAACGATCCCCATAATGATCGCGACGATGGGAAGGAGTGGGAGGCCCAAACGGTAACCCGTCATATAGCCAAAACTCCAAATAACTCCCACAAGAATGCCTGACGCTAAAAGACCCGCAACAATCCCTGCCTTTATGCGGGCTCGCTTGTCTTCGGTCATATATGTAGTTATAACGCAAAACTGAACAGAGTGTCTAAGTGGTTAGCCTTTTTTGCGCGTATATCCCCATCCGAACTTTGTTAAATGCCAATTCTTTGTTGAAACGGGACATTGAAACCAACCAAGGCATTACCTTAAGATGCGGAAACCGGTCTCGGGCTGACAACCAAGAAATAAGCGTATGGTAGTTTATCTAGCATGCCTGCCGAGTATTTGAAGCGCATTCTACGAGCTCGCGTCTACGATGTCGCGATCGAGTCGCCGTTGGATTTCGCTCCGTTACTCAGCACCAGACTCCAGAACAAAGTCTGGATCAAGCGAGAGGACCTCCAACCGATTTTTAGTTTCAAAATTCGAGGCGCCTACAATCGAATGGTCGCTCTTTCCGAAGACGAGAGAGCTGCTGGAGTCATTGCCTCCTCTGCTGGGAACCATGCACAAGGAGTTGCGCTGGCAGCTCAGATGCTGAATATCCGAGCAACCATTGTAATGCCTCGCACGACGCCATCGATCAAAGTCGAAGCCGTTATCCGTCGAGGATCTCAAGTCATCTTGCATGGCGACAACTATGACGGAGCATATACACATGCCCTCGCCTTAGCGGAACGAGAAGGTCTTATCTTTGTTCATCCCTATGACGATCCAGCAGTTATTGCCGGTCAAGGAACCATAGGCATGGAGATATTGAAGCAGCATACTGGTCCGCTCGACGCAGTTTTTGTCCCGGTCGGCGGTGGTGGATTGATCGCGGGAGTCTCTGCCTATATTAAGGCGCTACGTCCCGAAGTCAAAGTTATAGGGGTCGAACCAGAAGATGCAGATGCGATGCATCGTTCGTTAAAAGCGGGCAAGCGAATTCAATTGCCGACTGTCGGAACATTTGCCGACGGCGTAGCCGTGCGCCAGGTCGGCGAAGAGCCCTTTCGATTGGCGCAGCTCCTAGTCGACGACGTGATTGTTGTTTCGAACGATGAAATTTGCGCCGCAGTTAAGGAGATCTACGAGGACAGGCGCTCTGTGCTAGAGCCCTCTGGGGCACTTGCCTATGCCGGATTGCGACGATTTATCGAAGTTGGTAACGTCCGGGACCAGAGTTTCATTGTCATCGCTTCTGGAGCGAACATGAATTTTGACCGATTGCGGCATATTTCTGAACGGGCTGAAATTGGAGAGCGTCGAGAAGCCGTCTTGGCAGTAACAATTCCAGAAACTCCAGGGAGTTTTCGGCAGTTTTGCTCGTCAATCGGAGCTCGGAATGTCACCGAATTTAACTATCGATATTTCGACGCAGACGAAGCTCACGTATTCGTTGGGCTGCAGATAGCGAACAGTCAGGAACTTCAGGACCTTGTACTTCAACTTAAATCGGCTGGCTATCGACCCATAGACTTAACAGATAATGAGGTAGCAAAACTTCACATCCGCCACATGGTCGGAGGAAGAGCACCCCTAGCCACCCATGAGAGATTCTATAGCTTTCAATTTCCGGAACGGCCTGGCGCTCTCATGAACTTTCTACAGAAAATGGGTAGCCGCTGGAACATCAGCCTCTTTCACTACCGAAATCACGGAGCTGATTTTGGACGGGTATTGGTAGGAATACAGGTGCAACCCAATGAGTCGAACGACTTAGCTGCGTTCCTAAAGGACCTTGACTATATGTTTACTGAAGAAACAAACAATCCCGCGCTGGCGATTTTTCTTAAATAGATCCTAAATATTTAAGTTTGCGATGTCGATCACTTTCTAATGATCTCCCTTCTGCTGATTCCCAAAGCTCTAGGCAGAGCTCGGAAAGTCAAGACTGCGGCAGCTATCCATAGCACTGATAACACTAATGCGTATCCCACAAATTGAGGATGCAACTTACAATGAGGGTCAATCAAGTCATCAGATAGGGGTAAAGCATTTGGGTTACGCATATTTACCTGGTCAGTTCCCCCCGGCCTTATCTTCGTGTGAGATTCATGTAAACCCCATAGGATCGGTTTCAAGGCTCAATTGAGTGGAATCATATGGATTGACCATAATAGGGTGTAGTGGTTTCGGTATTTAACAGCACCAAGAAAAGGCTTTTCTGGCGTGGAAAATGTGTCCTACGAGAAGTGAAAGCATGAGGCTAAAGACCCAGGGCGAAATTGACGCAATGCATGCAGCGGGCCAAGCTGCAGCGAAGACGTTACAAGCCATGAAATCGAATGCTACGGTAGGAATGACGACAATGTCATTGGAGCAGATTGCTCGCGAGGAACTTAGTCGCCTCGGAGCAAGACCTGCGCTTTTGAATTACCATCCCAGATTTAGCAAAGTTCCTTACCTGTATGCCACCTGCATTTCTGTAAACGACGAGGTCATTCATGCTCAGCCATCAGAGGCGAGACTCTTGAAGGATGGGGACGTAGTGGGCTTTGATCTCGTCGCAGATATTGATGGGTGGATGGCCGATACTGCTATCACAGTGATCGTTGGGACAGGAAGCGTGAAGGCTCAGCGCTTACTTTCTGTTACACAGGAATCAATGTGGCATGGAATCCGAAAGGCAACTGACGGCTCTCGCATGGGTGATGTTTCCAGCGCCGTGCAACGTCTGGTCGAAAAGAATGGATTTGGAGTGATTCGCGAGTTATCAGGGCATGGGGTAGGAAGCGAGGTACACGAAGAAGGCATCGATGTCCCTAATTTCGGTCGAGCCGGAAAAGGGCTCTTGATCCGCGAGGGTATGACGTTTTGTATTGAGCCTATGGTGACTGCCGGGTCGCCTGTCATTCGACATCGTCCAGGAGACCCGTGGGCGGTTGTTACCCGAGACGGATCAGTGGGTGCCCATTTCGAACACACAGTTGCCATAACTTCCGATGGCCCGCGGGTTCTCACCTTACTTCAGTAGGAGTATTCTGAGTGAGATGTTGAATACTCGGAATCAACTAGTGAGGCTCACATAGCAATTTCTATGGCAACCGGGTCGGAGCAACTCCCGCAGGGGTTCACGGGATATTGGGAGGCGCAGTCCGAGTCGCTGTACTTCACGCCGTCTAGTTCGAAAACGCTATCCTATCTGGGTTATGATCGTTCGGAACAGTTGATTTCCTGGGGTGATATCCTAACAGATTCTGTGCGATCCTCAGTTCTAGCTCAGCTCGAGAAAGTTCTAGCAACCCTTGAGTCCTTTGCGTTTGAGACTCAGGTTAAGTCTGCCGATGGAAGCCTGAGGTGGATTAAAGTCGCTGGCGATGCTGTTCAAGGACATTCTGTTCGCGGATTTCTTACTGATTGCACCCTAGCGAAAAGCCATGAATCTGACGCTGAAATTCGATATCACGAGTTGTTCGAGGGCGCGCCCACTCCTGTTGTGTGCTATGACTGGCATTCTCGGAAGATATTGGATGTGAACCAGGAGGCAGTCAATTGCTATGGCTATTCGAAGGAAGAGTTTCTTAGGCTGACTGTCGAGGACCTATGGCCCGAGGAGAGCCGTCCTGAGTGTGAACAGCAATATAGAAATCTAAATCCCCTAGCTCCGTCTCGTGCAGGATGGACACATTGCAGGAAAGATGGATCGATCTTGTATGTTGACGTAACGTCTCATGTTATCCAAACAGTCGGAGGTCCGATTCGGGTCGCAATCGTCCAGGATGTTACGGAGAAGAGGCGAATTGACCAACAGCTCTTGCTATCCAATGAAAGATTGACATTGATGACGGGCGTGGCTGGAACCGTAATTGGAAGCCTTCCGCTCGTTGAACAAGCAAAAGTGATGGCCGAGCAAGTCAAAAAGGCGTTTAACGTTGATGCATGCGTCATTAGGCTTCTAAAGGGAAATGAATTAACCCTGTTGGCAAGTACCGGAATTCCGGCAGACCTGCTGCCGCGTGCAATCGATCCTAACCGAGGTTTGGCGCAACGCGTCATCCAAGGCGGGAGCCCACTAACGATTCTAGATGCCCGCGAGCCAATTCCGGACCTAGTTGCGAACGATAGCTATATGACAAGTTATCGGTTCGTAACCTATGCTGGAGCCTCGCTCAAAGTTAAAGATCGGACAATCGGAGTGATTGCGATCTATACCGATCTAGAGGCAAGAGTATTCGGAGAAGCCGATCTCGCTCACCTTCAAATCGTAGCGAACAATATCGCGGTTGCGGTCCTGAACGATGAACTGTATGACCAGCTACGCGAGCAGCAGGTTGAACAAGAAAAAGAGATTAAGCAACGGATTCAAGTTGAGCAAGCTCTGTTAAAGCATTCCGAGTCACTACGGGAGAGCGAAGAAAGGCTTCGCCTGGTGACGCAAGCGAGTACTGATGGAATCTGGGTTTGGGATCGCGACACGGATACCTTAACGTGGTCAGACCGAGTCAATGCATTGCTGGGACTCGATAAGGCGATGGTTACTGCTCGACTTCGCCAAGCCGTGGAAATGCTTCATCCCGATGACAGGCGAGACTATCTTGCATCAGTAGTTAGGCAAGACAGGCGAAATGCGCCTTTTCGCGTCGAAGTCAGGCTTCGACGAGGCGACATGTCTTATGGTCGCTATCAAATTCACTGCATGTTGGCCCGGGACAAAAATGATCGTCCGGTACGCATGGTTGGATCTCTTCACGACATTACCGAAAAAGTCCAAAGAGACCGCGAAATGGAAGCAGTGGCTGCCATCAGTCTAGCGTTACGGGAAGTTGAAACGACTGAAGAAATGCTGCCGATTATTTCGGAGCAGATTGCACGAAATCTTGATTTGCAGAGTGTTGGACTTGCTTTGGTAGATCCTGACACTGATGTTGTAATCATCCGTCACGTCAGCGGAGTATTTCAGAAGTTGGTCGGGGTCCGGTTTGAGAAGCAGCAAGGGTTTGTCGGCCGCGTATTTGGCGATGCTGAACAGAAATTCTCGCCTAATTTAGTAGAAGATCCAACCTCGATAATGAGGTCAGTTTTGGATAGACCTACGGCTGTTCTGGGAGTTCCTATGGTGGCAAGGGGCGACGTCATCGGCGTACTTTGGCTTGGGAAAACCTATGAGCCGGGCCAAAAAGATGCTGAATTCACGGCTGGTGAATCAAGGCTTTTAGGAATCCTGGCTGAAATTGCAGCTGCCTCGTTACGACGAGTGGCCTTGCGAGAGCGTACGGAATTTCACTTGCAACGGCTCCATTCCCTTAGCATCATTCACGCCACAGTAAGTGAAAACCTCAACCTCCGCACGACGCTTGACATGCTGTTGGAGCAATTGAAATCCCAAACGGGTATTCATGCGGCTGCTATTCACCTTTACGACGAGCTCACAACAACTTTCAAGTTGGAAACTTCCACAGGATTTGGCTCGGGAATGGCAGTGCCTTCTGTCGGCCGTGATCTCATTGTCAACCGTTATCACTCGAAACTTTCCCAGCTGCAGGAATCGGGTACTCGTGGCCGACGATTTGCATCCATGATGGCGGCTGGATTCGAGTCTTATCTGGCCGTACCCCTTATTGCCAACGAAAATATCCTGGGAGTGCTTGAGATCTATCATAAGACAGAACTGCCTCAGGATGTGGATCTAGACAATTTTGCGGAGATGCTGGCTTCTCAGGCGGCTATTGCCGTTGATAATGCGACTCTGCTAAAGAGCCTGCGGACAGCGAATAAAGAACTTATATCAGCTTATGACGCGACGATTGAAGGCTGGGCTCGAGCGCTTGATCTTCGCGACCACGAGACCGAGGGGCATAGTCGCCGCGTCACCGATATGACGGTCCATCTGGCGAAATTAGTGGGAGTTCCACCGTCGCAGATTGCCGACATGCGTCGGGGTGCCTTGCTCCATGATATCGGCAAGATGGCGATCCCAGACAGTGTCCTGCATAAACCTGGAGAACTGGACCAGAACGAACTTATTATCATGAGGCGACACCCGGGAATCGCCCTTGACCTTTTGGAACCGGTCAAATTCCTTAAATCTGCAATCGACATCCCGTTTTGCCATCATGAGCGTTGGGATGGAAGTGGGTACCCAAGGGGCCTGACTGCTGAAGAAATACCTCTTTCGGCTCGGATCTTTGCTGTGGTCGACGTTTGGGATGCCTTACGCTCCGATCGACCCTATCGCAAACGATGGTCAAGGGAGCAAGCGACGCACTTTGTGCGGATCCAGGCTGGACGTCAGTTTGATCCGGACATTGTTAGCATCTTCCTTGACAATCTCGACAAATTCGATGTGACAAACCACTAGGATCCTTTTCGCAAGGTCACGGAACTTAGAATCGAGTTGCCTCTTCGAACTTCTTGGGCGGGCCCAAAACGTCTGCCGGAGGAGAAAATGATCACAAAGATTTACCCTGTTTTAGCCGCGGTTGCTTTTATCTCAATCGGAAAAGCTTGTGCTCAAATTGAAATTTCACACGACGGCCGACCGGAGCGGATTTTTCAACCTGCATAGGGAATGTCAAACATCGATCAGCGATTTATAAAACAAGCTGCACTAGGGAATATGTTTGAAATCGCGATTAGCGAACTTGCGGTCGCTCGAAGTTCCGATTCTTTTGTCACTGAATATGCTAAAGAGATGGTCAACGAGCACAAGTTATCGCTTGAAGAACTCCGAAACGTTGCTGAAGGCAAGGGAATTACCCTTCCTGACCAGCTTCCTACTTTTATGCTGAACAGCGTCACGAGGTTGTCGAACCTTAGAGGTGATGCGTTTGATTCAGCGTTTCAACAAGTACAAAATTCTGCCCATTCTGGAGCATCAATGAAGTTCAAAGCTGAGATCCAAAATGGAAATGACGAAGATGTCAAGGCCTATACAGTCAAAGCTTTGCCATTGGTAGAGCTGCATTTCCGTTTGCTTACCAATAAGCAAACTATGATGGGCCCGACCAAAATGCAAAACAATGGGTGAGATGTCACAAGACAAGAATCAGCAAAAAGGTCACAAACTGATCAGACGGATCGTATGCTAAAGACATGAAACCGGCACGAGCGTTGGCACCCTTAATGATCTGCATTGCTTCATGGGCATTTGGGCAGGAGGCTCCCCAAGTCATTCGGTTTGAAGGGCGGCCCATTCGCTTCTCTGATCGAGACCGTCCCTATACCGAAGGTGGGGCAACGATGGTCTCTCTATATCCCATTGCACGGGCGATCGACGCCAAGATCACAGTAAAGGGGAACGCGAACTTTACGGTGACCAGAGGTCGGGATCATGTCGATTTTCGGCTGGGTGAATGGACTTATTGGTTTAACGGTGCGAAGATGGAGCCGACCGGAGCCGCTCAGTCCCAAAAGCGTACAGTTTTTGTGTCGTTTGACGTCCTTCAAACTTTGGCTGGAAGCAGTCTTCGTCTTGAGCGAAGTTCGAGTTCAATCGCAGCTGGCAACAGCGGAATTTATTTTAAGAACAGACAAATCTCGTATCAAAGTGGAGAAACGCCGATCTCGACACGAGGCACTTGGTTGGTGGCACTCAAGCGAACGGCATCCTACATGGGTGCTCAAGTTGACGAGAAACGGGATGGCTCGGTGACGGTTTCCTTCTTCGGCGACAAGGTTGAGACCGTCTTAGGTAAGCAAGCCTATCGCTTCAATGGGAAGTTGCACAGCTTGAGCGCTTCATCTCAAAGGGCACGAGGAGTGGTCTTTGTCCCAATTGAAATGCTGCAAGCTCTCTCTGGAAATGACCTGTCGGTACGTCGCTGAGTTTTACCAAAGTAATGAGGAGCTCTCTGCTAGGGCTCCATGTTATTAGCGCCTGACCATTGCTAGCACCCTGGTCGAGACCTTTTGAACGGTCGCCCTAGGAACCAATCCGGTGGCGGTTATTACTCCCAAATAGAAAAGAGCAGCGATGGTTGCCATTGGGAAGAAGTAGAGAGCCCCTTGCAGCCGTCCCGCAGGCATCGGAAAGAGCTTCGCCACGTAATACACTACACCAGAGCAGCCGATAACAGCCACCATAAACCATCTTGCCTTTTCCGTTGCGTCTTTGGGCAAATCCACTAATTTGGGGAGGATGAACGTAAATACAACCGCGGACACTGCCCAAGTGCTACCAGACGCAATAACAGTCCCCATTGCTCCCATGAGTAACACAAGAGAGATCGTCAAGATGAGATTTCCGACAAGGTTGACAACAACATAGGCCGTTTCAACCCAAACCTTCCCAATCGCTCGACAGATAGCGGTCCCAGGGCCGGTGAGGATCACTGCCGATGCATTCCCCGCCAAGAGAATAAGCGCTATCGTTGCGATGTTGGGATTTGTGTATCCCACCCACATGGACATCAAACGGACATGGAGTCCGGCTACCACTACGGTGACGACCCCAGCCGCAATGCCTACGAGTACCATCATGTTCTGGTAAAGCCGTTGAACACCCGCCCAGTTTTTCGCTGCATGCATTGAGCCAGCAGCTGTGAGTAAAGGTGAATAAAAGAAGCGAGCGACTTCCATTACTAGAAATGCTAAGCGTGCAGCGATTCCATAGTAGCCAACCCAAGTGCTTGAAGCGAATCCCGCAAGTACGAGCTTGTCGGTTTGGTCTCGAAGTGCCGCGGAACTAAATCCAACCATAAGCAGACCAGCATATTTGCCCATGGACGTGAGTTCTTCTCTTTTGGGAATCGTGGGTAACAAGGATATGCCGCCAACTAGCTTGCTCGCTGTAATGAAATACATCACGGAAGCCACCAACGCGCCTGACAACATGCCTATAAGTAGTCCTGGGAGTCCAAAATCCAGGCGAATGAGTACTATCGCGCATGAATAATTGATGACAAGAGCGCATGCTTGAATTACAGTAACTGTGCCACTGCGCTGGCATCCTGAGATTGCCATGCCCATAATGTCGTTTATTCCGATCGTGACCGTTAAGAGCACTACGGCGGGCAATACCCACTGTGCCTGGTCAGCGAACTGGTGTGGGATATGCAATCCGCCGATTAGTGTGCCCCTTAGGACCCATACAATCGGCATGATCAAAATCAGTAGCACCAGAATGGCCAGAACCCCGATTCGAATCATCCTCCGAATCGTTGGATAGTCCTCCGTCCCATGGGCCTGACTCATTTTCCAGAGTAAAGTTCCCGTTACTGCGTTCTGGAACATGGCGCATAAAGCTGCTATCGCAATAAGCGACTCCCAAGAGCCGAATCCGTCCAAGCCAATTTTTGACGTGATAAACGGAACAGATATAAGCGAGGTTGCCGCTGTAACCACGCGGCAGCCCATGATCAAGCCACTGTTTTTAAACAGCTTTTTACGTATATCGTTGTCAGACGTTTCTACATCAACTGCTGGAGATGCCATCTAATCCTTTCCTAGATTGCTTCTTCTCCGCGCGCTTACTCTTCCAGATTAAGAAAAAGGAACCGAAAACTAGTCCAAGGAAACCTCCCATGAAGGGATTTCTTGCTACGTGTTTGTTGGTTGGCAAATCTTCGATAAAGGGATCTTCGAGAACTGCCCACCTTACTTGGTCGACTTTCGCAGCAACTTTTGCTTGTTCGTATTTAGATCGGAGCGCAGTTGATATGGTGCCGAGTATCACAACTTCGCGAGAGAGGCGAGCAAGAATGAGTGCTTCATCTGGCGCCCGGGCTGCTAAATCGTTTACAACGTCAAGTTGGTACTTGATCGTTAATCTGTTGGCCGCCAAAGTAGCAATTGTGGGATCGAGATTGACCGCTACACTCTTCAAGTAGCTCCTGATTTCTTGGTTGAGCGTTTCACGAGTAACTTCTATCGTTCGCTTCAAAGCGACGACTTTTGGCGCCATTGGCCCGAGCGTCGTTTCCGCGACTTGTAGGTCATATTCCAGAGAAATTAATTTGTCTCGGTAAGGCTTGGTGCTCGGAATTAATGTAGGCAATTCCGGCATCTTCGGAAGAAGTTGGGCCTGTGAGCGAGCAACAGCTATTTGTGCGTCGATGGCTCCTAACTGAAGCTCAAGGTCCTTTTTCTCCTTCAAATATGCGCCTGCCGAGGCAGGATTGGAAGGATCGATCGGAGCTTTCATGCGCTTCTCGAATTCTGCCAACGACTTTTCAGCGTCACGTAGCTTTTCGTCCTGATCTTTGACTGATTGCTCGTAATACTTTGCTTGCAAGCCAGCAGTTGTGAATTCCACGTCATGCTGGATTAGGAGCACGCCATCAACCGCTCCCTGAACCACGGCAAGAGCGCGTTTACGATCAGAGTCTTCCCATGAAATGGTCAACAGTGCCTGTTTCTGACGACGCTCGGTCTTAAGTCCCTTCTCAAGGTCTCGTCTGGCGAGATGGGTCCTTTCCATAATGAGATTAATAGACTTCCTGCTAGTTAATACACCTTCCAATACCTGAATGGGATCCGGTGCGTTTGGACTTAATGCTGAAGCCAAGGAAGCTCCTGCACCACCACCGGCCATGTCATCAGAAGGCAAAACCGTGAGAATAGTGGTGTCAGCTTTCCATTGGGGAGGAACCACTAGCGTGTAGATCAGGAATATCGCGCCAGTCGCGATCGCGCATGTCAAAAGGAAATTGCGTTTACCTTTCAACGGGGCAAGTAATGCCTTGATATCTAATTCGTTTGCTTGCGCTTCAGGTTGCATTTGTTTACAGTCTCATTGTTTCAAGGCATTCAGGCCGGTTGGATATTTATCCAACCGGCTTGTGAATCCTTACTTGATCAAGGCATGGACGACTGCAACCAGAAGTCCGGCGTTTGTAAGCTGGGCTAGCTGATTCGAGAACTCAGCACCCTTGTCTCTAAGGTGATCGGCTTCAACCTTGCTCGGAATGAATACAGTGTCTCCGAGTTCAAGCTTCGTATTAAGTGACGCCTTAATAATGTTGCCAGAGGATCGAATAACGATCACTTGGTCCTTGGCTGCGTCGGCCATGAATCCACCTGAATGGAGGACGTAATACGAGATGCTCTTGCCTGGCTCAAATTTCACCGACGTGGGAGAAAGTACAGCCCCAGTCACGATGACAGATATCGGAAGTTGGGGAATGTTGATTTCATCGCCGTCTTTCAATATAATATCATCTGGCCCGCCTGGATGCTTCAATGCGTTTGCCACGTTTACGTTGATGTTACCGATTGGCACCAAGTCGGCTGGCTCGAACTTACGAGCAGCAGTAACCGCTGGTGAACCAGTCAGGTTATTGGGTATACCCGCAGGATTTTGCTGAGTTGGGGCAGCAGTCCCTGCTGAAGAAACACTCACTGCCGGAACACCTAGCTTTTGTGCTTCGGAAACAGCCCTTAACTTGTCGACTTCGCTACGAGCGAGAGCTCTTTGGAATTCGTCCTTCTGTACGTCTGTCAGGACTTTAAGGATATGTTCGACGATGATTTGCTCGACAGGAGGCGCATCCAATTTGCGGCGGAACTGAGCACCCTTGACAAATCCGTCGGGCAAGATTCCCCCAGCGCGGTGTATGAGGACCGAAAGGTGTTCTTTTGTTGAAGAAACCAAGTAGGGACCAGGGTTTCTAACATTTCCTTTGACGGTGATAGTCATGGGTTGCTCCATGATCGTTGCGTCTTCAGGAACGGCCACGATGTCACCATCTTCAAGCTTGACTGCTGCTCCAGCAGGTCCAAGAGCATCTGCCATCGTGTATCTCAGAATGGGTGTACCCTGCGGCACACGCGCTTTAGCAATTTCAACTCGCTCGCTGGCCTTAGCTGTTGCTCCACCAGAAATTCGCAGCAGGTCTTGCAACGTCATGTTTGTAGCACGTTGGAAGGATCCAGGCCGTTGAACGGCGCCGCTAATTGTAACCGTCTGCTTTGGCTGGAATGTCGTTTGCTCTTTGGTGTAAATGGTCAACTTGTCGCCGGGTTTCAACACCAAGTCATTCGCTGGATCTTCGGCAAGTGCCTTGTTCAAATCGATGATCTTCAGTTCGCCCACTGTTTTGTCCAGATTTGTACTCTGCAGATAGGCTCGTTCGGTATAAGCGTCTGGCAACGGCTTGCCTGAAAGGACTACAAGATCATGAACCTTCATCCCTTTCGAAAGGGTGTATTGGGCAGGAGTCTGAACTGCACCAACTATGTCGACGACATACTTCGGCTGGAAGTCTTCCTGTTCTAAGGTGTAGACCAGGATTGCATCTTTGCTGAACAGAGTGGGGTTGCTTGTTGGGTCACCAGCCAGCGCCTTGACCAAGTCGAATCTGATGAGTGGGCCAGGCGTGCCATCTAGGTTCGTCCTTTGGATAAATGCAAACTGCGAGAAGGCCGTTGGCAGGAGATTGCCAGCTAAGAGTAGGGCATCCCGAGCCGTCATGTTTGGGCTCAACGGCAAAGTTCCAGGCTTCTGTACTGCACCCTTGATCGTTACCACTTGTTCAGCGATGAAGTTTGATTCTCTTACCGTGAATACTCGAAGGACGTCCCTATCTTGAAGGATGACATTGTCAAAAGAATCTCCCCTCATGGCGCGGACGAGATTGATCTTGAACAATTGCCCTACCGTTCCGTCAAGATTGGTTCTTTGGACGAAAGCAAGAAGATCATAGGCTTCCGGAGAGAGGCCACCGGCTTGTAATAATACATCTCGCACAGTTAGGTTATCTGCACGATAAATTGTTCCTGGCTTGTTGACTGCACCTTCTACTTTAACTTGGCGCTCTCCCATCCATCGGACATCACTCTCAGCATAGATATGCAGACGATCATCCTCTTCTAGAAGAAGGTTGGCTGCAGGAATTCGTTCCATTGCCTTCTTAAGGTCAATGGGAATGAGCTTATGGGTCAGGTCATCGTTTCTGCGGAAAAGGTCCGCTCTAACTTCATACGCCTCTGGAAGCAGTCCGCGAGCCGCATCAATGAGGTCAGCGACGCGCATTCCTTTGGTGAGACCGTAGTGGTGAGGCTGGTCAACTGCTCCTTCAATCGTAACTTCGTTGACGAGTTCTGGGCGAATGCTATAGACATTAATGTCATCGCCATCACGAAGAATCGGATTGTTAACGGGCGATTTGCTAGTAGCATCAACGTCGAGCAGGATTCTCTCAACGCCTCGAGTGGTCTTTTCGATCGAGATTTTCTGTGCAACGCCGCTTGGCTTGATTCCGCTCGACCACTTAACTACATCTTGTAGCTTTTCGCCTGCTTTTAATTCATAAATTGCCGGCTGGTAAACGTCTCCCTCAAAAGCTACTCGATCACCTGCTGGCAAAATGTTGATGACATCGCCAGGTTGAAGCGGAATGTCTTGAGTTCGATCACCGAGGATCAGCAAACGATAAAGGTCAAATTCCTTGCTGTAACCGTTGGTTCGAGTGACTTTAATGCGACGGAGCGTTCCATTCTCATTCGGACCGCCCGATGTGTAAATCGCGTTGAACAGCGACATTACGGAAGGAACTTGGTATGTACCTGGGGCATAAGATTGCCCTAGGATATAGATAGGCATAGAGCGTAGTTCCTTCATTTGAAGTGAAACTTCCGCACCCTTGAGCCCTAGTCGTACAGCAACCTTGAGGGTGTGCTCCAGTTGAGCCAACGTTTGCCCACGAACGACAACTTTTTCTCCGGTTTGTGGAATGGTTACGCTGCCCAAGCTGTCGACCACCATATCCTGATTGACAGGGTCCGACGTTGGTGAAACGACACGCATGGTAAAGGTATCGCCAGGCCCCAATTGATATCGCTCAGGAGAGGGCTGGTTAATGACGTCAAAACCAAGCTGTGGTCCCACGGGGCCAGAAGTTGGATCGGCTACTCGCGGCGTTGAATTGATGTCATTTATGAACTTGATTCGTTGCTCAATGCCCGTTCTTGCGCTTTCAAAGTTGCTGTATCCAAACAATGGAAGCCCATGTCTGCCTGTAAACACATGTTTAGAGAGGATCTTTGCGACTTCACTAGCAGGTGGAAGCTTGGCCTGTGGAATTTGTTGATTGGGACCTTGTCCACCCTGTTGCCCCGGGCTCTGGACTACAATTACCCCTGGCGTACCGCCTGTACCTGATCCGGCCTGCTGACTTCCTGCACCTGCTGCCACGGCTTGTTGAATTTGAGCTGGGTTTAAGGTGCCGGCACTGCCTGTGGTCACTCCCTTAGTATCGGCCCCACTACCAGTTGTTGTTGTTACGACTGTGGGAGGAGGGGTGCCAGTGGTACCCGTGTCGGTCTTCTTGTCTTTGTCACCGCCACCAGTCGTTTGACCTAATAGTCCACCTTGTGCGAGGCCACTTCCGAGGATGACTATGGCTAATGTTACGACTGTTCCGATACTGAGAAATTTTTGAAATCGGCGCAGCCTAAGATGTGTTTTGGAGGTCTTCATAGAGATAGTGGAGTCTTTCGACAGGAGATCCGAGCGGACAGATAGTACCTCTCCAGAAGGATAGGTCCATCACGTCTTAGTATGACGGAATGCTCCTATAAGGAGTAGAAACGTAATTGATCAAATCCTCATTCAAGCGGATCTACGCTGGCGGACAAAGGATAACATAGGTCAAAAGGGCCGATTAATTCGTGCCTGAAATCTCAAACAGGAAAGGTGGACGAATGGGTTCCCGTGATCGGTTGGAACTAAATGGTTGTTTAGATCAGCAACATGACGCTCAGATTAATTAAATTGGAGTCATACGAATATGTTTGGTAACCCTATGCCTAAGAAAAAAGGTGGAATTCATTGTTGCGTCCCTACCCGTCGAAGTCTGGTCACCTGCTTGACTGCACTGTCCTTAGGTGCTTGGTCGCAACCTCCGGCTCAATCCACGACCGATGGCGGACAATTTCGCAAAATTGCAGCAATGACTTCACCCGGCGGCACATCAGATGTTCAAACAGCATGGGTGGATGAAGTAGGCAGGAACCATTTTTTCGTAGGCTATAAATATGCTGGTCGGCCCGGTGAGCTTGTGGACTTCCAGGCCCAAGTAGGCGATGGGAAAGCAGTTAGCCACAAGTTGCCTAATGATTTGAGTCACGGTCTCGCTGCGTACCAATCGATTCACAGCATGGTTATGGGCAATGACCACAAGCTCTATCTGGCAACTTCACCCATCGGAGCGATCCTGCAGTACGACCCTGCCACTCAAAAGTTCAAAGTGCTGGAAGGAGACCCATTGCCTCAAACGGATCACACTACCTTCGCATGGGATCTAGTTGTAGCCTCCAACGGAGTCATATACGGATGTTCGTATCCTGGTGCGGCACTGTTCCGAATCAATCCCAAAAATGATCGCGTGGAACTGATCGCTAGCTTGAAATCAGATTTTGGTGCCAAAAGCGAATATGCCAGGTACATCGTTTCTGACAAAAACGGATATGTCTATGTAAGAACTGGAATTTCTCTCGATGAATCGCTTTTGTACACTTACAACACAACGGGCGGAGGAAAGCCGTTCTTGGTTTCGATTCCTGGACACGACAAGGCTAACGTACTCGTCAATCAATTTTATACTTCACTGGATCGCAACAGAACCTATGCATCCCTAAAAGTACAAGATCAAGGTTCAGGTTCAACTCCGGTAATTGTTCAACTCGTCGATGGACATGCAGTGGTCCTGCCTTCAATGCCAAATGACGTACTGGACAAGTTTGCTGACGCCATGCGAATCCCTGGCCTCGGAAAGTTCTCCCGCCTTGAACATACGGACAAGTCGTTGAAATATAAGCCCGAAGGCAAGGAAGCTAAAAACATAGAGATTCACTACAGTGGGCATGAACTGGCCATCTTTCGGCTGGGCCTGGGACCAAACAATGTCATCTTTGGTAGTGGATACTTGCCTGCTCAGATCTTCAAGGTGGAAAATGGCATATCAACCTCTGTTGGATCTGCAGGGCCAGGAGAAGCCTACAGCGTACGAACTTTAGGGAATAGTGTTGTATTCGGTGTCTATGGCGGCTCTCAGCCGCTGGGACTTGTAACTTCAGGAGCGAAGAGCACTATCGACCTATTTAACGGTTCTGGGAACTCAACGTTGTCCTCAGCATGGCGAGCCATTTCCGATGCTTCAAGTCCTGATGGCGAGACCGTTTGGATGGGATCTCAACCTGCATATGAAACGGCAACTGGCCAACTAGTAGAAATTCATAGTGGATCAACTCCAAAGGTAAACGTATATGTCCCGATACAAGATCGAAGCATCTCGTCGCTGGCCTATCTGAGAAAAGATGCGGGATTAAGCCAGAACCTTCTCCTAATAGGGACATCGTTGCGAACTGGAGTTGGCAGCCGGGAACGAACAAGTAAGGCTGGATCCGAGCTATTACTATGGGATCCAGTTAGCAAGAAATCCGTAGGAACCGCGGTATCGCCGGTATCTGGATCAAGGGCAGAGACGATTTTCGACCTTTGTCCAGTTGATAATGGAGAGGTGTTTGGTCTTGCCCGCATGGGTGACGCTAGGACAAAGTCGCAATTCATCGCTTTTGTTGCCAAAGTACAAGGAACGTCCATCTCGATTTTACGAACTAAGGCTCTAGCGAACCTCGAAATCAATCCCGAGTTGACATTGAATTCGATTGGTCGCCTCAATGGAAAACTCTACGGACTTTATAGAAGTGGAGTATTTTCGATTGATCCGGCTACTTTGAGTTTGAGCCAGAATCGCTACTTTGGAGACCCTGTTACTGCGGGTTTCGTTCAGCGCGGAAATGGCTTTTACTTTGGATCTGGAAGCGATGTGGTGAGATTTGGTCTATCCCCTAACGACTAATGTTTCAGGTTTCAAGCAAGTGGTCAATGGTCAAAAAGTTCCCCTAATTCTGGAACTATTGACCTAAAAGGCGCAATTTCGTGGAGAACGAAGGGACGTCTATGCCAAAATTTAAGTTCATGGGCGAATCCATTGTAAAAATTTGTATTGTTGGGCTTGGCTATATCGGACTCCCCACAGCCTCACTATTGGCTTGTTCCGGTTATCGAGTTCACGGTGTTGACATCAACGAGCATGCCGTTAATTCGATCAATAAAGGTCTCATCCACATAGATGAGCCGGAGCTAGATCAATTTGTTAGGAAGGCAGTAGGCGAAGGAATGTTAAAGGCCTCACTTGAGCCTGACTTTGCGGACGTATTTATACTTTGTGTACCAACCCCATTCCATCATTCAGATAATCCTAATAGCCACCCAAGACCGAACTTAAGTTACGTCTTAGCGGCGACTAAAGCCGTCGCACCTTACGTACGACCTGGAAATATCGTAATTTTGGAATCCACGTCTCCAGTAGGCACAACCGAAGAAGTCAAGAAGACTCTCGAAGAATGCGGAGTAGATACTTCACTACTCTCGATTGCATATTGCCCTGAAAGGGTACTTCCAGGCCAAATCATGACCGAACTGGTGATGAACGATCGAATTGTTGGAGGCATCACTCCAGAAGCCACTCAAAGAGTAAAAACCTTTTACGAGACGTTTGTAAAGGGCAACGTCTTTGGTACCGAAAGTAAAACCGCTGAGATGGCAAAGTTGGTGGAAAACAGCTATCGCGATGTTAATATCGCGTTCGCTAATGAGCTTTCTATGCTCTGCGAGGAAGTAGGTATTGACGTATGGCAACTCATTAACTTGGCTAATCGTCATCCCCGAGTTCAAATCCTCCAGCCCGGGGCGGGCGTTGGTGGTCACTGTATTGCGGTTGACCCTTGGTTCATCGTCCATCAGAATCCTGCAGTTGCACAGTTGATTAAGACTGCTCGACTCGTAAATAACAGTAAGCAGGAATGGGTAGCCGAACAAGTTGTAGCAGAAGCAGCGAAGTTCAAGTTTTACAATAAGCGGGAGCCAATCATTGCCTGCCTTGGATTGGCGTTTAAGCCTGACATTGCTGACCTAAGAGAGTCACCTTCGATCGCGATAGTTGAATCTCTGATCGGTGCCCAAATGGATGTTCGAGCTGTCGAACCTAACATTGAGGGGCATCCAACCATGAAGATTTATGGGCTGAGTGATGCCGTAGAATCGGCAGATATTGTTGTAATTCTCGTCAAGCACAAGCAATTTGCCGGTCACGATTTTGGAAACAAAATGGTCCTGGATTATTGTGGTCTTCACGCTTCCTTACCTTCGACGAATTGACATGTGGGCGGTCTTAATAGGGCCGCCCTCTTTGCTTTATTGACCCCTTGCTCCCCGCAGGACGTCGTCTAAATCTTCATATTCAGCATAGTTGACGCTAGGCCTTCTTAAAAGCAAGGCTTTTCTGACGACGGCAGTGTATTAGTGAACTAATACACTGCTACACACGTCTCGGAGTTATGAGATTATTTATCTCGCCGACAGATGGGATTCCGATCTATATGCAGATCGTGCAACAAATCCGGCGACTGGTAGCTTCGGGAGAATTGGAAGCGGGAGAGGAACTCCCGAGTATCCGAAGCTTGGCAGACACGCTGGTGATCAATCCCAATACGGTTGCTCGGGCCTATCGAGACCTTGAAACCGCAGGCGTCGTCACTTCGAGTCGGGGACTCGGCACGTTCGTTGCCGCCACCGACCAATCAACCGCTCATTCTGAACGACGCTCCTTACTTTCTAGAAAGTTGAGCGACCTGCTTGTAGAAAGCAATCAGATGGGCATTCCTTTCAAAGAGGTTCAAGAAATGCTGATTGAGAGTTATGAAGCCTTCCAACTTTCCCAAAATTCGGAGGTTAACCGTGGCTGACCTGATTGTTGAAATTAAAGACCTTGTTCGCACCTATGGACGTCATAGTGCCCTCGACAAAGTGAATTTCACGCTTGAACGTGGGATTGTCCTCGGTTTAGTTGGACAGAATGGTGCGGGCAAGACGACCCTTATCAAGCACATCCTTGGGTTGCTTCGAGCCGAAAGTGGGGAAGTGCGTGTATTTGGGGTTGACCCGGTAGCCGATCCTCAGGGAGTTCTATCACGAATAGGCTATTTATCAGAAGAGGGTGATTTGCCTCTCTGGATGAAAGTTGAGGAACTCATCCGATATTCAGCCGCATTCTATCCAGGCTGGGATCCGAAATATGCGGAGACACTCCAAAAACAATTCGGACTCTCCTCAGATTCAAAGCTTGGCTCTCTCTCTAAAGGTCAGCGAGCCAGAGCTGGACTTCTTGTTGCCCTCGCATTCAAGCCCGATTTGCTCCTCTTGGATGAGCCATCGTCTGGTCTCGATCCGGTAGTTAGGAAGGACATTCTGAGCGCCGTCATCCGAACGATCGCCGACGAGGGGCGAACTGTTCTGTTCTCTTCACATCTCCTCGCTGAAGTCGAGCAGGTTTCCGACCGAGTCGTAATGATCGAAGACGGCCGAATTGTCCTCGACGATGAACTTGCCAATATCAAGGAGTCCTACTTCCGCATCGATCTCAGGTTCGGAACCAGTCAGCCAGTGGCACCGAATCTTGAAGGTTCGCTTCACTGGGATGGAGTCGGCAAGGACTGGACGGTCATATGGTCTGGTGACCCAGAAGCACTTACGCCCTCTCTGACGAAGCTCGATGGCAGAATTGTTGCGAAGAGAGGAGTGAGTCTTGATGAAATCTTCGTTGCTTACGCTGGCGGAGCGAGCAAGCCATGAATTCAGGAGTGATGGTCGTACGTTTGATGGTCCACCGGTTCAGGCGGATTTACTTTGTTTTCGCAGTTTTCCTTGTAGCGATGGTTGGTGTCGCACAACTGCCGATAACGCTCCTTCCAGACTGGATGGCAGGCATCCTATGTGTTGCCTTCGGCTTTGGGTTGTTGACGACGGTCTTCGGCTTCGTTAATTTTGAAGCAGACATCTCATCAACCGCATCTGCCTTTTCACCTTGGTTACTCCGGCTTCCCATTAAGACGCGAGTTTTGGCATTTGGACCGATTGCTGCGGCTGCCATGTGGGCCTTCGTTTCATGGACCCTTTTTACCGTAGGTTTCTTATGGCAAAGAAGAATTCATGCACCACTAATTTGGCCAGCCTTAATGTTCGTCGCGCTTGCTTTGAGCATGCAGGCAATCTTATGGCGCCCTGTCAGGTTAGGAAATGTCCGCCTCGTTCTTTCGCTTGTCTTAAGTACTTCTATCCTGCTTTTCGGCTCAATTGCGGGTCAAATGGGATGGAATGCAAACGTGATTTCAGAGGTGTACGGTTGCGTTGCTTGCGTTTCAGCTGTTGGTGCTTGGTGGAGTCTCAAGCTTGCGCGTACCTCAGCATCCATCAGGATAAAGACTCCTCAAACTAAAACCGATGGAGTTACTGTTGTCAAGCAATCCACGCCTTTCAAATCGCCTCGCACGGCCCAGTTCTGGCTTGAATGGCGTAGGCAAGGACGATTGCTTCCTCTTCTGACTGGTTTGGCCCTATTGGCACTTTCAATCCCGCTATTCGTGTCTCAGGACAAGCATGTCGTGGGATACACGGAGACCCATAAAGCCATATCCGTGAACATCTGGATGACCACCGCGATAGGGTTCATTCCTTGGATTCCACTGCTGTTTGCTTCTGTCATTGGCATGGGGGCTAGACCATCGGATATTCGAGCAGCGGACGGTAACTATCACGTGTATTTCGCTACTCGCCCCTTGCCCTCCCAGGATATGGTGCGCGCCAAGATGCTTGCGATTGCATGTGGAGTTGCGATTACTGCCGTCATGACCCTACTCGTGATCTTGCTTTGGATATGTATGCCAGCAACGATTGAAGGTGGACAGAACGTGCCCTACTTCAGCATTTCGTACTTCAAGAACGCCAGTGAAATACCTTGGATGGCATACAGCTTAACTGTAATAACCCTTATCGCCTGGACTTGGAGGAACCAAACCGTAGGCGCCTTTGTGGATTATATGCCCTCGACCAAGTTTGCCATGGTCTATCCGTTAGCGGTTACAACGATCGGGGCTTTCGCATTTGCGCTGACCGAATCGTTCCATGCTGAACTACAGGAAACGAAGAATGCGAATATATGGATTGCAGCGTTCGTGGTTGGTTTGGTGGTGAAGCTCTCGGCAGCTGTGTTCGTTTCGTCCAAGCAACTTCGACTTAGGCCGGAATCGAAACACTCAATATGGGTGACCATTGCCTGGTGGCAAGTAACTGGAATTGTGGCGGCTGTCATCGTAGGAGTTATTCGCGCCAACATGCATAGGACAGAGCTACCTAGCTATTTCGTCTTTCCTGTTCCAGAACTAGCTGCGCTAATGTTAGTTCCGCTAGTTCGTCCGCTAGGTGCACGCCTTGCACTCGAACTCGGGCGGCATAGATAGCCCTTTGGTAATTCAACTACATGGGATGCGTAACATAAGTATTCGCACCCCATGTAGCTCAATGAGTCTCGCGCGCCGGTATGAAAGGGTAGGATAGCCAAGTGAAATTGAGCAAGATCTGGTTGCTAATGTTGGTGGTTCCGTTCGCCATCAAACTTAGTCTGCTTGTCTTAGTGGTGATCTTAGGTCGGGCCGCACTCCTTCGCATGACCGCCGAACCAACTCACGGTACATTCTGAGTTCAACCTTAGCTCCGGACTTCGGGCCACGACTTCTGGTCTCTGAATCCATAGAGTTCGTTTGGGCAAATTGCAGCGTACGGCTCCGGTCCATCAAGGCCTAAATCATAGAACAGAACCGATAGCTGTCCTACTTTGTAGATGAGATGCTGTCCCATGTGGAACAGAAAACCTCGAAGGTTTCGGTTGTCTCCTTCGCCAAAGACTTGATACTGGTCAGCAAGGTATCTGGATTCAAAGGACCGGATAAGCGTCCTCCAGGCATCCGCTTCACCTTTAAGAATCGCCAGCATGGAATCTTGATCCGATGGAAGTTCTGGAGTTGGAAAGGGCTCATTACCTCCAAATCGCGTAATTTGCATGCGGTCGCACCATAGCCAAACATAGGCATGCTCGCAGATCTCGCGTGCAGTTGGTGTTCGTTCGGAGAAACTCCAATTCCATTTGTCATGAGGGATTTTCGTAGCACTTCTGATTAAGCTCCCCGTGAACCCAACCACCATCATCTCAAACATTTCGAGTTCCGATTGCATTTCATCGATATTGGACATGGGCAGATCTCAATGGATAGTTCGTATTTCGTTGCTGTCTATCCGAGTACTAGCTGCTATCGTAGCAGGAAGCCAAAACAGATGGCGACGGACACGAAGTTTAATGGATTCGGATATCTGGTTTACTGCCGTACAGTGAGTTGGACTATAGGACCTTTGGTCGCAATCGTTTTACAAGGTGGCACCGCCTCTGACCAGTCGTGGTTGCCTCAATCTGGATTTTCAACAAATCAAGTTCGGTACTTGGTTTGCCAATACGCGCATGGAGCCCTGGAGCAGTCGCATGAGATCTCGCCGGGAACTCACCGCACTGGGAGTCCAGATTGGACTTGTTCACGTACAAGCTCTGAGAACTCTCTTGAAGTCAAGTTTCGCCTAATTAGCGGATCAGCCGACGATACAGGTGTTGCGGTAGCTTTTGACTTCGCAGACTGGAGTCCAAAGAACTACCTTCTCATTCCGGCCGTGGTTTACAACGGCAACCGCCTCCATACGTTGGCAGGTGGCTATATGCCGACCTATCCTCCCGATATGTATTTCAACCCAAACTTGCCGGTCACGATGTCGGACAACCCTCGTCTATCGCTTGAAAAAGGCAAGAAATCCCTAATCGAGTTGTTGACGGGCAATGCCGCGACTCCGGCAATAGCATTCTATTGTCCCAGCAAAAAGCGCGGATTCATCCTACTGTGCGAACAGAAATCTCGATTTGGAAATAACGGATTGATTGTCGAGGAGAGTGAAAAACAGGATCGAATTAGCTTCATTGTAAGCGCTCCTGGCGTACGAAAGCTGGCGGCCGGTTTCGGTGGATTCGGCCCAAGCGGCGACACCGGCGCGGGATGGTCGGCCGGTGACACCCTGACGTTGAAGTTCAAAACCTATGAATTTCCCGCGCGCGGAATTCCAGATCTACTGGAGAAGTTCATGTCCGTTCGCAAAGACCTCACTGGCCCGAATCATCCCCGCAATAGGGTGCCAATGAGTGAGACCATTCGAACCGTAGTTCCACGTTTCAAGAAGCGCTGGGCGACCGTTCCCGCAGGCAGCTATTACCTACCCGAAAACAGTCCTGACTTCCAGTTGGGTTGGGTGAGTGGATTTATGCAAACGCCGATGCTTGCGATCAATGACCCTAAGGAAAGGGAGCATATTTGTCAGCAAATGGACTTCGTCATCGACAAGCTGCAGGGCACCAGCGGGTTGTTTTATGGCGGAACTACCGCTGAAGGCAAGCTTCGGGCAGACAGAAGTATTGACAATCGGGTTTTCGTGCTAACACGCAAAAATGGAGATGCCCTTATCGCATTTTTCAAGTACTTCGCCATTCTTAAGGCTCAAGGCCACGCTGACTTAATCAAGCCATCGTGGGAGAACGCGGCAAGAAAGTTCGCTCAAGCATTCGTGGCACTTTGGCGTAAGAATGGTCAGTTCGGCCAATACCTCGATCCGAAAACCGGTGAGATCGCTGTTTTCAACTCGACAAGCGGGGCAGTAGTGCCAGCAGGATTGGCATTGGCATCGAAGTACTTCGGTGATGCTAGCTTCCTGAAGGTCGCCCAAGAATCGGCAAAGTACTACTTTGAGCGCGATGTCATTCGGCAGGGATTTACCGGAGGATATTGCGCCGACACCTCCCAAGATCCCGATTCCGATTCCACTTATGCACTTTTGGAATCGTGTATGACCCTTGACTGGGCCACTCACAATCCAGCATGGATCCAACGATCTCGAGTGCTTGCCAATTTAGGAGCGACTTGGACTTTGTCCTACGACCACGAGTTTCCCAAGCAGAGCGATATCGGAAAAATGGATGGTCACATGGCCGGAGCTGTCTGGGCTAGTGCCCAAAATAAACATGCCGCGCCGGGTATCTGCACTGCTTCTGGCGATTACCTATTCAAGCTCTACCGTGCCACAGGGAACAGCCTTTACGCAGACCTCATCCGCGATATCCAACATGCACATGTAGAAGCAACCGAAATGCCTGGACACCGAACGACCGGCACGGGAATTGGAGCTTCGATGGAGAGAATCCAACCAACCGATGGCGAAGGTAAGGGTGCAATTGGCAATTTCATCCAGACTCAAAACGCCTGGACGGAGCTCAACGGTCTGATGATGGCAACCGAATTGCCCGGAATCTACGTGCGAACCGACACCGGTTCAATCTACGTGTTTGACCACGTAACTGCCAAACTCATCAACCACAATGCGAAGGGTGTCGTCCTGCAAATCACAAACCAAACTCCCTATGAAGCGGATATCAAGCTACTGGCAGAACCCAAGTCGAACGCCATGAAACCCCTCGATCCAGTCGCGTATCTCTCTTGGCCAAAGGTCAGAGTCGGTCCTGGCCAGACTGTCGAGGCGACCATAAGCCTATCCGGCAAGATCGTCAAGGTCACATCTCGCACGAAGTGACTCGATTGAAGCAATCCGGACTAACGGCACGCAATCTCTAATCGCTAGGTTCACGTTAGAATGTCTCACATGATGATGTTGCTAGTTAGTTTCATAAGTTTAGCCACCAAACAAGGTTCCTAGGCGTCTGGTCCTGCCCTAGAAACGCGAGTTAGGATTGTCGAATTAAGCTAGGATAGCCAAGTGTACGCAGTAATTCAATTGATGCCAATCTACTCTTTGGGTACCGGAAGCAACTTGAAAGCAAGAGGATAGTCAATGGCAAAGCGTAAACGGTGGCCCGGATTTGCTATGGTTGCTCTTGGTAGTATCACGACCTTCGCTGGAGCTGAGTCGATGAGCCACGGAGATGTAGCTGGTGGACCGATGATTTGGGCACTGTTGTTCGGAGGATCTTTCTTGATGGTCCTATGTGGACTAACTCTCCTTAAGAAGAGCAAGTAATAAATGCTGCGCTTTTGGGCGAAAGCTGAAGGTTAACTCTACGACCACTTCGAGTCAGTTTTTTAATCGACGTATTGAACGAAGATGTCAAAGTTGTTAGTTTGCCCCGATGATACAGAGTATGAGTAAGCTGCATTTCCATGCTTCAACTAAAAAGAGCATATGACCAGGTCGAACAACAAGATGGCCGCAGAATTCTTGTCGATCGGCTTTGGCCACGAGGCCTAAGCAAAGACAAGGCTAAGATCGATCATTGGGCGAAAGAACTTGCGCCATCCACCGAACTTCGAAAGTGGTTTGCCCACGATCCGGGAAAGTGGATTGAGTTCAAACGCCGATATCTGCTAGAGCTTAAACCGTTCCACGAAGCTCTCGTGCAGATAGCTGCTGAAGCAAAAATCGGCACAGTGACCCTCATATATGCCGCCAAGGATCAAGAGCACAACGAGGCCGTAGTGCTTAAGGCCCTCATTGAGGAATTGAAAGGTTAAGTGCCGACAGGTTCCAATTCACAGATTTCGCCACCTTGAGGGCGGATAGGCTTTGTTTGTGAATTTTATGTCAAGGGCCGATCTTCCCGTGGATACTCCATAAAGAATGTTGATGGCGAGGAATGTCAGACCATAAAGCGCAGGGAAAATCACCGCAACGAGTGCAAAGCCACCCATCCAGCCCAGCCCTACAGTCGATGAAGTTGTTCCGATCCACATCCACAATGTGGTTGTGGTTACTGCGACCACAAGGGCGAGGAACTCGAGGCGCCTCGTGATCGAGTCCCTTTGTTCGAGTGAGCCAACGGAATCTTGGACTATTTGAATTCTCATAAGACCACTTCGGCCTGCTAGCTAGCTACAGCCGTTCAGTTTGAATACTGGACAATCGACTAAACTTATATCTTAATACGACATACTAAGAAGTTCGGCTTCATCGGCCGATTTAACGAATCTGGTTCCGTATAGGGCGCTTAAATGAACCACATAGAGAATGGATTTGAAGGTCCCGAGGGAGCGTCGGAGCGCGTTCCACCACGTGGCAGATTTGCACTGGATGTCCTGCAATTTGACCTGAAAGCTGAAGCGACAGTGCTTGCACATGAACAGCACGCGAGTCAACTAGGTCACCGTCAAGTGGCCCTTTACAAGTGTGACCAGGTTACTGCGGCGTTATTTCGATTTGACAAAGGTGGATTCTTGCGCCAGCATAAAGCCAATGGAACTGTGTTGATTCAAGTCATCGAGGGTGCGCTATCTCTGATGGTAGCAGGCGAAAAACATAAACTTTGTGTTGGCGGTCTATTGGTGCTAGCGCCTGAAGTAATGCATGACGTGCATGCCGAAGAGCAGTCCGTGATGCTTTTGACTGTATGCCCAATACATTAGAGTTGGAGCGAGCCACTGTGTTGAGTTAAATGCAAATTCGGGTTTCGGGGAGTCAACTCTGCGATGAGACGTGAAAATAAGCAATTGCCTATTCGATACGGCCGCCTTTGGGCAATCTTAGCGGTTGTTGTTACGGCTTCGTTTGCAGTCCTCGGCTTCTATGGCCACGAGATCTATCAGTCGGCACCACCAATTGCCGATCGAGTCCAGACGCCAGACGGCAATATCATCATCACCGGCGACGAAATCCAAAATGGGCAAAACGTATGGCAGTCGACCGGTGGTCAAGAATTGGGCACCGTCTGGGGACATGGAGCCTATGTTGCTCCCGATTGGTCCGCAGATTTTCTCCACCGCGAAGCAATGTTTGTGCTCGACCTTTGGGCGAAGCGAAGTCACGGAACAACTTTTAGTCGACTTTCCCTAGAGGATCAAGCGTCACTAAAGGTTCGGCTTCAGTCCGAGTTGCGGCCAAACACCTACAATCCAGCGACAGGCACGGTCATCGTTTCCCAAGATCAAGCCAAGGCGATCCAAGGTGTTCGAGCCCATTACGAGGGGTTATTCGGGGACGATCCTTCGTTGGACGCGCTCCGCGAGGACTACGCTATGCCGCGAAACACGGTGTCCGACCCGGCAAAACGAAGGCTACTAAGCGCATTCTTCTATTGGACGTCATGGGCGGCCGTGACTCAGCGGCCGAGATCGGAAACAACCTACACTAGCAATTGGCCCTCTGAACCCCTTGTTGGCAATTCGCCGAGCGGTCAGATCCTGATTTGGTCAGTGATTAGCTTTGTTGTCTTGCTTGCTGGCATCGGTTCGCTCAATTGGTATTTTGCAGTACTGCGACACCGAGAGAACCTTGAGGTTCCGACAGATATTCCTGCCGCAGACCCTCTTTTTGCTGTGAATCCGACGCCTTCCATGCAGGCGACGCTGAAATACTTTTGGTTAACGGCCGCTCTGTGGGTGATTCAGGTTGCCCTCGGAGCTGTGACTGCCCACTATAGTGTCGAGGGGACCGCATTTTACGGGATTCCACTTGCCAAATTTCTGCCATACAGCATTGCTCGGACATGGCACACCCAATTGGGACTCTATTGGATTGCAACTGCTTGGCTCGCGACCGGACTTTACGTCGCTCCAGCAGTATCAGGCCATGAACCGAAGTGGCAGAAACTCGGCGTTAACGTGTTGTTCGGAGCCTTGGTTTTGATCGTGTTTGGCGCGCTCGCGGGACAATGGCTTGGAGCGGAACAGCGCTTGGGCCTTAACGCCAATTTCTGGTTTGGGCATCAGGGCTTGGAATACGTCGACCTCGGTCGCTTTTGGCAATGGTTCCTCTTTGTAGGCCTGCTAATCTGGTTGATTCTCGTTGGGCGTGCGCTATGGCCTGCATTCAAACGGCCTGGGGAGGGGAAGCACCTTCTCGTTCTGTTTTTGATCGCCTCGGCTGCTATCTGGCTCTTTTACGGAGCAGGGCTGATGTATGGACAGCACACCAACCTTTCAGTTATCGAGTATTGGCGGTGGTGGGTTGTCCACCTTTGGGTTGAAGGCTTCTTCGAGGTCTTTGCGACGGTCGTCATCGCTTTCCTATTCACGCGTATGGGATTGCTACGGACTTCCAGCGCGACCGCGTCGGTTCTCTTCTCAACCAGCGTGTTTCTTACCGGCGGAATCATCGGGACGTTTCACCACCTGTACTTCATAGGAATGCCGACCGCAATTATTGCACTGGGCGCATGCTTTAGCGCTTTGGAGATTGTCCCGTTGGTTCTCGTCGGCTTCGAGGCGTACGAGAACTTGTCGCTGTCTCATGCAAAGGAATGGGTACGGGTTTACAAGTGGCCAATCTATTTCTTTGTCTCAGTCGCCTTCTGGAACCTGGTTGGAGCCGGGTTACTTGGCTTCCTTATCAACCCCCCGATTGCGCTCTACTATATGCAGGGCCTCAATACGACGGCGGCACACTCCCATGCCGCGCTCTTCGGCGTATACGGCAATCTCGGGCTTGGGTTAATGCTGTTCTGTCTTAGGGGGCTCACCGGGAACAAGGCTTGGAACACAAAGTTGGTGGCCTTCTCCTTCTGGGCCATCAATGTCGGGTTGCTTGCGATGGTGTTTCTCAGCACGTTGCCCGTCGGCCTTATCCAAGCATGGGCAAGCGTCGAGCACGGTTACTGGTATGCACGTTCCGCACAATTCATGCATAGCGGCGTCATGGACGAATTGAAGTGGATGAGGATTGTTGGCGATTCGATCTTCGCGGTCGGTGCTCTCGCCTTAGGCTGGTTCATCTTCGGGCTCAAAACTGGCAATTCAATCATCAAGGAAAAGGAAATATCCCTATCTAAGGGACAGGAGTCCATCTAGCCTTCAAGATATCTTTTTCAGGGCCGATTCCTTATGCATGGCCATGTGCTCGGTTTTGTCGATCTTCATCAAGGCTTGAGAAAATTCACATCCGAAAACTCAGACAAGATCTTGGTTTTCAGTCGTAACGTCCTTATGGCACTTATCCATATATGGCTCCCAGGGGCAAGTCAAATCCAAAGATGCGCCACAGGTTTGGTAGCTGTGACTGCTATCGAGTGACAGAAAACTTTGGTCCCGAGGCAAGAATAATTCATTGGGTTAGGCTCTAACTGCCTTCAGAGTGGATGGCTTGGCAGTCCGGCGAACTCGGACTCCTTGACGAGTATTTTGACACTATGATGTTTAGGCCATCGACGGTCAACGGCGCACATGGGTTCAATTTTTCGATTGGAGCGATGGAACTGGTAGTCGAAGAGGTTGCCTATAGCAAGTTGTTCTAACCCCGTTAGTAGCTAACGACAACTATTTAGGCCCTCTTCAACGCTCGCCTGCTTTAATAGACTGCTCTGACCCGCAAGCGACCGAGCGCTACAGGAAGCGTTACGGTTTCTCGCACTGGGTCAAATCGAGACCACTGTTTCCCATTCACGGTCACCGATTTCATCCGCAGATCCCTTGGATGCCGGAGCCTAAGGACTATGGCCGAGGGGGAGCTTCGGGTTGGGGGATCGACCACCGCATCAATGTAGCCTTTTGCAATGTGGGATTCGATACGATAGCCCGTCTCCCCGAAAAGGGTCGGAGCGTGTTGGATGGAGACCACATTGCCGTCCTCCATCCAGTTACTCGTCACGAAAGGTGACAACCAAAGTTCCGAGCCGCGCTCATTCACGAACATGAACCGGGTCTGCTGGAGGAAGACTCCGGTTTCGTGGGTTTTGTCGGGCGCGCCCATGTGGTCGAAATGCTCCCAAATCGTCAAATTAGATGGGTCGATGAGGGAGGCGATCATGTTGAAATAGCTGCGAATAAACGGCTTGACGTCGTCTCTCATCGCGTAGACCTCCGTTAGGCGACCGTAATATGGCTGCACCTTGGCAAAACCGCCGAGGTTGAACCAGTCCCGCTGAGACTGGGCAGCCGGATAATCGCCCCAGCCGTCCTTTAAGAACATGACGTCCTCCAAGTGGTCGGCCATCTGTTGTGAATCTTTTCCGATAGCGGGGAGAATGCCTTGTTGCAAGAGGTTGTGGGCGCCGATTTCAACGTCGTAACACCAAGACCGTGAAGCGTCCTCACCCGCAAAGTATCCGCTGAGAGGACCGGGGCAATGAACCTGCGACGGCTGCCCGGGTACCCAGGATCCGTCTTGGAGCGCGTTCGCAGGCGTGCGCGCCTGCACCCAACGATAGGCGCGCACGATGTCCTTGCTGAAGGCTCGAGATTCCGCTATGTAGGAGTCCGCCTCCGGATAGCCGATTGCCTTTAACGCTTTCCCAGCCGCCGCGAGACCGGCGCAATAGGTTCCGTTGCTATAGAAATAGTACTGGTAGGCGTTCCAGTCGGCGATCACACCCGGCGTCACGAGCCCGTACTGAGGCGGCTTTCTGCCAAGCGGATCGAGCTTCATCGTTTTGCGGCGCTCGCCGATAACCCAACGGCAGACGCGCGCAACATCAGCGGCGTGGCCCTTCATCCAGGCCTTATCGTTACTCAGACCGAAGGCTTCACCGAGAGTCCAAAGGTGCCACCCGGTGCCGACCAATGTGTAGCCCGTCGTTAAGTATCCGGCGGGGGCGTATAGATTGATGAAATAATCGAGACTTCTCTTCGCGAACTCCCGGTGTCCCATCAATGCCATGCCTCGGATGATAGTGTTGGCTTCGCTTTCGAGGGGCCCGTAGTGGATTTCAGCGATCCAAGGGGCGATACGTTTGCCGTTTCCTTGGCTTCGTGCGTCAACCATGCAGCGGACGCGTGAGCTTTGGATGATGTTGCTGAGGAAGGCGTCGGGAATCTGGATCTGCATTCCCTCACCGGCCATAGTGTTCCAACTGTGAATGAATGCATCAGCGAGCTTGTCTGCGTCTATGAAGCGCAATTCGTGGTCCGACACATCGGCTTTCCAACCGGGAATGGCCATCACCAGAGACCCGTTACCCTTGCCTGTGATGTGGAGAACCCCGCGTTCTGCGGTTGCCTGATAGCTCGCAAGGCGGCTCAAGTCGACAACCGCCATGAGCCGGTCTCCATCCATGACTTTGGCTCGATCACCCTCGATGTCGATTCGTGCTGCAACTTTCCGATTACGGTCTTGTTGAAAGGTAAGTTCGAGGCTCTCGGCCTTTTGCCCACCTAGATCAATTTTGCCAACGTATAAGCTCCTCCCGCTGACGCCTACTGGAGCGACATACGCGGTGTAGCGACAAAGTGCCCCCGGGCGACCACCCTCGAGCGTCACGACTGGCATCCATCGCTTCATGCCCTTGGACGAGTTCGGCGTATTTGCCGGACGGAGCAATGCTCCATTGAATGATATGCCCACCAAACAACGGCGGTCTTCGAACGGCATCTGCCTTTCCGCAACCTCTGGACTAGGCTGCCACACGGTCGTGCCGTTAGGCTCGACCAGCCATTTCCAGTTATCCGCACCCAGAGAAAGGAGAGTTGGACTCCCGAAATGGACGTCTCGATACGTACTCTTCATCGCTTGGCCGAACGTCTGGTCTGGCTTGCTCCGTACACGCTGAAGGATGGTTTGCTTGCCAGCGATCTGAGACTTGTGCTCGCGAAGCGTATGCCGAGGCTGCGACAAATAGACGCCCTCGTCCTTCAGATAGACCCCGTTCCCGGAGACGGCATCGCCTATCTCGATTGTGAATGCACTCTCTGGAAGGGCGAAGTGGAGCGCAGGCTGACCAGAGCCTTCGGTCGAACCGAGTGCCACCGGAATATGAACAGTGAAAACGATGGGCTTTCTCATGTTCCAAGCCAGCGACGATCTACCGTCGAGTGAGCAAGTGGCGGGAGTGATGGTTGCAATGCCGCGTTTGTCGGGGGCAGCTTCCAATCTTAGTTTTGCGGTCTTCATTCGGATAGGTCGCGTAGCGCCGAGCCTTGCGACGAAGACCTGACCGTGGGGCCTAACTGGAAAGATCCAGCGCACCTTGCGGAATCCCTGGCGAATCTCGCTGTTGGCTATTGCATCGAGTTTGAATGTCAGACGAGTCCCAACCGACGCGAAAGTTCCGACCAAGGGCGACCAACTGCCTTGGAAAGGGTACAGACTTGTCCACGCTTGAACTTGGACGTCAGTGGTGTCGAACTTGGGCGATCCTGGCTGAAGGTCCAATGTGAGCGTCGTGGGTCGCCTGCGTTCCATCCACAAGAGCCCGATACAGCCACTTTCTGGTAACCGATATCCGCCCGACGCGTTTTGCTTTACCGGCTGATCGAGATAGACATCCTCGGCGTGAAACTCCTCGATCCGCGAAGCGCGAGCACCGTCCATTCGGGCGGGGTTCCAGGTCGTTACCTCGCCAAAGGGGGCAAAATCAAACTCGCTCCGCACAATCGGTTTCGCCATAGGAGAAACGATTAGGCGAGCATCTGCCCAATCCGCGCAGTCGCAAATAATTCCGTCGCCAGCGTCATCCGCAACGAGGCGCAACTCCTGGGCTCCTTGAACATCGAGGTGAACTGGTTTTGGCGGCGTGGTTTGAAGCATGACCCCGCTGTAAAAACGCTTCTCCCCATCCACATAGATGGTGAACCCTACGGAGCCTTTTGGCAACGCCTGTTTCTGAACACCTACCGTTGCATCAAAGCTCAGATAGCGGCCCTCAAGGTCGACGACGATGGTGCCGGCCGCGTGATGACCGAGCCCCTTCCGAAAGGTTTGTGATCCGATCTGCAATGCCAACGGCGTCTGGCCCTGTGCGTGAGCACAAACGTCGAAGCCAAGCTCGCCCCAACCTTGCTCGACCTGAACCATGCGGTCAGGAAGGTCGCTCAAAAACTCAGTTCGCGGTGCGCTTTGCCCATCACAAGCCAGGGCAAGCGCCAATAGGGCTAACATGCAACACCCCTAGTTTCCCGCCAGTCAATCGGAATCCAGATTACGCCCATCAATGGAGCCTAGCATAGGCGGCTCTAAAGCAAGCCATTCATTACGCGCAGGGTCTCGTCCGCACGCTCAGCGATACGATCATTGTTCTAACAAAACTAACACAAGCGGCTCATGATACGAGTCAGGTGCTCCGTGCAAACGTCCCAGTCGCTCGAAGTGAAAGTATTGGTGAGTCTAGTCTGAGGCTAGGCATCATACCGGATAAAATTCTGGGCCCTGTGTAAATGCGAGCCAGTTTACTTGTGTGGTGATTCGGTCCTTAATACTGCCAAATGTTAACTTTTGCCCTAGTATTTTCACTTGTGTTTGAGGGACAATGTCTGAAACTCATTAAAGTGAGCCTTTTGAAGACCAATGGAAAAACACATTTTAAAGCGACATTCAATACTAATCGCGTCACTCATAGCAGTCGCAACCGTTGGTTGCGGTGGAGAATCAGTCGAACCCGGTCCTCCAGCTAGCGGAGTTGTAACGTTTTCAGGCAGTGCGACGGTCTCGGGTGCCTCCACAACATCGACCAATGTTCCCGCATCCGGCGGCTCGACAGTTGCAACCGATAACGCAGGAACTGGCGGTTCCGCAGTTATCCCCTCTGGTGCAGTTCCCGCTGGCACTACAGTTCCGGCTGGAACAAATTTGGCAATTATCCCATCGGGTACCGGCTTCCCAGGTTCATTTTCCTCAGGCTCAAGCCTTACCGTTAACGGCGTAACGGACAGTGGGATTGGAGTCTCGACGAGTGGTCAGACGACCACGAATATGGCGCTTCCAGTGGCGACGGGCCCAGCGGGAACCTTTTACACGCTGACGTTCCCTGCAGGAGATTTGCAAACTATCCCGGCCCCAAGCATCGCAAAGCAACCGCGCGTGTTGACCATTCAGCAAACGGTATTTACGGGAAGATTCTACATCATCATTAGTGGCGGTACTCCAAAAGTTATTTCGCCTGTACCGGGCACGATAGCGGGAGTGATACCTAACAATGGTCAAAACGCAGTTGGATCTAACGTTCTATCCACATACGGACCGGGCAACAATGGTCGCAAAGCAACTCTTACCATCAATTACGGCACAGGTTTCCAACTCAAGCAAACCAGGGTAATTGCAAATAACCAAGCTCGCTTCTTAGATCTCACATTCGATAAGCAAACTGTCCCCGCTACTGGCGTGGCCTTGGTGCAATTCGATGTCGGCGATCTCTAAGATCGTTTCGAACACATTCGCGTGCCAAGCAAGTAGCCTGAATTCAACGGGATTCAGGCTACTTGCTTGGCAAATATCGGTAGGCCGGCATTCTCATCTGGGAAGCGTAAAATGTGTTGTGTAGCGGGTCCCAACCGTAAGTTCCGTACTTACCACCCGGCAATATCTTGATTTCTGGTGCCAAGGGAGCTACTGACGCCCAAGTCTTGGCGCTGTCTTTTGTTTCGAAAAGTCCGACCGGCGAGCCCACAACCATGTGGCGGGCATCTGATCCAATCAGGGGGCCAATGCACGCACCAGTAGGTGCATGACCGATCACCTTCCAAGTTAGGCCCTGATCTCTGCTTGTCAACAGTCCATTCTCCCCAAGCCAGTACCCGACTCCGTTGAAGACGGTCATTACAGGAGCGGAAGGGGTTTCATCGCTGACTTTAGTCCACGTTAGTCCATTGTCTGCACTCCGCAGGATTCCAGGCTGCTTTTCACGGGATGTGAGCAAGATTCCTTTCCCAAATAGGCCCACCCATCGATAGCCAACTCCCAGCGATTGCCACTTCTGACCCGCATCGCTGCTGTACATCAATTTCCCACCGCTTTCATGTGCGATGGCCAATAGTGCTCGTCCCGTGTCGCTCCAATCTACGGCACCGTAGTCCAGGTGGGTGACCGTTGATGCCAACCAAGTTTTTCCCGCGTCTGAGCTATATCCGCTTGATCCGTAGATTGAAAAACACATCAATCGATGCCCGTTGGGGTCGATATTGAGTCCCCCTGCCGTTTCAAATCTCCCGGTTACACTGTTCCCAGAAACTAGGGAGAAGTGATTGCCCTGATCCGTGCTCTTGCAGATTCCGATGTTGTTGGCGAGCAGATAGACGTCTCCATTAGTACGATCTACCGAAATCCCCGCCGTTTCAGCCGCATACGGATCGGAGGATGGCGGGTGACTTGCCCTCAAGTCACTCAGGATCTGATCCGAGATAACGGTCCAGCCATTCGATGCCCGATCAATGTGGTGCAACGTTCCTGCACCTGGAGCCGCAAAAGGTAACAAGGCCAAAAGGGTCAGCACATAATCCTCTATCCCAACTCTACTCGCTGATTCGATGTCAGCCAATTAAGCTCTGTTGAAAATTTCCGTAATCTCTTCGCGATTGCCGTGAATATATAAGACAAACAGAATCGTTATCTTGTTTGCCATTTTATCCATTACGGTGCAACTCACTTGAAACGAGTCCGCAGTATTTTTGGAATTGATCCCTACACCGTCAAACCTGTCACTGGGTAGATATGTTGCGTCCATGGAAGTGAAGCCACCGAGAAACGAATCTTTAACTGTTGCAGTCAAACGACCCGATTCGAAGATCGAAACCGTATCCCCCGTTGCAGGCACAGCTGTAAATCTTCCAACGGGGTAGGGAAGAGGTGGACTGGATGTCGTTGACGACCCACCACATCCAGCAAGCAAAATCGAACCTAGCAGAAATACCTTGCATCTCACCAAAGTATTCTATCACTCAGATCCATTCCTCATGCCTCCAAGGGCATTGGTGATTTTGAGGTTTGTCCCTTGTACAACAAAATGGGCCCCTTTCGCGACCAGCGTACGAATAGAGAAACTTTGAAAACTACCGCTTAAGAGTATGGGTATTGTGCTCGTAAGTCAGATCAAGAAGAATGCCCCACTGGCGTGGAGCGATGGCAGGTATTTGGCACTTGAAAAAGTTGTCGAGTATCTTACGTTGAACCTGTTTGGTCCCGCCTCAGCCAGTTTCGGGAAGTCTAGGCGGGTCCAAAAGGACCAAGATAGGAACCAGATCGTAGTCGCCGCCTAGCAAATCTCCGTCTATGACGTATTGGGAATTCTTACACTCTGGCCGACATGCATGCCTCGTAAATTACTGTGGACCCGGTCTTACTTCTTTCGATGAGGTAACAGCGTCAATTGCCGGGCAAGATAGAGCCAACCCGAGACGGCACTTTGGCGGAGATTAGCTCAAGTGTTTTCTGGGTTGGCCGTGAACTGACAACTTTGCCTTGGACATAACGCTCTTCATGTGGCAGTGGAGTGCTCCCCAGAATCTGTACCAACGATAAGATTAGGTTTTCCGTCTTGAATCGACGGGGATTAGGATTGAAGAAATCGAAATTCAGTGAGGAGCAGATCGTGAAGATCCTCTCCGAGGCGTCTAAGGGAGACAGGACTGTGGCCGAGGTTTGTCGTGCTCACGGTGCGAGTCAAAACACTTACTACCTATGGAAGCGCAAGTACTCGGGTGTCCAGTCGGACGACTTGAAACGTTTGCGCGAGCTTGAGCGTGAGAACTCTCAGCTCAAACGAATCGTGGCAGACATGGCTCTTGAGATCGACACGGTCAAAGGGGTGATGCGAAATAATGGGTTGGCGCTCCCGCACGACGGGCGGGAGCGCAACAGTTGATGGATGCCGGACTTTCTTGAGCGAAGAGCGTGTAGCTACGTCGGTATTCAGCGTTCCAGTCGGCGCAATGATGCTCGAACGGATCGGAACGCAGCTCTTCGGGCTCGGCCTCAGGAATTGGCAAAGTCGGGTGTCGGCTATCGCCAAGCATGGGCTCGTCTCGGTGACGGTTTCAAAGGTGTGAACTTGAAGCGCGTACACCGCCTTTGGAAAGAAGAGAAACTCCAACTGCGGTGCCGCAAGACTAGGAAGATCAAAACTGGAAAGACGGTTCCGACGAAGGCGGAGCGACCGAACCACGTATGGTGCCTCGACTTCTGCTATGACTCTCTTATTGGGTAGGACGGATCATGTAAGGTGGCCTGTGCTTTCGGTTGCATCCGTCAGACTGCTTTAGTAGATGAAATCGGGCACGAGGCTGCTCATAAGTAGGTGCACATTTCGGGGCTGGGCGACCAGCAGAATATGTAAGAGTAACGAGCCCAACTCGTGGATCTTGCATAGCAGTCTTTCGACCGTCTGCGTCAAAACATTTGTAGTCCGGTTCGCGAGAGCGTCAACTATTACTTGAGCCCGATTCAGGCAATCCAATCTTTCAGCGAGGGTGTCGTGCACCGCGTCAAATGTAGTTCGCCGGTGCGGAGCCGATCCGCCGAGCCCGTATTGAGGCGCCGCCTTTTTTGATGAACACATCCCGAGCGCCGACGTTGCCAATGACGACCCAGTAGTTGATGTCGGCCACACCGAGATTCTTGGGGTCGTTCACGTCGCTAGCGGTTGCCTGCCAGGAGTTGGTGGCGTCCGTCTGGTTCGGTCCGGGCTGTTCTATATTGAGTTGTTCGATGGAGAAACCATGCGCACCGCTCACGGTGATCGTGTTAACGTTGCGACAGGAGCTCACGCGTGCAAAGCGGGAAGCGTGGTGCGCGCCGACGAACTCCAGGCCGTGGATGTTGCTGCCGATCACGATGTTGTCCCCGTCCGTGTGCTCGTTGACCACGATGCCCGTGTGGTAGCCGGTCACAGTCACGTTCCGCAGTACGCTCCAGGCGGCGTTGTTGATGCGTGGCGTGACGAGGCCGCTTGTGCCGTGGGTGGGTTCGGCGGCTCGCACATTGTAGACGCCAGTATTGATGAAGACGTTCTCCAGCTTGCACTGCAGCGCGTGCTGCAAGTCGACCCCTCCGATGCCGGGATTGTCATACGTCCGCACGTCCAGGTTCTTCAGGACGACATTCACGGCGGAGAATCCGCCGTAGAGCGATTGCTCCGATTTCTCTGCGGCAATCACGGCCGCTCCTGATTTCGCGAGGCATTTCACGATGGTGCCGTCGTCGCGCAACGGGAATGAACCGATCGTGCCGAAGACCGGCGTAGGCTCGCGCTCGCCCACGACCTCCACGGTTATCCAGCTCGAAATGGGCTTGGACACTGCGGGAATCACAATCCGCCCGCGATACACGCCGTCCGGCAGGTACATCCGGCCCCCGCCGGCCGCGATGACCGCGTCCAGGCACTTTGAAAACGCAGAGGTGTTGTCGGTCCGGTCATCCCCGACGGCGCCGTAATCGCGGACGTTGTACACTTTCCCAGGCGAGGCCGATTGAGTCGGCGGCGGGTTGACCGTCGTGTCCGATTGCTGGGCTCCGGTGATCATGAGGTTCAAAAGCAGGATAGCCACAGAAATAGGTTTGTGCATAGCAGCAAGTTCCGTGCGATCTTAAGCCGTCCGACCTAATAGCGCGAGCACGTCCAATGCGTACTCTACCACCTCACGGAGAAGCTCCCCTTTCAGGTCAATTCTCAATTATGTGGACGTACAGCGCACCGTTGCCTCGCCTCCATCGTTTCGCGTGTGCTTTGATGTCCTGGCAGATGACGGAAGCATGGCCATCGTCTTTGCAAAAAGCAGCCTGAGGCACGGGAGGCTTTGATTGCCGCACTTGTCCGTTCTTGATTTGTTGTCACCGCCAGTTGGCTCAAGCATTTACAGCTCTATCGTCGTCTGTCAGGATCGTTTGTCGAAAGCGCGAGATTACAGTGAAGGCGGGTTGGGACACAGATGTCCTGCAGCGAATGGGTACTACGATCACCACCCGTCTGCGCGAGTTTTGGGATATGGGCATCCGAGGCACTGACTTCGTACGCTCATCAGTAGGTCCAGCACTCGAGGAATACCGCCGCCACCAAGTGGTCAACAAGACAGCAGGTCAAGTGCAACTCAGCGTAAAAGTGTTCCTGGAGCACGTTCGCCGTATCATCGTCGACTTCGTGGTCTCTCGCGCTACTTATGACAGCAATAGTTGCCCCCATTAATGGCCTAGAGCGTAGAAACTTTGAAAACTACCGCTTAAGAGTAAGGGAATTGTGCTCGTAGGTCAGATGAAGAAGAGTGCCCCACAAATGGCGTGGAGCCGGCGATTTTCAGGTTCAAAGGGTGGTGGAGAATAGGGGACTCGAACCCCTGACCCCTTCCATGCCATGGAAGTGCTCTCCCAACTGAGCTAATTCCCCACTTGAAGGTCTGTATTGAACCTTAGTTTGGGGCTCTGGGTCAAGGGCTGGGTCATGAGACGAAAGCGCGGTTGGGCGGTAAGGTGAAGTGGAAAGTCGATCCTGCGCCCAGCTTTGATTCGACCCATATACGACCGTCGTGCCGGTCGATAATGCTTTTGACATTAGCCAGCCCCATTCCTGTGCCGCTGACTTCACTATCGTTGACCAACCGCTCGAAAGGCAGAAAAGCTTTTTCGACAAAAGCCATGTCGAATCCGGTTCCGTTGTCTTTAACGAAGATTCCTGATTCATCTTGACCAACTTCAATGTCTGGCAAAAATGAAGCCCGAGAATATTTGATGGCATTGTCGAGGAGGTTTTCCAACACGATTCGAATCATCGTCCGGTCTCCAAATGCGGTCAAGGAGTTGGCTACGTGGAACTGAGTCGAAGGAGATTCCAGTAGGTAACCGCTGGCAATTTCGTTTGCGAGTTCAGAGATATCAACTTCGGATTTGTGAAGTGGCGCTTTCCCCATCCTTGCATAGGATAAGAGGTCGTCAGTCATCTGACTCATCATCTTGGATACCTGCAATATCCTTTGCAGGTGAGCATCAGGCGGACCCGTTTCGTCAATGATGATCTGCGCGTTCGTGTTGATGTTGCGAATATGCCGTCGAAAGTCATGTGCAACCGAATAAGTAAATCCTTGTAGCTGATCGTTGACCTTTTGGAATTGAAGCATGCGTTCATCAAATGACTTGTTGAGAAGAAGGATCTCAGAATTAAGGCGTGCGTTCTCTTTTGCTGCCTCGGTGATCTCGATACGTTGGAGAACCAACTCTTGACGGTTACGATATTGGTCAAGGAAGGTTCGACATTTGCTCCTAAGTAGTTCGGGCTCAACTGGCATGAGCAGGAAATCGACACTGCTTGCTTCGTCGCCGTAAAACCGATGGCGAATGTCGCTTAGATCCGTCGTTAGGAAGATGATGGGGACATGACGTGTTCCTTGGTTACCGCGCATGCTCTCAGCGAATTCAAAGCCAAGCGTAGCTGCCGTTTGAAGATCAATAAAAGTCAGAGCTATCTCGTTCGCGCCAAGATATTCAAACGCGTCAGTTTGTGTCGCTGCTCTAAAGATTTCCACGCCGCCGATTTGCAGCTGAGCTTCTAGAGCCAGTAGTTCTTCTTCCTTCTCTCCGATGAGCAGTAATTTAGCGATGGGATGGATCATTGCTTTGGCCTCATTTCTTTTTGGGTAAGCCGCGATGTAGGAACTCATTCGATCTCTCCACAAAAGCCAGACTGGATATCGTCATTTACACTCTTCGTAATCAAGGCAACTAGCTCGCTGAGAATAGGGGGCGAGTTAGCTCGTTCTGATTCACAGCGTCGGACTCCCATTTCACCAAGCACGGGTGGACCCGCGAGCCCACAGCTACAGAAATGAACGGCATGCTGAATCGATACAAAGGGGGTCCATCGGTTTGTCATTGGCTTCAGTCTCAGGAAACGCTCTTTCGGGGTAGTCAATACTATTGCGATTAAGATGATGAGCGAAAGTTACCTTCATCTCTCGGACCTTGTTGCTCGTCGACTATCGTTCAGCAAAAGTGTCTCCGCTAGAACGAATCGAACGTACATTTTATTGATGTGAATGCTCTTTCCAAAAAATGGACCAGGCTACAAGACCTTCTCGGGCGATCAGCTCCTTTGTGCCATTCAGTCCCATGAAGCTTCTCATGGCGAAATTGTTCCGTTAGTCGACATTGAGGGCAAGAACTGGAATTGCAACCGCTGGCCCCATATGTGAAGGTCACCTGCACGAAGGGTTTCAAATCGATGAGCCTCAGTGAATTTGCTATGCATTGGAACCCAGATATCCATTTCGATGCTTAATAGGTGCCAAGTAGGACCCCGTCTATATATTCTCGGCGTATGTTAGATATTATTGTTGTCTCAGAAGCAATTAATGGCTTATCATGATAGGTGGCTCCAAGCTTCTTCAGATCTGCTCACGGTGTAGTGGCCTAAGAAGTGGATAGTAAAAATTGCGAAAAAAAGAGCAAGAAACTTTACTCTCTGTGATATAATTCATTCATGGCAGCGCAACCAACGTGGACTGCTCGCCAAGGGAGAGAGAAATGAGAACTACACCAGAAGATAGTGCAGCCATTGCTCGGTTTTGCGAAGGTCAAACAGAAGTATTCGACGAGTTGATGAGGCGATACGAGCGCACAGCTTATTGCTTCGCGTATCGACTCACAAGAAACAAAGACGAGGCTTCAGACATCGTTGCAGAAACCTTTGTGAGAGCATTTCGATCCCTTGCTAAGTTCAAAGGTGAATGTTCGTTTTCAAGCTGGCTTTACAGAATCGAAACGAACTGTTTCTTAGATCTCCGAAAGAAGAGCTATTACCAGCATCGATGTCTGGACGACATGACTGACATCGGCCTTGCGCAGGCAGAAACGCTAATGTCCGATACGCCCAAGTCAGCCCACGAACTAGTGGAAGCGTCCGAGAGAATGACCATGATTCAAACTGGATTGAGTCGACTATCACCAAGGCATCGAGTGGTACTCACGATGTACCATATGGAAGATATGTCCTACGAGGAAATCGCAGAAACTCTAAACACGCCAGTTGGAACAGTTAAGAGCCGCCTTAATCGGGCTCGAACATGCCTTGAAAGATCTCTAAAGGCGAATAAGAAGATGTTCATTCCTAGTCAATCGTCTACATTGCGCGCCGCTTAAGATTCCAACCTAGGCATTGCCTGGCGTAAATAGTTCTTTTCAACTCTCATGCGTTTCTGCCTATAACCTAGCAGGAACGCATGAGAGTTTTTTGGTCCCGAGTTACGAGAATTTTTTTCTAATCCAGTGACAAAATCCGAAAGTCATTGTATATTGCTAGTGATTTATCCGTAAATTTGATGGATAAATCTGTATTGCTCAAACTCACTGACGAGGTTTTGTTCCATGCAACGTAGAGCCTTTACTTTAATTGAACTTTTGGTTGTAATTGCCATCATCGCCATCTTGGCTGCTATCCTTTTCCCAGTTTTTGCTCAAGCAAAAGAGGCAGCTAAAAAGACCCTGGACCTGTCCAATTCCAAACAGCATGCACTTGGTATCCATATGTATGCATCTGATTCGGACGACGTTTTCCCAAGAGCGGTTTACACCTCAGACGTGAACCTTTGGGGTTGGCAAACACCCCATACTTGGCGCGAAGCGATCCTCCCTTACGTAAATAATGGCAAGGCCATATACGTTGATGGAGCTAAGAATCAGACCTTCGCCCAAGGCGGAATCTGGGACACTCCCGCTAAGATAGGTGCCCGTGGCGTCTATTCAGCAAACAATAACTTGATGCCTGCGCAATGTCAGTGGGACAATACGGGTGGATCGAGTCGCTGTGATCAAGATACAAACACTGGCAAGGCAACAGGAAATGCCCCATTCCCAAGCGTTTCGATGACGGAGCTTGATGCTCCATCCCAGATTTCTGCCACGTTCACAGTTGGTATAAATCCTGATTGGGGTGCTTCTGGAGATGTTGCGGATTCGTCGTGGTGGTGGTGGGGCGGCGCTCAATGGCCTCCTGTATTCTCAGGCCCAACTTCAAACGAAAAGTGGGATGCAGACGCTACAGATTGGCCAACTTGGGCTCAACCTCGATATCGTTACTCAGGCGGACTCAATTCTGCTTTCGCCGACGGACATGCCAAGTTCATCAAGAAGGGCGCGTTCAACTGGTGTAAGTACGTTTATGTGAAGGGAAAGACCACGAACTGGAACGACAATTGGGATTGGCTCTTCAGCCCAGGAAATGCATGCGCAGCATTTGCACGATGAAGTCTTTAGCACTGCTTTCCCTAACCGCCTTGTTGTGTGTGGGATGTTCAGGTTCTGGCGATCCCGGAAACGTTGACGTAGCCCAGAAAGCATCGGCTGCCGCCCCCAAAGCGGTTGCCGATCTGCCTCAGAACATGCCGCCCGAAGCTCGGACGGGCGCGGCTGCAGGTATTGGTCAAGCTGATGCCCAGAAGAAGATGAATTCTGATCCCGCGCGACTCCACGCGATGCAGATGATGCAACAGCAGAAGGGTCACTAACTCTCATACGATTGGGCCGACAAATTGTCGGCCCAAGGTTATATAATTGAAATTAACTGTATCTTTCGGACTAACCGCTCTCCTCTTGGTCCTTAACGGATGTAAGAATGACGATGTCGAAACAATAGAGCCCGATAAACCTTCCCAAGCGTTCAACGGCAAGCCCGAAGAACGGTTTTGTGGTAAATGGAAGACCGAAGATGGGGTCTGTGCTTACAACTTAGAGTCTAGTGGATCTTACAAACTAGAGACTTTGGTTCGGGTCCAGGGTCAAAAACCCATGCTAGCAAAATCAACAGGGCTTTGGGGTTTAGCTGATGCGAAAATGCAGTTTAAGGACCAGGCAGGTAACGTTGCTACCTATTCGTTTGATTTGAATCCAAATAAGCTCATTCTGACTTCTCTTGGTAGCTTGAAGTCAAAGACGATTATGGACCGAGTCAAGTAACTCACGTTCTCCAGCATTACCCATTATTTCGACTTGCCTTCACTAGCGTTCCTCGCGTTAGTTCTGCATGCTACTGAGTACACTTGTCAGGGGTGCCCACGAGATTTCGCCACTATCTTGACCAACCGTGTAGATTGGCAACGAACCTAAAGGGCAATCCTACTATCTGTGTATAAATGCCTTTTCCGTTCTTTAATGCACACCATTCTCCTGTAGGAGCCTTTGCCACCTTTACTTTTGGAATGAAAGGACCGAAAGGTGGGTTGGGTCACGAACTTGCCGGCCCGGCAAATGAACCGATCTATATCGGTGTTGAAACGATTGATGGTGGCCATTATCAGGCGCTACCCTTCTACGGAGAAGCCCATACTTCGGCTGAGAACTTTGATGTGGAAGGACTAGGTGATATGCAGTTCACCACCGCTGTTAAGCCTTTTGCAGACGAAGATATTGTGAGAAACTTTGGATGCGCAGTTGACGAATGGTGTGCGGGTGACTTAAGTTTTCGGGTCTATTCGCCCCCACAAATCGTTCCAGATCCAAAGGGAGAGGATGCGAGACACGTCCTAACTCCGTCCCTAATCGTCGAGTTATCGGTTGATAATCGAAAAGGACAGCACGATCGAAAGGCATTTTTCGGCTATGCCGGCTCAGACCGCACTGTTGGAATGAGGATTCTGGATGAGCCAGGAATGGTTGGGATTGGCCAGGGAACTTCGATTGCGATCGCTACTGAAGACGAGGGAGTGTACGCGGGTCTCGGATGGCAGCCGGAAGCGATTCTGAATCCGAGACTCAACGAGAACCTCGGGTTTATGCTCGGCAGCATCGGACTCTTAGTAGGAGTGGTGCCGGCTGGAAAGATTCGAACTTTCACCTTTGCCGTTGCCTTTTTCAAAGAAGGCACAGCAACAACTGGGATCGAAACTCGATACCTGTATCGAAGGTGGTTCAATCGAATCGAAGAAGTTCTTCAAGCCTCCTTCGAGAACGCTGAAAGTCTGATTTCGGAAGCGCATGGCTTCGACGATGCTCTGGCAAATCAGCTACAAGGTTCGAGACGGTTGATGGCGGCTCATGCGATTCGGTCGTACTACGGTTCCACGCAACTACTTGAAGATCGCCTCGGACGACCCCTTTGGGTTGTGCACGAAGGCGAATATCGCATGATGAATACGTTCGATCTCACGGTAGATCAAGCGTTCTTTGAGCTAGTCATGCATCCTTGGACGGTTCGCAACGTGTTGGACCAATTTGTTGAACGCTATTCCTATAACGACGGCGTGCGTTTCCCTGGGGATTCTGAAATTCATCCTGGGGGATTAGCCTTCACCCACGATATGGGAGTCTCCAACGCTTTCGCGCCTGCGACGCGCTCGGGATATGAGCAGGCGGGCCTCACGGGGTGCTTTTCCTATATGAGCAGTGAGGAGCTGACCAACTTTGTCCTGGCCGCCGGGCTTTATATATCCCACACCCAAGACAACGATTGGGCACAGAGCCGGCTTGAGACACTTCTGGCATGTCTGCAAAGTTTGGAGAACAGAGACAACCCTCGTTCCGATCACAGGAATGGGGTTATGGGGCTCGACGCTAACCGATGTGCCGGAGGATCGGAAATCACAACTTATGACAGCCTTGACACATCTCTGGGTCAGGCAAGGAATAATCTTTATCTCGCAGTAAAGGGATGGGCGACCTATTTAGTCCTTGAACATCTGTTCCGCCAACTTGGTGATGAGTCCGCAGCCAATCGCAGTCTTTTGCAGGCCGAACGGGCCGCGCAAACCATTAAGGGCGCACAAGATGAGGATGGAATGCTGCCCGCAATTATGGGCGAAGGAGTGGAGTCAAGGATCATTCCCGCTATCGAAGCGCTGGTCTATCCAAAAGTAATCGGCATTGAGATTAAGGACTCCGAACTGGTTAATGTTCTCAAAAAGCACTTTGAAACGATTCTCGTCCCCGGAATTTGTCTCTTTGAAAACGGTGGATGGCGACTTAGCTCCACAAGCAAAAACTCCTGGCTCAGCAAAATCTACCTTTGCCAATATGTCGCGGAACAAATGCTCGATCAAGAAGAAGACAATCGGGCAGATGATGTCCATTGGTCATGGCTCATGGATGATGACAATGCCTACTTCGCATGGAGCGACCAGATGCTTCAAGGTAAGGCGGTCGGTAGCCGTTACTATCCAAGGGGTGTAACGAGCGTTCTGTGGATGGCGAAGGGTGATCGACCGTTACGTCAGATCGAAGAACATCTTGCCGGAAACAGAGTTAAGTGCGAATCCCTTCCTTGAGCCAGACCTCGTGGATCAGTTCGTATCGTTTAAGTTCCATGCCGGTGTAGATGCAGTTACTCGTGCTAAAGATATATCCGGGAGCCTTCATTCCGTTCTGAAGTGCGTAACGGGCGGATTCAATACATTCCTCGTCTGTACCGGTCTGGAGCTTGCCACAATCTACATTTCCGCATAGACAAACCTTATCGCCTACTAGCCTTACGACCTCTGCCATATCGACGCCACCTTGCGGGTCTAGAGAGTGCAGGGCATGAGGCTTGCAACCCACCAAGCGATCAAGGATAGGCATGATATTGCCGTCCGTATGCTTGATGACGTAATAGCCCATGTCTCGATATTCTTTGACGATTCGATTCAGGTGCGGTGTAATAAATCGATCAAACCACGGCATGGGTAGGAAGCTTCCAGAGTTGAAGCAGTAGTCCGCACATAGTGCGAATCCATCCAGGACACCATGCTCTTTGAGCTTCTCGGCTCGACGCATGTGCCCTTCGACACTTCGAAGGGCGTCGGCATCCACATCATCCGGTTCCTCAAGCATTCGAATGCTCATGTCCTCCATGCCTTGCCCGTTGGGAATAGCAATGGTCGGATCGCCGTGCATCATTAAGTAATATTTGCCATTGTCGAGATTTCGAATCTCGTCAAGTAGCTTCTTTTCCTCTTCTACACCGCCCGGATTCGGGTGAACAAATATGGCGTCGTGCTGGTAACGCTCCGCTGTGTCTACAAAGATCTTCGCCATTTCCTTGCGATGCAATTGACGTTCGGTTTCCGTCATTTGCATCCACTGCGAATACTCTCGATGACTGGGATGGACGCGTCCAAAGGCTTCCATCGTAAGGAAGAAGACAAGCTCGAAGTGCGGCACTCGACCAGGAACCGGTCTTCTTTCCAGGGCAGCAATAAAGCGATCTCGCGGGCTCATCTCAGACAAGAGTGCCCCACTTGACGCAAGGCCCAGACGTCAACCAGTTTCTGCTCACACTAGGTTGACGCAATGATCGAGTCCAAGTTCCCGGAGTCCAAAAACTTGATTTTGGACTCCTCGAAGACTAAAATAGGCCCGAAATCTTGCCTTGATCGTCCACGTCAATCACGAACGCGGTTGGCGCCTTTCCAAGGCCAGGCATGAGCATAATCTCGCCACATATAGCGACTAAGAAACCGGCACCAGCACTCAATCGTACTTCGCGCACGTGTAGATTGAAGTCCTTCGGAGCGTTAAGTAAGGTCACATCATCTGACAGGCTGTATTGAGTTTTGGCAACACAAACAGGCAAGTTGCCGAATCCATTTTTAACGAACCAATCAATATTCTTACGTGCTTTGTCCGAGAGCTCGACACCGTCGCCGCCATACACTCTGCGAACAATTGTCTTGAGCTTGTCCTCAACTTTATCGTCAACGTTGTAAAGCGGTTTGAACGTGGACACTTCATTAGCAGTTTCGACTACTAATTGCGCCAAGTCCGTACAACCGTCGCCGCCGCCACCCCATGGATTGCACGTTATGGACTTTACTCCCGCCGCGTGGCACAAGCTATTCAGCAAATCGTGATCGGCAAGACTGTCTTCTGCACGTCTATTGATACCGACGATTACGGGAGGACCATAACTTTGGAGGTGCTGTATGTGTTGGCTCAAATTAGCGAAACCTACATTGAGATCGCCACCGCCTTGATGCTGTAGTGCTCGAATCGTAGCCACAAGAACGATCGCATCAGGGCCATATCCGAGTCTAGGACAAAGGATGTTTAGGAATTTCTCCGCACCGAGGTCAGCTCCAAACCCGGCTTCGGTGACCGTGTAGTCGGCAAGCCCCATCGAACATTTGGTTCCCAGGAGAGAAGAACAGCCATGAGCAATATTGCCAAAGGGTCCCCCGTGAACAAATGCTGGTCCGCCCTCCATGGTTTGTACGATGTTCGGTCGAATAGCATTGGAAAGCAGAGCCGCCATTGCACCATGAGCCTTGATCTCTCTCGCGTAAACGGGCTGCTTCTTCTTGTTTCGACCCACGACGATCGCACCCAGGCGTTCCTTTAAGTTGGCCAGCGAAGTCGAAAGACAGAGAATAGCCATGATTTCGCTGGCAGGTGTAATAACGAACCCGTCCTCGCGAACTTGACCGTTTCCGCTGCCCAGTCCCACGACAATATGCCGCAGCGCGCGATCATTCATATCCAAAGTCCGAGGCCACATCGCTTCTCGCGTATCGAGGTCCAACTCGTTTCCAAAGTTGATGTGCGAGTCAATCATCGCGCTCAGCAAATTGTGAGCCGTAGTGATTGCGGGAAAGTCTCCGGTAAAGAAGAGGTTGATATCCTCCATCGGGAGAACTTGGCTATAGCCGCCGCCACACGCACCGCCCTTCATGCCAAAGATCGGACCCAAGGCGGGTTCTCGAATGGCAGGAATGGCATTCTTTCCAATCTTTCTTAAGCCTTGAGATAGGCCCACCGTAACCGTAGATTTGCCTTCTCCAGCAGGAGTGGGACTCACTGCGGTTACGAGAATCAGCTTTCCCTTGCGCTGTCCGGATAACCGATTGACTGCTTCTTGGGTGAGTTTTGCCTTATAGTGGCCCAGCGGTTCGAAGTCAGATGGGCTCAGGCCCGCATTCGTTGCTATTTCAGAAATGCCTTTGAGTTCGGCGCGTTGGGCGATATCTAGATTGGTCATTAGTAAACAGTCTCTGGGTGAAGTTTTCGCAGTCTTTCAAGGGCAAAGGTACCGCCTGACCTGGTCTATGTCGCGTCGTTGATTCTTACGACAAGGTGGCCTTTGGTAGTGATTTTCCTTGGTCCATTTGAACATACCTCGGGGAGGCTGGATAGCCGAGAATTCCCCTGCTAGACTGGTTGCATAACCATGACTGCCTTACTACTTTTCCTCCTAATCGCTACCGTGCCAATAAAGAAAATGGAGCCCACTAGAGTTACAGGCCAACTTGGAGTATCTAGCTTTAGTTCGCTGATTCCAACTCCCGCACAGGGTGTTCAGGGAAAGGGAATGGTTCAATTAATTCGCCCAACAATCTCGGTGGCTGGTCAAGGAAGTCAAGGTCTCGACAGGGTGTTAGCAGGGCAGATTGAGTTACTCACTGGAGTTAAGGTCACTCCAGCAGCAAACTCGCAACGCCCCGACATTCAACTCAGGATCGCCCCAGGAATGAGAACCGAGGGCTACCGCCTCAATATCGGCAAACAAGTTGAAGTCAGTGCTTCGTCGACTCAAGGCTTGTCGTGGGGATGTGCGACTCTTTTACAACTTGCTAGTAGCAGGAATGGAAAACTCATCTTTCCAAAGGGGGAAATTTCCGATCATCCTGATCATCCCTATCGTGGGCTCTTGATCGACGTTGCGCGAAGGTGGCACTCCATATCAGTTCTCAAGCAATGCATAGAGATGTGCCATTTCTACAAACTGAATTTCTTGCAACTCCATTTATCGGACGACCAATCCTTCACTATTCCTAGCCAAGCCTATCCCCAGTTGAATCGCTTCAACCAACATGGTGGTCCAAGCTACACGAAAGACGAGCTGATCGATTTGGTCGAATTCGCCCGTCTTCGAGGGGTGACGATCGTGCCTGAGCTGGAGATCCCGGGCCATGCTGCGACACTGATTCGGGCAATGCCCGACCTATTCAAGATCAAGGGTACGAAACCGTACGAGCACCATGGCACGATAAACTTTGTCAACAAAGGCGTTCTCAAGGCAATTGACACTCTGGTCGGAGAGGTTTGCGAGATATTCAAGACCTCACCGTATTTTCACATGGGGGGTGACGAGGCCGATATCTCGCTCGTAGATCAACATCCTGACTTCCAATCTGCCTTTTCGCAACTTGGCCTACCTCCGAAGTCACAACAGGAGCTGTTCCGTCGCTTCATCGTCCAAGTCGACGAAATGGTGAAACAACGTGGGAAGCAGCTGATTGTCTGGGAAGGTTTCGGCCGAGACAAGCAATCCAGGTTCGCCATTCCAAAGGATGTCCTGGTCATGGAATTTGAGAATGCCTACTACCTTCCAAACGATCTGTTGGCAGACGGGTACAAGGTTGTCAATGCATCGTGGACTCCTCTCTACGTCGTGAATCGCCATGTTTGGCCCGCTGAGAAGGTCTACGAATGGAGTACTGACCGTTTCGGTCGATTCTCAAGTCTCTTCCCAATCACCGAATGGACAAAAGCCACGAATCCTACGAACATCATCGGTGCGCAACTCTGTTCTTGGGAGGGTCCTGAAGAACTTGAAATTACGAACTTACGGCGGTTGGCAGCGGCATTCTCCGAACGCACTTGGAGGTCTCAGAAGAACCCTTCGCTCAGGCAGTTTGGTGCGAATCTGCAAGGGTGCGACACCATTTTGGAGAAGCTAGTCCACAGTGTCCAGATCACATCCTCGCTACTCGACGCATCCGATCCCAATGGGTTTGATGTGCCGTGCTTCACAAAGCCGCTTACATTGACTCTTTCGGGTCCTCTAGGATGCTTGATCCGGTACACAACGAATGGCAGGGTGCCCGACAAGGATTCCAAAAGCTACACCCAGCCCATTTCACTGACCTCGACGACGACGATACGTGCGGTTGCATTCACACGAACGGGCGAACCCATGGGTTATGAGAGCGCGCAAGCGTTCTACTACGTGGCTCCCCGACAGCTGAGCCTAGCATTTGGTAAGAAGGTGACGGCATCGGGCGGAACTCAGGGCGGGCAGGTTCCTGAACTCGTTGTTGATGACAACCTGGATCTAGCCAGTAGTTGGTGGGCTGGCCCCGCTCCTCAATGGCTGCAAGTCGACCTGGGACAGACCTATTCCGTCAATCGAATGGAAGTCTTTCCCTATTGGGACGGGTCGCGGTACTACCAATATAAAGTGGAAGCCAGTCAAGACGGTCAAAGCTGGTTCATGGTTGCCGTTCGATCGACGAATACCATTCCAGCAAAAAGTGAGGGTGACGAAATTAGCTTTGAATCAAAGTCGATGAGATACGTAAAAGTCACCATGCTAAGAGGCAGTGCCAACGACTCAGTACATTTAGTGGAACTCAAGGTCTGGCAGACTCCGAAGACCAGATAGGCGCTTATTCAGGTTTCGATGTAATATCCCGCCATGTTGCGAAGGTTGGTGAAATCTGTCACCGCACTTTTCGGGTGTTTTGGATTCTGCCATTTGGGCTTTTCTATGGAGATACACGACAAGACTTTCGTCGTCTGGACCGCTCCCTCATCGCTCAATCAGAGAGGTGGGTCGGTATTAACGCTCGATGATGGGCAGAAGAATTTTGACGGCATCGTATTTGGCGAAATTGAGCCGAAGAAGTGGATGCCTGGGAGTGAGAACTACAACCGAACGTCCCGCGATCAGAAGCAATGGGGTTCCGAAACCAGCGATGGCAAGGAGATGATCCAAATTGCGATCGTGTACAAAGGCACCGAGATCACTCTCTACCGAAACGGAGTGCTTTACTCGCACTACAAACATGCTCAACCTGCGCACACTTTTACTGACCATTCGACTGTGCTATTCGGGCGACGACACCTTGACGCAATGGATCCAGAGAACTCCTTCAAGGGAAGGATCAGTGACGCAAGAATTTTTGACATCCCACTATCACCTTCGGACCTCCAGTCACTAAAACCAGGCAAGGCGAGCAAGACGTTGAAACCCTGGGCCTGGTGGTCTTTTGCTGACCAGGGACTCCGGGAAATGACCGGTCGATTCACTGAAATAACCCTCATTGGAGATGTTCGCCTGGATAAGGGCGCTCTGGTACTAGGTGGAAAGGGAGCGACCGTTGTATCCGTGGCACGCGGAGTTGGTGATCAATTAAAGGTGCCAGCTTCGTGGTCAATCGATGGAGCCGTTCCAGATGAAGTTGTCCGATCAGCAAGACAATTGAGGGAAAAGTTCCTTGCTGACCCGTACCGGCCGCGCTACCACTTCTGCGTTCCTGAGGATCAAGGCATGCCGGGTGATCCCAATGGTGCTTTCTACTATCAGGGCCGGTATCACCTCATGTATCTTTATAACCGAGCCGGTTCCGGTTTTTGCTGGGGGCATGTTTCCAGCTCGGATTTGGTTCATTGGCGGCACCACCCCGACGCAATCGGACCTGGAAATGGCGATGAGGGCTGCTTTAGCGGTGGAGCCTATGTTGATGAAACCGGAACTGCCTATCTATCCTATTGGATGCTTTGGGGGGCCAAAGGTATTGGATTGGCTTCAAGCAAGGGGCCCGATTTCGATCATTGGACCAAGCTCGCTGCCAATCCCGTCATTCGTTCGACTGAGTGGGGAGTCACCGAAGTAAAAGCCAAATCTGGAGCGTCGAGCTACCTCGGTTCAGCAGACCCATCAAACATCTGGAAGGACCACGGGCACTACTATATGCTGACCGGGAATCTTCTGGTCCTCAACAAGGTCGGAAGATCTCCCGACGCCCCTATTTCGGAACAGGGAGATCGGCTGTACTTGTTCGAATCCGACGACCTCCTCACTTGGCGGTACAAGCACGTCTTCTATACGCGGAATCCGCTCTGGACCGACAGAAGCGAAGACAATATGTGTCCAAGCTTTCTACCTTTGCCTTCGTCGCCCGATGGAGGATCGCCGAGTGGAAAGCACCTGCTACTTTTCATCAGCCATAACAAGGGGTGTCAATACTACATTGGCAGCTACTCGCGTGACTCGTTTAATCCTGAGAGCCACGGACGGATGACCTGGATTGACAATACTTATTTTGCCCCCGAAGCGCTTGTAGACGGTAAAGGCCGACAAATCATGTGGGCATGGCTCACTGACAATCCTTCAGGCGATCGAGAGAGAGGCTGGTCCGGTGTTTATGGACTGCCACGAAGTCTATGGCTAGGCGAAGACGGAACTCTTCGCATGCAACCGGTGAAAGAACTGGAAAGCCTGCGAGGCCCAACGATTGAATGGACCAAACCGACTTTTGGCCAGCCACTAGTAGGGTTCGATCCAACATCCTATGAAATTGAAGCTCAGATAAAAGTTGTCTCAGGTGCCAGAAGCGGACTCAAGATTTACGCTTCAAAGGACGCAAAGGAAGAGTGCGCCCTATACTACGATAGTCAAACTCGAGAGCTGGTATTTGACTCAACCCGCTGCGGCGTGGATGGTCGGAAAGTTGTAGAGCGAGCTCCTTTGGAACTAAGACAAGGAGACGCACTCAAGCTGAGAGTTTTTGTCGATCGATCGGTTGTTGAAGTTTATGCCAACGATCGCCAGGCGATTTGTCGCCGTGTTTATGTTGGAGATTCAAAAAATCTTGGTGTGAGGCTGTTCTCAGAAGGTGGAGAAGCTTCGATCCTTTCACTCAAGGCGTGGACTATGAATCCATCAAATCCTTACTAGTTTGCACAAAACCTTGATTCTCTTTGAACGATGAGGAATGGGTTTTGCACACACCTCACATGAGGTACTTAAGGAAACAGGACTCACTTTGGAGATTGCTGCCACTGCTGGCCGCATTTGCACTCTTGACGTCGCCGGTCCAAGCGCAAAGGAGGCTGGGCACAACGCCGGGCCAGCTTTCTATTCTAGATAAGGCAGGAAACATTCATGCGATTTGTCCGCTGAAACACACGAGTGTAAATGCAGACATCGCCGGTTTTGGTGCCCGCGTAAACGTGATTCAAACCTTTGGGAACCCCAGCACCCAACCCATCGAGGCGATCTATACGTTCCCATTGCCACATGATGCCGCAGTGGATCATATGCGCATCAAAGTAGGCACCCGAACCATAGAAGGCGTGATCAAACGTAGAGAAGAAGCCCGAAGAATTTATGAGGCGGCCAGAAACGCTGGCCAGACCGCTGGTCTTCTTGATCAAGAGAGACCTAACATCTTCACACAGTCTGTCTCAAACATCATGCCAGGTCAAACCGTCCAGGTTGAGATCAGCTACGTCCAGATCCTGAAGTACGAAGCTGGGCAATTTGAATTTAGCTACCCCATGGTCGTTGGGCCGAGGTACCTCGGAAACGCTGCTGACCCGGCCAAGATAGCGCCACCTATTACGCCGCAAGGAACCCGAACAGGTACCTCCATTGATCTCAACGTTAAGTTAAGCGCAGGCTCCCCAATCAACAGCTTAAGTAGTGTGCTCCACGAAGTGAGGGTCAATCGTGACGATGAAAGCCATGCCACGATCAGTCTTCGGAAAAAGGATGAAATCCCAAATCGCGACTTCATTCTGAGATATCAGACGGCTACTGATCGGGTGCAGAGCGCATTTGTGACGAGCTACGATGGAAAGAACGGGGGGTTCTTCGATCTCATTCTCCTTCCACCCAAACAGCCGAGAGCCCAAGACGTTTCACCTCGGGAAATGTTCTTTGTGATGGATCAGAGCGGAAGTCAGGATGGTTTCCCCATACAAAAATCAAAGGAGCTAACGTTTAAGCTCCTAAAGAGCCTGAGATCGGGCGACACCTTTAATGTCTTTGGTTTCAATACCGAAGTGCGTTCACTTTGGAAATCGGCACGGCCGTTTACTCCTGAAAACCTTGCCCAAGCCCACAGATTCGTCGATTCAATGAGCGCAAACGGTGGAACGAATATTCTTGAAGGTATTCGGGCTGCTCTTTCGGTAAGAAAGGATCCGTCTCGACTTCGCGTTGTTCTTCTCAACACGGATGGTTATGTCGGAGATGAGACGAACATCCTACAAGAAATCAGACGGGATCGCGATCAGGCGCGAATCTTTACGTTTGGAATTGGCAGTTCCGTAAACCGATACCTAATTGATGCTATGAGCTTGGAAGGGAAAGGGGACAGCGAAATCGTAACCCTTGCCGAGTCAGCAGATCCAGCCGCCAATCGATTCGTTCAAAGGTTACGGTCTCCTGTATTAACCGATATAAGAACGGCAGTCCAGGGAATTGAGTTGAGTGATATCGTGCCTCAGCAAATCCCCGATGTCTTCAGCGATCGTCCGATCGTTGTCCAGGGACGCTACGCCAATCCAGGCCACGGCAAACTCACCCTATCCGGTAGAGTCGGTGGCAAGCCTTGGAGTCAGTCCCTTGATCTAAACTTCAGCCCCGACCGGGGCGAAGCCTGTGTAGCCACACTTTGGGCTCGGAAAATGGTGGACGAACTTAAGGGCCGATCCTATGAGCAACAGTTTGTGAGCGATGCTGCCAAGCCCTTGGACTACCAAGCCAAGATTGTATCTGTTGCCCTTCAATTCGGAATCTTGACGGAATGGACATCGTTTGTCGCTGTAGAGCCAAGAGTCGTCAACATCGGTGGAGTGTCGCGTACCGTTCATGTCCCCGTGGAAATGGCAGATGGAGTGTCCTACGACATTACGGTCGGAGAGCCATTCCGTTCTAGAAAACAACAGGTCGGAGAAATTGGCGTCGGAGGCTTTGCGGGCGGTGGCGCTGCCAGCGCCGGTCGTGCTAGCATCCCTCAAAACCTAAGCTCAATGGCTTACCCAAAGCCGGTTTCCTCGCATCAAAGCTACAACAAAACCAAGGTCGTTAGATCTCTTGGCCTTTTGAGTTCTCAGGACAAAGATGAAGCTAAAACTCACTTGGCCGAAGTTCTCGACAAGAGGCTCGAGGGTCACAAGGGACGAGTGGAAGTTATTGTCTTCCTCTCCAATCTCAAAGCTGAAACAATCGCCAAACTCAAAAAACTTGGACTCCGCATTTCTGATACTGACAAGCATCTCAAGGCAGTCTTTGGAACTTGCGATGCAGCCATCTTCAAAAAGTTGGCGGAGTTGGTAGAAGTAGAAAAGATCAGTCCTATCGAATAGTCCTTTCGTGACTAGGCTCGGCCAGTGAATTCAACCTGGTCGAGCCTACTGATTTCGAGGAGTTTCTCGCATGGCAGATGCATGCATGATCTGTGCCTTCATAGCTCGTCCGAATGAAAGGAGCCAATGGCGCGATGAAAGGCCCGTCTAGAAATCGGCATCGTCGGGCATTACGTGGTAATTCAGCTGGACAAGTCCACCATCGAACACTGTTGTATCCTTGAGAAGGAGCATCGTCCTGCGGAAACCACCGGGGAAAAGCGGAACGCCAGTCCCCAAAAGGATGGGGTGCATAGAGACCGTAATCTCATCCAATAGTCCCTGCTCTAAGAACGACCGAACGAGTTCTCCGCCACCTACGAGCCAAACCCGATTGCACCCGTCTTCTTTCAGATCAGATACGAGGGTTTGCAGGTCTTCACAGTAAAGCTCGGTCTCGGGCGTGTCGATTTCCAACTCGCTGGACCGACTCACGACGATCGTTCGCTTCTCGGGATACGGCCACTCGCCAAAGGATCGGATGACTTCGTAGGTTCCTCGGCCCATCACAAGGGTCTCAACTTCACCGTAAAAGTTTGAGAAGCCGTAGTCGGCGTCCGTGAACATCCACGACAGATCATCATCGGGACCTGCGATGTAGCCGTCAAGGCTAGCGGCAATGAACAGAATGACCGTCACGGGGACAAGATACCCGTCTAAACCACTAATTAACCGCTACTCGTCATTGCTAAGTACATATCGTCGAATTTCCGATTCGTTCAAAGTCTCTAGGAAAGGTACACAATCAAGCTGAACTCAATGAATGATGAAACGGTCTGGGCTGAAACAACGGACGGCGGACTCCTAAAACAGCTTTTTGGGTTCTATCCCACGATGCATGATGCGACCATTTTGTCCATCAATATCGAACGGCCCTCTGACCGCATTACCATGGTCGTGGACTACTCCGATGGCGTTGGGGATGACGATCGCCAAGAACTTGCCGCGAGAATTCGCTTCCAGTGGCAAGGAATCATTTCTTTCGAAATTCCCCTTGGAGACGAGGATTTGTTGAGCCTTCAATTCGGTCGCGAAGGCGATTTCATCGTGACCTACCTGGAAACGTGGCCCGCTGTATTCGGAAAAGTCGTAAGCGAGACTGTTGAAGCGATCCTCGTTCAAATTGATCCAGGAGACTATGACGGCAGGTCGAGGATTCGGTACAGCTAAAAATGCTCGATCCACTCAAGCCAGCCCTAATCCTGGCCCCTATGGAAGGCATTACGGATGCACCCATGCGGGCGCTCCAGTGTGAACTTGCGCCTTTTACGTTTTGCGTTTCCGAGTTTCTGAGAGTCAGTACGGATCCGTTGCCGGGTCGAGTCGTTCGACGAGACGTGCCAGAACTGTTAACAGACTCGAAAACACCTACAGGAACACCTGTGATGGTGCAACTCCTCGGTGGAGACCCAGAGAGGATGGCCCAATCGGCGTGGAATGCGATTCAAGCAGGAGCCGTTGGCGTTGACATCAACTTTGGATGCCCTGCAAAAACCGTTAACCGCAACGACGGTGGGGCAACCCTACTGAAGTTTCCAAGCCGTATTCGAGAAATCGTGCGTGCTGTCCGAGAAGCTGTGCCAAGCGATTATCCGGTTTCAGCCAAACTTCGCCTCGGTTGGGATTCCATTGACTCCATCCACGAGAATTCGGCGATGGCCTGCGAAGGGGGCGCTTCATGGATTACGATCCATGCTCGAACTCGGATGCAAGGGTACATGCCACCCGTATATTGGAATGAGATCGGGACTGTTCAAAAAAGCCTCGGTCTACCTATTGTTGCGAACGGCGACATCTGGACCATCCAGGACTTTCGAGCCTGCCAAGAGGCGACCAACTGCATTCACTTCATGATTGGCAGAGGGGCACTTGCGAATCCCCTGTTAGCTGACCAGATTGCCGATGAACTGGGTATTGGCAAGGGAGAGAACTCAACCTCTGAATGGAAAGAAGAGAATTGGGTCCCCAGACTAAAAGGCTTGCTCTTGTGGACCTATCACTACCAAAACCAGGTGCCCGTCAGAACTGTTTTGCGTCTCAAACAGTGGCTGAAAATTGCAGAAAACTTTGGAGATTTCACCTATTTCGAGCGGATCAAACGCACGGAGAATGTCGAAGACATGTTCGAAATCCTAGAGATTGCGTTTGCTTCCAACTCCGTTGAAGTCCATTGAGACGATAACTTCTCGTGATTTCATGACCAAGCAAAATCGGGCGAAGGACCCGTGTTTGCAGGAGAAGCGAGCACTGTCGGACAATTTTGATCTCTTAGTTGTCTAGGCAGGATATGATAAGTAATGGCCGCCGCTTCGATCCGCCCAGACACTGGAGCAATAACTTCGTCGGATTTAGAAAGCTTTCAAATTGATTTTGAACGCACTACAACGTACCGCCAATCAATGAATGCGGTTTGCACAACTCCTGTCAACAAAGTTGCCACGAATCGCAGGCGCGCAGCGCTGGTTGACAATAGCTTCAGCCACCACCTAACTGAGAACCCAGCGACTTCTCAAAAGGGAAGCGGGCGCTGTTGGATGTTCGCAGCTTTGAATACTTTCCGAACGAAGGCGCAGCTCGCCATGAATCTACCAGAAGGATTTGAGCTGAGTCAGAACTACACGATGTTCTGGGATAAGCTCGAAAAGGCGAATTATTACCTTGAGAACATCCTTCTCACGTTAGATGAGCCGATTGGTAGTCGCCTATTGAACTATTTGCTCGGAAGTCCGATCCAGGACGGTGGGCAATGGGACATGTTCGTCAATTTGATTGACAAGTATGGCGTCGTTCCAAAGTCGGTGATGCCAGAAACTGAGAGCAGTTCAAGCACGGGGCAGATGAACGACCACATCACGGGCAAACTACGCGAGTACGCATGTGTGCTTCGCAGGGCACATGAGAGTGGTACTTCTCACGATGGCCTTTGCGAAATGAAAAAGAGCCAGATGTCAGAGATCTACAGAATGCTCTGCATCCACCTAGGCGAACCTCCAAGCAACTTTCAATGGCAGTGGAGAGACAAGGACAAATCCTTCCATCGCGTCGGAACCTTGACACCAAAAGAGTTTTACTCTCGCTACGTGGGATATGACCTCAAGGACATGGTCTGCCTCATTCACGATCCTCGTCCAGGTCATGATTTTAATCAGACCTATACGGTCCGATTCCTAGGAAACGTGACGGGTGGACAGCCGGTCGAGTATTTGAATGTCGATCTAGACACCATCAAGCAAGCAGCCATCAAGCAAATTCAGTCCGGCGATTCCGTATGGTTTGGATGTGATGTTGGCAAGTTCCTCGAAAAGGATCTGGGCACAATGGATATCGATATGTTCGATTTCAACCTCGTTTATGGAACGACGAATGGAATGAACAAGGCCGAGCGACTGCAGTACGGACATTCGGCAATGACTCATGCGATGGTGTTTACTGGTGTTGACATCGACGAAAGTGGCAAGTCGAAAAAATGGCGAGTTGAGAACTCCTGGAGCGAAAAAGTGGGTGACAAAGGCTTCTTCCAGATGAGCGACTCGTGGTTCGACGAATTTAACTACGAAGTTGTCGTTCACAAAAATCACGTTCCAGGCGATGCTTTAAGAGCCCTGGACCAAAAGCCAGTTGAACTCGATCCATGGGATCCCATGGGCAGTTTGGCGCTTTAACAGGCGACCCCACCCGAGAATGACATTTGGGTCATTCTCGGATAGGTGGTAAGGATATGAAGCTTCATCCAGCCTTAGAGGCCATCCGCGACGCCACCATTAGCACGTCCTTTGAAGGCGATCTTTGGGTCGTTGGCGGTGCGGTGAGGGATGTCTTTCTCAACGTCGCCCCAAAAGCCGATTTTGATCTGGTTACCCGTGGTTCAGCTGCGGACTTGGCACACCTCCTTTACGATCATAAGTTAGCCTCTTTCAGCCCAGTAACCTACGAACGGTTCGGCACAGCAATGGTCGTGGTGAAAGGGGTTAGTATTGAATTAGTGACCGCTCGACGCGAGAGCTACCTTGCGAATTCGCGGAAGCCAATCGTAGAGGCTGCCAGCTACGAAGAGGACGCTAGTCGTCGAGATTTTACGATCAATACCCTGATGGTCAATCTCCATTCAAGGCAATTGCGTGATCCATTGGGAATCGGCCTAAGTGACCTGCAGGCACGAGTGCTCCGAACTCCGCTGGATCCGATCGACACATTCAATGACGATCCATTGCGGATGCTTCGAGCCGTGCGTTTCAGGTGGAGATTCCAGCTTGAACCGGTGATTGGACTGTATGATGCCATCAGAACCTGCCGTGATCGGCTTCGCATCGTTAGTGCCGAACGGATTAGGGACGAGTTTATCAAAATACTTGGGCATCCCAGTGCTCCAGAGGCACTTGCTGACCTGATGGATTTAGGGCTCATTGAGGTCTTTGCACCTGAATTTACTCCCATGGTGGGATGCGAGCAAGGTAAATATCATTACCTTGACGTGTGGAAACACTCACTCGAAGTGGTACGAAACGTAGGATCGGATGACTTGTCGCTCACTTTGGGTGCGCTTTTTCACGACATTGGTAAGCCTCCAACTCGAAGCTTGGACAAAGAAGGAAACACTCGGTTTCTAGGACATGAGGCAGTCGGTGCTGAAATGACTCAGACCGTCATGCGGAACCTAAAGTTTTCGCAACGGGAAATAGAAAAAGTTGCGGTACTGGTCAAGAATCACATGAGGTTGGGCAGTGCGCCGGTTTTTACGGCCTCGGCAGCCCGCCGAGTCTTGAGAGACCTCGGAGATCAAACTGAAGAGCTCTTGAAACTGGTCGAAGCGGATACGCTGGCGCTTAAGCCAGGTGTTAAGGTCATGGAACTTGATTCCATCCGGAAGCAAATTGAGGCGGTACAGGTGGCCACTCCCATTTCTGCTTTGGAGAGTCCTCTTTCGGGCGAGGAAATCATGGAGATAACGGGATTTTCTCCGGGCCGAGAAATTGGCAGGCTTAAGGGAATTTTACTGGACCAAGTCCTTGACGGTAAGTTGGACCCGGGCGATAAACTCGCAGCAAAGGAAGTCGTTCTGGTGTCGCTTCAAGTAATCTCTGAAAGTGATCATCCTCGGCATTGATCCTGGACTTGAGAGGATGGGATACGGTGTCGTAAATCGACAAGGGTCTCGTCTTCAAGTTATCGATTTCGGACTCATCCAAACTCCTCGGATTGCATTGCCAGATCGAATTCGCATTATCCACGAAGCAACACTTCGAATTATCGATGAGCGCATGCCGGACGCCATCGCAACTGAGCGACTCCTATTTACAGTCAATAAAACGACCGCAATGGATGTTGCCAAGGCCCTAGGAGTTGTCCTGCTCGCTTCAAGCATCCGGGGCATCCCCCTCACCGAATATTCTCCTCCGGAAGTCAAGCAAAGCGTAGTAGGCAACGGGTCAGCCGATAAGAAGCAGGTTCAGTTTATGGTTGCAAAGCTCCTTGGTTTGAAAGAATCTCCAAAGCCTGACGACGTGGCCGACGCCTTAGCCATCGCCATAACACATGCGTTCCGGTCCAGAATCTCCTTATAATAGAGGAGTTCATGTCGGACTTACCGCCTTATTTCCCTAGTTCACCTAATCCCTATCCGCAACCCCCTCGGTCAATGTCTCCATGGGTTGTTTTTGGCATATTAGCTGCATTTGTGATCCTTTTCGGCATACTCGTAATGGGTTTGATAGCGATTTGGATCAGCCAAACAACAGTTCGGTATAGAGCAGACATGGGTAAACCTCTTCACTCCAGTCCGCTTAAAAAGGGGTGGAAAGCCTACCAAATTCCAGCTTTGGGGATACAAATCGCAAGCCCATTTACTCCTAAAGCCACATTTTACAAATCTATGGTTACGCACCGACCTCTATTGAGAGAAGTCGCACTCTATCGGATTCAAGGGGGTGGCTTGGTGACACATCTCTATGGTTACTGGATGAAAAAGAAGGGCGCGACTCCAGAGTCAATGGCACAGGCACGGTCAAACGCATTCCGAAATGCTCCATATAAAGTTCTGTCACTTACCCAAGCGCCCGTTCGGGTTGCTGGCCTCGATGGAGTTCAAATCAATTACAATTACATATTGAAAGGGAAGGAATCGGTTTGTAAGAGTATCTCCTTGCGTAAGGATAATGTCAGCTACTACTTCGAAGGAATCTACTTTAGGGACGCGGCAGAATCCGCTGGTAGGGTCTTTGATTCTGAGCTAAAGTCTATTCGCTGGTTAGAGTAATAGCCCCTCTATTCCTTAGCCCAACTGTTCACAAGCCACCACGCGGACTGATCATGGGGCACAAACATGGGGTGAGTGATCATTTCGAAGGAGGGCAAATATCCAAGCGAGCCATCGCCATATTGGTTGATTCGGGTCATGACCTTTTCGACATGCTGCTTCGCAACCATGCATCGCTGGATGTCTGCTAACGAGCCCCCAATCCTGAGGTTGTTCGACTTGGCTATCTTGCTGAGGTTATCAAAAATCTGCCGGCATGGTGAAAGTGCGGCAACAGCGGCACCGGGCCTCCCATCCGCATACGCCTGGTGAGCCTCCTCGGCAAACTGGACAAACTGAATCGCACATTTTGCAAAATCGCTCACTCCACGTGCTGAAGCATCCGGGGCGAAAGTGATGGACCGTTCTACAATATTGAGCGCATTTTTGCCAATTTCCCCCGTCAGAGCATCACGATGGTGCATCCAGGCTAAGAATGGATTGGAGTACAGTAGCAGTCGGCACTTGAGACTGGACCTCCAACCATCAAATTCAAATTGTCCACCGCAGTTTTGCAGTTCGATACTCATTAGGCGAGCCCATTCTTCGTACGTTTCGCTCTCCCTGAGATAGGCTTTAAGGAAGTAAGGTGCATCCCGCTCTAGTTTGTACTCTGTAGGTTCTACCGAGTCTTCAGGATAGCTTTCAGATAGCTCCTTAAGCGAGTTGAGCATGAGTCCCGAAGCTTGGATAGCCGGGAATAGGGTCTCGTAGTTTCCAAAAAGACAGCACTCCCAAGTGGTCACGCAGACGCCAAAGGCATTGTCCCGATAAGCGCTAAGAATGTTCTCTCGAACGTTGCACTCGCTTTGCGGTAAGTGAAGCCAAGTAGCATTGTAAGTGTGCAATGCAGGGCAATAAACAACATCATGTCCTGCATCGAAAAATACCTTGCTATTAAGACCCGCACTATTGAAATACTGCCAGTGAAAAATGAGCGTGTTTGGTGGTAGAGCAGGAAGAGCAGTCGAATGTTCTAAAAACATGTCTCCCCACACAGCAGGACGCTTACCACGATCGACTACGTGTTGGGCTAGTGGTCCAAAATGTTGTCCATACAACATTGCCTTGCCATCTACACCTTGCGCTTTTTCATATTCCTCCACCCGAAGTTTGCATTGGGGACATGCACCAAGCTGCCAGGTTTCGTCTCCGCCGATGTGAATGATTTCGGAATCAAAAATGTCGATGACGTCATCAACCAGATCCTTGGCAATCTTGAGAAAATCCTGGTTTGAAGGGCAGGCCTGCATACCTTTCAAACGGGACTCGGCGAGTTTGTGACCGGGTTCGGTGTAAATGAAACCTTCGAAATGACCGAGAAGATTAACGAAGGGAATGATTTGAAGCGTCGTGAATTCGGTTCGCAGAATCAGCACGGTTTCGGGCGTCAGGCAATCTTTTCCTTGAACCCATGGCGTCGATGGGTAGGCAAAACGATGCTCTAGGTAGATACCGAGGGCGTTGTATCCAGAGTCGATCGTTAGCTGACATATTCTCCTTAGGTGTTCCAGGGTTGGCGCTTGTTCACGCGCAAGATCATACATCCACATCCGGAGATTCATGGGTGGAGCGTACCTTGGCAATGATTTGAATCAGGCCGATTCGAGTCCCAAGTACACCGGCATTAAATAAGCTCAAGTGCGACTTCGGAACAGAAGTGGCGACCTAGCGGTGTAAGCCGGATCTTGTCGTCGCTTGTTACGATCCACCCTTTGTCTTGGAGCTTTAGAATCGATTTTTTGTCCAGATCAAGATCGAGGGTATCCAGGCCAGCGTTCAATCTCAGCCCAAGCATAATCCGCTCTACCTGCAGGTTCTCGGTCGTCAATAGGTCAGCTTCGAACCTCAAACTATCTCCTGCTGCGATGGCACTACAGTATCCGACCGGATGCTTAAGGTTCGTATATCGAATTCTGCCGTCATCCGTTTCTAGTGCGCCAACAGCGCCGGGTCCATAACCTACATATTCTTCGGCGTTCCAATAACACAGGTTGTGTTGGCATTCTCGCCCTGGCTTTGCGAAATTTGAGATCTCGTACTGCATGAAGCCCTTTTCAGCGGTTCGCATGAGACATTCGTCGTACATCGCAACTTGCTGGTCATCGTCTGGAAGGTCAAGCTGGCCCTTTAAGTTCAGCTTGTAGTAAGCCGTATTAGGCTCGATAGTTAGGCAATAGAGACTGAGATGTTCAGGATCAAGAGCGAGTGCGCGAGCTAGGTTATTCTTCCACCCATGGGAACTTTGATTGGGTAAGGCAAACATAAGATCCAGATTCAAATTGGTGAATCCAGCATCTCTGGCAGATCCGACTGCTCGCTCGATTTCACCAGCTTTATGAATGCGACCTAATTTAAGCAAGTCCGTATCGAGGAAACTCTGGGCACCCAAACTGATTCGGTTAAATCCGGACTCGCGCATCGCCTTAAACTTCAGCATGTCGACCGTACCGGGATTCGCCTCACTAGTTATTTCAGCGTCTGGGAGCGGAGGATGAGCTCGAAGAACGGCTTCAAAGACTCGGATGAGCTGTCCTTCAGCCAAGTAAGTGGGAGTTCCTCCTCCGAAGAAGATGGTTTTAGCGGGTCGGCCAGCTTGAGTCGATCTCTCAATCTCGGAAATTGTCGCCTGGACAGTTCGCTCCATGATCTCGCCATCCATAGCGTACGAGTTGAAATCGCAGTATCCGCATTTCGTGGGACAAAATGGGATATGTACGTACACCGCAAGCGCACGATCGTCAGATGAGATAGCCAAGGTTCCTAAGAAGGTACCTCTTTGACTATCTAGGCTCTCATTGCTAACCTTTGCCCTGCGTCTTGTGCAATTCCTCAAGCTTCTTGTATATGGGGTCTCGGCTATGAGGCAGAAAGTTAAGGACAATAGCAGTATGTTCGGGTAACTCGACCTTTATGAGATCCGATTCTTTGCTCATGAAAGCAACTTGCTTGTCCTTGGGGCCCTCGATATCGACGTGAATGCCCTCAAATTTGGTTCCCAGCCACGTGCCGTGGAAAGTTCCACTCACTGAGGCTTTGAATTTTGTAAAAGCCTGAGTAAAAGGATCGAATGTGTAGTATTCCTTGTATGAAAGAATCACTTTATCCCCCTCCATCATCGGCTTAAATTGCGCATCTAGTAAGGCTAGGTCTACATTAGGATAAAGGGTAAAGGAACGGTTTCCTCGGGTATCCGATACGGAGACTTCAATTCGATCTGGCCAAAAAACGGCTTCTGCGTGGCGCCGACCTAACGGATCCAAGATAGTAACCGACTGCCGCATCAACTTGCCCGTGGGAGCGATCCACCAAGTGGTGGTGTTTTCACATGCGTAACCGATTTTTTTTGTTTTTGTCCGGTTTTCCCCTTTGGTGGTACCGTCGGTTTTTAGAATGTAGCAGGGCTTTTCGAAGAGTGTTCCGGGAGTGACGGACCAACGTACGTATCCCTTGGCATATTCAAACCAAGAGGGTGGTGCGATTCGCCCCTCGCCAATCTGAGCGGGCACATCGTTGTCAAACCGGACTTCCATTACCGTATCGGGTTGAGGCACCGGTCCCAAGATAATTTCGCGCTGACCAATAGTCACCGCTGGCTTGTACGTGAATTTCGGCAAGCCATCGACACGCTGCGAAACAAGGCTTATTGCGAGCACACTAGATAGGAATACAAGCACTCAGTCCTCCAGACCCCATTTAGGGACGTGATTCGAATCCAAATCGTTAAGGCCTACGCTTCACGTGTTTCGCGATCCATTCTTGTCGGCGCGCTTACCCCTAAGAGTTTGAACGTCGCTTGAAGCCCCACACGAGCCGCGTGACACAGACTCAGACGCGCAAGCGTCAAATCGGGTTCGTCAGTTTGAACAACTCTACAAGCGTCATAAAAGTGGTGGTAATTTCTTGCCAATTCAACCGCATAAGTTGTGATTCGATGAACCCCATAGTCTTTAGCACAGCGGGCGACCTCCATTGGAAGGTCCAATATTTTTTTGATCAGTGCAAGTTCCGTTGAATGAGTTAGCAAGTGCCGATGCTGTAATCCCATTTCGATTGAGGAAAAGCCAGCGTCATTACCCTTACTGATGACACTGCAAATTCGAGCATGAGCATATTGCACATAGAACACTGGATTCTCGTCGTTCTGCTTGGTCGCCAGATCGATATCAAAGTCCATGTGTGTTTCGTGACTGCGCATGAGATAGAAGAACCTCGCTACATCTCTCCCGATTCGCTGTTGTTCTTCCTTGGATGCTAGGGGAGACGAGTTAGCACCTATTTCGTCGATAAGGTCGCGCAACTCATAAATGTTTCCGTCGCGCTTTCGCATCGGAGCTGGTTTGCCATCTTTCACAAATCGGACAATCTGAAAGATGATGATTTCGAATTGCTCAAGGGAATAACCGAGGGCCAAGCACACGGCGTTCATTCGATTGATATAACCGTGATGGTCTGGGCCGAGAACGATAATGGCCTTATCGTATTTGCGTTCGCCTAGCTTGCTCTCCATATAGGCAACATCACCTGCAATGTAAGCCGGTCTTCCATTTGACCTCAGCAGGACACGGTCCTTATCGTCACCGAATTTCGTCGATCTCAGCCAAAGTGGGCCGCATTCCTCGGGAGTTTTGTCGAGCCGTTCTACTTTCTCTTCACGCACGATCACGCCGCGATAGCACTCAGCATCTGCCGATCCGTTTGCCTTTAGCTTCTCGAGTGAACTCGCAACCAAGCCTGATTCATGCATGGACTGCTCAGAAAACCATCGATCAAATTGAACATCGAACGTGTTCAAGTCTTGCCTTTGTCGCTCGATCATCAGCTCTTGGGATTTCTCTTGCCACCACTCGACCGGTTGCTCAGAAGCATTAATTTGGGGAAACAGTCTTGCTACGTCCTCCGCAACGCCCTTGACGTATTCACCTTGGTATCCATTCTCAGGAAGCGGTTGCGCGAGCGCATAGGCAAGAACAGATTCTGCAAAGAGGCGCATCTGCTTAGAATTCACGCCGTCATTGATGTAGTACTCACGATCAATGGAAAAGCCAGAAGCTGCAAATACTCTGGAAAGCACATCTCCGAAAGCTGCACCTCTTGCTGAACCGACGGTAATGGGACCATTGGGATTAACTGAAACGAATTCGACATTTAAGCGGGGAAGCGACTGTCCGGCGAACTGAGTGGACGCAATGTTGGGCAGATCCACGCCCAATTCAAGAATTTGCGGAACATAGTCCGCAATCGCCTGCGACTTCAACCGGAAATTCATAAATCCAGGACCGGCAACTTCCACTGAACTTACTGGAGATGAGTCCGAAGTGTTTATTTCAGAGGCAAGAAGTTCGGCTATTTTGCGAGGAGGCAATCCAGCCTTCTTCGACGCAACCAAGCCGAAATTACACGCAAAGTCTCCATGTTCCGGATTCTTCGTGTCGGTAATCTCGACAGGAATTCTCGCAGTTTCGGGCAAATCCCCCGATTGGATTAAGGAATCGACAGTCGATTCAACAAGTCGCTTAAGAGTATCGCGCAGCAAGTCATGGTTGTACCTGTCTACAGATGTACTCGTCGCGGGACCGTGAAGCCAACTTGTTACAGAAACCTCGTAATTCTTCCTGACGAGTTAGAAAATTCAGGCAATGTTATGGCCGTAGGGCTTCATGTGACCTTAGACCTATTGACGAATGGGGGCTCTTTCGATGATTCTTAGTTTGATTGGCACGCGTTAGGGTGAACGATTATCTGGGCAACTACGTCAAAGTAACGTCTGGGTCCTGCGTAATCGATCTGACAGCGGGCTCTTTGGTCTACAATATTCGGTCGTATGGGGGGAGAAGTTCCCAGGATCGAAAAGAGGACTGGGTGATAAGCATTTATGGCGTTGCCACGTAAACCGATGGTTCAATACTTGGTTGAGAAGGGTTATCTCAAGCAAGAGCAATTCGACGAAGCCCAAAAAGTTCAGCAACAGACTGGACAAACCGATATTGGGAAAGTCTTAGTCTCGCTAAACATGGTTGGCGAACGGGAAGTCCTTCAAGCCAAAGCTCAAGAAATGGGTTTTGTCTTTGCGGACCTTGACCGAATTACGATTGACTCTAGTGCACTCAATGTCGTGCCAGAGCGCATGGTGAAAACCCATAACGCCATTCCCGTTCGGAAAGACGGCAACAACCTCTGGGTTGCAATGACAAATCCGAACAACTTAAATGCGCTTGATGACATTAAGATTGCTTCAGGGTTGCGTGTCATTCCTGTTGTAGCTGTCACCGGTGCAATTGAAGACGCAATCAAGAAGTATTACGGTGGTGGCGCGGTTCAACCCGAAGCCGCTACGACGATTACGACTCAAGCCACCGCTTCTTCGACTCCTGCCAACTTTAACGCCGATATTAGGATGGCGATTGCAAATGCAGGAGCTGGTCGAAAGGCTGCAGACGATGATGCGGACCCTGAAGGCGACGCCGAGAAAATGGCGGAGCAGGCTCCAATCATCAAATTGGCAAACGCGCTTATTCAGCAAGCCGTTGCCGATAGAGCTTCTGATATCCACGTCGAACCCCAGCAGCGAGCCGTTCGCGTCCGGTACCGAATCGACGGTGTTTTGCAAGAGGCGATGACGGTTCCAAGGAACCTCATGGCACCCCTCATCAGCCGCTTAAAGATCATGGCTGACATGAACATTGCAGAGCGTCGTATTCCACAAGACGGTCGTATTGAGGTTAGGCACGTTGGTAAGGAATATGACCTTCGTGTTAGCTCGATCCCAACGCCATTTGGCGAGAAGATCGTTATGCGTATTCTTGATAAGTCGAGCGTTATGATCGGCTTGCAGAAGATCGGATTCACTGAAGAGAACCAGGTCAAGATTGAAGAACTGGTAAGTCAGCCAAACGGAATGTTTCTCTGCACAGGACCTACGGGATCCGGCAAGACTACGACGCAGTATTCGGTACTCAATAAGCTAAATACGGTTGGTGTCAACATCATCACCGCCGAAGACCCCGTTGAGTATCAGCTCAATGGTATTGCTCAGGTTCAGATGAACCGAAAGGCCGGATTGACCTTTGCCACCGCGCTGAGAGCCTTCCTTAGACAAGACCCTGACATCATCATGGTCGGTGAGATGCGTGACCTGGAAACTGCAGAAATCGCGATTGAAGCTGCTCTTACTGGTCACCTTGTGCTTTCGACGCTTCACACGAACGACGCTCCTTCAGCTACTCTTCGTATGATTGACATGGGTGTTGAGCCCTACCTCATTACTGCAACTGTCATTGGCGTTCTTGCACAACGGTTAGGACGAAAGATTGATCCAGATAACAAGGAACCCTATCAGGTTCCAGCGTCTGACTTGAGAAGGTTTGGCCTTCAATATGCAGACCCAGATGAACTGGTTACCCTGTATCGAGGTATCCCAGCCGAGCATAACCGAATGACTGGATATCGTGGTCGTACTGGTATTCACGAAATGATGACTATGAACGCTGAAATTGCGGAATTGGTTGTTCGTCGTGCGCCGCTCAACGATGTTAAAGAAGCTGCCAAAGCCAACGGCATGAAAGAGCTTCGTGAAGATGGTCTCGAAAAGGTGTTGAACGGTATAACGGACCCACAAGAAGTTATGCGCGTTGTCTTCACCGCTGGTTTCTAACTTAAGCTTAAATCAAACGAACAGAGATGCAGAATAACCCTCCTCCAAGACAAAATCCTGGGATGCCACCTCCCCTCAGCCGACCAGGCGTTGGGTCGATGCCACCTATGGGGCAGATGCCTCCTATGCAGGCAGAAATTCCAAAAGAAGAAGAACCTGAAGTTCCTCCGATAGCGTTAAAAGACCTTCACATTGATGAACTTCTGCATATCGTTGTCGACAAGAACGCTTCGGACTTGCATATCTGCTATTCATCTCCCCCCGTTATTCGTGAAGATGGAAAGCTCAAGCGTCTGAATTACGAAGAGTTCACGCCTCAAGATACGCAGAGAATGTTGTACGACATCATCTCTGACGAGAACATCAACAAGTTTGAAACCACGCTTGAGCTTGACTTCTCCTATTCGCTACCGAAGCGAGCTAGATTCCGCGTGAACATGTATCGTGACCGGGGTGCGGTTGCCGCTGCTTTTCGATTGATCCCTCAAAAGATCCCAACAGTCGAGCAGTTGAACTTACCACCGATCCTTAAGCCACTTTGCGAAAAGCCTCGTGGATTGATTCTGGTGACTGGACCTACAGGTTCGGGTAAGTCGACGTCGCTTGCAGCGATGGTCAACCACATCAATATTAATTTCGCCCACCATATCATCACGATCGAAGACCCGATTGAGTATCTGCATGAGCACAAACAGTCGGTCATCAATCAACGCGAGGTCGGCTCGGACACGCGAAGCTTCCTTAACGCACTACGTGGTTCGCTCCGTGAAGATCCCGATATCCTGTTGGTGGGTGAAATGCGTGATATGGAAACCATTTCCCTTGCCATTACTGCTGCAGAAACGGGGCACTTGGTTTTTGCCACGCTGCACACGAACAACGCTGCTGAGTCCGTTGACCGAATGATCGACGTTTTCCCTCCTGGGCAACAGGAGCAGATCCGCGTTCAGCTATCCAATAACCTGGTTGCGATCATTTCTCAACAGTTGTTGGCTCGCGCTGGCACTACGGGTCGTGTTCCGGCAAACGAGATCATGATCGCGTCTTCCGCTATTCGAAACTTGATTCGTGAAGGAAAGTCGCACCAGATAACTTCCATGATTCAAACCAGCGGAAACGTTGGAATGATCACCATGGATCAATGTTTGCGCGATCTGTACCTGAAGGGATTCATCACAATGGAAGACGCAATGACGCGATGCCAGAATCCAGACGAATTGCGAAAGATGATCAACACTCAAACCGTTGGTCAGGGCACCGGCCCTGGCGGAGCTCAAGGTGGCCCGCCTCAGAGAAGGTAAAAGCGAGGAAAAAAGATGCCTGTATACAGCTACACATTTAGGGATGCAGCCGGCGGACTTCAAAAGGGAACCGCCGATGCCGAAAGTGAAGACGTACTACGTCAACGTTTCCAGGAGCAGGGCTTCACGATCACCGAACTAACGATGATCAAGGCGAAGTCGCCGAAATCCAAAACGTATGGCAAAGTCAAACTTACAAACCTATCAGTCTTCTGTCGCCAGTTCTCAACGATGGTTGATGCTGGTGTGTCGCTGGTACGTTGTTTGGACGTTCTTGGTCACCAAACCCAAGATGCCAAGCTCAAGAAGATTCTCGTAGATATTGGCGAACGTGTTGAAGCTGGCGAAAGCCTTTCACGCGCAATGATGCGCCACCCCAAGACCTTTAATAATCTGTTTATCGGACTTATTAAAGCGGGTGAAATTGGTGGTGTTCTAGAAGAATCCCTCCAGCGTCTCTCGCACTTCTTGGAAAAGGACGTGGAATTAAGAAGAAAGGTCAAGTCGGCTATGACTTATCCGGTTCTTGTCTTGATCATGTCGACGGGTATCGTCATCTTCCTCGTATCTTGGTTCGTACCTCAATGGGCCGCGATTCTTACTGACCTTGGACTGAAGGCAGACGACCTTCCGGCACCTACCAAGTTCTTAATCGACATTTCTAATGTCATCAAGTACTACTGGTGGATGGTCATTATCTCGACGGTCATTTTCATCTTCGCTTACCGACTCTTTGTAAGCACTAGATTCGGAAGACGTGTCGCAGACCGTGTGCGATTGAAGATTCCGGTATTCGGCAAGTTGCACCACAAGATTTGTATGGCTCGATTTAGTCGAACCATGGGTACCTTGCTTACTTCTGGTGTTCCGATTTTGCAGGCAATGGAAACGGTTGCAGGCGTCGTTGGTAATTCCATCATGTCGGACGCGGTCTTGGAAGCAAGAGCCCGTATCCGAGAAGGAGACCGAATCGGCGACCCGCTTGAGGCGTCTCGACTCTTCCCGCCAATGGTTGTCCACATGATCGGCGTCGGTGAGGAATCAGGATCTCTCGACTTCATGCTTCAAAAGATTGCCGACTTTTACGAAAGTGAAGTTGAAGCTACGCTGGCATCTCTAACGGCTGCCATCGAGCCAATCATGATCGTCGGACTTGGGTTCGTTGTAGGCTTCATCGTTATTTCGATGTTCCTCCCGCTTGTAGACGTTATTTCTAAGCTGTCCTCTGGTGGCGGCGACGACAAATAACTAGAATTGGAAATTCGCAGCCCGTCGGAACTTGAATCCGACGGGCTGCGCTGTTAAGCTAACAACAAGAATGAACGCACAAACACCGATGTTCCCTGCTTGGTCATGGGTATTGGGAATGTTATTCGGTGCGACAATTGGAAGTTTCCTAAATGTGGTGATCTATCGATTGCCACGCGGTATTTCGCTCTCCAATCCTAAGAACAGCTTCTGCCCAAACTGCAAGCATCAACTTGGAGTTCCTGACCTTTTCCCTCTGCTGAGTTATCTTATCTCCGGCGGTAAGTGCCGATACTGCGGACAGAAGGTGGCCTCTCGCTATTTTTGGGTTGAAATTCTCAATGGATCGCTTTGGTCCTTGATCTGGTGGCAATACATGATTGTCACCTATGATCCGATTCGAACGGCCTTCTATTGCCTGACCTGTGCCGCGCTTGTGGCTGTGATTTTCATCGATTGGGAGCTGTACATCATTCCCGACGAACTGAATGCCACTCTCCTAGTATTTGGTATCGGATATCACGCATTTGACAAGTCGTGGTCCGTCGCACTCTCAGGGGCTCTCCTTGGATGGGGGCTGCTTTGGGGAATCGCTTTGCTGGGTCGAGTGCTATTCGGTAAGGACGCCATGGGACACGGCGATATTAAGATGATGCGTGGTGTAGGGGCACTGCTTGGTCCCGGGTTGTTCGTTGCAAATCTTCTCATTGCAGTGGTTGCTGGACTGGTCATCGGACTAACCCTCATTGCGATTACATCCCGCGCAAAAAAGGGAGTGGAAGTACCTCCTACAGAGGGAGAAGGCAACGAAGAGTACATGGAGCCAGAGACAATTGGCAGCTTGTTCATCCATGGCGCTTGGTACCTTTTCTGTCTAGATATCGTTGCCATTTGGTTCCCCAAAATGTACAACTGGATTGGCGAAACCCAACTAGAAGAAAATGTGGATGACGACGATTGGGAACCTTCGCTCACGACCATACCATTTGGTCCCTACTTAGCGATCGGCGCCATCGTTTGTATGGTTTGCGCCAGTCCAATTGAAAAGAGCATTTCGTCTTACATGCAGAACTTGTCTCACCCTGGGGCAGCTTCAGCTAGGCATTTTGGCAGATTTGCCGTAACCGCATCGAAACGTATAAACTGGGATGTTGCAGCCTCTATGGACTGCAGGATGGAAGGTCGCGAGTGTATGCCTCGCAAAAGCCGCCTAAAAGCGGTGGAATTGAACGATTGGAAGGAAGCGTGAAGAACTTTATGGAACGTGTGTGCGGGAACAAAGAGGCAAAAATCGAAGTCACAAGACCTGTGGAAAATCGAGCAAGAGATATGAAAAAGAAGGCCTTCACGCTGATCGAATTACTGGTCGTGATCGCCATTATTGCAATACTTGCTGGCATCATTTTTCCAGTCTTTGCGCAAGTAAAGGCGTCAGCCTATCGAAGTTCGGACATGTCAAACATGAACGCCATTCGATCAGCCCTCCAACTGTATCGGCAAGATCAGGGTGGCTATCCCCCTGCTTTACTGGGCTACGTAACTCAGTACAGCAACGGTGGACCTAACCCCACTACCACCGACATGGTGCCTGCGAACTCCGTAATTGGAGCACTCTTCCCTAAGAGATTAGATTTGCAGACGTTACGACCTTCCTATGTGCGGCCAACAAGTGGCCCCCTTGAAAGGCAATTCACTACTGCCGTGTGGCCTAACAAAGTTGATGGTAGCGGTGCGGTTAATCCGCTCTCGTACCAAAAGTATGGCCCGGCTGATGGAAACGTTATGCGATGCTTTAATCCGAATGACGGTACAGCACCTTACTCAGTCACGAATTACTACTACTCGATTAGTGGATACGATGTAGCGACCGTTCCTAATGAAAATGGGAATGGCCAGCGAGCTGAGATCCATTACGCGCCCTTCTGGAGCGGATACACAGTGGCAACAGACCCATGCCATCCCACCACAAATGAAACCGGGAACGCAAGCGACGATACAAGGCAGCTCGGCTACTCCGAACCACCTGAAACAACTGTCGTAACTTGGGACACGTACTTCCGAGACTACAACGGTGGAACCGTTCAACGAGTGAAGAAGGATCTTGTCCTTTTCCTTGGCGGATCTGCAAAAGCTTACGACTCTGCTGAAGTGAGTCAATTGTCTTGGAAGGTAATTCCATAGGGCCGGGAGACGTATGTCGGACTCAAAAGTCATGAAGAAATGTAGCGGACGACCATGCCTAATCAAGGCCAACAAAGCGAGATCGCAACGGCGTCTCGGCACGACCCTCGTTGAGGTTCTTGTCGTCATCGTTGTCTTCCTGGTGGGCATTCTTGCTGTCATCCAGATTTTCCCGAAGGGCTTTCAATTGTTGCTGCTTACGCGCAACAAATCAGTGGCTTCCCAACTTGCTCGCGATCAGATGGAGCAACTTGCGGCTCGCCCGGAACAACTTCCTGAAGCAATCGTTTCCGCTCACTATTCGAACGGAAATTTGATCATTGATGCCTCTAAAGATCCAAGCGACCTGGGGCCGGTTGGTTCTTCCTTAGCAGCTGACGGTTCGGTTTCTGATTCAGGCGGCAACGTATTAGGGAACTGGCAGCTCAATTCCGGTAGCAACAATTTTAGAAGGATCATCGGTGAAGGTCGCCGCGTCCCTGCACCAAGCGCAGTGGGTGCCCCAGGTGGCGGAAATACCTACTTGGGCGGCTTAATGGTGCTCCAGTTCGGACCCATCAACTATGTTCCTGCAAGTTCATCGGCTGTTTCTAACTTGTCCGTATACGGCAATGATCTAGAACAATCCTTTGGCAATCCTCAGACTCAGGATCTACGTTCCGACTATCAGTATTTCGTCGGAAGTCCCAACAACAGCGCGATTTTCCTTCGGCTACCTTCGGGGCCGAACCCAAGGTCGTTCCGCGTATCGTTTTCTGCATACATCACTAACGGTCCGAGTTCAATCGTGAAGCGCGATTACACAGAACTTGCGCTGGTGATTGTTCCGGCACAAGTTCTAGATTCAAGCGGTCAATATCCGCTCGTAAGTGTTGCTATTGTCGGTGCGGGCAACCTAGTGACCGATCCCGTACAGAGTGTCGACCTCAATACGTTGAGAGTTCAACGCTCCTATGAAATGATCGCCAAGAGCGCTACTTTTGACTTGAACGAACCCTATCAGTACAAGCTCTTAAACGAGAACCTTGGCATTCTTCTATTCAATCCAATTGCCCACGAAGTCTACGTCAGCCGAAATGGACACGATCGAGAGCCCTTACAAGCTAAGGTCAATTACGACGTATACGACTGGAGAGTTCTTAGAGACGATTTTCGAATCGACACAGGAATCGTGCCTGGCGTCAGCGGTGACACAAGTAGTCCGCAGCTCATGTCGAGCGAGCACAAACTTGCCGTTTCTAGCTTGAAAGTTACGACAAATGCTGGTCCTGACGGACTGCCTAATCCGCCCATTACGCCACTTGAAGTGGCTCGGGTAGATGGAACGACGGACACTGCAGGTGCCAACGATCCTTTAGCAACTGACTTCGTCTTGGTAGACCTAGCAACTGGAGGCGTGTACTATGAGTACAACCCGCTTTTCCCAACGCAGAAGCTCATCCGAGTCGATAAGTCGACCGGTGTCGTATCGATCGAAGATAAGGACGGTACCAATAGCAATGGAATTACCGGCGTCCTTCTATTGCCTGATGGCTCGGTGACGGATGTTCAAATGGATAACAGAGCCGTCCGAGCGCTCTACATGGCCCGACAAGAATATTCGGTTCAGGTCCTCAAAGCGGCCTCACAATATACAGTCGCTCCAACTGCCGCCAACCTAAGTTCTGGCCAATTCTACATGGGTGGCACGGTATCAGGTATCGGGCAGCCTTGGCGAATTTACTTCCCACAGTCGGACAACGGACGTAAAGTAACTATCGGCGAAGTGGGCTACCGAAGCACTGCCGACAATTTCCGACACAGCTTAGTGGGCCAGGATTTCATAATCAAGAACCGACCAGATCCGACACTTAGCCTGCCATCCATCGACTTAACTGATGTGGATAGTGCAGCGACCTCGATCGACTTTAACAACGGTATCGGCGCACGCAACATCAAGGGTGCATCGGTAGCCGTCAAGGTCCTTTGGAATCCAGACTCTTTCACCCTCACCAACGACCCGTTAGTCAACATGTCTCACCTAGAGCAATGGGGACGGGGTTGGAGAAAGACGACGAATGAAACGTATCTGCAGCGAGGGGAGAACATCCGATAATGCTGAAACGCCGCGCCTTTACCCTTATTGAGCTTCTGACCGTAATCGCGATCAGCGGCGTGCTGATGACGATTATCGTCGTCCCTGTTTTTCAAAGCTTTAACTTCACGCGTTCAGCTCAAGCCTTTGCTGACGCTCAGTCAAAAGCGCGCGTTCTTACGGATCGAATTTCTAGGGAAATTGGCAACTCTGTAGGTGTGCGAAGCACAAGTCTTCAAGTTCAAACGACATTGAATGGTGTCGCTACGAATCTGCCGCAACACTCATTGGTTATTCAAGTTCCCAAGAAAGGCTTTACGACGGATTCAACTGTTGGTACGGTTGAAGTTGTCCTGCCTTACACCAAGCTTGACCTCTTGAAACCTGCAGAAGGGGACGCCAGCAATCCCAACATCAACCCGGTCAATGGATTTACCGACCCAACAATCAGGTCGCCTAAGGGACAAGTTGTCCTGCCAGTAGGTATAGGCGCAACCATCATTCGGTATTTCATTGGGCTGAGAGATCCTCTAAAGCCTTACAACAACCCGTACGACGGAATTCTCATGGCGGTAAGTGGAAACAAGGAAAATCTGTTTTCACTCTATCGAGCCGAAGTTCAGCCCTATGTGTTTCGGAATCAGTTCCTAAGTGGAGTCGAAGTTCCTAATACTGGAAAGTTCCGACCCAACCTCGCATACTTCCAGTCGGATTCGAATGCGACGGATACGCAAATCATTGACTACGACGATCCTCGATTCTTTTTGAACGATGGCGCTGATGCAAACAAAATAACTCGAATTCAGGCTTGGCAAAAAGCGGCCGTCCTTCAGAGTGAGCTGAATCGCTACGACATGATTCAGCCGATCTATTCGAAGGTTACGCACATCGCACAATTCGATGGTAATGCGCCACGTATCGTGCCTTTGATTCAGTTCAGGCCCTCGCACGTTGGAAACGACCCCGCACAAGGACAGGTTGCTGTCCGACAAGGCGAAGAAACGAACAATGCTGCAGCAATCGGTCCTGACGTTTTCAAAACGCAATTTGGACTCTGGAGCAATCAGATCGTCCGCGTTTGGCCGCAAACCTGGGGCCTTGGTGCGCCCAACACGGTCAACCAATATTTCGTGGGCCGAAACGATCCGAGCAATGGAAATGCTGGTGCCCCTCCAGGATTCAGCGTCTATTACTTCGACCCTGCTGTCTCCTTCACGGACGTTGCGACCGGAGTCGAAGTCTTTGATGTCTCGACCTATGAAGCAGTCGCCACGGGGGGCGGGCGCTATCCGTTCAGTCAAGGCGTATCGGCAGCGAACTTCCGATCTAACTGGCTGAGTAACAATTCGATCAGGAACCTCTTCGTTCCATTCGATGTCAACACGTCACGAGGAAGGGTTCTCACGAGCTTCGCGATCTCCGAAGTCGGAAATCCGAACGTAGCACCCAGTTTAAGTAATCCGCAGAACCTGCCAACCACGTTGACGAGTCCTGCTGCCTACGGACCCTACATGCCGAACAATGATCCTGACTTGACTGGCAATTTCTACGATGCCAAGTTCTCGACGATCAACGAGCTGTTCAACAAGGTTTGGAATGACGCGGATAACCTTCGTCCCCAAATCGAGCGGTTTATGGATCTCCGATTGGTAACGGCTCCAGACGGTTCAGTGAGCCCTCTGCATCCAACACTTGGATTTCCCAAGAGCAGAATCGTTCCGGGTAGTGAAGTTGTCTACGGTCCAGATCAGCTTGCCGGACCCAACTTTGGTGCGACGATCCGATACATTCGAACGACGCATACACCTGGCCCCAACCAATACCGAATCAACTATGTGGATCAGCCTGAGCCGCTTAATTCGACTGGCCAAATTGATTACACGTTGCTAGGTCTCAATTTAGGCCAAATAGGCTCTTTCAATCCGAATGTTTACGACGCTCAGAATTTCTGCAGCGCAGTTATCCAACCACGATTCAAGAAGGGCTACATTCAGTTCAACTCGTCTCCAAGCGATCCTCTTCCGATTGGCCCTGTTCAGGTCTCTTACCGATTCCAGTTCAATGGCTCTCAAACGGGGACAGCAGTGGTTGGCTCCAAGAGCGACGTGTTTGCGGTGGACTACGACACACGACAATTGATGTCCGTGCTATTGACCATCCGAAACTACCCTCAGACGACCAATATTCCTAATCCCCAAACCGTGACGCTTAAAGCGACTGCGGCTATCCGGAACTATCTCCGGTGATCTTATGAACCCATTCAAATCACAGCCAATGCGACAAAGAGAAAGAGGCCAAACGATCATCATTGCGATGGTGGTCTTAGGCATCCTGCTAATCCTTGGGTTCGTCTTTATCGGAATCATTGACAAGAACCAAAAGACAGCCTTTACCCAGAGTAACAGGTCCATTGCCAATGACCTGGCTCTAGGCGGCATTCGATTTGCACACCAGCAATTGCTTCAAAGTGAACTAGGAGCAGACTGGCGCGGAACGCCCACGTCGCTGAGTAACACCTCGTCAACTGCGACTTTAGATCCTGACGTTTACTATTTACGACCGCCAGCAACACTAACTAATGGAACGCCATTGCCCGTTACTCCCGGAGGTAGTCAAATTGACCTCGGAGGACCCGATGGACTGGGTTCGTACTTCCGAATCAACAACTCAAATGGTAGAACACTGGTTCGCGTCCGTTATGCTCCAAGTGATGCCAACATCTTTAGTTCATCGCCCGTTGGTCCGCTGAGACGCCCTGGCCTAGCGCGCGATTACATCATTATTGAGGCGGTTGGACGCGAAGGTCAGGTTAGGACAAATGATCCGACTACATTGAGCTCGAGCGGAGCTATCCAGTTCGCTAGCTATGCAAGTGACCTGGATTTCCGAGCATCGGTCGGCCTGATGAAGCAGGCTGAAAATCTTTATCCAAACACGCAAGTCATTCGCGCGTTTGCTTCCATCGGAATCATCGAGACAGCTCGATACATTACGAATATAAACAATGTTTCTCGACCGGCTGATATTGGTCTTCCAAAAGAACTTCAAGCCATTTATCTAGGCACACGGGTCGAATCCATTCTGCCAACTCAACTGGGTGGAACGATGCCCCTGTACAATCTCGGAACACCTCCTACACCAGCAGGTGCCATCGAAGGTATGGGATCTTTGTTCTCGAACGCCAATTTGATCGTTCACGGCAATGTGAAGTTGAATCTAAACCGCTATTTGGGCGACCAGTTCGACGTTGCCGGTTCGATACAGGGAGATCAGCCCGATCCATCGTTTAACTACACGGGTGGTCAGTTACAAGTCGTACTCCGCGATGTCCTTCCTGACGGAACATGGGCTGCCCCGACGACTACAACTCTTACTGAGAATGGGACGATGAGTCTCGATAGCACAAACCCAGGCTTTTCTACGGTGCAAGGCACGATTCGCGATGGTTCCCTGTTCCCGGACAGCGGAGGAAATCCCCGTAGCATTGGTACCAAAACACCTCCTTCAATCTTGGTGACGGATCCCGATACGGGCGAAAACCGATACGTTACGATGACCAAGAGTAGTGGCTTCCAGAGTGGAGCTGCGAACAGTGGTGCTTTCGCCCACGGTGGCGGCGTCTACGTAAACAATCAAGAAGATGTGCAGAGTGCTCCCGACGAAAGCAGTCGAACAAACGGAGGCTCCGAAGACTCACTCGTTTACGATTGGTTAAATCCTAATAACGGTCAGGCTCACTCGGGTTGGCAAGGTTTCTACTATGTCCCACGCGGAGCCGTAGTTAAACTCACCGTTGACGGTTTCACCATTCAAAAGGACAGTCAGGCCCCTCAGTCCGACAGGACCTGGCGCTACGTAGATGGCACGGATACAGGAAATTCATTCATCCGATACCGAATTGGTTTCGGAAGCGATCGACGCCAACACATCGTCAACTCGTTCACTCCTACGAACCCAACCACGCCAACAACGACGATTAACATCAATGGGAACCTTGGATCTGCGGACTATGACCTAGGGCCAGTCTTTACAGGTGTGGTCTACTTTGAAGGAAACGTCAGAGTAAGAGGAACCATTGCGACCGACGTTCAGATGACTCTCGTGTCAAACGCGACAATCTACATCGAAGGCAGCATTACGAAAGGCGTCACCGGGAATGGGATGCAGGTCAATGAAGGCGTAGCCGCCGGACAGATGATTTCAAGACCTTCCAAGTCGACACTTATGTTGATGGCGAAAGATTACGTGACCGTCAATACAACCCAGTTTGTGGGTCTGTCCCCGAATCAACAGGTGGAAGCTGCTAACGACACTCCAAACATCAACGGATTTGACCCGATTCGGGTTCGAACAGCGGGAAGCCTCTTGCTTAACACGGAGTTTGCTCGGGACCCAACCGGCCCAACTGCAAACGCTACCAATCCGAGCACACAGCGCCCATACGAATTCGACTACTCGCAATTCGGCACACCCGCGGTTAGAATTCCTACCAGCCTTTTGATCGCTCACACGATGGACGACGGTCCTGCTTCGGCAACCTTCTTCCACACAGACATTAACATCGGCGGCCCCGATCCTTCGCCCTATTTCTTCCTCCGGGCAAACAATACGGCAGGTGCCTACATTGCAGGCGTCAGTCCTACCCTTCAGGAGTACGGCCTTGGAAGCGAGGTTACGCAGCGCTATCCTAAATTCGAGGCTACGACATTCCCGCTGACGGACCCTGGTTCAATGACGATGTCCGCAGACGGGCAGCGAATGATCGCTAACGGTCAAACAGGAAACTACTCGCTCTTCAGTGAAGGAACGAACGAAATCGCCTTTCACCAAGTCAGCATTGCCAGCGTGCCTACAAACGATTACCTGGTCGGTCGAGCTGCCCTATCGCCACATGATGTGAAGATCGAAGCAGCAATCTATGCACAAGAAGGTTCCTTCTTCGTCATCCCAGGGCCATGGTTCAATCCAGACGTCAACGATCGTCGCGACGATTATCTAAATGGTGCAGGTGCTTACGCTGGTGCAGCCAATACGGCAGAAAAAGACGCCATTCGACTTGAGCAGCATGGCTCATCTCCTGGAATGCCGTTCTACGGTGAACCTTTGGATGTACGCATTGTCATCTCGGGTGCCGTAAGCGAAAACATGCCACCTCCATCTTCGGTACAAGCTGAATGGCTTAAGAAGTGGGGATGGATTCCACGAGATTTGGCGGCCACCGGCCTCCTTATTCCAGGATCACACGTTCCTGCCGGCTATACGATCGATCCTTCTAATCCTAATGCTAGTTTGGTTGTTCCCAACCTGATCGTGAATTACGATCCAGTACTCGCAACAGGACGATCCAATGGATTTGTGATCGACAACAACCCCAATACCTTGATCCGTGTAGACGATTACGGTAGAGCATTGCCGCCAATGCCAAGGCTGCCAGTCAGCCCCTCATTGGCTTATTTCGGAGAGGTGCATTAAGATGTTTGGCCGTTTGCTAGGACTTGTTGGCTTTTCAGCGATAACTGCTGCGGCCATGGCGGGCCCACAGGCTTATTCACAGCGCGTTCAGAACATTCGTGCTGGGATTGTTATCCTAGCCAGTGCAAAGACGAGCCTAACTTCGCCGCCACAAAGCGCTGCGCCGTACGCTCTGTATAACCTTGATTCCAACACCTCCATTAAGCCAACCGGTTGGAGCTTCACGAATCCATTTGCACCTTCACGGATTACTCCGGAAATCTATAGTCGGTGGACGCAGCTTGATTCCAATACGCCTCCGGCGGGAACATCAATCTCTAAAAGGAATGCTCCCTATTGGGAAGTCTTCCTTAGCCAAACAACCGATGAAGCACTGGCGAGTTACGATCTCTTGCTTGTGAATCCGAAGGCTTTTGCTTCGCTCAATCCTACGGAACAGCAGCGATTAAGACGCTTTGTGGATCATGGTGGAGTTCTGTGGATTGATCCGGCAGGTATGTTCAATACCAAAACTGGTATTGATGAGTTCAATAACTTCCCAATCCCATTTGTACAGCAGTTTTCCGCTGGCCTAGGTATTGCCCAAACCGACTTCAATAGTGGGTTGCTGAATTCTGCAATCTCGATCAGTCCGGCTGATATTGACAACCTCAATACCAGTATCGATCCTTCCTTTGCAACTTCTTATTTCCTGAGAAATGTTGATCTAGGGGGCGACTATGGTGCAGGTGCAATCACGGCTATGGCGGGTGGAACGGCCACCGACTTTTCGAAACTCCAGCACGTTAGCCTCTACAATGGTAACCCGGTACTTTCGCTCGGGCGAATAGGCGACGGTCTAGTCGTTATCACGGCTCGAGGCGCTTCGTTGAAGCTGAATCGATCCCACGCCGCTGGTTTTAGCTACACCTCTAATGCTGGTTTCTACGCATTCGACCCGGCCCTCGACAACGATGGTTTATCTGCCGCAAAGCTGGCCATCAATATGGTCTCGTTGATGCGTGAATCGCGCCAACAGGCCGGCGGTAGCCAAAAGGTAAGCAGCACGGCCATCGATTTGAATCCTCCACTTATTGCTCGGACGATGGTCCAAGACAGCAGTTATGGAGCTAATCAAGGACTTGCAACGCCAGCTCTTTATAAAGGACTCCTCGTAACAACGTCAAACGGTTACCTTCAGGTTTACGACGCCAATCCCGTTACAGACTTAGACGGCGATGGAAATCCTGATGACGGACTCGTCGACTTTGGACTTGGAACGTCTTACGATCAGATCTGGGTGAGTGCGCAGCTTCCTGCTCCACTATCAGCGCCCGTTTGTGCTGAAGTGCCTGGTGGAGGAAGTGGCCAGCCAACTGATGAAGTTCTTGTGGTCGATGGTAATGGCGACTTGCACGTATTCAACCTAGAGCCACGAAAGCCAGACGGAACTTTAAGCGGTACTGCAAACGAGGCATCCTATAGTCCTCTCGCCCCTCCAAATGGAGCGGCTAGCCTCAACGGCGCCGTTTCACCAAATATCCCGTTGGCTCCAACTGTTCACGAGGGACTCGCCTACGTAACGGATAATTATCAGAGGTCCCCTGGCGTTTACACGGGCCGAATCTGGGTTGTGAACCTGGCTTCAGGACAACTCGTTAATTCCAGCTCAGGCGGTGGACCTTTCGTAGTTGGTGGAAACACGTCTTCTGTCAACTTGCCAGAATTTACTTACAGCTCAACCATCGGCTATATTCCGATTCTTGATAATTCGGGAGGCGTAGATAAAGTTGTCTACACACCTTTCGCCGGAAATCCTTCAGCAGGAACGGCTTCAGCTGGCTTTACCAGCGTCTGGATCGGAGCAAAGGGTGAGAGACCCATCTCGTTCGATCCACAACCAGGTGGTACCTCTAGTGCACTTCAAGTAACGACTCGAGCTAGTCAACAAGGTGGGCTCCCTATATACACTGGCGGAGGAACTCTTGGCGTCAAGCTGACGATCATCGATGCAAACGGTAATCCGCTCCCTGCCGACCAGATGAACACCACCTTCACGGGGCAAGTTCAAGATTTGGGCGGTGGTATCGTGAGTTTCCCATTTGCCAATGGTGTAACGTCACTACCGGCAGGAACGACTGGAGTCAGAATCGACTACACCGTCGATTGGGGCAGCGCAGTACCCGGTGCGCTTACGTCGGTGGAACGTGGTCGGGTCATGTTGCCGGATCAGGCGTCGAGCGGTAGCACATCTTCGAGATCAATTATCGGTGCCGTGGCATTGTCGCCGCGGGGAACCGCTTATGTAGTAGCCAGCCAGAGTGGCTCTACAGCATCAAGTAGCGGAATCTTTGGATTTAGGGAACAGGGTAGAGGCCTATTCACCTGTGTCTCACGATACGAACTCTATCCTTCGCATACGGTTACTTTAAACCAAGCTGGCAGCGTTCAGTCCAGTTCGGTCGTTGTTGATAACGACGGACTTTTGGCCATGGTGCCTATCCTTAACCAACCGTTGACCAAAATGGTTTTCACTGGTGGACCTTCGATACGAAATGGACAAGTCGTCGCAGTAGCTTCGGCTAAAAAGTCAGGCATTCCTACCTCGATCGTCATGGCATTTAACGCTGAGCCCGGAACGGCGCAGTTTAACGTAGGAGACCTTCCAGATGGGACAGAGATCATCCAAGAGGATATTGCCCGAAGCACCATAAGTGCCAATCCTGAAGTTCAAACGGTAATCCCGCAGGGTAGCTACACCTACAACTCAGATACAGGGATGATTAGCTTCCCCAACCTCGCAAATGTTCAGCGAGGCCAAGTTCAGAACTGCCTCAGTCTGAGCCAACCCATCATTGTTCGCAAACCTGGACAGGCGGACTATATCGTTCAGCCCGACTCCATAGGTGGATCAGTTTGGAATCCAATGCAATGGTTCTATGTAGCCAACGCGATGACACCGGCCAACAGCGCCCCTGTGATTACAGGAAACTCGATTTTCTTCGGTGGCACAAGCAATCTGATTGGTTACCTAACGGGCAACTTTGGACAGCAGGACGGAGTGCTTTATGCGTTGAATGCGCAAATCTCAGCCTCCCAGTTGCACCCAGTTCCCTCAAAGCCTTGGCTTAATCAGCTCTGGACAATCGACTTGTCGAAGGCTCCAAACGCAATTGGAGATACAAATATTCTATGGCCCCAGCTTTCGACGGTGACTAGCCGTGAAGATCTGATCATCAGGCTCAACCAGACCGTTCTCGGTGCCAATGGCAACTCGCACTCGATCACAGGCTACGGTGTGGTTGGAGGAGACGGTGTTTTGGCATCGTGGGGCAATAATGGACTCTACACTTATTCAAAGGCGAACTTTGTTGTCTGTGATGAAGGACGAGTCATCGAACTCGACCCAAGTGGAAATCCAGTTTGGTCAGCCGACTCGACGTACAGCTCTGGCCAAAGTGATCTAACCTCGGCAGTAGGAGTCAAATCGCTTGTTCGACCTGTAAGAGCTTACAAGTTGTCTGAGAATCGCTACCTTGTGGTTGACCCTGGTGCCAATCGAGTGGCCTCGCTTAACAAGTCTGGCGTAGAAGGACGATCCATTTCGAGCTTCCAACTCGATCCTAATGTCGTACCCAACGGATATGTCGCCGGTGAGCCCTTAACCTTGAGTGGCCCAAGGGACGCTCTCTACTACACAACCTATGTGACCATGTCGAACGTGAGTTCACTGGTTAGTCTGGGTGACAATGAGAATTCCGCCAGTGTCGAATTCTGGCAGCACTACCTTATTGCGGATACGGACAACAAGAGAATGGTCGAGCTTATCGATCGCTTCTATTACAATCCGGTAACCCAATCCGTGGGGGCACCAGTAACCATCACGACTAACGGAAATGTTCAACCTCAAGTTGGGGTGCTGTTGTGGCACACACCAGCCGAAGTATCTGGAAAGAACTACGCTTACACGAGCATCAGCCGAGTACGAGTTCCCGATAACACGGGCGGCCACTTTGTGTACGTCACCGGGATTGGTGGAACACTGCCGACTCGAGCCAGTAATGGATTGGATCCAGTGACACCAACGAGCATCACAGATGCCCAAGACGGAAGCGGTGGCGTCGTGATCTTTGATCCAACGACTCCTACCGGAACTGCCGTCTTCAATTCGATTAGCCTCCCAGATGTCACAGCCACCAATTTTTGGAATGAGGCGAATGGCCGATTCGATGCAGTTATTGACCAAAGCACTCAGGCAGGCAACGGAACTTACATTCGTAGAAAGGGCGGTGTGAAGCACTTTTCAAATCTGAACTCAGTCACTGCAAAAGTGATTCAAGTCGGCTCAGCCCCGCAAATCGCAATAATGGTTTCGGACAATTCTGGAATATACGAAGGCATCTTCGACCCAGCTAATCCGGGATCAGGTCTGAGCCTTGATTGGTTCATGCCGAATGAAGTTTTCAGGGTTATCAAGCAAGTTCCTTCGGGAGGCGGGCCGGTTCCAGCTGGGCAGAATGCCCAAAACCTGCGTGCCCTTTACGCTCGACGACTGGATTCCGGTGAGGTCCTCATCGTGAACGGTTATACGGGCAACACTAGAAACGGAGCTAAATTCTCCGGCGAAATCATGCAAGTCGACGGAACAGTCAACACAACTCGATGGACTCTGCTGAACCTGGGGTTTGGTTCAACGAGCATTACGCTTGACCTGTTCGGACAGGTCCCAGGAATTGGTACACGCGGACTGTTGATGCCGGTGTTTGCGGATAGGCGATGAGGAAAGGCAATTTGGTGAGATTTATGGCAACCAGAAAGAGCACTTGGCTCGGAACCCTGGCGGTAGTTACTTCGCTCTTAGTGAGTGCGGTTGCTTCTGCCCAGGACTTTCCGACACTAAAGGGAACCAGTTCCCGAATCGGGTCCACCAACAATCCGACCCTCTACGGTCCAGGACGAACACGTCTAAGATGGTGGACTCCAAATTCAGGTGATAGCCGATTCACGACGTCAATGGTGGTCGACAATACGGACGACGGAACCTATACCGCCAATCCAATCGGCACATTTACTGCAGATCCGGCTTGGATCGTTTCTCCGCAAGCCCCGTTCAATTCGAATAATTTTGATGCTCCGAATTCCTATTTGATCCAGGATAACCTGGGGAATGAGCGCGTTCCAGCCTACAAGTACCTTAAGGTTACAAAGGCATTGAACGCCGCCAATCAAACACTTGCCGCTTCCGGTACTTCTAGAGTTGCAACATGGAACATTGTTCCGCCCACGACCAATGCAGCAAATTACGCTGTGTACGTTTGGGTGTCCATCGATGCGCAAGACGATCACAGCGTTATATCCAAAGCTGCCCAGTACCGAGTCTACGAGATTAACGCTAGTGGGCGAGTCTATCGGGAAGTGGTCAATGTTTGGAATTCGGGTGGCGGTTGGGTAAGGCTCGGTTTGAGCACCTCACCAAACATGGTTTTTCCGTACGATGGAATCAACCCCATCACGGTAAGTTTGTTCAATACAGCTCCCGTAGATAACGTTGGGAACCTGCTTCAGAAGTCGGATATTTCCAAGTGCGTGGTTTACGCCGACGCTGCATTGGTGGTGCCAACTCAGGGCTTTTATGACGCTACACCTGTTTCAGCTCAACTCATCGCTGGCAATGCAGCAACTACCCGAACAGTGGCAGCGCTCAATCAATTCTCCTCAAGTTCACTCAACGGGAATTGGCGCACCTACTCAACCGCGGTAGTCACTTCGTATCAATTCGATACAGGTCAACCGATTTGGAGCTACTCACCGGTCCAATCAGGTACCGCAGCGACGACTATTGACAACACTACGGCATCCGCAACGGCAGGTTGGGCAAATGATAATGCCGCCACCGTTTACTCCGGTGGTTACGCTTCTGAATGCGTAATTGGAACCGGTGCTCCGACCGATAACATTACCTATCGACCGACACTTGCTACGGGTACCTACGCGATTTACGCGTACTTGCCTGGAAGCAATCCTTCGAATATTAACCAAACCTACGGACAAGCCGTTCAGTACAACATTTACGAGGGTGACAGGACGTTGCCTCCAACGGTCGCGTATGTAAATCAGAACGCGGTTGGTGGATGGGTTCAAATCGGAACGCGCCGCTTTACCAATATCGTTTCTACTGCTGAGTTGACGATTGATGTCACAAATGGCTCAAACTTCGCTGGCGACAATGGCTTAAAGGCCTATGCCAATGCGATTCGATTTGTCTCGCAGCAAGACCAAACCGTGTCCTCAACACCTGTCATCAAGACAGTTGGCATCCTTCAGCAAGACAAGGTAACTGTTCTCGCAACTCAGGTTGTGGTAGTTGCCGACCGACAAGGCATTCTTCATTGTTTGGATGCGAAGGGCAACAACGACGGTACAACGACTGAGTATTGGAGCTACCCATCGACGCTCGGTACAAACGGTACCGATCCTAACCTAGCAACCGACCCGACTGCTGTTTATCCTTCTGGATTCAACATGAGCTCGGCTTTGGTCGAGACCGTAAACAGTAAGGATTGTCTCTACATAGCCGATAGTACAGGTCACGTGTTCTGCATCAACATGCAGGGCCATGGCGACTTTGGTGCGACCGGACTTGCTGGACTACAAAAATCCAATGTCGGAACCACGAGCCGGATTTGGACCTATCCAAGTACGGGCAACATTGGCGCCATCCAAGGATCAGTTGTTTTTGGTGACCCAGTTGGTGGCCGACCCACTCTCTATGTTCCTTCGACTCAAGGTCGAATCTATGCCCTAGACGCCGTCGGTTCAGCTGGATTTACCACCACGAAGCGATGGGCGTTCCCTGAAGTGAACAAGCCAGTGCTTGGATCAATCTGGACTACCCCAGCCCTTCAGTTCGGTCACTTGTTCTTTGGTACACGGCAGCCCGCAGATGATTCCAACGGTGTCTTTTACTGTATCGACGCCACGCTTCCAAACGGACCGACATCGGCTCTCTGGACATTTAGCGGAGATACAAACACTCCAAGCGTTGGAGACTTCTTAGGTGGACCCGCAGTGGCAACCTATGCCGACATAAACGGCGGCGTCTCGACGAATGGAATTGTTTATGCTACGAATCAAAACAATTACGTTTACGCTTTTGATGCCCAAGCGGGAACACCGCTATTTGAAACGAACGAACTGCATGTTGGCTCGATCGGGTCGATAACCTTCTCCACCCAGACCACTTACGACAACTTCGGTGCGCTAATTCCGTTCCAGGTCATCCTCGTACCAACGATGGATGGTCGCTTTGAGTCGCTATTCGCAGACCCGACGATTGGTAATCAGTTCGCGATCGACCCGATAACGGGACTACCCAATCCCTTCAGCGGAAGTCGAGAAGCCTTCGGGTTTACAACCCGGTCGACGCTTGTCGCGTCTTCACTGGCGACATCGAACAACTGGCTTTTCGGTACGGACGAGAGTGGTTTCCTCTATGCCTTCAATGACTCGATTGCAGGTTATCTATCGCCCGGAGACCCTCCTGGCAACGAAACGATCACGGCTAATAATCCTGCCGGAGCCATTTTCAGACATGCCAAGCTTAAGTTGGTCGATCAGACAGGCTACAACCTCCTGCGACAACCAACGGGCTCCAACCCTTCGTACATTCCTGGCACAACAACACACACATACACTCGAACGCCGATGGCATTCGAGTGGGGCGAGACAATCTACGTCCTGGTGTATGACTTCCCGTTCGTAACTTCAAACGGTACGTCCACGGTTGCGCCACCGACTGTCAATATTACGTTTAGTTCCCAGGGCAAAACGGTTAGGTCAATAGCCGCAGAAGCCAGGTTGTTTACAGAGCCACCAAATGCTCCAAACGATCCTGCCGATCCTACCCAGCGTGACAACGGATACGCGATTCTGTCTTACACTTTCCAAGGTGGCCAGAATCAGTCCTTGCCTCCTGGCCCAGGAAATATCTCGATCTCCATCTCAACCTCGGCACTAAATAGCAGCAACATTCAACAGAACGTTGCGCTCAATCCGCTGCTCTCGAACTTCCCGTTCCAGATGGCGAATCCTTTGGCGCTTGCCATGCCAGATGGCAACGGCAATTACGCAGACATCGTTTCGCTCGGACTCTCGATCAGCCCATCTGATGCCGAGAACCTTGTTAACGGCAGTCCAAAATTGGCCGGAACGACGAAGATTGAGAATTTGCTTGCGCAGTGGACTGCCGTGGCCCAGCATGGTACATCGCAGACTGCCTCTGTCTTTGTAATTGATCGCAGCATGATGGCGCTCCAACGTCCGGACAATACGGGATTGGATGGGGTACGCCTCGACATGGGCGGACTTGCTTGGCAGGGCGGGCACTTAGCGATTTACAAGCCGCTACCTCTGCCTTACTATGCCAATTTCGAAGATTATCCGGATAACTTCCCGAACAATAGCTACGACTATCCTGATATTCAAAGCGAGCAGGTTTCAGTGGTCAAAGACCCCAACGGTACGGCCGAGAATCCAAGATTCAACACCGTATCGCTGATCCCACCTCTCGTGAAGGACACCACCACAGGTCAGTTGAGACAGATGCAGTTGGGAGACACGCCAGACATGCGAGTCCTTCAACCGACACGCTTCGACATGACTGTTAATGTGCCGAAGTTCCAACCTGCAAACACCCACGATCAAGTATCAGCGGCTGGTGCGTTGGTAGCCAACTCTGCCAATTCAACGAATATGAACGAAGGCTACTTAAGCCGAGTGAAAGTATTCGTTGACAGCAATCCAAACGGCATCCTGGATGGAGCACCTTCAGAGGCATTTAGAAGCTTCAACTTCTTCACGTCAGTAGGCGTGGACGAAAAAATCGGTGTTGCTACTCCAACTGTGGACCTTGGAACAGTGCCGCAAGGCGCTGGATACAGTCCATTGATGCCCGGCTCGAACTACAACACCGCATCACCAGGATCAAACGGAATTAACGTATTCCAGCCATGGGGAGGCAATTTCCAAAACATGTTCCAGCCTTTCGTTCTTCAGAACCTAGGCAACGTCAACATGGTTAATTTGCGAGTTGCTAAGAAGTCGCAATTCCTTGCGAATGGCACCCCAACGGCAAATCCGAATCCATGGGGATTCTTCTCCAACTCGAACGATCTTCTCGGATTCCTTGATGGATCGGTCGACATGTGGAGTGACATGGATGGAGTATTTGCTCCTGGAGGAACAGGTACAGGAAGTCCAGTTGGACTGCAGAAAGCAAGAACGACGGACATTGCTCCAACTCAGTTGGCAGTGAACCCCATCAGCAGGCCCAACCCGAACCTGCCTGGGTCAGGTTCCATCCTCAATCCTAACTTCCCATCAGGACCTCCTCACATTGGTGTCAGCGTTCCGATTGGAATGCCGGTGGGTTCTTACTCCAACGTAGTTCGAATCATTGAGAATTACACAGGTAACGAAATATGGCGCATCTTCAACAATGCTCCAGAACCCTTCAGCGATCCAACCTTTACGTTGAATTTCAAGGTCAGAGAGTCGCAGTTGACGGGCACTTCGACGGCAAAGACGGCAACGATGGTTGACAACAACCTGTTACCTACAGCTGTCGCTCCTTATGCCTACAGCAACAAGCAGCCTTCGATCATGCGTGACCCATTCGGTTCGCTCATCATTGCTTGGGCTTCTGACAGGCCAAGTTGGACGCCAACTCAGCCGACTGCCGCAAGTCAGCTCGGCTCGTTCAGTCTGTTCATTGCCTCTCTAGGTAACAGTTCGACCTATTCTTCTACGGGAGTCACCGGAACACTAGATCCTGCCTCGTCGCTTTCGGATCTTAATAATTTCCAGAATGCATCGAACTCGCAGTGGTTTAAGCAGGCGGTTAATAACTATCCAAGCACAGCACCGAGTGCCTTGTTTGGACTATTGGGCGGTGAAGCTATCGTTGCTGGAACCGTACAATATGGCAATCCGGCATTCCCCACGGCAGGCTCGAAGAATCCATTCAATCCGTCCGCCTCATTCGGCGCTATGTATATGGCCTTTACGGGTGACGCTCAAAAGCAGACCCAAAGTGGACGAATTAATGAGTCGCGAGTCTTCCTGTCGGCCCTGACTTTGTCGGGAGGCGGGACAGTAAGCGCATCGGCTCAGCCTTCGGTCATGACCAATGATCCGCAATTGGAGAAGGGCAAACCAAGCGTCGTCCAGACGGCCAATGGGGCGATGCTGTTCTACTCTGGATCAGCAGGTAGCCAGTCGAATATCTACTATTCGGATTACGGTAACAGCGGGGCAGGATCCTCCTTTAGTTCCTCGGTTGCCTTACCGTTTGGTTCAAGCTTCCAGTGGGCTTCCACTCCATCAGCTTCGGCCCGCGTTTACAACGGTTTGGGTGAGTTCAAGCAGGGCTCTAGCGGATTAGTTCAAACGTTGGCGAACGGCGATCCAATCGTCGAGCTTACGTTTATTGGACAACTGCAAGGTCGCTCAAATCCGGAAGGATTCTATGGCAGGCTCAAAGCAGACCGTTCATCACTCGTGGTTGTAGATGATAACGGAGTCGCTGCAACTAACTCCGCATCGAACGGCAATCTGTTCTTGGATCTGGCGCCAGTCATCAATGAGCCATTGACTTCAACTGGTCAAAATGGTTTGTATCGAGCGCTAGGACTTCAATGGAATCGTTCGGCAAGCATCCAGGTTTGGCAAACTCTAAATGGTGTTACAACAAACCTTCTTGTGGATGGAACGGCTGTATTCGATCAGCAAACGGGTCTCATTTCTTACGATTCGAGACTTGGCGGCAAAATCTATATCGATAGCACGCTAGGAACTGTAAGGTTTGGCAGCGCAGCGCCAAACAACAAAGCGGTTATCTATGCGAGCTATACACCGCGATTCCTCCGCATAACAACGGGATCGGGTGAAGGTTATGCCGCGATCACCGGACTATACGATGCACGCGAGATCAGTAACCCTCGTTATTGGAGACGTGCAAATGGAAACCAGGCTGACCTGTCCGACGACATTAAGAATGGCCGCTACTTGTTCACCTTCAACCGTGCGACAGGTGGTGTATCCAAGCCGCCCCGGCCATTCATCAGTACGTTGCGCTTCGGAGTTCAGCTTCCGAGCCGTATCGCTACAGACCTCAACGGTGATCCAATTTCGGTAGTAGTGAATGGAGTCACGAGAGCAGCAGGAACTTATCAAATTGATCCTGCAAACGGACGGATCTATTTCTCAGACATCGATGAGGACAACACGGTGACGGTGACGTATAGAGCCCTTCTGGAGAATGGCCAGACGATTAACTATGCGCAACCCGCTACGAAGGTCTCGCTTATTCGAGAGTTATCTGAGCAGCAGATACTTATCGACAATGCTGTCAACGAATCTGACCTAACCTCATTCCTTGATCCGTTCTCGTTCTTGAATCAGCGACGTCCACCGCTAATCTGGCTCCTTTGGTCCAGCTCACGTGGTGGTGTCCCCGACCTATTCCTGGAATCGATCTCACCGCAGTTCTCTCCTGTGACGATCCAAAACTAGGAGATCTTAAAGAAAAAGTCCAGCCCGCTGAATCTCAGCGGGCTGGTTTGCGTATAGGGGTTCACATAGCTCTCAAATTAAGAGAGGAAAGCGACAGCAGAATCAAATTGAAGTTCAGCTCATACATGCCGATAGTTGTTTAGCTTCATGCAGGAAAGATATCTCATGAACTTTCAATTTTCTTTTGTGCTTCCGTATCCTCGTTCTAGCCTCAAATGCTGAAAAACTGCGGTAATTCGACCTAAACCAAAACGATCAAATCGACCAGGCATGTATTAAGGGGATAACGCTAAGTTTGAAGGGTCATTATTGTCTTTAAGCGACATAATGTAAGGTCAGTTTGATATGCTAACAACGGAACAAGGGCCCTCTACTCGCAGGTATCTGGTGTTAGAGGTGCCCATCCGGTGCAATTTCTCTGTTCGAATACCCTTTCCGAGAACTGATTTAGCTTCGTTGACCGTCCTTGGAGGGTGATCAAGGGGTAGGTGTGCTTGTTGACAGCACCCCTAAACCAATGATAAGATGGTTCCCAGTGAGGGAAGGGATAGTTACCTAATGGCCAAAAAGCTAAGTAGCGTGCTCGGCATCGATATCGGTAGTCAGAAAATCAAGGTTTGTGAGATCCGTTCCCAAGGCCGAGAGCCGGTAATTACGGCACTCGGAATAATTGATACTCCTGAAGGAGCAGTGGACCACACTGGCGTTTACAATAGTGACGCTGTAGGTTCTGCTCTCAAGCAGGTTTTATCTCAAAGTGGGGCCACGGTATCACAGGCGGTCATTTCCGTAGCTGGACAGGCAAGCGTGCTTGTTCGGACTCTTGAGGTTCCAAAGATGAACCCAGCGGAATTGAAGGAGCATATGCAGTGGGAGATCAATCGAAACATCCCATTTGCGGAAAGCACAATCGTTAGTGATTTTCGTCCGCTCGGCGGAGACGATCCAAATTCACCTAATATGGATGTTGTGATGGCAATTGCACCGCAGAGTGCTATTGACACCATGATTGCCTGCGTTAAAAAGGCAGGCCGGAGCACTAGTGCAATCGACGTTGAGCCTCTGAGTATGGCTCGGTCGATTAAGAAGAGCTACGATGATCTGCTCGGCGGGAAAACGGTTTGCATGGTTGATATCGGACATAAGACGACGTCCATCAATATCTATCATGGCGATCGTTTGCTTATGCCACGACAGGTTCCCGTTGGTGGCGAGTTGTTTACCAAAGCCATCGCAGATGCATTTGCCGTAAGCATGACGGACGCTGAGAACCTCAAGATGGAAACGCTTGAGATTCCCGAAACAGCCGGTCCAACATCTCAAATGATGGATCCCTTTGGTGATCCAGGCGTTACAGCCGGATTCCAAGCCTACAATCCGTTTGCGGATGATCCGTTAACTTTTGCCGCGCCACCTGCAAATCCGTTCGCGGACCAAGCACCGACCTTCGAATCAGAGGACCCCTTCACTACTCCTCCGGTCGAAGCTGCTGTAAGCCAAGATGCGGGCACTCATGCCTCAGCATCAACGCCTGCTCCGGTTGACAATTCGCAGGCTGCCCAGCTTTATAACGCGATCTCTCCAATTTTGGAGGAGTTCGTTTCAGAAGTTCGACGATCCATTGACTACTACCGTAGCCGTGGTGGCGACATAGATGCCGTTGAATTGTGCGGCGGTGGCGCCAAACTTAAGGGTTTAGTCGCCTATCTGACCAAATCGCTTGGCATCGAATGTGACGCTTACGACCCACTTCGACGTCTAAATTTAAACGTTCGTAAAGTAGCCCCGGCATTCGTCGAGGAACACAAGCAAGAATTCGCTGTCGCCGTAGGCAACGGCCTCCACATCTTCTTCGATTAAAACTGCATGAAGCTAAACCTACTGCCAACAACGGTCTCGAAAGGGAAACAAGCCAAATCTGGCATCGTTTTCTCAGCCATGATAGCTGTCGCGGGTGCTATCGGCGCGATCTTCGTCTCAACCACGTCTTCCCAGGCGCTGACTCAGGCGAAATCAGACTATGATCAATCCGTAGGGCCCGCCGCGGCTGCCTATAGCAAGTCGATTGAGGCCGATGCCATTCTTGAAGCTCCGAGCTCGGTCGCCCTCATTCGGGATGCTAAGTTGGCCGATGAAATGATCCGGCACAACGATGTCTATCCTGCGTTGTACGATAGCCTGAAGCCATATATTCCGTCGTTTTATCGCGTGAATAGCATGTTTGCTTCTCCAACCGGAGCGGGTACATCAACGATAACGCTGGTCGGCACAATCAAGACCTATCAGCAATATGCTGACCTTATGCTTGCATTCTCAAGATATCCTGGAGTGCAGAGCGTGGGCAGGGCAGGATTCAACTGGAACGAAACCTTTGTTCCAAATATCAGTCCACTGGATCAGATTGGCCTTCCTCACAAGTTAAACGAGGCACCAGTCCCCGAAGACAAGTTTGCACGCATTGCCTATTTTGAATCACAAGTTCAGCCTCAAGGTTATTCCGGAGTTTCCAACTACGGTAGCGGCACAGACAATACTCGCGGTGCAATGCCGGACTACTCGCTTGTGACGGTAACTCTAGCAGTACAAAAAGACCTAATGGTTCCGCTTCCAAGGGCCACCCTTGCCGCGACAGGCGGGGCAGCATCGACTTCAACTGCAGGAACAGGACTGCCTCCAGGAGTGCCATCAGGCGCAGGCTCCGGTATACCTCCAGCAGCAACGGGCGGTGGAACGACCTCTCAAGAAGGAACGACAAGGAAGAAGGGCAAAGGCAAGTCCGACGAGGAATAGGAAATCAAACGATGAAATTGGGCCGCTTCGCAATAATAATGATTGGAGTCCTCTTTTGCGTAGGATTCCTTAGCTGGGGCATCTTCTACCAGATGATGCCAAACAACAAGGAAGTCGCTTTGCTTCAGAAGGCTAAGCAAGACAACGACGAACAAGCTGCTCTGATGAAGAAAGCTCAGGATCGAGTCGTGGTTGCCAAAAAGATGGTTGATGAGAAAGCGAAAGCCTGGCAGCGATACGTTGAGACGAGAACACCCCCAACAACCTTGGCTCAGGGTGGAATCGATCTTAATGTTAATGCTTGGCAACTTGCGGTTAACACACCAAAATTTCGAGACAGCATTCAACGAGCGATCAACGTTCAGTTGAAGAAGGGTGGCGTAAAGGTCATCAATGGTCCTCAAGTGCCCATGTTTGATGCTTCGATGCCTGCAAACCAAGTTCTAGCCAACTTCTATAACTATCCGGCGATTGCGTTCCCGGTTGTTATTTTTGATTTCGGTACGATTACGGTTCAGGGAACATACAAGCAGATCATGGATAATGTTCGTTCCTATAAGACTATGCCGCGCTATTTGGCTGTTACTGACGGTCTAAGGATTGACGGTACGACACCCAATTTGACCGGAACTTATAATCTTTCGATCGTCGGTTTCATCCGATCCAAGGTTATTCCTCCACAAGTCAACGAAGGCGCTGCATCGAGTGCTGGCGGTGGCGGTGGATTTGGCGGACCTGGTGGACCCGGTGGGTTCGGACCTGGTGGTCCAGGTGGATTTGGTGGACCCGGTGGCCCTGGCGGCAAAGCTAATGGTCCAACTGCCGCGGGAATCAACAAGGGAGCGTAACTGCATCTCCTATGAAAATGTCTAAGAGAAATATCAACGTGAAAGTTAGGGTTATTCCAATGAATGTTTCATTCCGTGCGCTAGCCTTGGGAGCTATCATTGTTGCCCTCGTTGGCTGTGGTGGAGGGTCTCCTCCCGTCTCGTCTAGCCCAGCTCCGTCGACTACTTCGACGAGTTCGACTACATACACTCCTCCCAATGTGGATGCAGGTGTACCTGTTGAAAGGTCGGCAGACGAAAAACCCTATAAGGCCCTCGTTGCATCTTCCGGCAAGTATGGATACCGTCCCGATCCTTTCGCCCTTTCAAAGGAAGAGCAAGAATATGACCGCCAACAAAATGCAGAGCGAGTCATTTCAACAATGGGTGGATTTCGAGTTGATTTCGAATTGCCTCCGGAAAAGGATGAGAGCGTACAGATTCAAGAACCACAGCCCTACCGACGACTAGCCGGTATCGTTGTTGGTGATTCCGTACTAGCCATCATCGATATGGGAAATGGTCAGCCGGTTGAAATCATTCGACCCGGCATGAAGGTTCCGAACACGGAATGGACCGTTGTCTCCATCGATCAGGATAAGGCGGTATTGCACCGTGATGGGCGGGTTGCTCCTCACACCGTTACAGTTCGATTGGAAAGTCCTCCTGCAGGTGTTGGAGGAAACTCAGGCTTTAACCCAGGCGGAATGGGCGCACCAGGTGGCAACGGTGCACGCGGCCCCAAGATGGGAACTCCAGGTGGCGCTCCCGGTGGTGCTATGGGTGCCGGCTAATTAGCTGATCTGTCACAATGGTTAATCTAAAACACGAAAGAAATGGGCCTTCTGTAGGTTCAGAGGTAAATGAATGAAGACAACGATGAAACTCGCATTGAGCGTCGCGTTTGGCATTGTATTGCTAGGCGGGATGCCATCGGTTGCTTCGGCTCAGGAGGACATTTCGCAAAAGCAGATCTCGTCTCTCGAGTTGGAGCAGGCTGATGTTAGGGAAGCTTTGAGGGCCCTGTTTAAGAACGTAAATGTCTCTTATTCAATTGCTCCTGAAGTTCAGGGACCCATCACAGTAAGCCTTAAGAACGTAACGTTTGAGACTGCACTTCAAAACGTTCTGCGTCAGGTCGATGCAACCTACCGCATCGAAGCAGGCGTCTATGAAATCGTGAAGAAGGCCGAATCAATCGGGCCAAACACGTCAACCGATACCAATACGGTACCGAAGTCAACAAAGATTATTCGTAGAATTAAGATTCGATCTGCCGATCCAGCTTTCATCGCTATGATGCTTGGTCAAAAAGAAGGCAATCAGAATTATGACGTAGCTCCTGAGCGAAGCACACTCGACAAGACCCAGTCCTCCGGTGGCGGTGGTGGCGGCATGGGTGGCGGTGGTATGGGCGGCGGCATGGGTGGCGGTATGGGCGGCGGCGGCATGGGCGGCGGCGGCATGGGTGGCGGCGGCATGGGCGGCGGCGGTATGGGCGGCGGCATGGGTGGCGGTGGCGGCGGATTCGGTGGCGGCGGCGGTGGCCGTGGCGGATTCGGCGGCTAAGAGCGAAGGTTTAGTTAAAGGGGTTATGAGGATAGATATGCGTATTAACTGGGCAAAAATAGCAGTCTTGGCAGTATTCGCCGGGGTTGTTGTTGCACCGATGTCAATTGCAATGGCGCAGCAAGGGGTCGATGTCAAAGTCGACCTAAACCTGAAAGATGCGGACATGATGTCGGCGACTAATGTGTTGTTCGAAAGAACAGGCATTCAGTTCGTCATCGAACCAACTTCGATTCCTTACAAAAGGGTCACCTTGAAGTTGGATTCGGTTACCGCCGAAGAAGCGGTTCGGTACATCTGTCAAGCTGCCGGCGCTTACTTTAAGAGAGACGAGAATGGTGTGTTCGTGATCAGTCACGATAAGCCTGTTGTCGAAACAACCCAACCCATGCCACCTTCCAAGGTGCCAAAGGTTGTGCGTAAGATGAAGGTGCTTAAGGCTGGCGCGAGAGACGTTTACGATTCAATCGTAAACTCCATCCCATTTGATGTTTCCAGAGGCTTTAAGGCACTCGACCAGTTCGCCAGAATTGGCAAGCACGATGATCTCGAACGAATGTATGGTCCAGGCTTCAGCGCCGATAAGTTCCAACCACAGTTCGGTCCAATCGTAGCTTCACCGACAGCTGCTCCACTTACGAGTGAAACGGGCTCCGATATTAAACTCCCAGGTTCTGAAGGCTCTAACCAGCTTGGTGGCATGGGTGGTGGCGGTGGCTTGGGCGGCGGCGGCGGACTTGGAGGCGGTCAAGGCGGCGGTGGTGGCGGTCTTGGCGGCGGTCAGGGCGGCGGTCAGGGCGGCGGCGGTGGTACTCAACTTCGAGGCGGTTCCGGTCTAGTCGGCGATAGCATCGACTTTATTTCCTACGATCCAACGGATAACAGCTTGGTCGTAAGAGGAAACGAAGACGAGATCAATGAGCTTCAAACTTACATCAACATCTTCGACGTGGCTCCAAAGCAGGTGGAAATCAAGGTTGAGTTCATCACGACGAGTGACTCCATTTCGAAGGACTTCGGAACAGAGTTTCTTTATCAACGTGGTACGCAGTTCGCTGGAACGACTCCAGGTACGTTTGTTAACACATCCGATCCTGTCTTCTTGAACTATGCGACTGGAAACGTCACAGCTCGACTTAGAACTTCACTCACAGAAGGAAGCGGCAAAGTTGTTAGTGCTCCAATCATCAGAACACTCAACAACCAGCCAGCACAGATCGTAAGTAGTATCACGACTTGGATTTTCTACAATCAGACCACCGTTTCCAACGGTACGGTTTTGACGACATCAAATCCATATCCGCTTACCGCTAACACGAATCTATCGGTTGCTCCTCGAATTAACGATGACAACACGATTACGGTGTATCTCGTGCCTACGATCCAGAGCTTCGTTGGAACCTCCCAGGGTCCAAACGGTACTCAGTTGCCAAACATTTCTAACCAGTTCATCCGAGTGGTTGCACGTGTTCGAAACAATGAGACGATCGTTCTTGGTGGTCTAAACAACAAGAGTGAGAACGAGAGCCAGAACAAGGTTCCTATTCTTGCAGAGTTGCCGGTTATTGGTCAGTTCTTCCGACTTTCTCAGAAGAACAAAACCAACAGTGAGTTGCTGATCTTTGTAACTCCTAGCATCGTCGACGAAGACACAGGCGCAAGCCCTGGCGGACCTTAGTTCGCCGATCCTTCCTCTAGGGAGGCTGGTGGCAGGATAAAATATCCTGCCACCTCTTTTTTTTATGAATCGTTGTTGGATTTTGCTTGGGATGATGGGTGCGGGGAAGTCTTCCGTCGGGCGGACTCTCGCCGAACTTACCGGACGGACCTTCGTGGATACCGATTTGATCCTACAGCAGCGACTTGGAAGACCCATTAGTCAGATCTTCCAGATTTACGGCGAGGATGCCTTCAGGGATCATGAGTCGAGCATTATCCGAAACCTCGAGCCGGATTCATGTGTCCTGTCTACGGGCGGAGGTGCTGTCCTTCGCCCAGAGAATTGGCTGGAGTTCCAACGACTGGGAATTACCATCTACCTAGACGCCACACTTGAAACCCTCGTAGATCGCTTAACGGCAAGCAAGAAGAAACGTCCCCTTTTACAGGTCGAAAACTGGGAAGAACGTGCTCGCTTATTACTTGAGAGTAGGGTAGATATTTATCGACAAGCAGATATCACCGTTAGGGTAGATGACGTTGATCTCGAATTTGGAGCTCGAAGGGTCCTCCAAGCAATTGCAGAATATGAAAACGATCCAAATCGATCATAAAAATGGTAAATACTCCGTTCAGTTTCAAGAGCTAGATCAAGCTCTGGCTGACTTACCTTCGGATTTGCGCATCGTGACCGATGAAAACGTGGCTCAACTTTATGAGGCGAAACTAGGGAATTTCCAAGTCCTTAGTATAAGCCCAGGGGAGCAATCCAAGTCGATGGATGGACTTGGAAAGATCCTATCTTGGCTGGCTCAGTCTAGGGCTACCCGAAAGACAACTTTATGTGCGTTCGGTGGTGGAGTGGTGGGCGACCTAGCGGGGTTTGCTGCTGCAGTATATATGCGCGGAATACCGCTCATTCAAATTCCGACATCTTTGCTCTCACAAGTAGACTCTTCGGTCGGCGGGAAAGTAGGTATCGATTTACCTGAAGGAAAGAATCTGGCAGGAGCGTTCTATCCCCCGGTTCACGTAAGTATCTGTTCTGATTCGTTAGCTACATTACCGGCACGCCAGTTTATCAACGGTATGGCAGAAGTCTGGAAATACGGATTCATTATGGATACTGGGCTGTTGGATATCCTTAGCCAGGAAAAGCTTAGTTCGGCTCACCCTGTATTGTCTTCAATTGTGGAACGTTGCATACGACTAAAGGCCGAGGTCGTTCAGGCAGATGAGTTCGAGACTCTTGGTTTGCGTGCCATTCTCAATTTTGGGCATACCGTGGGCCACACAATCGAATTTGCAACAGGCTATGGACCGGTACTCCACGGAGAGGCCATTAGCATTGGCATGGTTGTCGAATCCAGGATCGGAGAAAGGATCGGGTTGTCTCCGAACGGCACTGCTGATCAAGTCATCCATTGTCTGCTATCCCAAGGACTTCCTGTCACACATGAGTGCTTGAGAGATGTAGATAAGCTGGTTCAGGCAATGTATGCAGACAAGAAATCCGAGAAAGGGGAAATCGCCATGAGTCTGCTATCCGATATAGGAAGTTGTAGACTAATGAAAGGTGTAGAAGAATCGGTTATTCGTTCCGCGTTGCAAGCCTCATGAAAAACATTCGCATGATCCTGTCCGTTGGAATACTGGCCTTCTTGGTCTGTGGCTATGCGGCTAGCCAGTATGCCGTGTGGCAAGGCAACGCAGTGGCCTATGCAAAACAGATCGATTCTCCTCCAGTTAAGTGGTTGGCTCTCGTCTTTCTATTCTTGTGCATTGTCCTTTCCTTTATCAGGGATCCAGAGGCGAATGGACAGTGATCGGAAAGCTGCTCAAATCGCGGTATGAACTGGTCAGTCTGATCCAAGACGGGCCTATTTTTGCGACTTACCAAGCTCGGGACAAAATCCAGGGAAGGGATTTGTCAGTTCGAGTCATTAAAATTCCCTATGCCGATGAACCTGACTTCGTGGATCGACTTGTAACGACAGTTCAGAAGTACTCAGTCATCCAGAGCGCCAATATCGAACGACTTCATTCAGTGGAGTCGGATCAAGGTATCCCATTTGTCTTGGGAGACTTAACACGCGGTCCCAGCCTCTCCGATCGAATTAAGAAACTCGCTCCATTCTCCATTCCCGTCTCGGTCGGAACGGTAATGAGCATTCTGCAGGCTCTTGATGCGGTACACCGGACGGGCCTGGTTCACGGAGATCTCAATCCGCACCACATGTCCGTGATGGCGGACGGTGATGTTCGACTCCAAATGACAGGAATCTGGGAAGCCTATTCTGGAAGTCCTACTGCTGGAATTGTTGTCCTGCCAGCTATGGCGCCATACATGGCCCCCGAAATAAGCGCGGGTTCGATGCCGACTAGCTGTTCTGACGTTTATGCAGTTGGCATTCTGCTCTACGAGCTGATCGTTGGCCGACCTCCATACTATGCAGACACCGCTCTCGCATTGGCACTGCAACATTCGACCGCATCCACTCCAAGCGTTCGATCGGTAAACACCTCCGTGCCCACGGTGTTGGACGAAATCATAAAGAAAGCCATGTCAAAAGACCCGAGGTCTCGATATGGAAATGCGGGCGAAATGCTATCTGACCTTCGAATGTTGCAGGATGCATTACGCTTTGGTAGGTCTTTGACCTGGCCACTGAGACCAGAAACGGTTCAGGCAAATGCGTCCACCACAGGGCGAGGTCCCGCATCCAAGCCACAACCGGTTGCGCCAAGAATGTCAGCTATCCGTCGCGAAGACATTGATCCTTCAGACACAAAGAGCAGACAAAAACGAGATCGCGATGTTCCCATCTGGATGGTCGTACTTTTCACTTTCGGTCTCGCCATTTTCGCGTGTGTCGGTGTCATGTGGATGTACCTCAACCTGAGTAGACCAAGGTGGGTCACGGTCCCGAACATCAAAACCTTATCCGTTACGGAAGCAACAAGCCTCCTTAAGGAAAACAAACTAACGCTTAGAATTGCTTCTCGGGAGTCGAATGACAAGGTGGAGCAAGACAGCATTCTTGATGTCAATCCCGAGCCGGGGCAAAAAGTTAGAGAGGGTGGACAGGTTTCGGTAGTTGTTAGCTCAGGAACAAAAACGGTCACCATTCCTGAACTGAAAGGTCTAACTGTCGACAAGGCTAAGGCGTTATTGGCAACTTTGAACCTAACGTTAGGATCGAACATTGAGCGCATCAGCGATCCCAAGATAGCAGCGAATTTGATTGTTCGCTCCGACCCGGGCTCCCGATCAATTGTAAAACGTCAATCACAGATCAAAATTTACGTGAGTTCTGGTCCAAGCGAAGAAACTACGTCCTCCCGCCCAACTCCAAGTGAAGGCACGTCCCTCTACACCCTCCATTTCAAGCTCAAGGACCTGAGGAAAAAGACTCGAGTGAGGATAGACATGGTTGACGACGACGGAACTCGGCCCGTCTACGATACGCTGCATGAAAGTGGAGACATGTTTGATGTGACAGTGAAAGGCAATCAACAGTCAGCAACCTTTAATATTTACTTCGACGGTGTCCTTGTTATGCAAAAGGAGAAGCAGGCTGATGGCGACGAAGCGAGTAATGAGATATATGAACCAGATCCGGCTAACGGAGCCCCACCTCAATGATTTGTCACCTTGCGCCATCCATCCTTTCCTTTGACCTCACCGACATTCGTTCATCAGTACAAACTCTCGTATCCAGTGGGGCAAGTATCGTGCACCTGGACGTGATGGATGGACAATTTGTGCCCCCAATAACCTTTGGCGACGCCTATGCCAAGTTCTTGAGGACCAGCGTCGACGCCATTTTCGAGGCTCACCTCATGGTCGAAACTCCAGATAGGCAATTTGAGTCTTTCGCTAAGGCAGGCTGCCACCGAATTATCTTTCACGCGGAGGCAACCGCCCATAGCCATAGACTTATTCAATCGATTAAAGCGCTAGGGCTTGAAGCCGGCATAGCCATCAATCCAGGCACACCGGTTGAGGCTATTCGACCTGTACTGGATATGGTAGATATCGTTTTAGTGATGACTGTCAATCCAGGATGGGGCGGCCAAGCATTTATTTCGTCCGCACTGGATAAGGTGTCAACCATTCGTCAACTGAGGCCAGATGTAGGGATAGAAGTTGATGGCGGTATTGATCCAAAAACGCTGCCCATAGCTCGGGATGCAGGAGCGAATCTATTCGTCGTAGGAAGTTACTTAGCGAAAGCTCAGGACTTGGTTGCCGCAACAAAGGAACTGGTGGACTTGTGTGGTTGAAAATCTTTACGTCGCTTATGCTTGGAATAACGCTAGTGCTCCTGATAGAGCGACCGGTGCTTATTGGGAAAATTCCTGCTCGTCCTGCAAAGCGCATTGAAGTTCTTGCCTATTCAAAGCGCGCTCTTGCCTTCACGGGCTTCTTAATCGTCGCGGTTTCCTGTGCTGGGGTGGGCTCAATTGTCCTTGTGCGCCGAGCAAACGCAGAATTTCGACGTCAATCGCTTGAGAACATGAAGTCATTGGTAGACGGAACCATTGACGACCACAAAAAGAAGTCGACAGAGGATGCATAAGATTGTTTAATTCCAATGACACCCGGTGGATGTCTCGGGCGATCAAACTATCCAAGGGTGGATGGCCCGCACCGAATCCTCACGTTGGTTGCGTTATTGTCCGTGATGGAGAAGTAGTCGGCGAAGGATTCCATTCTTACGCAGGAGGTCCACATGCAGAAGCTGTTGCTTTGACACAAGCATCTGGCAAAACTGAGGGAGGCACTGCCTATGTGACCTTGGAGCCTTGTAACCACCATGGAAGAACTCCGCCATGTTCAGAAGCTCTTGTCCGAGCGGGGATAAAGCGCGTTGTCGTTGCGTGTCTCGATCCCAATCCCGTCGCCTCCGGCGGTATAGAAAGACTTCGCTCTGTGGGAATCGAAGTAGAGCAGGGCCTGCTAACAGACGAAGCCGCCCAAGCCAACGCTCAATTCCTAACATCAATTGCGCTTCGCCGCCCCAGAGTTGTAATTAAGGCGGCGATGTCACTTGATGGGCGCATTGCACTCCCATCCGGTGAGAGCAAGTGGATCACGGGGCCGTCGGCCAGGAAAGAGGCTCATCGACTTCGCCTAGAGTGTGGAGCTGTCTTAGTCGGACGCAAGACCGTGGAAGTCGATGACCCGCAACTGAATGCTCGTCTCAAAAACGTCGTCAATCAACCCACGCGCATCGTGCTTGATCCACAAAATAAGCTAGATTCTCGATATCGAGTGTTTGACTCCTCTGCCCCCACTCTTCACGTTTCTAAAAGCTTCATTGGGCAAGAAGCCTTTAGCGGCAAACTCGACCTAACGAGATTAATGAACGCGCTCTACTCCCAAGGGATCCGTGGGGTCATGGTAGAAGGTGGTGCATCCACGATTACACACTTCCTTGAAGCAGGGTTAGTCGATCGTATCGAACTTTTCGTAGGTTCCAAAATCCTTGGAGCTGGGCCGTCTTGGGTGGGTGACTTGAAGGTGGACAAACTCGCGGATGCACCTACTTTTCGCCTGGTGTCGGTAAAAAAGCTTTCAGGAGACGTCAGGATTTCACTAAGTCGGTAACCGTCACTGCAATCACGCGTTAGTAGTTCTAGAGGTTTCTCAATATGGCCATTTTGCGTTCGAGTATTGGCGTTGGTACTGCGCTATTTATGATTCTGCCCGCAGTAAGTCTGGGTGAGATGATCAAGATTAGGAGAGACAGCGTGATCCCTGTCGTTTTGGAGGACAATCTATCAATCTCCGATCGACATGCTGGAGACGTGTTCACGGTTCGAGCCGCGGACGACAGTCCCCTCCCCAAAGGATCCGAGCTTTTGGGAAAGATCGATCAGATTCATCCTGCGAGCGGTAAGAGACCGAGCAGTATGGATATTCGATTCACTCGAATTATGTTGCCAGACAACTCAAGCATCAAGTTGGATGCTGCCGCCATTCCGCTAGATGACCGCTACATTATTCGAGGTAAGGACGGACGACTGGTCGCCAAACAGAACATCCGCAAGCAGCAAGGAGATGTTATCGGTGGCGCGATTGGCGGCTTTATTATCGGTTCGATTTTTCACCGAAAAGTGGCTGGAGCTATCATTGGCACGGTCATTGGGGCAGCGGTAGCCGAATCGGACCGGCAAAAAGATAACAACACCATTGCTAGCACAGGCGACAAACTCGGAGCACTCGTCAACAAGGATATTACAGTCGATGTTCCGGATTCTGATCGCGTACAACAGCAGAAATCGGAAAAGGACTCCGATCTCCAGGTGGATCGAAGAGTTGAAGATCGCCAAGACACCGACCGAATTCCTCGATCCGATCGACACTACAAATTCGATGTTCGATTTAAAGATCGTGCGGTTACATTTCCTTCGGATGCCAAACCTTATTGGATCGGAGAGACCCTAATGGTTCCCCTTGAACCCACTGCAGATCAACTTGGTCTTGACGTCGATCGCAGAAAGGATCGCATCGTTTATGTCGATGGAAAGGATATGAACCTTAAGTTGACACGAAGTTCTCGCCAAGCTCAGCTTAATGGCGACCACATCGTTTTGCCGAGAACGGTGGCTGAACACAATGGTGTTTTGTATGTTCCGTTGGACGCCCTTGCAATGGTGATTAAGGAGAATCTAACTGTAAATGGCACTAAATATTTTGGTAAGTCGTAGAATAGTCTAGAAGGACATTCCGACTTTCTCGCACCCTCCAGCCCCGTGCCAGACCCTCCGGCCGGGGCTTAAATCTGCCCTCTAGAGCGCTAGAAAGTACTCGTGCATCCGTGTGTCGTCGGTTAGCTCTGGGTGAAACGATGTACCCAGAAGTCGGTCCTGTTGGACACCGACCACTTTGCCATCATAGGTTGCGATTACGCGGGCGGGACTCTCGACTGACGTAACTATTGGTGCTCGAATAAAGACGCCAAGTACTTTTTGGTCAATCCCTTCAACCGATATCTCGTCTTCAAAACTATGAATTTGCGAGCCAAACGCATTCCTTGAAACTTCAATGTTCAAGAGACCCAGGGTGTATTGATCGCGCCCCAATACTCGATTGGCCATCATTATCATTCCCATGCAGGTTCCCCAGATGGGCATACCCTCATGGGCAGCCTTCTTGATTGCCTCGCCCAGCCCATATCGCTCCATAAGCAAGCCAACGGTTGTGCTCTCTCCGCCGGGAATGATCGCTCTATCGACGTTAGCCAAATCTTCGGCCGTCCTAACTTCTACTACCTCGACATGAGGAATCCTGCACGCCTTTAGCGCTGAAGTATGCTTCTCGAAATCGCCCTGAATCGCAACTACTCCAACACGCATAAGGAGCAGTGTACTTGGGACCTTCGAATAGGACGCGCTGTAGGTAGCAGTAATATGCCCATCTGTGCTTCTGGCTTAAGTACAATTTCACAGTGATTGAGATCATCGGTGCTCCTTTCGACCTTTGCGGAATGCGACTAGGGAGCCGCCTTGGCCCAGCCGCGTTACGCCTAGCCGGGCTCAAGGAAACTTTGGTGGGACTTGGCATTGAAGTCGTAGATACGGGGGACTGCTCCACCTCCTATGACGAGACAGAGTCGGAAGGTATTCGGAACTTCAAGCCGCTCCTCGACTGCATCGTGAGTCTTCGGGACATGGTGGATTCAAGCCTTAAGCGAGGATGCGTACCCGTGGTACTTGGAGGCGAGCACACCCTCGCCGTCAGCTGTGTAAGTGCTGCCCTCGAATCCTACCCGGTTGGCCTTGGTCTGCTCTGGATAGACGCCCATGCTGACATCAATACTCCCGGAAGTTCGGATTCAGGCAACGTGCATGGTATGCCTCTTGCAGCACTTGCTCGAATGGAAAGCGGAACGACCGGCAAGATGGATCAGGATTGGCAAGAATTGATTAGTGCGCTAGAGCCTGGTCCAAGTCTCGACTTACAGAAGACGGTATGGTATGGACTTCGTGACGTGGACCCTGCAGAAAGGAGTCGACTCTCTGGCCTAGCAATAAGCATGCATGAGATCGATCGATTTGGTATCGAAGCTACAGTACGGCGATTCGATCAGTGGATGCGCGAACAAGGTGTCAAATCCCTATGGATTTCCTTTGATGTCGATGCGATGGACCCCATCCTCGCACCTGGTACAGGCACCGCCGTCAGAGGTGGCCTGACTTATCGAGAAGCCCATCTCTGCGCCGAACTGATCCGGGAAGCTCTTGAGGCAACTGATTGTCCATATTCTTTGGTTGGAGTCGATTTGGTGGAGACCAACCCGTTGTATGACACTCTCAATGAAACGGCGAAAATGGCAGTTGAGTGGGTCGCTTCATTGTTTGGCAAGACCATTCTTGGCAAGCGGTAACATAGATCCAAGCTACACAACTCGGCTTTCCCAACCGAGAGCGCCATTATGAGTATCGAATCCGGACGAAAGGTCCTAAGCATGGAAGCATCAGCAATTCAGATTTGCTGTGATCGTCTTGACCAAACGTTTGAATCGGCGGTTCAAATGGTTTTGAATTGTTCAGGTCGATCGATCACCTGTGGAGTAGGGAAGTCGGGCCACATTGCTCGGAAAATGGCTGGCACGTTGAGTAGTACAGGTACTCCGAGCCTCTTCCTGCATGCGTCAGAAGCAGTTCATGGGGACTTGGGAATGGTTACTGCAGCAGATGTGGTGATCCTTTACAGTCACAGCGGAGAAACCGATGAATTGGTCAAGCTCTTTCCATCCATTCGATCGATTGGTGCCAAGACTATACTTGTTACGGGTCGCCCCGACAGTAGCGCGGGAAGGCTGGCTGATCTCGCATTAAATACTCATGTCGAGACTGAAGCTTGTACCAATAATCTGGCCCCAACGACAAGCACCACTGTCATGTTGGCCCTCAGTGACGCGCTAGCGATCGCAGTCATGGATCGAAGAGGATTTAGCAAAGAGGACTTTGCTAGGTTCCATCCAAGCGGCACCCTTGGCAAACGACTTTTGCTGCGAGTTTCAGACGCCATGCGTCCTATAAGTGAAATAGCGATTAGCCATATGCAGGATTCGATCCTCGATGTAATGCAGGCCATAACAAAGGCTGGAGTCGGGGCGGCTTGTATTGTGGACGAGAACAAACACTTGGTTGGCCTTATTAGTGATGGCGACCTAAGGCGCCACTTTGTTAGCTCTCCTCATCAATTGCAGGCTTCAGCGGAGAGCATTATGAACTCACAACCGTTCACCATTAGCCCGGATCTGTTAGCTGTAGAGGCTCTCGAAGTGTTCCAAAATCTTTCGCGAAAACTCGGCGATATCCCGGTCGTTTCAGACGGGAATGTCGTTGGTCTTCTTCTTCTAAAAGACCTGTTGCGTATCGGCATCGTGTAAGAAATTGCTTCGCGCACGAGACGTTTCACAGTGGATAATCGGTGCACAATTTGTGCTTAACCTGTTGGCAATTTGTGCGCAATTAATTACTTGACTTTCAACCCCTAGTGGTTAGATAATCCTTGAGCCACTACATGTAGTGGTTTGAAAGAAACCAATGCATTGCCCCTTTTGCGGATACATCGATCAGAGAGTGCTAGACTCTCGACAGGCCCGAGACGGGGAAGCGATTCGGCGGCGGCGCGAATGCAACAGCTGTGGTCGTAGATTTACGACGTTTGAAGAGCCAGAAAGGCCGCGACTTTTCGTCATTAAACGGGGTGGTTCGAGGCAAGAATTTAGCCGTGACAAGGTGCTCAGTTCTATGTTGCTTGCCTGTCGGAAGCGCCCTGTCGACGTAGAAACGTTAAGAGATGCTTCAGCGCATGTTGAGAGGGACCTGTTCCAGGAATTTGAAGAGGAAGTCCCCTCCAATGCCATTGGTCATCGTGTTTTGGTGGAATTGAGAAAAGTGGACACGGTCGCTTATGTGCGATTCGCAAGTGTCTACTTGGAATTTGAAACTATTACAGATTTTGAAGAGATTATTCGTTCGGTGCAGCAGGGAGCAGCCCTTGAGCCAGCCCTGCTTTGATTTTGGAGAGTTTTATCGAGTATGAAAATCAGCAGATACTTTACGCAGCAAGGGTCCGATCCATATAAAGGCATCCCGTTTGAGCCTCGCAAGAGCGAGATCCGGAATCCCGATGGGTCTACCGTCTTCTTGATGGAGAATGTGATGGTGCCAGCGCATTGGTCGCAGGTAGCTACCGATATCCTTGCTCAGAAGTATTTCAGGAAAGCCGGACTGACGCCTGGCGTCGTGCATGGAGTTCCAGATGGCGACCCTAACGCAGAGTGCCTAGTCCCAACGGCAGATCACGAAACGGACAGTCGTCAAGTTTTTCACCGCCTCGCCGGCTGTTGGCGTCAATGGGGTGAGACCCACGGTTACTTCACGACTTCCGAAGACGCCCAAGCCTTCTATGACGAGCTCGTTCACATGCTCGCCAAACAGGTCGCTGCTCCGAATTCACCCCAGTGGTTCAATACCGGGCTTCACTTTGCATACGGCATTACAGGAGTGGCTCAAGGGCACTTCTACATGGACCCCAAGACAGGCGAGCTAAGTCGTAGCCTGAACGCTTACGAAAGGCCCCAACCCCATGCTTGCTTCATCCTCAGCGTAAAGGATGACCTAGTCAACGAAGGCGGCATCATGGATCTTTGGACTAGAGAGGCTCGAATCTTCAAGTACGGTTCTGGAGTCGGCACGAACTTCTCTAAAATTCGTGGTGAGAATGAGAGGCTCAGCGGCGGCGGGAAGTCGAGCGGCCTGATGAGCTTCTTGCGCGTTGGAGATCGTAGTGCAGGTGCAATCAAGTCCGGTGGGACGACGCGCCGAGCAGCAAAGATGGTCTGCCTGGACATGAATCATCCTGATATTGAGGCATTTATCAATTGGAAGGTTGTCGAAGAGCAGAAAGTTGCTGCCCTGGTAACGGGCTCCAAACTCAATGAGCGCCATCTAAATGCGATCATGAAAGCCTGCTGGCAACCGGATGCTTTGGCGACCGATCAGGAGCAGACTCCAGATTTCAATCCTCGCTCAAATCACTCGTTGCGACACGCAATTGCCGAGGCTAAGAGTTATGAGATCCCCCTGAACTATATTCAGCGAGCCATTCAGTTCGCTCAGCAAGGGTTCAAAGGTATTAAGTTCGCCACCTACAACACTGGATATGAATCGGAAGCCTATCTCACCGTCTCTGGCCAGAATAGCAACAACTCCGTAAGGGTGCCGAACGAATTCTTTTATGCGGTGCAGAAAGACCAGCAGTGGGAACTTACTTCTCGAACAAACGGAAAGTCTGTTAAGACTGTAGACGCTCAAGACCTATGGGAACAGATTAGTGAAGCAGCCTGGAACAGTGCCGATCCTGGTCTCCAGTACGACACAACCATCAACGAATGGCACACCTGTCCAGCCGATGGTCGCATTAACGCGAGTAATCCCTGTTCAGAATATATGTTCCTGGACGACACGGCCTGCAACTTGGCAAGCATCAACCTGGTCCGCTTCTATGATCCATTGACTGGTAAGTTCGACATCCCGGGCTACGAGCACGCCATTCGCGTTTGGACTGTTGTATTGGAAATCTCTGTGCTGATGGCGCAGTTTCCGTCTCAAGAAATCGCACGGTTAAGCTACGAATTCCGAACTCTTGGTCTGGGATATGCGAACTTAGGTGCGCTTCTCATGCAGATGGGAATTCCTTATGACAGCCCGCAAGGATTTGCAATCACCGGTGCATTGACTTCAATACTTGGCGGCGGTAGCTATGCTGCGAGTGCGGAGATGGCAGGCGAACTCGGAGTATTTCCTGGCTATCATCGAAATGCGGAAAGCATGCTTCGAGTCGTTCGAAATCACCGACGCGCCTCATACAATGCTCCCAAGGATGACTACGAGAGCCTGAGTATTTACCCCGTAGGGATCAACGAGGCCGATTGTCCAAACGATCTGCTCTCATCTGCTCGGGCGGCATGGGACAGGGCAGTTGAACTGGGTGAGAAGCATGGATTCAAAAATGCCCAGGTAACGGTACTTGCACCCACTGGCACCATCGGCCTGATCATGGATTGCGATACAACGGGTATCGAACCGGATTTCGCACTAGTGAAGTTCAAGAAATTGGCTGGTGGGGGTTACTTTAAGATCATTAACCAATCTATTCCCCCCGCATTGACGAAGTTGGGTTATTCGGATGCACAAGTCAAGGAGATCATTGCCTATGCGTTGGGACACAAGACTCTTAAGGGAGCGCCCTACATTAATCATGAGACGCTGAGCATCAAAGGCTTCAGTCCTGAAGCGCTCAAACAGGTGGAAGGTGCCCTGGAAAATGCTTTTGAGATTGGGTTTGCATTTAACAAATTCACTTTCGGCGATGCCTTCTGCAAAGACGTTCTCGGGTTTACCGAAGAGCAGCTCAACGATTGGACCTTTAACATGCTCGCCGAACTCGGCTTCAGCAAGCAGGAAATTGATGCTTCCAATGAGTACGTCTGTGGCACGATGACAGTGGAGGGAGCTCCGTATCTCAAGAACGAGCACCTACCTGTGTTTGACTGTGCAAATCGTTGTGGCCGCAAGGGACAACGCTTCATCAGTGCAAGCGGACATATCCGGCAAATGGCAGCCGCACAGCCGTTCCTTTCGGGGGCAATCTCGAAGACCATTAACCTTCCGTCTGAAGCATCCATCCAGGATGTGAAAGATGCCTACTGGCTCTCGTGGACCCTAGGACTGAAGGCAAACGCTTTGTACCGAGACGGGTCAAAGTTGTCGCAACCCCTTAACTCATCATCTGACGATTCAGCAGCCGCAATTTTGGAAGCCTCCATCGATCGCGAAGAGCCGCAAGAAGAAGATGTGTTGATTTCCACATTGACTGCACTAGATTCTCAGCCCGACCTTGTTATCGAGACTGCAACTAAACTCATCTATCGCTACATTTCGAAGCGCAGAGTGCTTCCGGGTAGAAGGCGTGGCTACACTCAGAAGGCAAGAGTTGGCGGTCACAAGGTTTACCTGCGAACAGGTGAATTTGAGGATGGAGCCTTAGGTGAAATCTTCATCGACATGCACCGAGAAGGGGCTGCCTTCCGAAGCTTGATGAACTGCTTCGCTATCGCAGTGTCGCTTGGACTCCAGTATGGAGTTCCGCTTGAGGAATTCGTCGAGGCCTTCGTCTTCACCCGGTTCGAGCCAAACGGTAGCGTTCAGGGACACGACAACATCAAGATGTCCACGTCGGTTATTGATTACATTTTCCGTGAACTTGCCCTTAGCTATTTAGGGCGCACGGACTTGGTTCAGGTGAAACCTGAAGATCTTAGGGGCGACTCGATTGGCAAACCCAGTCAATCTCCTGCATACGAAGACGAAAAAGTTGAAAGCGATAACTTCCAGGGACAAGTTCCCGGAAGAGCGCATGAAGACCACACGGCTGCTGGGTTTCAACCCAATTCAGGTCAGGAGGCTCTGCCTTTTGATGTCAACCCACAATCAGTAGGTAGCCCCACATGGGAGCTTGAGCAGAAGCAAAAGAAGGCACAGCCTCAATACGAAGAGCGAATTGTAAGTGGACACGGTGCCAACGGCAAGATTCTCGTTGAGTCTCCAAGTGTTCCATCAGTTGCCAATAGGCCCCAAGTAGTTGCATCGGTAGCCAAGGCTAAAGGTACAAGCGAAGTTTCGATGATCGTCGAAAAGATCCGACAAGCTCGACTCAAGGGTTATGAGGGTGACCCGTGCAGCAACTGCGGAGCATTCACCATGGTCCGCAACGGTGTCTGCCTGAAATGCGACTCGTGCGGCGAAACTAGTGGATGTAGCTAGAACATTCGAGAACACTGGCCCTCTGCATGTTTATGCGGAGGGCTTACTTGTAACAAGTTCATTCTCAGTCAACTTATGTTCATAAGCCTTTCCGTATTCCTTGACCCAAGCCATACCTGTTGCCGTTAATGAAAAACCTTTCCCATAATCTCCAGCACGAACTTCTGAACTGACTCCTCGGGGACCGGGGCGAACAAGACCCTTTTGTACAAGTATCCAACTGGCATCCATCAGCAATCGGTCGATCAAGACCGCGCTATGCGCATCATAATCGGGAGGAGATGGAGCATTGCGGACCTCTTCGTGGACCCACGGTAAGTAGAGATCATAGTCCAGTGAGTGGCGCTGCATCGGCCCGCTTGGGTCTCGAAGCGTGCACCAAATAAACTCTTGAAGGAAAAATTCCGCCTCGTCTAAGGTTCGGACGAGAAGCCCCCTTGTTGCGAGAAGCATGATTACCCATATGACGACCGCTTCAGGTGAAAGTTCGATACTTCGCACCTGAAGCAAGTCTGTGGGTTGGTTACTGTCCCTTGTCTTTCATGTCGGCGCTGTGCGAATAGTTATCTCCCATCAAATGGGTGCAGAAATACTCGTATAGCATCTCATTAAAGTAAGGCTGCAGGTCCCCGTAACCATGGGGTTTGCCAGGCATCAGCATATAGTCGAACCGCTTATTCGCTCGAATAAGGGCATCGATGAGTCGGAAGGTTCCAGCGTAGTGGACGTTGTTGTCCATGTCCCCGTGCACTAGAAGCAGCTTGCCACGGAGGTTGCCTGCAATTTCCGCGTTCGTCGGAACGTGAATCTCGAAGTGGGTTTCGCCAGTTCCAGTTGTTTGGGTGGTGTCGGTGGTAACAGTCCCTGTCTGTCCGGTTCCCGTTCCAGTTCGTCTGCGTCGTTGCTGTTGCTGTTGAGGATCGGTTCCGGTATCTGGAATCATGAGTCGATCAATGATAACCGCGTCTTGGAATGACTGAGCCATTATGTCGTCCTGGTCGTCCGCAGATTGGAAGCCAAAATCCCAATCCGGACCGCCAGAATTAGTTCCAGTAGTTGCCGTGCCTGTTGCAGCCTTAATCGGCCCAGAGACTTCACGAAGTCCGTGATATTGCTCCGACCAGTTCTGATTATAGATATTGTTATCGTGATTACCCGATGACGAAACTCCCACTTTAAAGAACTCATTGTAGGGAGGAAGGAGTAACGCGGCAGCCGTCATAAATCCGCCGCCCGAGTGGCCGAATATGCCAACGCGGTCGACGTCTATCCACGAATACTTTGCCGCGAGCTGTTCAACCCCGGCCTTTTTGTCAGCCAATCCGTAGTCCCGAAGGTTGAAGTACCCATAGGTGTCGTAAGCCTTCGATCGTTTGGGATTACCGCCCCTATTACCAATTTGGATAACGATGAATCCTAATTGTGCCAACCTCTGTGTGCCCGCATTCGCAGAAAACGTTGTGGTAACACTTTCGGTTTGAGGTCCCGGATAAACGTTTAGAATAATCGGATATTTCTTGTTTGCGTCAAAGTCAAATGGCTTCCACATCGCACCATAAATGTCCGTAACACCATCGGCTGCCTTGACCTTGAAGGTTTCCGGCATTTTCCAGCCGGTCGTGGCCAGTCTCGAAAGATCAGATTGTTCGAGGTCCATGAGGACCTTTCCACGGTCGTCTCTCAGGACAGAACGTGGTGCCAAATCTACCCGCGAGTAGTTATCGACGACAAAATGATGCTTCGTAGATAGCACTGAAGCATGATCGCCGTCTCCTTCGTCAAGAAGTGTTAGTTCTGATCCATCCAGATTGGCCCTATAAAGGTGAGTGAAAGTTGGATTTTGATCCGCCTCACGACCTTCCCCTTGGAGCCAGATCTGGCCCTTGTCCGCGTCAAGCTCTAGGATCGAATCGGTCCTAAAAGGTCCAGATGTGATCTCGTTTTTGAACTTGCCATCATTCGAATAGAGGTAATAACGACCCCAACCACTCTTCTCGGACCACCAGATCATGTCGCCACCAGGCTTTACATAGCGGATGGGCTGTACACCGATGAATCCACTTTCCGTCTGCTCGGAAAAAAGAGGCTTAATGGCATTGATCTTCATGTCAACGTCACAGACTTCGAGGTGGCGCTGAAGTCGGTCTCTACGTACGAATCGAAGGTGATCCGAATTCTCCTGCCAATGAACGTTGAAGATCTGCTGATCTTTCCATTTTTCGACCTTCATGGGTAGGAGAGCTTTTGTATCCTGGTGGAATACGTAGAGCTCAGTTTGCGTGACATTGACGTCGCCGGGCATCGAGTATTTGTAGGTGACGACTTCAGGTCTTGGCATAGCAAGAGAGTTGACTAAATAGAGGTCCTTGACCTTTCGGGAGTCAAACCGCTCAATACTAAATGCCTTTGAATCAGGCGACCAAGTTGCGTTAACGCGAATGCGTTTTTCCTTTGCATCCGGTGCTGCACTGCCAAATCCGTAGTCCTTTGCTCCGTCGGTGGTCAGTCGGACTGGTTTATCCTCCGCAGATACTTCTGCATAGTATAGGTTTTCGTCCTGAGCATAAACATATGCCTTCTTGTCAGGAGACAAAACGCGGAAATTCGCGGGAGTCCCCGCTGTGCCTCTGGCACCTCCTCGCCCTCCTCCTCGCTGTCCGCCAAATCGGTTAGGTGGCGGAGTGTCGCCTTCAGGCGGATCGTTTGGTCCGACCTTGCCAACTGACTTCAAGGCGCCTGTTGCCAACTCGTATTCGTAGCGAAATCCCTCAACTACGAAACGAAAGGACTTGCCGTCTTTAGTGAAAGTCAGGGTTGTGATGGGCAGATTCGTGGAGTCATAGGGTCGGTGAGCGAGTTCAGACAGCTTTGCCGCCATTTTGGCGACGTCGAATAACGGTCGCTTCGACTTAGCACGAGGATCAACACGACAGAATCTGACCCCGTTGCTGTCCTTCCAGCTGTACCAGAAGGTCTCCGAGTCGTTGATCCAGTGGGGCACTATGCTCGTGGTGTAAACATACTGCTGAATATATTCGGCAGTGAAGCGGTTGGCCAATTTCCAGTTTGCGTGGTTTATTGGCTTCGGAATGTTGTCGAGCGCAAGTGCACTTCCTGCTGCTGCAAAGACAATGACAAGAGGCAGAACGGTCCTTCGCAATGCGAAGGATGAGGAATAAATGTTTGACGGATCAGATGGCTGGGTATGACCTGGAATGAGCCCCATCGGACTATTATCAAACTTTGAACCTTCCCTCAGCCCTGAGTAAGAGTTTTCTCACTTACGGCGGGACAAAGAAATCCAAGACGAATTATTGAGCGAATTAGAAATAGTCCTAGGACTTCCCGTTTCATAGCCAGGAATTTCTTTCATCAGAGTTTTTTTTGATGAAGAGAGAGGGGATTATGAAGTTAGGAAAATCAATTTTAACGTCTGGACTTGCAGTCCTTTCATTCAGTGCATTTGGCCAAGCCAATTCAACTCGCTTAGTTCAGCTTCACAAGGATTTACCTGTGGGATTACTGAACTCAATCTCTTTCGGTGCCAAACCAAGCACTGACAAACTCAACCTTTCTTTGAGCCTCAAGCCAAAGGACTCTACAGGCTTTCAGCAATTTGTTGACTCGGTTTCAGACCCAGTAAGCCCGAAATACCACCACTTTCTGAAGCCAGAGGAGGTTGGGTCTCGTTTTGGCGTATCCAATCAGGATCTTCAAAAAGTAACGAATTATCTAGTGAACCAAGGGTTTACGATTCGTCGAATCGGAAAGAACCACATGAGCCTCTTGGTGGAGGGTACGGTTGGCCAAGCTCAAAAGGCGTTCAATACAACAATTGAGCAATTCCTTCCGGTGGGCCAAGCAGCATTAATGAACAATGCTCGTTATTCCTATACAACTAGCCCCGAGCTTCCAGCGAGTATCGCAGGAATGGTCCAAAACGTGGGAGGTCTTGAGAATTTCACCAAGCCTAAATTTCGTACGAGCATGACTCCCACCCAGCTTCGAACCATTTACGGAGTTGCTGGTCACTACGGAAGTGGTAACCATGGTGAAGGTAGAACGATCGGGATCTCAAACTGGGATGGATTTAGACTTGGTAACGTTCCGCTCTTTGTTAGCGCATTTGGACTTCCATCACCTGCTGGCGGAGTCGGATCTAACGTAAGCGTTCAAACAATTAGCGGTGGTGCAGGATCAGGTCAAGCTCATGGTGAGGGCGATCTAGATATCCAGGCTGCTCTTGGAATGGCACCACTCGCCTCAATCGTTGTGTACGACGGAGGAAATGGAGATCTAATCGGCGTTCTGACACAAGAGGTTGATGATAACGTTGCGGACGTTATTACAGAAAGCTATGGTTGGCATCTCGACAAAGCAACCGCTGGTGCTGCTCACGACCTTCACTTGGCTATGAGTGCTCAAGGCATTACTTACATGGCGGCGTCAGGGGACAGCGGTACGGACTTAGGCGGATATTACTATCCTGCCATCGATCCAGAAGTTCTCTCCATTGGCGGAACCTCTGTTTCTGTCGACAGCAGTAACAACCGAAAGGCTGAAGTCGTATGGTCTAACTCTAGCGGTGCCGGTGGTGGCGGATGGTCAGCTACTTCTGAGCCGTTTAACGTTCATGCTTCCTACCAAACTGGCACCGGCGTTCCGACGGCGGCCGCCAATCCTTACAGGGTTTTTCCAGACGTCTCCCTTGACGCTGACCCGTACACCGGTTACTTCGTCTACTATCAGGGAACCAAGTACGCTTTCGGCGGAACAAGCGCATCGTCTCCGACCTTTGCTGCCGCCCTCGTCGGCGCAGAACAGAAACTCGTATCCTTAGGCGCGCTGTCCGCAGACTCCAACGGTCACTATCGATTCGGTCGAATTCAGGATCTTCTCTATTCGTACAACGGCGACGCCTCAGTTTTCTTCGACATCACATCGGGTAACAACGGAATCCTTCCCAACGGCAAAACGTCCAACGCGACCAAAGGCTGGGATACAGCTTCCGGGTGGGGTGCAATGAGCTTCTCAGGCTTCATCGCCAAAGTCGCAAAGATTCAGACCGGCATCTCATCAGTCAGCTTGAGCCCAAGCAGCATCGAAGGTGGAAGCACTGCGCCTGTTACCGGCACAGTGACCCTATCATCTGCCGCACCAAATGGTGGGCTCGCCGTCACCTTGAAATCATCTGACGCCTCAGTAACCGTTCCTTCAAGCCTAACAATTGTCAGCGGCAAAACAACGGGCACGTTCAAAGTCACAACGAAAACTGTTTCGCAAACGATAAGTGTAAGTATCACAGCCGCTAGCGGTAGCAAGTCGGCTTTCGGAACCCTAACAGTTCTGTCTCCGAATACAACTGCCCTCAGCGTAAGCCCAACTTCGGTAAATGCCGGGTCTGTATCAGTGGGTACCGTAACCATCGATAAGGCCGCGCCGTCTGGCGGTGTGGTTGTTAACCTCAGCTCGGACAACTCAGCAGCATCCGTTCCTGGCACGGTTAAGGTAGCTTCAGGACAGACCACTGCTAAATTCAACATCGACACCAACGGCGTCGCTTCCTCAACTACGGTTCACGTCACGGCCGCCGCAGGCGGTAAAAGCAAGTCCGCTAGTCTGACGATCAAGCCTTCATCCCTGTCAAGTCTCACTTTGAACAAGTCTTCGGTCTACGCCGACGCAACCATCACTGGAACGATCAAGCTCACGGGGCCAGCTCCAGCAGGTGGAACCAGCGTTGCCTTGTCCGTTAGCCACAGCGCCTTGAGCATCGGCTCATCGGTCACCGTTCCTGCTGGACAATCGTCCACAACTTTCACCGCAACGTCGAATCCGGTAAAAAGTTCTGTATCTGTAACGGTCAAAGGTTCATTCAGTGGAACGAGCAAAACCGACACGGTTACCGTTCTTCCTCCAGTCATCGCTTCGATCACGATCGACCGATCCTCTGCACTCGGTGGAGTGGATAAGCCAAACGTGACCATCACCCTAAACAGTACAGCGGCTTCTGCAGGAGTAATCGTTGCAGTAAGTAGCAGCAACTCTGCCGCCGCAGACTTCCCATTCAACAACGTGACGATCGCTGGTGGACAAAAGAGTCGAACGGTCGCTCTACCAACCTTCGCAGTGTCTTCAGACAAGTCGGTCACCATCACTGGTACGACAAACGGATCGAAAGACACCTGCAAAGTCACGGTCAAAGCAGCCGATATCGTATCCTTCTCGGTTAGCCCAAGCTCCATCAAAGGTGGCTCAGCAGCAAAGGGAACGATCACACTGAACGGTCCAGCCGGTCCAAGCGGTCGAGTGGTGAGCCTAAAGAGCTCAAACACAAGCGTAGCACCGGTTGCGTCCTCAGTCACCGTTCCTGCCGGAAAGAGTTCCGTAACTTTCCCCATCGCAACAAAGAAGGTCACATCCAACAAAACAGTGACGATCACTGCTACATTGGACGGCATCAGTAAAACGGATACCTTCGTGGTTACCAAGTAAACCTGACGAAACGGCCAACCCAAACTAAGGGCTGCTCTTGTGAAGAGTGGCCCTTGATTCATTTTAACGGCAATGTCTCGTAGGACCAAAATTACCGATGCACAAATGATCAAGCGCTTCCTCTGGAAGAATTTATTTGTTCTAGAATCTATCTGATATATGGAACTACAACACGACGAGGCATCAATGGTTCTTGAGCGACTTAAGGACTCGTACCAAATGAGAGAGCGTAGCCTGGTGTGTATGACGGGCACCTATGGGGATTGCCCTTTCCTGAAACTCCAGAAGGCACACTGGTCAAACTTAGGAAGTATTTCCAACCAAAAATCAGGAATCTTCTTTTCAATTTGGTTTGACAAGAACTGCGTCGCCAATGATCGCGCGAATTACAATATTCATGCCTTAAAACTCCGCGAACTTGCTGGCTACAAGTTAGCCAGCCGCGAATTCGCCGAGGCCTTCCGAATGAGCTTCGAGCCCAATCTGACCATTTGGCCGAATGTAAGCGTAAGTTTTGGGCCGCAAACCCTTATGCAGGGATGGATATCGGTGCAACCACAGACTATCGAGTCAGACCTGCTGAATCTGATGGAATCATTCACCAGGCTAGAATCACTCATCGACGGCTTGCTTCAAGAACGGGTTGATTTGCGGACATCTAAGTAACTAAGAGTTTCTCACTAGGTGCTGCGAGTCAGTTGCGCATTAGAGAATCTAAAGGCACTGATCGAATTTCCTAACAGCCATATGACTCAGTCCGTTTGCTTTGGCTCGGAATAGAGTACCGACGACCAGTGGACTACTTCACCCTTGGGGTCTTGACGGCTTGAGGCGAAGTCGCTTGCTTCCGAAATCATTTGCATTAACGTCTTTGTATCCTCGGGGCTTAGGCGGCAATGAGACCGAATCACATGGCGTTGAACGCCACTTTTGGATGCTAGTTTTGAAAATCCACGCATGACTTGACGTATGCCTGCCAGAACGGCCCTAGATGCAAGCTCGCTCACACTCGGGTCAGTCGCAGGATTGGGCAGGGAGAATCGTTTTGCAACTAAGGCGAAAACGGCTTCAGGTCTTCGAAGGGTAGCCCGACTACTTTCGATCTCGACCATTTCCACCTTAAGGAGGCATTTGAGATGGTAGTGAACCGTCGCGGGAGTCTTTTCAACAACTCGAGCTAGGTCGGTTGCAGAGGCAGTTTTCATCAATCGAAGTGCTTGGACAATTTCATTGCATGCAGGTGAAGCGAGACACGCCAGTTGTGCTTCATTTAGAACAAGATGTTCGATCATAATTTGAAAAAGTGAAACTTTTCGATTTATTGGACGCGTAGAGAGGCCACAATGGTTTCAAGAATGATGATTTATCAGATGAAGTCCTTTCGATTAGGGGTCGCAGTGTTCGTTCTAGGAATGAGCGTTTCTGCCATGGGCCAATCGCAAACGGAAATCAATACTCCCACCGAGCTTCTCAAGTCGATGATCGATGTCCTCAACGCGCATAACGAAGAGCGAATGAAGAATTTTGTGGAGAAGTGGGCTCCCACAAGTGTTCCTGTTTCGCAACGCGTCAAGCGGTGGATGGATCTCTCGGAACAAGGAGGACCTTTCAAGATAGATAGTCCGGTCAAAGAAACCGATAAAGTGGTTGAAGCGATCGTCGTCGACCGCATGGGAACGCGACTTGCGTTTCGACTTCATTTCAAAACCGCTCCATCCTTAGCGATCGAAGGAATTCAGATCATGCCTTCTTTCGCGGTGGAAGGCATTGGGGCAACTTCAACGGACTGGAAGAACCTCGATGATCTCGCAGAGACACTTCGAAAGAAGTCTCATTCTCCAGCCATGGGAATCGCAATGATTCGAAACGGAGACCTGAAAATAGGCGTTGCTGGAGTAAGGACGGTAGGTCAAAAAGGCTCGGTCCAACCGGCCGATGTGTGGAGCGTAGGTTCCATAGGGAAGTCGATCTGTTCAACCATCATTGGCATGCTTGTAGAGAAGAAGAAGCTTTCGTGGAACGAAACCCTTCGATCGGCACTTCCTGGCATACCTATGAACAAAGCCTATGAGAAGGTTACGTTGGCGGAGATCATGAGGCACAGGGGAGGAATTCCCGAAGATCCTGGATTCCGTCGCAAGGAAGTACAGCGAATCGTCGGGTCGGCAAACAGCCCTAAAGCAATTCGAGCCGCCTATATCAGAGACATTTTGCGCAGAACTCCAATTGCTGCACCTAACGAACGATTCGCATATTCGAATGCCGGTTATGCCCTTCTATCTAGCATCGCCGAACAGGCAACGGGTTTGCCATACGAAACCTTGGTCCGAAATTGGATATTCAAACCTTTGGGACTCAAGAACAGCATAATGGGTCACGAGAATTTGCCTTCAGCTCGACCAAACGGCCATATGGAAGACTCTTCAGGTCTTCATCCTGTCGATCAGACCGGCCCGCTAGAATCCATGTTTGCGGGAGCAGGTGGAGGAATCTCCATGTCAGTAGGAGATCTTGCCAAGTTTGGCCAGATGCACTTAAACGGCCTTCGAGGAAAAGACGGATTACTAAAGGCATCAACCATTAAAGAATTACATCGAGGCATTCCTGAGGGCCCCGGAGGCGAACGATTTTACGCTTGTGGTTGGGGAATCGATAGCCTTAAAGGCATCGAAACCTATCATGGTCACAATGGTTCAAACGGAACGATGCGAGCTCAGATCGCCATCTTTCCGAAGTCTAATCTCGTTGTTGTAGGAATTGTGAATCGAGGCGGCGAGCAAGAGCCTGCACCTGGTCTGGAGGCTGTATTGGCCATTGCAAAGAAATACGCCACTGTCCGATAGTCTTCGTAGGCACCAGCAATCGTAAGCCAATAATCCTGACCCATTTGTCGAACCTTAGCCGGTTTGGTGAAGGGGTCAGAGTCTTGTCAGGAAGGCACCTGACGACGATGTGGGAATCATGGAAGCCTCGGTTTGCCGTCCAATTTTGCTTCGCGTCCTAATTTCACAATTGGAGGCAAAGTAATTATCAGATCGTCGTTGACCGAAGCTATGCTAATTATGTGGTCCCAATTATTCCTTTGATAGCGATCCTAGCGGCAGGAGCCGGAAATCGCGTCAAGCTCAGCGGTTGGCTTGTATTTGACGACGAGGGTACATCCCTAAAGTGTTTTAGGGAGCATGCAGATTGTCTACAGTCCGTGAGTGTCGACTGGTATAAGTGCAATTCCAAAGGTGTTGGTATGCGACAACCTCGCCCTACCCCGGCTGAAAAGAAAGAGATTCTAGCGATTGCGAAGAAGCACAAGGTTAAGCTGTATGCCTTGATCGCCAACCCTGATTTTCAACCTCAGAATGTGGAAGTGGCGATGGCAAGTCCAGCCAGCCTGAAGGCTCACGCCGATTCACTTGCCAAGTTGGCAGTTGAGGACGGCATTGATGGAATTGATCTGGATTATGAATCGCTTCCGGCCAAGGATCGTGATCGATTTTCTTCCCTTGTAAAAACGACAGCTGATGCTTGTCATGCCAAGGGTCTTCAACTTGTTATCGCTGTTCATCCGAAAGAATCTGAACCAGGAAATTGGGACGGACCACAAGCGCAGGATTTCGCAGCAATCGGTAAAGCGGCAGATTATGTCCGTGTGATGACTTACGATTTTCATTGGGAAACCGGGGATGCTGGTCCAATTGGTCCGCCCGATTGGGTGGATCGAGTCATGACCTTTGCAGCCTCTGAGATTCCCGCATCCAAACTTGATCTTGGAATTCCAGCCTATGGTTACGACTGGTTGGGTAAGAAGGCAGCTAGTTTTGGATGGGATGGATGGCTCACTCGCGTGAAGGCGCATGGCGCAGCAAAAAGGGACTCGGCGAGCCATGAACTTACGATGAGCTATGACGGTCGGACCGCTTTCTTTGCAGACGGCGAAGCCTCCAGACCGAAGTTTCCGATTGTGCGCAAACTCCAGTTAAACGGCCTTGCTATGTGGCGTCTGGGATCCGAAGATCCCAGTTTCTGGCCGCTGTACAAAGCGCTGGCCAAATAGATTCAGTAAGGCCCACGCCAACCCAGTTGGATGGGCCACTACAAATATTAGTGTCCGCGTCGGTCCCTGTCTCGGTTTCGGTCTCGATCCCTGTCTCGATCGTGATCCCGGTCTCGACTCCTACTGCGATCTCGGTCATTCTCCCATCGCCTATCGTTATCACCGTATCGATCACAATCTCGATTCCGATTCCAATCTCGATCTTGAGAATGGCCGCCAAAGAGGGCAAAGGTTAGGTCGATTGCGAAACTATTGCCACGATGAGAATCACCTCGTGCATTTGAACCTCGGCGCTCGACCTTGACCGTTTCGCGGTGTCTGTAGTCGTCGGCAGTTGCAATTGCCGAGGCTCCCAATGCACCAACCAAAGCGGCTCCCATAACGATGCTTCTAAAGGTAGTTGTTTTCATCTCTTCTCCATTTGCGTGAGCTCTTGTTCAGGGGAGCTATGAAAGTAGAGACGCCTATAGGAGGCGATCGTTCTGGTCTCAAACCTGTGGATTCACACAGGAGGGGTTGCGGTCTGTCTACTAGAACGAGACAGACCTGATGAACTCGGAACGCAGCTAACCCTTAAGTCCAGTAATGGCAATACCCTGGATGAAGAGCCGTTGCGTAAAGAAGAAGAGGATGATGACGGGAGCAATAACCATCGCGGATGCAGCCATAAGGAGATTCCAAGATGTACCACCGTTTTGACTTTGGTAGAACTGCAGTCCCAACGAAAGAGTAAAGGTCTTCTGATCAAGCAAGTAGATGAGCGGTCCAAGAAAGTCATTCCATGCGCCCATAAACGAGAACAGTGCAACGACCGCGAGGGCAGCTTTGCTCAACGGCAACACGATAGTTCGGAAAATTCGCCACTCGCTTGCGCCGTCGATCTTTGCCGCTTCTGTAAGTTCGAACGGGATGGTTCGAAAGAACTGACGCAGTAGGAAAATGCTGAATGCCGACCCAAACCAAGCGGGTACCCACAGGGGACGATAGGTTCCGATCCAATCCAAATGTCGGAACAACGCGAAAGTTGGAACCATGAGGACAGGAAACGGAACCATCATCGTGGCGAGAGTAATGCCAAAGGCGAGATCTCGACCTGGCCATCGAAGCCTAGAGAACGAGTATGCGACGATAGAATTCGAAGCAACCGTTCCCGACACAATCAATGCACACAAAACCAAGGAGTTTCGGGCATAAACCAAGAATGGGTAGTAACCAACGGACTCATGGCCATATTTGATGGCATCCAAGAAGTTGCCCCAGAGGAACTTGGATGGGATCCACTTGATCGGCATGGTCATCGTCTCATCGAGAGGTTTGAGTGCCGTTAAGATCATCCATGCAAACGGAAAAAGGAAGACGATGGAGAGCACAACCAGTGCTGTTTGGACCAGAAACTTCTGGAGGGTGTTTTCTTTGTGCTGGCTCTTCATGATTTAGCTACCCTGGTAATGGACATGTTTCTCCGTAAGTCGAAGCGACCCTAAGGTCAGAACGAGAATCATGACAAACATAATCCAGCCCATCGCGCTGGCATATCCCATCTTGTGATATCGGAAAGCGTTGTCATAAAGGTAGACCGCATAGAAGTAAGTAGACCTAGCAGGCGCCCCGTTTGGAAACATGATGTAGGGGACCGTGAATACCTGCAGGGTCCCAATGATTCCCATAATCAAATTGAACAAGATGACGGGCGAGATCATAGGGATCGTCACGTTTCGAGTTTTTTGCCAACTGTTTGCACCGTCCAATTCAGCGGCCTCAATGAGTTGCGTTGGGACGTCTTGCAAGCCTGCCAGGTAGATCAGGACCGCATTGCCAACCCCCCAGACACTCATGATGACGAGTGCCGGTTTCGACCAATTGGGGTCGCCCATCCAGTTGGGACCCGTTAGATGGATCTTATTTAGAATGGGATTGAGAATCGGGTTTAGAACACCATGTTCACCATTTAGGACCCACATCCAAAGAATCGCTAGTGAGACCTGTGGCACGAGTGATGGGATAAAGAAGAAGGTTCGATAAACCGCCATCCCTTTAATTTTCGCGTTAAGGAGCATAGCTAGAATGATCGCTGTTGCCATTCCTGCAGGCAACGCCAAGATCGCATAGAGGAGTGTGTTCTTTAATGCCGTCCAGAACAGGTCATCGTTTACGAGAGCCTTGTAGTTGTCCAAACCTACCCACACAGGAGGCTTTAGGACTGAATAATCGCAGAAGCTGAAATAGATCGAGGCCACCAGCGGGTAGGCCATGAAAACAAAGAAACCGATTAACCAAGGGGAGGCAAATATGTATCCCGCCCACGCCTCTCTACGGCCAATCTTCTTCATAGTTCGCCTCGTAAGTGCAGCCGTTGAAGGTACTGATCCAGCATAGGCTGCAATCGGTTTGTTGTATCGGTCAAAGCTTCCTTGGGTGTCTTTTGCATCAAGGTAATCGCATCAAAAGCGCTCGACATCTCATCCTTATATTGCGACCAAATTCCAAGCTTTGGTGTGGAAACAGCACCCTTGCTATAGGCCATCTTGATAAAGAGCTTAATATACGGATTGGGATGGTTTTCGATAAATCCGGGACTTACATCTCGTAACGGCGTAATCTTTTTCTGTCCTAGGCAAAGCATCTCCATGCCTTTTTGCGACTGAACATACTTGATGAACTCGAAGGCTTCCTTGGGGTGCTTTGAGCCGGAAGGAAGGCATAGCACGTCCATATCCACAACTGTTGGATCTGGAACGCCAGCCGTTGCAGTAGGGAATGGAGCAGCGCCCCATTCCAATTTCGGCGCATACATGTGAATGAAGTTATACATCCAGACGCCCTGGATCTCCATCGCATTCTGCTTCATCATGAATGCGTTTTGGGGAGACGAAAAGGATCCAAATCCACTCTTGAAGGATTGCAGGGCGCTTGCTCCCCACTTCTTGGAGAAAGATTGCACCCACTCAAATGCCTTAACATTTTCTGGCGAGTCAAGTGTAATCTTGTCCTTCCCGTTCCAAAGCTTGCCGCCAAAGAAGGGACCCCAGGACCAGTTCCACCAGCCCGGCTCTCCTGGCATAAAGCCAGTACGAATGACATGGCCCTTCTCATCCCTTTTTGTTAACTTGTCAGCCATCTCGTTGAGCTCGTCGATTGTTCTCGGTGGCTTCTCAGGATCTAAACCCGCCTCTCGGAACAAGGCCTTGTTATAGTGGAGTGCAGTTGTGGCAGGCGTACTTGGCAAGGCATAAAGGTGACCACGAATTACACCTGCGTCCCAAAACGGCGAGATGTAACTTTCGCGCTTGATTCCCGCATCCCGACACATGTCATCTAGAACCATTACCGCGTGGTTGTCGGCGTACTGGGTAACGTTCTCGCCGTATAAGCCCACAACGTCCGGAGGAATTCCACCTGATATTGCCATTAGCGTCTTGTCTTCAATTCCGCTAACGGAAAGTATGTCCACTTGGATCTTGTCCTGGGATTTGTTGAACGAATCAACCACGTGTTTCATCGCATCAAACTCAAATGCGGTCCACTTTTCCCAGTATTTGACATGGACTTTACTGTCAGGCTGATCGGGTGCCGTGAGCTGTTCGCTCATGTATAGTGTGCCGATTACTGCGACTGCGAGTGCAGGAATCGTGAGAGCATTGCGATCCACCCTGCGAGTCTGAGCGATTAAACGTTATTCGTCAAGCGGTCTAGCATCAAATTTGCTTCGAACTTGTGCGTAAAGGGCTTATTTGGGCAAGTTCTCAGGGAGCTAGCCGACTTAAACCTTTTGGCAGCCTTGATTTGCCCAGAACTGAAGAGCTGAAACAACGTAGAATCGAGTGCGATGACACAAAGAAACTTGGGCAACTCCGGCCTTCTCGTCTCCACTGTTGGCCTTGGCTGTAACAATTTTGGCGGTCGATTGGACCTAGAAGCAAGTAAGCCAGTCATCGAGAAAGCTCTGGATTCGGGCATCACACTCTTCGACACTGCAGATATCTATGGCAATGCTGGAGGATCTGAGACCATTCTGGGACAGGTGCTCGGCAAGCGGAGGAAAGATATTGTCTTGGCCACGAAGTTCGGCATGCAGATGGATTCGGACGGGCTCCAAAAAGGTGCATCGCGACGCTATATCATGACTGCAGTTGAAGCTAGCCTAAAGCGTCTGCAAACAGATTGGATCGACCTGTATCAACTTCATGCACCAGATTCCAAGACGCCGATGGAGGAAACGGTCCGAGCGCTCGACGATCTGATTCGGCAAGGTAAAGTGCGCTACGTCGGGTGCTCAAATGTTCCTGCCTGGCAGGTAGCCGATGCTCAATGGATTGCTAAATCCCTTGGAACACATCGATTCATTTCGTGTCAGGACGAATTTAGCCTGCTGACGCGCGAAGTAGAGAAGGAACTCATCCCTGCTGCTCAAGCATTCGGAATGGGGCTTCTCCCTTATTTCCCCCTTGCCAGCGGCCTGTTGACCGGCAAATACATGCGGAACTCGATTCCTGAAGGCACTCGATTTGCAAACAACGATCGCATGCAAAGTCGCTACATGACTGATAAGAACTGGGAAATCGTGGAGGGCCTAGAATCGTTTGCCTTGTCAAGAGGGCGAACGATTCTCGATTTGGCTTTTAGCTGGCTTAGTGCACAACCAACCGTCTCAAGTGTAATCGCGGGTGCAACAAAGCCAGAGCAGGTGGAACTAAATGTTAAGGCCGCTGATTGGAGCCTGACGGACACAGAACTCGCTGAAATCAATCAAATTGCGAGTTGAGTAAAAATAAAAAGGCTGAACTATCTCCGTAACTCACTACACTAAATAGTGATGGTGACTCTACTTGGTTTGGTATTGCTTGGGCTTTCAAAAGCTGGAGGCGATGGTCAGGACGCAGTGGAGGCGGCACGGACCTTTGCGCGGCGTGTAGGTTACAAGGGCAAGCTCAATCTTAGTTCGCTGACAGCACTGTCGGAGAGCGACAGTGAACGATGGGGCTTTGGACGAAGAAAGTCCCAACAGGTCACATTTACGCTAAGTAAAGGTAGTTGGATGACGATCTACCTGAATCCCAACAATGAGGTCCAGCTTTTTCAGGTAGTCAATCCAGCCTTGCAGCAGTCTCGGGGTTTACAGCCCACCACTCAAAAGAGTGCCGGAGACATGGCAAAAGCCCTCATAAAAGTGATCGGCGCCAAAGGCGATTTTCAAATGCGGACGATCCAGGTCGGCCAATCCGATCCTTTCGCTATGGTTTACTTTGACATGTTGGTCGCCAACCATAAGTTCTTCAATCTTAATCCAACTTATGGTTATCGATTGGATTTCAATACGAAGACGGGTGAGGCAACTTACTTCTCAAGGCCTCCTAGGATCCCGCCTGTCACCGCAAAGCAACCTCAAATATCGTCTGCTAAGGCAATGAGTTTGTTAGAGCACTGGGCCAAGACTCATTACAAATCTGGTGGAGGTGTGGCCTATCTTTACGGACCCACATGGCGAGGCAAACCTCACTTACAGCCTGAACTGGGCTACTTCAAGTTCGCTAATGAATCCAAGGCGAGGCTAGTCTGGCAAGCTCACGTCTGGATGCAATTCAACCCTGGGACGCCAACTATGGAGTCTGGCCTCTTAAGAATGTATGCAGACGCGGTCACCGGCGAACTGATTGCACCAGATGATAACGGGATCAACTGAAAATGACGACATTGACCTTGATTGCTTCCATTGCTTTTAGCATCCAATCCTCACCTGAAGTTGCCGTTGGCTCCTATGAGTCCCTCCTTAAGCAATTTGGGGTAATCGGTCCGTTTCGACTTCAAACTTTAGGACTGGGAGATGGGTCAGAGCAGTCTGTCGGTTCAATCGTAGTCACTGACCGAGATGGCGCTCGTTACACTTGTTACAAGTCGGGCCCAAAGGGAGCAATCCGCGCGATTTACCGTGATAGCGAATCGGAAGCCCTTCAACGAGGTTTGACGCATCCGTTGAAAGATGACAGGATCCTTCGACGAGTTCGAGGATGGATTTCCTCAATGACGGGTAACCGTACTCTTCGGACAAGTGAATTTACGTCAGATGGGAGGGTCGGTAGCGCGTATTTTCCAATCTTAAAGAATGGTTATCCCTTCGTAGGGTCGGGTCACGACTTCGGTTATTGGGTCAACTTCTCGGTGCCCGATGTTCGATTCCTGCGCCTTACTTGCGACGAGAACCTTCCCGAAGTAGACTCCGCTCCGCCTCTGTTGACCGAAAAGCAAGCGGTTGCTCGGCTGGAAAATATTTTTACAACTGAAATCGCGCCTGAAAACTTGCAGAAGCACCATTGGATAACGAGCTTCAAACTCGGGCAAAGTCCGACGCTGGGATACTACAAAGCAACGGGCGACCGACTGGCTCGACTTGTGTGGCGAATACCTTACTTCGGCAGCCGTGACGTTGGCTATGCGATTCAAGGTGGAACAAACGCCATGCTCATCGACGCGAGAACTGGCAAACAGGTTCATACCGAAACAGTTCCATAAGGAACTGGGTCCCTGTTTGTTACAGAAGTAGAATAGATGCGGGAATCCATGACCGCACTTTTGATTCTTGCAATCGGTTTAGCTGGGCAGAAATCGTTGTCTCCAGGCGAGAAGGCGATGGCCCAGATGCGAACCTACCTAATTTCGTTCGAAGTCCCTGGACCTTATCGCTTTCGAAAGGTTTACGTGAGCGGAACCGGAAAAGGGAAGATCTGTCAGGTCATGGTTTTGGATGGCGAGAACCGTCTGTGTACCGGTGAGAGTAACCCTGGCGACTCGTCGATTTCGCTCGTGTTTCGCGACGACTACACCGCCGGTGGACCTCGGACTCCCGTAGGGGCCGCCGTACCGATGCTTCCTCAGCGTAACCTTATCGATGCAAAGCAAGGAGAAAGACTCAAACGCTGGGTCCGTAATCTGCATAATCCGAATCCAGTCTCGTTAACGGACATGGTTTGGGACGGTAAAGGTACAGGAGTAGCCAACTTCTCCGTGATTCGTGGTGGTCTTCCGTGGGTAGGTACTCCCCATGGATATAAGTTTACATTCTCCGTTCCAGATGGAAGATTCAACTCATTTAATGCATTCGCGTTGGACGTTCCTCCCCTAGATAATTTCCAGCCAAAGTTGCGTTCAACTTCTGAGGTTGAGAAAGCATTTCGACAGATCTTTCTATCGACGGTTATTCCAGAAGAACAAGAGAGGCACCAGACGGATGCCCAAGACCAGGTCGCAAGGTCCGGCGCCACACTCCGTCCGTACATTCTGAGACCAAATTCGTTTCGGATTGAACGCACAAAACTAGGTTACTACGCTCCAATCGGAGCTCCATCTGGTCGACGCACCTGGGCGATTCACTATCAAATTCCTCCAGATGGAACAAACAAGGGACGCCGATCAATGCTTGTCGATGCTGTGACCGGCAAGAGGATTGAAGAGTGAGTCCCTTCGCTATGTCTGAAGGATTCGAATAAATGAGCTTGAGTGAGCTCAGGGAATAACCTTTAGGGTCCTTATCATCAATTTAAACACGAACTCGATCTAGCCTGAATTGTTTGAGTCATTGGTTCCCTGCGGAACGCTAGACTGAACTGCTGTTCGATTGGCGGGATGATTGGCTTCTGCGATCATACCGTCGTAGTTCTTGAGCACTTCAAATGCTTCTTCATGGTCAAGTGATCCCGACGGCAATTTAACTGAGAGGACAGCACCGCCCTCCTCCGTCACTTTTACAAATTCATTGGCTTGACTGTCTGAAAGTCCGTGATCGATTAGATGTTTGAATAAAGCAACCGCTCGAGATTGCCCAGAATTTCTCGGAGTGGTGGACAGCGGATTCGGATCGCTCGGCGAAGATGGGACGTCACCCTGCGGAGTACGGAAATCGGGAAACTCCTCGGCCGAGGGAGCCGCCGGTGGATCCATTTGAGTCATGCTTTGGGTAGCAGGCATGGATTCCCCCTCCAAAGACCCGCTTCCAATTAGGCTTACGTCCTCGGGAACTGCTCCTAATTGAATGAGTTCCGCCTTAGCCGATTGCGCGGCGGTCGAATTTATAAATGCGGTGTATGTGGGTGTGTGTGATGCTTGCATAGAAATCGCCATTACTTAGCTGGCTGATTTCCAAGGTCAAATTGTTCCGGATCACAAAGGTATTGGGCCCTCATACCGTCTTCATGTCACGCATTCATCCTTTTGGGTGTAAACGCGGCAGAGTAGCAGCGCAAAACGAATGAAGGGGAAAAATGAAAAATCTGAACCTAAGCCTTATTTCGAAGCTCGGCCTGTTCCTTGGAACAAGCGAAACATCACCGGAACAAATGAACGGCAAGTTCAGCCCATTTGGATGGAACCAAATATGAAGACCCACTTGCGTTTGAATGTGATGATTTCACTGTTGGTCGTTATCTTGATGGGGGCATTTGCCTCCGGCGGATGCGGTGGAAGCGGAGGAGGAGGTGGTAGTACCTCAGGTGCCGTCTCAGTCAAGATAACTCCTTCAACACTGACACTGGCCCCAGGTGGAAAGCAAACCTTTCAAGCCACGGTCACTGGCTCATCTAACACAGCCGTCCAGTGGGGCTGCTCTGGCGGAACGATCGATCAAACCGGCAACTACACCGCGCCAAATGCCTCAGGAACATTTGTCTATCGCATAAGTGCCACCAGTGTTGCGGACTCAAACGTGAAAGCAGAAGCGACGGTTAATGTCACGAATGCAGCATCGATTTCGATTACCCCCACTGCAATCAACCTATTGAAAGGCGGAACAACACAATTCACAGCCAAGATTACGGGCACCACGGATACGGCAGTAACTTGGAAAGCTTCAGCGGGAACGATCGATCAAACCGGTTTCTACACCGCACCTAGCACTGCCGGCACTATTACCATAACAGCAAGCATTAGTGCGCAGCCAACGGTCACAGCTACTGCAAGTGTTACAGTCTCTGATGTCGTCGTACACATTAGCCCTCCAACTCCAAGTGTGGCAACTAATCAAACCGTTCAGTTCAGCGCAACCATAGATGGTCAAACCAGCCAATCCGTTACGTGGAGCGCCACCGGTGGCACGATTGACTCCTCTGGCTTATATCGAGCTGGGGAGACTACCGGAACCTTTAGCGTAACTGCCACTAGTGTTACGTCTCCAAGCTACTCTGCCACTGTTTCAGTGAACATTACGGCCATTGGTATAACGGTTATTCCATCGGTCGCCAATGTAGTTATTGGCCAGCAACAGCAATTCACGGCAAACGTGTCTGGCGTTACTAATAAGTCGGTTACTTGGACCTCATCGGCTGGCTCAATTACCACTAGTGGATTGTTCACAGCTCCCACAACACCCCAAACTGTAACCGTTCGGGCCATGAGTAATGCCGACAATAATGTGTCTAACACGGCAACGGTAACGGTGATAACTTCTTCGGACTTCTTCTACGATTTCAACTCTGGCGTTCCCGGCGTATTTACTCCGACGACGAATGAGATCACGCCAAGCGGCTCGAAGTTTCTCGGAAGAATCAGTGGAACATCGCCTGTAACCCTTACGTTGAACAGCATTACAGCTCACCAGACATTGACCGTATCGTACGATCTCTTTGTTATTGGTGGCTGGAGCGGCATCTCAGGTGTGAGCACGCTGAACATGCAAGTTGACAGTACAAGCCAGTTCCTACAGAGCTTCTCGAATATCAGTGGCGAGAATCAGAGTTATCCTGACGGCTTAACAAATCTGCCAGGAACCTCGGCTACGTCGCTCAACAGTCTGGGTTATACGCATAGTCCAGCGATTCTTTATAACGACGCTGTCTACCACGTCACAAAGACTTTTAGCCACACGGCACCTACGGTGACCATCGTCTTCACCGGCAACCTAACCGGCGCGGTTTCTGACATGGCTTGGGGTCTGAAGAATGTTGAAGTAAAAGCAAACCCGTAGTCGAAACTAATCGAAGCACTCAGGTAGCGTTCAATCCAAGCCGGGATTGTGCTACCTGACTTGCTTTTACTTTGTCAAAGAAGAAGATTTGACTGTGTCAGCCAACTCTTCTGGCATTTCACCCAAGAATCCAAAAGGTTCACGTTCATAACCGCTTTTCTACTTGGATCGTCCGTGAATTCGCTGTTGCGACGGCGGGATCGTGCAAGATCACGTTAGGCATAACGTGAATAAACTGGTTGGAACCTTACTGGGTATTGCCCTATTGGCCGCGCAAGGCATGGCTGAGAGCACGATTGATTTGGCAGGGAAGTGGGCGTTTCAGTTGGACGCCAAAGATGCAGGAATCCGTGAAGGATGGAGCACGAAGGCTTTGTCCAAGACCATTCGATTGCCAGGCACAACAGACCAAGCCGGCTATGGCGAAAAGACGGTAGGTGCCGATGTCGGAGTCCTCACCCGAGTCGTAAAATACTACGGTCCAGCGTGGTACCAGAAGGTCATTTCCATTCCTTCGACCTGGAAGAATACACAGACTCAACTCTTGCTAGAACGGGTCTTGTGGACGAGTCGAGTATATGTTGATGGCCGAGATTGCGGAATTGCCGAATCTCTCAATACACCTCACTTGCACGCATTAGGTCAATTGACGCCCGGCAAGCATCTGCTGACATTGCGAATTGACAACCGACCCATCTGCCCGATTGGAGTCAATGGGCATAGTTACACCGAGCAAACACAGACCGTTTGGAATGGCGCCGTGGGCAAAATCCAATTGCGATCAATTCCATTCGTATCAATAGATTCAATACGTGTCTTTCCGAACGCGGCCAGCAAACGAGTAGATGCTGAAATCACGATCGAAAACCGGAATTTGGGAGTAAAGCACGTCTCGGTCAGACTCGAGATTCGAGAGAAGGCAACTGGGAAGATTGTCGATAGTACTTTGACTAGCCTCGCGGCACAAAACGGCATCTCAACCCATCTAAAGTCGGTTTCATTAACGAAATCGCCCGATGTATGGGATGAATTTGCCCCGAATCTCTACACCTTGACCGTTACGATCCACTCTTCCCTAGGTGAGTCCGAGTCGACTCAGGATTTTGGGTTCCGCAAGGTCGCAAGAATCGGTCAACACATCGCCATAAACGGAAAGCCCATCTTCTTGCGCGGAAATCTCGACTGCGTTCATTTCCCCCTAACTGGTTATCCATCGATGGACGTTAGCTCCTGGACGCGGATCCTCAAGATATATAAGTCTTATGGCCTAAACCATATTCGATTCCATACTTGGACGCCACCGGAAGCTGCGTTCGCAGCCGCAGACAAACTAGGCGTCTACATTGAAAGCGAAGTCATATGGGTGCAGCGAACTTTGGGAAAGGACGTCCCAGGCCCAATGGAAAACATGGGTACTTCGTTCCCTCTATCGCTTCTCAATCCTCCGGGCACTGTTGACAACTATGTTCATTCCGAGATACGGAGGGTAATGGATACATATGGAAGCCATCCGTCTTTCATCATGTTTACGATCGGGAACGAATTGGGCTCCTTCGACCCAATAGTCTGTAACCAGTGGATCGAGGAAATAAAGCAGCACGACCCGCGAAGGTTGTATGCAGTCAGTACTGCGAGAGCGATCGTGGCTGCGGACGACTATAGCATCACTCATGCCATTCCTGGCATTGGCTGGTGTCGCGATCGCCTTGAACCTTACAACGACTGGGACTATGAAAAGCAATATTCAAAGGCACCAGTTCCAATCATCGCCCATGAAGTTGGACAGTGGCCCGAGTACCCCACTTGGGATGAAATTACAAAATACAAGGGCGTCCTCCGGGCACGTAACTATGAGCAGTTCAAGCGATTGGCTGAAACGAATGGCGTCGTTCGTCTGGATCACGAGTTTCAAAAAGCGTCGGGAGCGCTAGCGATCAGGCTCTATAAGGACGAAATCGAGAGCCACCTAAGGACTCCAAGTTGTGCCGGCTTTGAACTCCTCAGCATCCAGGATTTTTCAGGACAAGGCGAGGCGTTGGTCGGATGGCTGGATTCGTTTTACAGTAGCAAGGGAACAGTAACTCCCGAGAGGTTTAGGAGATGGTGCAGTGAGACTGTTCCTCTTGCGAGACTGCCGAAATATATCTATCACTCCGACGAATCGCTGTCAGCGCGAGTACAAGTTGCCCACTATGGGGCCCAGTCTCTCGGGCGAATTAGTGCGACGTGGTATTTGCGAGACGCGAACAGACACATTATCTCTCATGGCACCTTTCCAGAGATCGAACTAAAAGGTTCAGGTGTCTTTGATATTGGACAGGTAAAAGCCAAGCTTAGTCCAGTCAAAACTCCATCCCGAGTTCGGCTGGAGGTACACATTGATGGTACGCCATTTGCTAACGACTGGGATATTTGGGTCTTTCCCCGAACCACAGAGTCCGTGACCCGTGCTGTGGAAACGGATCTCGATTCTGCTGTTGCCCGCCTAAAGAAGGGAGAGAACGTATTGTTGGATGCCCATCAGCTTGGCACCAGGGAGAATGCTAAGTTCGCCCAATTCAAACCTGCCTATTGGTCGGCTGCCATGTTTCAGGGGCAGTTCACACTTGGTGGTCTTGTTCGGGCATCTCATCCAGCACTTAGCGGCTTTCCCACTGAATCGAACTTTGATTGGCAATGGCAAGATTTGTGTCGATCGGGAAGGGCGTTCAGACTCGATGGGTATCCACTCGAATATCAGCCCATCGTTCAGCCTATCTGTGATTTTCATTTCAACTGGAAGCTGGGTTCGATCTTTGAGATGAAGCTAGTGAGTGGCGGAAGCCTGTTAGTGTGCGGATACGATATCACAACCGATCTAGAGAAGCGCCCGGAAGCACAGGCATTAAGACGTAGCCTATTGACCTATATCAATTCGAAGTCATTCGCTCCTCAACTCGTGCTAACGGAAGTCAAGCTCAAAGGGACCTTCCCAGTCAGTCCTCCAACACTTAAAAATGAGATTCCTGTTGAGTCAAAGCCTGCATTACGGATCAAAGCCGGAGGAAATCTAGCCGCTGACGGAAACGCCTCATGGAGCAGATCAATGGATAGCAGAGATGAAAGTGACGCTGCGATTCAGTATGAAGTTGATGGTTCAGGTGTCTGGAAAGATGAAGTGGGTACGGCTTGGTTTGGAGACATTAGTCTTAAGGTGAGCGTAAAAATTCCTGTGCCACATGCTTATGACCTATATGTCCACTTTCATGATTGGAACGATCTAGGGCGGGACGGAACGGTAACGTTTCTTGGAAAGACCTATGGACTAGGTGTCCACAACGGGACTGGAAAATGGATTAAGCTTCACATACGATCTGAGGACTGTGTAGCCGGAGAAGTTGTGCTTCAATCAAAAACGACTTCCGGCCCTAATTTAATGATCACTGAGCTGAGACTCGTGCGCAGCTAACCATGTTGACTTCACTACTCTTCGTTTTGGCAGTTGCCGATGACCCACTTATTGCTGGAAAGGAGTTGCCAAAAGCAACTTTGCCTGTCTTCCGCGTGCACGGGATCCCAGAGGGTGCGATAGCTAATATAACGGAATACCGATCTGACAAATCTCCGTTTGTGACGCGAGTTTTTAGATATGTTTGGAAAGCGGATTACTCCAAGACTGTGGAGCTGTTTAGAAATTCGTTGCCAAAAAACGAAGGATGGAAGAATGCCCCAGTTAGTCGAACGGAAACCGACTTTTGGCGAATGCTAAAGCACGGAAAAACGGTCCAACAGGGGCTCATAGTGCAGGCCAACCGGCTCATTAAGGACTCCAAGAGTCCGACCGGCTGGAAGTCACTGCCGTACGAACAGTCAAAGGGCTGGGTATGGATCAGCTACAACGAGCAGTTTCGTCCTTAGGCAATCAAGTGTGGGATAACTTCGCCTGAAACGTCGGTCAGCCTGAAATCCCGCCCCTGATAACGATAAGTAAGCCTTTCATGATCGATCCCCAATTGGTGGAGTAGGGTCGCTTGCATATCGTGGACCCCGACAGGATCTTTCACGACCTTGTAGCAAAAATCATCGGTCTCTCCGTGCTCGGTTCCGCCCTTGAATCCACCGCCAGCCACCCAAAGACTATAGCAAGCTCCAAAGTGATCTCGGCCATGCGCATCATGCCTGTTCACGTCACCCTGTGCGAATACCGTTCGGCCGAACTCACCGCACCAGAGGACGATCGTATCGTCCAATAACCCCCGTTGTTTCAGGTCCTTTACAAGTGCTGCTGAGGGCTGGTCAGTGTCGCGGCACTGGAGTTCCAATTGGGTGTCTAGGTTCCCATGTTGGTCCCATCCACTATGCATCAATTGGACAAATCGTACGCCACGTTCAATGAGTCGTCGTGCTAGAAGGCAGTTGTGGGCGTAAGTACCTTTTTTCGTCACGTCCGGGCCGTACATCTCCAGAATACTGGCTGGTTCCTTTGAGATATCGGTTAGTTCAGGAACGCTGGTTTGCATCTTGAAGGCCAGTTCGTACTGAGTAATTCGCGTCTCAATCTCGGGATCTCCATAGTCCGCGAGGCGCTGTTGATCTAGGTCCGTAATGTCTTTGAGGACACCCTTTCGAAGTTCGGGCGAAATACCTGGAGGATTGGTGAGGTACAGAACAGGATCGCCCCCGCTTCGGAACTGCACACCTTGATATTTAGAAGGAATGAATCCGCTTCCCCAGTAGTAATCGAAGAACAACTGACCGCAGGTTTTCTTCTCGTCTGATGAGGTCATGACAACGAAGGAGGGCAATTCGTCGGTCATTGTCCCCAAGCCATAGGTTGCCCATGCTCCCATGCTAGGTCGACCAGGAATCTGGCTGCCGGTCAAAAAGAAAGTAACTCCCGGTGCGTGGTTAACGGCATCGGTATGCATGGATCGGACAACCGCAATTTCGTCCGAAATCGAACCAATATGAGGGAGCATTTCTGACATCCAGCGACCGCATTCACCGTATTGGCGAAACGGCTTAATCGCGGGAAGGATTGGAAACTTGCCTTGAGTCGCGGTCATGGTCGAGAGGCGCGTACCAGCCCTTACCGATTCAGGCAACTCTTGAAGTCTCATTTTCGCAAGATTTGGTTTGTAGTCAAAGAGGTCCACCTGTGAGGGTGCTCCACCTTGCCAAAGCACAATGACTCGCTTGGCTTTTGCTGGAAAGTGGGGAAGACCAGGCAGTGCCGGCGCCCCCGCGGCGTGACCTCTTGCACGTTGAAGCGTGGCCGCAAACCCTTCTTGCTGAAGCAAGCTTCCCAACGCCACGACACCTAGACCAGAAGCAGTCTTCCCAAAGAATTGCCGCCGGGTCATACGAAGGTCACGTTCGAAAAAGGGGTTCATTCGTTATTCTCGTGTCAAGGCTTCATCTAGATTGAGAATGGCTGCACAGACATTGGAATATGCGGCATTCTCGATCGGCTCAATGCTGGCGTTGGGTTGACGTTCGCCTTGGTGTAGGTAGGTTTCGGCGACTTTGGGGTCAGCCCGAAAAGCTGCTAGGCTGCGATCGAGGCTTCGCTTCAGGATTTTCAACTCGTTCGAATTGGGCCGTCTTGCACAAACCCTTCGAAAGGCGTCAGAAAGTCGGGCCATTGGATCGTGCGATCCTGACATGATGACTTTCTCAGCAAGTGCTCTACCTGCTTCTACCCAGGTCACATCGTTCATCGTGATGAGAGCATGAAGGGGAGTGGACGTTTGTGATGGCCGGACTGTGCAAACCTGCCTGGAACCAGCGTCGAACATATTCCCCGGACCCACCGTACGTCGCCAAAAGGTGTAGATGCTTCGACGATAGAGGTCACTACCTTTAGACTGGGGATAGGTGAAGTCACGTTCATCTGTAATCGCGAGTCCATCCCAAATTCCTTTCGGCTGGTAAGGATAAACGGGCTTGCCTCCCATCTTAAGGTTGATGAGGCCGCTCGATGCTAGTGCAGCATCTCGAATGATGAGGCTAGGCATTCGGAACCGCGCCCCCCGAGCAAAATATCGATTCTCAGGATCTTTTTGGTAGAGTGCTCTGCTGACTTTGGATGTTTGGCGATATGTCGCACTGGTTACGATCAGGCGTTGAAGCTTCTTAACATTCCATCCGCCCTCGCGAAATTCCACGGCAAGCCAATCCAAAAGCTCCGGGTTAAGAGGCGGCTCCGATTGGACCCCAAAATTCTCAGGCGTCTTTACCAGGCCTTTACCAAAGAAAAGTTGCCAGTAGCGGTTGACCTGAACTCTGGCCGTCAGTGGATTCGACGGGCTTACAATCCACTTTGCCAAACCCAGCCGGTTCTTAGGTTCTTCTGGTGGCATGGGGGGAAGGGACGCCGGTGTACAAGCAAAAACCTCGGAAAGGGGAGACTCATAGTTGCCTCGAGAAAAGACATGAGCCTTGCGCGGCTGTCGGTCGGACATGACCATGACCTTAGGGAGAGCCGTTTTTAGATCTTCAAGCTCCTTCCGTAGGTCAAGCCACTTTTTTCGCGTCGACTTACCCGGCTCAGCCAGACCATTTGCAAGGTAGTACTCGTGAAGTCGATTCGAAGCATCTGACTTTCTTTTCTCACTTGCAACCATCAACACTGCCGAAATCTCTTTAGGTATGGCGGCATCTTTCGAAGCCTTCGACTCCCAGGCACGCTCTTCTGCTTGTGCCTGAGGGGACTTTTCGAACTTGCGAAATGTCTGTTCGGCAAGAGTAGTAGCCGGTTCCAGGGAATGCAGTTTCGCCATCTCGTCCGACGAACCCGCATACACCCACGGTTTCGCGATGTAATACCCACCGATGGTGTCCGATGGGATTCCGGTTTCTGGCACGTTGTTGAAGAACGCGAGCATGCTGTAGTAATCCTTCTGAGACAAAGGATCGTACTTGTGATCGTGGCACCGAGCGCATGCCATTGTGAGTCCAAGGAATGTAGTAGAGCAGGTATCTACCCTGTCGAATAACTCCACGTTCCGTTGCTCTTCAGGGATGGCACCACCCTCGTTGTTAAGCATATTGTCGCGAACAAAGCCGGTAGCCACAAGCTTGTTCAGCCCATCAATTGAACCGGTCGTGACTCCGGGTAGCAAATCACCCGCGAGTTGTTCGGTAGTGAACTGATCGAAAGGCATGTTGCTGTTGAGTGCATTCACGACCCAATCACGCCAAACATATTGGTAGTTGTCGCCATCCTGTTGGAAGCCATTGCTGTCCGAATAACGTGCCGCATCCAACCACGGCAAAGCCATTCTTTCCCCGTAATGAGCACTTGCCAGCAAACGGTCCACAACCTGGTCGTAGGCATTCGGAGACTTATCTGAGACAAAGTGATCGACTTCCTCCAATGTGGGTGGCAGACCCGTTAGGTCAAGCGAAAGTCGTCGAATGAGTGTTTCTCGATCCGCCTCTGGAGATGGCACCAAATGGGCCTCCAACTGCTTCTTGTAGACAAAGGAGTCAATTGGATTCCGGATCCAGTGGCTATTCGGGAATGCAGGTACCTTCGGTCGAACGGGGGCAACATATGCCCAGTGGGCCCGTTTGGCACCCCGAGTGTCGCAACCTTGCTCAATCCAAGCCCGAATCGTCGCAATGTCTTTGTCGCTCAGCGGGCCGAAACCCATCGGCATCCGAGGTTGGCCACCTTTTCCAAGAATTCGGTCCAAGAGCACGCTCTGCTCTGGCTTGCCTGGAGTCACGATGGTCCCAGATGAACTGCCTTTAAGTACGGCTTGGGCTGAATCTAGAGCCAGTTTGCCCATTTTGGTGGTTGCCGAATGGCATTGCTGGCAATGTGCGGCAAAGATCGGCTGTATATCGCGCACGTACTCGACTTTTGGCGCAACACCTCGATCAACCAAAGTGTTGGCAAACCCAGCAATACCTATTGCAAATAGGGAGGAAGTTACAATGCGACCAAAAACTGGATTCGAGAAGAGTCTAACAACAACCATGATTCACCATCGAACCCAACGATGGATTATATCGTTATCAATGGATCAGTTCCAAACCAGAATGCATTCAGCTATGGGTAACGGGTTCGATTTGCTTGACAAATACCTTGTAGTGTCCGAACCCGATCACCGACATCATGAATCCACCCAAGGCACCGAAATAATTTCCCACCTGCAGGTTCGCTTCTTGACCGTCCTTTAGGTTGATCGAAAGCCGCCGAGTGTAGAGGCGATTAGTTACTTTAATTACGTGTTCGCCTGGCTCAAGGCAAGTTGAATAGGTGTTCCCAAAATAGAGATCATCTGCAAAGGTGTCATCGACAAAAACCTCCAGTCCTCTCATTTTGATGTCTTCGCTCGAGTCGCGAGTAATCGTAACAGGTATGCAATTCGTAGATGCAAGCATCGGATACCTCCGTCGATAATTCTTGACTTCATTTTGACATAAAAGTGAGCGTTTAAATTCAAAATGAGGCTGAACTAGGCCGTAAGCGGGCGCACCGAGACTACGTGAGAGGCCACCCTACCCTCCTGCAAAACCAGCCCAATTCCACCACTTTCAAGAGGTCGGTCCTTATCGTCCACCTTCCATAACAATGCATCGTTTGCGAACGCTGTAATCGTTGTCCCAAAGACTTCGATCGCCAACGAAACGGAATCGCCTAGGTCCCAATCAAAACTCGTCTCTCGGATAATTTCGATCCCGTCAAGTGCTTTGACCAAGCGAATTCTGCCACCGCGGACCAGTTCGAGAGCATAGTAGCGTTTCATGCCTTGGACCCTGGCGGCAATTCCTGTCGTAACACAAAGGTGCGGAATTAAGGTGGACTCCACTCGATAGTCCATCCACTCCCTGGTGCCGGTCATGATAAGGCCCGTTCCTTCATTCTGAATCAGCCGAAAGGGCTCGCCCCAATTCGCAAAATCAGAAACTCCATTGACCCACTGGTTCCTCCAACTGGTCCCTTCTACTCTTGTGAAAGTTGTTCGTGGAGATCCATCCCACGTCAGGAGGTCGAGAAAAGCGGTTCCATCTGCACCTTCCAGTCGGAGTCCGACTTCAGAAATGGGATACCCATCGCAGTCGGGAACTTCCCATGTAAGTTCCGACTGCTCGCCTGGTCGAATATCTTGAGCTGAACCTACTACTAGATGGAGTTGATCATCGCTGCCATATCTCTGTATACAGATGGACGCCACTACGACCGTCTTATTCGATGGACAACCAGACAACAGAGCTCGAACAGTCTGTCCAGGATACAAAGTTGGTGAAGCTACAAGTTCATATCCTCCCATCTTCCTAGCCTCTGGTGTCGGGAAAGTCTCGGACAGGACCGATGCGCGATGGTCTGCAGAAGTCATTTCGATCTTCAAGGATCTATGTCCGCAGGTCGAGTGACCAAGGACGTTGGATAGTTGTGCACCAACCGCCCTGAATCCTTGAACTGAACCTGGCAACTCAAAATGGAAACGAGATCCTGATTTCGGAGGTGAGAAGTCAACACCTTTTAGGGCGTAGGCGGACCTTAACACTCGAACAGACTCGTTTGCGGCATCAGTAACACATCGACCGCCGTCGCTGGTAGGTAAGTAAATCTTGTCGGCAATCGGTCCACGCCAGTCAGGCCCGATATCGATTCCGGCCAAGCCGTTCCGAACGCCCATGATGCAACCGACATTCCCGGAGTTGCAGTCGGTGTCCCAGCCACATGTGTTGGCAATCATAAGCGACTTTTGGAAGTCACCCTGGCCGTGCATAAGAGCGTGGATGATAATGGCGTGATTGGGGATGGTGTGACAATTTCCACCGTACTTGTCATAGCCATATTGGGACTCAATCTTCTCAAACCCTTGCTTCCAATCAAGGCCCATGGCATGCCAATTTCGGACATCTTCGATTAATCGAGTCGTGAGGCAATCCCGAGGAATCTGGGCAACGGCAGCGTCAAGCATCCTGGTGATATCTGACTCAACAAAAGCTGCCGCCACTGACGCAGCGATAACCTGCGCACAGAAAATAGCCTCCCCATCGTGACTCACACTCCCGGCTCGACGAGCATAGTCCGCTGCTTCTTCAGGATCACCCGGGTGAATCAGGCCCCACCCATCAATAAATATTTGCGCTCCAATCTGCTCTGCGACCACTTGCCCGTTTGTTTGGATGGAACCGCTTTCTGGCGGCATCACTCCTTTTTTCATTCGAAGAAAAGCAGTGTGTTCGGTGGACATGCCCATTCCACCCCACCAAAGAATCGTTCGATTATCAATGATGTAGTTGAGCCAGGTTTGTCCAATTTGTACAGGAGTTAGGGCTGAAGAATTACCGTAATCCTCTAATGCTCGAAGAAATGTAAAGGTGCCACTAATATCGTCATCAGTTACTACGAGCGGAGCATTCAGCCGATCATTCACGTAGTACTCGACTTGACCAAGCTTTTCGAGGATATCTCGATAAAGCCAACCTTCAAACGGTCGACCCAGATAGACGCCAATAATCTTGCCTAGTACGCCGGCATAAACGCGTTCGAAATAATCAGTAGGGAACATAAGCTTGTCCAGGCAGAGACGGCCTTCGTCAAGCTTCTTTTACCTGATCCTATCTGGAGTCGAACCTAACTAGGACCAGTTCGTGATAACAACTTGATTGGTCTTGGGTTGTATTTGCGCCCAACCCGAAGGATCATGCTTGAGCCAAGGCAAGCCTTTTAGTTTTCCAGTGCCAAGCGGGATCCAAATAGGTTTGCCGATTAGGCTGGGAGGGATATTCAGGGTTATGGTTTCAGGTTCCTCAGCCGCAAGAACAGTGTTTGCAGGATAGTCTTTGCCGTCGGTTCCTGCCATTTGGAGTGACCGACTTAGGACGGCATCTCCGTAGAGTGTGTCGATGTATAGGGCGAGTCCGATAAAGGAATTCATGCCATTTTCCGATTTGTCAGCGAGAAGATTCGCCGTTGGAAGTGTTTGGGCTGCTTTCTCGATTAAGGGGTCTACGTTTTTCGTAACCCATTTATCGAGATCTTCTTTAGTGAGTCCCATTACGTCGCCAGGGACTAATTCCCCTTTGGCCAATCCGTCCCGCATCCATCTCAAATAGAGCTTTTCTCCGAGGTAACCATCTGCCCAATCCTCGGGTTGGGAGTAGCCTCCGATCGGAGGTAGCGTCGCGTGGCCATATTCATGAGCGACTTCTCGGGCCATCTCTATGGGATCGGTAAAGCTTCCCATATCGTAAATGTAAATCGTGTTGACCTTAAAGTCGACCTGGCGCTTTGTTTTGACATCGATTCCACTGTCAACACCAAGTATCTGCTCGCCTCCAGCTTTACCGCCAAAACAGAGGTAGACCTCCACAAGCCCGTCATGAAATTGAGGGTTGTGGCTTAGTCGAAGGCGCTTATAGTTGCAGTCCCACAGGCGAAGGAGCATTTGGGAAATTTGGCTTGGTTTATCTCCCTTCTGTTCTTGGGCGAATACTCTGAAATAGGACTTAAACCGAGCGCTATCCGACTGGGCAAAGCCTTCGACCATCCAAGGAAATTCCCACTGCACCTGTTCCGTTCCAAATCTCTTAGGGGAAAGTTTCGGTGGATCGATGGGATCAATTGGCCCTTGATACATCAAGGCGGTCTTGCTCCCAACTGGCATGTTGAGGAGTACCTTCTTCCATACAACGCCATCCTGGGGACTTCCCAGAAGGGAACAAGCAAGGGCCAAAGTCGCTATCATTTAGTGCTCTTCTGCTTCCAGAAATCTCTCGGCATCCATTGCAGCCATACAACCCGTTCCTGCTGCGGTAATCGCTTGTCGATAGCAACTATCTGCTACGTCTCCAGCTGCAAAAACGCCAGGAATGTTTGTCTTAGTTGTGCCAGGCAGCGTACGAATGTAGCCGACAGTATCCATATCGATGACGTCTTTGAAGAGCTCTGAGTTCGGCTGATGTCCTATAGCTATGAAAACGCCGTCAATTGGCATCTCCGTTCTTTCTCCGGTTGACGTGTTAACCAACTTAACTCCGGTAACTCGCTTTGGAGATGTACTGCCGACGATCTCCTCGATTGTAGAGTTGTAGATGACTTCAACCTTTGGGTTCGCCAGAACTCGGTCCTGCATGATCTTGCTTGCTCGAAACTCATGGCGACGGTGCATGAGGTAGACCTTACTGGCATGCCGTGTGAGGTAGTTTGCTTCCTCCATTGCCGTATCTCCGCCTCCAACAACCATGACCTGGCGGTTTCGGAAAAAGAACCCGTCGCATGTGGCACATGCGCTCACACCAAAGCCTCCAAAGGTGACCTCAGACTCAAGTCCAAGCCATTTAGCACTTGCACCGGTCGTGATGATAACGGATCGAGCCGCGAAAACTTCATCCTCAACATGAACTTTAAATGGCCTTTGCGTCAGATCGACTTTGTCAACGTGGCGATCATGAATGACAACTCCGAACCTTTCGACTTGACGACGGAAGTGCTCCATTAACTCAGGGCCCATGATCCCGTCCGGAAAACCTGGATAGTTTTCGACTTCGGTGGTGATCATTAATTGACCACCCGGTTGAAGTCCAGAAAACATGACCGGACTCAGGTCTGCTCGTGCTGCATACAGGGCCGCTGTGTATCCGGCTGGGCCCGAGCCAATGATAATAACGTTATGAACCATATAACTTTCGCGAATCGACGATTTTACTACGGTGGAGTTGCACCAAACAGCATCTGAACATCGTCATTTACGGGTAAAGCATGGCAGACAACGAGGCTGAGAAGCCGTCCAAACCGATTAGTATTTACGATATCCTTGCGATCCTCATCGAACAGATGTCAGCGGTCTCTTGGCAGAAGCTTGGTCTCCAGCCAGATCAAATGACCGGCAAGATCGAACCCGACCTTGTCGAGGCGAAAGTTGCTATTGATGTGACTGCAAACCTCGTTCAACACTTGGAATCGCAGCTTGATGAGGACGATCGCAGAAGCTTACATAGCCTTGTTCGCGATCTTCGAATAAACTATGTCCAGAAGAGTCAGGCCGGTCCTGTTTGAAAAGGGTTCTGGCTAGACAAGTAAGACTTGATCTTGTCGTGGAACGTCAACAAGAGCTCACTGCATTTTGGGAACGGTATGAGGACCTAGTAGAGGTGCTTTGCTACGCTGCGCAACTCGGTCCTAACGAAAAGTCGGATCAAAAGTACAAGCAATTTCGACAAAGCTTTCAGCCTTTATATCAAGGTCTTAAGCCGTTTCTGATTTCGTTCTTGGAATTCTCACAAAACGACGAGCAGGCTGGACTAAAGTTATGTGGTAGGCCGCTAGATGCATTTGAAGCGCTCGTCGCTGCCATTGACCTTCAAGAGTTTTTCAAGATGGATGATGGGAACATGATCTCAAGGATTAACCGGACACGGGAAGCTTTGAGACTTTATGACGAACACCTCAGATTGCTAGCGTCACGAATAGCATGAAGCGAAACTTTATCAACGCCGATTTTGATCGTCTGGCGTATTTCTGGAATGGATGTGCGCCGGAGAAGTATTGGATTGATGGTGAACAGCTAAAGCTTAACACCGTCGATTCTCCAGCCTTTGATTGGGGAGCAAGCTGTATCCAAGAAGGCGACGGAGAAATCCTTGGATTCGTAACGATTAAGAAATCTGCCTCAATGCTATACCAAGGGCCAGACAAAGATGTCGCGCATCTTTCAATGATCGCGTATTGCGAATCGCAATACGGGGTCGACCTGATGACCGAAGTGAAGCAGTTGATGGTGAATCGCGGTTATTCAAAGCTCCAATTTGGGCAAGACACGCGCCACTTCTTCCCCGGCTGTCCAACCGATTTTCCCGCTTTGACCAGTTTCTTGACCGTTGAAGGATTTGTAAAGGGCGGCGAAGCGGTCGATCTAGAGCGGAATTTGGGAGACTACAAAAACCAGTATCCGATTCCACTAGGTGATGAGCATCGGGTGATGACTGAAGCAGATATTCCTGCTTTGTCAGCCTTTTTTGATCGAGAATTTCCCGGCAGGTGGAAGTACGACACATTGAAGAAAGTCGAAATTGAGGGCGCTAGTTGCGTTTTTGGTCTCTTTCACGGTGATCGAGTTGATGGTTTCGCACTGATTCAAGACCACACGAACAAGGCTCCCATCGGTGGTGGGGTTTGGCACAAAAGTCTCGGTAAGAACTGGGGTGCCCTAGGAGCGATTGGAATTTCCAAGGACCTACGCGGACAAGGAAGTGGCCATGCCCTACTTGGATCTGCGCTCGAACATCAAAAGAACAAAGGAGTCGATCGATGCATCATCGATTGGACTGGGCTAGTGGACTTTTACGGGAAACATGGGTTCGTCCCCACGAGACGCTATACATCCATGAGTTTGGCTCTCGGAGAATAAGGTTTCGGTATTCGTTGGTTACTTTCCAATTTCCGAACTCGTCGATATCGTTCGACTAAGGATAGGTTTCATGGAAGGATGACTAACGAACCAATTTTGAGAGTCAAAGGGCTTTTGACCCTTTGGTGCCTGACGGCGTGCGTAGGCGCCCGAACTTTCTAAATTCCAGCTCTGGGCAGTGTCCTTGAGGCAGGTCGCCAGAATTTGGTCGCGAATGTGAGACGACAATAGAGGGTCTTCAACTGGGACCAAAACCTCAATTCTTCGGTCCAAGTTGCGACGCATCGCATCTGCGCTCCCAATGAGTACGTCCACTTTTCCGCCACCACCAAAGTAGTAGATTCGGCTATGTTCTAGGAAACGGCCAACGATGCTCATGACGCGAATGTTCTCGCTCATTCCCGGTACACCAGGGCGTAAACAGCAAATGCCGCGGATGATCAGGTCAATTGGGACACCGGCTCGACTGGCTTCGTAGAGCGCTTCGATAACTTCTGGATCGACAAGAGCATTCAACTTCCAGATAATCCTTCCCGATTTATCTTTCTTGTGTACGGCGATCTCATTCTTGATGCGATGCAGAATGCCTTCACGAAGGTTGACAGGGGCTACTAAGAGCTTTCTGTATTTGTCTTGCTTGCTAAATCCTGTGAGGTAGTTGAAGAGCTCAGAAGTGTCCTGAGTTATGTCGGGGTCGCAAGTGAACAATCCCAAGTCGGTATAGGCTCTTGCTGTTCCTGGATTGTAGTTTCCTGTGCCGATGTGAGCATAGCTCTTCATCCCACCTCGATCTTTTCGAACCACGAGGCACAGCTTGCAATGCGTCTTCATCTCGGGAAACCCGTAGGTGACATGGACGCCAGCCCTTTCAAGTGCCCGTGCCCACACGAGGTTGTTGCTTTCATCAAAACGAGCCTTCAGCTCAACGATGGCGGCGACTTGCTTGCCACCTTCCGCGGCATCCTGGAGACTCTCAACGATTGGAGACTCGCTACCCATTCGATAGAGGGTTTGCTTTATGCCAACCACATCGGGATCCGAAGCTGCTGAACCCACAAAAGTTTCAATCGTTCGAAACCCATCGTAGGGAAGATGAACGAGAAGATCAGCGGCTTCCATCGTCTCAAACAGTCCACTGGCCGTAGACAACTGTTCCGCCACGTAAGGAAGGTGGGTGGGAAAACGCAGGGCTGGCTTGTCGATCTTTGCCAATTCATACAAGACTTCAAGACCCAAGATCCCCTCGATGCTGAAAACGTCTTCACGATCCAGTTTCAGCATCGTCATGAGGTGCTGTTTCACATGGTCAGGCATTGCTGGATTGTGTTGCAGCATGACCGGGTCGCCGAATCGCCGAAGGCGCAAGGTTTCTTCAATAGTCGCGATTAGGTCGGCTGCTTCTAGTTCTCGAATTTCAATGTCAGCATCACGAATGACCCTAAAGTAGTGAGTTCCAAGTACGTCGACGCCTGGAAAGAGCGCTTGGATGTTCTGGGCGATGACCTCCTCAAGCAGTACATATTCGTGCTTACGCTTGCTGATCCGTACCAGCCTTGGAATCACAGTCGGTACCTTCACTCGGGCGAGCCGTATGTCTGAACCCTTATCCGAGAGTTCCACCGCCAAGTTGAGGCTGCGGTTCGATATAAAAGGGACGCCTGGTGAGGGGTGCAGGATCAAAGGAGTGCAAAGGGGAAAGACTTCCTTCTGAAAGTAAGTCTGCAAGGCTTTCTTTTGCTTATCACTAACCGTTGAATAGCCCCGAATGTGAATGCCATGCTTCCCCATTTTGGGAAGAAGCTGATCTCGGTAAACCGAAGCACACCGACGCCTCAGGGGCTCCGCCGAATCCGAAATCAATTTGAGCTGCTCGTTAGGACTTAGGCCATCCGGAGAAACTTCGAGTACGCCGCTTTCGAATTGCTCGATAAGGCCACTGACGCGCACCATGTAGAACTCGTCGAGGTTGGACTCAAAGATCGCCAGGAATTTGAGGCGTTCAAGAAGGGGATGATGAGAATTAGACGCTTCTTCAAGGACTCGTCGATTAAATTGAAGCCAACTCAGCTCCCGGTTCAAATATCGGCTCTCGGGGAGCTCAACCAGAGGTTTTATGTGAGGCACGACTTAATTTTCCCGTCGGCCATTTCGAGAACCGCTCCCTCTCGGATGCCGAATTCGCTAATCGCTAGCTCCTTCAGACCGAACCGCCGCATCAACATACTGTAGACCAGGGCTCCAGGCAGCAATGTTCCAGCACGTTTCTGTTTTACTCCAAACCGAGCGACAATGCGATCGATGGGCAAATGGGTACATGCCCAGATGATATAGTCCAACTCTTCGATGGCAAGGACTTTCTCACTGTCAGGATGAAGTGCCCTCCACAGTCCGCGTCCAACGCCACCGCTTGCAACTGCAAGAGAGCCACGAGGTTCAATCTTGCTGTCTGCCAACATATCGGAAATATAATTGATTGCGGCATTTAGGGCATAGGGAGGACATGGACTGCGGAGTCCAGACTCAGCAATGATCTTGCCCGTACCAAGGGGTAAGGACTCCTTATCAACAAGCTTGCCTTTAGATACTCTGCCGACCTGAGCACTGCCGCCACCGACTTCAAACATGATTTCAGCACCGTAGTTCTTCGTGTCAAGCAACACGCCACGTAGGCTCAGTTCTGCCTCTCGCTGCGGAGTGATAACGTCGATCTTAATGCTGGTCTCGGACATGATCTTCTTAAGGACGGCTGAATGATTGCGCGCGGCGCGCATGCCCTCAGTCGCGAAGAGATACATGCTCTCAGCCTGCTTGGAAATGGCCATTGACTTGAACATCTTTACGGACTGAACAAGCTGCTGGATCATTTCCTTCGGTATTTCACCGGTTCGTGCTACAACTTCACCAAGTGGAATCCACTCATTGAAGTTGTCAATCCTCATGACCAATTGTCCGTCTGTAGCTGCGATGAGAAGATGAGCCGTATTGCTTCCGATATCGGCAGCGGCGATAATGCGCGTCATGAATAGCCTAGTATGAAGCTATTACCGCCGCACTTACTTCAAGACCCTACCGAATGGGTTCGAACTCGAATTGGTTTAGGAACCGGAAGTCGTTGTCTAGGAACTGGCGGAGGTCATCAACTCCATAAGCCATCATCGGAATCCGCTCGACTCCTAGTCCAAAAGCAAACCCACTGTACTTCTCGGAATCAATTCCGTATCGCTCAAGAATGTTCGGATGAATGAGGCCGGCACCACCGAGTTCCACCCAACGCCCATTGAATAGCTTCGGAGTGGAAATAGCGTAGTCGACGCCCGGTTCGACAAACGGGAAAAAGTCTGGTCGGAATCGAACGGACGCCTCGTCTCCAAACATTGCACGAGCAAAGACCCCAAGCGTTCCTTTAAGGTGCGCCATGGAAACTCCCTCGTCGATCATGAAGCAATCCACTTGGTGGAAGGTATGACCGTGAGTTCGATCGACCGCTTCATTTCGGAACGTGCGACCTACCGTGAAGCAGCGTAATGGAGGGGCTGTCGTTTCAAAAACGCGCCCTTGCAAAGCTGTGCATTGGGTTCTCAGAAGCAGGTCGTCTTCAATGTAAAAAGTATCCTGGTCGTCCATCGCGGGATGGTCAGGCGGATAATTCAATGCGTCGAAGTTGTACTGGAATTGTTCAAGTTCAGGTGATTCAAGGTAGGCAAATCCCATTCCACCGAGAACCCGCTTAATCTTGTTGGTTGTCTGTTGAAGAATGTGCTCACGCCCCATTCTCGGCTTGTCGCCGGGCATGGTTACATCGATCCTGTCGGCTTCGAATTGTGCTCGCTGTTCGATGAGCTTTAGTTCAGCTCGCTTGGCTTCAATTGCGGCTTCCGTTTGCGCTTTCGCCGCATTAACGGATTGGCCAAATGTCGGCCTCTCATCCTTGGGAAGACTGCCGAGTTGCTTCATCAAACCAAGCAGAAGTCCGTTCTTACCCAAGTACTTTAGCTCTATCTCTCGAAGCTGGCTCGTGTGGGTTGAATTTGACACTTCCAACTTTGCCGCGGCCAGAAGTTCAACTGGGGTTTCCATCAACCTAGTTGTGCACTAATCGAAGTCTCGAAAGCAACAAGTACCTTATTCGTATTTCATGCTGAGATACGCGCAAGCTTCTGGCTTTTTTTTGAGATCTACCATAAGCGAGATAAAGTATTACGGGACTTCAAAGTAATTTGAACCTAATACGGTGCACTTGTATTGAAGCAGGAACCGTAGCAAGCAATGATTGAAATGTCTAACACCAGGATATACGTTCAGCAAGAAAACGGCATCGATTTGACTCGATGGCTGACCTTTAGTCGCCGAGGCGATGGAACGTGCATCCTGCACCTCACGGATTTGTGCTTGCCTGGGCGCGTTAGCAAGCTCACGTCGGTTATTGTTCCGATCAACTATCTGCACACATCGTTAAGGGGAAGTGCTGTTCAACTGACGCTCAGCACAGGTTACTTTGGTCTCCGTCGGGTTGATGGAATGTTGGTCGTCGAATTTAGGTCTAAGGACGATTCACATGGAGTCAAGGTTGAAGTATCTGCTGCTGAATTCGATCAGCGACTTCGATGCTTGGAAGACTCCGACATGCTCGTTTTGCTGAAGTAGTTGCCTGTAAAATCAGGAGTTTGGCGATCTGCCTCTTGATTCTGAGCACCGAAGCAAATGCCACCTGTAAAATGGCTCTATGGTAACTGAGCGCCTCAGTCTTAACGGCGACCTTCTGGACGACAATTCCTTATCCAAGGTACTTAACCTGTTAGAGCGTCATGGCGTCGGTTTCAAGATTCGAAAGTTCAGGGTCGGAGAGCTCTCGTCGGAACCCTCGGTCATTGAACTGTTCCTTTCAGCTCCTGACCTGAAAACCATGCGAGTTGCACTCGCCGACTGCCAAACCTATGGCGCTGTATTCAACATGGACGAGGTCGTGCTTGTAGAAGCTGACATGGACGGAGTGCTACCCGAAGGCTTTCACTCGACGACTAACTTCACAACTCATATTCTCCTTAAAGATCAATGGATCGAACTTGAAAATCTAGAAATGGATTGTGGGATTAGGGTGTGGCAAGAAGGTGATTCATGGCGAGCATCAACCTGTGCCATGCATCAAGTGAAGCAAGGCGACCAATTGGTTGTTGGGTTCAGTGGAGTTCGCATAACTCCCTTGGAAGATGAACAGCGAGACGACCAAGAATTTAGATTCATGAGCAACGATGTAAGCAGCGAACGCCCCAAGCGGCGTATGATCGCCCACGCTGCGGCTGCTATGAAAAAAGCGAAAGAGGAAGGGAAGAAGACCCTCTTCGTTGGAGGGCCAGCCATTGTTCATAGTGGAAGCGCTCCCTTGTTGGCTCAACTCGTCGACAAAGGCTGGATCGATATTCTGTTTGCTGGAAACGCACTTGCCGCACACGATATTGAGTCAAACATGCTTGGGACTTCGCTTGGTGTCGACCTCCAGACGGGAAGCAGTGGTCCCCACGGGCATACTCACCACCTTCGAGCGATCAATCGGGTTCGACGTGCCAAATCCATTGCCAATGCTGTTCACACGGGTCTTATCACGGGAGGTGTGATGTATTCGTGCGTCACCAAGAACATCCCATTCGTCCTTTGTGGTTCGATTAGAGATGACGGACCCCTTCCAGACGTAATCACGGACAATGTGAAGGCTCAGGACGCGATGAGAGAGCATATTGCTGGCGTCGGAGTCTGTTTGATGGTGGCCACCACTTTGCATAGTGTGGCGACAGGAAATATCCTTCCTGCGTCTGTTAAAACCTATTGTGTCGATAGCGACGCAGACACGGTTATCAAATTGACAGATCGAGGAACCCATCAGGCTATAGGGTTGGTCACCGACTGCGAGTTCTTTCTCAACGAATTGGTCCGCGCCCTGGCCTAGTTTTGTCAATTCAATATCGAAGCTAAAAGAGCCGGTAACATATTTGGACTATGCAACATGCTGGGTGGGACGAACTTCATAATCCGCAAGGGGCATTTCTGGTTGCCGCGTGCCTTCTGATCCTTACCGGAATAATCATGGGCGGAGCATTTATGTTTAGGGCTGGCCAGCGGCGCGAAGCTCTGGAAAGAGCCGCATTAAAGAAGGCACGCAACAATCAAAAAACGGAGTAGCACTCATTCGCTAGGTTGGAATAAGCGTCGAACGTAGCCCAGGAATATGGCCAAAGTCTGAATTTGACTGCCAAAAGCTTTCATTGGCCTTGCACGCGGACGAGTTTTCCAAGGTCTCGGCGCTTTAACTCATTGCAGTCGCTGTTCATGGCACAATTCAAGTTAAAGCTTTTGAAGTCACAGAAAGGCATGCGTCAACCATCCAGTATCCCTATCCTGATGTACCACCGAGTCGAGAAAGTGAATCGACAGTCCACGGTACAGGGACACTACGTAAGTCCCGAACTATTCAAACGCCAAATCAGGGTCCTCGCGGCGATGGGATATGAGACCGTCCACTTGTCCCAACTCTTTATTAAAGGAATCCACTTGCCTCGAAAGCCGATCGTAATTACGTTCGACGACGGATACGAGAATTTTCTGACAAACGCTCTGCCTGTGCTAAATAGCAAAAAGTTTGTTTCTACGGTTTTTCTTGTGGCAAACCAAATGGGTGGTACGAATTTATGGGACTCTGAAAAAGGCGATGTTGTCGAGAAACTTATGTCGTATGAGCAGGTCGTCAAAGCGAAATCGAAAGGAACGGAGTTCGGTTCGCATACACTCGATCACTTTGATCTCACCGCGGTTTCTTCCGAAGAATCCTGGCGACAAATTCATGACTCCAAGATCAAATTAGAGAGAATGCTTGGTTTTCCAATCGAAACCTTTTGCTACCCTTATGGTCGAAAAAGTCCTCAGGTCGAGCAATTGGTAAAGAAGGCCGGATATCGACTCGCGTGCTCGACCGAAAAGGGGATTAACACGGAGAAGACGGACCGATTGGCACTCCGGAGAACGAATATTCGTAGGGACACCAGTCTTCCAATTTTTGTTTTGAAACTCCTACGGAGAAGTCGAAGTGCCGGCTAAAAAGCCGCTTCGAGTGCTACAGGTCTGTAGCGCAAGTGAATCGATCTATGGGGCGGTCCAGAGCCTCATGACCCTAAGTAGGGCTCAGCGGGATGCAGGATCAAGTGTCGAGTTTGTGACTTTCAAAGGGAAGAAGTTTGGAAGCCAGGTCAGGGCCGAAGGGTTTGTTACCCATGAAGTTCGAAACCGAACAAAGATCGACCCATTATCCATCTTGCATATGCGTCGGTTGATCAAAGATGGTCGATTTGACGTGGTTCACACCCATCTTTCAACTTCAAGCGTCAACGGATGCTTGGCTGCGCGAGCCGCGAAAATTCCGTGCGTGGCAACTGTTCATGGGATGAGTAGTAGGATTTCCTTTGCAGCTGCCAATCATCTCATCGCTGTCTCAGAAGGAATTAAGCAGCATCTTATCGCACAGGGCTCAAGTGCCGACCAGGTAACCGTCGTTTACAACGGATTCGATCTGCAGGATCGGGGACTACTTACTAAGCGCAAGCATGATACTTTTCCAGTTTTGGGAACGGTGTCAAGGGTCACGCCACTCAAGGGAATAGAAGATGCGATCAGGGCTGTTGGAATTGTCCAAAGTGATTACCCGGACGTGACTTATTTAGTGGTGGGTGATGGTGTAGGTGTTGAACCATGCAAGGCCCTTGCGCTTGAACTAGGACTAGAAGATAAAGTCAAATTCGTCGGCTACAGGAAAGACATTGAGGCCTACCTAGCCCAGATGGACCTGTTTGTCTTTCCCTCCTTGAAGGAGGGAATGGGGCTCGCGCTTGTCGAAGCCATGGCTATGGGCCTCGCGACAGTCGCAACAAATGTCGGAGGCATCCCAGAAGTTATTACTCCGGAGTGCGGAACACTGGTACCACCGAACTCCCCTGCTGAATTAGCCAAAGCCATCTCCGCCTTACTTCACGAAGACCCTCGACGCCTCAAAATGGAAGCGGCAGCCCAAAGTCGCGCTGAGTCGGTGTTTAGCGTTGAAGCCATGAGATCACAAACAGAAGCTGTTTACCGAAGTCTCAAAGCTTCAAAATGATAGATTAAGCCTGCTGAGTTCAACCGGGTTCCGGTTTTGACATTAATGCCGCACCCCTTTTTATTCAGACATGTCTTCGCGACTCCGATCTTTCTCTGGCGGCGATTTTCAAAGGTATGTTCACGAATCGAGAAGAGTGAAGTCTGGGAGTTGTCATGATTCTGGCTAATCTGACGGACCATTCAGAAACGAAGTTTGCATGCAGATTATTCCGATGCCCTGCCAGAACAGTGGGGAATCCTGAAGATCTGCTTCGAATGGTAAATCCATGATCACTCTTGCCGACCTCACCACTGCTCACGAATGGCATCAGTCCATCCGGCCTTTCCCGGACGAAGTGTCCGTGGAGTTACGACATCGCGATGAGGTAGTTCTCACTCACCATTCGACTGCAATTGAGGGCAATTCCCTTACCCAAAGCGAGATCCAGATCGTGATTGAGAAGGGGATCACAATCGGTGGCAAGTCTTTGATCGAGCATCTCGAAGTCATCGGGCACAAAGAAAGCCCTAGATTTCGTGATTGAGCTTGCAGCCGACCAGTCGCAGATTGGCGAACGAGAGATTCGCGAGATACACGGATTCGTTATGAAGGGCCAATCCGATAGCAATAGCGGCCGGTATCGTACTCTTGACGTTAAGGCTGCGGGCACGGATTATATCTATCCCTCGCATCTGAAAGTCCATGAAATGATGGAAACGTTCGTCAAGTGGCTCGCGGAGTCACCTGGCCTTCATCCCGTAGAATTTGCCAGCGAGGCGCACATACGGTTCGTGACCATCCACCTTTTAGGGACGGCAACGGTCGCGTCGGTCGTCTGTTACTCAACCTCCTGCTTCTTCGACACGGTTATCCAATCGCTGTTGTAAAAGTTGCCCAGCGTGCCGAGTACATAGCGGCTTTAGAGGTGATCCAATCGGGTGGCAATCGAAGCGCTTTGGATAAGCTCGTTAAGAACGCGGTCGCGAGAGCATTTGGCGAGACGTTAAAGACGGCTTTATCTTCCGAGGCGGTCATCATTCCCGCTGAAAAGAAAGCGGTGGTCTTGAATTGGGTGGAAGCGAGAGCCTGGTGATTTGGCTCGCTGTTCTATTTCCATTGACTGTTGTACTCCTAGCTTACGCGTACTTGATTGGAAGAGAAGCTTGCAGGAAGCGCCAAGCCGAAATGGATGAGTTGAAATTTGACGAGCGATTGGCGGAAGAGCGTAAGCAGGGCTTACGGTGAGTCCAGCGGCTTTATCGATGACACGCAGTATCCCAATTCTATAGAAGCGTCAGTTGACGCCTAACAAGCCAGAGGAGTGGCCAACTTGAGACCGAAGGTTGGATGACTTCCTCACCCAATAAAAAAGCTCCCTTTCGGGAGCTTTTGAATCTAATCCTTTGAGGATCAGAACCTGCCAATTAAGAGTTGTTTGAATTGAGGCGCTTTTCGAGTTCTTCAAGTTGCTTCTCAGCTTCGCTTGCAGTTGCTCCGCCGGCGACTGGTGCTGCAGGGCCGCCACCAGCTGAGACGCTGACTGTCTGGCTCTGATCGACTGTTGTGGTGGAGGGTCGAAGACCCAATCTCTCTTCAAGCTTGTCTAGTTCGCTTTCGGCTTCAAGATCTCTTGCTTTGTCTTCCATACCAAGGATCTTGCCTTGGAGTGATTGGCCGAACATTTCTTGTCGAGCGGCTGCTTCACTTTGTGCGTTTCTGATCTTTTCCTGAGCTGCACCAAAACCCTCGAATTGGTTCTCGAAGGTCAAACCATCGAGTGCCTTTGATATGGAATTTTGGATTTGAGCTTGTTGCCACTGAGCTTTCATGGCCAGAGCTTCGGCAGTCTTCTTACGAACTTCCTCTTCCTGACGCTTGATAGCAACCTTGACTTGATCCACCGTTGCTGCCGCACCATCGTATGATTGCTGGAGCGTCGTCACCGAAGAATCGTTGTTCATCTTCTCGCGCATAAACTGGGTCGCCAAATCGCGATCTCCCTGTTTAAGCGCCATGGATGCTCGAGACTCTAGTTCTGCGGACTTCCTTTTGGTTTCATCCAGCATGCCCTGAAGTCGATTTTTTTGCGTGATTGCTTGAACTGCCTTTTCGCGGTTGGCAATGAGCGCACCCTGCATGTCACGACGAGCTTGGTCCAGCATGATGTCTGGCGTCTCAAGCTTGTCCATTCCCCGGTTAAATATTGCCTTGATCCAGTTGAAAAAACGGTTCATCTGTGTTCCGAAAATCCTAAGTTCAGATTGACGCAATTATACACGTGGTACTCAACCGAGGGTTGCAGAAGCTGGCCATTAGGCCTCATCCAAACGGTTCTAGCGGTAAAAATACACCGAAACACGTCGTCATCCGACTCCAAAGTCGTAAACCGCCGACTCAATCTTCCTTTCTTCCACAGTTGCACCCACGAGTGCCTTCATCTCTATTGTAAGCGTCCTTGCTATTAATATACGTCTAGGCCTTCATTTTCGACAGGTGCTTCGCACTCTTAGAGGAGGCCATCTCGCAACTCAGTCCATTTCCACTTGCAGCGTAAGAAGTGACTCGAAGGCTTAAGGAAGATTCGTAGGCGACTCGTATTACTTTGCTTGAATTGGATAAACTGGGGATCGACAATCGAATCGGTGTAGGTATACTTTTGCCCTGTTTGGCAGGGGAACCAACGCCATAACATCCATTGTTTCTGGAGGAACTCTTTTAGCATGCCCGGTACCGGCAAAGTCATTCAAGTTATGGGCCCAGTCGTTGACTGTCGCTTTCCAACCGACGCCCTTCCTAAGATTTACAACGCTGTTGTAATCGAAGATGAAGCCCGCGGCGTGCATCTCACGTGCGAGGTCGCTCAGCACCTTGGCGACGACATCGTTCGTACAATCGCTCTCGCATCCACGGACGGTTTGACTCGCGGAATGAGCGTCAGCGATACTGGTGGGCCGATCACGGTTCCAGTTGGTAACGTGACACTCGGTCGAGTCTTCAACGTCTTGGGTGAACCCATTGACAATGAGGGGCCAGTTGAGGGAGTCAAGAGACTTCCCATTCACCGCGCACCTCCAGGATTCGACGAGCAATCCACAAAAGTCGAACTTCTTCAAACTGGATTAAAAGTTATCGACCTTATGATTCCGTTCAACAAGGGCGGAAAGATCGGTCTCTTTGGTGGAGCAGGTCTCGGTAAGACGGTTCTCATCCAAGAGCTCATTCGAAACATCGCTGTTGAAGCGTCTGGCGTTTCGATGTTTGCAGGTGTTGGAGAAAGAACTCGCGAAGGAAATGACCTTTGGCGAGAAATGAAGGAAACCGAATTTAAGGACGCTGAAGGCAAGATGATGCGCGTCATCGACAAGACCGCCATGGTCTTCGGTCAGATGAACGAGCCACCAGGAGCCCGTCTTCGAGTTGCCTTGACCGCACTAACGATGGCGGAATACTTCCGCGATGAAGTGGGAACCGACGTTCTTATCTTCATCGACAACATTTTCCGATTCGTTCAGGCAGGTTCCGAGGTATCGGCACTTCTAGGACGAATGCCCAGCGCTGTTGGCTACCAGCCAACGTTGGCCACCGAAATGGGTGGTCTCCAAGAGCGAATTACATCGACGAAGAAAGGTTCGGTTACTTCGGTTCAGGCTGTCTATGTTCCTGCCGACGACCCCTCCGATCCTGCTCCAGCAACAACGTTCGCCCACTTGGACGCATACGTCTACCTGGATCGAGGCATTGCTTCGAAGGGTCTGTATCCGGCTGTTGACCCACTTTCTTCAACCTCTAAGAACCTAGACCCACGTGTCGTCGGTCAAGGTCACTACGAAGTTGCGAGACGCGTTCAGCAAACCCTTCAGCGATATAAGGAATTGCAGGACATCATCGCGATTCTCGGTATCGATGAACTTTCTGACGACGATAAGTTGCTGGTATCGCGTGCTCGTAAGATCGAGCGATTCTTGTCGCAGCCTAACTTCGTTGCTGAGCAGTTCACGGGTAATCCAGGCCGATTCGTTCCTGTTGACGAAACCGTTGCTGCTTTCAAGGAACTCGTTGATGGCAACCTAGACGATATTCCTGAGCAGGCTTTCCTTTACTGTGGAGGTCTAGAAGACGTCCGCGAAAAGGCGAAGAAGCTTCAGGCAGTAGGCGCTTAGCACATGGCTAACCAAATCTTTCTGTCTGTAGTCGCACCAGATAAGGCAGTGGTCGAGGAAAATGTTTCCACGATCATTGCTCCTGGTACAGAAGGTTATTTTGGAGTTATGGCTGGCCACGTTCCAATAATCGCTGCCTTGCGACCTGGTCTTCTGGAATACACAGATTCAACCACTAATCGACATTACGTCTATGTGGGTGGTGGGTTTGCAGAAGTTCAGGGCGAACGAGTCACGATCCTGGCCGACGAGGCAGAAAGAGCAACCGAGATTGATATCTCGAAAGCAGAGGCAAGGCTTGAGGAAGCAAGACGCGCACTTCGAGGCGAAGACAGCGGAATCAATAGCGCCGATGCTGTATTGGAAGTTGAGAGGGCAGTAAGTCGTATCAAAGCGGCTCGTATTGCCAGGCAATAAAAAGCTAGTTCATCTTATTTTTGGGGCTCAGAGGGTTCTTTGTGAATTCGCTGGGCCCTTGTTACATTTGCTCCGTCGATGCCAGCAACCATCGACCATGCTGAATCACCGATTTTGAAAGGTAGCATAACGCTCATGTCCTCCCTCCATGATCGTGTTCAAGGTGCTTTGACTCAAGCCATTGAGATTCGCCATGATCTCCATACCCACCCCGAACTGGGATACAACGAGCACCGAACTTCGGACATCGTTTCGCGACATCTCGGTCGACTTGGAGTTGGTTTTAAGGCTGGATTGGCTGGCGGCACGGGAGTTTTAGGCTGGCTTCCCGCCACTCAAAATCCAGAAGGAGCCCGGACTGTCGCCCTTAGGGCAGACATGGACGCACTGCCGATACTTGAAAAAACGGGTTTGGATTATCAATCCGTTACTCCGGGAATCATGCACGCTTGCGGTCACGACGGACATACAACCATTCTGATGACGGTCGCCGAGGTTCTATCAGGGCAAGTCGAGCGCCCGAATAACGTGTTGTTTGTGTTTCAGCCCGCTGAAGAAGGCGGAGCTGGAGGGCAGAAGCTGTGTCAGGAAGGCGCATTACAAGGGAAGATAATTGGCAAACCTGCCGACGTCATCTTTGGTTTACACGGATATCCAGCAGCCCATGTGGGCAATGTTACGACTCGCAACGGACCCCTTTTGGCAGCAGCGAGTCAGTTCGTAATTAAGATTAAGGGCAAGGGAAGTCATGCTGCCTATCCCCACTACGGGATTGACCCTATCGTGATTGCCGCTCAATTGGTTACAGCCATGCAGACAATTGCTTCCCGCTCAATCGACCCACTTGATTCGGTGGTGGTTACCATAGGACAGATTCTCGCAGGAGTGGCACATAACGTTATTCCGGACTCTGCCGTTTTGCATGGCACACTTCGAACACTTAAGCAAGCAACTGATGAAACCGCCAAGCAAAAGATCTCAGAGATTACTTTGGGAATTGCGAGTGCGTTTGGAGCAACTGCCGAAGTGAATTGGGTCGGCGCCTATCCAGTTACTTTTAATCACACAGCCCCCACAGACGAATTCCGATCCGTCGCCCGTAGAGTAATCGGAGAGGCGCTTGTCCATGAAGAGCCAAATCCTTCAATGGGTGGCGAAGACTTTAGTTTTTATGGGCAAGAAATTCCTGCCTCGTTCTTCTTCTTAGGTTTGAAACCGATGGGCCAAGCCACCTACCCTAACCTGCATTCGCCCGAATTCGACTTCAACGATGCCGCAATCGAAACAGGTGTAGAACTCATGTGCGAACTGGCACTAAACAGTTCTAAATAGAGAAAAAACGCGGGAACGTTGAAAGGAGAGTAAAGCACGTCCCCGCGAACGTAGGGCCAAGGCCAAATTCTTCGTTGTGTTCAAAAAACTTCGAACTTTGAGAACTTTAGCTGCTTGACAATGGTTGCAGTATAGACGTGCGAGAAGAACATCTCGCGATGAAGTTAGTTGCGTATGTTGCCGCAATTAGGTGGTCTGATAATCTCTGTACTTATAATCACTATGTTAAGAAATCGGCTATCTGGTAAATCTTGTGCGGCAAATCGCAGTGAACTGAACCATCCGGAGAGTATCGACTACCGGTGGGTGTATACTCCGATTCCAACCTACTTAGGGAGGTGCGCAGCCCTTGGCCGCCGCCATTGAAACAAAACAGCTCACGAAAAGCTACAAAGCACGCCAGGCCGGAACGATCAACGTCGTCGATCATCTTGATCTTCATGTAGAAGAGGGAGAGATCTTCGGTTTTCTTGGTCCCAACGGTGCTGGTAAAACGACTACTATTAAGATGCTTCTAGGCATCATTTACCCGACTTCCGGAGAAGGCTATGTCCTTGGTAAGGAAATCGGCGATATGGATGTCCATCGCCTCATCAGCTATTTGCCTGAAAGACCGTACTACTACGAACATATGACCGGACTTGAACTCTTGAAGTTCTACGGTTCTCTTTTTGGTATCACGGATAAGGATAAATTTGTCGCGCTTTTGGAGAAGGTCAACCTTCACCGGGACATGACGAAAACTATCGCGCAATATTCAAAGGGTATGCAGCAACGCGTTGGCCTAGCTCAAAGCTTGCTCAACGATCCAAAGCTGCTCTTCTTGGATGAGCCAACGGGTGGTTTAGACCCTATCGCTCACCGAGAAATTCGAGACCTTATCCTGAGCTTCCGGGATGAAGGCCGTACGGTATTCATTTCAAGCCACGAGTTGAGCGAAGTCGAATTGATTTGCGATCGCGTTGCCATTATCAATAAGGGAGTCATTGCTCGTCAGGGCAAGCTCACTGAGTTGCTGAAGGGCGGTCGAATTGAAATCACAGCCGAAGGCGTTTCTGAAGAACTCCTGAAAGACATGAAAATCGTTGACTCCAATGTTCGCCATTTGGCAACTGGATTCATGCTCGACATGCCTGAAGAAAATGATCCGAACAGCGTAATCGATGCTATTCGAGGTCAGAAAGGAAAAGTTATCAGCGTCGTTCCACGTCGAAAGAGACTTGAAGATCTCTTTGTGGAAACGGTCAGCAACAAAGGAGTGAAGTCTTGAGACCGATCTTAGCTATTGCTTCAACCACCGTAGGTGAGGCGATCCGCAGAAAGGTTCTGCTGATTATCCTCCTTATCGGAGTTTTGTTCATCGTGGTTGCTCCCGGACTTGGAATTCTGTCTGCCAGGTCGGAAACGACAGTTCTTAAGAGCTTTATGCTTGGCGTCACACAAGGTGTGAGCGCAATCATCGCGGTCATCTTGACCGTGTACATGATCCCGAACGAAATTGAGCGCAGGACGATCTATACGATTCTGTCTAAGCCTGTCCAGCGCTGGCAATTTCTAGTGGGTAAGTATTTAGGCGCGGTCCTATCACTATTGTTGATGATGTCCATGATGTCGGCCGTTATGTGCCTTATGTTCTTCCTGCAGCAGCAGAGCAAGAACGTTAGCGAAATCGCCGACCTAATGAAAGGTCCGATGATGTATTTCGTCCAGATGTGCCTCTTGGCCGCTGTCGCGATTTTCTTCTCGACTTTTGTTGCTCCGCTAGTTAACTTCTTCTTGACTGTTGGCGTGTTCTTGGTCGGTGTGTTCTTCAACCCACTGTTCCAGAGTCTTCAGGACAACCAGAATACGGTGCCTTTCGTGAAGATCATGGCCAAAGCGGTTAATACGATTTTGCCCAACTTCGCGAACTACAACATCCAGAACCCACTGATCAACAGCAATCCATCGATTCAAAACGAGGGTCGATACTTCCTGGGAATTACGGTTTATGGCGTTGTTTATATTGGCATTCTGCTAATTTTGGGAATTCTCATCTTTGACCGACGCGAGGTGTAAACAAGCATGAAGCGCAAAACCAGCCCAATATTGCTTGTCGTTTTAGCCTTGGCATTCATTTGTCAAGGGTTACTTCAGCGGTTTGAGATCTTCGATCACTGGGTCAAAGTCTATAACCCTGGTAAGGGCAAGCTCTATACGAATGCCATGTCGCCAGACCAGCTTCTAGCTGTTCTTGCCGGCTTCCGTGAGATTACTGCCGGAATCCTTTGGGTCAAAGCGGATACGTTCTTTGACCAGGGTAACTATGACGCTATTCTGCCTTTGATTCGTTTGGTGACTTTGCTTGACCCGAACGAAATCGACGTCTACGCGACGGGAATGTGGCACATCGGTTACAACTTTACCGATGAAGAGCAACGATCCGATCGTCGATATATCCCTTCAGCACTTGCCCTTGGCAAAGAAGGAACGCGACAGAATCCGGATACTTATGAGCTTTTCTTCGAAGAGGGTTGGCTTTGGTACCACAAGATTGATGACGACTACAGCAATGCCGTAGATTGGTTCAAGAAGGCACGCGACAAGCCTGACATGCTTCCGGCTCGTAAGAACCTGTTAGGTATGGCCTATCAGCGTTCAGGAGAGGTTGATAAGAGCGTTGATACGTATTATCGACTTTACGAAGATGCGGTTGAGAAGTACAAAAAGGAGTCCGCTTTTGGTAACCACCAGAATCGCGACACCTTGGAAAGTAACCTCGACAACATGCTCGTACGAGAAGTGCAAAGAGGATACGTTGCTGGTAAGGAAAATCGCCCTCTAACCTCTTACGATGTGAATCCTCCATTTGATGTTGGATTTAGCGTAAAGGCAACAGTGGTTGAGCCAAACGTCATTCGATTTGAAGGGACTTGGAATGTACTTCCGGTCGGTACGAGAATTCGAGTTGTGTTGCGAGACCTGAACTACCCACATGCCAAACCGGCAGAGATGGAGTGGGACTGCTCAGACAACGTTAACTTGGATCCACCTCGCGACCAAACGTTTATGCAAGAGCAGCTCTTCGTAAGGAATCGACGTTTCAATAAGAAAGTCGATATGAGCAAGGACCCGACCATGTATCCGTTTACTTCGGATAATTATGTGATGGAGTTCTACTACAACCCTAGAAGTGCCCCTCCTCACCTCCAAGATAAGTTCAGCTGGAGTGGAGAAGGCTTGACGGACAAGAACTATCTGAACACAGATGTTCGAAAGGGCCAGAGAGTCATCTTTGCGAGCCTGCCGATAACGCGAGACATGATCAAGAGGTATGGCCAGTGGGTTGACAAAACTCCAGTGGTCAAGACCCCCAACTATGCTGAGTCTGCTCCCGACGCAGGAAGGGCGGACGACGATGTTGTCCTGAAAATCCCATCTTTGCGTGCAGGAAGCACAGGCGGCAAGTAAACTTAACAACAAGGCTCCAGTCGCCCCCGGCGGTCTGCTAAACTCAGTAGACCGCCGGGAACTGCGCGGCAGCAGGTCGGTGAACCCCGTCAGGACCGGAAGGTAGCAGCGGTAAGTCGATTCTCTGTGCGACGCACCATTCCCGGCGACTTGGAGCTCTTCTTTTTATATAGTGGGGCTCAATCTAGCGAGCACCATTTCAGTCTGCGTGACACAACCGTGGCCTATTTATCCCTCTACCGGAAATATCGGAGTCAAACCTTCTCCGACCTCATTGGCCAAGATCACGTCGTTCGTACATTACAGAACGCGATTTCATCCGGGCGGGTATCCCATAGCTACCTGTTTACGGGACCAAGGGGCACAGGTAAGACTTCCACGGCAAGACTGCTCGCAAAGGCACTTTGCTGTGAAAACGGACCGAGTGCTGAGCCAGACGATACGTGTGAGATCTGTCGCTCAATAACTCTGGGCAATTGTGTCGACGTTATCGAAATGGACGCAGCAAGCGAGTCCGGTGTCGATGAGATTCGCGAACAGATCGTTGAAGCCGTTGAGTATCGGCCGATGATTTGTCGCTACAAGATTTTCATCATCGATGAAGTCCACGATCTTTCGCCTAAGGCATTTGATGCCCTATTGAAGACGATTGAAGAACCACCTCCTCACATCATCTTTATCCTCGCGACAACAGAATTCAACAAGGTTCCGCCCACTGTTCGGTCCCGATGCCAAAAATTTGACTTCCATAGAGCTAACATGCAGGACCTCGTTCAAAGGCTGTCCTACGTAGCGGAAAAAGAAGGAGTCAAGGCGGATGCAGCTGCGATTTCAGCCATTGCAAGAATGGCTGATGGCGGTTATCGAGACGGTTTGACGCTTCTGGAGCAAGCCATGCTCACTAGCGAAGAGACAATAACCTTACAGCACGTTTACGACCAACTCGGACTTGTATCCGAAGAGATGGTCGACCAATTGATTTTCGCTATCAAGGATGCCGATATACCGGCAATCATGGAGAACTTGGCCCAGGTTGCCCGACTCGGGCGGGATCCGCGGTCCATTCTCGATTCCATGATGTACCGCATGGCAGATTTGACTCGTGCCTCCTATCAAATTTCTCTAGAAGCAGGACCTGAGGCAACACGCGATGCGGCGTTGTTTGAAACAGCGAGTCGTATCGGGCGCGATATGATACTGAGGCTAAGAGGGCAACTCGCGGAAGCTCACAAGACTATTCGAGACATTTCGTTGCCTCGACTGTGGCTTGAAGCCGAAATGGTGAGGCTCGCGCTTGTCCCTTCTCAGACTGCAAAGCCTAGCCACGAGACTGAGGTTCCAAAGCACAGGAGCGCCCCAACTGCTCAGGAACATGCAGTTAAGCCTGCACCAAAACCAGTTCCAAAGCCACCTGAAGTGGTGGTAGAGCCCGCAACTGAACTGACGACCAAATCTGAACCTGAAACGCCGAAAGACGCTGAGTCAATGATCGGATCTGACCCTTGGAATACGACTATCCAGGAACTCACGGTTATGTCGCGCACCTTAGGGATGAAACTAGCTGGATCATCCGCCGCGATAGGCGACAATAAGGTCATTATCGAATTCGGGCCTGGAGCCTACGAGTGGGTCATCGACAAAGCAAAGGTAAAAGCCGAAATAACAAATGCAGTCAAGCGGAATTTTGGAGCTGGACTAGAAGTCGAATATGCTATTAAGCGAAGAGAAGCGAGCCCCGAAGAGTCAAGCGCGGTAGAATTGCCCGCAGAGGGATCAATGCTCGAACAACTTGCGCGTCAAGTGTTTGGTGCTGATCCAAAGAATCAGCGCGAAGATAAAGCCTCTGGCGGAGGTAACGATGAATCTCAACCGCCAACAGAAGATTAGGATATAAAACATGAAATTGCCCAAGAACTTCGGGCCGCAAGGATTTGGCGGCATGATGCAACAGATGCAGTCGGCTATGGCGCGAGCAAAGACGCTGGAAGAAGAGTTAGCAAACGAAAGGATTCCTATCGACAAGGGTCCGGTTAAGGCACTCTTTAACGGAACGGGAGAGCTTCTTAAGCTGGCCATCGATCCGAGCATCGTCGATCCTGAAGATGTCGAAGCACTCGAGGACTTGATCGTAAGTGCCGTTCGTGACGGTTTCAATAGCGCCACTGAACTCCGTAATATGAGAGTTCAAGGCATCATGCCCAATATCCCAGAAATCCCCGGTCTCTAATTTAAGATGACCAACCACGGCATTGGAAGCCTTTTCGGCTTCCCATGCCGTTGCGCTTTGTGATCCTTTAGAAAATGCTTTTTGCCCGTCCACTTGCTGAGTTGATTGCTGAACTGGAGAAGCTGCCTGGAGTGGGTCCCAAATCGGCCCAGCGTCTCGCCTATCACTTGCTTCGGGTAACGGACCATGAGGCAAACCGGCTAGCAGATTCCATTCGAAACGCGAAGCTCAAACTTCGATTCTGCGAAATGTGCCAGAACATTTCCGAACACGAACAGTGCGAAATCTGTCGTGACATGCGTCGCGATAACAAAACGATCTGCGTAGTGGCAGAACCACGAGACATCGCCGCTCTTGAGCGCATTCACGAGTACAAAGGCATGTACCACGTCCTTCATGGCCTCCTGAGCCCGATGGACGGAGTAGGGCCAGATCAATTGCGTGTAAAGGAATTGTTGGGCCGACTTTCGAGTACTGATGTCGTGGAAATCATTCTGGCCACCAACCCAACAATCGAAGGAGATGCCACGGCATTGTACTTGGCCCGCCTTCTGAAGCCGATCGGCATAAAAGTCACGAGGCTAGCTCACGGAATGCCGGTTGGTGGCGAGTTGGACTATGCCGACTCGGCAACACTCTTAAGTGCCCTCGAATATCGACGGGAAGTTTAGTGAAATGCATTTCGACGAGATTGGACGACATTGCAGCCTTGGTCAGGCGTATAACCCTTTAGTTGTGCCGTTCATGCAGGCAGAATCGATAATCCCATGGTGACATTGCTCCTTGCGTCTCTTGTGACCCTTCAAGGTCTAGCTTCGCCCAAGGCGCCAATCATTGTTTCCATCAAGGGCTTTATGGTTGATCCGGTCATAGGCCTCTCCATTGACGGCGGGCCAGTTCAGGACTTTGGGTTGTCGATGACGACGCGACACTCGATCGCCATGAACAAGGACGACGCGGGATCGGCAAAGAAGCTTTCCTTGGATGGCAAGCAACTAGCCATCGCGGAACTTGAAAGTCCGGGAGATAATATCCATCCGGTGCTCAATGCCCTCGGCTTAAGCGTCTTGAACACGATGGCTATAGGCATCGATTATGCCAAGGGTCAAATTACCCTGTGGCCAGGCGGCCGATTGTCTGAGGAGGATGCCAAAGCTTGGGTGCTTCGTTCACCCAAATGGATGGGTGATTCCAAAGCCTGGAAAACGAAAATTGAACGTCGTGCAGAAGTGGCGCCAGTCATTCCTGTGACCATTGACGGTAAGAAGGTGAATCTCCTTCTAAGGGTAGGCAAAGAAGGGACCTCTTTTGCAAAAGGCGAGGAGCCTACGACAGGTACTCCGGTTGAATACGGGCCTGGAGGAAACCATTCCCTTTTAGCAAACATTGGAATTGGACCCACTATGTTGCCATGGGCCCTCTATTTTAGGGGAGTCAGTTACGATCCCCGTAAGTCGATCGACTCGTCGATCGTTGGGACATTTACGACCGAAAACCTACTTTCTCGCCGAGTACTCGTCGATCTTGCAGGAGGGATGCTCTACAGCGAGCAGTTAACGCCCGATGCCCAGCTCTCAATGTTCTTGACCCAATGGTTTCAATTGCCGCTGGAAGCCCAAGGATCAAAACTATTCGTTCGAGAGATGCCCGAGACAAAGTTCTTTCCCCAACTAGAATCGATATACGGAACCGAGGTCGTGGAGATCATGGGCCAGCCTATTGCGGACGTCCTAGCCGCTGCTCGTGATTTTACGGGAGAACGCCGGATCTTGCTGAAGGTGCTGTTTGAGAAGATCTGGAAAGGCTACAGAATGAAGATCAAGAAGGCGGACGGCACAACTCAGGATATTTCCTTTGACCCTCCGACTTAACCCTTAAGTAAGTAGGCTTCTGAGGAGATCAGCCCTTTGCCTGCCCGCCAACTCCTCTCGTGATGGCCCTCGAAGCTCAAGGGTAGTCAAAGCGGCGTCGGCTGCTCGCGGTGAGAAATTGAAGCCAGGGATTTCGTCCGCCGCCGCCCACCTGACCCATGCAAGAACTCTCATTGCATCAGCAAGAGAGATGGTGGGTGATCCAATCGCAAAATCTCGGGCTTGAAGTGCGCGATCGCTCAAGGTTTCCCGTCCGACAGCCTTGCGAGCGAGTCGTTCTTCGTTGAGAAGGTATTCGCAAGCGCCAATAAATTCCGTTTTAGGAACGACGATCACGCTGACTTGCGCAAAGGCACCGATTGCACGGCTCGATTCGCCAAACAGCCCGCGAACGGCAATCCCTTTCGCAGCAAGCGCCTTGATGACTGACGGAAGCCGTCTTTGGTGAGCCAAACCAATCAGATGAAACATGCAGGATTGACGTCGTCCCTCGCCGCAGTTGAATGGACTCGCACTTAAGTAGCCGAAGTCAGGTGAGAACGCGAACTGGAGTTTGGACTCCAATACGTTCAAATATGTGTAACAGGTGCTGTCACTATTGACCGGTGACCAGCCTGCGCTGAGCGCCTGTAACCGTAGGTGATCTTCTTCGTTAACCATCAGGCTCACTGAGCGCTCAGGATCAACCAAAAAAGCTCGTCCAGGCAAGGTCCATTCGAAGTCCGGAGAAACCAACCGGCATCCAACCAAATAGTCCCTTTCCGCGTTGGTTAACCCCTTATAGATTTCAAGTGAGGGGTGCACTTCTCGGGATGCATCAAGAATCGCATCCATTATTGTCATCAGCTCGGCTTCACTCGCTTTGTTCGGAAAGAGATGCCCACGCAGATTGCGCATGAGCCTAGTGCGGGAGCTTAAAACAACGTCGCCATGGGGGGCGTCACCAGATAGCCAAGCCGGCTTTGGCATGGATCGAAGCACCATTCTCTTCCAAGATTCGGTGTCCTTATCGGCTTGCCGCATACAAGCAGTTTACTCGTCGGAAGATGGCACAAGAGAGCCCGAATTGAATCACGGAATCACACGTATTTGAGCGTTCGAGCGCGGGTAAGTTTGTTACCGGCTGTTGGTCATCAAACTCAATATCGACTACACATGTTAAACAAAGCAGTTTGCTCTCCAACCACCTTGACTAAACGTCTTAACCGCCCAGGTGTAATATGGGGCGTTCAGAATTGAAATGAAGCTCCACCAACCTGCTCAATACAAACCTTGGATGAAGGGTGTTTACGAGGTTTCTCCTGGCTTGAAGACATTGGGAACGGACTTTGGCAATGGCTTACTGGACCAAAAGCTTTTTCAATTCGATACGGAATGGCGGACTTACCTAGTTAGCAAAGCAGAGTGCGTTTCCAGTAGACCAAGCTTCCATCTGCTGAGGAGTCAACTGCCAGAAGAGGTTGAAGCGAGAGTAATTTCTTTTCTGACGGACAAATTACTCACGGAGTGGCCCGAGTACTTCGAGCAGCGTGAGGGAAGTCTATTCTGTCGCCTCACCGAGAAGCTGATACCTATAGAGCTTGATTCATTGGTCAGCCAGGTTCAGGAAGACCTGGCGATTGTTGTCGTCACCGAGGAGCAAGATCACCTTGCTTATCTGAATGTTTGCAGCCCGAGCCATTGGGCACCAGAATCAAAGATCGGGCAATCCTTTTTCGAAACACACCTTCCAGTACCTGGGTTCGAGCGGATCAATTCCGTCGCTGCCGCGATGGCTCGGTCCATGGTGAATAAGGGCCCGTTTGTGCGCTTCGTATGGACCTTGGAGTCCGATCTACGGCTGAATCATCATCCGATCGCACCAGAGGGAAGTGATAGCAACGAATGGAGAGGTCGAGATTTTTCGAAAGGATTCTATGTACGCGTCGAACGGCAAAGCACATGGGGCCTTCCCGAAGTGGGTGCAGCGCTCTTTGCTATTCGTGTGAGCTTTGTAGACGGGCTCGAGGTCCTCAATAATCCAAAGGAATGGCAGGCACTCGAATCCTCGATTCGGTCCATGTCCCCCGAGTCCAAGGCTTATAAAGGGCTGGAAACTTTTCTAGACACGGTCCGCAACCCTAGTTCCTGACACAAAAAAGAGGGCAGACCTTTAGATCTGCCCTCTCGCAAAGCCTTTGCCTATTCCTTGTCTGGAGCTGGAGCTTGCTGTTGCTCTTGATGTCGCGGAGCATATCGCTCGCGTCGGGGACCGTACTCACGTCGATCCGAACCCATTTCTTGAACCGTGAATGGAAGGAGTGCCATTTCGCGAGCCCTTCGAATCGCTTCCGAAATCATTCTTTGCTGTCCAGCAGTGTTGCCACTCTGTCGGCTTGGAACAATCTTGCCGCGATCGTTTAGGAAACGACGAAGGATGTTTACTTCCTTATAGTCGACGGTATAAATCTTGTTGGCGGTTAGGTAGCTAACTTTGCGGCGGCGCTTGCCCTTAAAGCGAGGGCCACCCTCCATAGCATCCTTATCTGCTCGCGGAATGGCGAGACGATCTGAGCCGCCTCCGTTTTCGCCGCGTTGTGGTCTCTGTGTTTCTTCGCTCATTCTTCTCTAAAAGTGCAGGAGCTTATCGCTCGTGCTGACCACAAAGTATAGCACAGGCTCATAATGCAACTATGCTTGGCGTTATCGTAACTCTCCTCTTTTCGATCGGCGCGATCGGACTAGGAGGGTATTTGACCCGTCGATGGACTATCGACCTCGATCCTGCAGAGTCAATTGGCATCTCTGGACTCATTGGACTCGGAGCACTAGGGCTACTCACTTTCTTTATTGGACTTTTGCCAGACGGATTTGGGTGGGGGCTTTTTGTGGTGGGAACAGCTTCCGCATTTGGCTATTTTAAGCTCATTCCTGGTTTCAAAGCAGGAGCATTCCGATTCACCAAGCCTGAAAGCACGAACCTTTTATTCGTTTTGGCATTTTCTGTGGCGACCCTATTTATCCTAGTCAGCGTTCTTGCGCCAAGCGATACTTTGGATTGGGATACGCTCGCCTATCACTTGGCCGTGCCGAAACTTTGGCTTCAAGCGGGCCAGATTCAGTACCTCTCAAACATCCATCACAGTAATTTCCCAAGCACCGTCGAGAGCCTCTTCGTTTGGGGGTTGGCATGGGGAGGACAAAGCGGAGCAAAAGCTTTTTCCATGATGTTTTTCGTGCTGGGCATTCTATCCATCTTTGGAATGTCAAGGCGCATCTTCGGCGAGAAGGCGAGTTGGTGGTCCGCCTTGGCGTTTGTAAGCATTCCTGTAGTCCTATGGGAAAGCGGCACCGGATATATCGATGTGCCACATGGCCTATTCGGCGGGCTGGGAATTGCCTTTATTGCGGCCTTCCTTGCGGACTCGAAGAATCGTTCCAATCTATGGCTCGGCGCCATTTTGCTTGGTTTTGCTGCTGGAACAAAGTACACCGGTCTACAAACAATCGCCGTGTCCGTGATTGTCCTCGTGGTAGGTCTGGCGCTCAAAGGACGCTTGGCAGAAGGGGTGCGCAACGGAGCCACGGTGGGCTTGGTTGCCATGGCCATTGCAGGCCCCTGGTACGTCAAGAATATCGTCTACACCGGAAATCCTGTCTATCCCTTTTTCTTCGAGAAACTTGGAGGAAAGAATTGGGATCAACGTAGGGCGGACATTTATCGGAATGAACAGCAGAAATTTGGTGCAGGTCAAGAAGCCTCGCGCCACGATCCTACCGAAGTCGGGAATGCCGTACTTGGCCTTGCCTATCAGCCGGGTCGTTACGTCAACCCCCAAGAGGAACTCGGTTTAGGAACGCCACTTGGGGCCGTCGGAGTTGTCATCCTGCTTTCTGGCTTGCTATGGTTATTGAGCGGCAAGTTAAGGACATTTGAGGCTGGAATCCTGGCTGCAGTGGGCACAAGTCTGCTGATGTGGTTCTTCTTGAGTCAGCAAAGCCGCTACATCGTGCCGTTATCGGTACCCTTGGCATTGCTAGCTGGCGGAGCAATAGCTCGCTTGGCCCTTGGAAAGGTATTGGCCGCAGTTACCCTGCTTCAGGCCGCCTATTCGTTCTTCTTGATTTATGCCCAACGCTTCCAAACGCAGATTCAGCCCGCTTTGGGCAAAGTGACCGCAGAGGACTATCAAACCCACTCAATCGGTTTCTACGTTCCCAGCCAAGTCATCAATAAGGTGGCAGTCAAAGGCAAAGTAGCACTTTATGACGAGGTCTTTGGCTTCTTATTGGATGTCCCTTACATGTGGGCCAACCCAGGGCACTCGACAGTCATTCCCTACGATGAGATGAAAGACGGGGCCAGTTATGTGAAAGCCATGAAGCAACTGGGCTTCACCCACATCTACGTCAACCTAAGTCCAATGGTCAAAGATCCCGGCTTCGTGAAGAAGTGGGTTGCAGCCATGGGCTTCGGAAGTAATCCAACCCCATTCTCAGCCGAAGAAAGCAAAACGCTTGCCGAAAACTGGCAAGACAAGTGGGAACTATTAATCGCCGAAGCCGCCGCTGAGAAGCGAATCGTCCCAGTACCCGAACTTCAAAAAGGCGGAATCCTATTTGAAATCGCTGATAAGCCCTAAACCCCGTTCCAAGTGACTCAATCCTTGACCTTAGATTCCATAGAGTTAGCCGAGTAAAGTCAACGAGGTAACCTTCCCAGCGTGAACTACAGGAAGTTAGGGCGTTATAACGTCAAAGTTAGTGAGGTCGGGGTCGGCGGTTGGTTAACTCATGGACGCACGATAGACGATTCTACGACTACTGAAATCGTCCATAAGGCGTTTGATTTAGGCATTAATTTCTTTGACACTGCGGATGTTTATAACGCAGGTAAAGCGGAGAGCTCTTTAGGAGTCGCCATTAAGGGACTTCGGAGAGAAGACCTGGTCATTGCCACCAAATGCTATTTCCCAATGAGCGACCGCCCGAATGACCGAGGTCTGGGTAGAAAACACATTACCGAGTCGGTCAATAATTCGCTGAAGCGTTTGCAGATCGACACGATCGATATCATGCAGTTTCATCGTTTCGATTCCGATACGACCCTTGAAGAGACGGTAAGAGCGATTGACGATCTCGTGCGCGCAGGCAAAGTCCTTTATTGGGGTGTCAGTGAGTGGAAGGCAGAGCAAATCACTGACCTCGTGCATACGGCTCGAGCACTTAACGCCAATCCGCCGGGGAGCAATCAACCGATCTATAACATGCTTACGACTGGCATCGAAGGAAGCGTCCTCCCCGTTTGCGAGCAATTCGGCATCGGAAACGTGGTTTTTTCACCTCTCGCCCAGGGCATTTTGACGGGCAAATATTTGCCTGGGCAACCCGCACCAACCGGCACCCGAGGCGCAGATAGTACTTCGAACGGATTTATGCAGCGGATGATGGATGAGGAAACTCTCACGCGCGTCCAGACCCTGAAGGCATTGGCAACAGAGAACGGAGTCACTTTGACTGAGTTCGCGTTGGCCTGGTGCTTGAGGCAGAAGCAAGTCAGCAGCGTAATTATTGGTGCAACCCATGCCGACCAGGTGGTCGAAAACGCCAAGGCAAGTGGGATTAACTTTGATGCAGCGGTGTGGGATCGGGCTGCAGCTATCCTGGCAGGTCAATAAAGGGTGTATGCAGGAGTGTTAACACACAATCCAAACGAGACCGAATTCGAGAAGAAGAGGGGAGTGAGCCGGGTAGAGGTTCGAGATGGCTATGCCCAAATCCATATTTCGAGAATTTCCACCGAGGTCATGGCGGAAAGGTTGCGCATCCTAGAAGTCGTAGCCCAAGCAGCAATCAGCATCGACTTCTTGAAGCTGTCTCCGTCTGGTATGTCGTTCCTTGTTCAGGAGTCTTCTGCAGGCCTCATTTCCGGAGTCTTAGAACCCCTTGGCGACCATTTCACGGTTCGAAATGACCGCAGTATTGTCTTGGTTTATGCAGTCAGCATCCGAGATGAGGAGGGCCTCATCGCAAGCATCGTGCATACCGCGATATCTAATGGAATAAGGACCGATCACATTGGCGATATGCACGATCGAATGCTGATGGTCGTCGACAAGGCCGATTCGGAACGCCTTGCCACGTTGTTCCGGGAAACCCTCATGGAGGTGGAATAACCATGGACAGGATCAAAGTGATGAAGTTCGGCGGCACGAGTGTCGCGAAGCCAGAGTCTCGAATGATCTCGGCTATGCGAGTTATTTCTGCAAAGGAACAAGGTTTCAAACCGGTAGTAGTTGTCAGTGCTATCGGTCGAAAAGGCGCACCGTATGCCACGGACACCCTAATCAATGTTCTCCGGGAGATCGATCCAAATGTGGACCCCGATCCGAGAGAATTGGATATGATCGTGGCTTGTGGAGAGATCATGTCTGCTGTCATCTTCGCCCACACTCTGAAGACTCTCGGTCATGCAGCCCAGGCGTTTCGGGGTGGACAAGCCGGAATTCGTACGGATGGCGTCTACGGGAATGCCCGGATCGTCGGAATCAATCCGATTAGCCTTATTCGTAGCCTCGAAGAAGGCAAGATTCCCGTCGTGTGTGGTTTTCAGGGCGTGTTTGTCGCCGGCGACGGGGCTCCAGGCGGTGAGTTGACTACGCTCGGAAGGGGTGGGTCGGACACAACTGGATCAGCGATTGGGGCGGCGTTGCATGCCTACGCCGTCGAAATCTATACCGATGTCGATGGCGTAAAGACGGCTGACCCGGACGCAGTCAAAGAGGCTCCAACCTTGCGAAAGGTGACGTACGACGAAGTGGCAGAAATCGCCCACCTTGGAGCGAAAGTTGTTCATCCACGGGCGGCTGAGATTGCCATGAACTATGGCATCCCACTTTGGGTTAAGAACACGTTCTCCGACGACGAAGGCACAGAAATCGTAACCCGAGAGAAGTTTCCGGGCAGACGAGTTACCGGCGTAACTCACACGGGCAAGCTAGTGTATTTGCAGTTCAACCTTGGCGATGCCTACGAAGCGGATCGGACGATGCTGGAAAGCCGCATCTACGAAACCATGGCGCGCTATGGAATCAGTCTCTTCATGCTGAATCTCAGCCCTAGCAGTACGGGTTTTGCCGTTCCACGATCGCAGTATCCAACGGTTGAAGGGGTGCTGGATGGCTTGGTCATCCCAGTTACTGGTCAGGAAAGACGGGTTTATCTTATACAAATCGGTTCTGCTCCCTCCAGAGATGTCGAGACTCAAGCGGCATTACTCGAATCACTTGGAGAGCTTCGGCGAATTCCAGCCCAGTTGACCGAAGGCTGCACAATGGTATCCCTGGTAGGGCACGAGTATGTTCAGCAGCCCGGTGTGTTCCTAGACGTACTCTCGACCTTGGTGCATGGACAGGTAACGGTCCTTCAGACAAGCGACAGTGACTACTCGGTCAGTCTGCTCGTTCCCGAGGCGGACACAAATCGAGCTGTCAAATTGCTGCACGATCGCTTCCAACTTGCCGAGGTGAGTTAGGTTTGATTGATTTACCGGAGGATCGTCCAGCCCTTATGGCGATCCTCAATGTCACACCCGATTCCTTCAGCGAGAGCGGCACATACTTTCGACATGCGGACGCGGTCTTAGCCGCACAACGAATGAAAGAGGATGGGGCGGATCTGATTGATGTCGGTGGGGAATCAACTCGCCCTGGCGCCACCGAAGTTTCCGTCGAAGAGGAAATCCGGCGTGTAGTTCCTGTTATCGAATCGATCGTTTCGCTTGGCCTCCCTATTTCGATTGACACGCGCAAGTCTGAAGTAGCGCTAGAGGCGTTGAAGGCGGGTGCGGTAATCGTGAACGATGTAAGCGGGCTTTCTGATCCAAGGATGGTCGAAGTCTGCTTGGAGGAACAAGCCACGATTTGCTTGATGCACATGAAGGGCACGCCTCAGACCATGCAAAAAGAGGCTCACTATTCAGACCTGGTAGCTGAAGTTCGGGACTTCTTGCTGAACAGAGCCACTGGACTCGTAAAAATTGGAATTGATCCTAAAAGGATCTGGTTGGACCCGGGAATAGGCTTTGCAAAAACCGCCCATGACAACTTCAAGATCCTGAACGAACTTTCGCAATTTGTTGAACTTGGATATCCCATATTAATCGGAGTGAGCCGCAAAAGCTTCATTGGAGCTTTGTCAGGAGCTAACGCCGAATCTAGGCTGCCAGGAACATTGGCAGCTCAAGTCCTCGCACAGGCTTCGGGAGCGCGTATTATTCGAGCTCATGATGTCGCTCAGGCGCGACAAGCCATCGACATAACGGCAACGATCCTTAAACCTTCTTTGTTTTCCAAGCACCTTGCTTAAAGAGTATCAGCGCCAGAACTCCCTGCAGTCCTTGGGTAAAGGCCATGGAAGTCCAAGCCCCATGGGCGCCCCAGCCCAAGCCATAGGGGAGGGCGAACCAAGTGAAAATGTGGTAGCCGGTTGGGAGAGCCAGAATGAACGCTAGGGGAACTCGAACGCCCCAAAGGGCGAAAATGGAAATCCACATCGGACGTACCGTATCCCCAGCTCCTTGCATTGCGCCGATAACGACCATTGCATAGGCAAAAAGCGTTTCGGTAGTGCACAAATACCGGAGGAGCATGATCGTTTGAGCGATCATGATGGGCTTATCGCCCAGGAGTAAATGCGCAATATTTGGCGCAAGTATAAATATTGGCCCTGCCAATCCTAGCGTGACAAGCGCTCCGTAGTGTGCCGAAACCCATCCAAGCTTCTCTGCACGGTCCGGTCGACGCATTCCTAAGCTCTGACCGACCAGAGCACCTGCCGCAACCGAAAGCCCAAACGAGGGCATGAACATGACCGATTCAATGGCGAAACCCGTGCTCATTGCTCCAATCGCAGACGAGCCATCAGGCACCATTGCTAAGACGATTGTGAATACCGTTAGCGACAAGACGCGGAGAGTAGCCATCAATGCAGCCGGCAGGGCAATGCGCAGGATGCGGACGACCCAATCCCATTCGGGTAGGTGGAACCCCCACAAGCTACCAAGCGGCGTCTTAGCAACAAAGAAAAGGTAAATGATGGCGGATATCCATGCACTTACTGACAAAGCCGTGCCCGCGCCAATGAGCCCTAACCCGGCACCTGGAAGGTAGATATGAGCGACTCCACCCAGGAGGGAAACAGGGTGCGACGGGAAGATTAAGAAGCAATTGAGGGCCATGTGTACAAGGATCTGAAATCCTGAGATAAACATGGGGCTCTTGGTATCGCCGATCCCTCGCAAGGAACCCGCGAGAGTCTGAATGATATAAATCGCGGGAAGAGAAGTCGAGTAGACCAGCACGAAGTGCGTCATGAGGTCAATCGCATCGTGGTCGTGAGATGGAAGGACCAAATGAGCTACCGGCGACGCCGATAATGCCGAAATTCCTGCCATGGCAAACCCACCGATGATCGCGATTCGAATGCACTGATGGCTTGCTAGTCGATATTCGGACGGATTTCCCGCGCCATACGCCCGGCTCACTAATGCCGTCGCACCGGTCGCTACCGCGACCGCGAGCGAGAACATCAAGAACATGACGTTGATTGACCCGCCATGCGCAGTTAGCGCATCGGTATTGAGGTGACCTATAAATCCCCGATCGAGTAGCACATTGACTACTTGAAGAGAATTAAGGACTACCGCAGGCCAGGCAAGCTTCCACACGACCGCGGTTGCATTTTCGGAAGTTATTGCGACCTGTTCATCGACAGGATCGGCGACAGTTGACACTGAACCCGAGAGGATACCATAAGGCAGATCCTATTTTATACGCAATAATAATGCTTGAAATTACGGCCCATCTTCTGTTAGCGACTTGGTCGCATTCTTGCGCATATGCACCTTAAGCTGGGCTAACACATTTATTCAAAGGACTACCGAGGAGTCACTTAAGGTAAAAGTGTTTGGTGACCAGAAACATCATGGCGATTGGAGGAGGCAACGTTGGTCTTGGCGAGACATTCTCGATCGACCGTAGATTTGTGGCCTTAGCTGATGTTGCGCACCCAAAACTTTTGTTTATTCCAACCGCGAGTAACGACGCCGAAGAATACGTGACCTCCGTGGTGAGCACGTTCGGCGACCGTTTAGGATGTACGGTCGACACGTTAAAACTCTATTCGGAAGATAGATGGCTCCCTAGAATAGTCGCTAAATTGGAAGCCGCAGATTTGATCTATGTTGGCGGTGGCAACACGAAAGCCATGTTGGCGAAATGGCGTGAAGTAGGTATGGATCGCGAGATGAAGCGAGTAGTCCTTTCCGGTAAGCCAGTCGGTGGAGTCAGCGCGGGAGCGATTTGCTGGTTTCGGGTTGGTAATAGTGACTGGCCCCAGTTTGAAAATATTCCTGACGTCAATACGGCCCGTCTCGATTGCCTGGGCCTTGTCGATTTAGTGGCATGTCCTCACACGCGCGACGAACCTTTTCGACTGGCCGAATTCAAGAACATGATGTCAATGGAGAAGGGAGTGGGACTAGGGTTGGACGATGGGTGTGCCATACAGATTCTCGATGAAACCTATCGGTTCATTTCATCTCAAGAGACCTCCCGGGCTCATATCGTCGTGAACACCGGAACTGGTGTTGAGCATTTCGTGGTTGAACCCCATGACGATTTCCGGAGCCTAACTGAGCTTATTGGTCATCCCGGATCCTGTTCGAATTAGTACATCATGCGAAACTGGCGTTACTTCGGCATTGCAATTGGCATATATGCGGTTTGTTCAGGTTGTTCGTCCAATCCGCAGGGCGTAGGAACTCAAGCACCTGAAGTCACCGTTGTGTCACCAGCCGACGAATCAAAGAGTCTTAGCCTGTCGAGCTTAAAGGGCAAAGTTGTTCTAGTTGATTTTTGGGCAACTTGGTGTGGCCCTTGTCGTGAAGAGATGCCAGGACTACAGAAAATCTACGACGACTACAAATCAAAGGGTCTTGAAATGGTGGCCATTTCGCAAGAGACAGCTCCACGAATACTCGAGTTCCAAACACAGAGCATGCTCAGTATCCCCTTCTACGCAGATGTAAATGGCGCAGCGAACAAGGCTTTTCATGTTACGGGCCTTCCCACGACTCTTGTTCTCGGAAAGGACGGCAAAATCGCGTTCGTAAGTGTCGGTTCAGGCGAGACGGTCGAGGGTGAATTGCGCGACGCCATCAATAAGGCACTCGGGTAAGTGCTCTGGCGAGCCCCTTACCATACGCGTGAACTTGATTCGATGGTCCTGCCGCTTTTGAGCGGACTCAACTTGAACGAGAACCCATGGAGTTCTATGCCTTGCCAGATCGTGATTGGCGGGTTTGACTTAAAAGCGTTGGCCGAAATTGGAGTCTGGCGCAAACTGTTACTGGCTGTATCCCCAGATATCCCAATCATTACCGCGATTTTCCTGACCACATCTTCGGAGGAAAGCCTAAAACTCATGAGAGAAGTCATCCCTCGTAGCCTATGGGAACGTACAGTGGTAGGCGAAAATCGAGACGAATGGTATCAAGCGCTGGCACCAGACCTTGACACGAGATCGTTTGGTTGCCTAATAAAAGAGGGTATCGCTGACCCACTTATGGTGGGGTTACCGACAGAGGACGCTCTAGATCGGTTTGAAGAATCTTTAGGCAGACGAATTAATTGTTCGTGACAGGCTTTGGCCCAATAACTTGTCGCCATCCTTGAATTTGGGCGGCCGAATACGGTTTGAAGACGTCAACTGAGAAAGTAAATCCGCTATAGGGGACAATCTTCCACTGCGTGTATTTCTTGTCCTGTCCGAGTTGATCAATCTGATTGAGGAAAACACCACCCAAGACGTTGATCGGAGGATTTCCATTGCTCTGAGTTTGAGGAACGACCTCAAAAACAATCGAGCGCTTGGGGCTACCGTCGTACAGATAGTAAAAGTCAGATGCCGTTGGCATATACGTCACGTTCCCATTCACCGGATCACGATAGGGTACGCCTTCCATCAAATTAAGGGACTGAACCCCTGGCATCCAACTAATGTATGTGTTGGCTTGATTGAATGCTTGACGAGTTAGTTTGGCGACAAAAGCACTTGGCCCTTTCGCTGCCCAGTTCACGTGATTTAGGATGTCGGACTGGTACGACTTAGGGCGTGTATCGCCGTATCCACCGTAAGAAGTCGTAGAAAATTCGTGGGATCGGAAATCGTAGGTGTAAAAGGTTTCGCCATCTCCGACCATACGGACAGCCAATACGGAATTAGAGAATTCCTGCAGTTCAACTTGGATGAGCGGCTTCGCACCAGAGAGATCGATCGACCAAGATAAGTTTGAAACGATGGGAATCGTCTTGCCCTTAAAGGTGGTGTTTCCCGTCAATTGAAGGAAAAGAGTTTCACTCGTAGCGACTTGGGCGATTGCCGACTGGATCATCGGTTCGTTCAGATCAGGCAGACCATTACGTCCAACCTGAAGGGAAGCACTGAGAGCTAATGCGAGGAAAGTCATCAATGTAAATCCATTCTGTTCGGGCTTTTGAACGTGAGGTTCACCCTGAGTTTAGGACTCTCGGACGAGATGTTTTGTTCAGGCATCAATATGGCATTAAGTCGCATGAACCATCCGTAACCCAGCAGAGAGACAGCAGAACCGTTTTTCTGTACAAAGAAATTGAGGCTTGTCCAACAGTATAATGATCTTCACAACTCAATCCCTTGGTATGGGAGGTTCTCCTTATGTCAATCTTAAATTACGAACAAAGCTACCTTTATCGTCTCCGTCATTCCGCTGCCCATTTGATGGCGCAAGCCCTTACGGAACTTTATCCAGGCGTCAAACTCGCCATTGGACCCCCGATCGAAAACGGATTCTACTACGACGTAGACTCTCCAGTTACGATTCGTGAGGACGACTTACCCAAGATCGAAGCTAAAATGAAAGAGCTGTCGAAGCTCGATCAAAGGATCGTTCGAATCGTTGCGCAAGACCGAGATGATGCGCGTACAAAGATCCTCGAAGAAACGACTCTGGGTCAGGGACCTGAAGTGGCCCAATACAAGCTCCTGTTGCTGGAAGCAGTACCTGAAGGGCAGGATATCAGCTTTTACGACCAGCAACGAACGGATCGGGCGGGCACACTGCACCGTTTTATCGATCTGTGTCGAGGACCTCACGTCGACTCGACGAAGGAAATCAAGCACTTTAAGTTAATGTCCATCGCAGGGGCTTACTGGCGTGGTGACGTTAAGAATAAGCAGTTGACGCGCATCTACGGAACGGCTTTCGAATCTGTAGAAGAACTCGAAACGTATTTGCACAATCTCGAAGAGGCGAAGAAGCGTGACCACCGTATTTTGGGTCGTGAGCTAGGACTCTTCATGTTCTCGCCGCGCGTCGGGACGGGCCTCCCTTTGTGGCTACCTAAGGGCACGGTGCTGCGAGAAACGATGACGAACTTCATGAAAGAGGAGCAGTTGAAGCGCGGCTACGATCCCGTGGTTACGCCTCATATCGCGAACATCAAGCTCTATGAGAAGTCAGGCCACGTGATCACGTTTAGGGAGAAGATGTTCCCATTCATGGAGGACGACGAGAAGGAAACGTACATTCTCAAACCCATGAATTGCCCGTTCCATATTGAGATCTACCAGTCGCAGATGCGATCGTATCGCGACCTGCCGATTCGATATGCTGAATTTGGAACGGTTTATCGCTACGAACAAAGCGGTGAAGTAACTGGAATCCTAAGGGCTCGAGGTTTTACTCAGGACGATGCCCACCTGTTCGTCCGACCTGATCAACTTCTTGATGAATTCATCGGCGTTGTTGACCTCATGAAAACGGTTCTTACAAGGCTTGGCCTCACGGACTTTCGGGCAAGGTTGGGAACAAAGGATCCGGCGAGTAGCAAATACATTGGTCACGAAGAGAATTGGACGGCCGCAACGGAAGCCATTGAACAAGCTTGCCAAAAAATCGGAATGGAGTATTTCATATCTCCAGGCGATGCGGCTTTCTACGGACCGAAGCTTGACTTGATCATTAAGGACGCCTTGGGCCGAGATTGGCAGATGGGAACGGTTCAAGTCGACTATAACCTTCCTGAGCGGTTCGAGCTCGAGTACATCGGCGAAGACAGCAAGCCTCATCGGCCTGTCATGATTCACCGCGCTCCGTTCGGATCTTTGGAAAGGATGATCGGGCTTTTGACAGAGCAGTACGCAGGAGCATTTCCGTTCTGGCTCGCTCCCGTTCAAGTAGCAATCTTGCCAATTGCGGATCGACATGTTGAGCATGCAACGGCGCTTACGCAGAGCCTAAAGGTTGATCACCGATTCAGAGTGCATCTCGACGATCGACGAGAGACACTCGGTAAGAAAATTCGCGAAAGTCAAATGCAGAAGATTCCCTATATGCTGATTATCGGAGACCGAGACATCGAGAATGGAACGGTTGGAGTACGTAGCAGGGAAGAAGGGGATCTCGGTCCAATGACATTGGAAGATCTTCTGGTTCGAGTCAAAGGATAAACTCCTAACGCTCGGGCCCTGATTGGTAAGTCGCCGACTCTATCATTATGGAGTCGGCGACTTTTTTGGCCATGACCAATGCGAAGTCTCATTTCTTGGAGATGACTTATCTAGAAACAAAACAGCCCCGTGAACTAAATTCACGGGGCTGAAATGCCTGACATTCTTCCTAAGGCGTTCCGGTCTTTACTCCGGCTGGGGCCGCCATAGGCGTTGCATCTGCTAAATTACCGCCAGTCTGCTTTTTGACGTTTTTGCTTGATTTCATATCTTTAGCTACGACTCCTGGAGTTGCGGCTGGTGAGACTGGAGCAGGCTCACTGGGGCCACAAGCACAACAGGCAATCGCAATTGATGCCAAAAATAAGGACGAGGGTAATAGAGTTGCTAGTTTCATATCTTAGAACATCAGGTCGTTGAGAGTGCCGTCGAGTGACCAGAGGTACTTCGACAAGTCAGTGATGACTGCGCCAGCGCTTGCGTTGTTGTAAGTTGCTGAAGCATAGTCGGTACCGGCAGCAAGCTGTCCGTCCTTCAGATACTTTGCGTGGCCGTCAAGCCATGCAACTGTTGCGCCGTCATTGTAAGTGGCAATTCGAACGCTGGAAGTCTGCTTTCCAAGAACGCCGTTATTAGCTGACCAGTTACCTGTGTTGTTGGCGAACTTGGCATCTAAGCCGTACCAAATACAAGCGAAAGGAGCTGGAGCGATGATCGGCCATGCGCCAGGAGCGTTCGCTGCATAGTAACCAACGGATCCATTGGAGAATGCTTTGGACGTCGTGAACATGACTGTCTCAGCTGGCTTGATCGCTGCGCCGTTGCTTCGTGAGAGGCCGTTGTCGCAGTTGTACCATGGGCCGAGGAAAAGGTAGTTATAGCCGAACTGAGGGTGTCGGTTCTGGTTATAGTACCAAGAGTTTGGTCCGCCGCCGAATTCGTTGTTGGTGTCGCCAACTCCTGTATCGACCATGAGGCCTAAGCTCTTAATGTAAGGCTGAAGCAACCATACCCATGTGTTACCGTGGTTGGCGGCTACGCTTGAAAGACCGTCGTTTGCTGCGCCTTGGCTATAGTGGCCGCTCATCGAAAGGACAAGGTTGTCGTCAGCGTCACTGCTGTACATGATGGACGAGAGTGCCATCTGCTTGGTATTGGAGAGAGCAGCTGTCTTTTTGGCTGCAACTTTGGCCTGTGCGAAAACAGGGAAAAGAATGGCTGCGAGGATTGCAATAATGGCAATTACAACTAGAAGTTCAATAAGTGTGAATGCTTTTCGGTTCATATAAGAAACACCCGTCTGCCACCAGTGTGGCGTCCATTGAAGGATATGACATTCTAAGCGACTTTTAACCTTTACGCCAACGTTAAATTGCTCTTATTTCTAGCAAGTTTATGGGTAGCGAAATGCGACTAGGAGTCAGCGCTTTGCCATAGGGATGTTATTTCAGTTGATGGTTTGATAGAGTGATAGACACTATAAAATGAAAATTAGAATCGTGTAAATCTTGGCGATTTTAATTCAATTTTGTCAGAACACTTACGGTAAACCCATGATTGAATCGGTCGAGTTAATAGGACTGTTGGCATTATGTACGGCTCCAAAAAGCCAAGAACCACGCCGCATTTTCTGAACTTTTGAAGTATCGGTTAAACCGACTTTTAACCAATTAATTTCAGACTTAATCCCCAAAAAGTCGATCAATGTTTCGTATTGAATGAAGTTACCATCGCACTTGATACCTGTCGGCCCCCATCCTTGGTTCCAGTAATTCGTCGAATGATTGAAATTCATGAAGCACTTTCGCTAAACGTCTGGGCCAGCTATGCCGTAATCTATTGGCGTACTAAGAAAGATGTCCTGGACTGGAGGGCATAAATGAGAGGATTAGCAGGAACATAATGAAGATTAGATTTGCAACCGCTATAGCGTTTATAGGTTTGGCAGCCATTTCCATGGCGACCGACGGCTTTACGATTAAGAAGACTCCTAAGTTAGGCGTTGTTCACAAGTACAAGCAGGTTGGAAAATTCGATGTCGGTGGTCAAGATTTTGAATTTGAAGCCATCGCGTCAGAAAAAGTCACTAAGGTCGAAGATTCTGGCAACTACGCCATGGAGGAGACTCAGAGCGCGGTCAAGCTCAATGGTCAGGAAGCACCAGAGGGCGCTGGTTCTGGCTCAAGCACGACGACCTACAATGCAAAGGGCGAAGTCCTTGAAATCAAGGGTGACAAGGTCGAGGAAAATACTTATCGCTTTGCCAACCTAGCAATCTTTATCGTTCCTGATAAGGAACTTAAGGCGGGAGATTCGTGGAACTACGAAATCAAGGCCGATAAGAAGACTGGAGCTGTAGCAGCGAAAGCAACCTGGACACTTGTCGGAGAAGACAAGGTGGGGACAACAGACTGCCTCAAAATCAAGTACTCCGTTAAGGAAACGGGAGCGGACGGAGCGAGCAGTGAAGGAACGCTTTGGATCACCAAAGCTGATTCTTCCATGGTCAAGCTCACTGCGAAGTGGGTCAATGCACCAGTACCTGGTGCGCCAACCACAATATCAGGCGATATCACCCTGACCTTGATTCAGTAAGTTAGTCGGAGCTTGAGGACAGCGTCCAATCGCTCCAGACTTTCTAAGAATATTCTTTGGAACCACTTGGACTCTTAAGGCGTTAGTAGAGATGACGCAAGTCCAATCCTCAAAACCCTCAGCCCGCTTCTGACTATCCCCCCAGTTAGAGCGGGCTCTCCTATGTGCTCTGCTCGGCTACTGTTCGCTAGGAGAGGGCAACATTGCTCCGCTGGAAGCAAGGGTCTGCTGAGCGGCATAGGTCATTAGTTTCGCGCGAGTCTCCTGAATATCAAGGTTTCGCATCGAAAGCTGTCCCGTTCGATCCTCAGGTCCGAATTCGCTTTCCCCGCTTTCCATGCTTAGCTTTTCGGGATGGTAGGCAAGACTGGGTCCAGACGTGTCTAGGATTGAATAATCGTCACCCCTTCGAAGTTCAAGGGTGACATCTCCCGAAACGAGTCGCCCAACCCATCGTTGGATACTGTCGCGAATCATGAGTGCTTGGGGATCGAACCAGCGCCCTTCGTAAAGGAAGCGGCCCAAACGACGACCTTCTGTTCGATAGTTCTCAATCGTGCCCTCATTATGAATCGCATTGACCAAGCGTTCATAGGCGATGAACAGAAGGGCCATGCCAGGTGCTTCGTAAATCCCCCGACTCTTCGCTTCGATGATCCGGTTCTCGATCTGGTCACTGCAACCCAGACCATGACGACCACCAATCTCATTGGCTTTGAGCACCAGTGCTACCTGATCTTCAAATGTCTCCCCGTTTATAGCTACAGGCCAGCCTTCGTTGAAAGTCACGGTGACGACTTCCGATTCGATTGCAACCGATGAATCCCAAAACTTAACGCACATGATTGGTTCAACGATGTTGAGACCCTTTGAAAGTAACTCAAGGTCTTTGGCTTCGTGGGTTGCGCCCCAGATGTTTGCATCCGTGGAGTAGGCCTTTTCTTTACTGTCACGGTAAGGGAGAGTTCTCGCTTCGAGCCATTCGCTCATCTCCTTACGTCCACCTAGTTCGTTTACAAAATCGGTATCTAGCCAGGGCTTGTAAATACGAAGATTAGGATTTGCAAGTAGCCCGTACCGATAGAATCGTTCGATGTCATTTCCCTTATAGGTACTACCATCGCCCCAAATGGAAACTCCGTCTTCAGCCATCGCATTCACGAGCATCGTGCCGGTAACCGCTCGTCCGATGGGAGTTGTGTTGAAATAGGTCTTGCCAGCACTTACGATGTGAAAGGCACCACATTGGAGGGCGACAAGACCTTCACGGACCATCTCAGGTCGGCAATCGATGAGCCGGGCTTTTTCGGCACCGTATTCGATGGCTCGACCGGGAACGGATTCAACATCTGTCTCATCGTATTGGCCCAGCAAGCCCGTATAGCAATAGGGAATAGCGCCCTTTTCGCGCATCCACGCTACGGCCACGGAGGTATCAAGACCTCCAGAAAACGCGATACCTACTCGCTCACCAACGGGGAGCGATGAAAGAATTCTTGACATGCGTTTCGACTATGACACCAGATGCCGAATAAATGGAAAGCTTCTTCTCCTGATTGTTCGCTCGTGGAATAGGATGAAGTATCGAAACATGGAATGACGTGGATCTGATGAGCCATGCCTAACCAGATATTGAGCGAGGCTGTTGGTACTATGGTGGGTCGCAGTTCGACTCATTCGACGACATCAAATTAAGAAAAATAATGCGAATTTCCCAATTGCTTTCAATTGAGAGACCGACAGTGTCTTTTGAATTCTATCCTCCTAAGACGGAATCGGCTCGCGAATCCTTACTGGAAGCTATCGACCACCTCGCTCAAATCAGACCAGATTTCGTATCAATGACTTATGGAGCGGGTGGTAGCACTCGCGCGTTGAGTTTGGACGTGTCCGCGCAAATCAAAGGTCATACGCAGGGAGAAGTAATGACACACCTAACAGGTGTATGCCATACCCACGACGAAATCCGTGGAATCGCGGATCAGCTTTGGGGAATTGGAATCACGAATGTTATGGCACTTCGTGGAGATATGCCCCAAGACTCGGAGGATCCAAACCCCTTTAAGTCATTTAGATACGCTAAAGATCTGATCAGCTTCCTTAAGAACATTCACGACTTCTGTATTGGCAGCGGTTGCTATCCGGAAGGGCACCTGGAAACGCCGGACCTGGCGGTGGGAATCATGCATCTCAAAGAAAAGGTAGATGCGGGATGCGATTTCTTAGTGACGCAGATGTTTTTGGACAATGACAGTTACTTCAGATTTAGAGACAAAGTTGTATCGGCTGGGATTAACGTTCCCATCGTTCCCGGAATCATGCCCGTCACGGGATTTGCTCAATTGGCTAAGTTCGAATCAAAGTTCGGGGTGAAACTTCCTGAGAAGCTCAGGTCGCTCGTCGCTCCCTTGGAGGGTGACAAGATCGCAATCGAACGAGTGGGCGTGGAGTGGGCCGCGAATCAATGCGAGGGCTTACTTCTTGGCGGGGCACCCGGAGTGCATTTTTACACCCTTAATAAGTCACACGCTACGGTTGATGTTTGGGAGCGCTTGCGGTTGACGGATAGCTACAAATCTCGTAAAGAGCAGTCCTAGGATCAGAAAGTTTGTTCGGAAGCATTTTCCAGGCACATTCCACGACTGGGCCTTGTTAGACTGCATCAATGATAAAACCCAAGACAATCTTGGTGACCGGCGGTGCTGGTTTCATCGGTAGCAACTGGTTGAACTTGATGGTTCCGCGACATCAAGATATTCAGTTCGTCAATATGGACAAGCTGACCTATGCTGGAAACCCACTGAGTTTGGAAGCGGTTGAACCTAGCGAAAACTATCGGTTTGTGAAGGGTGACATCTGTAGCCGGAAAGCCATTCAAGATGTCTGGAATGAGTATCAACCCGATACGGTTGTCCACTTCGCGGCGGAGAGCCATGTAGACCGCAGTATTTCTGGACCGACTGATTTTATTGAGACGAACGTCATGGGCACCTTGAACTTGCTCGAGGTCTTTCGTGCCAGCAAACAGATTACGCGCTTTCACCATATCAGTACGGATGAGGTCTTCGGTGCTTTAGGCGATGAAGGACTGTTTACCGAAGAAACCCGATACGACCCAAGTAGCCCTTATTCCGCTTCAAAGGCGGCGAGCGATCACGTCGTTCGAGCGTATAACCGAACCTATGGACTACCGATTACGGTGACCAACTGCTCGAACAATTATGGTCCAATGCAATTTCCCGAAAAACTTGTTCCGCTTATGATCCTCAATGCGATGGAAGGAAAACCATTGCCCGTCTACGGATCTGGACGAAACGTCCGAGATTGGCTGTACGTTGATGACCACTGTGAAGCCATCTGGAAGGTCCTTGTTCAAGGTGATGACGGAGCTACTTACAATGTAGGAGGTAATGCGGAAAAGACAAATCTGGATGTAGTTCATGCTATTTGTCGCATCGTCGGGGAAGAGACTGAACGAGAACCCAACGAGATTATTGGGCAGATTACATATGTGAAGGACCGTCCGGGCCACGATTTTCGGTACGCGATCGACGCGACAAAAATCCGAACCCATCTAGGTTGGTGCCCTGTCGAGTCCTTCGAATCTGGGATGCGAAAGACGGTTCGTTGGTATATCGACAACAAGAAGTGGGTCGATTCAGTGAGATCCGGTGAGTATCGCAACTGGATCGAACAGAATTACGTGAAGCGCTAATGCGTCTGGAGTTTATTCGTTGACAAAGAAGGGAATTATTCTTGCTGGAGGCACAGGCAGCAGGCTTTGGCCCGTAACTCGGGCCGTTAGCAAACAGTTGCTCCCGATCTACAACAAACCGATGATTTACTACCCCCTTGGGGTCTTAATGATGTCGGGAATTCGGGAATTGGTGGTCATTAACACACCTCACGAGCAAGAAGCATTTATCCGCTTACTCGGAGACGGAAGCGATTGGGGAATATCTATCCAATACGTCACCCAGCCAAGCCCAGATGGCCTTGCTCAGGCCTTCCTTCTTGCGGAAGATTTTATTGCCGGTGACCCATGCGCTTTAGTGTTGGGAGACAACATATTTTATGCCCAGAGTTTGCAGCATCAATTACGGGATGCAGCCAGCCATGAAACCGGGGCCACCGTTTTCGCCTACTGGGTAAAGGAGCCCGATCGATACGGGGTTGTCGAGTGTGACGCGGAGGGAAGAGCAATCAGTATCGAGGAAAAGCCTAAGGAGCCAAAGTCTAACCTGGCTGTTACTGGACTCTATTTCTATGATTCTGATGTCGTAGAGATCGCCAAAAATGTCAAACCATCATGGAGAGGCGAGCTTGAGATCACATCTGTAAATGCGGCTTACCTAGAGCGCGGTGACTTACGTGTGGAGAGACTTGGGCGAGGTGCCGCCTGGCTCGATACTGGAACCTACGAAGCACTTATTCAGGCGACGAATTTTGTTGAAGCGATTGAGCAGAGGCAAGGGTTAAAGATCTGTTGTCCAGAAGAGATTGCATTCCGTAATGGCTGGATCGATAGCGAACAGCTGCTGCGCTTGGCAGAGCCACTTAAGAAGAATGAATACGGGGAATATCTGCAGAGTATAGTTCTTCACGGAGGATTCCAGTGAATGTCGTCCCTACGACGCTTCCCGGCGTCTTGCTTATAGAGCCCAAAGTGTTTGGCGATTCTCGTGGATATTTTCTGGAGTCTTATCGTCAGAACCGATATCAAGACTTCGGGATCGACTTGCCTTTTGTCCAAGACAATATTTCTTCGTCTTCGTCAAGAGTTATCAGAGGCCTGCACTATCAACTTCCCAATTCACAAGGGAAGTTGATTCAGGTTTTAGGCGGGGCGATCATGGACGTTGCCGTTGACATAAGGCGGGGCAGTCCCTGTTTCGGTGGATGGGTTGGCGCGGTGCTAACCAGTGAAAACCACCATCAGCTCTTCATACCGCCGGGATTCGCACATGGTTTTGCCGTACTTTCCGACCATGCCCTCGTTTCATACAAGTGTTCGGCATATTACGACCCTGCCAATGAGACGACGATTCGGTGGGACGACCCAAAGATCGGAATTCAGTGGGGAATCGTCGACCCGATAATCTCGCAAAAGGACCTTGAAGGTCTGGCACTATCGGCCCTGAGTGAGGATCGACTGCCTAGATTTGTTTGAATTTCTCGTATCTTGAGCGAAGGATAATAGACTCTCGCAGGAGAACGGTCCGGGTCGTAATCATATAGTCATTGTCAAGCGCTCGGATAAGGGTTTCCTGTTTCATCGAATCCTGCTCAATGACTTTTACGAGAAGGTCGCGCACATAGATATCTGCGTCCACGAAAGCAGCTTCTACAAGTCGATCGAAATTGGGTTGCTTTAAAAGCGCCTTGGCCGCGTTCGCTCGAACTGCCCAGTCCTTGTCATGAAGCAAGGTCAGCAAAGGTGGTGCCATCTCTTCCCAAGCTAAATAACCTGAAATTCTCGCAACCATCGACCGGATTTTTCCTTCGCGACTTTCTACAAATTCGTAAAAAGCCCTGACGATCTCTGTTCGCTGTTTGGGCGTAACCGATTTGGGAATTCCTTCCATGGCATGGATGACTTCCCAAACATCTCGCGATGCGAAAGATCGAATCAATCCATCGACGTCAGGGTTTTCCACACGTCGCACGGTACGTCGTTGCTCCGTGTCATCACTAGGAAGTTCACCGACACCTTCTACGTGCTGGGTGTTGTCCCATCGAACCGCAGCTTTACCTTGGCGAGCGCGGGAGAATGCCTGAAGTGCGCGAAAGGCTGCAATACCGTTTATGACGTTGCCAACTACCAACCTAGGCAAGGACATGAGGCCTTCCGGAAGCCCGTATACCATTCCGACAAACACGATCCGCTGGAACATCCGGAAGAACATGAAGAAGGTGTCCACCATGACCAGGCGTTGGAGTTTAGAGCCTTGATCGATGATGGGCAACAACTTAAATGAGATAACGTGATTATCACCAAGTGCAAAGACAATGAAGTAGGCCAGCAAGACATAACCAAGAAGGGAAGTACCTGCGGCAACAAAAACCTTACGGTCCTTCAGCAAGTTTTCTTTAATTCGCAGACTGCCACTCCAGCCGCCGATCTCCCATTCTTGTAGCGAAATACCGATGATCCACCGGGTCTTCTGACGTACTGCACGAGTGAAGTCCATGGGGAAGTAGGCCCAGTTAGCAATGAAAGTCGATCGCTTACATAGAGGCGTGTACCACTTGTCGTTTCCTCCTGCTAGTACCAAGTTGACGAAGATGGAGGTGAAGCCCGTCTCTCGAATACGCTTCGACATACTGTAATCTTCGGTCATCGTGTCTTCATTGAAGATCTTATAACCGCCGATCTGTTCGAGCGTTCGGAAGACCCGACGCGAGAATCCTGTACCGGTTCCTGCATAAGGTACGAATCCGGAGATCTTCTCGCGAACAGGAACGTCCTTCATGTGCGTTTCTGAGAATTCGTCTGCGTAGGTCCAGTGAACAATCTTCCTCCAGCTCGTTGGCAAAGGAAGAATGGGTAGCTGCATCACGTCAACGCGTGGAATCAAATAGTTGTAAAGCAGAAATGAGTGGGGATGGACTACGTCTTCAGCATCGTGCATGACGATGATGTCGAAGTTCACGTCATGACGCTCTTCGTACTGCTTGATCATTTTGTAGACGTTGTTCAAACAGTCTGCTTTAGTAGTTGGACCAGGTAACGGAGTCACGACCTTAATGATCTGAGGAAACTCTTTTGCCAATCGATCTACGGCATTTTGTGTCGCGGGATCATTTGGATAGGTGCCTACGAAGACAAGGTAGTTCTTGTATTCAACGCGCTGGATGATGTTGTTAACCATCGCAGCCACGACCTCGCCTTCGTTCCATGCGGGAACCATGACCGCGATTCGCTGTTGCTCTCGCATGCGGAGCTTTTCAAGCGTGAGTCGCTCTCTATTTCGGAAGGCTATTCGTCGGTAGAGCCGAAGGGTGTATGCGCCGATATCATAGATGAGATCTTGGCAACCGCTAAGGAGGAACACCATAGCGACAAACCAGGTGAGAGCGAGCATGCAGTCGCGAAATATTACGAGAAAGTCGCGTCCGGTCATTCCTGGTTTGTCCTATTGGTTTGTATCAAGTTTAGAGTGGATGAGTCTTTCGCCTAATCCTCAGTCTCTTCGTCATCCTCATCGTCGTTTTCATCTTCATCGTCGGCTGCCTGCTTTGGTTTCTTGACGAACTGTTTGGCTACCCATATTACTGCGACAACGCAGACCACTATTATCGCCCCCATGATGATCATTTGGGTCGAAGTGTAGTGATTGTATTCCTTGATGATCTCGCTGTTATCTTTCTGCCCAACGACCTTAAGTGGGATGACTCTTCCATCCTTTGTGATGACACAAACCTGACCGCCAATCGTGTCGGCCTTATTTGGATCGGAAAGAATACTGGTAACGATGTTCAGTGCGTCGTTATCCTGCGCCATGACCACGTAAAGGACTCCGCTTGGACTATTTGGTGCAGCGACAGCCTGGATCACGGCTCCGCCAACCAGCGTTTCGGGCATTAACTGGATCTTAGGATTGACGCTGAACTTGCCTTTGCCCGTTGGATAAACCAGGAGCGATGATTTGATCGTTTCAAACCTTGCGACTTCCGAATAGTAGCCGACTGCCACTCCGCCTTGTAGTAAAGAAGTGACCTCACCTTTTCTAGTTGTCCAGTCTAGGTTGATTCGATTCGTTTGGGCTGCTCTACCGGCAATAACTGCGGCCAAGGTCAGCTCTTCATCCGAAGGACTAGCAGAGAATCCAAAGTCGATGTTCTTTGGAACTCGACCATCGCTTGGGATCAGGTATGGGAAGCTCTCTAAGTAAGGGCGACCAATCAAGTTTCCATTGACCAATTCGAATGTCGATTCGCCTTCGATAACCGTCCATGCTACGTCGTCGTAAGACTTCGAGCAGTCCGCTGCACCGAGGTCGTGGAAACAGGCAATGTCGATGACCCAGAAGTTCTTGGCAAGCTCTTCCACTGGAATTCGAGCTTTTATGATTCCGTCATTTGCGTTCTCTGGTTCCAGCTTCGCACTGCCGATGGGTATTCCATTAAGGAAAATCGTGATCAGCGATCGAAGCGGATTCATGGAAGCCGAGTGTCGGAACTTGAGCTTGATATAAGACTCGCGTCCTAGGTCACAACGGAGTGGCCGTCGGATCGTAAGGCTTGTTCTTTGGTGAAATGCGCCTGAGAGATGAATTGCTGGAAGTCCAAGGTCCGTGAAAGTGAAGGAGCCTAACCGTGCCGTAGGCGCACTCGTTGCCGCAACCGGTGGAACGTTCACCACTGCTGTTGTGCCACCCATCTGGGCGGTCATTTCGCTCTGGGTAAGTGCTCCTTGGGCAGAATGGAGGCCCATTGGATCAGATCCTGCAATTAATAGACAGGAGGCCCCGGGTCCCCCAGTTGCCGAGAAATTGACCAGTGCTCCAACCTTTGGAGGAAGGTTCTGAGGCGTAAACTTAGACCAAACGGGGTTATCTGCGATCAATAGGGCTTGGCCAGATGGTGTTCCAGATGGCCGAGTCGCAACATTAATTCGGAGTGCGTTAGAAGGAAGGCGCTTACCCCAGTTGCTGGCGGTATCGAGCATATTTGCCATCGTCTCTGTCGATGGATCCGAAGGGACCATCCAGTGACATCGAACGGCATTATCCTCAAGAGGATCTAGGTAAGGAAAAGGGTATAGCATCAAAGGAAAGATATTGGGATCCTTCCTTACAAGGTGCAAAGTCGTATTCTTTCCGATCTTCAACCAATTAGCGTAGTTGTCAATATCACGGCAAGGGCCATCGCTCGACTTCTGGCGATTGGCAATTCGAATTTCGTTGAAGCCTTTTTTAAAGTACTTATCTGGCAGAGCTACTCGCCAAGGCATGACTTGATTTACGGTCGGGGGAAGAACACGGCTTGACAATGGATAGCCATTTAGGAAAACCGTAATGCTTCCTTGCCCAGGCAGAAGCGTCTGGGAGGTGGAATAGTCCAGGACGAAGTAGGACTCGCCAGGATAAACTTCCATTCCCGCTTTGATCTCAAAGAAATAGGACCACTGATTGGACGGGTTTACAAAAACCTTATCATCCGCAAGTGGGTGCATATTGTATGCATGCTGCCCATAGGGGCCTGAGATCATATTTCCAGTAGCTTTCTTCTGGACAATATCTGCACCGGCAGCAGAAGCTGCAAGACATGCTGCCGCAGGAATTACCATAGCGGCTGCTTTCAACGAAGATCTTAAGGATCTCACTGGTGAGGGAAGCTTAAACCCGCCTTGGGCTTCCAAATTACTATTTCTTTGACTCTTTGCCATCATTGCCGTCTCTGCCTTTCTGTGTGTTAAATTAGTCGTCCGTGAGTTCGTTTTGGTCGTCATGACCTGATTCTTACGAGGCTAAATTGGGCCTTTCAACCTATTTTTTATTATCGTTGAACTCTTGCTTTTAAAGTTTAGGGCGCGCTGCATAAAGCTGCTAGTCGCGGATTCGCGTGACGCATTCAAACACTAAGCTGCGTGTTTTGCCCGCGAATTTTCTGGTGCTTGGGACTCCATTGACTGGAATTCCTGTTCTGGATAGTGAACGAGCTGCAACATCGAGTACCAAGGAAGCGACCGCTTGCCTTGTCTGTCGTGAACCATTCCACATTCCGTGCAGTAATAAAGGCGGTCCCAGGCACCATTACGCGCACGAAACGCTTGCTTTCTTACCGTCAATTCTAATGCGATTCCACGATCTTCTTCGCACGCTAGCTTGTTCACTGACGACCAACTGCGGACACCGGCAATCATTGATGCAGTGAAAGCCACACACATCGTAAATATGTTTGGCGTGAAGAAGACTGTCTCAAATGAGATAGTTGAGAAGAAAGTAAATGTACCGTGCTGTTTTCCGTCTCGTTTTGCGCGCAGGTGAAGCCTGGATCTTGTGAACTTTGGTGGTACGGGGACCTTGAACCATCTCGCCAACTGTCTTGGATCGGGCAAAACGATTCCAGTCATCCCTATTCCAATGTTGGGGACAATTTCGTCGTCTTCTGGACCAGGAACAGGGACAGCGCCCAAGTCAGCAAGTGTCATGAGTGATCTGCCGCTACAAACTGGGCATGAACTCATCTTCATCGAGAGATCGTCGGTGCTAAACGAATGCCTCTCTCTAGCAGCAGCCGTCAAATCAGGTCTAAAATCGATATCTTCGATGAGCCTGGCTGACGATGGAAGGCGCGTAGACATCTGTATTTGATTAGAAGCTCCCGCCATCATCTGAAATACATGCGCCATGAGTCGATTGTGGGGTTGCTGGAGGTTGCAAACAAGTCACCCTTTTAGGTGTACCGGATTGGTGTGACTTGAATTTCCAGCGAATAGGTCCATTCAACAAAAACTCAAATGAGGCTGGCATGGACTAGTCGATGTCCATGTCAGCCTCACTATCTTAGGTGGTACTAGTTTCCGAAACCAGGTCCACCTTGCCCCGGACCACCGGGTCCGCCTTGTCCAAAGCCACCACCGGGGCCACCCTGATCTGGACCACCCTGTCCAGGACCACCGAATCCGCCAGGTCCGCCTTGGCCGCGGCCACCCATCGGGCGACGTTCTTCAACGAATTTCTTGGTTCCACCAAGTCGCTTCAGAATATTCTTCTGTTCCCCCGTAAGGATGGCGTTTATGGCGTCGTTTAACGGCTTTTTCGACCCATCCATACGGGACTGCATTTGCGGATCTCCGCCAGGTCCACCTCGGCCCGGGCCACCTTGATCTGGGCCTCCCTGGCCAAAGCCACCACCGGGTCCGCCTTGCCGATCTCTACCTCCCTGGCCTCCACCTGGAGGTCCTCCAAAGCCACCCTGTCCGCCAGGACCCCCGCCTTGAGGTCCTCCAAATCCCGGACCACCAGGGCCACCCTGTCCGCCGGGACCTCCTGGTCCGCCCCTACCCATTTGTGGGCGCTGAGCCTTGAGTATCGTGTCGACTCTGGCCCTCTGATCGGATGTCAAACCAACTTCATTTGCAATCTCTTTGTCGGCAATCGCGCTCGCTCCAGCAAGCTGGATCTTGATCTCCTTGAGGCGAGTACGTTGACTCGCAGTTAGGATTTTGGCGATGGCTTTGTCGCTGTCCGACTGCATCTTATCCATCCTGCTTCTCATTTGCTCAGGATCTGGCATTTCTCCGTCTTCAGGCGGGGCCATCTGAGACTGCATCTTCTCTCTCATTCGATCCATCACATCTCGAAACTCTGATCTCTGCTCTTCCGTAATTCCTAGATCCTTCCCGACATCCGGTCGGTTTACTAGCTGAGCCGAATGCAATGCGCCAGGGCCGCCCATACCGGGACCACCCATTCCTGGACCCCGTCCAGGTCCGCCTTGGCCGCCTTGAGGAGGGGGCGGTGGCCCATCTTGTGCTTGTGCGGTTCCCGCTGTGCCAACAAGTAGAGTTGCGATGCCTGCTACAGCTACGCTAGTTGCGAATGCTTTTCTAAAAGCGGCGGACCAATTTTTTCTGTTCATCAAATTCTCCTTCTCTTTGGCTGCAAGTCTTTGCTGCCTGACGATTAGAAGTATCGGATTCAAAAATGAAGATCGAATGAAGGCGGAGTTTTTCTCGAAAATTCCTCTTTTGTTCGAAATTTGGTCTTTGTGACGGAATTCGGTTGACGAACCAGAAAAGACGCCATCCTCGTTATGAAGGTAAATAGCGGGTTCCTATTGTCCGAAGCGAATACGACTAAATTAGCATGTCCTTCATCCATTCTTCATGCGCTTCATTCAAGATATTTCTGGAAGAAGGACAAATAGATCCTTAACAGAAATGAAGATCCTATTGGTTGAAGACGAAAAAGCACTTGCTTCTGCAGTCGTAAGAGTGCTCTCAGATGCAGGTTGGCGATTGACTTGGGAAGGAGATGGCAAGAAGGGATACGAAGCAGCCCTTAACGATGACTTCGATCTTGTAATCCTCGATGTTATGCTTCCAAACAAAAGTGGATGGGACATTCTATCCGACCTTCGGATGGCTAGAAAGACAATGCCCATCATGATGCTAACGGCGCTAGAAGAGACCGAGGATAAGGTCAAAGGGCTAGAATTAGGTGCCGACGACTATCTGCCAAAACCTTTTGAGGTTCCGGAGTTAGTAGCGCGAGTCAAAGCTATGCTTCGCAGGGACAAGGTGAACAAGAGCATCGTGACTCGTATCGCTGATCTTGAAATTGACCGCAAGAGTCGATGCGTTACACGTGGCGGCAGAATGATCGCGCTTACAAGACGCGAATACGACCTCCTTGAAGCGCTTGCGTCCAATGAGGGCCGAGTGCTCAGTCGCGAGACAATCCAGGAAAGGGTTTGGACGGACGAGGAGAGCTATTCAAATACGGTAGACGTATTCATTGGAACGCTGCGTAAAAAGATTGATACACCTTTCGAGCAAAAACTTATCCATACCGTTCATGGCTTTGGATATGTTCTGAAAGCTGAAACTGTCGTAAACTGACAATGGACTTCTACCCGAGAAGTATTCGAGCGAAGCTCACCCTTACCGCAGTGACGGTAATGGGTGTGTTGTTTGTCATCCTCGGTGGCGTGGTGGAAGTGGTTGGTCGCGACCAGATCATGGGGGGAGTTGACTCGGAACTGCTGAAGAGAGCAACCGAAACGATCCAAGTTCACAATGCGATGGAGCGAGATCGCCCTCCACCTAGAGACCGAGATCAAGGAGGTCCTGGACCTGGTCCAGACGATGGCCCAGATGGTGGACCCAAGCGACCGGGAGATGGTCCTGGTGAACCAAGACAGAACGGCAAGGGACCCAAGTTTCAGCTTGGTGGAAATGGAATGGGTGGTCCAGGTCGTTCCGGTGGCCGCGATCGGTTAGGTGGATTTCAAAGAGCCATTCAACGCCTAGGCGACCCTCTGCTATCAATAGGTCCACGATTCGTTAGCATCACGCCTGGCCCGCCATTTGCGCCGCCGGATATGATGATGCCTTACGACAAATCGGTAATTGAACTCACTAACCGTAGGGGTGTGGTTTACTCAAATATCCTACTTGGAACCGAAAAAGTTAGACTTATTAGCAAACTCGCAATTGATGACAACGGCAGACGCTGGGTAGTTCAATACCCCTATCCGCTTGGCGACATTGATAAGGCTCTGAAGAAACTGAATCAGACTTTGCTCCTTCTACTACCATTTGGATTAGCTATGACTGCAGCGGCATGCCTTTTCCTTATGAAGCGTATCATGCGTCCCATTCGCGAAATCAGGGAGACGGCCGACTCCATTCATGCAGATAAGATGTCTCAGAGACTAAAGGTAAATGGTTCGGACGAGTTTGCTCAATTGGCGCAGACGATGAACGGAATGCTTGGCCGAATCGACTTTGCATTCACGGCTCAAAGGCAAGCCCTCGAACGCTTAGAAACGATTCTCAAACAGCAAAGACGCTTTACAGCCGATGCGTCACATGAACTCAAGACTCCGTTAGCTGTGATCAAGGCCAATACGGGTCTGATGCTGCACGGAATGTCCCTTAACGATGACGAAAGAAATTCCGTTACCGCGATTGATCAGGCCGCAGGACGGATGAATAAGCTAGTTCAGGGTCTCATGGTGCTCGCACGCGCGGAGTCAGGTCAATCAACACAAGCACTCAAGGAATTCAACCTAGCCCTTGCGGTGCAAAATGGAATCGATCAAGTTTATAGGCCGGCATGTAAGGTCATCTCATATGAAAGTGACGATGATGTGCTGACGATCAAAGGTTGTGAAAGCGACATTGAACGCGTTTTCGTTAATCTGCTCGACAACGCTTGTCGGCATACGGAGGGAGAAGGAAGGGTCCTGGTGCGTGTGATCAAAGAGGGAAACGAGGCTGTCGTTTCCGTTACCGACAACGGAGAGGGAATTGCAGCCGAGCACGTCGAGCACTTGTTCGATCGCTTCTATCGAGTAGATTCGTCACGTTCGACGGAAAGTGGGGGCACAGGCCTCGGCTTGGCGATTTGCAAGGGAATCGTCGAAACCCACGGGGGCAAAATTACGATAGTAAGCGAACCAGTGACGGGAACGACCGTGACAGTTCGTCTTCCCCTGAATAAGTAGAGGGATGTGCCGACCTAAGTCAAAGAGGAAAGCCGAGGCACCCATTCTTAGCCTGATGCGTCTCGTCCAAGACCAGCGTCATCAGGTTTCAAGACGAAAGATCATATCGAATTTCTAGTGCGCTACCGAAGCCAAAGCCTAAATGCTAAAGGATCCGGCCAGATAAAACGGTGACGGATCGTGCAGGTAAGTTATAAGTCGTCGTGCCGCCGTGGAGCGGCATCATATTCAGCGGTCCACTTGGCATCGCGTAACCGCTTTTTCCATTGGGATTCCATGCGTAGTTGGCTGGACTGAGCCAAGTCTGGGTAACGATATCCTTGAACACGTGGCTCGTTGTGTCGGTAAAGGAAACGGACACGCCATGGTCAGCGGTATCAGCATTGACGATCAGAAGCGAATAGAGTCGGTCAGAACGTTGAAGCGCATACGGGAATACGATGGTATTGCCGCTTGAATCCTTAATGTTAGACGTTACGGGAAATGCGGTATGTAAACCCGAGCCAGTTGCACACCAGAGCTGGCTGATCATCAAATTTGAGAAGTATTGCGACGTTGTGCTGCTTGCCTGAGCGTTGGCATCGGCAGTAAACATGCCAAGCAGTCCCCATTCTGAACCTGAAGGTAGAAGAGGGTAAGGGAAATTCTGATAAAAATAGGTGCCCTGCCCCCCTCGGTTCACAAATTCACCTACGAAGACTGCCTGCCAAAGCGCTCCCAACAGGTCAACAGCTGCAACACTCGGCGAGGAATCAATGTTATATTCCGTGACGTAGACTGCCGTACCTTTGGGCACCAGAGCATCAGTGAATTCATCGAAGAGCGCTTTGACATTCCCAGGCTCCTTTTGAAGCAACTTGTAATCTGCTTTAACGAGGTAATTCGGATAGTGTTCGGTAGTTACAAAGGAAAGGGAGGGCAAGGCAGCGTGACTATTTAGATATGAAATGAAGCGCTTCAGCCAGTCTTTTTCGCCAGCCGCGTCGGCCCAAGTTAGCGTCACCGATCCAGAGAGCACAGGTCCACCTAATTTTTGGGTGGGATAGACCGCGTGAATCGCGTTAGCCCACTGAATGTAGAACGCTCCATAGTCCTCAGGAGACATGAGTTGCCCATCAGGTTCCTCTCCCAATTCGATTCCAGTGATGGGATAGCCTCTGGTAACAAGATAAGCAACTTCGGCGACCGCGTTTTCGGGAGTGCTATAGGCCATGGGAACAGGAACCATCATAGGAAGGTTCTGAGAAAGGCTATTCGAGTAAATGAAATCGAGACCGACCTGCTCAGTGGAAGTGTTTTTTGACGTCGATGTGTGCCATGGGTCAGTTGAGGAAACCTTAACTTCCGTTTGTTTTTGGCTCTTTACATGGCTGACGAGGTCTGTGAATGTTCCATTCGAATCGACGGTGCCCACGCCAATTTCGTAAATGGCAAATCCCATCTTGTTTCTAGCATCCGAAATACCGTGGCTATCATAGGTTCCGGACGACTGTGTCATCAATATTCGAACGTATCGGGCAGAGGTATTTGTGGTGCTTAGTTTGAGGGTAACTGTTCCACCCGAACCGCTTGTCACCAACCCTGTAGCGAAGTTGGACCACTGACCATTGGAAGGGTTATTAATCGCGTCAGACCCTGTCCAGTACTGCACGATGTATGTAATCGCATAGGGATTGGCCCACGAAATGCGAACGGCGTTTATGCTTTTTGCTGCACCAAGATTGAGTAAAACCCACTGAGGATGCAACGCATCTGCTTCCTTCGTGTAAGCCGTAGAAAGGTAAGGATTGCTTTTCCAGTAAGTTGTTGAGTCGCCGTCCGTGATTCGCGACCAATCGAGCTGATCCCCTTGGTCGTGTGTAGAGCCTCGATGGGGAAGGAGATATCCGTAACTGTCCGTAATCTTCGTCCCGAGCACTGCACTACCCGTAAAGTAGCCCTGATTATTTGTGGCGTCGCTCCATGTACCAGTAGGATTCCAGTGCCAATCTTGAACGTTGAGCTCAGTATATAAGCGATAAGTGAGGTTGCCGATTCCGGAACCCAACATCTTCGCCACGTTTGATTGCGAGAAAAGAGTATTTAGGCCACCAATGCCAATAGCGTCAACCGATCCACCGAACATTTGGTTGGGTGAAAATTTGTTAAGTGCATGGCTTGGAGCAATATCCACCGAAATCAAGCTTGTCGATGACGATACGGGGTGGATCACCAAACCAGTTTTCTGGCTTCGAACCGTGCTAGTCTTATCAACCTGGCTTGAGGCAATTATTGGAAGAAGGAGGCAAGTAAATGCGGCAAAAGCACTTATCAACCACACGCTCCTCTTGCCATTCATACTTTATAGGATATCCCTGGCTTGGCCATTCCGTGAAAAAGACCTATTATTTTGTCATTGAATGGGTCAAATGCGTTGTTGCCACCCAATTAATTGTATAGAAAGGCATATGGTATAGACTGGTTAATACCATTTTTCTTGGAACTTATGTCGAGCAAATAGAGACGAGAGATATATGGCATATCAATTCGGCATTGTGATTCTTGCAGCTGGAGGTTCCGCACGGCTTGGCCGCCCTAAGCAGTTGCTCCCTTATGAAGGAAAGACCCTCGTGGAGCATTGCGCGAGAACTTGTCTAGCTTCGGGTGCCGCCGAAATTGTCCTCGTTTTAGGATCTCAGGCTCAAGAAATCCGATCGTCGCTACCAGAACTACCCATTAAGTTGATTAAGAACAAAGAATGGGTGACGGGGATGGGAGGATCTATTCGGTGTGGAATTGAGGCATTAGGTCGAGGGATCGATTGCTCCGTCATTGTCCTCGTCGATCAGCCCCGAATTACTGCGAGACACCTTTACAATTTGGCTCAGAAGCACTATGACAACCGAACTCAGATCGTTGCGTCTCTATATGACGGGGTCCTTGGGGTGCCCTGCGCATTTCATAAGTCCCTTTTCCCAGAGTTAACTCGCCTGTCGGGTGAAAGTGGCGCTAAGGAATTCATAAGCAATTTTGAGGGCAAGGTCGATAGTATTGAACTTGGCGACGCTGCTTTTGACGTCGATTCCCAAGCGGATTATGAGATGCTGATCGATTCTTAATAGGTTGAAATAACGCAATTCCCAGGTTTCAGCGAGTCCCTATTAGGGTTTTCTTACGATGTGTTTCGTTTAGGTGATAGTCGGTGTAATATGCCACCGTTGACGCGCTAAGAATGCGCAAATGCAGGGACTGGCAGATGGCTGGACTCGGCTACTGAGGTGAGAAGTAATGAAACTTAAAGTAATTCTAGTAATGGCGGGAGTAGTCGCACTTTCTGCTGTATCTTTTGGTCAGCGATTTGGTGGAATGATGGGCGGAAATGGCGGTGGAAATCCGGCCATGCTCCTTCGTCGAGACGATGTTAAAGAGGATCTGAAGCTAACCGACGATCAAAAGTCAAAGCTCCAAGAGATTCAAGATGGTATGCGTCAGAAATTTATGGATGCATTCCAGAGCGCCGGTGATGACCAGGCTGCGCGAACTAAGGCTATGACCACTCTCATGAAGGGTGTGACAGATGAGGTCAATAAGGTTTTAACTGCAGACCAGCAGAAGAGATTGAAAGAGATTTCAGTCCAAATCGGCGGAAATGCCGTTGTCATGCAAGCCGACATTCAAAAGGATTTAGCAATCACTGCTGATCAAAAGGCAAAGCTCGACGACCTGAGCAAGCGACAACAAGCTGCTATGCGAGAAGTGTTCCAAAAGATGCAAGCGGGCGAAATTCAGCGCGAAGACATGCCTGACATCATGAAGAAGAACACCAAAGTCATGAACGACGAGATCGACAAGATCCTGACCAAGGATCAAAAGGATAAGCTAAAGGGAATGGGCGGTAAGAAATTCGTCCAAGCCGAGCAGGCGCCTGGTGGTGGCGGTAGATAGTTCTATCGTAAATTAACGCAGGAGTTAAAGGAGCTGTCTCACTTTCGAGACGGCTCCCTTTTTTTATTAATGAATTACCTACTTGACATGTTCAGCGAATAACTCCAATATCGGATTGTCTTGTAATTGACGGGGCCTCAGAGTTGAGATTGGGAGGGCAGAGTGGCTGATAAGGTACGAATTGGTTTTATAGGAGCGGGTGGAATAGCTCGGGCGCATGCGGATGCTTTGTCCAAAGTGCAGAACGCACAGGTCGTGGCTGTTACCGATGTGAGTCAAGAAGCTGCCAACGGGCTGGCTGAAAAAACAGGTGCCAAGGTGTACGCTTCCGCCGCAGACTTGACCAAAGATGCAGGCGTGGATGCGGTCTTTATTTTGCTTCCGCCTTTCGCACATGGAGAGGCAGAACGTGCGGTACTTGATGCTGGTCTCCCCTTCTTTTGTGAAAAGCCTGTTGGGCTGGACAGCGGGTTTATGACCGAGGTCGCTGCGGAAGTCGAACGAAAGAACCTGTTGACAAGTGTCGGATATATGAATCGATACCGACGTAGCGTAAATCGAGTGAAGGAACTCCTTCAGGACCAGCCTCCGATTCTTGCCTTTGGCGGCTGGTGGGGTGGAAGTCCAGGTGAGCATCCGTGGTGGACAAACAAGGCCAAGAGTGGAGGACAATTCCACGAACAGGCAACTCATACAGTGGACATTGCACGTTATTTGTTCGGCGAAGCTGTTGAAGTCTATGCAGCGGCGGCAAATGGCTTCAATAAGGGGATTCCCGGATACACGATGGATGACGCAGTTTCCGTGACCATTCGATTCCAAGGCGGAGGTGTCGCCAACTTGATGGCAAGTGCTAGTTCAAACGCAGGCGGGGCTCTTTTCCTTGATCTGCATTCTCTGAGCCATAACTTTCATTTTACGGATTGGAACCATAACGTGGTCATCAAATCAAAAGCTGGCGATACGGAGGAGATCGTTGGTGAAGAAGGCATCTTCACAATCGAAGATGCCGCGTTTGTTAACGCGGTTCAGTCTGGAGATCGGTCCACCATTCGGTGTTCGTATGCGGATGGTGTCAAAACGTCCCTTGTTTCAATTGCCTCCAACCGAAGTCTTGAGTCAGGCAAACCCATCAGCCTGTAAGGAGTAAGTACATGCCTATTCGCCAATCATTTTCTTGGTGGTGCTTTGCTGATCGAGGTGTCGAAGACAAAGCCCTGCTTGCAGCAGCCAAAGAGATCGGATATGAAGCCGTCGAACTTTTACCGGATGACAAACTGCAGCTCGCGCTAGATGCGGGACTCGTTATTGCCTCACATCCTGGACACCGGCTCCGGCTGGAAGGATTAAACGACACTAATTGTCACGACGATATTGAGAAAACTATTCTCGCTAACCTTGAGGTCGCGAAGAAGTTCAATATTCCAAACATCATTGTCTTCAGTGGAGAACGACGCGAAGGTCATTCGGATGAAGAAGGAATCGAGAACTCAGCAATCGGCCTGAAGCGGGTAGCTGGTGCGGCAGAAGCCGCAGGAGTGAACCTGATCATCGAGCTTTTGAACAGTAAGGTTGATCACAAGGGATACCAATGTGACAAAACCGCATGGGGAGTCGCGGTCTGCGATCGCGTGGCCTCGCCTCGAGTGAAGCTACTCTACGACATCTATCACATGCAGATTATGGAAGGTGACATTATTCGAACCATCCAAGACTTTCATTCCTATTTCCCCCACTATCATACGGCTGGCAATCCTGGTCGTCGTGATATGGATGAGACCCAAGAGTTGTACTATCCACCCATTGCTCGGGCCATTGCCGAAACGGGATATGACGGCTATGTTGGACACGAATTTATTCCAAAGGCCGATCCGATTGCCGCTCTTAAGGCGGCCTATGATCTGTTTTTGGTCTAACGGGGGCGTCCCTGATCGACTTGGCGGTCCGAATCCGGACTGCCAAGTCGTTGGCTTGGCTATCTAAGCCAATGCTTAAGTGTTAGGGCGGAAAGTGCAGCGTCGTTGACACCTTTCTCATTCGACGTAGAAGTTACAAAAACTCCGTCGAGAACTGTGCCTTTCACTTGCCACTTATCGTCTCGGTTGACATCCTTGAAGATCCGCGCATCTGCAATAAGGCGGGTCATTTGCTCAGGAGTCACGCCAGGAACGGCAGGAGTTTCGTAAAGTCGTGTATTTCCGCCCTTCTTAAAGCCATAGCATAGGAAAAGTACTTGCTGTGGAGCCTTTAGCTTGCCCGCGAAGCCCTTTGGGAGTGTCGCTTGCCAGACGTATGTCCAATTGAACTTCGTGTGGTCCAGCGTGTAGAACTTAAATTTAGCTGCCTTGGGCAGATTAGGAAAAGTAACGAACTCCGCCTTAATGCTCGAAGCGGGTCGGCGCTGCCTCCTCATCGGAGCTTGTGCGAAAGCAGATCCAACGATTCCAATAAGGGCAATTGCAAATCCTATCTTTAGAAAGTATGGAGATCGAATTACATTTCTAGCGAGACTCATATGCATAGTATAGGTCTGTCGGGGGCTATTCTGTTACCATGGTGGCTTTGCTGTTCATGGGTTTGTTGGCCCAAACTCCCAGTGAATTGACTCTTAGCGGAAATATGGAGCCGATCCGTACTTCAGTAAAGATTAAGCCAAACACCTACACCCTAGCTGACAAGGCCGGCACAGGCGCGGTTAAGGTTGCAGCAGACAACATTACAATCGACTTTCAAGGCTCTACGATTCAATCTCCCGACTTAAAGAGAGGAAGACTCGAAACCCTCAATGGCCTCGGAATATCTGTTGATGGCCACGTGGGAGTGCGGATCATGAATGTTCGTGTTCATGGCTACCAGTTCAACATCAAGGCGAACCGATGCACGGATCTGGTCCTTGAGAATTGCGAGCTAGGTCAATCTCGATCCCAAAAGATTGTCGATCAAGGCAAGGTCAACAATATTTGGCTGGACTTGAGAAACATTGATACTTGGCGCAGCTATGGAGCAGGAGCTTGGCTAGAACAGTGCAATCACGCAACAGTTAAGGGAATTCGAGCTAACCAAAGTCAGAACGGCCTGATTCTCGTGCGATGCAACCAGGGTTTGGTTGTAGGCTGCGATTTCTCCTACAACTCGGGCTGGGGAGTAGCTGTGAACCGCTCGAGTGACAATGTAATCTGCTGGAATCATGCGGACTTTGTCAATCGTCCATGGGCAGGTGGGTGGGGCGGTGACTCCTCTGGATTTGCTGGAACAACTCACTCCAACCGGAACATCTGGGCATTTAACTCGCTCACCCACAGCGGCGACGGCTTCTTTCTAGCCACAACGAATGGAGGGTTCGATGACAAAAACGTTCTGCGTGAGGACGGAACCTGCGATGGCAACTGGATCGTTCGCAACGATGGCTCATGGTCAACCGCGAACTCGTTTGAAGCGACATTTTCAGCTAAGAACGTCTTCTATCGAAACTTGTCCACCGACTCTAATTACGGCTTCTGGTTGGGCTATTCGAAAAAGAATCTCGTCATAGGTAATGAAATCAAGCGCAGCCACGAGGATGGAATTGCCCACGAACAAGGTTCAGATAATGTCTATGCTGGAAACTTGATCGAAGATATTGGCGGGACAGCCATCCACCTTTGGAGTGGATCGGATGCGAGGCTCGACCAGTCTCCCTCGGCGCGTAATTTTATCCTCAGAAATAGGATAACAAGAGCGAGAAACGCTTTCGATCTCACGTTGTCACAGGACAACAAGATCCAAGACAACGTTCTTACCGATGCTCCGTTAGCTCCCGGCATTGTTCAGACACGGGGCAACGGAATCAACGACCTGACGGTCCCGAGAATACAAGAAATCACCAAGCTAAAGCCAGTCGGTTTTCGCATGTATCGAGCTACCGACTTACCTCGTGGTTGGGAGTGGCTCTCTCCTTCAACTTATGGCATGCGCGATTATCGAAAGATGATCGTGCCATGGAACATGAAGGATGCTCGAACCATACGCCTCTATGTTCGGCCAAAAGTAGTCAAGCGAATCGATCTACCAACCTGGATGGAGGCGTCAATCAAGGGAAATCTTCCCAACGAATGGTTAGTGACGTCGAAACCGGAAGGAGCCTCTTACGGCGATACCAAAGGATTCAAATTCCAAGTCTTTGGTGAGAGAGGTGACGTGGCGACCATTCAGGGCCAGATTCTGGACCTTCAATGGAAAGTCCGCTGGTTCAAATGGTTTCGTTTAGATCACGACGCTTATGCTGATACAGAAGCTTGGAATGGCCTTTTCGCTGGTCCGGCCCTCAGAGAGGAGACCCTGTCAGATCTTCCTGAAATCATTGGAGGTAAGTCACCAGCACCGGGCGTACCCACCCATCACTTTGCGTTATCCGCCACGGCAAAGATTAAGCTCGCTGCTGGACAGTATCAATTCAGTACGCTGTCTGATGACGGCATTCAAGTAATGGTTGATGGTCATCCAGTAATCAATAATTGGACTCATCATGGCGGAGTTGAGGACGTAGGAAGCGTTCGCTTATTGACAGGAGTACACATCATTGAAGTGCGCTACTGCCAGGAAGATGGCGGAGCTGCTCTGGCAGTCCACTGGACCCGACTTGCTGCAAAGTGACTGCTAATTAGCTTTCGCTTTGGCGAATCGAAGGCCTCGCTCCGTGTACCCATTCCACCAGTTGGCGAACTGCCGTTTCAACCGTGATTTGCTCCGTATCGATAACAATGTCGGGCATTTCAGGTTCTTCAAACGGTGCAGCAATGCCAGTGAAGCCCTTGAGCTCACCTGATCGCGCTCGTTTGTAATGACCCTTGGGGTCGCGTCGCTCGCACTCGTCGATGCCGGTCTTCACATAGACTTCGGTGTAGGCCTCACCTAACAGCTCTCGAATGGCGCGACGGTCGGAATTCATCGGTGTGATAAATGAGCACACCGTGACATGCCCAAGTTTGGCAATGAGTCCTGCCACGTGCGCGGCGCGACGGAGGTTCTCGGTTCGGTCCTCTGGACTGAATCCCAAATCACTATTAAGTCCAGTTCGTAGGTCGTCTCCGTCGAGTCTAGCCGCTTGGATTCCGTCTAGGCGAAGCTGCTCAACAAGGGCGTCCGCAATTGTAGATTTGCCCGACCCAGAGAGCCCGGTCAACCAAAGGATCCGGGATTTGCGTGGTGTCTCGTTGAGGACATCACCCCGACTCGTTCGGGTTACCATCCCCGCAGCTGCCACGTTATTCGTTACTGGATCGATAAGTAGGAAGCTTCCAAGGGCTCGGTTATGCTCATAGGTATCAAGGAAAATGGGCCTCCCTACGGATAGGACGATGCGGCCAATATCGTTAACTTCTAGGCGAGGCGAGTCTTCACGATGCAAAGTGTCGATATCGAAACGATAGACAATGTCATCAAGCGTAGCTGAGGTTTCCCGCGTCGTATGACGGAGTACATAGGGCTTTCCAAGAACGGAAGGGGTTTCAGACATCCAACAAACCACCGCTTCAAAGGAGTGCGAAACGGCTGGCATATTTCGGGGCCGAACTAGCATGTCCCCTCGACTGATATCGACCTCGCGATCAAGGGTGATAAGAACATTGGAGCCTGCCCCAGCTTGGGTTACCGAGCCCTCTAAGTCAAAGATTTCCTTCACCTGAGCTTTTTGGGCAGAAGGCAAGACGACTAATTCCTCGCCTACCCGAACCGTTCCAGATGCCACGAGTCCCATATATCCGCGAAAATCTTGATTTGGGCGTGCCACCGATTGGATGGGAAGGCGTAACTCAGGAGGACCTTTTCGTCCATCCGTATTCAGACCTTCCAGGTGCTCAAGTACAGGCTTTCCCTTATACCAGGGCATATTCGAGCTTGCCATTACAACGTTGTCACCCATGAGAGCAGACACAGGAATGAAGGTCACTGTTGGTAGCGCCAGCTTGCCAGAATAGTCCATGAACGACTTCCGGATTTCTTCGAAGACTGCCTCTTCGAATCCGACAAGGTCCATCTTGTTGACGATCACTACGACTTGCGGGACGCGTAATAGGGAAGTGATGAACGCATGTCGCCGCGATTGGTCAGTCATTCCGTTTCGGGCGTCAATCAGGATCATCGAAGCATCAGCCGTTGACGCTCCCGTGATCATATTGCGGGTGTATTGGCGGTGACCCGGAGTATCGGCTACTATGAATCGCTTCTTGGGAGTCGCGAAATACCTGTAGGCAACATCGATCGTTATGCCTTGCTCGCGTTCGGCTCGCAGTCCGTCGGTAAGCAATGCCAGGTTAACTTCAGACTCGCCACGGTGCTGGCTTGCACGCAATAGGGCGTCATATTGGTCCTCGAAAATAGACTTCGTATCGTATAAGAGTCGACCTAAGAGCGTGCTCTTTCCATCGTCAACGCTGCCCGCAGTTGCGATTCGAAGTATCGATAGGTCTCGATCGAGCGACTGCGGCACTAGAAATACCCCTTGGACTTTCGATCTTCCATTGCCGATTCCGAACGTTTGTCGTCGGCTCGGGTCCCTCGTTCGCTCGTCCTTGAAACGGTTATCTCCAAGATAACTTCCTCAATAGAAGATGCGGTCGAAACAACAGCGCCGGTACAGGTGGCGTCTCCAATCGTTCTAAACCGGACCTGCATAAGCTCTGGTTCCTCACCTTGAATGTGGCCCAAGAACTCGGTGTGGGCTAGGAGTCCCCCTTGTCGTCGAACGACGGGTCTCTTATGGCTGAAGTAAAGGGAAGGTACGGGTATCTGCCGGGCTTGAATGTAGGTCCAAACGTCAAGTTCAGTCCAATTGCTAAGAGGAAAAACTCGAAACTGTTCGCCCTTATTCTTGCGTCCGTTGTAGAGATTCCACAGTTCAGGCCTCTGATTCTTGGGGTCCCATTGGCTGTGGACATTTCGATGGGAAAAGAATCTTTCTTTGGCTCGCGCCTTTTCCTCGTCCCTTCGTGCTCCCCCAATGCAAGCGTCCAGATTCAATTCCTCAATCGCCTTTACTAGCGTTACGGTTTGAAGTGCGTTCCGGCTACGGTTAGGTCCCGTCTCCTCTTGTACAAGCCCAGCATCGATTGAGTCTTGGACGAGGCGGACAATAAGGTGTGCGTTCAGTTCCTTCACTAGTGCGTCTCGAAAGTCCAAAGTTTCCTGGAAGTTATGGCCTGTGTCGATATGAACAAGCGGAAAGGGAATCGGACCGGGAGCGAAGGCGCGTTTGGAAAGGTGGGCCAACACGATACTGTCTTTGCCTCCCGAGAAGAGCAGAGCGGGCCGTTCGAACTGTGCTGATGTTTCCCGCAGCACGTAAATGGCTTCCTCCTCCAACTCCTTTAGGGCTGGGCTAAGGAAGGGCACATCCGCGCGCGTAGTCTGCATCGGTAGATTATTGACCGGAGAAGTTCATGAATGCCCAATTCCGTCTGGAATGCTCAATAGTGTTAGATGTTTCTTGCGGTTTTTTGGTGCGACGCGAGTTCAAACAGGTTCCCACTGTCGAATCCTTGCCATCACTGTTACCAGGTAGAATGGAAAGGAAGCCTTGATCGCATTGTCCAATTTGGACACTTATTTTGCGTCGGCCGGAATTACACTTGAACACTTCCCACGATAGCTCCAAAGAGCGCGCCCATCATGTACCCTTTGGCCAGTTAACCTTAACAACTAGCCTCCAACTTGCATTGGCACTGATTGTATTTCGCTTTGCGAAACCCGACATCTTTGCTGCTGAGATCAAGCAACCTGGACTGATCGTCGCCTGGATGTTCGCGTTTGGTATCCCGCTGAGCCTATTCGAGTATCTCTATCATCGATATCTGTTGCACTCGGCCGTCCTACCCTTTCTAAAGGCAATGCACCGGTCGCATTCTCACCATCACGGTTTGACAGCAGTGAAGGCATCAGTGCTAGCCAAGCAGCCGGAGAAGCTTGTTCCCGTGGCAAACGAGTATGCCGTGGAAGAGGACCATCAGGAAGAAGACATGATGTTTCCTGTTTATGCCCTTACGATTTTCCAGGCACTGTTTGCGGTGCTCTTGGGAATTCCAGCCAAGCTCATGTTTCCGGGTCAGCCTGCAATTTTCGCACTGATCGTAGCTGTAACGGTTTACTACTCCGCCTACGAATACTGGCACGCGGTTATGCACCTTCCGTATGACCGTTTTTGGAAGCCACTTATCGAATCCAAGCGATTCGGTCCAGTTGCCAAACACGTTTACGGATTCCACCTTATGCACCACTGGCGTCCGACGGCTAACCTGGCCGTTGTCGGTCTGTGGGGTATCGCACTTTGGGACCACCTATTCCGAACCCACCATCGTCCCGTTCGGACTCCTTTAGTGGGTGCCGAAGTCAACTACCACGACGCGAGCCTAAAGGGACCTCGTTGGCCGGTATCTACCATGGATCGATGGCAAGCCAAACTTTACCAGTGGTCACGCAAGATCGAAGCCACTTGCGCCCGCATATTCCTAGGCTCCGGAAAGACCAAGAGCTAGGGCTCTCGGTCTTTCTCGCGTCCCTGCTCCTAACGTAGTTGGTGTATGGTCTCGATCCGTCGGATAGTTCCTGTGAGGGACCGCATGATGATGGAGTCTGTAAGGGCAAAACCTCGACGGTAACGGACACCCTTAAGCAAATCACCGGATGTAATTCCAGTCGCCGCGAATGTTACTGAACCGTCAGCAAGGTCCTTCGTATAGAGGACTCTGTCTAGATCTCCCTCCACCATTTTTTCAGCTCGCGCTCGCTGAGCATCGTTCATAACGAGCCGTGCCTGCATCTCGCCATGGCAGCAGAGTACGGCTGCCGCCGTGATTACTCCTTCCGGAGCGCCGCCGATGCCAAATAGGCCATCCACGTCGGAATCCGGATCAAGGGCCGCAATTGCTACGGACAGATCGCCATCTGAGATCAAATGGACTCTCGCACCGGCCTCCCGTATCTCCTGGATCAGCTTCTCATGACGAGGTCGATCGAGGACGCCGATAATCAGTTCGTCCACGTCTTTGCCCAAAGCCTTGGCCATCAGTCGCACGTTGACTCGAGGGGGAAGTGTGATGTCGACAATCCCTCGGCACTCTTCACCGACAACCAGTTTGTCCATGTAGCAGTCGGGGGCATGCATCAGTCGACCTTCGCCTTCAACCGCCGCCGCCAGAACGGAAATGGCATTTGGCACGCCATTCGCGCAAAGGTTGGTCCCTTCGAGCGGATCTACCGCGATTTGGATCTTCGGCCCATTTCCTGAGCCTACTGCTTCCCCAATAAAGAGCATGGGCGCTTCATCCCGTTCTCCTTCGCCGATAACGATGGTCCCCTCCATTTCCAATTCGTTCAGCGTTTCTCGCATGCCGTCACACGCCGCCTGGTCCGCTCCGTCACGGTCCCCTTTGCCCACCCATCGAGCCGAGGTCAAAGCTGCCGCCTCAGTCACACGCAGAAAATCGAGATGATTGTTTCGATGCATAAACTACTCCTTTGTAGGTCTCGGCAACCTAGCCGCTAGTGAATGGGCTAGTTTACTAGCCTCCCAGTAGAACTACAAGTACAGTCGAACGAACGACCTAGAGAACAGTTTTCCCCTCCACCCCCTTGCCAGTTCCAGATACGCTTAAGGTAAGATCAACCCCTACTGCCGCATAGCTCAGTTGGTAGAGCAGCTGACTGTTAATCAGCGGGTCTTAGGTTCGAGTCCTAATGCGGCAGCCAAATTTTTCAAGAAAACCTCACCAAGTGTGAGGTTTTTCTCATTCCCCCTCTCCCCTCCCGGGGAGAGGGGCAGGGGTGAGGGGAAAACCTATCACAACATCCCACAAACCCAGGGAAGTATCTTCACTTCCTTTTTCCAAACCGGAATTTCCCACCCCTCTCTCCTCCCGGGGAGAGGGGGCAGGGGGTGAGGGGCAAAACCTATCTATACATCCCACGATCCAAGGGAAGTATCTTCACTTCCTTTTTCCAAACCGGAATTTCCCTCACCCC
>JBBQZV010000002.1:0-401417 GCA_038207365.1 Fimbriimonadales bacterium | reverse complement strand
ACCAAAATAGACGGTTCCATCCGATCCGATTGCTGGTGAAGTGTCAACGAAACCGGTAGTAAGATATTTCCATTTAAGGGTTCCATCCGGATTCAACGCGTATAGGTTGCCGTCATAGGATCCAAAATAGACCGTTCCGTCATCGGCAATCGCCGCTGCGGATTCATTAATCTTGTTTGTTGCAAAGCTCCATTTCAAAGAACCGTCTGGATTGATTGCGTAAAACTTGTGATCGTCTGCTCCCACATATATGGTTCCGTCAGCCGCGATGACGGGTGAAGAATAGATGCTCGAACCAGCCGTGAATTTCCACTTCAGTTGTCCGTTTGAACCACCAGCCACTCCACGACCCGTGCTGAAGTTGTTCTGATGGAATGTAGGCCAAGGGCTGACTTGTAGCCCAGCCGGTCGGAAATGATTACGCTCTCCTTGTCGGTTGGATTCGCTTCGATCGACCGTTCCTTGTTGGCCAAATGCTGCACAAGTCGTGGCCACTAAGAATAGTAATGCTGAGAATTTGAAGAGGTTCATTAAGCAATCCGATTGAACTTTCCAGGAATAGCCTGGGCCATTTTTGACAACTGAGCTTATTGCCAAAAGATAAGCCCACTGAAAGAATTGTACAGCTTTTCGATAATGTTTCTGTAGGATTCCGAAGCTAGGTCAGGTGGCCATATGCTTCTCACCTAAGGTGGCCAAATCTTCAATTACTCTTTGGTAGATCAAGGTAACAGGATGACAGTCGTGTTGAATGAAGTGCTGGAGGGTATTTCAGATTTTTCACCACCTGACCTTGCCCCAACTGCTTCACAACAGTACCACCGTCTCGTATGGACAGCTATGTGCATCGTGCTTTCAATATAGAATGCTCAATCGTGATGGAAAGAAAACGGAAGCACGAACCCGCTTCCGGCTACGGGGACGTCTTTACGAAGGTTTTCATCCCACATGCGCCCCGTAGCCGATGGCTACGGCAACTTAAAATCGAACGCTGTACCCAATTCCCAGAAATGGATGGGGAGTGGTGTGCCCTGACACGCCCGTGCCAATGCTGATATCGTATTGCACGTTGTTTCTTGGAATGTAGGCAAGACCAAAATCAACTATTTGCCCGGCGGAACCAGTTCGATCTTCGGGTGCTTGAATGCCCGAATCCACGAATACGGTTGTTTTTGAGTCCAGACTTCGACTGATCGTCATCGCTCCAAGAAGGGTAGTAAACATCCGATCACCGTCTTCTTGGTATCCCACACCTAAATTGGCGGTTACCGACCAAGCGGAATTAATTTGCCAATCTGATGCAAGTCTAAAGTCTCCCGCAACATGCGTAGGCTGAAAGCCTCCGGAACCAATCGGTGCGAACACGCGACCAATGCAGCCCAGAGAGACTTGACCATTACGTGGAGTTGGCTGCTGGAACTGGTACTTCGCTCCGAGCGAGACTGGCGTATATCCTATGGCAGAACTGCCTGGGGTCCATTCCTCAGCAATTCCATTTCCTTCGACTCTCAGCTCAAAATTGGAACATAATCCAACGCGAAAAAGGAAGGGTAAGAAGAGAAGGCGGTCGCGCCCGGTTGAATCGTCATGCGCTTCAAATTGCCCTCCAATTTCAAACTGAATGGATCGTTTAGGGATGACAAAGCTGCCATCCGCGATCCCTGGCCTATCGGCTACGATCGAATCTTGAGGTGTATCGGGCGAAGCAATCGAATTTTGAAGTCTCGGTGTCGCACTTGATGCGATGGAAGTAAGAATTAGGCCAAGCAGTGAAAACATTGCGAAGTGATACTACACTCCTGCTCTGCTCTTCATGGTGCTAGTTCTTGCTGATTACATTCATGGATTGTGTTGAAGCACTTGTTTCAACACATTCGCCTTTATTGCCAGTCCATTGAAATTTGAGATCCTTCGCCAGATCGGCATTGACTGGAAGGTTTACAGTGCCACTTAATTCGCCATCTGCATTACTTCCAAGGACGGTCACAGAAACCAAATGGCCATCGAATGAGACGAGATGTAAGCCCGTTACGCCTTCTGGAGGCTTTACGACAACTGGATAAGACTTTGTAGCACCACTCAATTCGGTCCGAAATTGCGGACTCGCCATCACGATAATGGTCGTGCGAACGTCGAGTCTGGAAGTTCCAGTGGAGGAAAGCACCTGACCTTGGTAATCGCTTGGTTGATAGGTGAAGGTTCTCTGTCCAAGTGCCACCATAGGTGCCACAGTTGCGCAAACTAGGATGGCCCCTTTAGCTACTTGGAGTAATGTTCTTTCCATACAAAAGGTATCGGATACGTTTCCCCGTTTCTTTACATCAATAATCCATCCAGATGTTGGATTCATCATTTATTGATGCCAGAAACTTACATTGTTTGGGAAGCAGACAGAAGCATCGGAACAGCTCGATCAAACTCAAGTTCAAGCGCTCCGATTCGGTCTAGCGCTCCATGAACATTCCCTTCTCGACCTAGCATTTCGATATCAGCAGCCACACTAGCCAACTTTACGGCTCCCATAGTGGCGCTGGCACCCTTAAGCTGGTGAGCAGCACGGTAGACCGCATCTGCATCTTGACTGCCAATGGCGTCTTTAACCTGGGCTACCATGGCAGGACCCGTTTCCGCAAACTTCTGGGCAATTTTGTGGACTAAGTCCTTACTGCCCCCGCAGCGCTCCAGCAGTCCTTCTAGATCAATCGTTCCATCTGTGCTCATCTCGTTTTCAATGTCCGGTGTCGATGATATTGTACAAAACTTCAAAACCGTCGATAGGAGGATCTTGGCGTCGATTGGCTTGGATACATATCCATCCATGCCAGCATCGAGACATTTCTGCCGATCTCCTTCCATCGCGTTCGCGGTTAATGCGATGATAACAGATCGGCGGGCTCCAGAACCTTCCAATTCTCTAATTGCGCTAGTTGCCTCAAATCCATCCATCACTGGCATTTGGCAATCCATCAGCACGAAATCAAAGTTTTCCTTCTGAATTTCACTGACGGCTTCTTGGCCGTTTTCAGCTTGGACAACTAAACAGCCCCATCGCTCCAGCATGGATGCGGCGACAGCGCGGTTGATCATGTTGTCCTCAGCGATCAATGCCTTGAGGCCAATCAGCTGCCTTTCGTCAGGAGCTGTTGTGACTGCATCCTTTACATTTGTCGAGCGGTAAACAGCTTCTTGGACCATCCTACGAAGATCGGTACTCTGAGCTGGTTTTACCAACGCACCTGCGAAACCAACAGCCTGAAGCTCTTCGAGGGATGCATAGGATCCATAAGAGGACAACAAAATCATCGGAATCTTGTTGATCACTGGATCACTCATTACGCGCTTGGCAACTTCAATCCCATCCATTCCTGGCATTTGGTGGTCGATAATGACCAGATCAAGTTTTCCCTCTGCCCCATCGCTCTTAATAATGTTTAGGGCTTCTTGGCCGGAAACTGCTTCGACAACTACCATGCCCCAAGATTTGAGCAGTTCCCTAAGGACCCAAAGATTGGTCGGATTATCGTCAACGGCAAGAACACGCAACCCTGGGAAGTCTTCTGGAATGCTCTCGTCGTCGACCTTTCCTTTTTCGACAGTAAGGTCGAACCAAAAGGTGCTTCCCTTTCCAAGTTCGCTTTCGACCCCCATCGTGCCGCCCATTATCTCGACAAGGTTCTTGGTTATAGAAAGGCCGAGGCCAGTTCCGCCAAAGCGGCGAGTGGAAGTGCCATCCACTTGGGTAAAGCTTTCGAATATAGACTGTAACTGGTCCGACGGAATCCCTACGCCGGTATCTTTGATTGCAAAATGGATAGTGACACGGTCGCCGTCAACGGAGACCTGTTCCACTCGAGTTGTAACTTCACCTCGTTCAGTGAACTTCACAGCGTTGCCGACCAAGTTAGTTAGTATTTGTCGAAGTCGCACGGGGTCAGCAAGGACATCTAAGGTAAGAGTTGGGTCAATCGAAACCGCTAACTCCAATCCCTTCTCGTGTGCCCTCGGAGCCAATAGCCTGGCAACTTCTTCGACGAGCATTCGGATGTTAACATCAGCCGGATTCACCGTCATCTTTCCAGCTTCAATCTTTGAGAAGTCAAGAATGTCGTTGATGATTGTCAGGAGTGCGTCCGCACTTCGTTGAATCGTCCCAGCGTAGGCTCGTTGCTCAAGGGTCAATGGAGTTCCCAACAAGAGCTCGGTCATCCCTATAACTCCATTCATTGGAGTCCGGATCTCGTGGCTCATGTTGGCCAAAAATTCTGACTTCGTCCGACTTGCTTCTTCTGCTCGTTCGAACGCTACGCGAAGATTCTTGGCCAACGCATCTTGTTCGCGAACAGCTTTCCGCCGTTGACTATCCGTGCGATTCAAAAAGCTAGAAGCCGATCCAACCAGCCCGGCCATTAGCGCCACATTCAAAATCACGGCAAGCGAATCGCCCATTTCTGCGCTCACGTAGCCCGAACTCTGACCGATGACACGTAATGCACCGAGTCCAAACGGAAAAGTGATGGCTAAAGGCAGAACTCGCCTTGCCAGAATGCTGCCCGTACCATCACCAATGAAAAGGTGGAACGGGCCTACATCCGGCCTGGAGCTTAAGAAACCAAGCGATAGAAGGAAAATGCAAATCGCAGTCTGCACGGGCATAGGCATCTGCGTGACAGCCTTGCTTTCGATATAGATTGCCATCGCACTGTAGGAATATCCCACGATTGCGACTAGTGCAACGCTCATCGTTGTGAAAATCACCAACTGTGAAATTCGTACCTGGTTTTGACCTTTAGAGTTGAGGGTCAAAAGTCCAAGTCCCAGTCCCAACAGCGAAGCGGCTGTGACCGAATCCATCAAGTTGTTTCGATACGGAGCTTCAGCGATAAATCGAGAAGCAAAGATAAGCTGATCGATCCCTAGTTGAATTCCGAGAAAACCCGTCAGGAGCTTTACTAAAGCAATTGCTATCGTTGCGACTGCGATAACGTTTCCGATGATGGCTAGTTTCGGCGTGTCCTTGAATGCCTTGACCCGAAAACCTAACGCCAGCAGAACGACCATGACGGCAACCGTCGGATTCATGCGAGCGAGCCACTGTGCCTTCGGGCTGGACTCGCTGTCTGTCAGCAAGAACATCCAAGTGCATAAGACTACAATGCCGCACATGGCAACCAAACACGAGACTGTGTTTGTAACGACTCGTGATATTTTTATGCCACGTTTGACGGCTGAGCTTCGCATGAGTATTGGTTTAACCGCTTAAATTGTTGGCCGTATCCGCAAGAAGGTTCTGTGCAATGAACTTATTTTATTATACATATGGTAATAACCCAAGGCTAGACAGCCAACCCTCTAGCTTTTAGTTCGACTTTCGTCGACTCAATATCTCGGTGCCAAATCGAGTCCAATCCGAAAACCTGCGCACCCTGAGCCAGCATTTGGCGATCATCGATATAAACCACCTGGTCTTTGCTTGCCATTGCTACTTCAAGGGCGAGGCGATAAATATCCTCGTAAGGCTTGCGTCGACCCACAAAGGCCGAAACGATAAACACGTCGATAAAACTACCTAGATCGAATGTATCCATTCGGTACTGAGCAAGTTCACGTCCCTCATTGCTGACTGCAACGACTTTTAGTCCGTTTTGTGCTTTGATCGACTTCACTAAATCGATCATTTCTGGATAAGGCTTGGATTGCTCTTTCATGAATTCAATGAATTGGCTTTCAGTGAAAGGACGTGGTTTATGGAAGACAGCAAATTCCAAGTACTCACGGAGCGTGTTGAATCCCTGCTCATAATTTGGAAATACTGCCTCATGTCGGCGGTGTAATTCAGCCACATCGAGGTCAAACTGCACGGCAGCTTTATCTCTCGAATTGTGATCCCACCCGTTCGTGAGCAACACTCCTCCCAAATCCGTGAATAAAAATTTCGGGCGCATACTTACTTGCCTAACCTATGGTGCTCCCCTGGCCTACATCTTAACACTCGCGTTTTTGTGTGACACGTGATGCTTTTGCCCAACTTCTTCCGTCTTTGCCCTCCTTTTGGACTGCAGGTTCAAAGGGAAACAGACGCAGAATGCTTGTTGATGCGCCTGTCACAAACGATTACTTCGTCACTTTCCAATCTTGACTAACTGTCTCCGTTCCAACTGTTAGCTCGAGTTTGTACTGACCAATGTCGATGTAGGTTGCTCGTTTATCCGCGTAAGGATCAACGAATGCATCATCTGCCTTATCCAACTTTCTCTTGATTGGAGCTATTGGTTTCTGTGACGAAAGTTCAAGGTCCATTGCCAGGTTGTTAAATCCACGAACTGCATCAAATGTCTTCTCTTTAACGACCTTGCCAGACTTGTCCTTGATTCGAAGAGTGGCTTTCCCGGGTTCCTTTGTCCAGAATGAGCCCGTTATTTTAGGAGCTCGGGGAGGATTCGTATCCCACTTCTCTCGTCTGTCATAGCCCCAGGTGTTGGCCTTTGTGACGTCGTCAATCGAGTCTAATTTGAGGGGGGTCTTGCGTAGATCTGAAGTAATACTCAAAACCTTTTCTAGAGGAAGTACCCATACACTTCGAGCGTGTGTTGCAATCACCAGGTCCTTATCGCGGGCTTGAATGACAAGATCGTGTACTGGCGTATTAGGCAGGCCCCCTTGAAGTAACTCCCAATTTCTCCCGCCATCGAACGTTAGGTAGACACCCATATCCGTGCCGACATAAAGGACGTCTTCGCGATTGGGGTCCTCTCGAATGACATTGATAGTTTCAGTCGGGAGATTGCCCGTGATGGACTTCCATGTCTTCCCAAAGTCTATGGACTTCCATAAATAGGGAGCAAAGTCGTCTTCGCGATAACCCGATTGGGAGACATAAACAGTCTTCTCGTCCCATTTGCTTGCAACGACTCGCGACACCCACTTATTTGGCGTTGGTGTAGGAATCGCTGTCCATTGATAGCCTCCATCTGGAGTCATCTGGACGTTCCCGTCATCGCAACCGACATAGATCAGTCCGAATCGGACAGGGCTCTCACTAATATCTTTAATGGTTGAGAAGGGCACATTACCTACAGGAACGTTCCTGGTCAAATCGGGAGAAATCGGTTTGTAATGCCGACCCATATCGAACGACCGATACAATCGCTGGGCTCCCACATAGACAATGTCGGAGTCATGAGGAGAGATCACAATTGGAGAAATCCAGTTGAACCGCTGAGCTGGATCACCCTTTTGAGGGGAAGGCCGCACGCTATACGATTCATTCGTTACTTGGTTGATGCCACTATGCTCGCCAAATTGATAGGCAACATAAACAAAGTCGCCATCCTTTCTTGGGTCGACCGCAACCGCACTGCCATCGCCGCCAAAGAGGTCCTTCCATTGGTCTGGATCACTGATTCCCGGTCGATAGGAACTCGGGCCCTTCATTGTTCCATTGTCCTGGAGCCCTGTAAAGATGTTGTAGGGCGACTTATTGTCAACCGCTAGAGTAGTCGTTTGACCAACCGCCTGATTGGTAAAGTGCTTGATCGTTGCGCCATCGTCGAATGACAAATATAGCCCGCCATCACTACCGGCCCAGACCTTTCGGGGATCTCGTGGGTCGTTCCACACGGCGTGATAATCAACGTGAGCACGAGGAAAGACAGAAGCCCAATTCTTTCCACCGTCTTTCGAATGCAAAAGTGGCAGCCCCGTGACATATACGTCGTCAGGATCGGCGGGATTTGAGAAGACTTTGCCCCAGTAATAACCACCGAACGAACCGAACTGGCCATGGTCGGTACGGTGCCAGGTCTTGCCACCGTTGTCTGTGCGATAGAGTTCCGCCCCAACTTGCGAACCAAAGACATTTGGCGACTTTTCTTTCAATCTGACGACGAGTTGGGCAACGGTTAGTTTCTTGTCCTTGATTTGCTTGAGGATGTCATCTACTTTGATTTCTGCGTCATAGGTTCGAAGAAATGACTGAAGCTTGGTCTTATCAATCAGCAGAATCTTGTCTTCGTCCAGCAAGACGAACCGACGTGGAGTCAACCGACCGGAAGGAACGCGCTCGTCAGAATCGGCCCAATCTTGATCTTCGGATTGGTTATCAACAAAGGCATAGACCGTATCGGGATGACTCGAACATAGGGCGAGGCCAATTCTTCCTGCAGCATCTCCTGACGGAACAGCGGAGACCTTTGTCCAGGACTTTCCACCGTTACTCGTTCGATAGAGGGCACTACCAGGACCACTTTCGCTAAAATCCCAAGCCCGGCGATCACGCTCCCACATACTTGCGTAAATCACGTCCGGATTCCGTGGATCCATGACCATGTCCACCGCGCCAGTCTTGTCATCGACCTTAAGAACGGAGTTCCACGTTTTCCCGCCGTCAATTGTTTTGTATACGCCTCGTTCGGGATTGCTGGAATAGAGATGGCCCAGCGCAGCTACGTAAACGGTCTTTTCGTCCTTCGGGTCGATCAGGATCTTGCCTATGTGATGGCTTTCAGGTAAGCCCATCCATTCCCAGGTCTTTCCCGCATCTAAGCTCTTGAAAATTCCCGTCCCCGCGTAGCTTGTGCGCTGACTGTTTTCCTCGCCTGTTCCCACCCAAATGGTTTTCCCATTGCGACTGACAGCGACTGCACCAATACTGAAAGCACTTTGATTATCAAAAAGCGAGGTCCAGGTCGCACCGTCATCATCGGTTCGATAGAGGCCTCCCGTGGCGAACGCAACATAGAGCTTGCCTGGATCTCCCAAGGGAGCTACGATTACATTGACTCTCCCACTTTGCTTTTCCGGCCCTACGCTTCGCCAAGGAATTCCTCCGAATGGGCTGGCATCCTTTAGACGCTGGTGTTGTTGATAACCCTTCAGCCAATCTGACGCTGACATCCCAGTTACATGAACATCGTGGTATTTATTCCGCTGCTCCTGTTTGGACATCCTTTTACTGGGCCCATCTTGGCCCTCATCAGGGTCAACTTGAGCGCCAACACGGGTCGACAGGGAGGCAGTCAAGAGGAGGAGGAGCCAAAGGTAAGAACGCATTAAGAGTGGTTCTACCTAAGCAGCCCCCTCGGATTTCCTAGAAAGCTCTGAGAATCTTTCGACTTTTAGTTTAGGCAGATCCGGCGAAATTTCCAAAGCGGCCAAGAGCCGCTTCGAGTTCCTTTAATTGGCGTTCAATTAAGTCAGCAAGGTTGGTCTCATTCTCGCCTGTGAATTGTGTTGACTCGGCAACTTGAGTTGCAGTGCTATCGCCATTCAAAGCCTTAGACTTTTCCCAATTTTCTACAGCCATAGTGATGCTAAAGACGGAGGCAATCGCTCAAATGGTGCAAAACTAATGATTCGAAACTTGAGATTCTGCGAGGATTCTGACGGCAATGATTGTGAGGAATGCCACTGCCAGCAGTACTCCCGACAATAGAATGGCCTGGTCAAAGTCTGACTCAAAGCCCAAGTAAATGGCCAAAGGCATGGTCTGAGTTTTTCCAACCAGATTGCCCGCAAAGAGGATCGTGGCTCCAAATTCTCCAAGAGCCCTTGCCCACGTGGTGATTGCACCACTCGCAAGCCCATTGATACAGATAGGTATGGTAATGCGTTGAAAGACGACGATGGGCTTTGCGCCGTCAAGTGCTGCGGAATCCTCCACATCACGATCGACTGCTTGAAATGCAGTGATCGCCGCTCGTACATAGAATGGACTTGCAACAAAGCACTGTGCCATTACAACAGCGATGGTGGTAAATCCCAGTGATGTTGGGATTAATCCCTGGCGCCCGAACGCGAGTAAAAGGCCAATTCCAGCAGCTGCCGGAGGTAAGGCAATTGGAAGATCGACCAAAACACTGATCACCCGACGAAAGGGAAATGGATACCGTGCAATCGCAAATGCCAGTGGTGTTCCGAAGACAATAACCGTTAAGAGACTTACCAGGGACGTTTCAAAACTGAGCCTTACAGCCAAATAGAACTCTGGCGTAACCGAATTGGCGACTTTGGCCGAGCGTAATGCTATTGATGCGACTGGAAGCATCAAGAAGACAAGGAGCGGGGTACCCATCAGTGCCCACCAGAACCACCGCCCAATGACCCTACTCATTACCTAAATTGCAACCCCGTTTCTCTCAATAGGAGTCCAGTCACATTGCTACGACTAAGAAGAAACTTGTAGCCGTTTCCTTGTCCATCCGGTTTCGAAATTCGCCCGTCTATCATCACCATGAGTTCAATCTGCCTAATCAAGCTCAGTGATTCCGCGAAATGGCCGTTTTATTTGGCGATCCAAACCCGTAACTTGTCAAGATCTTTTGTGCACGGGGTTCACGCAACATATGGGTAAAAAGTTCGCCATTGGCCGTTATTGCGACTGCAGGGTATTCCGCTAAGACATTAAGTGTGGTTGGTATCTCCAACAAGCGAACTTTGCGTTTACTTGCCACCCAATCAGTTTCATACACGAAGCCGGCATCTGCTTCCCCAAGCATGACTTTTGCTAGAACAGACCGCACATCCTGTTCCCTCGAAACAACCTTTTGCTCGAAAGTGCGACGCCAAGCCAAACCATAAAGGCGTTCCGCCTTGTCTAGCATCTTTAATGTATAACTCCCCGCTGGCACTCGTCTGTCTGCTATGACGATGCGGCGCAAGCTGCTTATGTCTGAGAAGCTATGCGAACCACTCGCCGAAATTGGAATAACCATTGCCAGGCGGTTGGTTGCGAAAATGGTCAACGATTTTTGACGATACTCGAGGTTCTTGAGTGGCTCGAAACCGGCACTTAGCAGTACATCCGCTTCTGCTCCATTCCTGATCTGTGCAGCTAGCTGTTGGGATCCAGCGAAATTCAGAACGACATGAAAACCTCTGTGCTCAACCTCGAATTGTCGAGCGATCTTACCTGCAGCTTCTTTCAGGGACGCTGCAGCAAAGACGTTCAGCGTCTGCGCATGGATCTTCGAAGAAATCGCAACAAGTAACCCGACGCCCAACTTGCTCCAGATTTTCATTTTCAAACTGTACTTTATTACGATCCAGTGCACTGGCGGCATGCGCCGCATTAATAGGTTAGCATTCACGGTTCACGCGTTAACTCACCATGCATAATTGATCGGCCCCAAAATTGGTAATCCCGTGCAGAATCGAACCCTAGCCTTATACATCGCCTTAATAACCGCCCTGATCGTCTGGCCAGGAGTGGCGAAAGGCGAGCAGATGAGGCACCTAAAGGGTCGACGACTGATGAAAGCCCCCGTTCTAGATGGTGTGATTGACCCCGTCGAATGGGAAGGTGCTTCACATGACACTGGTTTCACAGATCCTGTAACTGGAAAGCTCGCGACAGACCAAACGGAAGTCTGGATGGGTTACAACGACAGTTCGATCTATATTGGCTTTTATTGCCACGATGCTCATCCTGACCAAATCGTAGGCCGCGAGATTCGGCCAGGCTCTGATTTCGTTGGTGAAGACACCATCGCGATTCGGATTAATCCGTTTGGAACGAGAGGATACGATGGTCGCTCTCGGTTCATAGTCAACGTCCTGAACACGGAGAGCGAAGAAATAGCAGGTGGCAGGGCAGCAAAGCGGGAGTGGCGAGGGGACTGGCAATCGTCAGTGAAACGCCAACCCGACGGTTGGAGCGTCGAAGTCAGGATTCCCTGGGGGATATTGAATTATCCGAGTAAGAGGCGCCTTTCCATGGACCTTAACTTTGAGCGGTTCCATGCTCGTACCAAAGCAGAATCGGAGTGGTCCAATACGACCACATCTGGACGACCGGAGTACGCAGGCTATTGGGATTCGGTTGAACCTCCGGTGGCAGAAAATCGTAAGCCACTTCAATTCCTCGCCTACATGGCACCAGAATTTGATACTGGCACTTCGCAGTTTAGAACTGGTTTGGACGCCCGGTATGCCATATCTCCCACGCTGACCGCCATTGGAACCATTAGCCCTGACTTTAGAAACATCGAAAGTCAAATTGCGGGAATTGAGTTCACCCGGACTGAGCGGTACCTAAACGAATCGCGTCCATTTTTTACTGAAGGTGGCGATTTCTTCAACACAGTCGGAGAATTTAACTTCGGCACGATGTTCTATTCCAGGCGGATCAACACGTTTGATCTAGGATCTAAATTCTTTGGACAGATTACGCCGACCCTGGCAGTTGGAGCATTGACGACGGTTGAAAAAGATGTGGCAAGCGCTTCTGTGGTTAAAGTTCAACAGACTTATGGACCCAAAGCAAGTATTGGAGCCTATGCTACGAGATATGAGAATCGAGGGGTAGTCAATAACGCCACAGGTATCGATCTTAATGGCAGACGAGGTTCTTTTTCTGGCCAAGTCAACATGGCTGCGAGCCAGTATCAAGGCACAAAAGCCGTTAGCGCAGGCTCTGTTTCTTTATCTTACGAGGTTCCCCACTGGTTCTCTTTACTTAGAGAAGAATGGATTCCGGCGGATTTTGCTTCTCCACTGGCCTATATTCCTTGGACGGACAAGAGAGGTTGGTACAACTTCACTGAGTATTCCAATGCGTTTCGCAAAGGACCGTTTCAAAATGTCGATCTGAATGTCTTTACTACCTCATTTAATGACTATTCAGGGAAATTGCTTCAGCAAGGGTCAGATATAGGTGCTTCTGTGGTTACCCGTTCAGATGTGAGGGTAGAAGTCAATCGATCTAATACCCGATATGCGGACGGTGTTGATGAAGTCACGGGCATAGGCATCACCTTAAACAGTAGCAATCGGTTTAGGAGGTTTGGAACCTACTTCGAGACTGGTTCGCGAAGTTCAGAACCCAGTAATTACCTGTCGTTTTCCGCCAGCAATAGAATCCTGAAGGGACTTGATATTGGAGTCCAGTACGCGGTCCTTCGTTTTAATGGTACGGATACTCAAACGATTGGCACGATCGGATACGAGATTAGTCCGACGCGTTCACTCTCCGCACGATTCGTGCAGCACGGTTCCGACTCCAATATCTATTTGGCTTTTCGGAACGGTGGATCCAAGGGCACCGAGTACTACTTCATCCTTGGTGATCCGAATGCTCTCAAGACCCAAAACCGTGTCAGCGTCAAAGTCGTCTGGGCATTTTGACGACTTGGGTGTGTTTCGACCGGTTGATTTGACGTAGAAATCCCGATAGGGTGATGGGTGTCCTCCCGCCAACCTTAGTGTCGCCTTACCAACCACTTTCGTTATAATAAGTAGAATAATGTCTATCACTCAATTCGACCAGCCGTTAGTCCTTTCCAAGGACTTCGAACCGAAAGGAGATCAAGCTACCGCAATAGCTGGGTTGGTTGAGGGACTATCCACTGGCTACCGATTTCAAACTCTTCTTGGTGCGACAGGCACTGGCAAGACTTATACGATGGCGAGCGTCATCGCGGAGACTCAGCGACCAGCGCTGATCTTAGCGCACAACAAGACACTCGCTGCTCAGTTGTGTCAGGAGTTCCGGGCGTTCTTTCCGGATAACTCAGTTCAGTACTTCATAAGCTATTACGACTACTATCAGCCCGAGGCGTACGTGCCGGGCGCTGATCTGTATATCGAAAAAGACTCCTCAACGAATGAGGAAATTGAGCGATTACGTCACGCCGCAACTCACGCTTTGTTAGAACGGCATGACGTCATTGTCGTTGCCTCCGTTTCCTGCATTTACGGGCTCGGTTCGCCAAGTGAATACGCTGACGCAGTCGTAACATTTGAAACTGGGGGCACGTTTGATCTCGACGAAGCCCTAAAAAAATTAGTCGCGATGCAATTTGTCAGAAATGAGATGGTCTTAGATCGAGGAACATTTCGTGTGCGCGGTGACACTCTTGAGATCCAACCCAAAGATGAGGAAATCGTAACCCGAGTCGAATTCTTTGGCGATACCGTTGAGCGAATTAGGTTATTCGATCCACTGACAGGCGAGGTTTTGGACGAGCCCACGAAAGTCTCGGTCTTTCCGGCGACTCACTACGTGACGCCATGGGAACGACTAGACGACGTCATTGAGCAAATCAAAGCTGAGATGGAAGCTCAGTGCGCTATGTTTGTGTCCCAGGGCCGATTGCTAGAGGCTCAGCGGCTTCGCCAGCGTGTGGATTTCGACATCGAAATGATGAAGGAGGTCGGCTATTGTAACGGTATCGAGAACTACTCTCGATACTTTGACGGCCGTGCCCCAGGAACTGCTCCCTACACACTGTTGGACTTCTTGCCCAGCGACACGGTGGTCTTTATTGACGAGAGCCATCAGACTTTGCCCCAGGTTCGAGCCATGTACAACGGAGACAAACAACGTAAGTCCGTTCTTGTGGACTATGGATTTCGTCTGCCAAGTGCGCTGGACAATCGGCCCCTTAAGTTTGAAGAGTTTCTTGAACGAGTCCCTCAGGTTGTGTATGTCAGTGCAACTCCCGGACCCTTTGAAAAAGAGACGGAAAGCCAGGTCTGTGAACAGATCATTCGTCCGACTTATGTCGTCGACCCAGAAATCGACGTCCGCCCAACGAAGGGCCAGATTGATGACCTTATCGGGGAAATACAGAAGAGAGTTCAGCTTAGTCAACGTACCTTGGTGACAACCCTAACCAAGAAAATGTCTGAGGATCTGACGGGTTATCTCCAAGATTTAGGCGTTAAAGTTCAGTACATCCACTCGAATGTTCATTCCCTCGACCGACCCGAAATATTGCGCGATCTTCGACTCGGAGTCTACGACGTTATTGTAGGAGTTAATCTGCTCCGCGAAGGGCTCGACTTGCCGGAGGTCACGCTGGTTGCCATTCTGGATGCAGACAAGGAGGGATTTCTTCGATCTGAAACGTCGCTTATCCAAACCATTGGTCGCGCCGCTCGTAATGTCAATGGCCGCGTTATTATGTATGCCGACAACATGACGGGCTCAATGGAACGCGCGATCGGAGAGACTAACCGAAGGCGCGAAACCCAGAGTCGATACAATACCGAGCACGGAACGGCTCCAACCACGGTCAACAAAGTGATTCGCGAAACCATTCGATCCTACGAATCAGTGGCTGAAGTTGTGTCGCAATACAGCTCTGATGTCCAGTCAAAAGTTGGCAAAGACGGAGCAGCCATTCGCATCGAGGACATACCTATTCTCATCAACAACTTGGAAAAGGATATGAAGGACCTAGCGAAGGCCATGGAATTTGAGAAAGCCGCAACTGTACGAGACGAAATTCAAGCTCTACGCGGCTTGCTTGGAACAAGTGATGGTCGTCTAGGTGCGGGAAAGCGAAAGCTTCGACGGGCTGTAGGCAGGTAGTTGAATGGCCCGAAGGCCCCTCACCTTAACGGTGAGAGGTCTTCGCTGGCTGTGGTCCTCGTCGAGGACCGCCGGATTGAGGTCTTGCGACGTGCTGCTGAGGTCGGCCAGCATGTCGGTTTGGACCTTGTGGACGACCAAAGTTTCCTTGTCTCGGAGTATGAGTGAATCGCTCCATCGGCAATTCGCTGTCTTTCGAAAGCGGAATCTCGATTTTGATGAGTCGCTCAATATCTCTGACATCTCGCATTTGGTCAGGCGTCACCATGGTGATTGCATGACCCGTCTCGCCGGCACGGCCGGTTCGACCGATGCGGTGAACATAGTCGTCGGGATTGTCGGGCAGGTCATAGTTGATCACCAAAGAAATCTGCTTAACGTCAATTCCTCTGGCTGCGATATCGGTCGCTACCAATACGCGGTGATCGCCCCGCTTGAATCCTTCCAAAGCGCTTCGCCGTTGAGCTAGCGTTCGGTCGGCATGCAATTCGGCAGAGTTATGTCCCATGAGGTGAACGTGTCGTGCTACCTTACGAGCACCGTGACGCGTTCGGGCAAAGACCAGTACGCTGCCCGCGTGCTGGTGAAGCAACTTAGCAAGTAAGTCGCCTTTACCTTCATGTCGAACCACGTACAGTTCTTGAGAAACCAGGTCAGCAGTTTTACCGGCGCTGGCAATCTCTACTCTTGTAGGATCGATCATGTAGGACTTGGACAATTCTGCGATTTCATTCGGCATGGTTGCCGAGAAAAGCATGGTTTGTCGTTGTTGAGGAACTTGAGAAAGGATCTCTCGAATAATCGGAGCAAATCCCATATCCAACATTCGATCCGCTTCATCAAGAACGACGATTGAAACCGTCTTCAAGGTGAGTGTCCGCTGAGACATATGGTCTTTCAGTCGACCGGGAGTCGCGATGATGGCGTTTGGGCGAGCCCTCAATTGGCTGATTTGGCGTCCCATAGGTGCGCCACCGATTAATACCGCAGTCCGAAAACCTAATGGTCGTCCGACTTGCTGAAAAACTTCATCAATCTGGATCGCCAATTCCCTTGTTGGCGCAATGATCAAGGCAATGCCGGCTAGGGTCTTCAATCGCTCTAAGATGGGCAAGCCAAATGCGAGTGTTTTGCCCGTTCCAGTCTGGGCAATGCCGGTCAGGTCGCGTCCAAGCAGTGCAATCGGAATTGCCTGCTCCTGGATGGGCGTGGGTACTACGAACTCAAGTCGATCGAGTACCTCAAGGATATCTGGTGAAAGGGAAAGGTTCTTGAAGCCAGTTGATAGGTTTTGTGGGGTTTCGGTCATAAAAGTTTTTGGACTCGGGTTTCATACGAAAAGCGAGCCCCACTATTATGACGCTTTTTCCAAACTGCCCGTTTCCAGTAGATTATCAACCGCATTGAGTGCGTACGACTCAATGCCTCTTAGGGTGTGTTTGAAAGAACTTCCAGATAAGGTCAGCTGCATTGACCCCGGTTGTTGTTTCTTGACCTCGGCGGTTGAGTCCGCCCGGCCAATCGTGTACGCCGTTTCCTATAGCAACGAGTGTAACTTCGGTTCCCGACTTGCCGTTAGGGAAAGTTGTCGTGACGACGTTTCCGTTGGGGCTCTTGGTTTCGAGGGGGGTTAATACGCATCCATCGTTCTTTGCCCAAAACTTCGCCGAATCCATTGCTGGCACATCATGTAATAGAGCTTGTGAGTTCTTTTCGAATTGGACCATGGGATCTTTTTTCCCATGGATGAGGATTACCGACAAAGGTTCTGAAGGTTGAGGAATCATCTTGTATCCTCCAGTTGATTCCGGGTCGGGAACTCCGACAGTCCCAGCCACAGAACCAATGGCCGCGATTCGTTTTGAGAGCTTTGCTCCCAAGTAGTTCGCCATAAAGGCACCATTGGAGTGTCCAGCAATAAATATGCGATCAGGATCTACTCCTACCTCGCCAACCACTTTGTCGATGAGTGAGTTGATAAATGCAACATCATCGGCCCCCTTTCCCGAAAGATCGATGAATCCAGCATTCCAACCTTGCATGCCATTCGATCCAAGACCATCGGGTGCAACCATGATAAATCCTTCTCGGTCAGACTCCGCACCCATCCCTGTATAGGCTTCCGCAAGCACTGCGCTGGCCGTCCAGCCATGAAGGACAATGACGAGAGGCAACGGTTTGGACGCGTCGTAAGCCTTAGGCACTCGCAAGATATAGGATCGGCCGATTCCGCCCGAATCCATTTTTTCGACATATCGCCCGGGCTCTTTCGAGGGTAGTTTGTGGCTAGAAGGGCTCAAAGTTTGGCTACAGCCGAACGACATCGCGCCAAAGAACAATAGGCAAGCGCTGATGGAATATTTACTCACGGACTATCCTACGCCTGACTGGCTGGGTCGAGCAATATAGGGGGCTCAACTTCCCAGGAAGTAAGCAAAGTTGGCTCTATTGAGCCTAAGTTATGGGGCCCTTTCAGGTATGATGCTTCTTCGCGTGCCTAAGCGAAGCTTCCCTCTCGCGTCCGGCACCTAAGAGAGAGTTTCCATGGCAAAAAGAATAACACACAACATCAAGTTGAATATCCCTGCGGGCAAGGGAACCCCAGCCCCACCCGTTGGACCTGCGCTCGGTCAGGCCGGTATCAACATGATGGAATTCCTGAAAAAATTCAACGAGCAAACCGCACCCCAACTCGGGTTCGTGATGCCAGTTGAGATCACTGTTTTCGAAGATCGATCTTACACATTCAAGATCAAACAGCCCCTCACAACCGACCTCATCAAGAGAGCCGCGGGCATCAAGACAGGCGCAGCTAATCCTAAGACGGATAAAGCAGGCGTACTCACACGCGACCAGCTTCGTGAAGTCGCCAAGCTCAAGATGGCTGACTTGAACACGTCAGACGAAGAGATGGCTATGCGGATCGTCGCAGGCGCTGCACGCTCGATGGGCGTTCGCGTCGAAGGCTAAGGCTTCAATTATTTCAAATATAAAAGCTCGCTGTTGTACAGCGAGCTTTTTGTGTTTTTACTCGTCCCTTTCCCATTTGGGGGACAGGAGACTTTTTGCGAATCTTTTCGTTTGTAAATGGTTTCTCGGTTAACCGGCACTTTCTTTCGATAAACTGTCATCTGGCGCAAACAATCGAAAACTCGCACGAAATCCAATCCTTAATTAGTATTCCTTAATCTTGTGAAACGGTCGACGTGGACTGGAGTCAGAATAGTAGGGGTCGCTCGGCCAAAAGATGACACAAAAGCTCCTTTTCATCGTTAGTTGTCTGCTCACTGCAAATACGTTTACTTTCGCACCCGAGGAGGGTCCGGATGCTGGCCCGCATGCTGGTTCTCAGTGTGCTGCCGACGCGATTAAAGAATTCGCTAGCACTGACGGTGCATTCTTGGCTGCAGGCTTGCTGAAGAAGACTTTCCAGAAGGACAACCTAGTCAGCTTGCTTCAATACCCTTCGAATTCGGTTGTCGTCCTCAGTTTGACGGGGACTCAGATTAGGGCAGCTTTTGAACGATCGGTTTCGGTTTTCCCGCAACCGAGTGAGATTTTTCTTCAGATTTCAGGATTCGAAGTAACGTTTAAGAAGAATGGGCCGCCTAATAATAGGATCGTCAGCATCACTGCCAACACCGTGAAACTGGATGATTCAAAAAGCTACACGATTGCCATGCCATCGTCGCTTGCTCATGGTGGGCTGGGTTACTTCAAAATATGGGAAAACGCAAAGACGGTCAAAACCTTCGACAAAACAACGATGGAAGATGTTCTCAGAGGCAAAAAGGCCTTCGATTCGTCACCACGTTGGCTTCCTGTTGCTTAGCGGTCGGTTTGGCTGTAGGGACTCCGCAGGCTCCCACTCAGAGCGAAGAGAAGTCGTTCCGCCAAGATCGAGCTTGGACGGACTTGATCAAACAGTGTTCGTTCGGTCCTAGAAAGCCTGGAACCGAAGCGCATATCAAGTGCCGCGACTACATTGCGGCGGAAATGAAGAAAACTTGCACCGATGTAAGATTGCAGGAGTTCAGTCACGTATGGTCGACTACCGGCAAGTCGGTCAAGATGTGGAACATCATCGGAAATCAGAACTGGCAGAACGCCAAGGTCCGAGTCGTTCTCTTCGCGCATTGGGACAGTCGGCCGAGTGCGGAGGAAGACCGTGACGTCGATAATCGACATTCTGCGATCCCTGGAGCAAATGATGGAGCGAGCGGCGTTGCCGTGCTTCTTGAACTTGCGCGTGTTCTACAGGATAAGTTGCCGCCTGATCTTGGAATCGAGTACGTGATGACGGATGGTGAAGATCTTGGACCGGGCGAAGATGAAATGTACTTGGGCGCAGAGGTTTACGCGAAGACGATTCGAAACATGCCAAAGCTCAACTACGGCATTCTTTTGGATATGATTGGCCAAAAGGACTTAGCGGTTCCGAAAGAAGTTAACAGCCTACGATATGCCAATAAACTGATCAACTCCTTGTATCAGCATGCAGGCAAAGTAGGACTTGGAAGCGCGTTTCCAAACATAGTAGGTGAGCAAATCGATGACGATCACCTTCCGATGATTAAGGCTGGGTTACCGACGATAGATCTGATCGAATTCAGCGGTTACATGCCTTTTTGGCACACGCTTCAGGATACGCCGGACAAATGCTCTGCTGAATCTCTCGGCAAAGTTGGAAAACTCCTCCAAACCTGGCTACAAAAGCCTTCCCCGTTTACGAACGGGGGCTAGAATTCTTCGGGTGTGAGCATTCGGAAGCGGTTTTCGCGAGCGTTACTTCGCTCCAATAGAACCGCTTCTAGAGTCAAGTTCTTCTTAACTACTTCTTCACCACGGTCACCGTCGGGGTCAGCAATGGTTAGCCATATTTGAGACAAGCCGTCTTTTGCCTCATCTACGGTAGCCGTTCGTAGTTCGGCTATCTTCGCTGAGGCTTCCTCGGTAACTTCGGTTCCTCCGGAAATGACTGCGGAATGCCTTGAGGTCGAATAATCGCCGTCATAGTCGAGGACATAGTAGAGGTCCTCATTCGGCATAGATCCAACTTCGGCAAAAAGTGATCGGGCAACGACGGGTGATGAGGAAAAGTCAGAAAATGCCTTCTTCAGAGGAGCGCTCATCGCAGTAGCAACCCGTTGAATGTTAACGTCCTCTTCGCTACGACTAAAGGCCTCTTTGCTGGCGAATTCCAATGCCGCCATGCGAATGGCTTCAACGTCAGACTGCTGGCCAATTCCTCCAAAGATAATGCGGTCATAAATTTCGAAGATTTTTCGTACTTGCCGCCGGTAAGTCAGAACCAGAATTCCGGCTTCCAGAGATACCGCCAGAACCGGCGCGCCCTGAGCGAGTTTTCCTTCAATATATTGGGCTCGATTTCCGATCCCTTCCTGCCAATCATAAGGCGTGAACACAACCTTTTATACTCCGATACTCACAAGTCGTCGGCGATATATGCGAAGATCAGTTATTGAACCGTGCGATAAAGCGCGTAGTCTATGTTCAGATGAGTCTCGCACCACAACCTTCCCACAATAAAGGGCGACCAGTTTGGTCGTTTCGTGTTGCGACTGTCTTCGATATTCCAATTCGGATTAACTTTACTTTCCTGCTGTTTCTTGCTTGGATCTCCGTGAGCAGTTCTAACAACGGAGGATGGGTTCAAGTGGTATTCGTCGTTGCCGTTTTCGTATGCGTTCTCCTGCACGAGCTGGGACACGCACTCGTTGCACGCCGAATGGGGGTGATGACACTTGATATCACCCTTTATCCAATTGGAGGAATTGCGGTGCTCGACCGTCGACCGAAGCCTCAGGAAGAGCTCTGGATAGCTTTAGCTGGGCCGATTGTGAACCTCGTACTTGCCCTTGTTCTTGGCATCGTCGTTCTGTTTGTTGAGAAGGATGTGCTTAAGCACCTGGGGAGCCTTCAGAGTGCTACGCCACTTGATGCGCTACTGATCGCCAACTTGACTTTGGCACTTTTCAACCTGATTCCTGCTTTTCCTATGGATGGCGGACGGGTCTTGCGAGCGGCATTAGCTCTCAAACTTACTGAAGCCCGGGCCACCCAAATAGCGGGTGGAATAGGTCAGGGACTCGCCATTCTAATTGGTTTGGCTGGTGTTTTCCTCAATGAGACCATTCTCATTCTCATCGGGATATTCGTGTTTTTAGGCGCATCACAAGAGATCTCCGCCACCGTTACGCGATCCTTCCTCTTTGGTCACACGGTTGCCGACGCGATGCAGACACGCTTTCGGACCATTCTCAGCGGGGATTCGCTGCAGAGGGCGGCGGATATGTTGCTGGATGGCTCACAACACGATTTCCCAGTCATGAACGGTGATGAAGTGTTAGGCGTCTTGGTCCGGAACGAAATTGTGCGAGGCCTCGCATCGGATGGCCCCTGGGCCTATGTTGCCTCAAGAATGCGACGTGATTTCAAGGTCGCGGATCCGGCTACTCCACTCGAAACAGCAATTGAAATGTTTCCCCAGGCTGATTCCTCGCCAATCTTGGTCATAAGTGAAGAGAAGCTTGTCGGCATGCTCACTCTGGAGAATCTCAGCGAATTCGTCATGCTAGAGCATGCCAAGGCTCAGCGAGCAAACAGTCTAAAAGGCTAGAGGCAACATTTGCCACCCCTTTCAAAAGCTCGCAATATGTAGAATGTCATATGCGACCAGTCTTTGCCGGTGTCCTGGTGCTTCTAAGTGCGATCTGCACTGCGGACACTTGGAAGAAAGTTAAGTACACCGATGAGAATTTTGCCGTCGCGACGCCAACTCCAATGAAGGAGACAAAGCATCCAATTGGTGCCAATGGTCTGTTTGTACCCATTAACACTTACATTTCAGTTGGGCTCGATTGCCGATGCGTCGTTACGGTCTGTCTCTTGCCTCCAAAGTTTAAGCAAGACACCCATGACGTATATCTGTCTTCCCTTGTATCTAGCTATGGGAAGTTCATGGGTGGCAGGGTGCTCATGGATAGTCCAAAGTTGATTAGAAACCTTAAGGGCCGATACATTTTCTTGGAAGTTAAAGAACGCTTGTCGGCGGCTTGGATTTGGGAGAAACCCCATCGAATTTACGTTCTGTCGTTTTCCGCCCCAAAAGCAGTCTTTTCACGACTAGCGCCTCAATTTTTCAACTCATTCGAGTCCTTGACTGGAGATCGCTAAAGGATCGAGGCGATGGCTTTGGTTGCGAAAGGCAACTTCTCGATGTCGGGAGCCCCTTTTTGGATAAGCGACGCATCGGAGACAAGTCGCACATTAACTGGGACGGTCTGCCCCTTCGTAAGCGGTCTAGCCACCCACCTCGCGGCAATCATGAGGTGTGCGTAAGTTTGACCTTCGTGGGATACGGCCTGATCTAACCAAATCAGATGCCAACCACCTGGTGTATCTGCGATCTCAAAACTCTGTATGATCTCGCCTTGAATCGGAAAGCTCTCGGCCAAACCCTCCGAAGACGAATCAACACCTAGCTCGACGATCGTTTCCGCGAGGTCAGGAGACGAACTGAACTGAGAATGTCCTGGGGCGCGATTAAAGAGTGGCATGGACTTTCCTCGAAAAACGAATGTGACCGATAAGCAGGGCGATGTCGCTCGGGCGAACGCCCGGAATTCGAGACGCTTGGCCAACGGTTGTCGGACGGATTCGCGTCATTTTCTCCTTGCTCTCATAGCTCAATCCGTTCAGTGCCATGAAATCAAAGGCGGTGGGAATTCTGACTTGCTCTAGCCGCTTGGATTGTTCCGCCAGCTTTTCTTGCTTTTGGATGTAACCGTCATAGGACCCTGCCAGTTCGATTTGCTCGAGAACTTGAGGCTCGCTGGACAGGCAAATTGGGAGACCACAGGCTGCAGCGATAGCCAATGCTTTATTCAAATCGATTTCTGGTCGCTTGAGTAAATCGAACAGGGAGAGTCGGCCAGGTACTTCTGCGGTTTCAAATTCAGACAAGGTTTCGTTGTGGATGGGAAGCAGATAGGTAGTTTCCATTTGCGCTCGACCATCCTGGACCTTCTCGTACTTGTCGCTAAACTTCTTCCACCGTGCCTCACTCGTCAATCCGATAACACGACCCACAGGCGTGAGCCTTTGATCTGCATTGTCGTGCCGTAGGAGAAGTCGGTGTTCTGCTCGGGCAGTCAGCATCCGATAGGGGTCGTCGACGCCCTTCGTCACCAAGTCGTCGATCATCACGCCGATGAAGCTGTTCCCTCTCGGGAAATCCACCGGTTCTTCGCCAAGCGCATATTGGGCGGCATTTATTCCAGCTACGATCCCCTGTCCTGCTGCTTCTTCGTATCCGCTGGTTCCATTAAGTTGACCGGCTAGGAAAAGACCATCGAGGAGTTTGGACATGAGGCTGGAAGAAAGCTGTAGTGGATCTGCCATGTCGTATTCCACGGCATATCCTGGACGCAGCATCTCCATGTTCGCTAGTCCCGGAATGGTTTTCAATAGTTTGATCTGAACTTCTGCAGGGAGGCTTGTGGATACGCCCTGGACATAGATCGACTCGCTATCCCATTCCTCCTTCTCTAAGAAGATCGGATGGCTGTCTTTGTCAGCGAATCGTACAATTTTATCCTCAATACTTGGACAATATCGTGGACCTACACCCTCAATTTGACCAGAATACATTGCGCTAAGGTGAAGGTTTTGGGCCACCACCTCATGTGTCTCAAGGGTCGTCCTCGTTTGCCAACACGGCAGGAGTTCCCTTTCTGGGAAAGTTCGATTGTGAAGAAAACTGATCGGCCCAGCGTCCGGCTCGCTCTCTAATGGCGGAGTCATGCTGAAATCGATTGACGAGTATTTTATACGCGGCGTGGTACCTGTCTTGAATCGACGCAGGTGGACACCGAGATCCTTTAGGAATGCCGACAGACCAATCGATGCTTTATCCCCGGAACGCGCGGCAACAGTCTTGGTCTGTCCTTCGTGGCATAGCCCATTAAGGAACGTTCCGGTCGTAAGTACAACGGACCGGGCTGTTAGATCCAGATTAGCGCCGCCGACGTTCATTTTCAGCCCCGTGACTTTTCCTCCGGCGCTTACGACGGATTCGACCATCCCTTCGATAAGTGTTAGGTTAGGCTGTCCTCCCATCGTCCTTTGCATAAACTGGGGATAGAGCGTCTTGCAAACGTGTGCTCGAACTGTTTGAACGGCTGGCCCTTTTCCCGTCCCAACCTTTCTAATGTGCGTCAACGTGAAATCGGACGTCACGGCCATTTGGCCACCCAAGGCGTCAACCTCTCTGGCGATATGCCCCTTTGCGGGTCCCCCAATACTACAGTTACAAGGTAAGTGACCAATGCGATCCAGTCGCATGGTGATGCAGGCAGTCCTTAGACCCATCCGCGCACTCGCAAGAGCCGCTTCAATTCCGGCATGCCCAGCCCCAACCACAATCACATCAAAATCGGTCACAAGCTACAGTGTACTAGGACGGCGATTTCTCCCCTCAATCGTTATCATAATCCAATGTTATGGATAATTTACTATACATGCAAAAGAGGCGCATGGACGCATCGATCCGACATGAGGCGTGTACGTGGCCGAGTTGGCGATGAACGATGTGTATGTTCATACAATGGGGTTCGTGGGACAGTAGGAGCAGACTAGGGATGGGGCGTGATTGCTACGACGGTGATGACGCTTTGACTTGGGCCGTAGTGCCAAAAGACGCGCGACGCTGAAGGCAGGTTGTTCTCCACATACACTTCCCACACCTTCTCGCCGTTTCTGCCTTCCAGATCGGAGTATTCGTGAGAGTTCAGTCCAGGGTGCCTTGGATTCGTTTCCAAAAGACCGAGGCACTTGCGCACCTTTCTTAGCTTGACGAGGTCCTCATTGTCTTCGTTGTGCTCCAGATCCTGGAGCTGCGACCGGGCGAGTGGGGTGAGGTCAAGTCGGAATGCCACGTGGGACTACTCCTCTTCCAGTTGGTCACCGGCGTACAGTGCGAAGCTGCCGATGTGAGTCGCTTCACCCCGCGCCGATTCGGCGAGGCCCTGCTGCACCAGCGCCATTGCCCTAGGGTCCTTGTAGAGCCACACTTCGCGCTTGGGGATCATGGACATGGGCGTGAGCACCAACGTTCCGTCATCCGTCTCCGTGATGTCGTACTGCTCGCCAGCCTTGCTGCGACCAAGGCTTAGGCGCCCCGCATCGTCTACCTTCCGAACTTCGTGCTGCAGTCTCCCTTGTAAGGCCACCCGGTTTCTCCTTTGTGGGTTTACCCCATAATGGGGTAGCTCCACGCTTGATAGTACAACATGAGACGGACTTGGACTTAGCGAGTTCCTTGAGCTCCTTGCCTTGGACCGATGTTCCCTGTCGCGACCCGAGCGTCTATAGCAGACATGGCCTCATATACGCCATTCCCGATCCGTGAGCGCGAATTGAGCCAGCCCCCAAAATTAGGAGGCTCGGTCACTACGGATGGACATGGGCAGATACCCATAATGCGATATTGATCTACCCGCTTGAAAAAGCATAATGAGCGGTGGCTAAGTTATCCCTTTCGTGGTTGGAATTGCCTTCAGCAGACCTCGGTTCGAAGAACCCACACGCTTGTCTCGACCCGTTACTTGCTAAGTCGGTCGCCACAGATTGCGGAGACGTGATTTCAGATTTTGGTCTTCCTTATAGGAACCAAGACGGTTATGACCGAGAGCTTCAAACAAGGTCACACAGGGTGGCGATACTCGAGTCAAACCGGTTGAGAGCCACTTTCACACTGGATTTGGGTGGTCGGCTTTGGTCTCTTCATAACAAATCGACGGGCACAAACCTGCTTTACTCGAATCCCGTGTTTCAACCCGCGAACTTGGCAATCCGAAACGCCTGGATTAGTGGCGGGATCGAATGGAACGTAGGACTCTTTGGACACTCGCCATTCACCTGCTCACCCGTATTTGCTGCGCGAACGATTGATCCAGATGGTGGCGACGGACTTCGAATATGGGAATTCGAGCGGAAACGGGGTGTGACTTGGCAGATTGACTTCTGGGCGCCTGATGACTCGGAATTTCTCTACTGGATGCCAAAGATCGTCAACGAGCAAGATACTTCTGTTCCGATGTACTGGTGGACTTGCATCGGTATTGCAGAGGAATTTGAAGCAAGAGTCGTGGCTCCCGCGCGTACGGCAATGGAACCTGACCACGAGAATGGCGACATTCCCATGACTCATGACCTGGGCCAAGAGGCTGATTTGACCTACCCCCAGAGGCGTCAATTGCCCCACGATACCTATTTTGATGTACTGCCAGATACCCGACCTTGGATCGCGAGCTTGAGCCAGGATGGTCTCACAAAGCTACACGTTTCATCGTCTGAGTTGTCGGGACGAAAGCAATGGGTTTGGGGAATGGAGCCATGTGGACGGAGATGGCAAGACTGGCTGAGCCAGCCAGGTCAGCCTTACATTGAAATCCAAGCTGGCTTACTTTCCAGGCAGGCTCAATATAAGATGATGCCGGGCAAGACCGAATGGAGTTGGTTGGAGTGTTTCGGAGCCACCCAGGCAAGGGTCCTTCCAGAATGGGCTGATTCAGTTGCTGAAGTCGCCAATAGGATCACGGAGCTATTGCCCGATTCGGATTTTGAAGCCCGGGCCGCAAAGATGGTCGCGATAAGCAAAACCGCACCGCTTGAAGTGATTCATACTGGGTCGGGCTGGGGCTCACTTGAAATGGCGAGACGGTTCCGATCGGGGATGCCGGCGTCTTCCAGTATTGCTACACCCTATCCAGCAAGTTCATTGACTGCGGAGCAGTCGCTATGGATTCAGATTCTCGAAGGCAACACTGCAAATGGATCTGGCGAATCCCCTCAAGGGTATGTTGGGCCGGAGTGGATGGATCGCCTTGAGGCTATCGAATCTCCAAACGATCTTCACCTCTTGCACTTGGGCTTTGTGTACTTTCAGGCCGGCGAATTCACAAAGGCGCGCAGCACATGGGATCGGTCGGGGAATAACCCTTGGGCAAAGAGAAATCTTGCGTACCTTGATGCCGCAGACAAGAACTTGAAGGGGGCTTGCATTGCGATTCTTGATGCACATCGACTACTCCCATCGGATCCAAACATCATCGACGACGCGTGCAGACTGTTACTTCGAGCAGCACAATTCTCTGATTTGAAGAAGTTTCTTACTGGCCTGTCGTCCGAGCAGCTAATGCGGCCGCGGGTTCGACTTGCGGGGGCACAGATAGCCTTAATTGACGGAGACATTGACGCAACTACATCCTATTTTGCTTCTGCTTGTGATCTCGTAGACATAAGGGAAGCAGAGACCACACTTTCGGAACTCTGGAAAGAGCTTTGCAAAGTTGATCCTTCGAAGGGCGACGGATCCTTACCTCCAGCCCAATGGGACTTCCGGATGAAGCGGTAGCTGAATTAGCCGCCGCTCACCGGAGGAATAAGTGCCAACGAATCACCTTGGGTTAAGACGTGCTGACGACCCACAAATTCGTTATTGATTGCTAACCGGCACGAAGCTGATTGGATTCCTGAGGCTTCTAGGGCATCAAAAATGGACTCCACGTTTGGCTCAGCCTCGACGGTCACAACTGCCCCATGCCGCTCACGAAGGTATGCGAAAAGCTGAACATCCCATTGCGCCATGCTCCAATTGTAGCGCTCATCCGCAAATTCGTACCCTATAGTTCCCAGCGGTCCGCTAGGATTTTGGCGATCCCTTCCAACATCTGTTCGTCCGAATGATCGAAGGCACCGATGGTATGTCCATCAATGTCAATTTGGCCCAAGACCTCGTTACCCGAGCGAATGAGCACGACGATTTCTGACCGGGTCTGCGTACTACACGACAAATAATTGTCCAGTTGGCGCACGTCTTCGATCACTTGGTTGCGATTCTCTGCGACCGCCGTGCCGCAAACGCCTTTTCCTACCGCAATTCGGGTGTGATCGGTAGATGCGCCGACAAATTCGTCCAACGCGAGAGTTGACCCTTCTAGGCGATAGATGCCGGACCAGTTGTATGCAGGAAGTTCGCTAAGCATTTCCATGGCCTTTCTTCGAAGTGGCGCACCGGTCAGTTCTAGAGAGAGAAGCGAATTGACGATGGATTCTGACTCAGTTGACGAGATCATGCTTCGATTTTGACAAGTCAAGAGCCATCATGAATAGGTGGGCAAAATATTGGGTGTTTTCCTCGAATCGGAACCAATCAACGCAGAGTCACTGACTAGCTTAACGAAAGATGTCCGGCTAGGTGGAGTGGTTACATTCACAGGTGAAGTTCGATCTCTTACGGGCGACATGGATACCTCTAAGCTAATTTACGAGGCACATGAGTCGATGGCGATTGCCCAGATGACCCAAATTGCTTCTTTTGCAGCGGAGAAATGGGATGCGAACGTTGCCATCTCTCACCGAATCGGAGAATTGATGCCCGGCGATATTGCTGTGGTGTGCGTAGCCGCCTGTGCCCATCGTAACCAGGCCTTCGAGTGTTGCCGGTATCTCATTGACCAAATCAAGCAGGACGTTCCTATTTGGAAAAAGGAATTTGGCAGTTCTGGAGAAGCCTGGGTAGCTGGCGATCTGGGTCGTGTTGTTTGAAGCACATTCGCTGCGCTAGCTAGGTCTCGCATTTACGTTGTAACTGTATTCGAGATGTCGGGGTACCCTCTTGAGTGCTCAACGTCGAGCGAGGCATCTGGCGTGGAGATTGATGAGCACGAATCAAGTTGACGTAACCATTATCGGCGGTGGCCCTTGCGGTCTGTTTGCGAGCTTTTATGCAGGTTTGCGAGGAATGTCTGTACGGATCATTGATTCGCTCCCTGAACTTGGCGGGCAGCTAACGGCTCTTTACCCAGAGAAATACGTTTACGACATGCCTGGGTTCCCTAAGGTCCTCGCCAAAGATCTTGCGAAAGAAATGGTTGTTCAGGGCATTCAATTCAACCCTGAAGTCATTCTCGAACAGACGGCCAATGAATTGATACCGACCGACGATGGATATATCGTCAAGACGAGTTCGGGAATGGAATTCCCGACCAAGACCGTCATCATTTCTGCGGGAGCCGGCGCATTTAGCCCTACAAAAATTGGGATCGAACGCGAAGATGAACTGGTCGGAAAAGGGATCCATTACGGCGTTCGTGACAAGTCGGTATTTGCTGGTAAGAAACTCGCGATCATTGGCGGAGGGGACAGTGCGTTCGACTGGTGCCTCAATTTGGAAGACACGGCAGAGACCATTAGCCTCATTCACCGACGAGACGTATTCAAAGCTCACGAAGACAGTATCGACAAAGTAAAGGCCAGTTCCGTGGACATGAAGATCTGGTACGCCGTCAAGGAACTCCATGGTGACGATCAGCTCAGTGGCGTAACACTTGAGCACACTCAGACCAAGGAACGAGAGCATTTCCCTTGCGATGCCGTTGTTGTTAACATCGGTTTCAAGTCGAGCCTCGGGCCGATCAAAGAGTGGGGAATGGAAATTGTTAAGAACCAGATCCAGGTGGATGGCAAGTTCAGCACGAACCTTCCCGGAGTTTTTGCGATCGGTGATGTCTGTGTATTCCCTGGCAAGCTCAAGCTGATCGCAACTGGTGTTGGCGAGGCCGCGACTGCGGTGTGCTTTGCCAAGCAGTTTCTCGACCCCGAGGCCAAGCTATTCCCAGGTCACAGTTCGGATATGGATCTACCTGCACCAGCAAGCTCCTAATTAGGAAAGTTGAGTCTCGGGCAGTATTAGGTGGTATCTCGGCTAATCCACGCGATGGTTTTACGACAACTGGATCATTCCAATCGTGAACTAGGCAGGTACCAGCTCTCCAAGTGCTCATTTCCGCCATCCTTGGTCGCGCATCTAGTAAAATCTGCCCACGCGAATTCATTTCGTCACTTGGAGGAATTGGAAAACTTTGGCTAGCGCATATACCCCCGGTCTCACAGTCAGCGGCGATATTATCGTGAGGCGGGTCAGGCGACTCCCCATCAAGGGCGACGTGTTAGTGAATAAGGGCGATCTTGTTTCGCCAGTTCAGGTAGTCGCACAAGCTATGCTGCCTGGAGTCCTCCAGACCATCAAGGTTGCCGAAAAGCTTGGAATCGAGCCACAAGACGTTGCATCCCTTCTCAAGGTCAAGCCAGGCGACAAAGTCGAAAAGGGCCAACTGATTGCAGAAGGCAAGAAACTTTTTGGATTCTTCAAAGCACCTACTGTGGCCTCTGAGCATACGGGCACCCTAGAGAGCATTTCTGAAGTTACAGGAAACCTTCTGATCCGCGAGCCTTCGATTCCGGTGGATATCAAGGCCTATGTTAAGGGAACTATCGCCGAGATTTTGCCTAATGAAGGCGTGATCGTAGAAACTCGGTGCGCGATGATTCAAGGCATTTTCGGAGTCGGCGGAGAAAGAGTGGGAACCATCCGCATGGCCGTTCCGAACGCAACTACTCCTTTGGATGCTAGCGCCATTACTGAAGCAGATAAGGGAAAGATTCTTGTCGGAGGTTCTGCCATTACTTACGACGCAATCATTAAGGCGTCGTCGGTAGGGGTAATCGGGCTCATTGCCGGTGGCATAAAGGATAGTGACTTAACGAAGTTCTTGGGTTTCGACATTGGAGTCGCTATCACTGGACAAGAGTTGATCAACTTGACACTGATGGTCACCGAAGGCTTTGGCTACCTCAACATGGCGGAACGCACATTTGCCTTGCTCAAAACATTGGAGGGCCAAGAAGCAAGCATCAATGGAGCAACCCAAATCCGCGCTGGAGTCATTAGGCCCGAAATTCTCGTTCCTTTGTCGATCGACGCCAAGCAAATCACGTCGGACGTTGACGCATTCGAACTAAAAATCGGCACTTCCATCAGAGTTATTCGAGAGCCTTACTTCGGCAAGCTCGGAAACGTATCGGATCTACCCGCACAGTTGGTTGTCCTTGAATCGGGAACCGAAGTGCGTGTTTTGCGTGCTGTACTCACCGATGGCGAAGAAGTTACCGTACCCAGAGCAAATGTGGAGATCATGGCTTCTAGCTAGCCAAAAGCACAAAAGTTGGGCCCAGTTCAATCCCAATCTCCGGGGAGGACCTATGGTTTTACATTCCCTTAACTTGAGTCAGATAAAAGTAAACGAGCTCGGAAAATTGCCAAGTGTGAATGGTGAGTTTTCTGGGCAGCGTTTGAAGTACGTGACTTTATGGCTCTGGCGGAAAAAACCAACTTTGATATCTCAGGTGTCGGCTCGATGAAAATCTTGATCGTAGATGACGAACCCACCATCTTAGAAACCGTTGAGAACAAATTCCGAAAGGAAGGGTTCTCGACGTTTACAGCTGACTCCGCAGAAGAAGGAATGCGACTCTTCCGCAGGATCAAACCCGACCTCATTATCCTAGACATCATGCTCCCCCAGAGGTCAGGCATGGATTTATGCCGGGCTGTCCGTAAAGATAGTTCGACCCCCATCATCTTTATCTCAGCGAGAGCCGATGAAGCGGATCGAATCAAGGGACTTGAGATGGGAGCGGACGACTACGTCGTCAAGCCTTTCAATCTCTCAGAGTTGGCTGCACGAGTTAAGGCCATTTTGCGTCGCTCAACGGGTGAACCTGTAAAGGAGACCCTAGAGCGCGGAAACCTTAAGATCGACCCCAAGAGCCATGAAGTTTTCATCGACGAGCAAATCCTATCGCTTTCGCCCAAGGAATTTGCTTTGTTGTATTTCCTTGCACGAAACGTCGGCCAGGTCTTTTCACGCGAGACATTGCTTGATCGTGTTTGGGGTCGAGACGCTTTCGTTTCTGCGAGAACGGTAGATGTACATGTCAGGTGGCTTCGTACAAGGATTGAGAAGGATCCGAATAATCCAACTCGGCTCATCACCATACGGGGTGTTGGCTACAAATTCTCCGGGTAACCAAAGCTATCTCAAAGTGAAGAAGAACGTTGCGCCCTTTCCGGCTTGCGAATCGGCCCAAACCTTTCCGCCGTGTTTTTGGATAATGCGTTGGACAGTTGCGAGTCCGATTCCCGAGCCTGGAAACTCCTTTTGAGTGTGAAGTCGCTCAAAAGCGACGAATAGCTTGTCGGCATATTCTGGGTTAAAGCCCACACCATTGTCTCGTACAAAGAAGGAATCATCGATGGATCCAAACTCGATCGTTGGATTCTTTGACGAGTAGCTGAACTTCAGCGCATTTGCGAACAGATTATCCAAGACCACTCTTACTAATTTGGGGTCGCCTTCGGCAGTTATTCCTGGCTGTATGAGTATTTTGTAATCTGCATTTGGATATTCATCTAGCGAATCTTCGATGACTTCCTCGGCCATTTGGCTTAGGTCGATCGTTTGGCGTCCAATTTCTGACCGGGTTATTCGGGACAAGTTCAGAAGGGCACTAATCAACTCATCCATTCGTTTGGAGGCATTTCTCACACGATTGATGTAGTCGAACGCCTGGTCATCAAAGCGCTCTCCATAGTCCTCAAGTAAGGCTTTACTAAAACCGTCGACACTTCGAAGAGGCGCGCGGAGATCGTGGGAAACGGAATAGCAAAAAGCTTCAAGCTCCATGTTGGCGGCTCGGAGATCCGTAGTACGTTCATGGACGAGGAGCTCCAAGTTCTCATTGAGCTGGCTGACCTCAGCTTCCCTCTTTGCTAACTCGCTGGCCTGGAAAGAAAGCCGCTGGTTGGCCCTAACTTGCACAAAGCTCACTGTGGATAGAAGCAAGCTCACTAGCGTTCCAGCAAACAGAATCCACCGCACCAACCACGAAGCCGATTCTTGTTCGAAGACCGCGCTGGTGCTGAATCGTAGCAGCCACTGCCTACCCAGAATCGGATATAGGGTATCCACCGTAATGGCAGAGTTTCGATTTGCTTGGTTTCTTAGCGAAGAATAGAGCCGCTCAGATTCATTTTTTGAAGGAGCATCGAAGATCTGAACATCAAGGTATCGCCTTGCCTCTCCCTCGAGAACGTTTTGGTAAAGGCCGCTACCACGCATTGGGCTGAAGACTAAACCAATGATTTGCTTCTGACGTTCCTCCAGTGTAGCTGGGACTTCTCCACCTTGATAAACCGGATAAAGCAGTATAAATCCGCGTTGAAGGGCACCCATCCGTGTTTGTCCCTGCAGAAAAGGAGTTAGGCCAGAAACAGTCGGCGTGCCATTGTCCCGTGCATTTTCGATCGCTTGGCGCAAGACAGAATCCGACGCCGCATCAAACCCCGCGTATTCACGTGAGGTTGCGGTTTCAGGCTCGAAGTAGGCAACCGGATATTGGATTCCCGATGATTGGGCAGGATGAACCGTGAACCCTTCAACTCCCTCCGCTCGGTAAGCTTTGACCAGTTCTGAAACCTTGGAAGCGGGAGTTACTTTTAGATAGCCAAGCCCACGAACGCCTTTGTAGTTAGCGCCTAGGTCTATATGGCTCACATAGATACTAAACTGGTGGTGACGCCATGCTTGTTGTAGGGTGAAGGTAGCGGCCGTCGACCTCAAGAGGTCTACCTGATCTTCAAGCCTGCCTTGAATGGCAAGTTCCGCTTCTTCGGTTGCGTAGTTGAATCTTTCGCGATCCGTAGCGGAGACAATAACCCCCGCCCAAACCCAGGCGCAAATTGTCGCTGATAGGGATAGGAGAAAAACAAGATAGGGGAGAGACTTTGAGTTTCCTCCCAGTTCTCTCCTCCATTTAAGTCTCATAGTGCCATCAGTATTTTAGCGGCTACCGGTAGATTTAGTAGGTCACATTTTAAGCTTGATTGTTAGAATTTCAAACGGTTTATAGTCGAAACTAACAATCCCATCTTGAAGAACCAACTCGTCGATTTCGTTCTCTTCCAGATCACAGAGCATTGCGGACTTTGGTGTGCGGGCACACAGTAGCTCTGCCTTGCCTCGGCTGTTGTGGCATTCGTAGAGCCTAACGATAATATCGTCGGAATCCTCGGCCTTCTTAACGGACTCAGCGACGATATTCCGATCTTCGCAAGCGACCAAAGCGGGTAGTGATCCCGAGAACCCAAGACTAGGCTCTAGCATTACCGTTCTTAGAGGGGCATTAAATGCATAGGCAGCTTGAACGATGCCTGCGTTATTGTATGGACCGTAATGGGGGACGATTGAGTAAGAGAACCTGTGAATTCCCATGTCACAAATAGGATCTGGAGCTTTCGGAGCTCTTAGCAGGGTGAGGCGCATCATGTTACCGCGGATATCGTGGCCATATTTGCAGTCGTTGATCATTGCAACGCCTTGATCACCTTCCGAGAGGTCAACCCATTTCTGAGCACAAACTTCGAACTTGGCCATGTCCCAACTCGTGTTTACATGGGTCGCTCGTTCGACGTTCCCAAACTGAATCTCATACGTTGCTCGGGCGGCATTGATATTGACCGGGAATGCTACTTTGAGCATCTTGTCTGCTTCTCGCCAATCAATTTCCGTGTCGAACCGCACACCAGGAGTCGGGCCAAGAGAAATTCGTTGTCTAATCGTTGAGTCGCCAAATTTCTTCACGATTTCAGCGGCCACTCGAACAGGTCCCTTCTCTACGATCTCAAAGCTCTCGCTTCTTATAAGGTCTTGACCCGTTTCTAGAGCAAAGGCGTCAACATCCCATGCAGCCCAGAAGTTAGGCTTGTCTTCGAAGATCTGGAATACATTTCCAAGCTTGCCTGGCTCAAGGAATTCGGTCTGGTCTTCAAGGCTCTGAATCGATGTGAGGTTGCCGTGAGGGTCAAACCGAACAACGAGATCCTCGTTTTCAATTCGCCTTGGACTACTTTTGAGTCGATACTTGGTTGTCGGAGCAACATCGGACAGATCCCCTACGGCGACAGTCCCGAGGCAACTTGGCGGAATCGGCACAATCAACTTCCGCTCTCCAAACTCCGTAACCAATTGAACGGGGAGGCTCTCTTCGGCAGTAACTAGTGAAAGGGGCAAGGTCTCGTCTTCCCACGGAATGGATCCTTGGGTGACCATCGCGGCGTTATGGAATAACGCTATGGGCTGTTTCATCGTCGAAGTATCGAAGCTCGACCCAATTTTCTTCAAGCTCTCTGAAACGACGCGACTACCTACTTCTGCAATTGCGGCATAGTCTCGGTCGCTATCCTCGTAGACCTCGCGGACAGACGAGCCAGGAATAATGTCGTGGAATTGGTTCAACAAGACGAGTTTCCAAGCTTGTTCTAGCGCTTCAGCCGGATAGTCGCCCGGAAATTCTGGGCTGAAACAGGCGAGAAATTCGGCGTCTCTAAGCAGAAACTCGCTTACACGATTCCCTTTCTTATTGGCAGCCTGGCTTGTATAGGTACCTCGATGGAGTTCGAGATAAAGCTCTCCCACCCATGTCATCAGGTCTCGCGAACGCGCTTTAGCTTCGCGGAAGAAATCGATAGCCTTCTTTCCTGAGGCAATCTCGGGATAGTTCGGTGCTTGCCGTCCTCGTCTCAGGAATTCAAGGTGGCGTTCGGTTGGGCCCCCACCTCCGTCGCCAAAGCCGAAGAGGTACATGGATTGATCGCTTCGGGCATGGTCTTTAAAGTTCTTAACCGAGAAAACAACTTCCTTTGGTTCGCAGCTAGCATTGTAGGTGTCCGCGGGAGGAAAGTGAGACCAAATACGAGTTCCGTCAATTCCCTGCCACCAGAACGTGTGGTGAGGGAACTTGTTGAACTGATTCCACGAGATCTTTTGCGTTAAGAAGTACTTGATGTTGAACTTTGCGAGGATCTGAGGCAAAGCGGCGGCGTAGCCGAACACGTCGGGTAGCCACATGTCTTCGGTGTTGTAGTCGAGCTTATCGCGGAAGTAACGGCGGCCATAGAGGAACTGCCGAATCAGAGACTCCGCACCTGTGAGGTTGCAGTCCGCTTCGACCCACATGGAACCGACCGGCTCCCATTGACCACGGGCAACTGCTGCTTTTACGCGCTCAAAGAGTTCGGGATATTCTTTCTCTAGCCACTCGTATTGACTTGCCTGACTGTGGGCAAAAACGTACTCTGGATAGCGTTCCAACAGTCCCAACTGTGTCGCAGTTGTGTGGGCCATTTTCTTGTGTGTCACATGAAGCGGCCATAGCCAAGCGGTGTCGAGATGGGCATGACCTACGGGGACAATCGTGTGCTTGAATTCCCCGTTCAGAGTGCCTTGAGCGTCCTTAACAATCTTTCGACAGCGTGCAATAGTTTCGCGAACCGTTGGTGAATACGTATTTACGACGTCGTTCAAAGCACGTAACAACGTGATGTAAGCAGGATCCTGCACGTCTAGAGTTTGCAAAAGATTCAGAGTGAAATCGACATCGTAGAAGAGGTCTTTTGCCTCGGTATCTACAACTACTAATTCGGCACGATCGACTTTTTCTGTAACTGCAGTTCGTGGCTGCTCCTTGAGGTGAACTGTCGTTTGTGCGTTACGCGTATAGCACTGAACATAGAAAACTACTGCTTCCCCACCGATAGGCGGAGTGCCTCCATTTGCGATTGCGGATCCTTCTAGCCAGCCGAAGTCGCTGTGTTCGACGTCAACTCCGCACCATGGCGAGTTATCCTTCCAAACTGTTCTCTCACCACCGACTTCTGCGACAACGGCTACCCTCTGACCACCAAATTCTTCGGGAATAATGCCGCTTAACTTAAACCAGAACGTTGTGTAAGCCGGTCCGTATTCGTAGCCGTGCCCCACTTCGGTCCATGGTCCGCTCTCTGCCTCAGCCTGCGTCGCACAAGGATTTGGATTGATCTCGATCTTCAACGGAGACCGTGCTCCATAGAGTCGTGGCTTGAGTTCGTTTACTAGAAATGCTTGGATTCGATTACGGGTGAGGTCAGTGTGCTTAAGCATGAGGAATTAAGTTCTTGGTCGGTATTTTACTCTCGCAATCTCCCTCCGGACCGACTACACGTCCCAGTGTTGGAAATCTGGCGAACAAATAGTCTTTGAACCTGTTAATAGGAATAGGTAAACATTTGACGAGGTATACGCTATAATTTAGTAGACATAGAGTAGCGATACCCTCTGAAAGCCACTGCTCGTACCTCGATTCTGGAGTTATGCTGGAACCCCTTTCCATTTGTTTGACAGCACTGTATTTGCGTGGTCTTCCACGCCCGGTTCAGCCCGTCAGACGTAGGTGGCCCAGAGTGATTTCTTTGTTGCGCTCTGCAGACTGCGGGCAATCTGACTTCCCATCTGTCCTTCGCCGCAAGGGCTTCATGGAAGAGGCTGCAGTCCTAGAATCGGATGGAATCCTCGACAGCGCGACGTCCCTTTTCAATGAGAAGGACGTTCTTACTGCCTTGTGCGATGGTTATCCGAGGAAATGGCTGGAAGTGCTCAAGGAAGGTGCACCACCTGTCCTATGGCTAAGTGGCGTTCCCCCATTAGATCCTCTATTAGGCATCGTAGGTAGCCGATCCATTTCGCCAGAAATACGAAATTTCGCTCAAGGCGTGGGTGCCGAATCCATTCGGCTAGGATATTCGGTGCTTTCTGGAGGAGCAACGGGTTCAGATTTGGCTGGAGCAAAAGGCGCGATCCAGGCCGGGGGCAGAGTCCTCGAACTGGTTCCTTATGGCATTCATCGGTATGTCGGAATTGACAAGTGTGGTCTCTCGCTTTGCTCCCCTGACGATGAATTTTCGACGGCGAACGCAATGGAACGCAATGCTCTCATTTATGCCGCTGCAGACAGGGCAGTCATTGTGCATTCTCGATTCAAAGAGGGTGGAACATGGTATGGCGCCTTCGAAGCCGTTCGCCGGAAGCTGTGTCCGCTTGTCGTTAGAGACGACAACTCGGCAGCGAGCCGAGCCCTGATCGGTCTTGGATGCACTGCAATCGGTCATCCAACTGAATTGGAAATCGCTTTGCGGGGAGTTCCTATTCAAAAGGGGCTCTTCAATATTGGCTAACGTGTTTGGCCGTCAAATACGTCGGTAAACTTCGTGCCATACATGATTATCTTGGTAGCCGATAAGTTTGAAAAAAGTGGTCTTGATGGTCTCAAAGCATTAGGCGCAGAGGTGCTTTATGAGCCGGAGCTCAAGGATGAAGCCCTCCAGAATCGCTTAGCGGAATCACAAGCGACCATTGTCGTCGTGCGGTCAACAAAGATCACGGCACCAATGATCGAAGCTTCGTCGCTGAGCGTCATTATTCGGGCTGGAGCAGGCTACAACACAATTGATGTCGCCGCTGCGAGTCTCCGAGGAATTCTCGTAAGCAATTGTCCGGGAAAGAACTCACAGGCTGTTGCCGAGCTTGCATTTGGCCTTATCTTGTCGTGCGATCGACATATTCCTGACAATGTTAGCGACCTCAGGGCCGGGCATTGGAACAAGAAGAAGTACAGTGCTTCGAGGGGCCTTTACGGTCGAACGCTTGGACTTATTGGCATGGGAAAGATCTCTCAGGAGATGATTCCGAGGGCTCGAGCCTTCGGCATGAACGTGATTGCCTATTCGCGATGGATGACATCTGACATTGCTGCCGCTCTTGGCATCGGTCGATCGGATACCCTCGAAGATCTGGCGCGCATGTCGGACGTCATATCCGTACATGTTTCACTCACTCCGGATACCAAGGGAATTATTGATGCCAATTTCATCGAGACGATGAAGAAGGATGCCATTTTTGTTAACACCAGTCGAGCAGAGGTTGTCAATCAAGACGCGCTCCTGAAAGGGGTTCGAGAAAAGGGATTAATTGCAGGCCTTGACGTGTTTAATGGCGAGCCCACAAGTGCTGAAGGTTCCTATGCTGGCGAATTACAGAGCGCGACAAACGTCTATTGCACACACCATATTGGAGCAAGCACCGAGCAAGCCCAAGAGGCAATTGCAGCAGAAACGGTCCGAATTGTTCGCGAATACAAGCTTACGGGAATGGTGCCGAACGTTGTAAACATCGGCAAAGCCGAAGTAGCAACGCACCTACTAGTCGTCCGACACCTGGATAAGGTCGGAGTGCTGGCGCATATTCTCGCGGTGCTCAAAGATGAAGGTGCAAGCGTTCAGGAAATGGAAAATATCGTTTTGGGCGGAGCTAAGGCTGCAATTGCACAGATTACAGTCGATAAAGAGCCTTCAGGAGATGCCCTCCGACAGATCAAGTTGAATCCCAATGTGTTCGATGCAAGTTGCTTTGCGATCGCAAAGTAATTCCGTCAATAGGATTAACTAGAGGTCGAACCAGGTCTTGGTCGGCCTCTAGCTTCATTGGTTAGGTTGAATTACTCGCTTTCAAACTGAAGTGCAGATGTCAGAGCACTTTCCGTTGGCTTCATAATCTATTTGTGCTGCTTTCTGTTACCAATGTCTCTAAAGCCTTCGGCGTCGATCAAATCCTAACAGGCGTGTCCTTTCGTTTGGATGCGAAAGAGAAGGTCGCGCTGGTGGGAAGAAACGGCACGGGGAAGACAACCCTTCTCAAGATCCTTACTGGCCAATATGAGCCGGACAATGGAACGGTCCATATCGCCAAGGGCGCCAAGATTGGTTACTTACGCCAAGAAGCTTTGGTGGCCACGGACCGAACGGTACTTGAAGAGGCTGAAGAGGCTGTTAAGCGCCAGCTCATCATGCAAACCCGCCTCCAGGAGCTTGAAGCCAACCTGGAAATTGGCGAACCATCGGCGGAGGACCTCGAAGAATATGCGCTTCTCCACGAACATTTTCTCGATGCGGAGGGCTACTCTGCTGAGCGAGATCTGAAAGTTGTCCTCCAGAAGATGGGATTTACGGAGGATGAATTCTCAAAGCCGACGGCGAAACTGAGCGGAGGTGAGACCACCCGCCTGGCGATTGCTAGGCTCTTGTTGGAGGAGCCTGACCTTCTCATTCTTGATGAACCTACAAACCATCTTGATCTCCAAGCGACCGAGTGGCTGGAAGGCTGGTTACGGGGCTATCACGGAGCCGTATTGCTTGTATCGCACGACCGAGCCTTTCTGGATAACACGGCGGAGCGAGTTCTCGAATTGCGAGATGGCACGGTTAAGGCCTATCCAGGACCATTTCCGAAGTACCTCCAGTTGAAGGCAGAAGAAGAGGAGCGACAAGCAGAAGTCGCCCGCCGCCAAGAGATTGAGATCGCGAAAATGGACGAATACGTCCGGCGATTCATGAACTCTCAGCGTACAGCCCAAGCTAGAGGTCGCCTCAAGCTGATGAATCGGCTAATTGAAAATAAAGTCGAAGCCCCTAAGAACGAAAAAGGAATGAAGGCCGGATTTGGGGAGGCTAAGCGAAGCGGTGACGTCGTTCTTGAAACCGAGAAACTCACCGTTGGATTCATTTCTTCAACTCAGGAGCGAACGGTTCTGTTCTCGGATTTGAACTGGAACGTGAGAATTGGGGACCGTTGGGGAGTCATCGGTGAAAATGGAGCCGGAAAATCTACTTTGATAAAGGTCTTGCTAGGCGAGCTTGACCCGCTTAGCGGCAGAACAAAGCTCGGATCCAATGTTGTCGCTGGTTACTTTTCGCAAGACGCATCCGATCTTGATCCTGACATGTCACCGCTTGACGTGATGGTGTGGGACATGGATATGAAGCCTCCTGAGGCTCGGAATCTTCTAGCTCGTTTCCTCATCTCGGGAGACGACGTCTATCGCCCCGTCAAGACCCTTAGTGGTGGAGAAAAGAACAAACTCTCGCTTGCGAAACTTACGCAAATGAATCCCAATCTTTTGATTCTTGATGAACCGACGAACCACCTCGACATGGCATCGAGAGAGGCACTTTCTCAGGTCCTAAAGGACTTCAAGGGGAGCTTGGTCTTGGTTTCCCATGATCGATGGCTCTTGTCCCAGATCACCGATCAGACTCTCGATATTCGAAAAACCGGTGCAGTTATCTATCCTGGTTCCTATGCGGAATACCGGAATCGGAGTCAGAAGCCGGTTCAAAATCAGATCAAGAAAACGAATTCAACTGCCGCGATTCCAAAGCTTCTTGGCTTCGAGACGCCGCCGGAACCTCAGTACACACCACGAGAACTGAGCAAGGAGATTGGGCGAGTCACTAAACTCATTGCCGAAATGGAAACCGACATTAGCGATAGTGAGCTTGCGATCAAAAATCTTGAAGAGCAGTTGGCTAACTTGGAGCCAACCGCTGATGTGTATGCTTTGACACGCGAACACCAGCGCTTGCTTGAAGAGTTGGAAGGTAGCCTTGCCGCTTGGCAAGAGCAATCGGAGAAGCTTGATCAGTTAGCAGCCAAGAGAGGATAGAAAATATGGAAACGAGAGCATTCGGCAAGACAGGTATGAACGTTAGCGTCCTCGGCTTCGGAGGAGCGGAAATCGGATTCCAGAGTACTCCTCAGGCTGATGTGAACTCGATCCTCAATAACGCACTCGATCTCGGCTTAAATGTCATCGACACTGCGGAATGCTATGACGCCAGCGAGGAAAAGATCGGAAATGCCGTTTCTAATCGCCGTCAAGACTATTACCTTTTCACTAAATGCGGTCATTCGTCTGGCTTCCCTCTTCCAGACTGGGATCCCAAAATGCTCGCTCAGAGTATCGATCGAAGCCTGCAAAGGCTGCAGACGGACTATGTAGATTTGGTCCAGTTGCACTCCTGCTCTGAAGATCTCCTTAGACAAGGCGATGTTATCGACGTTCTACTTCGGGCGAAGGAAGCTGGGAAGACGCGTTTTATTGGCTACAGCGGTGATGACAAGGACGCCTTGTTTGCCGTGAATTCTGGGGTATTCGACAGTTTGCAAACCTCGATTAGCATTGCCGATCAAGATTGCATCGAACTGACTCTTCCTACCGCATTGTCAACGGGAATGGGAGTGATCGCTAAAAGACCAGTTGCGAATGCGGCATGGGCGAGCGGTTTAGTTGAACCAGTGAACAATTATGTCAAGCCGTACTGGTTGCGACTAAAGGAACTCGATTATGAATTCCTCGCCGAACCGCTGGACGCTGCAGTAGGCATCGCGTTGCGATTTACGCTCAGTCAACCCGCAGTCAGCGTCGCGATCGTCGGGACCCAGAACGCTTCTCGTTGGGCGACGAACTCGGCTTCTGCGATGAAGGGACCGCTTTCGTCGGAATTTCTGTCGCAGATCCGGCACCGATGGAATGATGTGGCTCGGCAGGATTGGGTTGGCTTGAATTAGGCTTTTTCTGCTCTCGAATTTTCTTCTTCTTGAAGAAGCGAAGGTTCAGCATCTCGACCATGACGGACCACGCCATTGCAAAGTAGGTATAGCCACGTGGAATATCGAAACCAAGGCCCTCGGCCATAAGGTTTACACCTATAAGCACTAGGAAGGACAGTGCAAGCATCTTCACCGTAGGGTGCTTGTCGACAAAACTGGCGAGTGTGTTTATACCCACCATCATCATGCCAGCTGCAAGAACAACGGCAATAATCTGAATGGACATGACCTGGACCATTCCCAAGGCAGTGATCACCGAGTCGAGCGAAAAGACAACGTCTAGAACGAAGATTTGGGCCAATACTGCGTTTAGACTTGGAGCGGCCCGAACACTGTGATTGTGCTCGTCCCCTTCCATTTTTTGGTGAATCTCCGTTGTTGCCTTGGTGATAAGGAACAGTCCACCGGCAATCAGAATGAGGTCTTTGCCGGAAATATCAAACTGGGCGACCTTGAACAAGGTGTGTTCAAGGAAACTGGATATGTACAGCAGAGTACAAAGCAGGATCAGGCGGGACACCATTGCCGCAACTAATCCTAAATGTCGAGCTCGCTTTTGCTCTTCCTTACCGAGTTGCCCCGACAGAATCGTCAGGAGCACGATGTTGTCAACGCCGAGAATGATCTGCAGGAAGGTCAGTGTGACCAACGCAACCCATTGTTTCGGGTCATTGGCCCAGGATAAAAAGCTCATCTACCTCTATAAGGATAGCGGATTTGGCCGCAACTCTTAGTTACCAAATCAGGATTCGCTTCGCTCAACTTTCCTTTTCGAGTATTCGACCGTGAGCTTTACCAAGCAGACTCATCGAACTGGGAAAGTAAACTGGCAGTATGATCCCCATTCGCCCAAGCGTACTCCGGATGACCGCCTACGCTCCAGGCAAGCCCATTGATGAAGTAAAGCGAGAACTCGGGCTCGATCGAGTCATTAAGCTCGCAAGCAATGAAAATCCTTTTGGGCCCTCGCCAAAAGCTGTTGAAGCGGTTAAGAAGGCAGCCGAAAACATGCACGTCTACCCGGACGGCGCAGCCCACGACCTGAAGGTGGCCCTTTCCCATCACCTGGAATTGCCTATGGCCAACCTGGTCATGGGGAACGGCAGCGACGATATCATTCATTTGTTGGGGTTGGTGTTTCTTGGGCAGGCGACCGATGAACTCTTGGTAGGCGATCCAAGCTTCTCTCGCTATGACGCGGCAGCGCAGATTGGACCCTCTCGACTCGTCAAGATTCCTCTTGATAAAGAGTACAAGCATGACCTTGGGGCGATGAGTCGGGCAGTAACCGAGAACACGAAACTGGTCATTATCGCGAACCCTAATAATCCCACAGGCACCATTGTTCGGAGATCGGAGTTCGACCGATTTCTTGCTGACGTTCCGGATACCCTCCCCATCGTTTTGGATGAGGCCTATTTTGAATTTGCCGAAGGTGTAACAGACTTTCCTAGCGCTCGGGACTATGTTGCCGAAGGACGAAACGTTATCGGTTTGAGAACCTTTAGCAAGGCATACGGCCTGGCAGGAATTCGTATCGGCTATGGTTTCGGGCCTGAAGAAGTAATCGATGCTATTAATCGCATTCGAGAACCTTTCAATGCCAATTCTCTTGCCCAGGTGGCTGGCATTGCTGCCCTTGGCGACCACCATCACGTGAACCAAACGGTTGACAATAACAAAAAGGGACTTCAACTTTTGGCAGAAGCCTTTAGAAGTGTCGGAGCAATCCCCATGGAAAGCTTCGCTAATTTTATGTATGCCGATTTGGGGATGCCAGCACGACCCATATTCCAGGCGTTGTTGGAACGCGGAGTGATCACTCGTTCGGGTGATGCGTTGGGCAATCCAACTTGCTTGCGCGTTAGCGTCGGAACGGAAGAAGAAATGAACATCTTCGCAGATGAACTAAAGAAAGTTATGAGTGAGTTAAAGAACTAATGATCATTGTTATGAAAACCGGGACCACTTCTGATCAGGTCCAGCAAGTCAGCAACCGCCTAGAAGAACTCGGTTATATCGTTAATCCCATTTTCGGGGTCGAGAAGACTGTTATTGGCGCCGTAGGTGGGAGCGAGCACGAGAAGATCGACGCCGTCGACCAACTCCGAAGCTACGAAGGTGTTGAAGACGTGATTCAGATCACGAAGCCTTACAAGTTCGTTGCCAAAGAGTATAAGGGCGCAAAGAATGCCATTGACATCGGCGGCGTCCTCATCGGTGGAGACGAAATTGTCATGATGGCCGGACCTTGTACGGTTGAGTCAGAAGAGCAGCTCTTTCTCACCGCTGAGAGAGTTGCCAAGGCGGGGGCCAAGTTCCTTCGGGGCGGCGCATACAAGCCATGTACGTCACCTTATTCCTACCAAGGGATGGGAATTGAGGGTCTCAAGCTGCTAAAAGTGGCGGGCAAGCGATTTGGACTTAAGGTTATCACTGAAGTCATGCATGTTCGGAAAGTCGAAGAGGTTGCGGAGTACGCCGACATTCTGCAGATCGGAACTCGAAACATGCAGAACTATGACCTGTTGCGAGAAGTGGGCATGTGTCGCACGCCAGCCATGCTCAAGCGAGGCATGACCGCGAAGCTTGAAGAGTGGTTGCTGGCCGCCGAATATATTGCGAGTGGGGGTAATGAGAAGATCATCCTCTGTGAACGAGGCATTCGGACCTTCGAGCCCTATACGCGCAATACACTGGATCTATCTGCAATTCCTGCTTTGCACTCGCTTACTCACCTGCCCGTTGTCGTCGACCCTTCTCAGGGGACGGGACGTCGAGAACTCGTTGGCCCGATGAGTAAAGCGTCTGTTGCAGCAGGTGCAGATGGCCTGATTATTGAGGTACATCCGAACCCCGATCAAGCCATTAAGGACGGAGCTCAAAGCATCACGATCGAGGCGTTTGAGAAGCTCATGCCGGAGCTCAACGCGATCGCGCATGCCGTCCAGCGATCCATCGCAACATCGAACTGAATCGCTCGGGAACCTATTCGCTAGGTTCCCTAACCCACCGCCAATCGATAAACCTCTTGCAAAGCTTGTCCAAAGTCTCGAACGGCTTGAATGTCCTCGAATAGAACGGCAGATTTCACTTTGATTGCTCTACTTATGAGGGCTCGAACTTCTTTGTCGGTAGCAATCTCTACAGCAAGTTGAGCATAGTCCTTCGCATTCTTGGCCACAGGTCCCTGAAAATCCATTTGGGAATAAAGGCCGCGAGTCATCCTGCCGCTCATCCTTTCGCCTTCCCATGTGACCACAGGCGTACCTACCGAGAAAGCCATGTAGATGGTATGACCTCCAGTAAAGTGAATAGGGTCGATCATAACATCTGCAAGTGCGAGGAGACCTCTGAACTGGTCGGAAGGCACACGGGGAAGAAATACAATTCGTTTTGAAAGGTCGCCGATGGAATGGCTGAACCTCTCCCGCAATAGGTCATTCCAATGTTCTTCGGTACCCGAACTGATAGCTACTATTCCTGATGCGTCTGCGACAAGGATTTCACGTAGAGCTTCATCGAAATCGGGATGGAGCTTGAACGCACTTTGGGGACACAAGTAGAGTGCTCCCGTTTCGGGAAGTCCTAGTTGCTGGCGGGTGACATTTTCATAAACCGCGTCAGGCTGAGGAAAATAGTTATTGATCCGACCCAATTTGAGAAGCTTTTCGCTGTAAAACTCCTGCCCGTTGATGGGCTCGAAGTGCTCGCTGGACACGTAGTAATCGATGTTTTTGATGCCAGTAGTGTCCGCATGACCCCAACCTGCGCACTGGACAGGTGCCAAACGGGAATGCGCTAGGTAGTAACTAAAAGGCTCCATTCCAATATCTGGATAGTAAATGACGTCCGGTTCAATGTGGGAAATCTCTTCTCGTGCGAGGCGGAAGTCGTTGGGCACTTCGACGACACGATCCGCATGGCGATCAATCTCCGATGAGAATGCGTCTGCCGATCCCTTCGGTCGTATGACGATAACTTCGAACTGCCTCCGATCAAGTTTCTCGATCAGGCCGATGTTGATGCGACCGACCGTATGCTCTCTTAGGTGGGCGGAGATGAATGCGATTCTTAGTCTCCCAGTTTTCGGCGCCTGAGATTGTTTAGCGGCTGGCGGCGCCCACACAAGATCGGGCGTCAATTCCGAAAGAGTTTGGCTAATGGTCGTCAGAAGCTCGCGGTTGTTCCGTCCCTGGTAGGCAAAGTAAAACCCTGGATTACCGACCCACATCTGCACGTTCTGAACCGTTTCTTTGCGTGCACTAATTTCGTTAAGTTCCCTAATTAATTTGGAACGTACTTCATCAATCTCCGTGTTGGACATCAAGATCGTTGGAACGACTAGTGCACCCCTTAAGGCTGAAGCAAGTCCCATTTCTCCCAGATCTTTGAGCGCTACTTGTGCGAATTCTGCCTTAGCTTCCTTCCAGCGCCCCTGCTCAGCCAAGATCATTGCCAGATTGATCCTCGCGGTTACTTGTTCGGCATCCGAATGAATTACTTTACGGTAAGCCTCGATCGCTTCATCGTTTCGCTTTTGATACTGAAAGACTTTCGCTTGGATGAAGATTGCTTTGGGGGAACTTGATTGAATGGCAAGGGCCTTTTGAATGGCTGTCAATGCCGGCCCGTATTGCTGGAGTTCTGCCATGGCCGTAGCAAGGCCAACCCACCCGTCATGATCCCTGGGCGCAACCGCGAGTCCGGTTTCAAATGCAGGTATCGCATTTTCAAAATCGCCAAGACCAAGGAAGGTATCCGCAAGGTTCAGCCATGCACCGGCAGATTTAGGATTGAGTTGAATAGCCTTTCGATAGGAGGTAACCGCGTCCAACGGTCGTCCACTCTGCATGACTGCCATGCCATGGTTTAGCCAGACATCAGGATTTCGTTTGTCTAGCGCAAGGCAATGGTCATAAGCTTCAAGTGCTTCTGAGACGCGCCCTACCTTTAGCAGGATGTTACCTAGAACAAAAGACACGGCTGCCGATTTTGGATCCAGTTGAACAGACTTGGTGTATTGGAGTGTTGCCTCCTCCAAGTTGCCTAAGTCTCTTAACGCATGTCCGTAATAGGTTCTCAAGAGAGCAGAGTCCGGGTCGATCGAGACCGCAGTTTCGAACTGCGTTGCTGCCTCTTGTTTCCTTCCTGTTTGGGCGAACAAGAGCCCAAGATTCGTAACGGTCTCAGCATCCCGCGGCCTGACTCGAAGAACAGCCTTGTAAAGGCTCTCCGCTTCTTGGAAGCGACCGCTCTGGTGAGCTTGAATTGCCTGCCTCAGCTGGAAATCGGGGGAATCTGAACGAGCCATTTTCCGGAACAGGTTACACCCAACCGGGAGTTTTCATCAGGATTCTACGTCTGCCTCATCCGGCGTCTCGCTCCGAAATGCTGAATGCGGTTGATATCAAAACGGATGCACGAACCAGCTTCCGGCTACGGGACGTGGACGGAGATTTTCTTCCTCCACCCCCAGATCGTGGTGCGACGCAGGCGGGATACGACTATTACGGTGCGAATAGATTGACGAAATTGACCCACCCAAATGTGACGAATATCGCGAATACTTATTCTTATGCAGATGGCATGCGTCGCGCGACGCTGTATCTCGGCTAAGCAGTTTCGACGATTACTTGGGGCAGATCTAGCATGGCAATGTCAGTGGTTTATTCAAATGCCTTCGGCGGCATCATCGCCGAGAGCCGAGGTGGAGTGGTCAGCGATTACGTCCAGGACCCGCTTGGCTCGACGATTGGCCTAATGGACTCGGCGGGAACTCTCACCGATCGTTGGGAATACTGGCCATGGGGTGAAGTCGGCAGCCGAGCCGGGACCAATCCCACGCCATTTACCTTCCTGGGAGTGATTGACTATTTCAAAGACGTTTTGGACAAACTATTCTATGTTCGAGCGCGGCACTTACGTGTTGACCTTGCACGGTGGCTCACGGTCGATCCGTTGTGGCCCGGAGAGCCTTCGTATACCTATAGGTCGCTCCTGAAATTAGTTCAGACCTCTCTGGACTTCAATCCTTAACAAATTGGCCCTGTGGTTTAGGAGATATCGAATGGTGTATTAGGACTTGCATTTCCCTCAGGGAGGTGTACCTTACTTGCTGGGTTCTCTTTGGGGTAGCGCAGTGCATATGCCTGAAGAAAATAATCAGAGGTCTCTTATAGGTCGCAAAGATGGATAGTGATCATTACGAAGTACAAATTTACAGGACTGAAGCTACAAGCGAGCGGGTCGATCAATGCCGTGCGCTGGTCGCGAACTCTCCTTCGGAATGGAATAAATTGGGACTGGCAACTGCTTTGTTTTTGGATGGACAATATGCCGAGTGTGCGATTCTTTCCTCTCAGATAGCTCAGACAGATGCGTCAAAGATTCTCCATGCTGGATCTGGAAGTTACGCTGAGGCTCTTCTTCAGAAGGCATTATTGCTAAAAAGAGCAAAACACATCTATGAAGAGGAAGCAAAGCAGGTTCCAGGGAGAGATGCATTTAGCATGACGATGGAGCAATATGACAAGTTAGTCGAAATGTACGACGAAGAGATCAGAAACCTTGAGTAATTCTCTAATCGTTTCTTGTCAAGTGGCAGTAAGGTGGGCTGGGGATGACTCAATCCTTTGATGCAGCGAACTGCATTATTGCTCTCGTTCAGGGTGCGGCAACTACAAACTTCACTTACAATAACGTCGGCAATCTTGCACTCGAAGCATAGGGAGCTGCTCAGACGGGTTACGTTTATGACGGTGAAAACAGGATGACGAAGCAGACGAATCCAGATGGTTCGATTCTGACGAATTCCTATTCGGGAGCTGACGGAATGCGTCGCACGACTCAGTATCCCGGCAAAGCAGTTTCGACGATTATTTGGGACGGAAGCAATTACTTGGGGCAGATCTAATATGGCGATGTCAGTGGTTTATTCAAACGCCTTCGGCGGCATTATCGCCGAGGACCGGGGCGGCGTGATCAGCGATTACGTGCAAGACCCACTCGGCTCTACGATTGGCTTGATGGACTCAACTGGGACCCTCACCGATCGCTGGGAATACTGGCCCTGGGGTGAAGTCGTTAGCCGAACCGGTACCAACCCTACGCCATTACCTTCCTTGGAGTGATTGGGTATTTCAAGGATATCTTGGACAAACTGTTTTACGTCAGGGCAAGACACTTGCGAGTTGATCTGGCAAGGTGGCTGACGGTCGATCCGCTGTGGCCAAGACAACCAGGTTATGTCTATGCGTCTGATTCGCCAGCATCGAATGCCGATCCAAGCGGATTGCTACCCATTTGCGTTATTCCTTGTGCATGTGCAGCAGCTTGCACAATCGACATGTTGGCTGTCTGCGCCGACTGGTCTGGCTTCTCAAGTTACGGAGATTGTTTGAGGAAAACCTACGACGAGCTTCCTGGTTGGCTCAAATGGCTTTGCAGCGGTTGCATTGTCGGGTGCATTGCGTGCCTAATTAAGAAGGCAATAATCCTAAAGCCACCATCCCCCGCACTTCCTAAAATCTGGAATTGTGCTGCCGCAACGGCAATCGCATTGTCATATTGCACAGCACCTCCACAGGCTTGCTATCAATGCACTGCGTTTAATTGCACTAGCTATGCACAGCCCTTAGGAAATGCGTGTGTCGACTCTTGTGCTGCCGCCGGCGTAGTCTATTGCAGCTCACTAAGATGAGTTACTTTATCCAGAATCTGGAACTCTTAGCATAAGGCAGAATCTACTTGGATAACTATCGCGTTTCGGAAGAGTTTAAGCGTTTAGCAGCGGATGAACGAAGCAGTGGATATTCGTCTCTGGATCAATTCATTCACCACTTAGAAAACTTTCCCGACCTAGCCAATGAGGAACTAGAGTTTTGCATTGCTATTGGTATGCTCGACAAATATAGCACTTATATTGGCTTGCAATTACTAATGAGAATAAATGGAGAGAGTCTGGTAGCGAGTTACGCGCGAATATATTTAGCGGCATTTGGAAACCCACAGCATTTAAATCAAACTGAAGGCCAGAAAGGATCTGCGAGGCTATCGAGCTTAGCGAGGGGTATTTCCCGATGGTTGCGACGCGAGGAAGAACAAGTTTGGACGAAATTGTCCCCGGTGAATGATCAAGTACCACTCTCAGATGCCTTTCATCGCCTTGACTCGCAGGAGGATGTGACAAGGGTCCATACCTTGGCAGAATATATTGGTTATCTTGAAGACTTTCCTGGCCTAACTCGTGACGAACTTTTATATTGCATCGCGCAAAAGATTTTTTACATCGTCAGTCCAGTGGTTGGACTACGATTACTGCGTGGTCTTTCTGGACCTAGCTCAATCGCGCGATTAGCTTATGCGTTTTGTGTATCAAATAACCCCAAACCTCTCTAGGATCAAGCGCGACGCTACCAGGAGCAAGACTGATCCGGGTTCACTTACCCAATCCTACTCGTATGATGTAGTCCGCAACCTGACCCTTCTCATTGACCCTGACGGTGGGCGATATACGAGTACCTTTGATCCGCTGAACAGGCAATCAACCCATCAGTCGGTCGCAGGTGGCATCGCCACAGCCCAATACGATAATGGATCTCGATGCACGACGATCATCAATGGCTTTAAAGGCAAGCTCATCCGAACCTATGATGCGCTGAATCGTGTGGTTACGCTCGTCGAATACACCGGTGGAGGCAGCCCCGTTGCCACCGTTGTGGATTCCTATGACGCAGGAGGCTGCAAGACCTCGCAGCTGCGAGATGGGCTGCTACCAACGTATACCAACGATAATGCTGGTCGCCTGACTGGACAACAGGCTGCAGGCAGGTGGGCGACATTCACGTATGACAATGCGGACAACGTGCTTCGCAAGTGGCAACAGGGCGGACTTGCAATGACGCAAACTTTCGACGCTCCGAACCGCATCATAGCGCTGGTTCAGGGTGCGTCAACCACGAACTTCACATACAATAATGTGGGCAATCTTGCACTCGAAGCATAGGGAGCTGCTCAGACGGGTTACGTTTATGACGGTGAAAACAGGATGACGAAGCAGACGAATCCCGATGGTTCGATTCTGACGAATTCCTATTCGGGAGCTGACGGAATGCGTCGCACGGCGCAATATCCCGGCAAAACAGTTTCGACAATGATTTGGGACGGATCTAGCATGGCAATGTCAGTGGTTTATTCAAACGCCTTCGGCGGCATTATCGCCAAGAACCGAGGTGGAGTGGTCAGCGACTACGTGCAAGACCCACTCGGCTCGACGATTGGCTTGATGGACTCGACTGGAACCCTCACCGATCGCTGGGAATACTGGCCCTAGGGTGACGTAGTCAATCGCACCGGGACCAGTCCCACGCCATTTACCTTCCTGGGAGTAATTGGCTATTTCAAAGACGTTTTGGACAAGCTGTTCTATGTCCGGGCAAGGCACCTGAGGGTTGACTTGGCGAGGTGGTTGACAGTCGATCCTATTTGGCCGATGTGCTGCTCCTATTCCTATGTGGGTGATTCCCCACTTTGGATAACTGATCCCTCAGGATTATTTTGCAATCCCGTAAACCAAATGCAATGCATGCTTCAATGTACTGGTGTTAGCGTGCTGTCCGAGGGATTCATATGCTTCTTTCCATCATGGCCGAACGGAGATTGCAAAGATATTGGCGGCGGAATCCTCGTTTGTTACTGCTTTTGTTATGGACATCGTCATAAACAGATTTACAATTAGTAGTCGAGGCTGATACGTTTCGGTTCTCACCATGTTATTCTCCATTCGCTACTTATATAGTTTGGGCCCTAATGATCGATAGAACCTGGTATCTAAATCGACTTAGCCGAGCACTTAATGCTGTTCACATGTGTGCTGTTCTAGTCTTGGAAGATGGATTAAGCCCCCAAGAATCCAAGTATTTCGCCAGGATGGAGCTTTTTGGCCAATTCCTAAGAGATGAAATCCAAGTGGTCCTCCAAAACGAAGATATCAGTAGCTTCGTTGATAGGCTCGAGCAGTTTCTCGACGGCATGCTTGATTTGTGGATTTCCTCATTAGAGTCGAACATGCCCTACGACGAATTCAAAATCACCGCGGTCTTCGTGGATAAAATTAATAGTGCTTTGACTGATGATACGGTCAACGACCAATAGCTATGACCCTTCTGATTTGTCGCATGGAATGTATTACGGCTCGGCCGATGGTATGCGGCGCATGGCGCAGTTCTGAGGCAAAGCAATTTCGACAATGATTTGGAACGGAAGCGATTACTTGGGGCAGATCTAACATGGCAATGTCAGTGGTTTATTCAAACGCTTTCGGCGGCATCATCGCCGAGAACCGAGGCGGCGTGATCAGCGATTACGTGCAGGACCCGCTTGGCTCTACGATTGGCTTGATGGACTCAACTGGGACACTTACGGACCGCTGGGAATACTGGCCCTGGGGTGAAGTCGTCAGCCGAACCGGTACCAACCCAACGCCATTTACCTTCCTTGGAGTGATTGGTTACTTCAAGGATGTGCTCGACAAACTGTTCTATGTGCGAGCGCGACACTTGCGAGTGGAGCTGGCAAGGTGGTTGACCGTTGATCCACTGTGGCCGAACAGAGTTGCGTACAGCTATTGTTCGGATTCGCCGCATCTACATACCGATCCCAGCGGCCTTGATGAGCAAAGTCGGCTATGTTTAATCGCCTTTGGATGTGTGAAAGGATTTATTCCATGTCAGTATCCTTGCGGCAAAGGTTGCCTTAAGGTCGGAACGGGACGTTCAACTATTTGCTGCTTTGACTTTGACGGAGATGGGGTATTCCACTGGGTGAGAATTTCTACGGTTCTTTGTGTGTGTGTATTCGAGTTTGGGCAGACAACCGAATTTGAGGTCGCCGACGGGGGTGTTAGTTTACTTCCAGGTGAACGAGTGTGCATAGGACACAATCCAGTAACAATGGGTGACATTTGATGCACGTTTGTCCAAGTAGATCCGCTAGTTTGCCTACGTTCACATCATGGTGAGGCCAATCGTAAGATGGTCGCTTTGCTTTTTGATGCTACTTTTGGTGTGTGGCTGCCAGACAGTACAAAAGCAATCTGACGTACCTATTTTTGAAGGTAACTGGTCATGCATAGGTGGATATAGGTTGCAGTTAAAGCAAGACGGATCGTTTCTGCGTATTGTGACGCAAAATACGGCGCATGAGACAGTGAAAACCATAACTTCTGGAGTGGCCTCGGTCGACGGCCGAACTATGTTCTTGAGGGGGCGGTTGACAATTGTTGAGCATAGAGCAACCGAAGGTAAATGCAACATAGAGTACAACAATTACATTCAAGATTATCAGCTTCCAGTGGCTATTTTTGATCCAAAAATTGGGTGTACACCGCTGGTAGATCCGCCCGATATTCAGTCGCACGCACCATAAAATGCCGAAAAGAAAATGCTATTTTCTAGCTCTAATTTACGATGGTTTTGACGTGGACATATGCCTAGCTGGTTGTGACCCATGAATGAATCCATGCACAGACTTATAGAACTTCTTTTGCTTAACTATGAAGAGGCTACGAATGGAGCGGGAGAATACGGACACGAATTCCATAGAGCCTGCAAATAATTCGTCGAATGTCCTTCAGCAACTGAAGGAAGCTTTTTTGGAATCCAAGAAATCTGATGGGACGGACATTACAATGGCAATGGTCTCGGCAACTAGGCTGCTGGGCCGTAAGGCCATTCCCCAGGACACAGTGAAACCCCGAGGAAAGTTCGGTTTTAAGTTACCATGGCAACATATTGCACCGGACGATAATGGTGACACGGCTCAGTTGCTTTGTCACCATTATCGTGATGGTCTAGAACTCATTTGTGCGATCTCTGAGGCTCCTTTCGGAGCGGCAATCATTGATCCCTTAGTTTTGATAGAATCACACTGAATGCCAATCCTAGAATTGCAAAAAACTTCCTTGTTTTGGGAATGATTAAGCGGCTCATTGTGTTTTTTGATTCGAGGCTCAATTTTGTGGAGGTTCATAATCAAGTTGAAACGAACTAAAGACTTTTTCATTAAGAATGTAGCGGTTATGGGTGCATCTTTTTTTGTTGGCCTTATTGCTGCAGTATTGATGTACAGCGCTCCGTTAAGGGACGGCTTTAATCGTCCAATAAATCGCTCGTAGCTAGTTTGTCACCGCCGGTTGAAATATGCACCGCCTGCCGGATGAATAGTGCGCCAGCGTGCCGCTCGAATTGTGCACCACTTTTGGGTTGTTAGTGGTCCAGTTTTTCTGGACGTTTATGGAATTTGGAAAGGGGAGTGAGCGAAGCGAGCGAGTCTTTCCAAATTCCGGCCGGACTCCCCGCTCTTACTCGGTTCGGCTTGCAAGGCTTTGGGCTAGTCGGTAGCTTCGTCCATTCATCTCAAGGATGTGAACGTGGTGCGTGAGCCGGTCGAGCATCGCGTGGGTTAGGGGTTCGCTCGCAAGGACTGAGATCCATTCCTCGAACGGCAGATTGGTTGTGATGACGATCGATGCTTTTTCGTACCTGTCGGAGACGATGTCGAAGAGCAGTTCGGTGCCGCTCGGTGGCAATGGCACAAAGCCGAGCTCGTCCAGGACGAGAAGATCGACCTTCTTGAGGTTTGCTCTCATCCGCCCGAGAGCTCTTTCGCTCTTTGCCTCCATGAGCGCTTCGACGAGTTGGGAGACGGTGTAGAAGCGGACGGAGTGCTTGCGTTTGCAAGCCTCGACCGCGATTGCCGTTGCAAGATGGGTCTTGCCGGTTCCACTGGACCCGACGAGCAAGATGTTCTCGGCCTTGGTTACGAACTCGCAGCCACCCAGACGGTGGACTGTAAGCGGCTCCAGATCTGGAAGTCTGGCGAAGTCGAACTCAGCGATTGTTTTCTTGGCGGGAAGCCTTGCGAGCTTGAGCAGCCGTTGAAAGGACCTAGCTTCTCGGTCTGAGATCTCAAGCTGAACCAGCTTGAGCAAATATGATTCGTAGTCCAGGCCTTCCTTGGCAGCGTCGGCCGCTGTTCGCTGGTACTCACGCAGCACAGTGGGAAGTCTCAAAGCCTTCAGATGAGATTTGAGTTCAATCTCGATAACTGCCTTCATGAGGCGGCCCCCACAAGAAGTCTCGTATACTCGCTTAGCGGAGGCCGCTTCACCCTCGGCGATTGCCGGTTTTCCGGGAGTTTCCAATCTGTACACAGGATTGTGGTGGGCGTCTCCGTTTCCTTAAGCGCGAGCATTCGAATCTGGGCAGGCTCATTGGCGCCAAGGATGCTCGCCCATCCTAGAACGGATCCAATGCGCTCAAATCCGAGTTCTTGGCCTAGTCTGAGAACAGCGATGAATTTGCGGTCACCGACACTGGTTCCGTCTTCCACTTTCCGCCGATACGCTTCATACGAGCCGGGAAGTCCTGCCTGCAGTACCGGCAGAGCGGTTCGAACTGCCCGAGGCTTTCGCTCCAGCAGGTCCAGGTAGTGAGCTAGCTGGGCAAACGCCCGGTCCTTCTCGTAGCTGCGAACATGGGTAGCAACCACCTCTTTGGCGCTTAAGATTTCCAGCTTGAACGGGCTCGCCTTCACCAAGACTGAGCGCAGAACCAGAATGGTCGGAACGCTATACGAGTTCCCCTCGAACTTGATGAGCGAGAGCTTGTCCACCTTGCGCTGCTCAAGCCGGCAAGGCGCATAGTCTGCTAGCGGCAAGAACGCGGCAGTCTCCTTTTGGAAGAGTTCCACCTTCCCTTTGTGGAGGGTTGCTTTGGCTAGCAGTTTGGCGTTGAGTTCTTCAAAGCTGTCCGCGCTCGGAACTGGAACAAGCAGCGACTGGCGAAGCGTTCCGACATGGCGCTCCACCGAGCCTTTCTCGTTCCCCTTGTACGGAGCAGCGAATGCCGCCTCGAACAAAAACGCAGACCGAAGCTCTGAAAACAGCGAGCACAATTCTCGGTCTCTACCCTTGAGCGGACCAGAACCCCGTTTCACAGCATAACCGGCGTTGTCATAAACGATCCGTCTTGGCACTCCGCCAAAGAAAGCAAACGCGGCTGCGTTTCCCTCGCAGAAACTCTCCGCGTTCTCTGCTGGGTACAGCCGCATGAACCATACATCTGAGTGCGGAAGCACCATGAAGAACGCATGGCATTTGATCCGCTTGCCGCAGATATCCACCCAGGCCTCGCCAAAATCCGACTGGGCCTCGCCGGCAAGACTCACAAGGGGAATGAACGCCTCCCTCGATCTGGCTCTGAGTTTCGAAACATAACCGCGAACCTGAGTCGAACCACCGGTGTAGCCGAACTCGTCGCGCAAGCGCTCGAAGATGTGCTGGCCGGTATGGAACTGCTTGGTCGGCGCCGACAATTGATCCTTGAGAACGATCTCCTCGATCTTCTCCATGAAGTCTCCAAGCACCCATTGCCTGCGTGCCGCCTTAAGAACATAGCCAGGAGGAGAAGAATTGCCGACCATCTTGTCGACACTTCGACGATTCACTCCGTACTCGCGAGCCGCCGCTCGCTTACTCATGCCACCTACGATTACTGAGCGACGAACCAATTCATAACTGTCCAATCTGTACACCTCGACGGGACGTCCTAGAGAACTAGGACGACGTAGTCACGTGGTGCACTTTTCAAACGGCAAACGGCTCCAAAATGGTGCGCGTTTCAAACGGCGGCGACAACCGATCCCTGGGCATACTGGCCCTGGGGTGAAGTTGTCAGCCGAACCGGTACCAATCCCACGCCATTTACGTTCCTTGGTGTGATTGGATACTTCAAAGACCTTCTGGACAAACTGTTCTATGTTAGAGCAAGGCATCTTCGTCCAGATTTGGCACGGTGGCTTATGGTTGATCCACTATGGCCGGAAGAGCCTTCGTATGCTAATGTTGGCTGCGTACCTACTTCCTTTGTAGATCCTTCTGGAATGAACACCTGGCAAGGTGGTGGGGAAATTGGACTATGTAGTACTTTTAGCTATTACTATTCGCAAAAGTATTTGGGATTTATCTATCTTGGCAGCGCGTTCACTCTAAAATTCTGTCTTTGCGAGTCGGATTCGAGCGACCTTATGGGTGAATTGGCTCTTCTCATATCGTTCATGTCCGCAATTCCTGGCATTGATTTAACACTTACGGTACCATTTGCTGCAATAGTCGGACTTGTTTTACTTTGCAAGCGACTTGTTGGTATCCCCACTGGGGTCCGGTATGATGGTTTTCTCCATGCAACTGGGTGGGTTGGCCGTCCCTGGTGTTTTCCATGCCAGGATACGACGAAATCAGGGGCTGAATAATGAGCAGTAATAACGTTGGGTACGTCATACCCAAAACACTGGGCCTGACGATACGAATATTGACCGTTCTTTGGAGCGTGTTCCTCTTTGTTTGTATCGCAGGATCAAGGGTTTTGGGAAGCAATTTCTTGCTATCTAATTGGTGGCGTAGGAATTCAACTGATGCATTGATCATAACGCTGGTTTTATACGTCTTGATGATATCAGTCAGGAGACTAGAATCGCAAAAACATCCATAGTGATAGTGTTTGTCATACAACACAAACAAGGCACAGAGCACATTTAGTGGTCAGGAGACGGGTCTTTCATGAAGACTTCCTTAAGCAATGGAGTATTAGGATCCTTCTTGTTCGCAATTACCTTCGCATGTTGGTCTATTTTCAGCCAATTAAATATGTATGAACGTCTGCGAGAACTTTTTTATCTATCGGTGTTCGCTTTCAATTGGAATCACCGTTCGAATAACTTTGGAACAAGCGTTCGCATTCGATTGGAATCACTGTTCGATTTCATTGGAATGCGCAGGATTCAGGGTGGTAAGAATGGATTGACGAAATTGACCCACCCAAATGTGACGAGTATCGCGAATACTAATTCTTGTGCAGATGGCATGCGTCGCGCGGCGCTGTATCTCGGCTAAGAAGTTTTGACGATTACTTGGGACAGATCTAACGTGGCTATGTCAGTGGTTTATTCAAACGCCTTCGGCGGCATCATCGCCGAGAACCGTGGAGGCACGGTCAGCGATTACGTGCAGGACCCGCTTGGCTCTACGATTGGCTTGATGGACTCAACTGGGACACTTACGGACCGCTAGGAATACTGGCCCTGGGGTGAAGTCGTCAGCCGAACCGGTACCAATCCCACGCCATTTACCTTCCTGGGAGTGGTTGGGTACTTCAAAGATGTTCTGGACAACCTGTTCTATGTCAGGGCAAGGCATTTGCGAGTTGACTTGGCGAGGTGGCTGACGGTCGATCCGTTGTGGCCAAGACAACCAGGTTATGCCTATGTAGAGGACCAACCCGCTAATGTATCAGACGGTTCTGGGCTTTGGCCAGGGATCTGGGTGCCGTGTGCTGTAGCAGCTATTTCTGCTTTTATTTGTATCGAATTGTGCATAAGGGAGAGGCTGATTCTTTGCGATTGCTGGGTATTTATCGATGTCTACGGAAACGTCGCGTTTAAATGTGACTGTTGCAAGTTTACAATACACAGGAAACCGCTAGAAATCTCGGTGTCGTAATGAAGCAATTTACAGGAAGTTCGGATGATTTCATTCAAGATTATCGCACGATTCTTTTGTCGTCCCCGGAAGACCACCTTACAAGGCTTGTTCTCTCACTTGCCTTATTGCGCTCTCGGGAATACACCGAAGCATGCGAACAGGCAAGGATGGTTTTGCCCGATGAACGATCAACGAGCGTTGACCCCTCAACCATTAACAAGGACATTGCGTTTGGAGAGGTGAGATCTGCAACCGCTCGACTGATTATGCAATTGAAGGTTGAGATGCAGGCGTCTTCTGACGAGGTTGTCATGGGGGCCGTTGTAGAGCAGTTCAACGTAATTTTACTCGAACTCGACAAACGTACATATGGAAACTAAGGCATCGCACAGGCGCTGTAGTTCTTCTCTGCGAATCGCATCATAGCGTTAGTTCAGGGTGCGGCAACCACGAACTTCACATACAATAATGTAGGCAATTTAGGGGGATGTCCCGAATTTAGTTGGAAGTTAGCTGTAGGGTAGCTCGCTTTCATTTTATACCGCCATCTCTTGTTTCTTCCTTTCTAGACCGGTTTCAAGCATCCAGAGTTGCTTGGCTCCTCGGAGTGGCCATAGGTTTTTCTCCGCTTGGAGTAGCGCGGTAGCGGCCCATCATAGAGCTTGGTCTGCATTCTGGAAGTTCTTCACTCTTGAGGTGATTTGCCTTATGGTTCCATTCGAGCTCTCGATGATATTGGTGCTTGCAAACGATGAGACCAGGAGATCGGGCAGGTCCAGTCTGTTAAGCGTGGTGGCTTCGACATGAACTTGAGGTGCATCATCTGGGCTAAATGCTTGCTGCCTAAGGTTGATTTGAGTCTGCCAAATGCGTGGTCTTGAGCGAACTTTGCAACCTTATCTTGAATGGGATGGTAGCATCCATCCGTATGACAGCGCCTCAAGAGATCGAAGTCCTTATCCGAGCGAAATATCCTATCCTCTACATTGTTTCGTGGGAGGAGAAAAGGGTTGAGGAAGCCCTTCAAAAGGTCTGTCTCTCCCTTAATCGCACGCTCCATACATGGTCTGTTACAACGGGTATGAAGCCGCCAGTTGCCCGACCGGGTGGAGCCACCAAAACCGCCCTTCCTGGTGAGTTGGAAGCTCTGGCCACGATTCACGAGGCACCCGAATACACCGTATTCCTCTTGAAGGACTTTCACCCCTACATGCGCGACCATCGGGTGATTCGACTGATGCGAGACCTTGCCGTAAGGTTGAGAGGGCGTGCAGCAACGCTTATCCTCATTGGACCAACGCTCAGTTTGCCAACCGATCTGGAAAAAGACATCACAGTCATTGACTACGAATTACCGGTGGCAGCCGAAATTGAAACGATGCTTGACAGAGTCATTGCCGCCGTTCGAGATAATCCGAATGTGAATTGCAGTCTTGAACCCGCCCAGCGCGAACTGCTGGTCAAGAGCGCGCAGGGACTCACTCAGGACGAAATTGAATCCGTATTTGCCCGATCTCTCGTTGAGCGCAAGCGACTGGACGTGGAAGTCGTACTTGAGGAGAAGAAACAGATCATTCGCAAGTCTGGAATTCTGGAGTACTACGCTCCCGACGCCCAACTCAAGGATGTGGGAGGGCTTGAACTCCTCAAAGAGTGGTTGGACAAGCGATCGGAGAGCTTTACCGATAAGGCAAGGGAGTTCGGGATTCCTGCACCTAAAGGCATCCTCCTGCTGGGAGTCCAAGGTTGCGGTAAGTCTCTCTGTGCCAAGGCAGTAGCTGCGCAATGGGGCCTTCCCCTACTGAAGTTGGACGTGGGAAGAATCTTTGGTTCACTCGTTGGCCAGAGCGAAGAGAATATTAGAAAGGCGATCAATGTGAGCGAGTCGGTTGCGCCTTGCATCCTGTGGGCTGACGAACTTGAGAAGGGTTTTGCTGGCGTCAGTGGTGGCGGTGTCAGTGACAGCGGTACGACTGCCCGAGTCTTCTCGACTTTCCTTACTTGGATGCAAGAAAAGACGGCCGCGGTGTTCCTCATCGCGACCGCAAATGACGTGACCTCTTTGCCTCCTGAGATGCTAAGAAAGGGACGGTTTGACGAGATCTTTTTCGTCGACTTGCCCGACGGTCCGGAACGGGAGCAGATCTTTGAAATTCATCTCAAGAAGCGAAAACGAGATGTTGCGAAGTTCAACCTAAAAGCACTTTCCAAGGCCACAGATGGATTCAGCGGAGCGGAGATTGAGCAGGTCATCGTTAGCTCGCTTTACGTAGCCTATGACGCCCAGAGGGATTTGCTTCAAAAAGACTTGATTGCAGAAGCTAAGGCAGCGGTCCCGCTAAGCGTCATGATGCGAGAAGAGATCGATGAGCTGAGGACGTGGGCCGAAATGCGTACTCGACCTGCTTCTAAGAAACTCAGTTCTTAGAAAGCAGATCGAACCATTAATCGGGTAACGGCAAAAGCGCCGATCGCCGTGATGAGTACGGCAAGCGTTGCTGCGCCAGCCATCATGGACAGGAAAGCTCCGATCATCGTGCCACCGTATAGCAGGGCAAGTGTATCGTTTCGCTCGTTTCTTTCTTTTGCTTCTCGTGCGGACATGTATCTATCATCCTCTCCGCCAAAACCTTGAACAAGTCGCACTTTAGGGTTACACGTGAAACGGTACTCCTTAACCAGTTCACCGAGATGGGAGACAGGTGAGAAAGGCTGATTAGGTGCCGTATTTCAGGGCCTTGCCTACCAATATAGGTTCAAAAGCTCGATCGATTAGGCCGTGGAGTGCAAGGAGACGACCAAACTCTCGCAAGCCTTCAAGCTCTCGCTCGTACATGGGATAGTGCATGATTTCGGTAAGGTACTTCCGGCACAAAGATAACGGCAATCCGGTATGTGCTGGCGCGTCAGCGATGACCGCTTCTAATCGATTACGGCCTTCCCTTTCGGCAAGCGCGAGGTAGTCAGCCAGTTCTTCGGTAAGGGCCTCGTCGCCAAGCCAAACGGCCCACACGAACGGCAAACCAGTAAGGTCCAACCACTCTCGGCCGAGGTCGAGAATGTGGAGTCCCTTGCCCTCTTCCCTCATGCCATTGTCGCCAATTAGTACTCCCGCATCGTGGTCAACGAGCATGGCCTCCAGGTCTGGAGGCATTGCCTCTCCGCTTGGATCGACTCCGTATGTGTCTTTCAAGATGATGCGCGTGAGTGCATTGCTCGTCATAGAGCTTGCATCGAAAGCAACCGACCGGATTTCAGAAGGGTGAACTTTGCTAAAAACTCGAACGCTGAGCACATCGCTCAAAGTGCCAATGGAAACTCCAGCGGCTACTCGCCTGCCAGGGCTCCGCAGGGCTTCAATACTGGATACCATTATCGCTTGGACTTGCCCGGACGCCAACATCGCTGGCAGTCGGGAGGGCACTTCGTAGGTCACCTTGACCGGCGATTCGTCTCCCAGGTCTTCAAAATAGCGCACCAGTGGTTTTGCATTCAGATAGGGCACGCTGCCGACTTCATATCTCATTTTTAGGCTCTTCATCAGCTTTGCGAGCGACAGCGATCACGCTGCTGCCCCACGGCAAATTCGTGCGTCTCAGGAGTCCCGTTTCCACATCTTGGAGCCCGATTAAGACACTGTTCATCCAAGTCGGCACCGAAACGAGGGAGGCTTTTGCCGGACCTTTCTTCCGCTTTTCAAACAGTCGCCAAACGACCACGATGGGGAAAAGGAAGAACACGGAGTAGCTGGCCCTTTGGACCACGAACCCGGCTTTCATAAGTCGGTCCTTCACTTCTTTAGTGCGGTACCGACGAAAGTGCATGAGTGCGACATCATGTGGTCCCCAAAGGCTCTTGAAAGCTGGCACGCTGAGAACCAGTATCCCGCCTGGTTTCAGAACTCGATAGGCCTCGGCAAACGCGGCAGCGTCGTCTTCGATATGTTCGAATATGTCGAGTCCAATAATCGCGTCAACCTGACGATCTGCGATCGGAAGCTTAGCTCCATCCCCAATGATTAACCGGTCCAGCGACCGTTTTTGGCAGTAGCCAAGAGCCAGAGAACTCATATCCAGTCCGGTTGGTCGGGCCCAGGACGCAAGTTCTCGCAGCACAACTCCAGTGCCACAGCCCAAATCAAGGACCAATGGCCGATCCACCTTCGCATGGTCTCTCAAAAGGTGAAGCGCGAGGCGCCGACGACCCACAAACCACCAGTAGGTGTCTTCCACCTCGTACATCTTCGTATACTCTTCGGGGTTCATAGGGCGTCACGCAGGCTTCGAGCGCGTAAATCGGTCATTTGTCGCGGAGTTTGAGGCGCCCTTTCTTACCTGCCATTCTTATCTTAACGAGATCGCGCAACGCTCGAGGACCATCACGCATAAGTACAACCTTTGAGCCTTCTTGGTCCAACCAGCGAATGGGTACTTCATCTATGCGGTAGCCCAAATCCCGAGCCACCATCAAACATTCGAAGTCAAACCCGAATTCATCCAGCTTGCAGCGACTGAAAATGTCGTGCGCAACCTTCCTTGTGAATAGTTTGAACCCACACTGCGTATCTTGAATTCCGCGAACCGCCAGAACCTGGATAAGTTTGTTCGACAGTCGACCAAACATCTCTCTGTAGAGGGGTTGGTGCTTCTCCAGTTGGCTGTCTCGCAAAGGGCGGCTTCCTATTGCAATGTCCGCTCCTGCCGTCATTCTTGGGAGCAACTTTTCGGTTTCTTCTTGCGGGGTCGCTAAGTCGGCATCGCAAAACAAGATGAATTCGCCTTGGGCAGCGAGAATCCCAGTTCGTACCGCATAACCTTTGCCCCGATTAGGGGAATAGTCAATCAATTGGAACTTTGGGTGCTCAACAGCGAATGCCTTAACGATGTCGGAAGTCTTGTCTTTGCTTCCATCGCTAACGACAATAACCTCGTACGTGTAGGGCTGAGTTTCGTAGTACTCGTAAAGCCTATCAAGCGTACGGGGTAACCGTTGTTCTTCGTTGTATGCGGGGACAACCACGCTTAAGTGCGGCATGGACAAAACAAACGAAGTCTACCGTCCAGTCGTTCCAAATACTTCAGACAGGGATGACCCAAACGTGTCTTGATACCTGTTGTCCCACCGTTGCGGGCCTTCCCTCGATGTCTAGGTGAATTAAGGAGTCGATTTGACTACTGCCCGTTGCCACAAACTCGACACCCGGTTTTAGCCCCAGTTCCTCAAGATGCTGCAAAAACTCCACACGTTCGTCGCTTATTCGAACCACCTTAAGGCGACCAGCACGGGCATCTTGGAGCCGAACGCTCGGGTCCGGCATATCGGTATCGATAGGGTTACCGTGAGGGCAAGTCTTCGGATGACCCAGTTTGGCGTCAATCCGGTCGATGATGTCTTCGGAAATGTAGTGCTCGAGTTTGCAGGCTAGTTCGTGGACGTCATTCCAAGGAAGCTCTAGGTTATCGACAAGAAACCGCTCTAATATGCGGTGGGCTCTCGTCAATTGCTTGGCTACTTTCGCGCCGAATTCGGTGAGCCTAATGCCTTGGTAAGGAGCATGCTCGACCAGCCCAAGCTCCGCAAGCTTCTTGACCATTGTTGTTGCTGAGCCCGCGCTTACGCACATGTAGACGGCTATTTCCCCGGTGGATACCCGGTCGACCTCTTTCTGAAGTCGGAATATTCCTTCCACATATTCTTCGACGCTCTCACTGAAAGCGCGCTGAGTCTTGTGTTCGTCACCGGGCCGGCAACTTGCGGGAACTCGTAGCGAGAACTCTTTCAATGGCATTGAATAAGTGTACTAGAGGGTTGGAGATCCCATTTGGTGAGTTGAACACTTTCGGGATGGCAAGATCTCAATGAAACAGGTCCGGATGTCGGTTAAGGAAGCCATCAACTTCCCCCTTTGCTTCGGAGAGCCCCAAACCGGACTCTTGCCGTAGGAAATAAATCGCGTCGAGCTTGTTGACTGACTTCCCTTCGGCTAATCGAATTTGGATATAGCGATCAATGGTCAATTCGTGATCTTCCATTTGGCTCGTAGGTTCAGATTTGGTCTTCCCTTTTTTGGATCGCCACTTCTCAAACTCTTCTTGATAGTCCTCGCTGTTCCTAAAAAAGGTCTCGACGACGCCAAATGCGATGCCAATTCCCCAACCCAGTAGCGGCCATATCGCCCAAAATCTTCCGCCCTGAATGAGATTAATCGTGCATAGAAAACCGTTGACGATCACATAGCTGGCCAAATGGCCATAAAAATCACGTCTAATCCTTTGATCGAACTCCGCCCTTTCGGAAAGCTCACTTTTTGAGGCAGCGATTTCCCTTTCTGCCCGTTCCACAGCTTCCGGTGTAATTCCCAATTCTGCAGCCGTCTCAAGTAACCGATCGCGGCTCATGCCGCCGATCGGGCTTGTTAGCGAGGAGGCGCGCTTGAGAATTTCTTCTGCTTCATCTTCCTCGTAATGTCTGTGTTGCATCTCGGCCATCGGGAGTATTGTACGTGTGCATTGTGCCGGGCAGGCAAGAAACTTACACTCAAGCTACATTACTGACGTTTCCGACCCACGTGGATGCCCACGGTGCTCCTGGGTCGGCGATCAGAAGACTCACCCTGTAAGTCAGTTAGCGGTTGGATCCCCGCACCTGCAATTTCACTCCATTCTCTGCGCTGTACTCAACGCTTGAATCCTTCCTCGTAAAATAGATTTTTGCGATGAAACGTGCCAAATGCATGAAAGATCATGCCTAATCCCCATAGGATGAAAATATAGGCTTCCCAGAATGTTCCAAGGCCTGTCAGAAAATTGATCACCAGGAAGGCTAGATTTACGACTAGAAAAGTCCTTAGGTGGTCCTTAAACTCTCGACCTAACTGGGTATTGAATAGCGCCCTGTTGGTTTGAAGTTTCTTTTCGACAGCAAACTCTCTCTCAGCCTGCTCCAAAGCATCTATCGGATTGCCCAGTTCTGCCGCGGACGCCTACAGTTTGTGACGAGGAATAGCCGAAGTTGCGTTTGCGATTGTCGATGCACGTTGAAGGATCTCTTCAGCCTCGATGTCATCGTAAAGCTGCCGGGGACCTTCTGCGATCAGCAAGATTGTACGGCGAAGAGCCTGGAAAGGATACATAGAATTAAGGGCAAGGCGATTCAAAGGTGCACTCTGGTGTGCGGCTAACTATCATAATAAAGTTCCTTACTTCCGAGGAGGACACTAGGATCATTGCCTAGCCGATCATTGTCGGAAATAGAATAGAACGAGCATGGTCAGGAATGTGAACGGTTGAGAGTCGGCATCATCGGTGCCGGAGTATGTGGGCTGTCTGCAGCACGTCACCTCAGGCAGTTGGGATATGAAGTCGTCGTTTACGAAAAGAAATCTTCCGTTGGTGGAAGGCTTTCTACTCGCAAACAGGACGGATTTATCTGGGACGTCGGAGCAACCAGCATTGCTCCACGGGGAAAGCTCGTTCAAAAGACACTCTTGGAGGAGTTGGATCCGTCGGGTCTTGTACTGATCACCAAACCGATTTACACGCATTCTGGCCTACGCATTTCACCGGGTCATTCCTCTGGCGCTCCAAGGTACGGGTATCAGGACGGCATACAAGTTTTCGCGGAGAGGCTTGCAGCAGGTCTTGAGGTCAGACTGAATCAGAACATTGAGGGAATCGAACGGCATGGCAAGAAGTACGCCATTCTTCAGGATGAATTTGATGCGCTAATCTTGACGCCACCCATTCCGCAGACGACACTTTTACTGTGGGGACTGGGCGAGTCTAGGCCAATGGGCCATGTCCGATACCGGCAATGTCTGAATATCTCGCTCGGTTTTAGTGTTCCTCTGCCCCAAACCAGTTATCATGCTTTGCTCGACGTGGAGCAAATTCATCCGATGACTTGGCTATGTTTGGAATCGACAAAAGTCCCAGGGCGGGCTCCCGAAGGGTCTTCAGCAATGGTTGCCCAGATGGGCGCCAGTTTTAGTTTGTCGCAATACGATCGGGAAGATGAGTCGCTCGTTCAAACAGCGGTTCACTATGTCGAGCGTCTTTATGGCTCAAATTTTCAATCTCCAGCTTCGTGGAGCGTTGCGCGGTGGAAATATTCGCAACCTGAAAGTCTCGCCAGTTTTGAGAATGTGAACTCAAATGGGTCACTTTTGCTGGTCGCAAGCGATGGCTTGGGTGGAGGACATATTGAGGATGCCTTCGATATCGGAACGCGAACGGCAAAACTATTAGTAGAAAGGTTGGATCGCTAACAAAATGCTCACCGTTTCATCCCTTTCTGCCCTCTTCCTTCTAACCGGCTTCGTTCAGACCGAGACAAAACTTGACTTCTACAAAGGTGACGTAAAAGCTGGTAGCGGTACCTACACTGAAAAGTTCAACCATAAAGGACACAAGACGAGTGTTTTCACGTTATGGGGCCAAGGCGAGAGTGGATCAACTCGAACGATCATTCAAGTTAAGGTTATCGACAATAAAGCTTTTCCAATCAGCGAGCAAGAGACCATCACTGAAGTAAACGGAACTAACACGTCCAAACTGATCATGTCTGTTCGGTATGACAGTTCGGGTGCAGCGATTCTCGACCTGACGCGTGACAAGGTCTCCATCACAACTCGAAGTTATGTTCCTCTTCCGGGCCTAAGCCGAGCCGATCCCAGCGACCTTTGGTTCAGCAAAACTCGTCCTACTGTGGGCACAGTCGTCCGTAGCACGGTTTTCGACATTGAAAATGCACGGTGGCAGCGCATCGAAACCACATACGTCGGCCGCCGCTGGATCACCGTCGGCGGGCACCACCTCGAAGTACACGAAGTACGAGACGTAAGAGATGGAGCAGTTCGTGCAGTCTTCCTCGACGAAAAAGGGCAACCCGTCCTCATGAAGACGGGCCAATTCCGAACCGAAAAACGGTTTTAGCCAACTGGTGAGCTATTTACCAGTTCCACCAGCACATCAAGTTTGCTGACGATAACTTGCTTTGTTTCAATCCAGTGAAAATTCGAACAGTTAGACTCGGGCTTTTCTTCTGGCCAATCTGTCGTCATGTTCAAGTTGGAGCTTGACACCTATTCATAGGGGTACAAAGTAAGTTATGGAAGAGCAAACGATAAAGGTTGCTGTGGTTGGGGCGGCGGGCCGGATGGGGCGAGAGGTTTTGCGGGCGGTGAGTTCGGATCCTGCGCTAGAACTTGTTGCGGCGATTGACCGAACGGAGATTGGCTCCAATATTAGGGATCTGGCGGGTGCATTTTGCCCTAGTCTTGTGATTGAGGAGTCGCTCGAATCTGCTCTTGACCGTACAAGGCCGGACGTAGTCATCGAGTTTTCTCACCATTCGGTGGCCCTTGACCATGCGCGGGCGGCAACTGAAAGAAAGGTCTCGTTTGTCTATGGAATGACGGGAATCTCCGAGGCATCGCTTGGAGAGATCCGAAAACTGACCGAAGTTCACGCCACCCCCGGAATGTATGTGCCCAACTTCGCTATTGGTGCAGTTCTCATGATGCACTTTGCGGAAATTGCGGCCAAGTGGCTTCCCGACGCTGAGATCATCGAATTTCACCACGATCGGAAGGAGGATGCGCCAAGCGGTACGGCCATGCTCACCGCGGAGAAGATCGGCAAAGCTCGAACCCAGGAGCCAACGCCGCTGCCCAAACCTCTGTTCAAAGCTGAAGGAGCACGAGGAGGCACCGTAGATAAAGTGCCTGTTCACTCCGTTCGACTCCCCGGACTACTCGCTCACCAAGAGGTGATTTTTGGCGGTCCAGGCGAAACACTTACGATTCGACATGACTCCCTTGATCGGGCCTCTTTTATGCAAGGTGTTAAGCTCTGTGCCAAAACAGTTAGGAACCTGAAGGGCCTTACGATCGGGCTCGATAAGATCTTGTTTTAAGTTAGGAACCCTTACGATTCGATCCAATCTCAAGTGAGATTGGATCGCTCCCATGCCTGCCTAACTACGAAGCGCGTTCACAATGGTGACAGCCTTTGCTGGCAATTCTTCCTCCGCCAGACTGGTACCCTTGTAAACATGCCGGATGAGCAGTTGACTTACCGATCCTCAGGGGTCGACATTGATGAAGCGCAGCGAGCGCTTCGCGCAGTACTGGGCGAAGTCAAGGAAACCTACAGCGACAGCGTAGTAGGTGGAGTAGGTGGCTTCGGAGCTCTTTTCCGACCCAATTTTGGCGAAATGGATAAGCCGTTACTGGTGACTTCAATCGACGGGGTTGGAACCAAGACAAAAGTTGCAGCAATGGTCGGGGACTACAGCAATTTGGGGCTCGATATTGTCAACCATTGCGTCAACGACATTCTCTGTCAAGGTGCCCGCCCGCTCTTCTTCTTGGATTACTTCGGATGTTCGCGACTTCAGGGCTTGATGTTTGAGGAAGTGGTTCGAGGAATGGCTCGAGCGTGCAAAGAAGTTGGAGCTTCCTTGGTTGGCGGAGAGACCGCTGAGATGCCTGGTGTTTATCACGAAGATGAAATCGACCTTGTGGGTTCCATTGTCGGCATCGTGGACCAAGAGCGTAAGTTGCCGCGAGGGAAAATGCAGCCAGGCGACTCCGTTATCGGAATCGCAAGCAATGGACTTCACACCAACGGGTATTCGCTGGCCAGACGAGCGCTCTTTGAAGTGGGTGGCATGTCGGTCCGCGATGAAATATCCGGGCTCGGCACAACTATTGGTGCTGAACTTCTGCGTCCCCACCGCTGCTACTTTAATTCTCTCTATCCGATCATTCAGGACACGGAAAACGTGTATGCCGTTGCGCATATAACGGGCGGCGGATTGTACGACAACATCCCTCGTGTTTTGCCATCGGATGTGCGAGTGGTGCTTGAGAAGCGTTCTTGGACGCCCTTACCTATCTTCAACTTAATCCAAGAGACTGGCAATATTCCCGAGGCTGAAATGTATCGGGCGTTTAACATGGGAATTGGCATGGTCGTCATCGCTGATCGATTCATTGCACCCGCCATCGTCCAACGGCTCAATAGCTCGGGAGAATCTGCAGCCATCATCGGCGAAGTTCAGCCGGGATCAAACGAAGTTCAGATCCTTTAGCGATACGTGAAAAGGGCCGACAGCTCGCAAGATGTCGGCCCTTTTTCATTTACTGAACTTAGGAAAGCATAAAAACAAAGCGGGCATTACCGAGCGCGAACTCTTGGCCATCGGAAAGCTCTGCCTCATCCACTCTTTCGAAATCGTCTCGAAGAACGAACGTTCCGTTGCTTGATCCGAGATCGACTACCTTCCAAACACCATCGGTGAACACGACTTTAGCGTGCTTGCGGCTCACGTATGCTCCCTCAGGCTGTGTGCCGAGGTCGACATCGATTGGCCCAACACTTGGATCAAAACGTCCAATCGTGGCTGGGGGATTAACAACATATTCGATATCAGTGAGGACGCCGCCACGCTTTAACACGAGCTTTGCTGTTTGAGCTAAAGCAGGAACCGGGGCAGCATCGCCTAAAGGCGCGTCTTCCATAACTTCATCCACTACTGGGGTCTGATTTTCAACTTCATCTGTCATTTTTTAATGCCCTCCGATATGCCAATTCACCAACCCCAAGAACTATCGCAGAAACGATCAAGCCTGGAAGTAGAGTGCCGAACGTAAATTTCTGTCCTCCTAATGAGACTTCTAATGTAGGGTTCTGAGTTCTTTTACCGTATACCAAACAGGCGAAACTTGTAAAAAAAGCCAATATCATCGAGCTTGTGGCCCAAGTTGGGGATGCTTTCAACCGGAATCGCGGAACATACACGGCAGTTACGGGCAAAATCAGTGCTCCAACGACTGCGCCACTGTATGCGTACCAAAGGTCGACGACAACATTTTGAACGGTTAGTGAAATGCCAATGGCGAGTACGCACGAAACACCAAAGCCAATCCTCGTCCACCGCTTGATCGTCTCGTCATCTCGCTCGGGTAAGAGGCGACCGAGGAATTCACGACCAAAAGTTGCTCCGCTTACGAGGGTGTAGCCGACCATTGCCGAAAGTATGGTCCCTGTTATTCCACACAAAAAGATTGCTTTGAGACCGCTGGGAAGCACCTTGTCTCCGAGCAGCGGAAAAAATTCTAATCCTTCTGGAACCGGCTTCAAAAGGGAGATGGCATACAACCCTGTTGTTATGCTCAGTAAATCGAAGAGAACCCAAAATCCAACGCAGACGTAGAGTCCTTTCTTTCCAATCTCGGGCGTCCTGGCACTAGCTACGCGTTGGTGAAATCCCGGATCGACGAGTGTCCACGCCCCCAAGATAAAGAAACTCGTAAAGCCGAGCCAACCGACGCCTCCGTCCCATTTGAGCAAAGAGGCATCTAGGCTCTGGATCGCATGTGCGATTGGATAGTGAACTACGCACCATGCGACAATGACTGCAAATCCCACATACATCATTACAAAGGCCAGGAGCCCCGCCCGTACATCAGCCAATAGCCCGCCTTTATATAAAAAGAGCGTCCCAACGATCGTACCGACCACAATTGAAATGACGGTTCCCCAACCGGTAACCAGATGCACCATCGTGCCGAGCATCAGGACATGCGCGGCAGGTACTGCAAGCATAAAGACCAATACTGCACCGACGATCCCTGCTGATTTACCCCACCGTTTAGCTAGCATTTCAGGAATGCTAATCTGCTCGGATTCCCTCACTTTTTGGGCATAAAAAAGGGAGTAGATCACGGCAAAGACGTAATAAGGAACACCCAGTAGAAGAATCCCGCCAATTCCGAACGCCTTGACGGAATCTCCAATAGCCAGGATGCCACCGTACCAAGTGCTCACGAGAGTTGCTACAAACGCTGGCATCGACAAGCTTCGTCCAGCAGCTAAATACTGAAGGACCGAATGATCTCGCAATTTGGCGGAAAACCCAAGCGCCAAAATGGCTGCAAAGAAGACGAGGATTACCCCCGCGTCAAGCGGCCCAAGGTTTAGGGTTGGCGACTGCATTCCGCCATTGTGTCATGAATGAAAGACTCAGTCTAACCCTAACTTATGGTCCATTTAATGCCAGTGGGGCATTTCCAGTGAAGGATGGGTGAGAAACAACACCGCAATGCCTGAGTGAATGTCTATCGCCACCTGTCCGGTCACACAGTTAGATAGACTCTTCATTCCACTAACACTCAGTTCGGAATCGGTTAACTCCCACTGGACACCCTTGAGAGTTACCCCAAGACACTCCGTAAGGGGCAACAGAGAAAGTCTGGCACCTTTCGAAACAGGCTCTTCCCAATGCAAGGGCCCTTTTAGGATGAAGCCAGTACCCCTACGAAAGGCAAATCGAACAAGCAGATTCGAACTAGCCGCACTCTGCATCGTGCCAAGCAAGTGGTCCATTAGGTCCCCTTCTACTCCACACAGGGTGATTTCTCGGTAGCCCCTTCTCTCGGCTTGCTCTAGAAGTTTATCGCAATCCGAATGATCTTGGTCGGGGAGATAAACGAGGTTTTTTTGAGCATCTTTAGTACTATTGTTTATGCTGTCGAAATCTCCGAGGGCAACATCAGCAATGAATCCATTTTCGTAGAGCAAATTGGCACCGCCATCCGCTGCTAAAACAATTTCGGCGGACCTAGCCCATTCCAAGACCTTGTCGCCTGACATGTCGCGGCCTGCTAATACCCCAAGAACGCGCGTTTTGTTTAGGCCAGACACAACCTATCCATGGTACTCATAATTATCACATTTCTACCTCCCCAGTAAAAGTAGCAGTTTAGGTCACTTCGTAGACGTCTGTCATACAAGTTTGAGAACATAATAAAGAAGCGTTGATAAATAGAGCTAATCGTAGCAAAGCACTTATATATTCGATTTAAGCCGATAAAACTTTGAAATCTACCGGTTTTACGACGAATCTCAGGAACAACAAATTCTGTCGTTGGCTTAGTTGCGTGTATAATCCGAAGCCCGACGGTCGATTCACCGCCTACCGAAGACAAATATGAAAGACCTTTTCAGCCATGAGAGCGCTTCCGAGACAACCGATATCCAGCGAGCCTGGGAAGGCGTTCTCAAGCGAATCGGGCCGGAAATTCCTTCTGCATGGTTTGAGCGCTTCATTCGGCCGTTAACCCCTGTAAGCTGCAAGAACGGCATCGTACAAATTAATGTTCCTGGCCGATTTGTCATGGAATGGGTAAAAGAGCGATACTTAGGTACTCTTCAGTCCCTTTTATCAGACGAGGTCGGAACACATATCGTAATTGAGCTCGTTACTCAGCTTCAAGAGAAAAAAGCAGCACCTGTAAACCAGATTTCTCCGATAACGGTCACCTCCGCGATTGACACTGGATTTAAGCCAGCCGAGCGCTTCTCTTTTGATACTTTTGTGGTCGGCCAAAGCAATCGATTAGCGGTGGCTGGTGCCAAAGCGGTGGCTTTGGAACCAGGTATGAAATTCAACCCATTGTTCATTTATGGAGCGTCGGGGCTTGGCAAAACTCACCTGCTCCATGCCATTGCTCGAGAGTTGCTATCCGTAAACCCCAAACAGTCGCTTGCTTACGTGGGTGCGCAGCAGTTCACCGAGGAGTTTGTCAACGCGTTGCAGGCGGGGAAAATGGAGCAGTTTCGAAGATCGCAACGGTCTGTTGAAGTCTGGCTAGTTGATGATATCCAGCTGATCGCGGGAAAGGATAAGACTCAGGAAGAGATCTTCCACACGTTTAACTACCTTCATTCCCTCGGTAAGCAAATCGTTTTGACCTCCGACCGTCCTCCTCGCGACCTATATCTCTTAGATGAACGCATCCGTTCGAGGTTTGAGTGGGGTTTGGTCGCAGATATTCAGATGCCAGATACCGAGACGCGATGCGCGATACTCCTATCGAAAGCTGCCCAAGAAAGTTACGTTCTCGACCATTCGATTGCTATGTTCCTTGCCGAAAATGTTCCTGGGAACATCCGAGTTCTGGAGGGTGCATTTACGAAGTTAGTCGTTCAGGCAAGTATCGAGGGTTCACACGTCTCCATGGCTCTAGCCCAAAGCATGGTGGAAACCTACTATCGTGCTGGAATGCTCGCCAAGCCGGCGTTTAACCAGATTGTTGACACGATTGGAAAGCACTATAAGATTCCATCGGACGACATTACCGGCATTTCGCGAAAGGCTCCGATTGTCCATGCGCGGCACATCGCAGTCTTTGTAACGAGAGAAATCACTGGTGATTCGTGGAAGCACATTGGTGGGCTCTTTGGTGACAGAGACCACACATCGATGATGCATGCCTATACCAAGATTCACGAAATGATGCATCACGACAAGGACCTTAGGGCAACGATCAAGATGTTGATTCGAAACCTTTATCCTGAAGGCTAACCGTCTTAGTTTGACTGTCCAATTCCCATAGGCATTAGGTGAATTGGACGGTTTTGCAGTGATAGTGGGGCAGGTTGGTATGCTGAGTTTATGAAGCTGCAGGATGCAACTTGGCAAGAGGTAGAAGCTTTCTCACGGGATGCCGCGGTATTGATTCCTACGGGCTCACTTGAGCAGCATGGTCCGCACCTTCCCCTCTTTACCGATACTTTCATCGTAACGGCCATTGCCGAATCTGTTGAGAAGGCGCTGCCCTCACAAGTGCTTTTGACTCCAACTTTGTGGCTAGGCGCCAGCGGACACCACTTGAGCTTCCCCGGATCGCTAAGTGCGGACTTTGATTCGTACATGGGCTCTATTGAGAGCATCATTGAGTCGTTGAAGCCGCATGGATTTCACAAGTTTTACGTTTTAAACGGTCACGGAGGTAACCGCGACCCAAACGGAATCGTTACTCGAAGGCTAAAGCTGAAGTATGCCGGCCTATCGCTCGGCCACGCGGCCTACTACGATTTCATTAGTACAAATCTTCGCGAAACCCTCGAAGGTCCGCTCAAAGAGATGCGACACGCATGCGAAGCAGAGACCAGCTTAATGCAGTATCTCCGACCCAGTCTCGTTCGAAGGGATAAGATAAGGGATGATGGACTTTATGCGGAACCGAATGTCGCGGGAGCCGTCCATCACTTTGACGAAATTACCGAACAGGGCTCCTACGGGTTTGCTACCTTGGGAACGGCTGATAAAGGACAAATACTGTTCAAATCGGCTGTTAAAGCTCTCAGTGAGGAGATAGCAACTTTTGCAAACGGGTATTTTCTCAGAGGATATTAAGACCGGGTGTGGTGACTATGAATTTTAAGCCGCTGTTTGCGCTTGGTGCGCTCGCTACTGTTATTTCTCCTGCGTTCGCGCAACAATCACGATCTCAATCAAGCCTTAGCGTCATTGCTGGCATCTTTCTGCCAAGCAGTGGCGAACTCAGAAAGGATCTCGGCACTCGGGCGATCCAACTTGGATTTGGTGCTGTCGGTGCTCGTCGGCCGTCAGAAGGTTCTTGGAGCCCCGACTACACAGCCATCATCGCGAGTGGAAATGGAAACAAGTTGTTTATTCTGCCCATAACCTATGGATATGAATATCACTTTGGAGTAGCTCCAAGTGCATCGGCACTACCGTATGTCCGTCCTTTTGCCGGCGTTGCCTACTACGATTACAGCATCACCGATACTGCCGGTAGTCACTTCGGTGTCAAGCGACTCGGCTCTACCTACGGTATTGAAGGTGGCCTAATGATTGGCACCAAGATCAAATTGTCGGCGAGCTACAACTTTTTCACCCCGTCTAGCGGCTTCAGCTTTAACGGCCTTAGTCTTGCAGCAACTTACGCGCTGTTCAGCCTCTGAGACTTAGGCTCGTCACATCAAAGGTCAACCGATGAGAAGACGAGCCAATTCTGATTGCCGTCCCCATATTTAGGATTTCTTGGATGGCAAAAACTTTACAAATATTAGATATCCCCATCGAAACGGCAGTTCTCGTTTTCGTTAACGAAGATGAATCCGAGGATCAAGTCGTTGAAGATGAGCTGGTCGGCCTTTGCGAAGCTGCGCATGTGGCACCGGTTGCCCAAATCCGTCAACGGCTCGACCGTCCTTACAAGGGAACCTTTGTAGGAACTGGTAAAGTCGAAGAAATTGCGGCGCTCGCCAAAGAATCTGGCGCGGACATCGTGCTCATTGACAGTGAAGTCAGTGGCATGCAGCAACGAAACCTCGAAAAGGCTTTCAATTGCCGAGTCATTGACCGTACACAGCTCATTCTAGACATCTTTGCTGGTCGTGCCAAGACCCGTGAGGGCATGTTGCAGGTGGAGCTTGCTCAGTTGACGTACATGATGCCCAAGCTCATGTCGGTCTACACAAAGTTTGAGCGCCAAAAGGGTGGCATTGGCATGAGAGGCCCTGGCGAAACCAAATTGGAGTCGGATAAGCGGCTTGCCCGCGACAAAATCTCGGCACTCAAAGAGGAAATCGAAGATGTCAAACGTGTTCGAGGTCAACAGCGGGCGAGTCGTCGAAAGCATCCCTTCCCTTTTGCTTCCATAGTTGGCTATACAAGCGCAGGCAAATCTACGCTCATGAATACAATGGCGGGAACGGAGTTACTCGCCGATGCGATGCCGTTCGCGACACTGGATCCAACGACGCGAAAAATTGACTTACCAGATGGGTATGCCCTATTTTTGACCGATACTGTCGGTTTTATTCGAAACCTACCCACCCACCTTGTTGCGGCATTTCAATCCACTCTTGAAGAAGTCACGTTCTCCGATTTCGTGCTTCATGTAGTAGACCTTGCCAATCCAGCCTGGGAAGTCCAGCGCGACGCGGTTCTTGAGACTTTATTAAAGCTCGGGGCTCACGACAAGCCCATGATCACCATTTTCAATAAGATCGACTTGGTCGAGGACAAACATGCCCTTACAAAGACGGTTGCGGAATGGCCGAATTCAGTGGCCATTTCTGCCGCGACTGGAGAGGGCATCAATGACCTACAGCTTGCGATCAAGCGTCAGGTCCAATCGTTACTTGGAATTGTCAAAGCGGTTATCCCCTATGCCAACCAGTCGATGCTCCAAGAATGTTACGATTTTGGACGCGTGCTCAAAGAGGAATATCGAGAGGAAGGTATCTACGTTGAGGCGGAGTTGGTTATGGAATTGCGAAGGAAGCTGGAGAAGTTTGCCGTAGCTTCGTAATCCATGGAAACGACTATTCGTGAGTGGCTCTTGTCGACGAGTGATCGGTTAAGGAAGGCTGGTGTCGTCTCTCCTGATCTAGAAGCCCAACTCCTTGCCGCTCACTCCCTCAAGGTAACGCGGTCGTGGCTTTTTGCCCATCCCGATGACGACTTCCCTCTAAATGGAGGAGAGGAGTCACTCTCGCGTCGGCTATTGCATGAGCCTCTAGCTTATATTTTGGGTTATCGAGAATTTTATGGACGGGATTTTCGAGTTTCTCCTTCAGTGCTTATTCCCAGGCAAGACACGGAAACGCTAGTCGATCACTGCCTCTCATACGTTCGGTCGCTAGGCGCGTCTAACCTATCGATCCTCGATATCGGCACGGGTTCAGGATGCATTGCCATTACGCTGAAGCTCGAAGTTCCCAACCTTGAGGTCACTGCCTCTGACATTTCAGGCGACGCACTTTCGGTTGCCATCGAAAATGCGAAATTACTTGGAGCTGACATCAAGTTTCTCTCTTCGGACCTCTTTGAGGATCTCAGCGATGTTGCATTCGACGTAATCGTTTCAAATCCCCCCTATATAGGACATCATGAGAAACTCGATCGCGAAGTCGAGGCGTTTGAACCGCCATCAGCACTCTTTGCATCTGACGATGGCCTTGAAATCTATCGTCGACTTGCCAATCAGGCGAGCAATTACCTGACATCAGACGGTCAAATCATGCTTGAGGTTGGCTACCAACAATCTCTGAAAGTAATCCAGATCTTTCAAAATAAAGGATGGATACATTTATCAACACAACAGGATCTTTCCGGGATTCCTAGAGTGGTTGCATTTGAACGAGCCAAAACGGCTGAGGACGATTCATAATTCGAGAAATGCAAATCGTCGTGCCTGATGAATATAAGCATCTGTATGTACAGACGAAAGAACGACCGGTGGTTAAGATCCCCGCTCCGGTGCTTCGCCAAGTCGCAAACGATGTCACAAAGATCAACCGAAAGACCCTATTGTTGATCGAAGACATGTTGCGTATCATGAAAAACGCGAACGGACTGGGCTTAGCCGCCCCCCAGATCGGAATCCTGCAACGTATTATCGTTATTGCGCCAGAAGGACTACGTCCCACCGCTCTCATTAATCCCAAGATTGTCGTCTCTGAAGGGGAGCAGATTGGCCAAGAGGGTTGTCTCAGTATTCCAGGGTTGTATGGCGACGTTAAGCGCGCTAACTACATTGAGGTTGAAGCTCTCGACCGTAAGGGACGTGAATTGACGTATGAGCTTGAAGGAATGCATGCGAGGGTAGTTCAGCACGAAATAGACCACCTCAACGGCGTACTTTTCATTGATAAAGTCTTTCCCGAAACCTTGCATTGGACGAGTCCAGATGCACCCGATGACCCCGAAGATTAACCACTGAAAACAATTAAATGTCATTGATCTTTTTCGGAACCGGCAGCTTTGCCATACCCACACTTCGGTCGCTGGCTGATTCAGTAACCCTGGTGATCACGCAGCCAGATCGCCCAACGGGTCGTGGACTGAAGCTGACGCCGTCACCCGTCAAGCAAGTTGCCCTTGAGTTAGGAATCACCGTAGAGACACCCGAGAAGGCGAGAGCGCCCGAGTGGGTGGAGCGGATTCAAGCTCTTCGACCCGATGCACTTGTAGTCGCAAGTTACGGTCAGATCCTTTCGCAGAGGCTCTTGGATTCGGCACGGATAGGAGGAATTAACCTCCACGGATCGATCCTGCCTCGCTACAGGGGAGCTGCTCCCATCCAGCGAGCGATCTTCAGCGGAGATTCCGAAACGGGCATCACCTTGATGCAAATGGATAAGGGGATGGATACGGGCGACATTATCCATGTCGAAACAACTGAGATTGGACACGATGAGACTTACGGCGAGCTTCAAGATCGACTTGCCCTTGTCGCGGCTCAGATTGCTGTGGACTGGATGCCCCGATTGCTCGGTGGTTCGTACTCCAGACAAACGCAGGACAACGCATTTGCTACAAGCGCGCCGAAAGTTGAAAAGGCAGAAGCAGAAATCTCGATTTTGAGAGATGCGCGCGAGGAATACAACCGCTTGAAGGCTTTTTCACCCGAGCCGGGTCCTTTCCTGAATACCCAATTTGGCATTCTCCGCATCTCTAAGGCACGTCTTTCTGGTGAAATGGGGGAACCGGGCACGCTACTTGCGACCTCTCCTCTATCGATCGCGCTCAGGAATGGCTCAATTGAACTGCATGAAGTGCAGCCAGAAGGTAAAAAGAGGATGACCGGTAAGGATTTCGCGAACGGGGCACGCTTGCGCCCCGGAATGCGTTTAGTTTGACAGACGTTTATGGCATCTCCTAATAGCAATTCATCATCGATTTTGCCCAAGATCACTAAGAAATTGGCGATTCGCACGCTGTGCTTAGTCGTTATCGTCGGCGGCCTTATTTATGGTCTTGAGTGGTTTCTGGGTGTGAGAAAGGACCTTAAAGGCCTTGTCAAGTCCGATACAGTTGGGTGGATCTCCGCTATCCAGTATCAGAAGGACGGAAGGCAGGCGGTCTTGATCTCCCCTGACGGCAAAATACACAAGGACGCCGGGTACCAAGCTAAAGCAACCGACAGAGACTTAGCATGGGCTCCCCATGGCAATTTCCTGTACTTCATCAGCGACCGCGCGGAACATAATTACAATCTATTCCGATGGGCACCCAGCTCAGACGAGGCTGCCGAACAAAGAACTACTGGCACACGCGCCCGAAGCAATCCCAAATTCCCACGGGAGACGATCGAAGAGGGAGACGATGTAGCCAAACCGCTAATCACGTGTGGCGGAATCATCCAACAATTCGATCCTAAGAACCAGACCACAGAACAAATTCTTCCTCCAACCCAAAAAGAGATTGCCGAGACTAAGGGCACGGGTGAAGAAGGCGCAAGCGGAATCGATAGCCAATTTGCGGGTGTATATGGGAATCTGGGAACTAGCTTCCGCGAAGCTCAATGGTGCGGAAAAAACAAATACATCATCGGGATCATGCGCCGCGATAACGGTGAAGTACTTGTGTTACAAGACATGCAGCCTGTTGACGGAAAGTTTCCTCAGCCCAAAGCTCTTACCGCAGGCGAGCACGTCGACTTTGATGTCAACCCTAAAGATGGGAATATCGTTTATACGGTTCAACATTTCATGTGGCCAGAAAAGCCTCCGATGGATGAGAAGGGCCAACTCGTCAAAAAGCCCTTTCAGAATGCGGCTGTTATCTTCGACTTGCAAGATGGAAAGGGCTCAGTCATCGCCGCGAACGACGCAACTGGATTCGGGTCGCCAACTATTAAGCCCGACGGAACTCTCGTGGCTATGGTTCTGGGAACCGTCGACAATGGAGCACTCACACCCAAAGGGCTTGTGACTTTTCCGACGGTACAGGATCCTGCTTTCAAGCAAATGCGGATCCCTGGCGAAATATATGAGCCTAGTTGGAGTCCAGATGGTGTGCATTTGGTGTTTGCCTTGCGAGGAAAGGATGGCAAACGTTCGATTTTTGATTTGCGAACCGATGACGGAACCATGCGCAATGTTACGGGCGACTCGGGTGGAGATTTCGCGTTTCCACGATTTAGCCCTCAGATCAAAGGTTAACACCTCAACGAAAGCCTGCTAGGTTCGCGAGAATCCGGGCAGGCTTTCGCCTTTGCAACCTCACCTACTTAGCAAGCTCGTGGTCCCGAAGTTGATTCCTTCCTGCCAGGCTGAGGAAAGGCAAGCTTGGCTGACTGGAATTATTTCAGGAGGTTGCTCGGGTAGGGGCATTAGCAGTAGTTCCCACCACCCGACATCGTGCCATTGGCCCAATTTGAATCCGACATTTTGGTATGTGCCAAGGTGCTGGAATCCGTGTCGTTCATGCAAACCCACGCTTCCCGAATTTGGCAAAGTAATTCCGGCATGTGCCATCACATAGCCTTGAATAGGAAGCATTCTAAGCAATGAGGTGTAAAGAGCATTGCCAATTCCCTGGCGGTGGAAACCGTTAGCTACATAAACAGTAACGTCGACTGACCACCGATAGTGGTACCGTGCTCGATGCGCGCTGCCGTATGCATAGCCTGCAATTTCGCCACCAACGTCGCAGACAAGCCATGGAAACCATTCCAGGATATTCTCCATGCGCGCAATCGTCTCCCTAACATCAGGAGCCTGGCTCTCGAACGATACGGGAGTAGAGTCTACGTAGTACCTATATATTTCGGTTATCTGGTTGCTGTCTTTTAGCGATGCGAGACGAATTACGGCATCCATCGTGATGAGAAATTACACTCCTTTAGGCTTTATCGTTACCGACTTTCCCTTTGGAATCGTAAAGAGAGAGATACCTTCCTCTTCGTTTTTGACTTCAACTTTTGATGATCCCATCCAAACTTCCACGGGTGCTAAGGTGCGTAACCGGATGTGATTATTGGTCCACGATGGTGCCTTGAGCAAGGCAGAAACTAACTTTCCATCCTTCCATTGAATATCAACTTGTGTTCCGCCCCTAGCTTTGAGCCCCTTAACTGTTCCTTCTTTCCACTTGGATGGTAGTGCTGGCAGCAGGCTAACCGTAAAGTCCTGATTGGGCAGTTCTTGATGACTTTGCATGAGCATTTCGGCGATTCCGGCAGTAGCGCCGAAATTACCGTCGATCTGAAACGGTGGATGAGCGTCAAACAGGTTCGGGTAGGTACCTCCTCCGTTTGTCATGTTGTATCCCACCGCGCCGGTCGGTTTGAGCAATCTATGGAGAAGAATTTCCGCATGGTCACCATCGCCTAGCCTGGCCCAAAAACAGAGCTTCCATGCCATGCTCCAGCCGGTGCTCTCATCGCCACGGACTATCAAAGTTTGCTTGGCCGCCTTTGCCAAGTCTGGTGTGCCGAATTTCGTTATTTGATTTGAGGGATAGAGACCGTAGAGATGCGAAGTATGGCGGTGGTGAACTTCGGTGTCTTCATAGGGTTCGAGCCACTCTTGCAAGCGACCATCCGGTCCAATTTGGTTGGGTGCAAGCTTGGAAGAAGCGGTTGTCAATCGTGCTGACAACTGACTGTCAACCCCAAGTTCCTTAGCGGCAGCGACAGTGTTGCCAAACAACTCGCGGAGAATTTGCTCATCGATGGTTGGCCCGAGGCATGTATGAGCGGTTCGTCCGTCGGGAAGGCGGAAGGCATTCTCTGGAGAATTCGAAGGTCCTGTTACCAACCAGCCATGCTTTGGTTCCTCTACGAGAAGCGATAGGAAACATTCAGACGCACCTTTCAGGATGGGATAGACCCTCTTCAAGTATTGAACATCGTGAGTGAATAGCCAGTGCTCCCACAAATGCTCACATAGCCAACCGGAACCCGAACTGGTACTACCCCATGATGCGCTTTCACCAGGAGCCGTGAACGCCCAAGGGTTCGTGATGACATGTGCGATCCAGCCAGGTGCATTGTAATAGGCTTTTGCGGTCCTTGACCCAGGCTCTACCAAAGCTTCAATCAGGCTAGTCAGCGGTAGGTGGCACTCCGATAGGTTTGTAGACTCGGCCAGCCAATAGTTCATCTGCACGTTAATGTCTAGGTGGTAATCCGCATTCCAAGGTGTCTGCAACTCTTCCGCCCAAAGACCTTGGAGGTTGGCTGGCAGGTTTCCTTCCCGCGAAGAACTGATTAACAAATAGCGACCGAACTGCATGTAGAGGGCCGCCAAGGCTGGATCGTCGCCTGTCTTCGAGAACTGTTCGAGTCGATCGGGAGTAGTGAGATCACTCCGTGAGTTGCCTGAAAGCTCGAGTTGAAACTTGTTGAACAAGGACTGGTAGTCCTTCTTTTGCGCTCTCTTGAGTTGTGTCCACGATTTCTTGCTTGCTGATTCGACTTGCTCTAGCGTAACGTCCTTGTACTTTGCTCCCATGTGCCGTCCGGCAATGGGGCCCGAGTAGTCGGTGCCCGCAGAAACAAGCACCGTTGCTTCCTTGCCACCTTGAACGACAAGGGATCCGTTTGAAAATTCAATCTTTGCTCCCGGGGCAACGACGCGAACTCGTGCCATATAGCCCAGCCCATCGCCGCCTGAACCATCGTTGAGGTGTCCTTCCATCTTCATACCGCGGTCGCCATCTTGCGAGACTGAGGCACGCTCTTCCCTCTTGAGCTGAAGATCAAACGCCAATGGCTCGGAACCTTTGGAAGTTATGTGATAGACCAAAACCTGATCGGGAGCTGATGCAATTAATTCTCGATCCTGATGTTGCTCTCCTGATTGAAAACTAATGTGCGCGGATGCATCTTTTAGGTTAAGTTCTCGGCTGTAATCTTGCACATTTCCAGATTGCTTTGGGAAATGAATCTTTAAATCCGCGAGTACCTGGTAGCAGCCATAAGGTCCGTCTTTCCCACCGCCAGACCCGCTGCCCGGGCCATCGCAAGTGAACGCACTGTCCATCATGGCTTCCGCTTCAGGATTCTTGCCCTCCATGAGTAAGGCAAGGATCTTGGATCTAGTCTTCCAAGCATCCTTTCGGTTTTGGTCGAGTTGTCTGCCTGACCACATCGAAATCTCGTTGAGCACAATCCTGTCGTTAACAGGATCACCGAACAGCATCCCGCCAAGGCGGCCATTTCCAACGGGCAAAGAAGATTGGAAACTCGCAGCGGGTTTATCGAACCAAATGGACAATGGACTCTCAGGACGATTTGAAACCAAAACCGCTGCAATCATTGGAAGCATGCCGAATTATGCTCTTTAGCAACGTTGCGATTACCAAGGAAGGTATTTGAAGTCCGGCAAAAATCTTCGAGAAGTTACCGGACAGCAACCGAGTTTTAGCTAACCTGCTTTTGACCCTTAATAATTGTCGGCTTTATTCCCGTCATCGGAGCAGTCGCTCCTGTTACCGCCGACAACAAGATTGAGGGAATCGCCTGCTGAAGAATCGGAATCGTTGCTCCAGGGGCGTCCGCTATGCCAACAAGTGCGATCTCATTCGCGCCGGCTCCGGCCGGTGTTGTTCCCAACGTTACCGCGGATGTTGCGACTATGGTCTGATTTCCTGCTTGGGTAAAGAAAACGTTGTATGTTCCGGGTGCGATGTTATTCACTTCAGATGTAAACCCGGAATTAAACGCACTGACACCCGATCGTGTCGGCAAGAGCCCGCTCGGGCTGGCTTGCGTGGTCACGTAAACATCCACTGATGGCTGGATTACGGAAGTATTGGTGAACATCAGCCGGCAAAGGGTCGCCGGTGGTTGCGAGACGTCGAGAGGCATGATGTCGGCGGATTGACTCGAGGCCCCGCCGTAGGCATAAATTGCGTAATACGTTGAGTTAAGGAATCCAGAAAGAAAGTTCGTTTGTGCTAGCGAGGTTCCATCAGACTTTGAAACAATAACTGCTGCGTTCGATCCACTGCTAACTGTAGTAAATGTGCCTGATGTTGCTCCAAACGCACCGCTATTTAAGACTGTGCTGCCATTAGCCAGAATTGTAATGGCACCTTGGTTTGGGTCCGCATTAACTCCATAAACGTTGGCCGTGCCGACATTGTCGTCGCCACCCTTGCAACCGATGACCGCGAGGGCAATGAATGAACTCAAGAAAATCCTTTTCGCCATGCCCTTTTGTACGCCATTTAGCGCTCGGCCTTGTCCGAGAAATCACTTAGCGAGCGTATGCTTGTACGATTTTAACTATTGCATTCGAGGCCATTCCAGGCAAGGGACTAGCTAAGGCTCCGACCACAGTTAGGGCAGACGGAGAACCGAGTATTGAATGCTTCGCCACATCGCATACAGTAGACACTGTCAAATTCCGATGCTTGATCTCGCTCACGATTTTGTGCGGCCTCAAGTTCATGCAGTTCGCGTAGAGTTGCGAGATCGTACTTACTTCGCATTCCTTTGAAAAAGATTACTACAGAACCGATGCCGAGTATGCCGGCAAGCCCTAGAAGTGCATCTGAGACGACGCTACTCACTTCTCTAGTTACAGCACCTGCAAAACAGACGACTAGCGCGAAGCCAACCATCGCCAGAAATTTGCCTCGGTAAAAGGAATTCATCGGACGCCTACTCTTTTAGTCGGATCCCATGGTAGCTGATCTCAATACGGCCCTCCTTCAATAGGCGGCCCAGGAGTTTCTTAAATGCTCCCTTGCTCATTCCGAACACGTTGCGAATAACTTCTGGGCTGGAGCTATCGCTGTATGGCAAAAATCCGCCAGATTTTCTCAACATGCTAAGAACTTCAGGAGCTTGGGCAGAAACTGCTTCGTATCCTTGCGGATAAAAAGACAGGCTAACTTTACCGTCCTCTCTAATTCGCTTTACATACGCATCTTTGGCTTCACCAATTCGTGGTGGTGTGAGAATCTCGTCGGCAAATACGGCTCCAGAGAATCGGTTGTCAATGATCGCCATCATTCCGTCTTCCGTGCGGTGGGTGAATACGGCACGTACCTTCTGGCCTTCCTTGAGCGAGGAAGTATCTGGATCAAGGAATTTCGAAAGCTTAGTACTACCTATGATTCGGTTAGTGAGTTTATCGAGAATTACCCTGACCACATAATCTCGATCTTCCTTCAATGCATATCGCTGCTCTGAGAGTGGGATAAGTAGATCCTTTTCCAATCCCCAATTGGCGAATGCGCCAAATGAGCTCACGCTGACGATCTTAAGGAGAGCGAATTCACCAGCAACCGCTTTTGGCTTAAGCATCGTGGCTATTGGACGATCTTCAGAATCGGTATAGACGAAGACGTTGAGGATGTCGCCTTGCCCCGCTTTAGGAGGGACCTGCCGGATTGGAAGCAGTACATCCGACTCTCCATCGCTCAGATAGACTCCAAAATCCACTTTGCGAACGATTTCGAGTTGGTTGTAGCTTCCAATCTGGATCATGTTTGTTAGGCAATCGTTACGTTTGGATCGAGATATACGTCCTGAATGGAGTTCAGTAGTGCTGCACCTTCATTCATTGGCTTCTGGAATGCTTTCCTTCCACTAATGAGGCCGGTACCGCCCGCTCGCTTGTTGATGACTGCAGTCTTTACGGCTTCAGCGAGGTCGTTCTTTCCAGAAGCGCCGCCGCTGTTAATCAAGCCGATTCGCCCCATGTAACCATTTGCCACTTGATATCGGCAAAGGTCAATTGGATTCTCGCTTGTTAGTTTCGTATAGACTCGCTCGTCGGTCTTGCCGTAATCACCGGCTTCGCCCTTGAGAGCCTTGTATCCGCCGTTGTTCTCTGGCAATTTCTGCTTGAGGATATCGGCTTCGATCGTGGCACCAAGGTGATTAGCTTGTCCAGTGAGGTCGGCAGAGACATGATAGTCCTTGTCTTTCTTGAATGCAGGATTTCTTAGGTAGCACCACAGGATGGTCGCCATACCCAGTTCGTGGGCGTGGGCAAAAGCCTGAGTTACTTCTTGAATCTGCCTTGTGCTTTCATCACTACCAAAATAAATGGTAGCTCCGATGGCAACTGCTCCCATATTCCAAGCCTGCTCGATACCGGCAAACATAACCTGATCGAACTTGTTGGGGTAGGTAAGCAATTCATTGTGATTAATCTTCACAACGAATGGGATCTTGTGTGCATATTTTCGGCTAACTGCGCCGAGAACGCCGAGTGTCGAGGCTACCGCGTTGCAGCCTCCTTCAATGGCAAGCTTTACGATATTTTCAGGATCGAAATATTGAGGATTCGGAGCGAAGCTAGCACCAGCGCTATGCTCAATTCCTTGGTCCACCGGAAGAATGCTCAAATAGCCTGTGTTGGCTAGTCGACCTGATCCGTACAGAGCTTGCAGTGATCGCAGCACTTGAATGCTTCTGTCGCTCGAAGTAAAAATCCGATCGACGAAATCTGGCCCAGGGAGGTGAAGAGTTTCCTTTGGAATGGTCGTGCTGACATGGGTCAGGAGGGACTCCTCATTCCCCAAAAGCTGCTGAATGTGTTCTGTCGTCAATTCGCGTGATCTCCTTTGGTGTTTTCGAGTCTAGAGGGTACCTAGAGTAAGTGAAGGACAACCAAGGGTAATTCAATTTTGAGAATGCAAGGAAGTGTTATTATAAGGCCAATCAAGAACATGAGTAAGGACGGCAACTTTGATTTGGCGGCCAAGAAAACGACACTTATAAGGGCTGAGAACACCGCAAGGGCAGCCAATGCACTCTGTGGACTCAATAAATGGTTGGATGAGAAGACTCCCCAATCAGAATTGTCTGTGAATTGCATTATTCCAGCCATCAAAACCACTTTGGGAATCAAACTGCCTATGCCAAAGGCTGTTTGGTTGGAAACGCCCAGTGGCGAAACAGCACAAACAAAAAAACATAAACCTGGCACAAGTGCGGGCGTGAGCCCAAGTCCTTGTTTGTTTGCCCATCCTTCGGAAACCATCGCAATCGCGATACATCCCGCTATGGCCAGATAACTAACCAGGAACCAAGTGGGCGCAAACTGGCTATCCTGCCGAAACCTCGCAAAGGTCGAAGCCGATGCTACGACTACGCTTGCCACTGTAAGTGTCACAAAGAGCGAACTATTTGGTGTGCCCGCCGAGACTTCTCTGATTGTAAAACCGATCATCGCCAAAGTCGAAACTAGAGTAAGAATTAGAGCAACCATACGCTCAATTGCGTTTCGACTTGGGGAGGGTTCTATTGCTTGTTGGAATGTAATTTCAGTCATCGATGGTGCTGCAATCGTAAAGTTCGATTGCAGTAGGTCTACGTAGTATTGCCGCTATTTGATTTTCGATTCCGAAGGATTTTCACCGTTTGGAGTTCTACATACGAATCGACTTTTCTTTCGAAAAATCAAGATACTTCGAATGCCTTTGGACGTCATTACGATGAAGCTCTGCCCTAACCGTCCGCGATGGGCGCGCTTATTGGCAAAATGACCACCTTACAACCTATTTTGGCGCTCCTGCTCGCCGTGCTTTGTGGTTTTCTATCTGAAGTTCCAAAAGGAACTAAGCGAATCACACTTCCTCATTTTTGGTCGGTTGCTGCCTACTTTTGTTTACTTGCAGCTTCAGTGTTTTGCACTTTTAGACTGGGAAAGGTGGACGACCATAAGGCGGTCATCGTCTCCATCATCGCAGGTGGCGTTGTATCGCTCTGTGCCACATCGTTCGAGAAACTTTCTACAACCACAACACTCGCGGTGGCGGTGGCTGGTGCAAGCCTTGCCCATCTCGTTCGGGCAGATAGCTTTCCAGAAGTTGGTCTCGCATTTGCCTTCTCTGTTTCAGCTGGAGCGCTCTTTTTTAGTCCATCCGCATCGGTTATTGCTGCTGCAGTAGTGGGCGGGCTGATTCCCATAACGGATTACCTTGGCAAGAACGGCAGTGGGGCCATGAATCGGTCCTATGTTGGGATTGCATTGGTCCTCGCCCTTACAGTTTCAGCGATTCTCTCAATCGGACTAAAAAGGATTCTCGCAAACCAGTTCGGAAGTCTCTGGCCCGGAGTAGTGGCTGTTCTCGCAGCAGCGGCAGGTTACGGTGTGTCCAGGTGGTCGGTTGGTGGGGAGCTTTGGATCATCCTCGGAATCGCGGCTGTTGGATCGCTCGTCGTTCATTGGCTATTACCCACTGAAGGTCCAGTATCAGGTTTCCGGCTAGGGATTGCAGCCGTAATCTGGCTGGCCCTCGGCACCGTTGGTTATTCGATGCTTAGGGGATTCGGTATGGCCACTGGAATTTTAGAGGCCGCCTTCATTCTCGTGTTGCTGGGCAATAATCGAGCCCTAATTTCGACTGGGCCAACGGTTGGACTCTTAATGTACAGAGTTCTTCGCGACGCCTCTCCCGACGTCTCGCGCGCATTAGATATTGGCCAGCACTACGGAGTGACAGGAATCGTCGTCGGTGCTGTTATCCCTGTCCTCTATGTTGAATGGTTGGATAATTTCGAAACTGAAAAACCGGTTTCAAAGGCCGTTTCCGGGCTCCTTTGGGGCTTTATATTGATCTGTCTTCCGGTGCTTTCGATTGTCGTACTGGGGTCAAAAGGTGCGTCTGGGGTTGTGGTTGGACTAGGCTTAAGCGGTCTACTTGTTTCAAGAAAGCAAACTTTCGGGGCGTTAGCTTTGGCTATAGCCATTTCCGCAGGAGCAGCCAACTCGGTAGCGGTGGGTTGGATTGGCGAAGCACTCGACTTCACGCGCCAGGAGAAGCTCCATAGCTTCGGTTGGTGGGCACTGTCCATGGGAGTAGCCGCAGCGGGAATCCTTGCTGTTTCGCGAAGAAGGGACTCGACGGAAGCATGAAAGCAGTTGCTGGTTCCCGATTTACGACGAGCGTATTCAGCCTAATCGCTGGAATTCTGTTTTGCATGCTCGTTTTCACCTTCGGCGTGACACAGGACGTACCGATCGGTCAGCTTGAGGGAGTCATCTTCCTGAAAGAGACAGGCAAGCCGTTAGCGGAGGCACAGGTCAATCTTTCTGTCCATGGAGACGATACAGCAAGAGACCGCTATGTTACTGCCGATGAGAAGGGTCGCTTCAAGTTCCACAACGTGCGTGCGGGTGATTACGATCTCAATGTTTCTGCATCGGAACATACTTCGGTGCCAAAGACGATCCAAGTCACCGAGGGCAAACCAACCCATGTGGACCTTGGGCTCGAACCCAACAAACCTTACCTTAAACTTTATGCGAGTCAGCGAGTGTGGATGCCACAAGAGACGCCACAACTCGAATTACATGGATTCAGAACGGGAGACCGCATCAAAGTTGAAGTCGAAAGCATTGACTTCAATGCCATGCTTCACCAAGGGAAGTTCAACCAAGCGATTCAGGCTTTAAGAACGGATCCGGGTTTAAAGGTTCCCACCGAGTTCGAGAATTTTGCTATCAGCCATAAGATTTCCGAACATGCCGTTAAGAACCGAGACAAGGAAGGAGCGTTCGTTGACCGACTGGATCTTAATAAGCTCCCGGAAGGATTTTACTGGGTTAAATGCTCATGCCCTGGCATCAATATTGCCACTTATGTCAACGTTAGCCGCATCGGACTTGTAACAAAGACTTCGGGCGGAAATGCCTTGGGATATGTTGTTGACCTCTACTCAGGCAAACCGATCTCTGGCGCTACTCTGTGGACGCAGCGGCCCGGCAATGACACCCTACGGTCTTCTACAGGTGCGGATGGAACGTCAGCGACCACATATTCTTCTATTCCTGGCCAAAACGATAACCGAACTGCCATCTTGGCTACTTATGGCAATTCTATAGCAACGATAGGAATCTACAGTTCGGGCGAGTCTGACGACTCTGCGGCTACTAAGATCGTCCTCTACACCGACCGACCCGTGTATAGACCGGGCGACGAAGTCCAATTTAAAGGGATTGTCAGGCAAAAGAACGGACGAGCATATAAAAACCCTAGCGCTGGTCCGATCGAAGTGGTCATTAAGGATACGGAAGATCAGCCGATGCAGAAGATGCAAGTGCAGGCTTCCGCACATGGTGCATTTTGGGGCCATTTTACGACGAGTAAGGAAGCGGGACCCGGCCTCTATCGCATTTCAGCATCCGGATTGGGAGGAAGTTCCTCGCACTTCGTGGACATGCTTGCCTACCGCAAGCCAGAGATGAACGTCCAGTTCAAACCACTCAAGCCACTCTATGCAATTGGTGACAAGGTCCAAGTCGAAGTCCAGTGCTCCTATTATTTTGGCGGCCCAGTTGTCGGAGCGAAAGTGCGTGGATATGTCTTCTCATCACCTGCATGGAATTCTGAGCCAGGCGAGGAGGACCAGAACGATGGCCGGAGTTTTGGCGGAGGCGAGGTCTCGAAATCCTATGAGCTAACTACTGACGGCAAGGGCCGAGCGTTGCTTGAATTCGACACACGGCAAGCGGACAATACTTCGATCCCTCTCTCTGACTTGAACTTCAATGTAAACGCGAGCGTGTCTGATGAATCCAACAAATATGCTGATGGTTCAACGACCATTCATGTCTATCGAGGATCCGTTTCCCTGGATGTCGCCTGCCAAAACTATCTCGCTAAGCCGGGACAGATGGTTGAGTTGATATTGACGGCCCAATCGAACTTAGGCGCACGCCCACCTGTTCCAGGACTGCCAGTCAAGGTGACCATTGGTCGCGAGGAGTGGACGAATAACAAGGCCGTAACCAAGTTACTATCGACTCTTAACGTTCTCACTGGATCTGACGGGAAACTCCATATGCCGGTAACTGCGATTGACCGCGGGACGATGGTCATAACGGCAGATGCTGTTGATTCAGAGCACCACACGATTCGATCGGAAGATAGGGTGACTATCCTGTCAGACAACTACCACGCTGAATCTGACCAGTCAAAGTTCGAAGTCGTCCTTGATAAGCGACATTACAAGCTAGGAGAAACAGCAAATGTTCTATTGCGGACACTAGTTCCTGGTGGCTCAGCACTTGTGACCCTACAGTCCGACAAAATACTCTGGAAAAAAGTCGTTCCTCTCCAATCCAGCACGACGATCCTTACTCTTCCTGTCGCCGCTAACTACGCGCCGAATTGCTTTGTTTCGGTTGCCTATATCAAAAAGAAGAAGTTCTACGAGGGTAGCGCACAGCTTTCCGTTGATCCCAGCTTCAATGCATTACAGATTTCGGTTTCCAGTGACCGGGCGAAATATGAACCTGGGGAAACAGTTCGACTGACCGTCAGAACGAAGTCTCCATCGGGTGCACCTGTTCCCGCCGAGGTCTCCCTTGGGATCGTGGATGAGTCTATTTATGCCATTCGATCGGACAGTTTCAATGTTCAGGAATCGTTCTATCCAAAGAGGAACAACTCAGTTACGACTTCCTATTCATTCAGTGAAGTGTATTTGGATGGAGGCGACAAGGGAGGAACGGATGTTAAGATCAGGAGGAAATTCAGGGATACAGCTGCCTGGATCCCCAGCATTCAGACTGACGCAACTGGAGAAAAATCCGTTTCTTTTGTCCTTCCAGACAATCTCACGGAATGGAGAGCCACAGCGGTTGGGGTGACCGACTCGACGCTAGTTGGCAAGGCTACTACGCACTTCAAGTCTCGGAAGCTTCTGATGGCACGCTTGGAACTGCCAGACTTCCTGGTGCAGCAGGACCAGAGCGAAATGGCCCTACTCATTACGAATGATACGGGTGCTGATAAGGACGTTCATGTTCGACTAAACGGGACGGGCGTAGGCATCACCGGAGAGCTACAACAAACCGTACATGTCTCGACGGACCGGCTAACGAGCGTTAATTTCAAGCTTAAGGCAGGTAATCCGGGACCAGCAACTATTACGGCTAGAACTTGGATTGATGGAGGTCCGAGCGACGGTGTTGAGCAGAAGTTCCAAGTCAATCCACACGGGCTACCTGTTCAGGCTGCTTGGGCTGACGAGATTCAAAACGGAAAGAACTTTGACGTCATGTTGGATCCGGCGTTCGACCGAACTGTTGGTTCAGTTAAGGTTGAGGTTAGCGCAAGCTTGGTGGGCAGCATGATCAATGCTCTTGACGGCTTGATCGGGTTTCCGTATGGCTGTGTTGAGCAGACAATGAGTCGCTTCATGCCCAGCATTTTAGTGAAGTCATGCCTCAACAATCTCGGCTTACACCGCCCAAATATCGAAAATCAGATACCTCAAATTGCAAGAGATTCGATGACTCGATTGTCGAGAATGCAGCACGCTGATGGAGGATGGGGCTGGTGGGAGAATGATGCTTCCGATCCGCTCATGACTGCTCTTGTTCTTGACGGCTTGGACAGATGTCAACAGGCTGGCTACCCTGTTCAAAAAGTGGATTCCGGACGGGCTATCGAGTGGTGTTTGAAGCGCATCGGCACTAAGGCGTGGAAAGCCGATTCGCTACGGGCAAAGAGCTATGTAATCTATGTTCTCGCTCGATTTGGCAAAACTAAAGCCGCAGTCGATGGCTACAACACACTGATCCTACACAAAGCTTCTGATGCCAGTATTGCAACTCTCGTCATGGCCACCCATGCAATGGGGCCGAGCATGTACTCGAGCCGAGACACACTCTTGTCGCGACTTATTGGAAACGCGCATCAAGGTCCCCTAGGCGCTTACTGGAGTAATTCCGACGAAGAGTGGGGATCAGAGACCACGGCCTTGTCGCTCGCCGCGATTTGCCTCATTCGCCCTGATGACCCAGTTGTGCCACGGGCGGTCAGGCATTTGATGTTGTCTCGCCGTGGTGCAATGTGGGATTCGACGCGCGACACTTCTTACTCACTAGTCGCTTTATCTAAGTACCTGAGCCAAACAAAAACTAAGCTGGGCGCATTTACGGCGAGAGTCCTCGTCAATGATCGACTGGTCAAGTCAATTTCGCTCGACGCTACCCAGCCGGACAAGCTGGCGTCCATGGTTCAGATTCCTATCTCTGAACTTCACTCGGGGCCAAATACTGTTCGAATCGAAAGATCCGGGCTGGCCACATGTTATGCGACGGTGCAGCTCAGTGCAGTCAAAATCCAGGACGAAATAGCCGCCAACAGTCCCGTGCCAGCACTCCGAGTTTCTCGCGAGTATTTTCTGATGGAGACTCGGAAGCTTGAGGATGGGACGTTACGACTGTTACCAAGCCGAAAGCCCATCCAACAGGCAAGTTCTGGAGATGTGATTCGGGTGAATGTAACAGTTGAGTCTTCCATCGCCCGGGAGTTCTTGATGGTTGAAGACCCTATTCCGAGCAATTGTCGTATCTCGGAGCGTGACCAACTGACCGATGGCGAACAGTGGTCATATTGGTGGGACCGAACAGTCATTCTTGACGATCGAATTGCCTTCTTTATTCATCGCATGAGTCCAGGTAAGCAAGTATTGACTTACACCATGCGTGCGGAACGGCCAGGAGAATCCCATGCTCTACCCCCGTCCCTAACGAGCATGTACGATTTGACTGTGCGAGCATCAGGTGCAGAATCCCACCTGGAGGTCAAGTGAAAGCTGTCATTGGAGGATTGGTGAGTATTGGTGCGATCCTCGTCGGAGGTTTGGCCTTCTCGACACTCCCGAGAGACAGGACTATTGCATCATTCTGTACATCGCTATCAGGACGTAGTCACTCTCAACGCCACAATTCCTTGCTTGCACTTGGTCGTCTCGTTTCTGTAACCATCAAGCCAGGTGCGACATTTTCCTTCAACAAAGTGGTTGGGACATTCTCTCAAGATCAGGGCTACCGAAAGGCACCTGTGAGCTATAACGGTCAACTCATTTCAGACTGGGGTGGCGGAGTGTGCCAGACCTCAACGACGCTCTACAATGCCGCACTATTAGCGGGTATGCAGATCGTGGAAAGGCACCGACATCGATTCCTACCTAGCTACATCTTGCCTGGAAGAGATGCTGCAGTCGCGTACAGCAACATTGACCTCTCCTTTAAGAACCCCTATCCGTTTCCCGTTCAAATTAGCGGATATGCGGATGGAAACAATCTGCTTATTTCCTTTATTGCTTCCAACGATCTTGCTAAAAGGCCACAAATCATTTCGGAAGTGAGAAAGCAATCCGGATATCAGACTATTGAGATTGGCTCAGAGTCTGGACACGCTCATGTGAGCAATAGTGGAAAAGAAGGAATTGAAGTAGCGATTTATCGGGTAACCGGCGACGAAAAAGAACTCATTTCTATGGATTCCTACCCGGCAATGAGCCGGGTAGTCCAATTCCATTAACGCCTGGAGAAGATCCTGGCGATGATCCAGAAGATAACCACGAAGATGAATATCCCGAGCATGAGTCGGAGGAAGCTAAATCCGCCGGGCTCGTAATAGCCATTCACGTAAACCGGTGGGCTGTAAAAGAACGCAGGGTGGAACGGAGTCCAGTAGTACCAGGCTGGGTGGAACCAATAGCTTCCATAACCTCCGCCATAGTAATGAATCTGGTATCCGTTGTAGTAGTGGTACCCCCCGTACGAGCTATAACCAGGGCCACCGTAATTTGCCCTCGGCGCAAATGGCGATCCGCCCTTTGACTGGGTGCTCGTAAACGTCCTAGGGCCCCCAAAGGAGCTTCCGGAGCGATTGCCGAAGGAGCCACTTCCCGTTCGTGTACCTGTCGATCCACTTCGGAGTCCACCAAACGATTTCTGAGTCGAACTTCCACCAAAGGAACCCCGAGGTGTTGAACCACTAAAAGATCGAGTTGACGATCCTCCAAAACTTCCGCTTGATCGAGAGCTCCCGAAACTACTTCCGGAAGAACGTCCCCCACTAAAACCCCCAAATGACCTTCCACCCCCACCAAATGAACCTCCTCTTCGCTGAGCGAGGACGTCCATTGGCACGAGCAGGATGGCCACCATGATGGCGGCGGCTAATATGCGAGCAAATAACGCTTTACGATGCATCAATTATCACCAACGATTAAAGTAGGGTAAAGGTTTCGGCGTTTCCGCTGCCGATGCCATGTCCCTGGAAGAGACTAATATAACACTGAACGATGTTTTGGTCTGCATCTATCTCCAGATACAGTTCTGCCATGCTCATCGTGACTTCAATTTCCTGGTAGTAAACCTGGGTGCTTTCGAAAGCAAAGTGGGGATCTCGATTCACGATGAGGAGGTTGTGCCTTGGCACTTGAATCTCAATGGATCCAGGGAAAATTCCCGTCTCTTCATCTGGGCGATCTTGCAACGTGACATAGGCAGTTAATTCGCCACCACGGTCGTTGCCCAGCCAGCCTCTCGCTCGTTTGAGACTTACGAAGAGCCGATCGGCAAAAACCTCTTCGTTGTTGTTAAAGAGGGTAGTTGTCTCCCAAGTACCCTGGGTCGCAAATACAAGACTGTTCATCATGATTAGAGTTAATCGTTCCTTCTATTTCAAGCGTTGCGAAATGACTTCGATCTTATGCCGAATAGCCCTTTGGATGTGCGTCGCGCCATGCCCAAGCACTCTCCACCATTTGGTGAATATTAGTATATTGTGGATTCCAACCAAGGATTTTCTTTGCTTTTTCGGAGCTGGCAACCAAAACGGCAGGATCTCCGTCGCGTCGTAATCCTTTTTTTATGGGGATCTCGTGTCCAGTCACCTTTCGCGTCGTTTCAATGACTTCGAGATTTGAGTTTCCAGTTCCACTTCCTAAGTTAAATGCGGCTTCATTTAGATCGTCTATCTTGGCAAGTCCAAGTAGGTGTGCCTGAGCAATATCCAACACATGAACGTAGTCGCGAACGCATGTTCCGTCTGGGGTCGGATAGTCGGTGCCAAAAAGAGTCAATTCGGATCGCCGGCCCTGAACCACTTCCAATAGTAGGGGGATGAGGTGTGTCTCCTTTGCTCGGTCTTCCCCACGCGTGTCGGTCGCTCCGCAGGCGTTGAAATACCGAAACGAAACGTGTCGAATTCCGAATGTCTTTCGATACCATTTCAAAGCGTGCTCGAACGCAAGTTTCGTCTCGCCATAAGGGTTTACGGGCTTTTGCGCCGACTCTTCTGTGATGGGAACTTGCTCAGGTTCTCCAAAAATGGCAGCCGTTGACGAGAAGATTATTCGCTGAACGCTGGTTTTGCGCATGCCTTCCAGAATGTTGATTCCACCGAGCAGGTTGACGTTATAGAATCGTCCAGGATCAATAACGGATTCCCCGACCGACGCTTCAGCCGCAAGATGTACGACGGCTTCAAACTGATTTTCCTCGAAAACAGACAGGACGGAATTTCGATCCACGATATCAAGCTGAATGAACTGGGCTTCCGATGGAACTGCCGCTTCGTGCCCGTAACGGAGATCGTCAATGACTACGATCTCGTGTCCCTGAGTCACAAGACTCTGTGCGATGACACTACCAATGAAACCTGCTCCGCCCGTTACTAGAATCCTCAACTGTTTTGTCTCCAACCTAGCAGCAATCAGGACGATTTTGTCGATTGAAATTCGAACTCGTGTAGATCACCGAAGGCAATGCAAGCTTACCTTTGGGTTATTTGTTGGGGTTGACCGACTAGTGAAACTTGTGGGTCAACCTTTCGCGAATAACGGGCTCAGCTAATTGAGATGCGTTTCTAGGTGGTTAACGATGTGATCGCCGATCGCTAAGCCAGCGGTGGCGGCTGGCGATGGCGCATTCAACACATGGACCATTCGCTTGGATTCTGTGAAATTGAAGTCGTCTACCAACGCACCGTTCGGTGCAACTGCTTGTGCACGGATACCGGATGGTGCAGGAACAATGTCTTTTCCTTGAATATCCGGAATGAGTTGTTGAAGCGACCGCACAAACATCGATTTGCTCATCGATCTTAGCGTCTCTTGCAAACCCATTTTAAGGTGTTTCTTCACAAGGTGTCGAAAACCACTGTAGGCCAGAGTTTCGTATAGATCAGCGAAGTTGATCTGGGTTTTTCCATATCCTTCTCTTGCGAGAGCGAAAACCGCATTGGGACCACACTCGACTCCACCTAAGACCATCCTTGTGAAGTGAACACCCAAGAATGGGAAAGAGGGATCGGGTACGGGATAAATCAAATTCTTGCAGTACTTCTCAGCTTCTGGTTTCAGTTCGAAGTATTCGCCTCGAAAAGGAATGATCTTGGCCTCAGGTTGTTGGCCGGTACTCCTTACCACTCGATCTGAATGAAGTCCCGCGCAATTCACAAGTACGGATGCCCTAAAGCTACCTTTCGTGGTCTCCGCGACAACTTCAGTGCTGTCTTCTTTAGCGCCGGTCACCTTAGCTTCCGTAATGATTTCGTTGCCGCGCTCTTTGAGCATCGAAGCCATCTGGTGGCACATACCGACATAGTCAACAATTCCAGTTTCAGGAACATGTATGCCCTTTATGCCTGCTGCATAGGGTTCAAGTTCTTTAAGTCTGACTTGGTCAATAATCTCGCATGCAATTCCGTTGTCCTGACCGCGCTTGTAAATATTGTTAAGTCGATCTTCTTGTGACGGGTCGATCGCGACAATAACCTTCCCGCAACGGTCGAATTTGATTCCGTGTTCCTCACAGAACTGCTCTAGCTGCAACTTTCCTGTTCGGCACGTTATTGCTTTCAGGGACCCAGGCTTGTAGTAGATGCCTGAGTGAATAACGCCGGAATTGCGGCCGGTTTGGTGCAAACAGATATCCTTCTCTTTTTCAAGAACAAGGATTTTTTTGCCCGGATGTCGCTCTGAAAATCGAAAGGCGGCGGATAGTCCAACTATCCCGCCGCCTACGAAAATGACTTCCGCTGATTTCACCTAACGGTTACCTGATCCTGAGTGTGCTGCGTCTGCGGTTCTTGATAGCTGCTCTCAATGAGAGATCTCAGCCATGCCACGTCAGTTGTCAGATACTTCTGACCTTCCTTATTGGTGAGGAACTGCACGTTGCTGTATCGGTCTTCAGAGTAGTCCGTAACCTTGCCGTCCTTGAACGCCTCGATTACTTGTGCGATACCTGCTTCCAACGTCCACTTAGGCTTGAAGTTAAGTCTTTGTGCGATCTTGGTGAATCGGACTCGATAATTTCGGCGATCCTTATCCCCAAGGCTGAACACACACTCCGCTGTTGGCACTTGGCGCTGAATCATAGCTCCCAGTTCCCCGAGCGTCTTATTCTGGTCTTCCGATCCAACGTTGAAGATTTGACCACGTACAACGTCGATTGGAGCTTCTAATACTGCGACCAAAGATGCTGCCGTGTCGTCAACATGGACGAATGGTCTCCATTGGTCTGCACCAAAAACGGTGATCTTGCTGTCGACGATCGCTTTAGCTGTTAACAGGTTAACAACGAGATCGAATCGAGTTCTGCCTGACAAGCCATAGACTGTGCCAAACCTCAGGATCGTGGTTGAGAACTTGTCTGAATTCAGTGCATTGAGCACTTTCTCCGATGCGATCTTGCTTCGAGCATAGAGTGACACTGGATTAAGTGCAGATCGCTCATCTAAGATTTCGTCGCTGGCGCCATACACACTGCAAGTGCTGGCAAAAATGAACCTCTGAACTCCACGAGCTTTCGCAACTTCTGCAATCATTCGGGTAGCAGTTAGATTGACTTCGATTGTGAAGTCCTCATCCAATGCACATGCCGGATCGCCTACGATTGCTCCGATGTGGATTACCGCATCGACTCCATCCATTGCCTTAACGATTTTATCAAGTTGTCGGAAATCCCCTCGTACAACTTCGAGTCTCTCGTGGCCCATAAGGTCAGCAACGGGTTCTTCGCCGTACATGAATAGGTCGAAAAGTCGAACTTTATGACCGCGCTCAAGCAACTTTGGAAGTAGTGCCGATCCAACATAGCCTGCACCGCCGATGACTAGAATTGTCGGAGCTTCTGCTAGTTCAGGTAGTGCAGATTCTTCTGTTCTCTCTCGGTCAATAACAAGTTTCCAGATTGTTGACCAGACGCGTGACCCAGCGAGCATGGCGACAGCCACTATCCAAGATGTAACCAGTGCACTCCTTGGCAGGACCATTGCAACTGGGAAGAAATATAAAGCTGAAGCGATCGCCAAGAATATGACGGTTACAGCCTGAGCAACGATAAGCGCTTTGTATTTGCTTCTGTAAGCGCGTCCTCTGGTGTAGAAGCCGAAAATGTAGAAGATAGCTAAAGCTGCGCCTGTGAAAAGTGGTGACCATGGCGCGTATCGACTTACAAGTAGTGAAAAGGTATTAGCCGCGTCAAGTTTTGCGGACGACGACTCCTGGATTAGTAGGCTGCTCACAAATCCGGCAACGATGGCCGCATTAAACATGAGAGCGTCGGCAAAGCATCGCAATGCTATATCCATCCATCGGTTACTTCCAAAACCGGGTTGCTCTGTTGTCATTGTATCCCCTCTATCAAAAAAAACACTCAGATCCTTCAAACCACGCCGTTGACAAGAGATCAGTAGTGAAACAATTCGGTAATTCCCAATAATTCCGGGTACCGATTGGAAGGAGTATACACCCAGAACTGAACAATGCGACCAAACAGGACCAACTCCCTAGTGGGTCCTAAAACATCCAAGCCTCATGACTTGGGATTGTGCTGAAATATCTGTCCGAAAATGGCCGATTTCGTGGTGTTCATTCTTTAGGACTTAGCTGGGCTGTTGAAAGTTGCAAAACGAATCTGAGCGCATTTGAGAGCTATTGAAGCTGCACCTATTCTCGTCCATATAAGTTCGAACGTTAAAAATAACATTCTAGGTTCATGAAACGGGGGAAAGGACCCTTGAAGTCGTTTCATAAGCGATATAAAACCACGCCTTCATGAAGCGCAAATGGGCTCATGTTCTTATTTCAAAATCGTTGTCAGACACTACATATTAGTAAGGGTGATCGACCCAAACCAGCCTCCATATCTAAGAAAGTTTTAACGTTCAGACGTAAGCCACGCAAGTACTTTGCGGCAATAGTCAACTCAAGTAAGACCTCAATTTCATTGAACTTCACTCGTTCGTTAGTCTGCTAAAGTCGAAAGAGGTTAGTCTCAAGGCGGGAAATAGTACAATCAGGGACTGTAGAATGCGAGACCTTCAGCTATTCGTTAAACGGGTGCTTGATATCCTCATATCTGGCGCAGCGCTAATTATTCTTAGCCCACTCTTTCTGATTATCGCAGTGGCAGTCAAGCTTTCTTCGCCAGGTCCGGCCCTGTTCCGTCAGTCACGACTAGGAAAGAACGGGACACCTTATCTCATCAACAAATTCCGGACGATGGGAGACAAGGCTCCAGACCTGATGAATGCAGACGGATCTGCTTTTACTGGATCTGGAGATCCACGAGTTACGAAGATCGGGAAAATCCTCAGGAAGACCAGTCTGGACGAATTGCCTCAACTTATCAATGTTTTTGTGGGAGATATGAGTCTAGTGGGCCCCCGACCCGACCTAGAGAGTCAACTATCGCTTTACGAGCCAAACGAACATCGAAAACTGCTCATGAAGCCTGGCATGACGGGCTGGCCTATGGTCCTCGGGAGAAATTCACTTACCTGGAAGCGCCGCAAGGAACTTGACATCTACTATATCGAGCATTTCTCGCTATGGTTTGACTTTATCATCCTTGCTCGAACGATTCCTGCCGTGGCATTTGGCATTGGTGTGACTGCTACTCCTCTCGACCCAGAAACTTCTACAAAACCATGATTCCATCCCGTCAAGTCGTTCCCGTTCCTTTTCGGATCGAGAGTTCCACAACTCAGGCGAAATACATTGAGGAGCTTTACGCCAGTAAAGCGAACTCGCTCGTCACCGTCGGTCATTCAGCAGCAATCGTCGAGCATCTCGCATTTGACACTCAATACTATGGAGTCTCCATGGGTCGAATCGATGCAATAGCTTGTCACCCAGGCGACCAACGGCAGCTCATTGAGGCTTGTATTAACCGGGCCAAGCAGGATGGCATTGACCATCTAACAGCAAGAGTTCCAGCTGGTGATGTGTTTCTCTCACAAGCACTCACTGAATATGGTTTCTACTTGGTCGACTCGTTGGTTACTTTGCTGCATAGCCAATTGGAAAGGGATCAGTCATCGAAAATCAATCCTGAACTCGTTGTGGATTTGGTTCGTGATGAGGACATCCCGATTCTTGTCAAGCAAAGTGAAACGATTTACCAACACAGTCGATACTTTAACGATCCTTACCTGAGTCCCGAGAAATCTAAAATCCATATTGGAGAGTGGATTTCAAATGACTGTAGGGGGCGATGTGATGCTGTCTTCGTAGCTCGTACTGGCGGCGAACCTTGTGGCTTTGTTGCATGCTTCTTTGAGAAGCCAAACGACAACTTTACGATTGCCTCGTATGCAACCATTGACCTCATTGCTGTGTTTGGAAAATCTCAAGGCAAGGGCGTAGGTTCAGCCCTCGTCCACGCCGCGCTCAACCACTACAAGCAAAGAACCAAACGGATGTTCGTGGGTACTCAAGGCGGCAATCGTCCAGCCCTCAGGTTGTACCAATCGACTGGATTTCAAGTTTCGGATATAGACATCACCTACCATTGGAAGTCGTAACATCCGTTGAATTCGTGAACAGACTCCATTACAAATGTGGGACTGTTCACGAGGAATAGTAAGGCAATTGAAAGCCAGAAAGACCTACACGTCTCGTTCAGGGTGTTATAGGTCGAGTAAAATTCGACCGATTTAGCTTGTTGGGTCCATTATCGGGAAATAGTTTCCATTCTTTCAACTAGAAGCGTAATCAGGACGATCTATAGAATCTCTAATGTTCTCGACTTGTTCTGAGCATCATGTTCTAAGCAGTGCTGATCGAATCGCTACTTGCCAGCAGTTTTATTTTCAAGTATATGGGTGTTTTAGTTCAAACAGACAACATGAGTAACTTACAGGGTTTCCTCCGTCGCGAATCATTTATTCCATTCTCTCCTCCTCAAATCACTGATGAAGAGGTCGAAGCCGTTGTACAGACACTGCGTTCTCCTTGGCTTACAACGGGTCCCCAGACAAAGCACCTGGAAGAGGAATTTTGCCAAGCATACGGTGCACCAGCTGCACTCGCATTAAACTCCTGCACTGCTGGAATGCATGTTGCTCTCATCACTCATGGAATCGGAGCTGGAGACGAGGTTATCGTTCCCACGCATACCTTTTGTGCAACTGCAAACGTTGTTGAGCACGTAGGTGCTCGACCAGTTTTGGTTGACATCCAAGACGATACGCTGAATATCGACCCAGATGCGATTCGAGCAGCGATCACGCCAAAGACGAAGGCTATTTTGCCAGTTCACTACGCAGGCCATCCCGTTGATCTTGATGAAGTTTTTGCCATCGCCGAAGAGCACAATTTGACCGTCATTGAAGATGCAGCTCATCCAGTTAGTGCCACGTACCGAGAGAAATTCATTGGCTCCCGAGACAATCTCGCAGCATTCAGCTTCTATGCAACTAAGAACATGACCACAGGAGAAGGTGGGATTCTCACAGGATCTCGAGAGCTAATTGATCGTGCTCGGGTCATTAGCTTGCACGGTATGGATAAGGACGCATACAAGCGCTACGAAAAGGGCGGCAGTTGGCGCTATGACGTTATTCTTCCCGGGTTCAAGTACAACATGCCGGACATTCTCGCGTCAGTAGGTCGAGTGCAATTGAGACGTCTCAACGAAATGCAGGCCAAGCGAATCAAGTTGGTTGGAATATACAACGAGCGTCTAGCTGGAATTCCAGGTCTCCGATTGCCAGTGCAAAGACCAGATGTGACTAGTTCTTGGCACCTATATGTCCTTCGAGTAGATCCTGAAGTCATAGGTATGGATCGAGATGCATTTGCGAATGCATTAGTTGAGCGCAATGTAGGAGTCTCGGTTCATTACACTCCCGTTCACATGCACAGCTACTACCAGAACAAATATGGTTATACGCCAGAATCGTTCCCGGTTGCCTATCGTAACTTCCAGCAAATATTGTCTCTACCACTGAGCCCTGCCCATTCAGAAGAGCAGATCATTTACGTTACGGAAGCCATCAAAGACGTTTTGGCGAGCAAGAATCACTAAGTCATTGGCTCTACGTTGTGCCCGGTGGCAAAGCAGAGCCAAGATCAAAAGTCCTTACCGTTTCAATGTTGACCGATCGTTTTGAAATATAATCTCTGGGGCGACTTTGGCTTAAGATAAAGGTTTTCTTTTTGCTTTTGACTTTTTATTATTTACAGCTGACTATAGGCAGCCGAGAGGATCATGGATTGAAGCGCAGTTATGCTGTGTTACCCGTGGTCGAGAGGGGGAATTAATTAATGGGTAATCAATGGACTGAGCTTGCGATCGCTCACCTTAATGAAAGCATTGAGGTAAAGAAAAAAGTCCTCGATACATGTGTTGAGCCACTAATTGCGGCTGCTGACACTATTTCGCAGGCACTAAGGACAGGGCACAAGATCCTGATTTGTGGGAATGGAGGCAGCGCGGCTGACAGTCAACATATTGCTGCGGAATTCGTTAGCACTCTTAGCATGGACTACCAACGTCCCGCCATTGCTGCAATTGCACTAACCACCGATTCATCGATCCTAACTGCTTCTGCAAATGATTTTGGATTCGATGGAGTTTTCGCTCGCCAAGTTGAGGCTCTGGGTGCTCCAGGCGACGTTTTGATTGGGATTAGTACGAGTGGCAACTCAGAAATCGTCCTTAGGGCGGTGAATGTAGCCAAGTCCAGAGACATGAAGACTGTCGGCCTTTGCGGTAGGGACGGCGGTAAACTAGCCCCACTGGTTGATCATGCGCTTGTGGTACCGAGTCCCACTACACAACATATTCAAGAGAGTCATATCGCTCTCTATCATATTTTGGTCGCCATCGTTGAACGGACGCTTTATCCCAAATAGGGTGTCATCTCTTCGTCGCACGGCACGACGCATGGCTCTTGGGCCACATATTTGTTGAGATCATAGTTGGTCTTGTTTAAAGGAGCATTTTTTGAAGATTTTGATAAATGGAGGAGCCGGCTATATCGGCTCAGTTCTCACGGGTCACCTGTTGAAGGCGGGACATCAAGTCACGATCCTAGACAACCTCATTTTTGGTCAACGAAGCCTTTTTGGATATTGTCCTGATCCTAACTTCGAGTTTGTTTTCGGCGATTGTAGAAATGCCGACACAATGAGGCCACTCATGGCGAAGGCTGATGCCGTCATCCATTTGGCTGCCGTTGTGGGTGCTCCGGCGTGTGACCGTGATGTGGACTATGCGACAACCCTCAATCTCGGATCGGTGAAGACGCTTGCCGAACTAGCATCCAAGGATCAGTTGATCGTGTACCCATGTACGAACAGTGGTTACGGAACTCAGTCAGGCGATATGTTCTGCACCGAGGAAACGCCGCTGGAGCCCATTTCCGTTTACGGTCGAACTAAGTCGGACGCCGAAAAGTTGCTGCTCGATACGGGTAACGCTGTGGCTTTCCGATTGGCTACGGTTTTTGGCGTATCGCCAAGAATGCGAGTCGACCTTTTGGTAAACGACTTCACCTATAAGGCTTATAAGGATGGATATTTGGTGCTTTACGAAAGCCATTTCCAGAGGAATTTTGTTGGAATCGAAGACGTTGCGCGTGCCATGTTGTTCGCGATCAACAACTACGATAGCTTGAAGGGTCAGACCTACAACCTTGGACTTGATGCTGCCAATATCAACAAACTGCAGCTGGCTGAATTAATCAAAAAGCATGTTCCAAAGCTTTATATCCACGAAGCAGCAGTCGGTACCGATCCTGACAAGCGAAACTATGTTGTCTCGAACGAAAAGCTTCGAAAGGCAGGATTTGAAGCGACGATGAGTCTTGACGAGGGAATTGCAGGATTGCTCAAGGTCTACAAGATGTTCGGTCGATCCGAATTTGGAAATGTCTGATCTCTATGGTTATCTGCAAGACTCCAATGCGTATCAGTTTTCTCGGAGGAGGAACCGATTATCCTGACTACTATCGCAAGCATGGTGGTCAGGTCTTTTGTACAAGCATAGACAAGTATTCGTATGTCGTTGCCAAAACCTATCCTGCTTACTTCGAGCACAACATAAAAGTCAGTTATTCAAAATTGGAACTCGTATCCTCCATTGAAGAACTGCACCATCCGGTAGTTCGTGAGTGCTTCCGGTACTTAGGAATTGAAAGAGACATCGAAATCCAGTACACGGCAGACCTTCCTGCCCGTACAGGGATGGGTTCCTCCTCGTCGTTCACGGTGTGTTTGCTTCACTCCCTGTACACGCATAAGGGTGAGGTTGTCAGCAAACGTCGATTGGCAGAAGAAGCTGTTCATATTGAACAAGAGATTCTTAAGGAAAGGGTCGGATCACAGGATCAGTTTGGGGCGGCGATAGGTGGACTTCAGAGAATTCAGTTCGGTACTGATGGTCACATTGACTGCGAGCCCATTCCGCTGACAAGCGATAAGCTAGAAGCGTTAGGTCGCAATCTCATCCTCTTTTACACGGGGCTAACTCGAACAGCGCACGAAGTCCTAAGGGAGCAAATCGATAAAACAAAGTCTGGTAACTTGGATGATCAACTTCATCGTTTAGGAGCCTTAGTAGATCCAGCAGTGGATGCCGTTCTTGCAGGCAAGTTCGACACATTTGGAGAGATTTTGGATTGCGGCTGGGCCATCAAACAAAGCCTCAGTTCTCAGATTGCAAACAGTCAGATATCCGAGTGGTACGAGCGCGCCAAGAGCGCTGGTGCTATTGGAGGAAAACTGCTTGGTGCGGGAGGTGGTGGCTGCCTCTTGTTTTATGCGCCTGAGAGTACACACGATGCAATCCGTGCTTCCCTTAGCGAACTACGTGAGATTCCATTCCGGTTTGATCGTGAAGGAAGTTCTGTAATCTTCGTACACCGCTAAAGCGGTGCACGAAGATTGTAGGTTGCTACTCTGACTTAGCTGCTGCGAGACGCTCTTGGATGTGGATATATTCCCTCTCCAAACCGTCTCGTAGCGATACTTCAGGTTCCCACTGAATAGCTGCCCTTGTAGCTTCAAGGCTGACAGCTTGACCCCAAATAAGGGTGGGATGTTCCGGATTGAATTCCAATGGGATGTCCTTCCCGGAGATCTCAACGATCATCTTGGCTAGTTCGCCAATGGAAACATAACCTTCTCGTCCAAGATTAATCGGACCGATCAGATCGGAGTCATCAAGCTTCTCGACGCTACGGACGATGGCATTTACTATGTCATCAACGTAGCAGAACGAGCGAGTTTCTCGTCCTGAGCCAAGTACTTTGAAGGGTGTTTCGGGATATTCAATAGCTCTTCGAATGAATACGGGGATCGCTGATCCGGTACCCAATCCATAGTCTTGGTTTGGTCCAAACGCTCCAATAATTCTTCCGATTGCCATGCGGATGCTTGGATGTTCGATCCTCAAGTTAAGGAGCAACTGCTCGCCAAGCAACTTTCCCCAACCGTAACTTAACTGAGGATGAGCTGGAATTGCCTGATCTTCCGTGATGGCGGGAGCTTCAGCCGAGCGTTGAAGTTCGATCGGATAGATGTGAGCGCTACTCGCATAAAAGCATCGCGTGACGTTCTTTGCCACTAGAGCCTCAGCAATGTTAATATCCAGTTGGATATTGTTGGCCATGACTTCGTAGGGCTTATCGACGTAAACGCTTATGCCACCCACCTTTGAAGCAAGATGGAACACAACTTCAATACCATCACATACATCTTTGGCAAATTGACCATCGCGAAGGTCGCCTTGAACGAATTCGACATTGGCGAGAGTCTCACCTAAAAACTCAAGTTTGCCTCTTTCCAAGTTATCAACCGCTCGGATTTTTGCTCCTTGAGCAACCAAGTTCCTGCATAAGGCAGACCCAATAAAGCCTGCCCCACCTGTCACCATTACTGGCGTATCTTTCCAACCACTCATACTTTTTTCTCTGCCTTATCCAAGCTCAGGAACATTGTTCCGAGCGGTTGTACGATTCTGTCGATACCAATCAACGGTCAGCTGAATCCCGTCTTTTAGACTTGTTTTGGGTGCATATCCGAGTTCATCCTGGGCTTTGCTGATGTCGAAACGACGTTTGGCTTGGCCCTCTAGGCGTGATGTATCCCATACGATTTCACCCTTGAATCCAGATGCGTCGCGGAGGATTTCGATCACTTCCTTAATTGAAGTATCAGTGCCGGATGAAAGGTTTACAAGCTGTGAGTCGTTGTACTTCTCAGCAGCCAGCATGAGGCCCTTTGCAACGTCGCCAGCGTAGACGAAGTCACGGGTCGCCAAACCTGCACCCCAAACCACTACTTCCGGCTTATTATCGTCTGCGGCTTCAACAAATTTCCGAACGAGCGCTGGGATGACGTGTGCCTTTTCCAAGTCAAAATTGTCAAAGGGACCGTAAATGTTCCCGGGAATTCCGACGATCGCTGGGAACTGGTATTCGTCCCAATAGGCGAAGGATTGAACATGAAGCATCCGCTTGGCCAGAGAATAGGGTGCACTATCTCTCTGAGGGAAACCATTCCAATAATCCTTCTCATTTGTAGGAATGGGAGCGAACTCTGGATAGCCGCAACCTGCGCCAGCTGCTACGTATTTCTTGACTCCAAACTTATGGCTGTAATGCATCGTCATGACGCCCACCATCAAGTTCGTATAAAAATACTGTCCAGGATTTGACCGATTGGCTTGAATTCCACCGACCAATCCAGCTAAATGCATGACCACATCGATAGGCTCGGTCGCTGTTAACCGCTCAAATAGGTTCACAACTTCGGCTTCGACAGTAAGATTCGCATCCTTGGAACCGATCCCAATAACTTCTCTGCAATTCTCTGCTTTAAGCGACTCCATCATGTGGGTGCCAAGAAATCCAGTTGCACCAGTAACGACTACTCGTTTGTCAGACCACCAACTCATTTGAGGGAGTCTACCCGCCAGAGATGTAGGGCTTACCTTAACTAGGCCGACAGCCTTTATGAACTAGCTCCGCACGATCTATCGTGTAAACTTCTTGGGCTGGATATGCCCAGTGGGCGTTAACAAGCCCATTTGAATTCGATTAATATTCATGAAGATCCTGATTATCGCGCAATACTACGCCCCCGAGACAGTCGGAGCGGGCATATGGATTCGAGAACTTGCTGAAGGTCTTGTAGCCAAGGGCCATCAAGTCACCATGCTGACCGCATTCCCTCACTATCCCAAAAGAGTCATTTTTGATGAGTATCGAGGGAAGAAATTTATGCGGGAAACCATTAATGGCGTTGACATAATAAGGACCTATATTTACGCGAATCCAAGTGAGTCGAAAAAGTCTCGATTAATGAATTGGGGAAGCTTTAGTTTTTCAGCGTTTCTCGGCGGACTATTCACGAAAATAAAGCCCGATGTGATCTATACGATCTCACCTCCTCTTCCTCTCGCTTACTCAGGCATTCTGCTGGGCCGTTCAAAGCATTGCCCGGTGGTTACCAATATCCAAGACATTTACCCGCTTATCGCGATTGAATTGGGAATTCTGAAGAATCCTCGGATTATCCGCTTCTTCGAAAACATGGAGAGATTCGTGTATCGAAATTCAAAGGCCCTTGTCGGCATTTCTGAAGGATTTCGACAGCATTTTGCGAATAAGGGCTATCCCCTAGATCAGAGCTACATTGTTACGAACTGGGCTGATCCTGACTTTTTTATCTCCGGTCCAAAAGACAATCCGTTCCGGCAATCGCTGAAATCTGGTGATAACTTTGTTGTCCTTTACTGCGGCGGTCTCACTTATAACAGTAATTTGGAGCCACTTATTGATGCCGCAAAAGTTTTGGAAAACGAGCCCTTCCAATTTGTAATCGCCGGCGAAGGTGCCCAAAAAGAAGCGCTCATGGAAAGGGCAAAGAAACTTGAACTGAAGAATATCCAATTTCACCCATTCCAACCTTTGGACAAATACGGCGAAACCATGCAGGCAGGAGACATTACGGTCGTCGCACTCAATCGTGCTGCTGCTTTGGCTTCTGTTCCTGGGAAAACGTTCCGACAAATGTCTGCTGGTCGAGCAATTCTTGCAATCACAACTCTTGGTAATGAACTTGACCGTATGATCCAAGATGGCAAATGTGGAGTTTCGGTTCCGACAGACAATCCTGGCGAAATCGTTAAGGCTCTAAGATGGGCGATCGAACACCGCGCAGAAGTCGACGAGATGGGAGTGAATGCGCGCGAGTATCTCAAGCTATATCACGATCGAGAGCGTTGTGTCAGCCAAGTCGAAAAGATCCTGCTCCATGCTGTCGACCCCCAAAAGTACTCTCAACCCCAACGGGGACTGTAATTTCAGCTCACATGTCTTGCATTCGGTAAAGGAAGGCCCCAAAACTCCATGTTAAGTGATATTGCAGATTGTCGCGACGAGCGAATTGATGTTGTCCTTCTTGTTGGGGGATTAGGAACTCGGTTGCGTTCCGTTCTTGGAGAAAATACGCCAAAAGCACTTGCCCAGATCAACGGAAAGCCGTTTCTGTTCTATTTAATGCGTTACCTTTCAGATCAAGGATTTAACCAAGTCAAATTGGCGACCGCCCACCTTAGTGAGTCGTTCCAAGACGAATTTAAGACCTATGTTCCAGATGGCATGGATGTTGGTTTTTCGTTTGAGAAATCTCCCCGAGGTACCGGAGGAGCAATAGTCGAAGCATTGGGAGTTGTCCAGTCTGAGCCGTTCTTTGTGATGAATGGAGACTCATTCGTATTCGTACCTCTGCGCGAAATGCTTGAAAAGCACAAAGCAAGTGGCGCGATTGCCAGCGTTGCCTTGGTTGAAGTGCCTAATAGCGATCGCTTCGGAACGGTCTTAACAGACGCAGACGACAACGTAACAGCATTTCAAGAGAAGACGGGGATCCAAGTTCCAGGTTGGATCAATGCGGGCATATATATTCTGTCAAAGGAAGCTATGGGTCCTGTGATTGACCAAGAAACATCATCGGTAGAAAGAGATGTGTTTCCACATTGGGTCGGTAACGGCTTGCGAGGTTTCAAAGTCAAGTCGCCCTTTATTGACATTGGGCTACCCGAGACCTATGAGTCTGCGGGCCAATTCTTTGTGGAGTGCGGCCTTGGGTAAACGGTTCCTGTTAGTTGATCGAGATGGCACTTTGATCGTCGAGAAACACTATCTCTGCGATCCGGAAGGTGTGGAGATCTTTCCAGGTGTCGCGGAAGCTCTCAAATCATTTAACGAGGCGGGATGGGGCATCGCTATCGTGACCAATCAGGCTGGAGTGGGGCGTGGATACTATTCGATCGCACAAATGAACAGCGTGAACGACCGAGTACGAGACTTATTGTCGGTAACTGGAGTTGTTATCGACGGTTTTTTTGCTTGCCCACATGCGCCTAGTGAAGACTGTGACTGTAGGAAGCCGAAGCCTGGTCTGATCCACCAAGCGGTTGCATTGTTTAATTTTGACCCAGCCGAATCGGTCGTAGTCGGCGACAAAGCCTGCGACATCAACTTGGGAAAGAGTGTAAGCGCGCTTACGGTGCTCGTCCGCACAGGCTATGGAAAAGAGGAAGAAGCGTCAGCCAATCTATCGCCTGATTTCGTAGTCGACTCGCTTTCCGTTTTGAGACCTTCGGATTTCGCACCTGTAATCTAGGTAGTACCTTTGCTGGAAGGTATATTCGACCCTGTTACTTGGACTGGTTCTAGTTCTGATTTGGCTTATTCGGAGTTTTAAGTATAAATATCCCAATCGTTTCCAAGCGCCTAATTCTACTTTGTCCCAAGAGAAGTCAGCCTCGCTACATTAGACGTGCTCTCGATCTTTCTCCACTATTCGAAGAGACGGTCGCAGCATGCTTTCAAAGGGGTTTTTACCTAGAGAACTCGTGGCCCGAAGGAGTTAAGGAAACGCTCCTTCCTCAAGCAAAGGATGGAGCCTATCTTCAAAAGATACTTACCTATCCCAAGGCTTACAAGCAAATCAAGCAAATTCTTTCAGAGCACCAAGGGCCCCAGGTTCTCTATGCTTTCGAAATTGACTGTGGAATCTTGGCAAATCTCGCTAAACGTCGTGGCGATAAGGTCATTTGGGAAGTTGGCGATTTGGTTGCGCCCTATATCCAGTCCAAATGGAAGCGAGCTATTGTCAATGCAATTGACACTTGGATTTTGAAGCGGTCGGATCTTGTCGTGACTGTCACTCAGGCCATGTACGACTGTGAGTTTGGCAAGTTGGTACCAAGCTCTCGGTCTAAACAGATAGTTATCGAAAATCGATTGCCCGAAAACTTCAAATCGAACGCTGGGGCAACTAAGACGGACGTATCTATTCCAATTCGAATTGGATGGACGGGAAATTTACGCAACCCCGAGTTGTATGAACCGCTACTTGAAGCAATCGGTAAGGACGGCGGGAAACGTGTTGCGCTTGAAGTTTGGGGCGGAGGATTGCCGCTTGAGATGGCCAAGCTGTACTCCCAAAAGTACGAGAACATCAAAATTCGTGGGACCTATCGTGAAGATCCAGAATCCTTACGTGCGATGCATGAGTCGGTTGACGTTCAAGTACTCCTTGAACTTGCGGACAACGAAAATGTACGAGTGACAGTACCTAACAGGCTGTCTCACTGTCTCATCTATCAGACCCCACTCATCGTCACAAAAGGCACCGAGATGGCTCGAAGGATAGACGAATTGGGGATGGGTTTTGCCATCGATCCACTAACCGTAAAGTGGGACGATGTGTTTGATCAACTTGCGGACGGCCAACTCATGCGAACTTGGCTCTCTAACCTCCAAAAGGTGCCCGATAAGCTCCGCTATCTTGATTCCAGCCCGCTAATCAACGCAATCCATTTGTGGAACGGCAGCAAGAGTTAGCTGAGTCCGATTTCCTCATAGGATATTGTTCTTGGCCGTCAGAATCCCCACCCTCTAGTTCCAATTTGCAGTAATCTCACCCTCTAGCCTTCAGGTCACATGTACTTATGCGCGTAGTCATTTTTGGAGCATCAGGTGGTACGGGAACGCACCTCGTTCGTTTCGCACAAGAAGCTGGACACGAAATTACTGTTCTGGTGAGAACACCAGGAAAGTGTTCTGAATGCATGGGGGCCAACATCATTCAGGGCGACGCTCGAAATCCAGATCACGTCCAAAAGGCGATTGAAAACCAAGAAGCTGTCCTGGTTGCTCTTGGATCGGATTCGCTGAAGGTCACTGATTTATTGGATGTCGCAAGCAAAAATATCCTTGAAGCAATGACCCTTCATAAAGTCAACAGGATTGTAGTGTTGGGAGCGGCTGGCGCACTTCACGATGCACAAAAGCATCAGAGTGCAGCTCGGAAGATTTTCTTTAGCCTGCTGTCAAACACGCTTCTCAGAAATCCTCTTAAGGATTCGGCTGTGCAGGAACGCCGATTCGAAGCATCAGAGCTGAACTACACAATGGTTCTTCCGCCTCGATTACTGGATGTTCCAGCAAAGGGTACCCTCAGAATAATGTCAGACGGTCTACCGCAAGGAGGCCACACTATTTCACGAGAAGATGTCGCCTCATACATGATTCGGATTTTAGAAGATCCAGAAACCTATCGTCGGGCCACCTATATCTCAAATTAGCGGGTGTTGATGGGTGAATTCCAAAACTTCAGGTTGGCATGAAGTCAAAACTTCGGTAGGATAACCAGAATGAATGTCGACCGTAAGGTCACCAGCTTTGCACTGCTGACGCTGAGCATAACTTGGATGACGCTATCGCTAGTAATCCCGAGCGTTGCCGTGCAAACGGCAAAAAAAGTGAGTTTCTCGCGTGAAGTTTTGCCAATACTTTCGGACAAGTGCTTTAAATGTCATGGTCCCGATTCCGCTGGCAGACAGGCCGGATTGCGTTTGGATCGTCCAGATGGAGCCTTTTCCAATCGCGGTGGCAGATTCGCAATTGTGCCTGGGAAGCCAGATCACAGTATGGTGGTTAGTCGGATCACCAACTCCAAGGATCCCATGCCACCAATGGGCAGCGGCAAGTCGCTGTCGAAAGCGGAGATCGCGACCCTAACCAAGTGGATTTCGGAAGGTGCTCAATATGATCGGCTATGGTCGTTCGAACCTGTTCCCGCGGTTGTACCGGTACCTAAAATTACGAGTAATTGGCCCCATAACGACATTGATCGCTTCGTTTTAGCACGGCTCAATCAGGAGCATTTAAAGCCAACTCCGCCAGCATCGAGGGAGAGATGGTTAAGGCGAGTGACGCTCGACCTAACGGGTCTAAATCCGACGGTTCCAGAAATTGAGGCATTTCAAGCTGATAAGCGTCCAGACGCTAGTGAAAAAGTCGTCGATCACCTTTTAGCAAGTCGACATTTTGGCGAAAGGGCAGCAGTCGAATGGTTAGACGCGGCGCGTTACTCCGATAGTTATGGATACCAATCGGATTTGCTGAGTCCCACTTGGCCCTATCGCGACTGGGTCGTCAAGGCATTCAACAGCAATAAGCGTTACGATGAATTCTTAACAGAGCAGATAGCTGGAGACCTGCTACCCGTTGCAACTCGAGACCAAAAGTTGGCAACTGCGTTTAGCCGCCTTCACCGACAGTCTAACGAAGGTGGATCCATTCCCCTCGAATTCAAAACCACCTATGCCAATGATCGAGTAGATACCTTTGGATCTGCAGTTCTCGGCCTTACTGTAGGCTGCGCAAGGTGCCACGACCATAAATTTGATCCGATCACACAAAAAGAGTATTACCAACTCTTTGCTTATTTCAACTCGATCGATGAATTTGGACTTCTTCTAAGCACAGAGATTGTGCCAACGCCCTCACTCTTGCTTCCAACTCCAGATCAGGAAAAAAAACTCTTGGAGTTGAAAGAATCGGAAGCGAAAATTAAGAGTCAGATTGCAGAGTCTCAATCAGCGGCCCAAACCAGGTTTGACGATTGGCGAACGAAACTGCCTTCCGTTCTATCCTTGCCTGACCGGAAAGCAGACATAACCTTAGACACCGAAAACGGTGGAAAGTATGTGGACAAAACAGGTGGGACGGCATTTGCGCAGACGCTAGACAAGGTGGAGATCGTCTCTGGTCGCCAACACAAGGCAGCCTTGTTTACTGGTGACAATGGCCTGGCAGTTCGAGGTCTAAATGGACGCGAACGTTGGGACGCGTTTACTTGGTCTTTCTGGCTGCAAGACACCCTGAGGTCACCTAATCCAGTCGTCTTGCTTCATCGCACTGGCGGCACGGATGTAGGTTTTTGTGGACTGGACATCCTATTGGAAGATGGCTATCTAACGGCTAGAGTAATGCGAGCGTGGCCGGGAGATGCAGTCGCAGTTAGGACCACGCGGCGAATGGCGAGAGACTCATGGACTCATCTTGCCTGGACATGGGATGGTAGCGGCAACGTAAACGGCCTAAAGTTATATCTTGACGGTCAAGTCCAACAAACCGAAACTGTGGCGGATCGACTTTGGAAGAAGATCAACGCTTATGGAGATTTAGGTGCTGGCGGCGGAGATTGGACTTTTGGTGAAAGGTTCCGCGATGCCGGCTTTAAGGGCGGAAAGGTCTCTGAACTCAGCTTTTACGACCGAGCGATTAGTGACCTAGAGGCAAAACAACTTGCGACCGGCAATGCCTTCAAGGAAGCCCTTGAAGACCCCGTAGGGCACAAAACCGAGCTCAGGGGGTATTACCTATCGGCGCTAGATCCACAAGAGCGAGCTTTGCAGGCAAAAATGCGTGACTCTCAGAAGGCCATTGCGGAATTCGAGGAGGGCATCTACGAGATTCCTGTTATGGAGGAGTCCCGTAAGCCTATTCCTGCATATGTGCTCGCTCGTGGTAATTACGACGCGCCGAGAAATGCTCAGACGCTTGTATCGCGGAATGTGCCCAAATCGCTCCCAGCTCTTGGCTCTTTGGGACGTAATGATCGGCTTACTTTAGCTCGCTGGACCGTCCGAAAAGATAATCCTCTGACCGCGAGAGTTGCGGTGAACCGACTTTGGCAGATGATGTTTGGCGTTGGCCTGGTTGAGACCAGCGAGAATCTTGGCGTTCAAGGCTCTCGTCCTAGCCATCCTCAGCTTTTGGATTATCTGGCTCGATCTTTTGTGGACTCTGGCTGGAATACAAAGGCTCTCCTGCGTCAGATTGCATTATCTTCGACATACAGACAAGATTCTATGCGGACTCAGAAGACGAAGAACTTTGATCCGGACAATCGGCTCCTATCACGCGGACCAAGTCGACGGCTCAGCGCTGAGATGATCCGAGATACCGCGCTGGAGGCATCTGGTCTTCTCAATGACAAGCTTGGCGGAGCACCCGTCAACCCCTACCAACCAGCAGGAATATGGCAAGAGAACAATACAATGAGTCCGGGTTTTGTTCAGAGTAAGGGATCAGATCTTTATCGGCGAAGCATCTATAGCACCTGGAAACGTACTACACCTGTGCCAAGCATGTTGCTTTTCGATGCGACATCGAGAGAAGCCTGTTCCATTCGTCGGCCCCCGACAAATACGCCACTCCAGGCGTTGGTTCTTCTTAATGACATTCAGTTTGTTGAAGCTGCGAGAGTACTTGCGGAATTGGTTCTCCGACTGCCTGGAGATGACGCGAATCGGATCCAAATGGCATTCCTGCGACTCGCTGGACGCAAGCCAAATGCACTTGAGCTGGATGTTCTCAAACGGACTCTGGCTGAACAAACCAAACAATTTGAGGCAGCACCGAAAGATGCAGCTAAGTTAATTAGCATGGGAGACTCCAAACCTGATTCGAAATTGGATCCGATCAGACTTGCGTCTATGACCATTGTCGCCCAAGAAATTCTTAATTCCGACGCCGTTATCTGGAAGCGGTAATTCTTTTTGCTGACCGTTGATTCATTGAACTCTTAACCCATGTCAAATATCTTTGATCCCGAACATCCTGCAAGCAAAGTCCTTGGGCTCACGCGTCGAGAGTTCTTTGGTCGTTCCGCACAGGGATTTAGCGCTCTGGCGCTAGCCTCGCTTATGCCCAGTGGGGCTATGGGTGAGAGCCTGCAGGGAACTCTCAAGACCGGTCGGTTCCACCATACGCCGAAGGCCAAGCGGATTATTTACTTGTTTCAGGCTGGCGGTCCAGCTCAACAAGACCTCTTCGACTACAAACCACTGTTGAACAAGAACCATGGCGTCGGTCTTCCTGATAGTGTTCGTGGCGGACAGCGGCTGACTGCAATGAGCGCTAATCAGAGCGTCTTCCCTCTTGCTGGTTCCCCCTTCAAATTCTCGCAACATGGCAAGAGCGGTGCATGGTTCAGTGAAGTACTTCCCCACCTAGCGGAAGTTTCGGACGACCTGTGTTTCGTCAAATCGATGTATACCGAGGCGATCAACCATGATCCCGCGATTACATTCTTCCAAACGGGAAGTCAACTTGCGGGTCGGCCTTCTTTTGGATCCTGGCTTTCCTACGGGCTTGGTTCGATGAACGAGGATCTGCCTGCCTTTGTTGTCTTGGCAAGCGTCAATAAAGGGGATCAGCCATTGTATGCCCGACTGTGGGGCAGTGGATTTCTAGATTCGAGGTATCAAGGAGTTCGATTCCGTTCTGGAGGAGATCCGGTGCTGTATTTGTCTAATCCTGATGGAATTTGTGCATCTGGCCGACGAGCAATGTTGGATCGCCTAAGCGAATTGAACAAGCTTCAATTCGAAAAGGAACTCGACCCCGAGATTGAAAGCAGGATCGCGCAATACGAATTGGCCTATCGTATGCAAACAAGTGTTCCTGACGTAACAGACATGAGCAAGGAATCGGCAGAAGTTTTCGAACTCTATGGACCCGACTCACATAAGCCTGGAACTTTCGCGGCAAACTGCTTACTTGCCCGTCGGCTAGCTCAAAAGGGCGTCCGATTCATTCAGCTCTATCACCAGGGTTGGGATCAACATGGCGGACTTAAGGGAGGCATATCCGCGCAGTGCAAGGATACTGACCAGCCAACGGCAGCGCTGATCAAGGATCTCAAGCGACTGGGAATGCTTGAAGACACTCTGATTGTTTGGGGCGGAGAGTTTGGACGCACGAGCTACTGCCAAGGCCCGTTGGATTTGAATTCATTCGGTCGCGACCATCACCCACGATGCTTCACTGTCTTCATGGCAGGTGGAGGTTCCAAGGCTGGGACTACTTACGGTCAGACCGATGAATATGGCTACAACATTGCCGATGCGGATGGAATCGCAATGCAGCCTACGAAAGAATCCTTTACAAGAGGCGCCGTTCACGTTCATGACCTACAAGCCACCATCCTTTGGTTGATGGGAGTCGATCATACGAAATTGACATTCCCATTTCAGGGTCGGGACTTCAGGTTAACGGACGTTCATGGGCATGTTATCCCTGAATTGATGGCCTAGTCTGGCCCAAAACGCACTCGCGCACTACGGCTAGCAATTCAGGGATGTTTATCGGCTTAGAAGCAAAGCCATCCATTCCGTTAGCTAGGCAGTAGGCGCGATCTCCTTCCATTGCATTCGCAGTAAAAGCAACAATAGGAGTTCGCCGACCTATGCTCGATTCATATATGCGAATTTCTCTTGTCGCCTCGTAGCCATCAATTCCAGGCATGTGACAATCCATCAAGATCATGTCATAGGAGTTTTCTTTCGCTAAGCGAATCACGGCGGCACCATCTTCTGCCGCTTCAACCGTGGCCCCAAGACGTTCTAAAACGTTTTCGGCGACCATTAAGTTGATCATATTGTCTTCAGCTACAAGTATCCGTAAGCCATCAAGTGGACGATCACTTGGAATGCCTAGGTCTTCGGAGATCTTGATGTACGAAGTTGTTGCCTCAGCCTTTGCAGACGCAAGTTCAAGGCGAAACCAAAACGAACTGCCAACGCCTAAGTGGCTGTTCATTCCCATTTCTCCACCCATAAGGTCAACTAGGCGCTTTGATATGGTAAGGCCAAGACCCGTTCCTCCGAACTGCCGATAGGTTGCTCCTTCGGCCTGAGTAAAACTGTCGAAAATGGCTGCCTGACGTTCGAGAGCAACTCCAATACCCGAGTCTTCAATGACAAACGTGATTGGTGAGCGGTCAACTAACTTTCTTCCAGACGAGACCTTAATAGCGACATGACCCTTAGTCGTGAACTTGATTGCATTCCCGACAAGATTAAGGATGACCTGCCGGATACGGGCTGAATCACCGTGAATGAGTCTTGGAACACTTGAATCGATTTGAACGAGAAGTTGAATTCCCTTCTCTGTACATCTGGATTTGAGAAGGTCCCCAACGTCTTTGATCAGCTCTTCTAAGTCAAAGTCATGGAGTTCGATGGTGAGGTTGCCCGACTCGATCTTAGAGATATCCAGAATGTCGTTAATGATGGTCAGTAAATTGTCGCCCGATGTGCGGATCAGTTTGACGATCGCCCGTTGCTCGGCAGTAAGTGGCGAATCCATGAGCACGCTCGTTAATCCTAGAACACCGTTCATTGGCGTTCTTATCTCGTGACTCATATTTGCCAAGAACTCTGATTTGAGACGATTGGCTACTTCAGCTTCTTCTTTTGCAGCACGAAGATCCTTGTTGATGGCCAGTAACGACTCAGCCTCTTTTGCAGACCATTCCATCTGGTGCCGAATAAGCGCGTGCTTCACACTTTTGTCGATTTCCTCTTTTGCTCTCTTCGTGCTCAGCTTCATTGCGTTCTCAAGCGCGAAAAGTGCGTCTTCGAATCTTCCGACTGCCTTATAAGCACTAGATAGTTGGCTGTAAAGTCGCCGAATAAAAGGGTTACCTGTAATCTCCCTCGACATCGCCAGTGCCTCTTCGAAGCACGTAATTGCCTGAATATATCTTTCCTTTCGAAGGTACACGTCGCCTAAATCGCATAAGGGTTCAGGGACGTTTTGTAATCTGTTGGTGTCCCGATAGATCTTTTCACATTGCAGTGCTAGATCCATCGCTTGTTGGTCAAATCCCTGAGCAGCAAGCACCATCAGCTTGTTACCCATTAAGTGGGCAAAGAGCATGGGTTCGTCTGCTTGGTCAACGAGCTTGAGCCCATGTTCGACCATGGGCAAAGCTTCTTCATAGCACTCAAGCTCACAGAGACAGCCAGCGACGTTGTTGTACATCAAAACGAGAGTTTTGAGTTCGCAGTCATCGGCCAGTTCGTTCTTTATTTTTGTGTAGTAACCAAGGGAGTTCGCCGGCTGACCGTGGAGACTGTACAGATACCCAAGATTCAGGCAGGTAAAAGCAAGTTCCTTCCGGAGTCCCTCCGTTTCTGCGATGCTCATGGCAGTGCCTAGGGTGCCAAAACCCGAATTGGGATCGCCGACTTCGTCTTGTGCTAATCCAAGGGCATTTAGTGCCCGGACATAGTAGGCAGGGACGTTCATTCCTTCTAGGATCGTTACGGACTTAACCGCAAGTCGATAAGACTCAGCCGTGTTTGCACGAAATCTCTCGCACTGAGAGCATATATAAGCAAATATGCCTTGGGTTAACAGGTGATCATGGTCTTGACTTACTTGAATGAGTTCATCAAGCTTGGCCAAGCAGAGTTGAGGATCGCGAAATCTAAGCTTTTCGAGGTCATAGACTAACGCACTTAGAGCATCTGCATCTGACAGCCATTTCAAATGGTGGGTGTTCAGCTCAATCTCGGTGCTCATAAATAGGTGGAAGCTCTTCGCAGGTTAGCTGTTATTTGATCAAAACGAAGGGGGACAACGTGAAGTTGGATTCTTACGTGAGATTGGGTAGTGGCCCATCTCCACAGAAATCGGGATTCCCGAACCGACTTATCCGGTGGCCAAAACCATTTGCAATTGACATCAAAAGTCGATTGTGAGCAACGTTTTTGTACTTAAGGCTTCTTCCCATAGAGAATCTAGCTCCGCCACCGACGAGCACAAACGGGATATTTTCAAGGGTATGTGTATTGCCTTGTCCCAATTCGTTAGTCCAAACGATTAAAGTATTGTCAAGAAGGTTTCCGTTCCCATCTGCCTCGCGTGTTTCGGAGAGTCTCTTTGCCAGGTAGGCAATTTGCGAACAGTACCACTGGTTGATTCGAGTCAGTTTTTCTTGGGCGGCTGCATTGCTGTCGGGTTCATGTGAGAGGTCGTGCTGACCTTCTTTGATTCCAAGCCAAGTCATTCTGGCTTGGCCAACCGAATTAGTGAATTGAAAGGTCGCAACCCTGGCAGAGTCGGAGATGAAGCTGCTGACTAGCAAATCAATTTGCATCTTGCTTAGTTCGGGGATGCGGTCATTCTCATGCTTAACTCCTGGCTCAATATTTGGAACAGCATGACCAACATCACGACTCTTTGATGTCTTAATCTCAATTTCCATTTCTCGCACAAGGGTTGCATGCTCATCAAGTAACTTTTTGTCTTCGCTGCTGACTTTGGCTTTGACCTTAGCGAGATCTTCTCTCAGGTCGTCAAGAACACTGCTTAACATTTCCTGATCCTTCGCATGTCCATACAACTTATCGAAGAGTTGATAAGGATCATCAATGGGCGCTACTGGCTTGTTTGGACCCAAGTAGGACATTCGCGTCCACGTGTCGGCATGCTCGGGCACCATCACACCTAGTTCCAATGATCCGAATCTTGTTCGCGTGGCAGGATGACTCTGAAGGAAATTTTTAATTTCTTGGTCAATCGATATGCCGCTTGACCACCCTGCAGGTGTATCGCCTCCACCTTGAACATTTCCAGGAAACAGCTCCGTTCCTGTAAGCAGGCAGCCTATTCCGCGCATGTGATTGTCTCCATCGCCTCGAACTCGATCTGAAACGCCATGCAAGACCAGCGTGTTCTTCTTGAAAGGCTCGAGGGGATTCATAATCGGCTTGAAGGCGAAGTCCACTCCCTGCGCTTCGGGCCAAAACGTATTGGGAACAATTCCATCAGGACTGAATACAATCACTAACCGTTGCTTAGCGAATTTCATTCCAAGGCTCGCAAACATCGACAGATTTGAAATGAATGGCAAGACCGCGGCGCTCACACCTAAGTCGGTGAGAAATTCTCTTCGTGTTCGAACAATCATCGCTTGGGTACCTGGACTTTATTATTAGTCGAATCTGCCGCAGCTAACGTTCTAAGGACGATCTTAGGCAACAACTTTCTGATACTATAACCCGATTCTTTAAAAGTGGAATTGAGGTCTGGCAAAGTATTGGCACCATAAGCTAAAGCGGGCTGTTTGATCATGTGCTGAAATAGCTTTTCAACGAACGCTGAGTGTGCTTCTTCGCTCGTGGCGATATATTTGGCCAGATCAATCGCTGAGCGGAATTCAGCAAGCTTGCCATTAGCTGCTCTGTAGTTGCCAGAACAATCAACGGGCCGTCCGTTATCGCTCGCACGAACTCGTCCAGCGGCATCGAATTCTTCAAGGGTGAAGCCTAAAGGATTAATCAAAGAGTGACAGCCAGCACAAAAGTCGGGACGAGTCTGTAGGGCAACTCTTTGCCTAGTCGTTAATTCCGGGTGTAGGGATGCTGCTAAAGGAGCAAATGCTGCAGGGGGAGGCTGCAATATCCTGCCCAGGTAGTTGCGAACAATCAAAACGCCTCTGTGAATGGGCGAACTTGCATCTAGATAGGCGAATCGAGTGAGTAAATAGGGCTGTGTCAGCACTCCTGCTCGCTTACCACGGTCGATCTCTACAAGTTGAAAAGGCGCCGATTCAGGGAGACTTGCCCCGTAAAATTTTGCGAGCCGACCGTTCATGTACATGGACGGGCTTAGCATCAGATCTTCGAAACTTGACTTGTTGCTCCACGCTGTGTTCTGAAGGAACAACTCAAGTGAAGTCCTCAGGTCCGATGCAAGAGATGAGTCAAACCCTGGATAATGTTTGGCATCCTTTACAAGATCGGGGACCTCGTCAACTTTTAACCAATGAAGCAAGAACTGACGTAACTTGATCCACGACCTCGGATCTGCGGACATTCTCTCTGCCTGCAGTCGAACAACATCCGTCTTTAGCAATTCGCCTGTCGAAGCTAGATGTTCAAGCTCTTGGTCAGGCAAGGAATCCCATAGTCCAAAAGAAAGTTGAGATGCAATTGCGTAAGCCTTTTCTTCCGGTCTTTGATCAGTTTCCCGACCTATTTCTCGGAACAGGAATCTTGGAGATTTAAGTGCCATGAGCACAACTCGCTTCACAGCAGTTTCTTCGTTCTTTGCGACGGAAAATTGCTTCTCAATATACGATTGCTCCACTTCAGGTGAAACAACGCGCCTAAATGCCTTTCGTATGAACTTTCGACAATAGTCTTTTAGGAGTGCTTTGCGATTGGGTGCGTTATCGGCAACGCCGGAAACCGCAGCCATGTTTGACGCTATATAGGATGCTGCTTCCAATGCTGCAGAAGTAACTGCTTCATCCCATTCCCGAGAGACCGAATTCCCACGCTCATATCCCGTACTTCGATCATCCGGAGGGAAACGAGTTGTTAGAACAAAGGTTGGATAGTCGGTTTGCGTATAGAGGCAGTTTGACGGCACAGTTTCTAGAGCGTGATTGGGACGAATCCATAAGAGTGAAATCGAAGATTTACCCGGAGGCTTTGCCTTTTTTTGAGCTGTATCATCTACTCCCTGCGATGCTTTTATAAACGTCAGGCGCAATGGATAGGCTCGTCCACCGAGAAGATAGATTGTCCCTTTAAGTTCATTTGAATTGTTTGACCGCACGGTTCCATCTATAAGAGGTTGTTTCCATCCATTTACCCACAGTTGTACGGACTGATCGGAATGGATGACAAATTCGTATTCGCCAGTGTCCGGAGCCAGTACGTCCCCTTGCCAAGCAATGGAGAAGAGTCGAGGGTCAAAACCGTCCTTCGCTGGTGGTTGAATTCCGAAATCGAAGTTCACTTCCTGGTCGATCCGTTTGAACACTCGAGATTTAGAATCCAGATTCCTCCCCGTAAAATACTCTCCATAGATTCCACTTGGTGGTTCGGATGGATTAATTGCGTGGGGCAAGCTGACCAGGTCAGCAACTGCGTTGCGAACCTGAGTGACCGTCAACCTCTGGAGACTGATTCGGGCAGGACGATTTCTCTCTTGAGCAATCGGTGAATAGAACGAATTGAAGATGAAAGGGGCAATCTTCTGGGAATCCGCCGCTGTACATTTGACCTTTCCAGGGGGCATCTGTTGAGAAATAAATTTCGCCAACTCAGAAATCGATCTGGTGCCCACTAATCTGCGTGAATATCCGGGACCTCCCTCACCTTTGCGACCATGGCAAGGCGCACACTTTTGCTTAAAAAGGGCCTCGCCTTCGGAGGATTTTCCACCGTTTTGGCCCGATATGGCGAGAGCAATGGTTGCTCCCAAAAATGCGAGTGATGTGGCAAAGCCAAATATTGAAACGTACGGCCTGATGTTGATCACGAGGCTACCTCTAGGCTCAACGCTTCCTCTTCTGGTACATCAAGCCTTATCTATACTATGCCTTAAACGCCCCACTGGTCACGCCTGCCATGAAGGGTTTAGTCGCATAAAGGAACAAGACTAATATCGGAATACTCGCCAGGACATATCCCGCATACATTGTGGAGTAATTGGTTGCTGCAGCACTGCTGCTCATGGCGTAGAGCCCGGAAGAAATGGTGTGGTACTTGGCATCCGAGTTCGTAATGAATGGCCACAAAAAGTTGTTCCAAGTCCCCAGGAAACTCACGACAAGAACAACTGAAGTCACTTGCTTTGACAGTGGTAACACAATGCTCCAATATTGCCGAAAGTGACCTGCACCATCCATACGTGCTGCTTCAAACAACTCACCTGGAAGGCCATCAAAAAAGCTCTTGTAGAGAAAGATCGCAAAAATTTGACCACCAGCGACATACGGAAGAATGAGGACCCAATATGAATTCAAGAGTCCCAAGGACTTAACCAAAAGGAAGCTTGGCACGAGCGTCAGAACGCCCGGAATCATCATAAAGCTCAGTACAAACAAGAACAGCACGCGGCTGCCGGGAAACTTATAGCGTGAAAACACATAGGCTGAAACACTTCCAAAACCCACTACACCTGCTGCTGTCACCAATGCCACGATGATCGTGTTAAGGGTGTATGCCCTGAGAACGCTCCACGCCTCGACGTAGCTCTGGAACAAAATATTCCATTTCGCAGTTTTCAGGGCAACAGGAAGACCAAAGAAACTATGGTCCATTTCGAAGTTGCTACGCAAGGAATTATTAAGTACAAAGAAAAGGGGAACGGCTGTCAGCCCGAGGAACAGAACCAAAATCGCGTGACTGACGAAGTCGTTTCGGCGACGCATCCGTTTCATGTTCGAGCCTCCTGAAGCTGCTCCGAAGACTGCAGATATTTCAAGTTTATAGCGGTTAGAGTAAGGATAAGTAGAAAAAGCACGACTCCGATCGCGCATGCGTACCCCATCCTTTGAAAGCTAAAGGCATTGAGATACATCCACAGTCCGGGCAGCATCGTCTTGAACCCAGGCCCACCCTTTGTCAAAACAAGCATGCCTTCAAAAGACTGGACGCCGCCAATTATTACAAGAATCAATAGCAACTTGACTTGACTCATTAACAAAGGCAATTCGATGCTGAGGAACTTACGGGCTCCATGCGCTCCATCCAGTTCGGCCGCATCTTGCACACTATCAGAGATCGATGTGAGACCCGCATAGTAAATGAGGATGTTGATGCCGCCGGCGAAAGGGAATCCAATAAATGCGACTGCCCATAATGCGGTCACAGGATCCGATAGCCAGCCTCGTGTGAACTGCTCCAAACCGAAAGCTCGAAACGTTTCGTTCAGAAGTCCATGATCTCCATAAATCATAGAGCGCCAAATAAGAGTGCTTGCAATTCCAGGTACCACGATGGGAACCAGAAAAAGGACTCGATAGATATAGCGCGCACGCTCGCTAGAAAGATTGAAAATCATCTTTGCCACGAATAGCGGAAAAACCAAAGTGACTACAAGCCCAAACACCGTTAGGGCGGCCATATTCAAAAGGCTCGGGATCGTAGTTGGGTCATGTAGAAACTCAACATAGTTCGCCAACCCGACGTACTTTGATTCTCCACCGACTTCGTATTCGAAAAACGATGTCCAAAAAGCCCACAGGAAAGGAACCAAGCTGAAGATGGCCAATAGCCCAATCGTAGGACTTAGAAGTCCGTATAAAGGCAAGGCTGCGAAAATACGTTTAACGTGCTTCAACAGGCAGCTCCTTCATCTTTGCCCTTAGGGGCGCGGCTTTCTTCCATAGGGGTTCAAATGGACTGAGGTCGAGATTCTTTCGACGCTCGACATTTGCACAGGCTAGGGCAACGTTGGAGTTCATCCACTCCATAAAACCATCGTCAGTAATTCCATCCTGAAGGTAAAGGAGGAGCATCCTATTAAGAACTTCTGAAAACCGCAGGTCAAACGTATACTCCCACTTCGTTGTCGTGTAGTCACGCTTCAATATCTCATCAAAGACCATCATTTCTGGTCGTGGCTTGGTGTTGACTGCGTTAGGGAGTAATGCAGGTGCCTCGTTCACGATCTTTTCGCAGTTCTTCGAAAGTGTAAGGAATTGTAGGAACGAGACGCACCTCTTTAGCCTTTCGGAGGTTTTGGCATCTTTCGTGTCACCAAAAGCGCTATTGGTAACCTCTAATTGAGTTGCGGCCCCTCCGATAACGCATTCGGGGACTCCAATCGCAAATCGGCACGTTTCTTTAGTGATGGGAGGTAAGTAAAACACTCCCCAGTCAAATCCCAGGTGGGGATCTCGAACGAGTCGGTCAACAAACTGGCTGTGCATCCATAGCATCGCCCCATTTCCGGCTATAAATTCTCTCAAATTGTCCGTGGACCCGAGGTCCTTTGGCATAAACTTCCGCCACTTTTTGAGGTGCCGAAAAACCTCCGGCCATCGTACATCGCTCTTGGTAAAGAAGCCCTTCTTCTGCAGAAAACAAATCTCGTCCCAGTCAAGGTAGGCCTTAAGGTATCCGGCCCTCTTTGGGTCAATCTTAAGGGCAAGCGTTGGGCGAATGTCTCGGTAGATTTGATCGAATGCAAGGTCGACACCCCAATCTGCCAAAGCTCCAGCATCCGCCAACATGGGAACCTTTCCGGTGGCTTGGATTTTGGTTTGAATTCGCTCGAAGTCGGCCCAGTCCTTAGGAGGAACAAGCCCTAGTTGCTTAAAGATGGTCTTGTTGTAAAAAATCCCTGTCTCGATCATGTCCAAGGTGATGCAGTAACTTTTGCCGTCCGGTGCGGCCTTTCCCCGTGTGATCGCTTGGTACTTGAATATGTCCCACCATTGCGAACTCCCAGGTTCTCCTTTCTTGACATAAGGGTTCGGTTGATTCAGCCATTGATCAAGAGGCACATACCAACCTTTTTGGACATCCTGCCAAACATCTTCTACATTGACGTTAACGATGTCTGGCGCTGTACCAGAAGCTAACTGGATGACTAACCATTCACGTTGATTTGCAGGCGGGTCCTCAAATTCAATTCGAGTATCCGGATTCAGCGCCTCAAATTGGTCCGCGACTGCCCGCAACTGGACTAAAGGTGGATCTCCTGCATTAAGCCGCCGTCCCGGTAGATAGAGCCCAGGGGCAACCCGAAGAACATATTTTCGATCATGTCTGCCTCCGGACGATGCCACTTGCAGGCTTTTTGATGTGTCAGGCCAAAGAAACCATATGGACGCGAGAATAATTACAGCAGCGCTAATAAGGCGAATAACCTTCATTGGTTTATGGGGATTCGAGCCAGGCAGTTTGTCCACCGATTGGCGGGTCAGCGTTTATTGGAAGCAACCGCCATAGGAAAGATATCACGAATTCAGCTCTTTCTCCAGGATTCCAGTGGATCTGATAGGTCATTTCGATTCATTTTTCGCGGATTTGGCAAACTTGACTAGAATCATTAATTTGCATCGTGCATCCTAACTTAAAACTATTGCGGTTCTACGGTATCAACAAAGCTGATTCATGCTTGCACCAGGTTCATTGTGGGCTACCATTCATTTAATCTTCCAACTATTCACCTAGCTACCCTGCTTGTTTTAGGTGGAAATATTTCTCGCCAATTTTAACACGCCTTTCAAGTTAAGTCGTCTCGAAACTTCGGAAACACTTTGAACACATTGCCAGCTGAAAAGCTATTTCTCGATGCCCGAGTTGTTGTTGTAGACGACAACCCTAGCAATGTCCGATTCATTGAGATGCTTTTGAAAATGGCGGGATACTCTAACATCGTTTGCCTTACGGACTCGACGATGGCCTTGCATGAAATTCTTGAAGTCGGTTGTGACTTAGTACTGCTTGATTTACAGATGCCGCAACCCAACGGGATTGAGATCCTACGAACGGTCAGGGATGCTCTATCGCCCGACCCCTTCGTCCCAATACTTATTTTTACTGCTGACTACACCAAGCAAGCTCGCGAAGGTGCTCTTAAGGCTGGGGCTTCTGACTTTCTCACCAAGCCTGGTGATGCACAGGAAATCCTGCTTCGAGTTCGAAACTTCCTGAGTTTGCGTCAAATGCAAAAGCAACTCCAGCAAAGCAGTTTGGACTTGGAGCGAAAGGTTGCGGAAAGGACGGCTCAGATACAGGCTTCGAACGACCAATTGTCGATCGCTCGTGACGCTGCACTGGCTGCTGCCAAAGCAAAAAGCCGTTTCTTGGCCAATATGAATCACGAGCTGAGAACACCTCTTAACGGTGTCATTGGCTTGACTTCCCTACTTCTTGCGCACGCGAAAACTGATGAATTCAAACGTGCCCTAAATGCCATTGGATCGAGTGGACTCACACTGCTCCAACTCTTGGATGACATTCTAGCTTTGGCAGAATCTGAGTCTCATCAAATTTCAATCAATCCAGTTGTTGCTAGCATTTCAGAGGTCGTGGAGAACTCGTTCACTCTATACTCATCCATTGCAACAGCAAATAATTTAGAGTTAGTTTTGATTCAGCCAGAACAAGCCGCTCCTCAAGTTTGGGTTGATCCTATCCGGTTGGGGCAAATTCTAATTCGAATTATCTCCAATGGAGTGAAGTTCTCGGAAAAAGGAAGCGTTATCGTTGCATGGAACTGGGTTTCAGTGGATGATTCGATTCTCGTAACCTTTACCGTTCAGGACGAAGGAATAGGAATTCCAAAAAGCAAGCAAGAAACGATCTTCGATAATTTCACCCAAGCCGACGATTCCCTGCACAGAATGTATGGTGGGGCTGGAATTGGTCTTGCTCTTACACGAAATTTGGTGAACCAAATGGCCGGTTCAATTTCTCTAACAAGTGAGGTTGGCTTGGGGACAAAGGTAGTCATTCAAATTCCGTTCAAATCTGCAGAGTCGAGTGCCGAAGCGAGTTCGCATCCTGAACGTCCAAAGTTAGGGCATGAATTGCACGTACTACTAGTCGAAGACAACGTGGTAAATCAGATGGTGGCAACTGAGTTACTTGAATTGTGTAATTGCAAAGTTGACTTGGCGGTGAACGGGCTGGAAGCCATCGACAAAACTTCGCACGAAAGTTTTGATGTCGTTTTGATGGACATCCAGATGCCTTTGTGCGATGGCATCGAGGCGACGATAGCTATTCGCAATAGGGAACATAGTCTGGGCCAAAAGAAAGTCCCCATTATTGCCCTTACGGCCAACTCGATGACTTACGATCGGCAAGCGTGCATTAATGTTGGAATGCAAGACTTGGTTGCCAAGCCAATTACTCTGTCTGCTATCGAGTCTTTATTGAGTCAGGTTAAGATTTCTCAATAGTTCGGTTGATAGTAGATCCTTACTGGCACTGAACTTTCCCGCTATAGTTATGGGTCTATGACCCACCTTCTGTGTGCCGTTGTTCTGTTTTGTGCACTTCCCCAAGAGTCAAAGATTGCTGCTCAGGGAGCCACTCTTCAAAGGCTCGGAGGCGGCTTTGTTTTCACCGAAGGCTGTACAAGCGATTCGACCGGCAATGTTTACTTTACAGACCAACCGAATGATCGAATCATGCGTTGGAATGTTGACGGCAGTGTTGTGCAATGGATGAAGCCTTCTGGTCGCTCCAATGGGACTTGGCTCGATAAGAAAGGCAATCTGATCGCTTGCGCGGACGACAATAATCAGCTTTGGTCCATTTCACCAGACAAGAAAGTGAGCGTGCTAGTCAAAGATTTTCAGGGCCGCCTTCTCAATGGTCCGAACGATGTTTGGGTTCGTCCAGACGGCGGAATGTACGTTACTGATCCCCTTTACGCAAGACCGTATTGGGCTCGAAAGACAGAATCTCAGCAGACAGGCAATCACGTTTATTACCTCGCTTCGGGTCGGCACGCCTTTATGAAAGTGGTTGACGATTTGCGGGTTCCTAATGGCATCATCGGAACTCCTGACGGGAGCACCCTCTATGTCTCAGATATTGAAGCTGGGCTCACTTACCGATATCGGATCGAGAAGAGCGGAGCTCTCAAAGATAAGAAACTGTTCTGCAAAATGGGTTCAGATGGTATGACATTGGACATGGATGGGAACCTTTACCTGTCGGGAAAAGGCGTTACTGTTTTTGACCGTACGGGTCAGCGTATTGACCATTTCGACGTGCCTGAAGCTTGGGTGGGGCATGTTTGCTTCGGCGGGAAAGACCACCGGATGCTCTTTATTACGGCCAGCAAAGGAATCTACGGGCTTCAGATGAAAGTGCGCGGCGCTTACTGACTTGGGACCGAGTGGTGACACCCTTTTGGGGCAAGGTGCATCAGAATGTTTCTGACGCATCGACATACGAAAAACCATGGCAATTCCCGTGAAGACAAAGATTGAAAGAATAGACCGGACAATAAGACGCCTTCCGCCGCTTGTATACACATCACTCTGTAATCTTCAAATTGAAAGCTGGACCTCGCCAGAGCCGCTAACTTTCGAGCAACGGCTCCAAGGAGTCCATAAAACGCTCGTTACTGGAGAGGTTTGGGGAAAGCTCTGGGATTGTGCATGGATTCACTTCACGGGTGAAGTACCGCCAGACGGGGCTTCTCAAAGCGTGGTCCTTCTTATCGATATTGGCGGAGAAGGTTTGGTTGTGGATCCAAACGGCCAGCCCCTCCAGGGATTGACCACCATCGGGTCAGGTTTTGATTTTTCATTGGGTCGGCCGGGAAAGAGGGTCGTGCCCGTCGCCAATCCAGCTGCCGGAGGAGAATCGATTGATGTGTGGGTTGACGCGGGCCTAAACGATCTTTTTGGATCCTTGCCATCTGGTGGCAAGTTGGTTGAAGCCAGCATCGCCATTCGCCGTGAGGACCTCCAATCGCTTTGCTTCGACTTCGAGGTTCTAAGGGAATTACTGGATCACGTACCCAAATCAAGTGCTCGCTATGCCTCTCTCCTTTCCGCACTCTATGAGGCTGCCCTATTCGTTCAAGGCGAATTGACCGACAGTGCTATATCTAGCGCGGCAGCAAGACTTGCTTCTGAGCTCATAAAAAGCGGTGGCGACCCGAGTTTGACCATTAGTGCCCTTGGCCATGCTCATATAGACCTTGCTTGGCTCTGGCCGATCCGGGAAACCGTACGAAAAGGGGCAAGGACTTTTTCTACGGTCATGCGGATGATGGACCGGTACCCAGACTATGTTTTTGGAGCAAGTCAACCTCAACTTTATGATTGGATGAAGACCCATTATCCGAGTCTTTATCAAGAGATCAAGGATCGGGCAAAGACAGGGCGGTGGGAACTCCAGGGTGCTATGTGGGTCGAACCCGATGCCAACATCCCGAGCGGCGAATCGCTTGCCCGCCAACTCCTTTATGGGAAGAGATTCTACAGGCAGGAATTTGGAAAGGATATTACTAACCTCTGGTTGCCTGACGTTTTTGGATATTCGGGAAGCCTTCCACAAATCCTTCAGAAGGCGGGTGTCGATACTTTTCTAACTCAGAAATTGTCTTGGAGTCTTTTTAATCAGCATCCACACCACACGTTTCATTGGGTTGGAATAGATGGCAGTTCTGTCCTTGTCCATATGCCACCTGAGGCGACCTACAATAGTTCTGCGGCGCCGAGAGCCATTGCGAAAGCAGAGAACGACTATCTTGACAAGGAAGTTTCTGATTCCTGTTTGCTGTTGTTCGGGATAGGTGACGGCGGAGGTGGCCCAGGCGAGGAACATCTGGAAAGGCTGTCCAGGCAAAAGAACCTTTCTGGGTTGAGTCCGGTCATCCAGGAAACGTCGGATTCGTTCCTCCAACGCCTTAAGAAGTCGTCTGAAAAGTACGCCAAATGGCATGGAGAACTCTATCTAGAACGCCACCAAGGAACACTCACATCTCAAGCTCGAAACAAGCGTTTCAACCGCAAGATGGAAGTCCTACTTCGTGAGCTGGAATTATCCGCAACTCGGTCCATGTTGGCGGGGGGAACTTATCCCACTGAAGAACTTGATAGGATTTGGAAGGAGTTTCTCCTGCTTCAATTCCACGATATTCTGCCTGGTTCATCGATCACCAGAGTCTATGACGAATCACTTGAACGATACCAATTACTCACCGACCAACTGTGCTCATTGTTGAGCGAGGCAGACCAAAATGCGTATGGCATTGGAACCGAGAAATTGGTCTCGAATTCACTTTCATGGGACAGGCATGAGTGGGTCAAATCAGGAGATATCTGGTACGACATCGAAATCCCTGGCCTTGCATGTCAACCCATCAATGGCTGGGGCAGCAAACCGACGAGTCCTTATGCGAGTCTAACTAAGCTCGAGAACGAATATCTCCGCCTTTCGCTCACTGAATCAGGAGATATCATCTCGGTTTTTGACAAGGAAATGGGACGAGAAGTCCTTCGTTCGGGCGAAATTGCCAACCAGCTTTGTCTGTTCGAGGACCAAGGGGATGCATGGGACTTTGCAGTGGACTATAACGAAGTCCCTCCGATTTATCCCGAATTGGTGGCATCCGAGGTGCTCTTTGATGGTCCCAAAGCCATCCTCCGACAAACAAGGAAGACCCAAGAATCTACGATCATCCAAGAAATCTCTCTGACAAGTAATCGACGCATCATTGAGTTTTCGACCAAAGTCAATTGGAGAGACCGAGGAAAAATGCTGCGTACTCAGTTCCCTGTGAACGTACTCTTGGACACAGCCCGCTGTGAAATTCAATTCGGCAATATTGAACGGCCCACTCATTCCAACACTAGTTGGGATCTAGCGAAGGGCGAAATTTGTGCTCAACGATGGATTGACATCTCAGAAGAGACCTATGGGGTTGCCTTGCTCAATGACTGCAAGTATGGCCACCGCGTCAAAGATGGAACGATCGACCTCAATCTGTTGCGAAGTCCGTCGTATCCAGACCCAACTGCCGACCTTGCCGAACATGAGTTTGTGTATTCACTCTATCCTCATCCAAAGGGTTACATCGACGCCCGTGTTGTCCAAGAAGCATATCACTTGAATATGCCGCTCCGGCTCATCGATTCAGGCTCAAGTAGTTCGTTCGGTCCACTTGCAAGACTCGACGTGAAGAACGTCATTGTGGAGGCGATTAAGAAAGCAGAGGACTCGGATTCAATAGTGATGCGGCTTTACGAAGCGAATGGCACCGCAATCCAGGCTCATGTTCACTTCTCTATTCCGATATCCAAGGTGGAAGTGGTTAACCTAATTGAAGATTACGATCACGATGTGGATTTGGTCGGAAGCGGGGTGACGGTGCACTTCAAGCCATTCGAAATCATTACTCTGCGAATGGTTCCAGGCTAGACACCAAGAAATTGACATGTAAATGCCTCCCAAGCCGTAACGACCTGGGAGGCACATGGCCTATTTTTTCATCAATTCGCGAAGCTGCTTCTCTTTAGCAGGACCCCAGTATTTGCAGTCCAGATTAAAGAAGACTGAAGTGTAAGGCATTGCCATGTTTGTCTTGAGAATGAGGACCTTAAAGGTCTTTCCAGACTCATCTAGTTTGCCAATTAGGTCTCCGTGCAAGACGCCTTGCACTTGTCTGCCCTTCAACGTGCGGAAGAGATCCTTTTTGTATCGATCAATTCCTGGGACAAGTTTGTTATTTAGCGTATTCAGCTCTTTGTCAATGTAGACGATTGGCGCCACATGCACAGAGGTGCCGAGTTGCCTAAGAACCTCCTGTACGACTTCCAGTTGTGAAGAATTGGTTTCAATCGTTGTGATGCCAGGACTTGTTTGGGCAGGATATGCCGAGTCAGCGACAACAACCCAATTTCGGTGTCCGAGTATTGGCAATTGCTGACGAAGTGCCGTTTTCCATCCCGCAACGTGGGCGGGGGCGTCGGCAAGAGCAATTGAAGTGGCGAGTAGCGCAAGCGCAACGGTGAGTTTGGCCTTAGTCATGATGAAACCTCGTTCTGAACCTTACCGGAGTTTGGTCGCGATTCGCCCATTCGTCGGTAGAATCCAACCGAGATGGCGTCAACCTCAACTGTGCTTGCACATTCCGTTCTTGTTTTTTGTTTCATGACAGCTTCAATCCCGGCATCACAGACACCGGCAAGGAAACAAGCTCAGCTCACTCAAACGTGGCTCCTTGCAAGATCGTCCGAACGTCTGATTATCGCGACCGACCCTCGCGAATTGCCTGTCAAGCGCTACGACGAAATTCCTGCAACCTGGCTCAGTCGAGATGAACGACAACTGAGTGAGTTTAAGGGGAAATCTCAGCCTGGCGAATTCCTGGTTTTTCAAGTCTCAATCTATAACAACGGGGAGCAACCCGTAACGATTGCCTCTACTCAGTTCAACATGGGCACCCAAGCCCAATCCGCGGTGAACTTGAACGAAGCTGTTTCAACTGAGCCGGGCAAGCACATCACGATTCTGCCTAAGCATCTACAGCCGATTTGGCTCGGAGTTCAATTCAACGAGGCAGGAACATACAAAGGTCAGTTTCAGGCCGAAGTTGCATTGGGAGAATCTGGCTACTTTACTGAGGTTAAGGTACCCGTGCAGATCGTAGTTGAGGGTGCAAGTGTCCCGAATGATGGAGTCGACGAAGGTTGGCGGTTGTCGCGATTGAAGTGGCTCCTTCCTTCGAATTTGGGTGTGTCGGACACCCCAACCAAAGGCTATCTACCCCTATCGCGTCGCGGAAGAGAAATCCACTTGACCGGAACCTCGTTAACTCTGGATCCTTGTGGATTGCCTGAGCAGATCGTTTCGCAGGATTCCGATCGGCAGAAAATGCTTCATTCACCCGTGCAGTTTCAAGTTCACTCTATGGGTAAACCTCTCTTGTGGCACGGCAAGGAAACTGAGTTCACCAGCACGAGCAAAGCAAAGATTGAATGGCGTAATGTTCGTGAGTCGGATCAAGCTCGCCTCACATGCGAGGGCTCAGTAGAATTCGATGGTTTCGTTCGATATCGGATGCTACTCAAGGCAAAAAGGAGACTCGACATCTCGGATGTTAGGCTCTCTGTTCCCTATCTGACAGAAAGCGCGAGCTATCAACTTGGACTTGGATTCAAGGGTGGTTTTACTCCGCAGAGTACGAATTGGAAATGGAACGTCGCCTTACAGCAGGATTGCGTTTGGCTCGGCACTCCTTCGGTTGGTGCCCAGTGGCGTTTCAAAGGCTCAAATTACATTCGACCCTTAGTCAACATTTATTACGGGTTCAGGCCACTGAACCTACCGGAATCCTGGGGCAATCAGGGCAAGGGTGGAATCAAGGTACACCTGGCCGACCGGGGAGTTCGTCTGCTTGAAGCTACCTCGGGAGACCGAGTGGTGGAAGAGGGTGATCAACTAGAATTTAACTTCGATGTTCAACTCACACCAGCGCGACCTTTGGACACCGACAAGCAGTGGTCAACACGTTTTTACCATCCCAATGAACTCTCTCCGGCGGCGAAGATCGATGAGGCGGTTGACACGGCAAAAGCAGCCGGAGCAAACGTGATCAACATCCATCATCGGAAGCCAATTAACCCATTCATAAATTATCCGTTCAACGATTTTTCCGTGCCAGACCTTAAGGAGTTTATCAAGAGTGCGCATGACCAAAATATGAGGGTCAAGTTGTACTACACGACTCGTGAGTTGACATGGCAGTTACCTGAAATCTGGGCGTTGAAGAGCTTTGGAGGCTCCATAATTCAACCTGGTCCAGGACCAGGGGCTCGCACAGTCATTAATCCAAGTGGAGCCCACCCGCTGTTAAGCGAGGCATTGAGAGACAGCTTTATCCCGGCATGGACAGCGGTATTGGATGGCAAATATGCGGGTAAGCAGGACCTTGCCGTTATTACAAAACCCGATTCTGCTTGGTCAAATTATTACCTCCATGGATTGGAGTGGCTTACCACACGCGCAAAGGTCGACGGAGTCTACATCGATGACACGGCTCTCGATCGAATGAGCCTTCAACGGGCCAGGCGCATTCTTGAAGCGACTCGTCCCTCTCCGCTTATTGACTTGCACTCGTGGAATCATGAAGATCCGCTCGCTGCTCAAGGATCCAGTACCAGTATTTACATGGAATTGTTCCCTTACATGGACCGGATTTGGCTTGGCGAAGGCTTCGACTACGAACATGCCACTCCAGATTATTGGTTGGTTTCAATGTCGGGCTTGCCGTATGGAGTCATGAGTGAAATGCTCCAGGGCGGAGGAAACGTGTGGAGGGGAATGCTGTTTGGAGAAACGAGTCGCCTCGGATGGTCGGGCGACCCACGCTCGATGTGGAAGTTCTGGGACCAATTCGGCATGTCAGGTACCCACATGATTGGCTGGTGGGATAAGCATTCTCCAGTTCGTACTGACTCAAAGGATGTCCTTGCAACCGTTTACAGAAAACCGGGGAAAGCGTTAATAGCTATTGCCAACTGGACGAATTTGCCCAAAGAGATCCACCTAGCTATCGATTGGAAGTCCCTCGGTATTGATCCGACCAAGGCGAAGATCGTGGCCTCAGCGATCGAAGGGTTTCAGGAAGAAGCGAGTTGGAAAGTCGGAGAACCGATTACGGTTCCGGGTGGAAAGGGCTGGGTTATTACTGTTCAATGATTTCGATCCTTTTGGCCACTTCCCTTTGCTTTGCAGACAAAGGTCGAATGCTTTACATCGAAAACAAGTCAATTCGGCTGGGAGTAGATCTTGACAAAGGCGGGTCAATAACCTATCTGGCTCCTACAGGATCCCCTGAAAAGAACGTTGTTAACAGTTCCGATTTAGGACGCCAGATTCAGCTGTCGTTCTATTCTGGTCCCAATCCCTTTCAACCTCCTGGCGCACAAATCTCGGAAGCGTGGAAAGGTTTGGGTTGGAATCCGATTCAGACGGGAGATTACTATGGAAACTCTTCGAAGGTCCTTGAAGCGACTTCCAGCAAAACCAAATTGCACGTGAAATGCATACCGATGCATTGGCCGCTAAGGAATGTTCCGGGTGAGTGCGAATACGACGTTTGGCTTGAGTTGGACGGCAGTGCTGTCCAAGCCCATTGTAGATTGACAAATAAACGGCCCGATCGAGTTCAATACCCAGCGCATGACCAAGAACTCCCAGCCATTTATGTTAATGGCCCCTACTGCCATCTTAAAACGTATACGGGCACAGAGCCGTTTACAGGCGGATTGTTAAGTGAGATCCATAATCGTTTGGACCTTGAGAATCATTGGGCAACTTGGTTGGCATCGGAGAGTTGGGCTGCCCAGGTGAATGACCAAGATTGGGGTTTGGGCGTTTGGAACACAGGGACCACTCGATTTATTGGTGGATTCTTTGGGGAACCTGGAATGGGCGGACCTAAGGATTCTCCAACGGGATATATTGCTCCGATCCGTACGGAAATCCTAGACCACAACATCGTGTACGACTTCTCGTACACGCTTTTCCTGGGCAAACTCGCTGAGATCAGGAATTTCGTATACCGGCACGCGAAAATCCAAGAGTTACCCGTGTGGAATTACAAGGGATCCCGAATGGGATGGAGCCTCGGCGGTGTCATGGATTCAGGTTGGCCTATACAAGGAGAGCTCAAGTTTGCCGTAACGAATCAACAAGCCGTTCTGACGAGCCCAGAATTTGCCGTCCCATTCGCGAAATTCAAGACTGTCGTCGTCGACGCTGCCGTTACCGGGAAGGGAGCCACATCCTATCTGCAATGGCAGACAGCTCTATTGCCCGGAATTGAAATTACCAACCGGCAGACGATCCCAGTAATCCCAGATGGGAAATTCCACACTTACCGAATCCCCGTTCAAGGAGATCCAAAGAAAAGTGATTTGTTGACTCGCCTCCAGATCTTCTTTCCCGGAGTCGAGACTTCTTTGATCAGCGCAAGAATTCGATCTGTAAGCCTGAAAAGAAACTAGTTGAGTAGCTCAGAATCAAGCTTTTCTGGAGATTCAATTCAAGGTGAACCGAGCGATGTCCCCTAGGATTCCGATCTTCTTGCTGGTCCTAAGCTATCGGTGAAGGTGACGAAGTCAAAATTCCGCGAGAATCAAATAATAAGACAACACGATGCGCTCCTATGTTGGGCATTCTGGGAACCTAGAACGCCTAAAGTGTGGTCAGACTGCAACATATGTTCGCAGAAACAAATAGCTCTCGGTCAGTGAAGGAGAGAGACGTAGTCCTTCTAGTGAACACGCGGGCACTTAATGGTCAAGAGCAATTTGACACGGCCAAAGAGCAACTTGTGTCTAGAGGCTTTTCAGTGGCCTACGGCCACCAATTCAAAGATCCCAGCCAACTTTCGAAATATGCTGTAAGTGAGAATTGGAAGAACAAGCTTGTTGTTGTAGGCGGTGGCGATGGGACCCTTACAGCGGTAGCCAATCTACTTGCTTATACAGACTCTGTACTTGGGGTCATCCCTCTCGGCACTGGGAATGCATTCGCCAGGGATCTGGGGATCCCTACCAGCGTTGAAAGTTCACTTGAGGTCCTTCGGGCGGGGAAAATAGCTCAAGTTGATATGGGTAAGTGCCAAGGAAAGTACTTCCTAAATGTCGCTACCCTTGGAATTACAACTAACGTCGCTCGCAATCTAACCGTTCCCCTTAAGAGAAGGTTCGGACGTTTAGTCTATGGAATCGCTTTGTACCGTGCTTTGAAATCCACTCAACCGTTTACTGCAAACTTAGTGACGGAAAATGGAGCGACTTCTCTGCGAGCTATAGAGATGGTCATTGGCAATGGTCACTACCACGGTGGACCCTTGCCAATATCTCCAACTGCTAGTTTAGTTAGTGGAAAGTTGAGTCTATACGCGGTCGAAGCGGGAAGCAGTGCCAGCCTGCTAAGGTATGCGCTGATGTTGCCCATGGGTAAACATGGCATTCTCAATACGGTTCACGCTGAGAACTGTATTACTGGCAAGCTCATAACTGAACCCATCCAATCTGTCGTAATTGACGGCGAAATATCTGCCAAAACTCCCATCGAATTTAATGTGGAACCCAGTTGTCTAAAGGTAATGGTCCCGATTGATTTTGAGGAATGATTGCCCCTGGATATTGCTGGTGTTATGTCGAAAAGTTTGACTTCGGCTCGGCAAGCAAACTGCATGGGTATCGTCAGATTATCTATTGATTCGATGCCTTGGCCAAGCGTCTGAAGCGACCACTTGCTGAGTCTCGAAGCCAAAGCTCGACCAGGTTTGCATATGACTCTACGAATGGCATTTGCTCGATTCATTTTCCTGAAATCAATGGGTTGCGTATTCTTTGCTTTGATAGCAAGCGCAACCGCCCTGGGCAACTTCACCGACTCACCTCAAAACTTGACAAGTTTTTTTCGTAAGAGTCGAGCTGTCGATGCATTTGGGAATGACTTGCAGCCTGGAATCCCTCGCACCGAGCAAATGACTTGGTTGGAAGCGGTTGAGAATTCCGCGAGTCCCCTTCACGCCAATAGTGCCATTCCAATAATTCCGTTTGGAGTCCGAAAACTCTTGATGTATGGAATCTATGGAGGAAGGATCTATTTGACCTCAGACGGCGAAAATTGGTCCACGCTTTCGTCAGCATCGCTACCGTTTCTCGTGAACTGTTGGTTGCTCGCCAACGGCAATATCTTAGGTGCTACTGTAAACGGCCAATCCTGTGTAATTAAGATCTCGACGGACAACGGCAGCACCTGGCAGGACACGAAATTGGGGACGCAAAGCCCATTTAAGTTAGGAGTGGCTGCTAATGGCATCACTGCTTATCTTCAAGATTCAAGCATTGCTGAAAGTAAGTCTGGAACGCTGATGATGGGCGAATATCACTTAACTCCAGGTACTACTGGATACGCCTGTAGGCTTTTCCGATCTACCGACCATGGAATTTCATGGAGCAATGTCTATTCATTTCCAATACCTATCCCAGATCCGACTGTCAATTCGCATTGGCATACTCTCGCTAAACAAGAGGCTCTCGGGGTGTGGATCGGGATTTCCGGTGACGGCCCTAATCGAAGGATATTTGCATCGACTGATGATGGTTTAACTTGGAAACCGACAACTGCCTTCGATTTTGGGCTTTTTCAGCCGGTTGGATTGCTCGACTATGGAGATTCGAACAAACTTCTTTTTGGTTCTGATGATTGCCGAATGATTGGGACACTTCAGGTCTCTCGTCAAGGAAACACGGTTGCTATTACTCAAGGGTGGGATGGAGATTCTTGGAATCACCCTTACTATTGGCCGCTTTATCGAGACTCTCAGGGCATGTTGTACGGCATAGGGTCGAATTACATGGATTCTGATGGAAAGAGACAGACACCGATCGTCGCTTCAAGTGGAGCTATGAATGCCAGTGGATCGATGGATTGGACTGCTATTGGCAAGTTCGCCGACGGTTCGACTTATTCCAAACGAATTGCAGGCTCACTCAATGGCAGAATACATGCAAAGGGCATCCTGCCTGGGAGCATCAATGCTCATGTGTCGTTTCCGCAAGTTTCAGCACAGACATTTGAAGGGATTCGAGTGGATCCTGACGGCGTGAACTTGCTAAATACGGATGATTCGAGCGATTTTGAATCGGGAGTACAGGGGCTTACTGTCGCAAACGGTGCTGTCACGATAAATAAAGCAAAGGAAGTCAAAGCGTGGCATGGATCTTACTATGCAAAAATCACCGGTTTGAGTTCATCGTGGAAAGTTGAACAACTTGTTGGGCTCATTCGTAGTAGTTCAATTCAATCCGTCCCAGGGGCCACATATTACGCGAAGTTCCATGTCCGAAGTCCATATCCTGGAACGATGTGTGCCTGCCAGTTGTATTCAAACGCCACACAATCCGCCGTTGGAACGAGAGTCCAACTCGGGTGTGATACCACGTGGAGGGAAGTAGATATGCCCGGATATCAAGCCTCACAAAATGATACTGATGGCTTGAGCATTCAGTTCAGTTTCTACAATTACCGCTCTCCTGGGCAGATTGAATATGACTTGGATGGACTTCAAATGAGTTTAACGCCGGGAACTTGGTGCCCTGCTGGATTTATATCGGGTCACAGTCATGACCTTATTACTGACACTTTCGACTCCCCTGCAACTTGGACGCATCGATTTTTGTTTCTACCACAGGTGATCTCAACTCAAATAGTTGGGACCTATCCTCTCGTGGTCCATAAAGCCACAAATATCAACCCAGTTTTAGTATCTATGGCGAGTCCGCACGGATGGACTGATGGTCAGTTGATCACATTCACAAAAGCGGCTGGGAATACGTCATTCAATGGCAGTTATTTTGTAAAGATCTCGGGCAATAGTGCGACAACAGCCCAGCTATACAAGGACTCTGCACTTTCTAGCGGCGTTGGTGGAAACGGTACTTATGTAAACGACTCCGGTAAGACAAGTGCGACCTCAACCTATTTTATCTCAACCTACTACCTAGACGATCGTAATTACGTGGAGATCTTCTTCAATACTTTAGACCAAACAATAAATATGCGTCGGACCGTAGCAGGAGTTGCACAACCTCCGGTAAAGAGCTCTCCGACTTATTTCTGCAAGAACATGCAACTTGAATGCACAGTTACATCCACTTCCACCACGCTAAGCTTAAGTATCCGATGTGGAGATGACTTAATACGTGTGGCTGACCTGCCTTTCCCAGCTTTGAATTCTGCAAAACTTAGGTGGCAGACTGGTGGCCAATCCTTTGGATTGCAACTCCCAATGAAAATTGGATATCGACAGGTCCGCTAGGACAAATTCGATTCCTTTATGGACCGAATGATGCCTTGACAGGCGTTTTCAAGCATTTCGGCCACGCTCTCAAAGTCAGAATACTCCCCATAGTAAGGGTCAGGAACTTCGAGATCCTTCGCTGTTGGGTCAAATGAGCGGATGAGCTTAATCCGAGTTGGATCAGAATCGGGCCACTGATTCAATGCCTGCAAATTGGAGTGATCCATGGCAAGAATCATGTCGAATTTCTTGAAGTCTGATCCTTGAACCTGCCTTGCCGACATGGTCATTTCACATCCACTTGATATTCCAATTTGAATAGCCCTAGGATCGGGAGGTTGCCCGACATGCCAGTCACCAATTCCTGCTGAGTCCACAAGAATTTCAAGGCCATTTTCGTGTGCCTGACGACGCAAAATGCCTTCAGCGAGGGGACTTCTACAAATATTCCCTAGGCATACGCACAAGATTCGAATCACACCCGTAGCTTACCGCTCCTTCCTTGAGGTGGCTCGAACGGGTCCATTAGACCTCCCTCAACCGCCCTAAGGTGGTACATTCAGATTGCGAATAGGTTGAGTTGTCGCATGCTCTTACGTTAAGGAGCGTCCGAATCGAGCGAGTTCGGCAAAGTGGCATAGGTCAGATCAAATTACAAAATGCAAACAAACAAAAACGTTCTAGTAACAGGAGGAGCCGGGTTTATTGGCTCAAACCTTTCAGCAGAGCTCTTAGCTCAAGGGCACAACGTTACGGTTTTCGATAACTTGGACTCTGGGTATCTCCAAAACATTGAACCTTTAAAGGGAGTCACCTTTATATTGGGAGATGTTCGAGACGGACACCTTCTTGGTCAAGCAATCGAAGGCAAAGATTACGTGTTTCACCTTGCGGCATCTGTAGGGAACAAGAAGTCAATCGATTTTCCGATCATCGACGCTGAAATCAATGTTATTGGTACCTTGAACGTACTGGAGGCAGCTCGGAAGTCAGGTGTGAAGAAAGTTGTCTTTTCATCTTCTGCAGGAACATTCGGCGAACTCAAATCACTTCCTATAGCAGTCGATCACCCTATGTATCCAGATACTCCGTACGGCTGTTCAAAGTTATACGCAGAAAAGGTGTGTGGTGCCTATACGCATCTCTATGGTATGGAAACAGTTGCCCTTCGCTATTTCAACGTATATGGTTTGAACCAGAGATTTGACGCTTACGGTAACGTCATACCCATATTTGTCCATAAGATGCTTCACGACGAAACTATTATGATTTTTGGAGATGGTGAGCAGACGCGAGACTTCGTTAATGTTCGAGACGTGGTTCAAGCGAACATAAAATCAGCGTTTACTCCAGGCGTAACAGGTGCCTTTAACATCGGAAGCGGTACCCAACTTACCGTGAATCGCCTGGTTGAACTTCTAAAAGAAGTGTCAGGGTTAAGTACTAAGGTCGCCTATGGACCCTTAAGGCCAGGAGATGTACGCGATAGCTTGGCTGACATCAGCCTTGGCTCCGAGCAATTTGGATTTGTTCCTAGCGTAGAGTTTCCAACTGGCCTAAGGGAGTATTGGGAGTGGGCAAAGTACGACAAAGTTACCCGCTAAGACTAAGCCGTTTATCACTTAAGGGGCAAAGTCAGAATCTAACCGGGAGCGAACCTGGTAAGATCTTTCCGCGATTAGGGATGGCTGGTTTTAGCCAGACAAAAGACTTTAGTCGAATTTTGATTTAGAGAAGGGAGTTGAGTATGAGAATATTAGTAACAGGCGGGCTTGGGGCAGTAGGATCCTATCTCGTAAGAGAGCTTCAAAAGAGGGACCATGATGTTGTTGTCGCTGACTCGAAGCACCACCATGCGAAGAACTATGTACGATGTGATGTCGGCGAGTATCGACAGGTAGAACAGATTTTTGAGGGTGGAGAGTGGAACCGAGGCTATTTCGGGGCAGCCAAGAACTACGATTTTGTCTATCACCTTGCTGCTGAATTCGGTCGATGGAATGGCGAGGATTTCTACGATACGCTTTGGAAGTCAAACGCAGTCGGAACCAAGAATATTATTCGCATGCAAGAGAAGCATGGATTCAAGGCAGTCTATTTCTCATCATCCGAGGTTTACGGAGACTTCGATGGACTGATGAGCGAAGATGTTCTTGAAACAGTGCCCATCAACCAGATGAACGATTATGCGATTTCGAAGTGGGTAAATGAGCTTCAAGTCAAGAATTCGGCATTGATGCACGGTACGGAGTCCGTTCGCGTTCGGCTATTCAATACCTATGGTCCGGGCGAACCCTATTCGCCTTATCGTTCAGTGATTTGCATGTTCACTTATCGGGCGCTCCACGGGCAGCCATTTAACGTTTACAAGGGACATCACCGCACGTCGACCTACATTGACGACATGGCGTTTACCCTATCGAACATCGCAGATAATTTCCACGCTGGCGAGGTCTATAACATCGGCGGTTTGGATTATCACGATATTGAAACGGCAGCAGACCTGATTATCAAGTACACCGGTTGCGATCCGAAATTGGCAACCTATATGGATCCGGAACCATTCACAACTTTATCCAAAAAAGTGGACTGCCAAAAGGCCGTCGCTCATTTGGGTCATCGAACAACCGTCAACCTGGACGAAGGAATAAAGAACACGGTCGAATGGATGCGCAAGTTCTATAACGTTCAGTAGTAGCTTTCCAATAACGATCAAAGTGGGGGACTCGTACAGTTGCGAGTCCCCCACTTTCGTCCTTTGCACCCAGCAGTATTAAGAATTCACATCTGAGTCGCAGGAAGATTGGGCACGGTTTCGATAGCAAGAGTATCTTCCGATTGCTTTATCGGCACTGCAGATATAATCGCTAAGGAACCCACGACAAGGATATTGAATGTCGAATAATCTTCGAAATCAAAAGAAATCGAACAAGCTAAAAGGGCCAAAATATTGTACCAATGCAAGGTCACTCGTGCCTTTTTTCGACTCCTCCAAAGTACGACGAAGAAGCTTGCATAGAAAAGGGTTACACCTAGGACCCCCTCTTCATAGAGTAGGGTTACCGTAGCATTGTCAATGGTTGAGTAACCAGCAAACATGTCTTCGCCGACTGCCGCAGTCGATTTGACTCCGCGACCAAGCACAATCTCCTTAGGACCAAATCCGGCAATTTGCTTAAGGGCCTTCCCAGTGACTTCCTGTCGAGTAGCTACATTGTCGTTTGCATTCTCAGCTCCCTGAACACCCGGTACCCCAAGCCGGGATTCCCAAATAAGTACTCTTGGGTCATCTGCTAAGAAAGTGCCTACGCTTGTGAGTCCCAACACGACAATGACAACAAAGGAGGTTGCCATCGTAACGAGAAACTTACGACCATATATAAAAGCAGCACCAACAATGAAAACCACAACTCCGACTGCAATCGTTCGAGAAACAGTAACAGCCGCTCCAAGAAAAAGGATAGCGAACACAATAACGCGAAGAACGGGAGATTTGATATTGAAGACGTATGGGACGCATACCATCATCAATGTCGCCATGATGATTGGATTGCCCATCGTGCCTATTGCCCGGAAGGTATCAAACGCAGTTGCTCCAGCGTTGGCCCAGCCGGTCGCCTGGGTATTCAAGTCATACAACTTCTGATAAAGCGGAATCCTTATACCAATAATGGTATCAACTGAAGCAATTAGAGCTGAAGTGACTCCGCCGAAAATGACTACCTTAGCTAACCAATTCTCTCCATATTTCTCGACCAGATAAACAAGAATAACGTAATCAAATATGAACGTAGCTGTATATCGAAGGCAGCCTTGAAAGGCTTGAACTGGGTCTTTTGAGATTGCAGATGAAAGTACAAGAATCGGAACAAAAAGCAATTGGTAGAACGCAAATTTGTACCGAAATCGGCTAAGGATTCTGCCCGCAGATGTCAGATAGAGGTATCCAAGAACTAAGCCAGAAGCGCAAAATGCTGGACTTACCGTTTTACCAGCCAAGGGCAGACCCGGGAATCCGCGATCTAGCGGAAAGAGCATGTAGAACAGAATCAGGATGCAGGCAGCAACAACTTCGCCATTCAACTTCTTGCGTGGAACTGACCTCGCTTCAATGACTTGACCGTGGGTTATTGCCATTTCTGTCGACCTCCCTTGACCAAGACAGGACTAGATGACATCGCATCCAGCAGAGCTCGTTCCAGCATTAATCCTATTTCAGCTCTCCCATAGTTTTTTGCAATTCGCTGGCCGTGAACGCCATCGTCGTTTTTCCCAGACTGCGCGACTTTTATCATGGCGTTTGCCATGGCATCGGGGTCATCCTTTCCAACTAAAGTGCCGGATGGGTTTTCAATAAATTCCTCTGGACCGCCACACCTTGTGGAGATGACAGGCAAACCGCAGGCCAGTGCTTCAAGAGGCGCGACTCCAAACGTTTCCAACCTACTTGAGCAGACGTAGCAACTGACCTTTCGGTATTCGTCACGCAATTGATTCCGATCAACAGCCCCCATAAAACAAACTTGTGACTGTATTTTCAAGCCTTGTACTAGCTCACTCAGGTTTGATTTCTCAGAACCAGAGCCAACTATGGTCAAAGTAGCATCCGGAATGACTAAAAGAACCTTTTTGAATGCATTGAGAAGAACATCGAATCCCTTAAGTTTGACCAGGTTCCCAACTGCAAGAAACGAGTTGGAACTACGAACTTGGGCTTCACTATCCATCGACCAGAATTCAAAATCGATACAGTTTGGCAGAATCGATATTTCGTGACCTGGCAATAATTGGGTCATCGCATCTGCCAACGGTCGGCTCACAGCTGAGAGAGAATGCGCTTCTCTTGCCGCAGATGCATAAAGTTCATTGAGAGTTTCGCCAAGGGTGTTGGCGAGCACCAACGAGCTATGTTCGGTTAGGATAAAAGGTATTCCAGTCTTATCCTTTATCTTGGCAGCTGCCAACCCACCCCAAACCCCAGACTGTGCATGAATAACGTCAGGTTTGCCATGGACTGCGATGTAATGGTTGGCTGCTTTCGCACAAATCTGTGCCCAAATCCTGGCCCCTGGTGCAGTTTGAGCACCGGGATTCCAACCGCTAATCCGGACCGTTTGAATACAGTCTTCAATTGAATCCGTAGTTTGGAATCTGTTTTGTCGGGCAGCAGAGATCGAGAAACTCCCTAGAGATCGAGCGTCGAAATAAGCCATGCCAACTTGATGGCCAAGCGACTGCAGCGCATGAGCATGCTGCTTAAAAAAGGCACCTGCATGTGGCTTTTGTGTGCCGGAATACCAAGAGGGTAGGACGAGAACGTGCATGGGAGGTAACTGATGTGATGAGGGTGAATCGCTCTAATGGAAGGCAAGAAACTTAATTCAACTAGATCCTAGATTATGATTGCGAATTCGGCGAAAAATGCCTGATCGAATGGGACCATTCAGTTGATATCCAGGGCCAACTGAAATTGTTCCGGACAAATGGCCATTTTCTACACACGGGTCGCCCTGTTCGTACCACCAAGTGGACTTGGGAAAGTGGGTCAAAGGCTTGTTCCATTCCAAAGGATTGACTTGCAATTAGGATTTGACGAGCATGACTTCCAAAGACAATTGGAAGTTGAACAGCGGTCCGAGAACCGTCCCCGTAAGGTATCTTTTTACTTGATCGTGGGGATGTAGCTCAGTTGGGAGAGCGCTGCAATCGCACTGCAGAGGTCGTGGGTTCGAATCCCATCATCTCCACCATTCTCACAGGGTCCATTCCGGACACATAGGATCTCTTTTGTGTTCCCTGCAACACAGCCCATTACCTGGCCGACCGAAGGGGAATATACCTATCGATTTCCACTATAGCGACTTATTGTTCAGGTCCATGGGCAAATAACCTCCTCAATCAGTCGGCCTTTGCTAGTGCTCGGCACCGCTCGAAGAGGGATTTCGCTGTTATGGTCGACACCTGGGTGTGAATGAGATTTAAGGAAATTTGTAATATGGGAACTCTTGCGCTCAGTTACAAGTCTGCCGACTTAGCTTGACTTTATTTGGTCATTTTTCACTTTAGATTTTCTAGATATTGCTTTTTTGAATCGTTTGCGGAGCAGTCAAACGGCACTTGCGCTTTGGAATCGTCGTGAAATAGGGAATTCGAGTTTGAGCGGGAGTGGGAATGAATCCAATTGACTTATCAGCAGATATTGAAGGGCTTGAGAAGCTAAGAAAGCAAAACAGCTATTGGCGCAACGGTGCCACCGGGATCCTGGCTATCGTCGTGATTTGGTCGGTTTTGACGCTAAACAGTAGTGCACGAGGCTTGGCTCTACCAGGACCAACGCAAGACAGATTTATTTCGACCTTGCAGGACGGTCTAAAAAAGACAACCGTTCCACAGATGGAAGCGATGGCACGACTCACTTTTGCAGAGTTGCAACCAACGATTAAGGTCGAGTTCGATAAGGTCAATAAGCGTGTTCCCGAGGTCACCAAAGCAACTTTGGCGGAGTTGACGACGCTTCAGAAGAATCTGCCCGAACAGGGCTCGAAGGTTCTAGACGACCAGTTTAGTTCAATCATTACCGAACGCGAAACCAAGATAAAGTCGATGTTCCCGGACACGACCCTTGACCAGATGGCCGCCTTCGTCAATAATCTCAAAACACAGGGGCATGACCAAATACTGGTCGTTAACAAGGAGCTTCTTGCCGGTCACCAGGCAAAGATTCAAAGCATATTCGCCTCCATGCAGACCATTAAGGTGGCAGAAGCAGCCCACATCAAGAATGTAGACCCGAACTGGGAGATGGGCTTATCGCTGCTGGACGTCATGCGCGATGACCTGGCCTCGATGCGGCCCGACAAGCCGTCATCAAACCCAATTGCATCCAAGGGTCTGCCCAACAACACGAAAAAAGAAGTTAAAAAGTGAGCACAGAAGAAACCAATCAAATTATTCCTTCGTCCAGTACTCCTTGCGAGACTGCCATGAATTACATCGCGACCGAGATAGCTCGAATGCGAAAGGTTCTCCTTCGTACGCAAATAGCTTCTGCCTGTGTCGTGGTACTGGGAGGCGGATATCTCATCTATATCACAAATCACTTTGCTAGTTCGCTTGCACCGGTTGAGGCGGCAGGCATCGCGAACAGTCTTATCGATCAGAAAGTCGACGAGCAGTCAGCCATGATTGCAGACTATGCAAAGAAACAGGTGCCGATATTGATTTCTCAGGCGCCGGACTATGTCTTAAAGAGTGAACCGGGTTACCGTAAGGAAATCGAAGACCGCATTAACAAACAATTCCAGACGTTTGCCTCGGGAACCAAAGACAAATTCGGAGAGTCCGTGGACAAACTCTTGGACGGCAATAAGGATGCTGTAGCGTCTCTGCTCAAGAATGGAGGCGATGCAGCAGCAACCGCTGTGATCGTGAAAAAACTTAATGCCTTGTTCCACGAGCACCTCACCATGGCCCAAGTTGACGGTGAATCCATTCAGCAAAAGCTAAATTCAGCGTTGGATTCCTTAACCAAAGTTGACGAAAGGATGAAGCGTTTGGCAGTTGGGAAGAACTTGAGTTCATCCGAATTAGGAGCGCGCCGAGCCATAGCAGTTCTTCTCAAGAACATAGATGACAAAAAAGTGGATGAAGGCGTAACGGGTCCCCTCGTGAAACTTCAGCCTTAACTTCCCCGATTGCGTTTCTTCTCGTCACTCTCTGGTTGTGTTCGCCCGTTTATTTGAATTGGGCTATATGTAGCCGAGAGTGATGTCTAAGAAGATCCTCGTCGTAAAGTTAGTTCAGGTTGTACGTGAGGGGTTGGATCGATTTGTCCACACGAGATTAGTAGGCGCTAGCCCACTATGTATCGATCCAAGATTTCAAAAATTGCTGGCGTGCTTTCATCACCAATTATGCTAGCTAAAAAGGTCGACCTCTAAAGTCTACAAGCCTTGAGCCCATGCTAGACTCGATCTAGATTCGGTAGATCGTTGATCAACTTCTCCTTGATATCCACATGATTGCATGCAGCTTGCTTACTGCTTTCCTAATATCGTCCAATAGGGATATGGAAAAGCCCCGTATGTCTCCTCTCGACCTCAAGTCTTCAAATACTGAGCTTTCTCAGGCTTTTGCTTGGGCTAAAAAGCAGGCTTTGTCGTATGTGCGTGAGGGTGATCCGGTTGGAGATTGGTACGAGGCGGCACTTCCGGGGCGACAGGCGTTTTGCATGAGGGACGTTTCGCATCAGGCAGCAGGCGCGGAAGCTTTGGGGCTCTCGAAGCACAATTTTAATATGCTTCACAAGTTTGCCCAAAACATTTCTGAGTCAAAAGACTGGTGCACTTTTTGGGAGATCGATCGGCTGGACCGTCCTGCACCGGTTGATTATGAGAACGACAAAAAGTTTTGGTATACCCTTCCCGCAAACTTCGATGTGCTCGACACTTGTTACCGACTCTTTCTCTGGAGTGGCGACCGGCGCTATATCGATGACCCTGCGATGCTTAAGTTCTACCGACACTCCATGTCTGACTACTTGGCTAAATGGGATTTGGTACCGGAAAGAATTATGGATCGGCACGTTCTCATTGAGGGGGCAAGAGGGATCCCCAGTTATGTGGAGTCAGTTGACGGTATTTCCGTCGGCATTGATTTGCTAGCTTCGCAGTTTGCCGCTTTTCGATCCTATTCTCGCATTCTTCATGAACGGAACGAAACTAGCGAATCGGTGGATGCGGGTAAGGAAGCCGAGAAAGTGAGGAGCATCATTGATTCCAAATGGTGGAGTCCGGCAACCCATTCCTTCTATGGCCTTCTCACAACCAAGGGCGAATTCACGCAAGGGGTTGGGTGGCCTGTTCTCTATTGGGACGCCATTTCGGATTCAACGAAACTTAAGTGGTCCATTCGACACTTCTCAGATGTTCCGCTGGACCAGGACGCACGTCAAGTGGAAGACAAGTCGTATAGGGCTGAGATCCTTTACCGGTATGGATTCGTGGATCAGGCCTATAACCAGATACTTGACCTAGCCAAACAAGGTCGGCAACGGCGTGAATATCCCGAAGTTTCATTCTCTATCGTGGGTGCGATCGCACAAGGGTTGATGGGTGTAAGTGCTGATGCAACTCACCAAAAGGGAACTTCGCGGATCATCAAAACCGTGTCCGGGCTCAACTCTAAGACAGCTTGGGCTGAATTAACGTCTCTTCCCATCCAAGGGGGTTCTATCGATATTCGACACGAAGGGAACGTGAGTTCAACCCTGAAGAATCATGGCCCCCGTCCAATAATTTGGCGAGCAATGTTTCCCGGAGTCACCCCAACGCTCGTCGTAAACGGAAAGCACCAACCAGCGCTCCACGAAGCCATCTCAGTCGAAAGGAACATGTCTTCGATCGACGTAGAGGTGAAGTCTGAGGAATCGATTCGGATAAGCGTTCATTGAATCCCGGAAGGCAACGCGATTAATTCCGATTGTCGGGAGCAACATTATGATTCTCAGATTATTGGGAGGATTGATCGGCTCACTGTTAGCTGGAGCAATCGTAGGTGAAGTCCTGCCAATAATATATCGCCTACCCAATGACATGTCGGCAGCGGACACGCAACCTGGGTTGCTCCTCGGACCGCCACTGATGGCTGTTAGCTTTTATGTAGGGTATTTACTAATGGGGAACTTGGCGGCACGCCGAGCGAATACTAGAAAATTATGATAGGCGTGCTTAATTCGCTGGTTGACAACTTACGGTTGTTAGCCTCATTAATGTCCCCTCTTTCGAATGGAATCCGACAACTCTTGGAGTTGCGAAACGGACACAATTGGCCTCGTCGCACCTGTTGCATTTGAAGGTCGGTTATGAATAGCGCCGGGAGTGGCATACCAAAAGGTCACGACCGAATATCCCAGTAGGTTCCATGGCTCGCGCATGTCCGTTCCGAAAGAGGATTCCATGTCGAACCTCAAGCGCTTCGTGAAAGGAATAGCGTCCAGTCCTCGGTTGCGCGTCAGGATGTTGTAGCCCATGGTGTGGCCGTCGAGACCACCAACGCTTACGTTGGCCAGGAAGGGAGCAGAGAATTGATCTTCTTTGACTGGATAAACCCCTCCTGCCCAACCGTAGTAGTCTTCCGATCCTGTTCCAAAGTGGGTCGGGAAGCCCTTGTCCCAGGCATCGTCTACGTAAATCTTTTCGTCACCTTCACCCCACCATGAGTCTTTCCGAATGTTCAAAACGGTCCAAGAATCTCCGACATAGACTCCCTTTCCGGACACGTCAACAAAATTCCAATCGCTGAAAGGGAACCCAGGCACGATATCGTCTGACCTCCATCGGGCATAAAAGTGCATCGATCTGGCGTCCCAGGTCCATCGGCGAGTGTGGACATAAGTTTCGATTTGCACGGGGTGCGAAGCTAGATTCCTTAATTCGATCTTCCCGTTCGATTGATAAGGCATTAACCAAAAGCAACGCATGTTGCCCGACCTGTCGACAGTACGGGACCTCGTTGAAAACGGATGAATAGAATCAGCGCTGCAGAAAAAATCGCCTAGCGGACACCAGATCGACTCCTCACCATCAAATTTCGCCGTAAACACGGTCGTCCGGAACAATTTCGAATCCTTGTCTCCTCCGATGATTCGAAATTGGATGTCATCGACGGCATGGCTTCCTTTAGGAAGAGGAATCGTGACAGTCTTTCCGGCTGGAATCGACATCGTTTGCGATTGGTGTCTAGGACGATCGAGTCTTAGTGATTTCCCAACATCCGCCAATAATTCGTGCGAGGCGGCGAGATCCTTAGCTTGAAATGTATTTACCGGAGTTCCTTTGGGATAGGCACGATAGTCAATGTTGAAGTAGAAAGATGGCCTGCCTTCCATCGTAATTTTTGCGCTCTTCGCAAAAGGTATGGGCAGATACAGGTTCCCGGCTCTTGCACTGTACTCTGCCCATGGAGCATTCACCGAGCCCTTTCCGCATACGAGGTTTATCAGGGACTCGTCAAAAACAGGTGTTTTTGAACCATCAAGGTAGATGCGCACGTTTGGTCCGACGCGGTCATTGAAGTCATAGTAGAAGAAAGGCGTCCAGATTTTAGTGATGCAACCTGGGCCTTGATGCTCCATCATCACCCATTCCCTTGACTTTCCTTCACCCTCCGTTCGGATGAATCCGGTCCCGTCGCTATCGGCAAACCAGCCGAGCAGATCTCGGCTTTTCGAATCGCGATTGTAGCTTGAAGCATGAAGCGCTTCAAATGCGGGCTCCGGCCATTTAGCCAGACGTCCAATGTCTCCTGCTTCTCTTACCAGAGAAGCAAAAGATACAGCCTCATTAGGTTGAAGGAGCGTACTGAACAGGATTAATGGGAGGAGCATCGGTCGAGATTACTCTGAGTTGGTGCCTACTTGGATGATCGTTGACTAGTCTCCAAATGGCCAGGCACCGTTTTCACCCATCCACTGGAATTCGACCTTCTTACCCTTGAGCTTCCAAAGTCTTGGACAGTCCGAGTCGAGCCAATCCAACGGCTCGGCTACCGGTTGGCTCCTTGAAGTAATGTCAAGGGCTTTTTTCAGTGCCGCCCGGTGTTTGGGTTCGACTATGCTCGGCTCGACGGCAACAAACAAGGCTGTCCCGCTGGAGGAAACGAGGCGTAGCCACTGCTCAACAAGGAACCATGGAACGTTCTTGGTAATCGCAACGATGTCCGGATCGACTTGAAAGAACGATCCGTTTTGGGCAGCGCGAAAAGCCAGAGTGTTTACACCCATCCTTCGGTTTCTGTTCCAGCTACGACCGCTCGTGTCGTCTCCCGTCCGCTGGATTTCGTGATATCCGGCTGCAAGGTGCCCAACTGTGTTGCAGCCGATCAATTTCATCCCACCGGCTGCTTTTCGGATCGTGCGATATAAGTCGGTGAGCACCTCGGCATTGGTCTTTAATGAATCTTGAAGTCGCCATCCGTCTTGGGTCGGCGAGGCGCCCATTTCGAAACCCCATTTCCCAAGTAAGTCCCACGTGGAGAAATCATGTTTCACCATTTCGTAGCCCCACTCGGCCATTGTCCTTATATGCTTGGCGACGTGATCGTGAACTGCCGGAACCGTCGGATCCAAGTATTTCTTATCGCGCTGGGACAGCCATGACTTAGGACTATCAGGAAGAGGAGTAAGCGGCCGGAACCAGATACCAGGACGAACACCAAGAGATTTCAGCTTGCCGGCAAAGGCTCCCATATCACCGAACCTGGGATTGCCTACCCACGGTCCGTGTCCAAAATTTCCGTTGTAAGGTCCTTCCGCCCAGCCTTCGTCGATGACGGAATAGGGTCGGTTGCTCGAGTTGGGCGAAAGCTCAGAAATGAGTCCACTCACGCCAGCAATTAGCTCAGCACTATTGTTCCCGTATGCGTAGTTCCAGTCGTTCGTTCCATAGATCGGCTCAGACGGCAATAAAGGCTTAAGACACATTTGACGGCAGAATTCTTGCGTAACTTGGAACGGGCGTTCACCGCTCTTCCCTTCTCGGCAGACCACCTCCGCCATGGTTAGGATTCGGTCACCCAACTCGACTGGAACTCCACCGCTTCGAACGTCGATCCACAAGCTGATGCCTTCGGCGTCCGCGTTCCAAAAGCAAAACGCACCTGGTCCGGTTCGCACGCCATAGCCATTTGTGGTTTTGCCATCAAACGTCAGGAAATACCAGGGCATCGTTCGGCCTGGAACGCAGCCTCTCCATTCGAGATCGCCATAGGACCGCTCCCAGTGATCTCCCAAGAAGGATTTCACTGTGCTTAGATTTCCCTTCCAGCGAATCTGAATTCTGCTGACCTTACCTGTACTTCCTAAGGTCAATTTCACGTGATCTTCGAGGACATGGACCCCGATATCCACTCCAGTTGCACTCCAAACGCCACCCGTTTTCTGTTCCAGTTTGATTTCGGAATGGTCTTTTCCAAAGGCACGTACCAGGTCTGGGTATCGCAACAGAGATTGAAAGGATGAAGAACTGGGCATCGGAGTTGAACCTAAAATACTGAGAGGAGAGGCGACGGCAAGACTGGCCACTCCCTTAATCAGGTCTCTGCGTGTTGAACCTTCGGGATCTGGACTCATTGCTTATTCTGCACTGTCCCAGACTGAAAAATGGACTTGTTGTAGCCACTTAGATTTCGCATCAAAATCGAACGCCTCTGACGCTTTTCAATATCCGCCAAGGGCCTATAATGGCTTGATTAAACCGCAGTCCTAATCTTTAAAGCGAACCTTTTATGTTATCAACCTTAATCTTGAAATCCGCTCTCATGCTGAGCGCTTCGTTTGCAGGTCAAACCGACGGTGGAATTCTTGGCTATTACCGCATGCCTGCCATCCATGGAAATACGATCGTCTTCACTGCTGAAGGCGACTTGTGGAAAGTTTCGGACGAGGGTGGCGTTGCCCGCCGATTGACGAGCCACCCTAGCGTGGAATCACATGCTGCGATATCGCCAGATGGTCGTTGGGTCGCCTTTACAGCTTCCTACGAGGGGCCCTCTGAAGCGTACGTCATGCCCATCGACGGTGGAATTCCGGCAAGAGTGACCTACGAAGGGGGAAACGCAACTGTAGTTGGTTGGACCTCAAAGGGTGAAGTTTTATACTCAACCGGAAAGTACTCCACTTTGCCAAATACACAGTTATGCAAGGTAGATCCAAAATCTCGCAAGCATGAACTCATTCCTCTGGCCCAAGCGAGTGACGGCACATTCGCTGAAGACGGGAAGCAAATGTACTTCACTCGTTTTCAATTCCAAGGTAGCCAAACCAAGCGTTACCAAGGTGGCACGGCCCAGAGCATCTGGAAGTGGAATGGTGACGCGTCTGAAGCTAAACCCCTAACGACGGATTTCAAGGGCACTAGCAAGACACCGATGTTCTGGAATGGACGTGTTTATTTCGCATCAGATCGGGATGGCGTCATGAATCTTTGGTCGATGAGTAATGGTGGAAAGGACCTTAAGAAACTCACCCGCTTCACGGACTACGACGTTCAGTATCCTGATTTGGAAGGAGGTCGAATTGTATATCAGCAAGGAGCAGACCTCCATTTGTTTGACATCCAGAAAGGCACTGATCACCTATTGCCCATTCGGTTAGCCTCCGATCTGGACCAGATGAGGGAGACGTGGGTAAAAAACCCACTAAGCTGGACGACTTCGGCACATATTTCACCCAATGGCTCTAAGGTTGCCCTAACTGCTCGTGGACAAGTCTTTGTTGCGCCAGTGAAGCCTTCGCGGATGGTTGAAGTCACACGAAACAAAAGGGTTCGCTATCGTGAGGCCCAATTTAGCTCCGACAACAAGTCGCTCATTGCTTTGTCGGACGAATCGGGAGAAGTTGAAGTTTGGAAACTAGACCCGACGGGTGTGCGGTCCCACGCTCCTGAACAACTCACCAAGGACGCTACCATCCTGAGACTTGAAGCTAATCCATCTCCAGATGGAAAGTTCATTGCTCACACGGATAAGGCTCATCGACTCTTTCTGTACGATGTAACCTCGAAAACGAACAAGCTCATTGCAGACTCGAACGTTGATAATATCAATAGTTTGAGCTGGTCTTCGGACAGTAAATATCTTGCGTTTCTCGAATCAGCTCCTAACCTGTTCGATCAGCTAAAGCTGTATGTTCTTTCGACAGCAAAGACATTCGATATTACGACGAACCGCTATAACAGTTCGAGCCCCTCGTTCAGTCTAGATGGCAAGTTTCTCTATTTCTTGTCTGATCGCCACCTTGAGACTCAGGTTGGAAGTCCATGGGGCCCACGGGCTCCTGAGCCTTACTTCGACCAGCAGCAAGTGGTTTGTTACGTGCCTTTGCAACCTGGCAACCGCTCTCCTTTTCAGCCAGATGACGAATTGAGCCTCGAAAAGAAGGAGCCTGAGACACCTAAGGGCACTGTTCCCGCCATCAATACGGATGGCCTTGCATCGAGAATTCAGTTCGCTCCGATTGCACCCGGTAATTACCGGGGCCTTGCCGTTTGTGGTCACCACTTATTCTTTCTTGCCTCTCCTCCTGGCGACCAGGGACCGTCAGCTCTGGTTTCCGTTGAAATCAAGAACAAGAAGATAAAGACCGACACGATCCTCCCCGGAGCTGGCTCATTTGAGACTACGCCCGATCAAAAGAAGATCTTGGCGCGAACGCCAACTGGCATTTTCGTCATTGATGCAAACGGAGCACCGGCCGACCCTGCCGAGACTAAAGTAAATCTCGACGGATGGACATTCTCGTTTGAACCCAGAGAAGAATGGCAGCAGATGTTTGACGATGCGTGGCGCCTACACCGCGACTTTCTGTATGCACCTAATATGCACGGGCTCGATTGGCCGGCAGTGAAGAGAAAATATCGACCTTTGGTTGAGCGGGTCACTGACCGATACGAGCTTTCAGACATTCTTGCCCAAATGGTGGGAGAAGTCTCTCTCCTTCACACTTTCGTAGCTGGAGGAGAACACCGCCCTGGTACGGATTCAATTGATGTCGCGACGTTAGGTGGCGTTTGGGTTCGGGATTCCAAACTGGGAGGTTACAAGCTCACACGTATTTACCACACGGATCCGGACATGCCTAATGAGGTCAGTCCCCTTCTAAAGCCTGGTGTAGACATGAAGGAGGGAGATGTCATTGCGGAAATCGACGGAACGCCTACCTTGTCTGTTCCTGATGCGAACGAGCTTCTTCGATCAAAATCTGGCCACCAAGTGAGACTCAAGGTCTACGTTGGTGGGATCCCATCTAAGCCTAGAGATGTCATTTTGGTCCCTATTTCTGCTGGTCAGGAGTTTGGTCTTAAGTATGCGGATTGGGAGTTTTCCAGGCGACAGGAAGTCGAAAAAGCTAGTGCGGGCACGATGGGTTATGTCCATCTGAGGGCAATGGGTGGCGAGGATTACAATCAATGGGAAAGAGAGTTCTATCCTGCATTTGATCGTGAGGGCCTTATCGTCGATGTTCGCCACAACAATGGAGGCAATATCGACAGTTGGATTCTAGAGAAGCTCATGCGAAAAATGTGGATGCTCTGGAACCAACACAAGGGCGCTCCAACTTGGAATATGCAATTTGCCTTTCGGGGCAAGGTAGTTGTACTTTGCGATGAAAGCACCGCTTCAGATGGAGAAGCATTTTCTGAAGGCTTCCGACGGCTAGGCCTTGGCAAGATCATTGGCACCCGAACGTGGGGAGGCGAAGTCTGGTTATCCGGTAGTAACCGGCTGGTGGATCGAGGCGTCGCGACCGCAGCAGAAAATGGTGTCTTCGGCCCCGAGGGCAAATGGCTCATCGAAGGACACGGCGTGGACCCCGACATCATTGTCGACAACTTGCCTCGAGCAACCTTCGAAGGTCACGACCTGCAATTAGAGGCGGCAATCAAGTACCTCGCGGATGAGATTAAGAAGAATCCTGCACCGGTTCCGGCGGTACCGCCCTACCCAGACAAGTCCTTTCCTCCCAGAAAGAAGGGCTAGCTTAACGCCTATGGATGCTGGGCTTAGCTCCCCAGCATCCTAGTTTTTGCCAGTTCTACAAAATCCGGGCTCATTAGAAGCTTGCCACCCGTCCACTCAAAGGACCGGGTTTTAAGGTGCGGTCGCAGCGTGTTGTCGGATAATCCCAAGCAATCGGCCAATGCATTTTGCGAAAACGGATACTTAAAGACCACTGAGTCTTCATCGAACTTAGTCGTTTCCTTGAAGCCTGCGAGATTGCGTATCAAACTTCCTACACGCCCCTCGTTAGTCTGCAAATCAAAGATTTGGTTGCGCAGCCATCGAAGGTCAGCATCTCGACTAACCAACATAGCCCTGGTAACCGAATCAATTTCAAGGATCTCTTTGGGGTTGTTGATCGCTATCAGGTGGCCCGTCTTGACGCAGATCACCATCTCCACGGTTCGATAATCGTCGCTCTCGACTGCGTAATTGCCTTTAACCTGAGGAATAGCGGTTGGAGTAAAAACGAACCCTCGTGTTATGGGTTGGAAAACAGGAAGGAAGGTGATTCCATCCTTTTCATTTATTCGACCGACTACCCTCAGGTAGGTTCCGTCAACAACCAGGTGGGCTTTTCGCTCCGTACTCGAGAATCGATGAACGGCTTGCCAGGGGAAGTATTCTTGAGACTCCTGACCCCGCAGAACTGACTTGAGTCGAACTCGATCCTCAAGCTCGGGAGCTTCGTCCCATAACGAGATCGCCTCTTCGACAGCTATTTCAGAAGGTGTTCCCCTTCGACCCTCAAATTGGCACATCGGGTCAAAAATGGATGGCCAGTTGTTAGCGTCCAACGCTGGAATTCCTTCCATGGAAGCTGTTTCGACGATATATGGGCTTTTACTCAAGTCAAGAACCTCGCACTGTTTTCGTGTCTTTTCGTTTAATTTCAAACGACTTTAGCTAAGTGCTCATTTATCATAACATGCTCGCCTAAAAATGAGTTTGACAATTCGAACATAGGACTACAAGCAAAACCTTCCGAGAAAGCTCTGTTTTGAACCCAAATAGGTTCAAACGGTACCAAATAACCGACAGTTGTCTGCTTTAGAATTCTTGCGGGAAAATGGTGCAGGACGACAAGACGAACGTAAACCGTCCAAAGATTCCGAAATTGACACTATTTTCGTGATAGGATTACTTTGTCGTCCGGTAAGGTCATTTCTTCCGTTCGACAGGCGATCAAGGGGATGCGAGTGATGGACGAGAAGGATCTGCTGGATTTGGACCTTGTTGGAGAGCATACAGGTTCAGCTAGGATCGAAGCTCTTTGCCGACGCGGAGGAAACAATGCGGAAGGTCATGGAGTAACTTGCCTAGTTTGCCGAACTGGAGCTAACCCAAGCGCAACGTCAACCTGAATAAAATGACCTACTGGAGCTCAATGCAGGATGCTAGAGCGAAGGCAGACACCCCATATTAGGTGCAAGGATGCACTTCCCGAAACCTGCGAAGTTGGCCAACTTCGCAGGTTTCTCTGTTTGTATCTTGTAGGTTTTGCAGAGCCAGAGTAACCTGTTTAGACATGCGAGAAGACGTCCTATCTCATTCTACAAATCTTGCTCAAGATCGTCCGGAATGGCTAGTCGACCGCCTAAAGTGGTTCAAGGCGCAGGAGTTCGGAATCATTCTTCACTGGGGAATATACGCCTTTTGGGACTGCTGCGAAAGTTGGCCGCTCGTTCCTGAGGACACCTGGGCAAGGGGTGAAATGAAGTGCTGGACCGAGCGTGATCGAGATATTGATCGGTTTCAGAAAGACTATTGGGACTTGATCAAGAAATTCAATCCAACGCTGTTTGATCCTGACGAGTGGGCGAACTTATTCGCGGAGGCAGGAGCAAAATACGTCTGCTTTACGACAAAACACCATGACGGTTTTTGCCTTTGGGACACGAAAACCACCGATTACAAGATCACTGGTCCGGATTGCCCGTATCATACGAGCCCATTTGCTGACGTTACGCGTCACCTATTCGACGCTGTAAGGCGTGCAGGCATGGGTGTGTCCGTGTACTTCAGCAAGGCCGATTGGCATTGCCCATACTATTGGGCTCCTGACCCAAAACCGTGGCACCGAGGGGCCAACACGCTGGACAATCCAGAGGTATGGGAAGCGTTTGTGCAGTACACGCACACGCAAATTCGGGAGCTACTTACTCATTACGGAAAGATCGATATCCTCTGGCTGGACGCTGGATGGGTTAGGGATAAGGAGGACATTCGAATGTCCGAAATTGTCAAATTTGCTCGTCAGCTTCAGCCTGGAATATTGGTTGCAAACCGAACGGTCGGGGATTTCGAGGACTTTGTCACACCCGAACGAGAGATTCCAGATTCAGCACTTCCTGACGCTTGGGAAGCTTGCCTTCCATTAGGTCCAGACTGGAAGTACGTCGAAAATCAGCCGCTTAAATCCGCAGAGGAAGTAGTAAACGAAATCGAAATCACTAATCAACGCGGCGGAAACTTCTTGCTCGGAATCGGGCCGAAATATGACGGTTCTATTCCTGAGCGTGATCAAACTATCCTGAAGGAAATTGGCAGAATTCGCAGGGAAAGGAGGCCCTAGGGTGGTGGCTTCCCTACTCCCGTTACGTCTTGCTTCCTCATATCCTTTAGTCCACTGCTAAATTCGTCGCGAAAGTTTTGCGCAAGCTTTTGCCAAACAACTGGTGCACTCTTGTCGGGTGCGACTTCAGAATAGCCCGTCTCGACTGACTGCCCAGAACCCGTTGAGCTAATCACTAGCTTGAGCTTCCGCCGTACGGCAGGTTGGTAAGTTGGCTCATGTCCCAGCGTCTTCCGTCGACTGTCATAGTTCATTCCCGCTTCCTTTGCAGATCCAACCTCTCCGCCGACCATCGTGTATGCAATGAGAATGGGTTTCTCGTCGACGGTCGCGGTTACTGAGACCCGTGATAGATCGAGCGTATCCCAAACTGCAGGGTCGGGGATATTTCTGTCCTCGAGCCTCGAACGGGATTGAAGTAAAAGGTCCATTAGGTGCTTACGAACTTTCAGGTTAAAGGCTGCTGCCGGAAATGGTTTTCCGAACCTCAGTAGCTTCCAATCGTCCTGATCAAGTTGAGTGTAGAGCCGGATGTTGTAGGGATAGTCTCCAATATATTCCTGGTCGATTACAACTCCCGCCATAACAAGTAGGATGGCATCCGTCCAGGTATCGCTCGCAGCGGGCCTCTGGCTGGATACATATTCGGAGAGAGCCGATACATTGGCGACTCCACCCTTACCAACGGCCCCGATCATTCTGGACATCACCGATCTTCGCGCTTGGGCCGGTGCATTTACTTCGCAGTCAGTCAAACAGCCGACGACGGCGCCTTCAACAGACTTCCAGGTGACTACGCAGGTTAGCTTTCCTAAGATTGACCCAACATCCTTGGAATTTCCAGAAGGACCGATCATGGCAAGAATACTGAAATCAGGAAGGGCTATGACAAGGTCTGGCTTTATCGCTTCTGCTAAGGGAGTGAGTAGCCGTTCTTGGAGGGCTCCAATAGGGTCTTTAACGTTTATATCCTGCCAATCCGTCTGTAGCAGTTCTGGGTTGCTGATGTGTTTGCCCAAGTCAGCAATTTGCTCCGGCTTAAGCGGCTCCTTCTTGAGATCATCTGCCAGTAGGTTCTTAACATCGTCGGGCAACCCACTAAACGTAAAGTCGGTTCCTCCAACTGCAAACTCAAATACACCCGATGCCATTCGTCTCACTCGCACGATGGACGAAGCCAACCCATCTTTCTTTTGAACGATTTGAGGTGCCAATCGGATAGTTGCCGTTTTGGTCGGGCCATATCTGACTAACTCGCCCGGAGCCATCATGTATAGGTCGTGCATAGGGAGATTCAACAGTTGAACGTCTCCTTTACTTGTCAACCGGAACTGCCGCTCAAATTCAAGAAAGCCTTCGTCTCGTATGGGCTTGACTATCTTAAGGATCTTTCCGGCTCCAACTTGCTTCCATTCGGAATGAAAGGCCTTCGCAACGAGACTCTCAATCCTGTTGGCGTCCTTGGATTTTACGGAGACAAAAACTGGGTAATCGACAAGGGAGCCATCGACGTCGTGCTTAATGCCTGTCAGTGACGTTAGGGTTTTACATAACTGTGGTAGTCCATAGGCACCCGTTTGAAATGGAGCTATTGAAATTGCAAGAATCAGTCCGATCACGATGACAGGACGACAGAAGAACAACCTTAGGTTCAAGTTGGCGTAACTCTATGTGAACACAACTGTGTCCCTCAAAAATGAGGGAATATGATGGGTAGGAAGGAGTAATGAGAGATTTACAACGCACCAAGGAACGAAGTCGCGCGACCCTGAAAGAGGTTGCGGGTGAAGTTGGTGTGTCGATCTGTACCGCTTCCGTCGTTCTAAACAATAGCAATTCGGGCTCTAGAGTCTCAGAGACGACCCGAAACGCAGTGATTGAAGCAGCCCAACGCTTGGGATATCGAGCGAACCTTGTTGCTCGATCGCTACACACGGGTCATACGCACATGATCGGCGTCGTGCCAGCTGCAACGGATACGAATATCATGCTTGGCCCTCACCTTCAGCATGTCCTCAATGGGATTGTCAATGAGACTGAAATCCATGGCTACGACTTGTCCCTGATCACGCGATGCGACCAGTCACGACCTTCCGATCTCCTTGACGCACTCTTGGGGGGAAGGATGGACGGCGTGATTGTCGTAGCTCCAAGGTCCAATTCACGGCTCATTCCGCTCCTTCGAAATGAGAATTTGCCCATGGTGGTTATCGACGGTGATCCCGAGCAGTGCGATAACATCTTTGTGATTGACAACGAGGTATCGGTCCGCAACGCGGTTCGGCGAATCCACCAGTTGGGGCACATCAAGATCGGGCATATTGCTGGTCCGCAAGATCTCTATGCAGCTCGTATCAGAAAGGATTCCTTCTTTCGCGAAATGAGTGCCCTAAACATTCCTCTGAGAATGGAGTGGCTTCAAGTTGGTGTGTTCGATACTCCCAGTGGAGAAGAAGCGATGGAACGAATTCTGCGTAACGATGAATTGCCGAGCGTCGTTTTTTGCGCCAACGACGAAATGGCATTCGGCGCAATAAAGGCTATTCGCCAAAAGGGTTTACGAGTTCCCGAGGATATTAGTATCGTTGGATTTGACGACGTCCCTTTGGCGGCTCTAACAACGCCAGCATTAACCACAATTAGGCAGCCCGTAGACGAAATTGCTCGTGCAGCCACACGCGCGCTCATCGAATACATTGAGACGGGATCTGCGATTAAAAGCAAGACATTTCCAGGAACGCTTGTAGAACGTGTATCGCTTGCTTCCGTAGTCGCAAATTAAGCGATTTTTGACGATTTAGGTCGACGCACCACTATGAATAAACGTTTAACCTCATAGCATGTTGAATGTACTTAACCCCAATGAGGGTTATCACGTTTTACAAAAACTGTTAACACTTCGACCGTAAGGCCTTTGTGATCTGGCAGTTAGTTTCCTGCATCGGACCAACGGAGGTTATTATATTGAAACCAAAGGGCTTTACTCTTATTGAGCTTCTTGTCGTTATCGCCATCATCGCGATTCTCGCAGCAATTCTATTCCCTGTATTCGCACAAGCTAAAGTGGCGGCTAAAAAGACAGTTGCTCTCAGCAACGCCAAGCAGATTGCAACTGCCAACTTCATCTATCAAGGCGATTTTGACGACTCACTAATCAAGAATTATTACGGCTTCCCTTCTGACTGCAACAGTTGGGGCAATACTTACTACAGTTGGAAATATGCTCTTCAGCCATACGTAGCTAAGAGTAGCGGCCTGCTTACAGACCCAACCAATCAATTCACCGATAAGCAGTACTGGACTCAGGCATATACTGACGGCGTAGCTGCCGATACGGTATGGCTTCCTCAGAACTATGCCGTTAATGATGCAGTCATCGGTTTTGCCAATGGCCGCTGTGCTGGCGAGCAATGGACCCCAACTGGGCTAAGTACCCTCGATGGTCTTGACGACCCAGCCGGTACGATTGTTATCCTTCCTAACCGATCACAATGGAATGACTTGAAGTTCATCTTCATCAGTCCTGCCTATGATGGCGGAACTCCAGGTTGGTGCGATACTATTAGTGGCGGACCTTCCCAGGCATGCCCAGCTGCTGGTAACGGCCCGATCAATGCAGTTGGTAAGACTGTGTCGTGGGTTTTCGCAGACGGACACGCAAAGGGCGTCAATATACTACAAACTCTCCAAACTAACAACGCAACTAGCGATATGTGGGGAACAAAGTATTACGCAGTCAACCCACTAACGGGAACTACAACACCTCCAACACAGCAAGACCGAATCGGTATTGCTACCAAAGCCTACACCGAATACAAGTAAGTCCGGTGTAATTCAGTCGTCCTCATCACCTCAGTAGTGAGGACGACTGGTCAAGCGACGTTTCACATGAAAAAGCTTTTTTGTTTGACAACACTAATTGTGTCGAGCTTCCTCTTTGTGGGTTGCAGCCAAGGAACCCAAACGATTCAAAACCCACCCACGGTTGCGCCGCCGAAGAATTCCTTCCCAAGCGCTATAAAAAACAATCCAAATATTCCAGAAAGTGCGAAACGAGCAATGGCGGGGCAGGGCGGCGGTCCTAAGTAATTACCTAAAAGGTCCAGTATGAAGTACGACGTTGCGATCGTAGGTGGTGGGCCAGGTGGATCCACTTGCGGTGCCTTTCTCCGTAAATACAAACCAAGTCTTAAAGTTGGAATCTTCGAACGCGAAGTCTTTCCGAGAGATCACGTTGGTGAAAGCCAGCTCCCCGTAATCGGCGCTATTCTTCATGAGCTGGGAATATGGGATCGAATTGAAGCATCAGACTTCCCCGTCAAGGTAGGGGGGACCTACCGATGGGGTAAGTCTGACGACCTCTGGGATTTTCACTTCTTACCGAATGGTGAATTTCATGAAGAACCACGTCCAGCAAAGTTCCAAGGTCAAAGGCTGGAAACGGCATTCCAAGTAGATCGGGCTGTCTACGACAAGATCTTGCTTGATTATGCCAAGGAGTTGGGATGTGACGTACATGAAGGCGTTACTGTTCGGGAAGTCAAGAAATCCGAGGATACAGTTTCTTGTCTTGTTCTTGATGACGGTTCTGAAGTTGTAGCACGGCACTTCATAGATGCCTCGGGCCATGTTGGGCTCCTTCGAAGGTCGATGGGAGTGGAAGTTGAAGAGCCTAGCACACTGAAAAACGTTGCCTTTTGGGACTACTGGCAAAATGCCGAATGGGCAGTCACGCTAGGTATCGGCGGTACAAGAATTCAAGTAATGTCGGTGGGTTACGGATGGTTGTGGTTTATCCCATTAAGTCCGACTCGTACTTCGTTAGGTTTCGTTTGCCCCGCTGAGTATTACAAGAAAAGTGGACTTAAACCACAAGAACTCTACCGAAAGGCAATTCAAGACGAGCCACGAATTCGCGGACTAATTGAGAACGCATCCTGCGAAAACCAGTTTGCTACAACCAAGGATTGGTCCTTTGTTGCTGATCGCCTTACGGGTGAGAATTGGATGCTCGTTGGCGAATCTGCCGGCTTTGCCGACCCCATTTTGTCTGCCGGACTAAGCCTGACGCATGCTTCGGCGCGGGAAGCGGCATTTACTATCCTGGAAATCGACAGGGGAGGCAACTCAAAGTGGCTCAAAGAGGAATACTCAGCTCGAAATATTCGCAGGGTGGTTCAACACATAAGGTTCGCTGATTACTGGTATGCAGGGAACCAGCACTTCAGCGATCTAAAGGAATACACTCGCGAAATAGCAAAAGATGCTGGACTCGATTTGGATGCTGAAAAAGCCTTTCAATGGCTTGGTACTGGTGGCTTCATTGAAGAGGATCTTGGAATTGGGGGCTTTGGCACTCTCGGTTTTACTTCCCTTCAACAGGTAGTCAATCGAATTTCCATAGAACCATCCAAGAGCGCTTTTGGCGGCTTCAATGGATTTGTTCTCAACTTTGAAGGCTCTAAGAAAGTCCAGATGCCTCATTACGAACTAGGAAGAGTTATGCCTATTCCGGGGTATTCGCGAAACGGAAAAGTCCTACCTCTCAGCGGCCTGATTGGTTACTTGGTTAAAGGACTTGAGAGCAATCCAAACATTCTGCAAGCTCTAGCACATATGGAACGCGACCTTCGAAGTATCGGAGTACGCTACGATCGCTCGATTCACGACGGCGCTATGCAATGTCTTGAGGCGCTAGTACGAGACGGTTGGGTCGATTGTCGTAAATACAAAACAACTGAACCACTTCCGGCTGAAATTCCAGACTCTAACAGCTTCTTTCAGATCAACAGAGACGAATTCATTCCTAAAGGCAGCCGGTCAAGTGCCGGATCAAAAGCAAGCTAGACAGCCTGGCGTGACCATTGACGTGTTATGCCATTTCGGCATAGCCGTTGGATTTAATAATTATTATGTCGACTGCTACATCAACTCCAAATTGGACACTCACCTTCTCTGATGATTTCGATGGTGCAATTCAAACTGCACCAAACCCAGCTACGTGGTCACGCGACATTGGCGGTGGCGGATGGGGCAACAATGAGTTGGAAAGCTATACCGATGGAAACTCCAATGCTTTTCTTGATGGAATGGGCAACCTCGTCATCGAAGCGAGAAAAGAGTTGACGACAGGATCAGACGGAAATGAACGCCCCTATTCGTCGGCCCGACTGCTAACTCAAGGTAAGTTCACCCAGAAATTCGGTCGCATCGAGGCTCGGATCAAAATCCCTCAGGGTCAAGGTATTTGGCCTGCATTCTGGATGCTTGGAGAAGATTTTGCAGAAGTCGGTTGGCCGAAATGTGGTGAGATTGACATTCTGGAGTCTGTCGGCAAAATTGCCACAACTGTCTATGGAACGGTTCATGGGCCTGGTTATTCAGGTGGCGAAGCAATCACCTGTCAACTCGATTCGGCTGAATCATTTGCGGATGACTTCCACGTCTATGGCATAGAGTGGGAACCTAATGAAATCCGCTGGTTTGTGGATGATCACACCTATGCAACAGTGAAGTCCATCCAAGTTCATGATTGTGAGTGGGTGTTCAATAAGCCCTATTTCTTGTTGCTTAATCTAGCAGTAGGCGGCGACTGGCCAGGCTATCCTGATGAATCGACGACGTTCCCCCAAAGGATGCTCATCGACTACGTCAAAGTATTCGAATTAGTCTGATAACGGCCGTGCAAAAGAACCGCTGATCTAAGGTTCTTTTGCAAATAGCTGATCTAAGTCCCTGAGGCTGAGCTTTTGCTCGGGAAGGAAAAGATCCGAATCGATGTATTGAAGCAGTGACTTCTCCAGTTGCTTAGTTGCCGGTCGATCCGTTGCGTTATCAAAATCGATCATGGTCACGAGCAGCCGACCTTGTCCTACTGTTGCTTCGAATATAGAACCGAGCTTGTGATTTCGTTCGTAACGATCGATGACTTGAAGTGTCGGCAGAAAGTCATGTGGCAAACAATCCAAGATGATCGCTTTGGAATGTGTAAGAACATCCCACCACTGCCAATTGGAGTGGCTCTCGGTTGGGAAAGACGCGAACATCGGGTGTTCCGAACCAATGAGACACCCCATAGTTCCAACCTGTTCTTTAAAGTGAATGGGTGACCAAAAAGCTGGCGCAAACCGACCTGGAATTCCGCTCCATGTTTTGGTGGGATCAATTCTTAACCAAACCTTTTTTCCTTGTCTTAAAGCTTCCCTGACGTCCTCACGATAGAATGAGAACACCGTCACATCAGGCGAGTTCTCCCTAGCCTCAATGTGCGGATAAACCCAGAACGGCCACCGATTTTCAATTCCATTTCCAAATGAAACCTCAAGGACGTATTTTGCCGGAGCCGATAATGGCTGCAGATCAAAATCAATGCTTCCAATAGGTGTTTGGTCGCCGTGTGAGAGCATTACCTGTCCAAAGTCTCCCCCTAGAATCTTAGAATTATTCTTGTCCCGCACGGCCCAAGAGGCACGGGTGCTCAATGCTACACCTGCGTGAAAAGAGCGAACTTCTGCCGAAAATCTCTCATCTACTGACCAAATCGACTTTTCGTAGATAAGCAGAGGAACAGTCGGCGCGCAAAATTCGCGGAAAGATTCAGCCGTTATGAAACCTTTTTCGGCCCAGAAGGCATCAAGCATTCCGACCGTTGCCGTGCCCTGACCAGGAAAGTCCGTAAGGCCGAGTAATTGGTAGCCCGCAATAACGTTTGTCCGCAAAAGAGTCTCGATCTCTTCCTTATATAGGATTGCGCTCAGCGCTCCTGAAGCTTGGACAAACTCAGGTGCCTGGTCAAGCATTCCTTTCGCTTCAAGCATCCGGGCAATCGATTCAAGGTTCCTTGCTTCAAGTACTCCATCATATTTCGACGCATTGTAGACGTCCGGGAAGACTGCCCATTCGGCCACCTCGTGAGAGATCACTGGCCGATCGAACTGGTCGGCTGCTTCATCACACGTCGTTAAGGTACTCGGGCGTTCCCTATCGAATCTCGACCCCACACCAAACCAAGTGCTACCTCTTAACGGTCGATTTTCCGGTCCTGGCTTGCCGTTGTCTGCTTGCACATAAAAATCGCACACTGGGCTCAAATGAGTGCCTTGTGCAGAAAATGTGTAGAGATGGCTCGGGAAATCCCTCTTCAAGTCCGCCAACAATTCATCCACGAGGGGTTCCGGGCCGTAGAAAGCGATTTCATTCCCTAGCGCAAAAAACGTGAAGGACGGATGATGTCCATACTCGGACAGAATGCGGTACGCCTCCCTTCTACAGAAATCCATGAGTGAAGGTACAGATGAGATTGCCCACAAGCCAGTCCAGACGGGCAATTCGACTTGCAGAAGGAGTCCCAACTGATCTGCGGCCCGAAATGCAGCTTCGGGAGGGCACCACGAATGGAACCGAATGTGGTTGAGTCCAAAACTTTTCGCCTGACCCAGAACTCCCAGCCAAGGCTCAATCTCCATTGGCGGGTATCCCGTCTTGGGAAAGACACAACATTCGAGCGTGCCTCTTAGGAAGAGAGGTTGGTTATTCAGTTCGAACCGCTTGCCCACCGCTTTGATGCTTCGACACCCAAGCCGCTTCGTTGCTATTTCCTCGCCTTGCCGGAGCGTCACATCAAATAGATTGGGGTTGTCGTCCGACCAACACGAGACTCCTTCAAGCGACAATTCAAACTCAACGGGGGCAGATTGCTCGACTGAAACGGCAGCGTGACGCGTTTCATCATGGGACTGAATCTCAATTTCGAGTTCTTCAGAACATTCAAGTAGTCCGTTGCCATAGAGCTTTTGACCGTCAGTAAAAAGAAGAATTGAGTCGAGCTTCGATTTGGAGAGTTCGATTGTCATTTCCCCGATGACGCCATTCCAATTGGTCTGAGTCCAGTCGGTCAAAGCATGCCCAATTCGCCCAATAGGAATCTTTGGAGTGTTATCTATGCATAAGGTAATTCGTAATTCAGCATCTGTCGCTAGGAGCGTAAAGTCGTGCGGCACAGAAAGGCTGTCGCTTCCACCAACATAGAGGCCATTGATCCACAATTCGCTGAACCAATGAACTCGTTCGAAGGACAAAGAGAGGGTTCGGTTAACCCATTCATCGGGAATCTGCACCACCCTTGAATACCAGGCGGCGCCCGTGTAGGTGACCTTGCGAGACAATCCACTCAGGTCATCCGTGAGCTTATTGACTTCTCCAATGTTGTTTCCGTCTAGCGAACCGGGTAGCACCACTCGTCCCGGAAGTTCTGTTGCAAACCAGCCCTCTTTGGTACCTTGCCCATCTGGATCGAGAGCAAATTCCCACTTTCCAGCCAGGTCGATCTTAGTCATACTGGTGCATCCCAATTCGTCACTTTTGAAATCCACTGGGGCTTTTGCCTGCGAAACTGCAACCATTGATGACCATCGTGGTAATCGACTTGGCAGGCAGATCCAACGTGAGCGAGCCGTCCTTTACCTGAACTGCGGGCAGATTCATTCCCTTCTCAGTTGCCGAAGTTTGGTACACCATCGCCTTCTTTCCAAGCTTAGTGAAACGGGAAAGGTCATAGGTTGAGGTCTGATCGGAGTCGCTTACGGTGACGATCACGAGTTGCGAGCCGTTAAGCGCACATACGGAATTAGAGTCGCCAATTGAAATGAACTTGGCTCCTGGCCGGATGAATTTCGTGAATTGACTAAAGGCGTAATATTTTTGATTTATTTTGTACGTCTGTGACTTGGCATTGAGGTCCATATCGATGCAGCCCCAGCCAGAACCTCCGTCAATCACTTGCCAGTAAACCCATGCCGTCGGCATCATGACGCGGAGGTCGGTCACGATCTGGTGGGCCATCTGCATGCCGGATGCATCTCCATCACCGTACTCGCTCATCCAAAGGCGTTTCGTATCCCGAACTGCTCTTTGATTCACTTGATGCTGGGCCGTTCCTCCATAGCAGTGCGTATTAATCCGCGAAACATAACTCTTTGCTTCTGAGCTCAAAGCATCCCAGGAGGTGACAGCCCAGTTGTTCAACGATTCGTCGCAAGCACTAACCGTTGTGTCAAGTCCTGCAAGTGCAAGTGCCTTTCCGGTCGAAATGACCAAGCTTGACTGCCTTAATCCTGGAGTCACATGGCAGCCCTCTTGCCTTCCCTTGAACTTCCACCAGTTAGCGGCAGGTTCGTTCATTGGGTCAAGCGTCTCAAATTTGACCCCCCATCGATCCTTGAAGTGTTTGACTACTGTTGTTAAGTACTTGGAAAAATCGTCGACGCGCTCCGGCTTAAGATTATTGCCTCCGCCTTCAGCTCCGGTAACCGAGCCACTGACCGTCATGAAATAGGGCGGCGAGTTGGAGAATGCCTCAAACTTGTTGGCCCCTAACTTGATGCCTTTTGCCAAAACCCATCGTTGAGCTTCATCTGCGGACCAATTGTAGGTTCCGTCTGCAGACATAAATCCAGGAACGCGGGCTCTCGGTTCCATGTAATTCAAGCCCGGAGCCTCTCCGCCGCCGATGTTGTAGCGGAGCACGTTCAACTTCAAGTCTCCCAACGCTTCCTTTACCAAAGTCGTCCTAAGTGGTTCGCTGTATCCACCGACCACACTGGCCCACCAAGCCAGAGAAGTACCGAATCCTTCCCACACCTGGTATTGAACTGAAGGATCAACGGAAGTTGTGATGTTTGCGACTGGCATTGTAGAAGTGAGTAGGAATAGAAACGGTACTTGAAACATAGTTAGCTCTTAAGGCCGGTTGTTGCGATACCTTCGATGAATACTTTTTGTGCAAAGAAAAAGACGATGATGACCGGCAAGATCACGATCAGAGAGGCAGCCATAAGCAGATTCCAAGGCGTGCCCGTGTGCTGACTTTGAAAGAACTGCAGTCCCATCGAAAGCGTAAAGGTCTGTTGATCGGTTAAGTACAGCAGTGGACCCATGAAATCGTTCCAAGCCCACAGGAACGTGAAGACGGCAATAACCGTCAGAGCTGGCCTTGCCAACGGCATGATTACGTCAATGAAGGTCCGCCATTCAGACGCACCGTCTAGTTTTGCAGCCTCGCTGAGTTCCATGGGAATCGTTTTCAGGAACTGCCTGAGAAGGAAGATGTTAAATGCACTTCCAAAAAATGTTGGGATCCAGAGCGGGCGAAAAGTGCCGATCCACCCAAATTCTTTGAACAGGGCGTACATTGGAACCATCAAGACTGGGCCAGGAACCATCATCGTGGCTAACGTAATGCCAAAAAGTAGGTCGCGTCCCTTCCACTGAATTCGTGCGAATGAGTAGGCAACAAGCGAATTTGAGATCACCGATCCAATCACCGCCAGGATCGTGACAAAGATCGTGTTCTTCCCATAGACCAGAAAGGGAATGTAGCCTAGGTCCTTGCTGTTATAGGCAAAGGCCTCGGGAAAGTTTTTCCACTGGAATATGGATGGAATCCACTTGGGCGGAGAGGACATCGTCTCGTCGATCGGCTTGATCGCTGTCACAAACATCCAGACCAGGGGCATCAAGAAAAAAATGGAAAGGCCGATGAGGCAGCATTGGACAGCAATGCGACCTATCATTACTCGCCTTCGCCGGCTTCTGGCGGTCTCGGCTGCTACCATCGCTTGAGTCGCTTGTACCATTCTTTATCCGCCCTCGTAATGCACATGTTTGGCAGATAACTTGAGTGCGAGTAAGGTTAGCCCTAAGGTAATTCCGAACATAACCCATCCCATCGCACTTGCGTATCCCATGCGTTGAAACTGAAACGCCGTGTCATATAAGTACATCGAAAAGAAGTAAGCCGATCGTGCGGGCTGTCCTCCGGGAAACATGACGTAAGGCAATGCAAACGTCTGAAGGGAGCCTATGATGCCCATGACGACGTTGAAGAGGATGACAGGCGAAATCATTGGGATTGTTACGTGGCGAGTTTTGCCCCATGCCCGAGCTCCGTCGATGTCGGCAGCCTCATACAGAGACTGAGGAACGTCTTGCAACCCCGCAAGATAAATCACCATCGCATTCCCGGTGCCCCAAATCGAAATAATCACGAGCGTCCACTTAGACCAAGCTGGATCAGTCAACCACGGTGGAGTTGGTAGCCCAATTCGGGACAACCCTTCATTGAGCAGACCGTAATGACCGTTAAATATCCAGAGCCAAAGCACGCCTAAGGCAACCATTGGCACCAATGACGGTATGTAAAAGATCGTTCTGTAGAAGGCCATTCCCTTGGACTTCGTGTTCAGAAGCATCGCAAGCAAGATCGCACAAATCGTCGCGAGAGGAACTGAAGCTGCGGCAAAGGTCAGGGTGTTCTTAAGCGAAAGGTGAAACACTTCATCGCTCATGAGCTCTTTGTAGTTCGAGAGACCTATCCACCTAGGGGAACGCAGAATAGAGAAATTGGTAAAGCTGTAGTACAACGAGGACAACAACGGATAAGCGAGAAAGATCGTAAATCCGAGAATCCAGGGTAGGGCGAATAGGATGCCAACTCGTTGATCTCGACGACTGTTCATTTGGCGAGGACCTGCTCCTGATACTTCGTCCATTCCTCGGATAGCCTCAACTGGGCTTTGTCTAGAGCTGCCTTGGGGGAAAGCTGGTCCAAGTCCATCACATCAACGGCATTTCCTACTTCTTGACTGATTTGACTCCAGATCCCCACTTTCACGGGTCCAACAGCCCGAGGACTCCTCGCCAATTGGTCGAAAATCCGAATCGCTTTGTTGGGATGTTCGCTCAAGAATTTTTCGGACACCTTTGCCAAAGGTGAATTACAGAATTGTCCGGTGCAGAGCTTTTCCATCACTTCTTGCTTTTGAACATATCGAACGAATTCGAACGCCTCATCAGGATGCTTAGCTCCACGTGGGATCATTAGGGTGTTTAGGTTAAGTACGGTATAGCCCTTAAGTTCAGGCTGGCCATCGGGATAGGGAAACGGTACAACAAACCAGTCGGTCTTCGGACTGTAGAGCCGGATGTAATTGCTGAACCAGGGACCATCCATAAATGCAGCGAGTTTTCCCGAAAGGAATGGGTTTTGGGGCGATGAGTAGTTTCCAAATCCACTACGAAATGCTTGTGTTTCGTGAACGCCAAAGCGTTTCGCAAACGAGTGAACCCACTCCCAAGCCTTTAAGTCGATCTCAGAATTGACGTCAATTCGATTCTCACGTGTATAAGATCCACCAAATAAAAATGGCCACGATCCGCCGCCAAACCCCTCTCTCGGCAGAAAGGCAGCCGTTTCCATAGAACCGTCAGAGCGCTTCTTGCTCACCTTCTTGACGTATGTTTCAAACTCGGAGATCGTCTTGGGGAAGGTTTCCGCAGTCTGATATTCTGGAGGCATCAAGGCCCGATTAACGTAGATCGCGGAGGTACCGGGAGATGTGGGAAATGCATAGAGCTTCCCCTTATAGGTCATCTCATTCCAGTAAGCCGGGATATAGTAGTCCTTAGTCAGACCAGCTTTTTGCGCATAACCATTCAAATCTGTAAGTGCGTCAGCGTCAGCGAATTGCACAACCTGATCGCTCCACAGTCCAGCAACATCGGGAGGATTACCACCAGAAGTAGCCAGCAGTGTCTTTTCAGCGATGCCAGAAATACTGAGGTAGCGGACTTCGATTTTACTTTGCGAGGCATTGAAACCATCGACGACTTTCTTCATCGCCTGCATCTCGTCGCCATTCCACTTTTCCCAATAAGTGACGACAATACGCTTTGATCCTGCCTGCCGATTGGCAGCACTTTCGCTACCAATCAGAGCCAGACATCCCGCCGCTAACACGGCAAGGGTTGCCAATCGCGTAGCGACCGGAGTGATCATATGATTTCGCTTGTACTACTTGGGTCCGTTCCCGAGGGTGGGAGGACCTACTGGCGCACCGTTTGGTGCACCTGGAGCAGTTTGGGCAGGGCTTGGAACGCCTGGGCCACCGCCACTGGGCGATCCACCAGGACCCTTTTTGGATGGATCCGTTTCCAACCATGGGGGCTTTCCGGGGGTGTATTTGACCTGTCCCTGATCTAGGTTTCCTGATCCACCGACTGCTTTCATGCCAACCCAACCGATCACAGCGACAAGTGCTATCACTACAACGACAATTGCGGGGGTCTTAAGTTCTGCTTTCATTTTGATTCTAGGTTTGTGGAGACCGATCGAATCGGTCTCCACTATTCGATCTACTGTCGCTTATCCCACATTCCAACGGGCCATGGCCAGTTGACTGGATCGTTTGGCCAGTAGGCTGGTTTGACTGCACCGGCTTGACTTCCCTGCGCCTTGAGCGTTGCATCCTTCGTGAAGAACTTCGCATGACCGTCGCAAAGGCCGTAGTTGGTGCCATTGTTGAACATTTGGGCGCCGCCGCCTTTCATGTTGAACTCGCCGTAGTTAAAGAACACTTCCGTTGCCCAACCTTCGCAGAACTGGTGGTACCAGTTAGGACGTGGAGCAATCAGAATGGTTGTTGCAGACTGCGGAACTGCGGTTTGGCTTGTTCCACCGGAGTCGCACGTTGCGGACATCTGGCAACCCTCTGAGTTAGAGCCCCACCAATCGCCGGTCGCGCTGCCAAAAGCTGGCCACGTGAAGGCCATGCTGTAAGTAACGCCTCGGACTGGCTTGCCTTGGATACAAGTGGCGTCGGTACCCTCTGTGCCTCTATCCCAGTTATCGACAGGTGACTTCCAAATCTGGACGTTCTTGATGTAAGGATCTACCTGTTGGTGCCAGGGTTTCCACTCAGAATTCCATCCCCAGCAGAACGGGTAGGTGTCATCCACGTCGCCGCCATACATGAGCACGCCGAGTGTCAGCTGCTTAGCACTGGAAAGGTCCGCAGTCTTCTTTGCCGCCATTTTGGCTTGCGCAAAAACTGGGAACAAGATTGCGGCGAGAATCGCGATGATCGCGATAACGACTAAGAGTTCAATGAGCGTAAAGGCTCGTTTTTGATGATTGTTGTTCATGAATTGCTCCGTTGCAAGGAGGAAGGGGGACCCAAGGAAGTCCCAGCTGAGAAAGAAACGGGCAACACATCCTCGCGGAGTGGCCCATCGTAACCATTAATGTATTCGTCTAAAAGCTTCACGGCTGCTCGCGCCAAACAGGAGTGATTAACTCCGACGGAAGCAGCAACATGACGGGTTTGAAATGGCCAATGTAGGCCGTCATATCCGATGACAGAAAGCTGATCTGGAATGCTAATGCCGAGGCTCTCACACGATGCGAGCACTCCATAAGCCAGCCGGTCATGCCAGCAGTAAATCGCGGTAGGAGGATCTGGCTCAGACATTAGGTCACTTAAGACTGAACGAGCATCCTCGGCCGCTGGACGCACCCAACGATCGGGGACATTTATGCCCTCTGCGGCAAGGTAGCCACGAAGCAAGTTAATTCGAGTGGTTGCATCTCTTGACTCATCGCTTGTGGCCGCAAAAATTGCGATCCTACGGTGACCCGTCTCGATCAACCGACTCGCAATCAGCTTCATACCCATCTGGACGTCATCTGCAACCGAGGGGAACATCCTATTGGAGTCCCGACCGTTGAGTATCACGACTGGAAGCGAGGACTTGCGCAGCAACTCCAGTAAAGGGTCCTTGGCTCGGGGTGCAAAGATGAGCAAGCCGTCGGCTAATCCACCATTGAGAAATTGGTATATCTCTCTGGGACTTCGGTTGAAATTGCAGTGGACCAAGATGTCATAGCCCGACTCCCCGCCAGCCATTTCAATTGCAGATGACAGACTTTCCATGTACAGGTCCGCCTCTTCTCGATGTCGGAACGCACTGAAGAAAGACAAGATGTGGGTTCGCCCACGCCTCAACGATCGGGTTAGAAGATTTGGAGCGTAGTTGAGGTCTTCTGCGGCTCGTTTTACGCGAGCCCGAGTGTCTTCGGAAATACGACGATGCCCTGCTTTGCCCGCGAGGACTAAAGAGACCGTCGAGGCAGAAACACCTGCCAACACCGCTACTTCATGAAGCGTCGTCCTTTCAGTTTGTCGGTCGGTTATTTCGGGCATCTTTGCCTGCTCAAACGTTTGAGCAACGTGCTCAAACGTTTGAGCAGTGTATCACAGGTCGACACCAAAGTGAAATGGTTTTTGAAAAATGTATTTCTCAGAGGGGATACAGGTATTCCAACCACACGATTGGGACCCATTTTGGCCAGTCTGAGCTAAGAAAATTTGGAGGGCCAGACTACCTAGCTGCAGGCTGTGAAGCCTGACACCTGCCCATTCCAAACTAAGGATCGCAACTGCGCTCCCGGATTCCGCTTGGGTCCTACCGAGCAAGTAAATACACCAGACAACTCAATGATTCGTTGCCTGGTGCGAAGATACTAGTGGTTCACGGTAAGAGTAGTCGTTTCAGATTTGCCTTGCGCAGTTGCAGTTAGGGTTACGACCTTTGTGGAAGCCACGGCGTGGGTGGTAACGACAAACGTTACGGACAGACTATTGGCTGGAACAGTCACGGTCACTGGCACGCTTGCTGCGGAATCATCCGACGTCGATAGCGTGACCACTATGCCGGAAGGTCCTGCTCTACCATTGAGAGCTATCTTTCCGGTCACAACGGTTGCTGAGCCACCGGTGACGGTCGATGGCGTCACTGTGAGCGTCATCGGCCATGCGGGCAACAGTGTTAACGTACAAGTCTTGGATGTGGCTCCTAGAGTGGCGGTCAAGACAATTGCCGTACTGGTATCAACGCCCGAAGTCGGGATGGCGAAGCTTGCAGTTTTCGCTCCTGCAGCTACCGTAACGCTTGCAGGTACTACTGCCTTTGAATTAGCCGAAGACAAAGATACAACCGTTCCACCCGTCGGAGCGGGCCCAGTCAGGGTCACCGTACCTGTTGGCGTATTTCCACCTACGAGAGTCGCAGGGGAGACTGAGATGCTCGCTAGGCCGGTTGGAACAACTGTGAGAGTCACGGTGGCTGATTTACCTAGGGCCGTGCCAGTGATGGTCACGGTTTGAGTTGTTAGGACAGCTGACGTCGAAATCACAAATGGAGCCTTAACTGCTCCCGCACTAACGGTGACCGTCGAAGGGACTGAAGCAACTGCAGTGTTCGAACTGGATAGCGTAACAATCGTTCCTGAAGGACCTGCCTGCCCAATCAAGTTCGCTGAACCGCTTGCTGTATTGCCTCCAGCGATTGTGGTTGGAGTCGATGTCACGGAGAGTATCCAAGCGGGAAGCAAGGTTAAGCTGCAAGTTTTGGTTGCACCTCCTAAGTTCGCGGTGATCGTTGCCGAGAGATTGGCATCCACACCTGCGGTTGGTACGGCGAATGTAGCACTAGTAGCTCCTGCTGCTACGGTAACTGACGCTGGAACCTTAACGCTTGGGCTTGAAGCGCTTAGAAGCACCACTGCTCCGCCCGTTGGAGCAGCACTGATAAGCGTTACAGTTCCTGTAGGTGTATTGCCTCCGACCAACGTTGTGGGTGCGATCGATACACTTTGCAAGTTCGACGGGTTAACCGTTAATGTTGTCGTTGCGGACTTGCCTAACGCCGTAGCTGTTAGGAGGACAGATTGAGAAGTTGCCACCGATTTTGTCGTGACAGTGAAAGTTGCCTTCGTTGCTCCGGCGGCTACCGTCACCGAAGCAGGAACCGTTGCGGCTGCGGTATTGCCGCTGGTTAAGCTCACCACGGTACCGGAAGGTCCTGCCTGGCCAATGAGGCCGACTGTTGCCGTTACTATCGTTACACCACCTCCAACAACCGTAGCTGGAGCCACTGCTAACGTAAAGGGCCATGCGGGAATAACGGTGATCGTTCCTGTTTTAGATGTTGCACCATATGTTGCGGTTACGGTTACCTGAGTAGAAACATCAACACCTGATGTCTTAACTGCGAATGTTCCTGTTGTTGCACCGGCAGCGACTGTAACTGAGCCTGGAACGGTAACGCAGGAATTATTCGAGCTAAGGGTAACCAGAGCACCGCCTGTTGGCGCGGCAGAACCAAGGGTTACCGTGCCACCTGTTGGAGTATTGCCTCCAACGATAGCTGTCGGTGCGATTGCAACACTCGTCAAATTGGCTGGGTTGACGGTGAGAGTAGCTTTTGCGCTAGCACCGTTGGCAGCAGCGGTGATGTCAACTGTTTGTACCGTAACCACTGAAAGTGAAGTAACTGTGAACGTAGCGGATGTGGCTCCGGAAGCAACAGTAACCGTTGATGGAACAGTAGCCACCGAGGTGTTCGCGCTTGTCAGCGTCACGACCGTTCCCGATGGCCCAGCCTTGCCGTCTAAGGTTACGGTACCTGTCGATGTTCCTCCACTGAGTACTGTCGAGGGTGCCAAGGTAACTGAAGCTGGAGAACCTGGCTGAATGGTTAATGCTGCTGTGACAGTCACAGACGCGGCGGTTGCTTTGATGTTCGCTATTACTGAACTGGAAATCACAGACGTTGTGACCGTAAAGGTGCCGAAAGTTGCCCCGGCTGCTACTGTTACTGAACCAGGGACCTGGGCAGAGGTCGTGTCCGATGCTAAATTCACGACTAGGCCCCCAGCAGGTGCAGCGGCAGTGAGGGTGACTTTGCCCGTCGAGCTGTTTCCGGAGATCACAGTCGTCGGTTGCAGAGTGATGCCAGAAAGCGTTGCTCCCGGGTTGGTGAGTTTGATTCTCCACATCCCTCGGCCATTCGTTCCAGCATTCAGATAGCCCGTACCAGGAACGGCGACCAAATCATTGACTATTACGTTCGGCAGTCCACTTGCAGAACCTGCATTTGTCCAAGTCGTTCCAGAATCATTGCTCTGGAAAACTCCAACGTCGGTCGCGGTCCACCACGTCGTAGTTGGATTGAAAATATCCAGTGCTATCGCGTTGACCGAGACGTCCGGCAATGCCGAAGCACCGCTTCCAGATACGGATGTGAACACTGGAGATGTACCCGCATTTGTGCAACGCCAAATATGTCCCTTTCCTAAACCCGTGCCTCCTAAGCCAATAAGAATGTCATCTGAATTAGTGGGATTGACCATCACTGACGTAATGGCAGCTGTCGGCAATGGAGTAGAGCCAGCGTTCAGCTGTGTCCAAGTAGAGCCACTATCTTTGGACATGAATAGAGCGCCATCGGAAGAGCCCGTGTAGATCCTGTTGCCGTCCGTTGGAGCTACCGTAATTGCTTGCACCAACTGATTGCTACCGCTGGTCAGTTGCTTGTTCCCAAGTCGATTGGTCCAACTTTGAGTAGCCTCATTCCACCGGTAAAGGTAGTTTGAAGCCGTGTACATGAGGGACTGATTCTGAGCTGAAATATAGATAGGCGTGACAAAAGGTAGAACCTCACCTGCAGTGGTTGACGGCGAGATATCGAACTGGTGCTGACTCCATCCGTCATCCGTCCGTAACACGGTCAGGTTGTACACGGTTGCATATTGAACGAGTGGGTTAGTTTGGTTGACGCCGACGCCACCGCCGTCACCTCCCGCTACATTTAGCCAATTGGCAATGTCTCCGTTAGAGATTGGTGTGGCATTGTCTTGACTTCCACCAATCATGATTGAGGCGTTAGTTGGATGAAATGCAACTTTGTAAAACATCGTTGCCCCCAAATTCTTATTTAAGGGAGTGACGGTATTAGTGTTCGTCGAACTGTTGTAAATGACACTGTAAACACCGCCGTCGTTACTGAAAATAAGCTGATCTGGGTTGACAGGATTTACGGCCAGACAATGCTGGTCGTTGTGTGAAATGGCAGAGCTTATATAGGTTGGTCCGCCAAGGGAAATCCAGCTTAACCCTTCATCAAGCGACTCTGTAACATCGATTTCACCCAGGTACAAAACGTCTTTAGTTACGGCATTTACAACGCGAGAACCACACTCTAGGTGATAGTCATACCAGCTCTGCGAAAAATTGTAATTGGAATTACCAGTAGGCAAATTCGCGGAAACATTGTTCCAATTCGCACCCTGATTGCTACTTGTAAAGAGCGCCTGATTCTCCGAATCTAGTAAATAGACTTTGTTCGGGTTCGTGGGAGAAGCGGCGATCGCATACGCCCAGTGGAAGCCGCCATCAGTCAACACAGGGCTAGCCAAAGTCTGCCAAGTGGCACCGTGGTCGTCGGACTTCATGACTCGCGATACACCTGATCCGGTTGGTCCGTATCCGCCCGAAACAGCATAAAAGCGGGTAGCCGATCCACTTGGAGCACTAGCGGCGAGGGCGCACCACATGAAATTCCCGCCGCCCGTACTCAACTTGGTCCAGGTCTGACCGCCATTTGTTGACCGATAGAGTGATCCGAAATGGTTACCGTCGCCGGTGCCCGCGATTATGGTCTGACTATTTGTTGGATCCAAGATGATCTTTGGAACCCCAATCTTGCCAAAGGCAGAAACCCCAATCTCACTCCAGGTATTTCCTCCATCCGTTGACTTCATAATGCCGTAGCTGCCCGGAATGACTCCGTGGTAGTCACCTAAACCCACATAGATGGTGGAAGCGTTTGATGGATCCACAACGATGCAGTTCACTCCGAGTTGGGGCCAACTGCTTGAGAGCCAGTTCCAAGTTACGCCAGAGTCGGGACTCTTCCAAATACCGCCTTGTGCACCGCCGGCATATATCGTGCTGGATAAGTTCGGATCATAAGCGACTGCATTGATTCGGCCATTGACAGGGCTCTTTCCGTAATATGTTCGATAGGGGACCGTAAGATTGGTCGGCCCAACAAACTGCCATGTTTGGCTGGTAAATGAGGTCTTTGAACCGGAGCTTTCTGAATCAAATCGGGTTGGAGTCATTTGCGCGGCGTGCAACTTACCTAAGTCAAAAGCCGACCAATTAATCTTGTCGTTTGGAAAAGCTCTTTGACTCAGGAAATAGTGATAAGCACGGAGATAATCCACGCCGTTTTCTGTTTCTTCATTCTTTCTTTTGCCCGCAACGGCCTTTTCTTCTTTTTCCTCTTGCGTGAGGTGGCTGATCTTCCGGGACAAGGATGAAACTGACGTTATGTCAAACGGCTCTGCTTTGGGTTCTAAAGGCTGAACACCTGGTACCGCAGCCAATTTACCACGCACGAGTTCCTCGTTAACGCCTTTTCTGAGTTGCACGACGTAGGTGTGCGTGCCCTTGGTTCTGGAGTCGACCTTGCCTAGCGAACCTACGGCGGAAGCAAGTTGCTCAGCGGATACTTCCGGGCGCGTTCGAACAAAGATCTCGGCTCCAACGGGAAAGCTCCGTGACGAGTTTCCCGGCCATAACGCCAATGCTATCAATAATACGTTCAATGTGCTCCCGATCAGCTTCTAGTTGCTAATTGGATTCTATATCACTTACGGCAATTTTGTTAAGTTGCAGGTAACTACCTGGTAATTGGCCCTAACTAGTGCGAATTGTTAAGCAGGGGCTGTTGTGCGATGATCGAGAGCCCACTTTGCCATGAAAGCAGCAGCTACTGTGAACACGGCTCCCAAATAGAAAGGTGATCCAGGAATCTTAATTGGAGATCGGACAGTGAAATAGCCGAATACAAAGGTAAAGATGGGTGGGCCGACGATACTCGTAAGGCTTTGGATTGATGCAAGGGCACCTTGGACAGCGCCTTGTTCGGTTTCATCGAACTGCTTGGAAACGAGACTTTGAATTGCCGGACCACCGACAAAGCAAATCGTCCACAAGACCATTGATCCCAACATCAATCCTCCAGTCGGGGAACTTCCCATTAGGATGAAGCCAATGAAGTTGAAAATCAGACCGATGGTCAATAAGCCCCGGTCCCCATATTTCTTAGACAGCACACGTATCAACCACAGTTGAACAACCATGGAAGCCACTCCAAGGAGCGCCATTGAAAGACCATTTGAGCGCTTGTCCCACCCAAATCGATATTCAGTGTAGAGCACCCAAGAACTAGGCGGGACTTGCTGTGCGAGCCAAAGCATTGAGGCCGTTGCAGCTAGCAGAAGTACCCACTTCTGCCGCTTCAAGATGAGTAGTGACTTAAGGGGGTTTAAGTTGGCCGCCGTAAACGGTCGGCGATTCTCTGGTGCTAGCGATTCCGGGAGAACAAAGTAGCCATAGAGCATGTTGACAAGAGCGGTGACTGCGGCCGCCCAAAACGGTACACGAGCGCCATATTGTCCGAGTAGACCACCTAACGCGGGGCCAATGATAAACCCAAGTCCGAAGGCTGCACCCATCATTCCGAAATTTTGTGCACGCTTCTCGGGTTCGCTTACGTCAGCAATGTATGCCGTTGCCGCGGTGAAGCTAGCGCCGGTCATCCCTGCAATCACTCTTCCGACGAAGAGCCAGACGATCGAGGGCGCAAGTGCCTGTATGACATAGTCCAATCCCGTGAATAGGAGACTGAGGAGAAGGACTGGTCTTCTGCCAAACCGGTCGCTGAGATTTCCAAGTATGGGCGCGCAGATGAACTGCATCATTCCGTAGACGGAAAGCAAAATGCCGTACATGTGTGCCTGATAATCCAGGGCGCCGCCAGCTAGTTTTCCAACGAGATCGGGGAGGACTGGAATGACGAGCCCAAACCCAATAACGTCGATCAGCAACGTAATGAAAATAAATGGCAATGCTGCCGATCGGCCTCTTATCATGAGCTACCCATGATACGTCAAACGGAAGGGCTAAATCGTCTAGGCAGAGAGCAAATTAGTTGGCGTCTTGGGCCTTAAAAGCAGTACTGAATGCTGAGAAGCCACGACCTGGCGCAAGGAGTTACTTCCAATGAGAATCCGATCGATGAACCCATGTCCTTGCGCACCCATGATAAGAAAATCTGCATCAATGTCGCTCATTTGCTCATTGATGACTGCGTCTAGTTCTCCGGGAATGATTCGATACTCGGAAGGGATACCCACCTCATTGAGGTTGTTCACGAGATAATTGCTCTTTGACCGCATGTATTCCTCGATCTCAATGGCTTTTCCTTTGTTAACGTGCCCAATCAACTTATCGTTGAGGGCAGTAATCAACACGAGACGATTGATTCCTTTGGGTCGCATGCTCGCAAATGTCGCAATAGCTCGGTCTGCATACTCGGAATGATCTGTTGTAACCAAAACCGTTAATGGCCCCTTGGAGGCACCCTTTCCTTTTGAAATAAGAACTGACTGATGTGCTCCAATTGTAAGAGCCCGACCCACGCTACCAAAGAACAAACTTGCGAACTTTGAACGCATCGTGGAACCTACGGCAATGAGGTCACAGAATGTGGCAGTCGCTCTATCCATCAAAACGTCTGCCGGATTTCCGAGAACAACTAGCGTCGAATGGCTAAAACCCTTTTCCGTGGCTAGCTTTTCAGCCTTGAACATGATCGATTCATCGAATTTCTGCTGGACCTCAAGAAAGTCAGGCGTCCAAGATTGATCTCCATCTGGATAAGCCGGAGGAGTTTCGTCAACGTGGACCAGCTCAACACAAGTCTCTTCAATTCGAAGTCGAGACAAAATGTTAATCGCAGACACGTACAAGCCATCCAGATCAATGCCCACGATAGCTCGCATACCTCTAGTGTCTCGATCCTGAGCAAGCCCGTATAGTCGGTATATTCAGGTACGGATGTCTTTGTCATCCAAAAGGACGGCATGGCAGGTTGTGTGCCTGCTATAGTCCCCAATGTATGCTTCGGCTCGCGATCTATCCTGGCTCTTTCGATCCGCCTACCTTGGGTCATCTTGACGTTATTGAGCGGGCTTCAAAACTGTTTGATGAGCTTATCGTTGCGGTTGGAGTCAACTCATCGAAGAATCCGATGCTCTCCGCTGACGAGAGGGTTGAGGCGTTGACCGAGTCCGTGAGTCACCTATCAAACGTTAAAGTGGACCACTTCAGTGGCCTCCTGGTGAACTATGCTCAGTCAAAGTCCGCAAAGTCGATCGTCCGCGGATTGAGGGCGACCGCGGATTTCGAATATGAATTTCAGATGGCGATGATCAATCGCAGGCTAAACGAAGAGGTTGACACAGTGTTCCTCATGACGAAGTGGGAGCACAGTTACTTGAGTAGTTCCATTGTGCGGGAAGTCGCCAACTTAGGAGGCGACTTCGAAGGACTGGTACCGCCGGCAGTGCGAGCGGTTATGAATCGTGTGATAGCCGCTCGAACTACATAGTATCCTCGCGTTATCCGCCCTTTCGTGGGTTCATGTAATCAAGGCCGTATTCCGTTGTTGATGGTGTAGAGCTGAAATCAATGGAATGTATCTTCCTTCGATTGACGCTTGCTGCTGCCTTATTGATCGCTTTCAGGCGATAACCACTGAACCCTCGCCAGATTCCAAGGATCTTTCCCGTATGGCTGATTTGAACAACCGCAGGAGAGTTCTGGATTCCGAATGCATGTACTGCTGAAAGGTCTTCGTCACGAAGGATGCGGAAAGGAAGAGCGTACTCCGCAGCCAGCGATCGTGCCCGATCTTCGCGGCCATTGATTACTGCGTACCAATTCGATCGTGAGGGGGTGTACGCCTTGACGATTTGCTTAATATAGGCAGTCTCTTTCCGCGCAACAGCGTCGCCATCGCGTAGGAAGTAAAGGAAGATCGGCCCTTCATTCTCCAAGTCTTTGAGGAATAATCGTTTGCCATCCATCGAAAGGGCGCTAAATTTAGGGGAGGGATCTCCAACCTTCACTTGAGCGTTGCATAGGCAGCCTAAAGTGGACGCCAAGGCAACCCAGGAAATTCGACGCAATATTTGTATTTTCATGTCCCGAGTGACCCTGAAGCAACAAACAATGTTCGGTCGCTCAGCAAAATAGTTCTCTAGCCATTCAACGTACAAGTCTCAAACTCATGCCTAAGTCCACTCTGCCCGAGAATGTCCAGGAGAAGCTCAAATCGCTTCCTGGCAAACCCGGATGCTACATCTATAAAGATGAAAAGGGGGACGTTCTCTATGTGGGCAAAGCGATTTCACTCAAAAATCGTGTGCGGAGCTATTTCCAAGACTCCACTCGCCACGGAACGCGAATTGCTCGTATGGTAAGCAAGGTTCGCGACCTTGAATGGATCGTAGTCGACTCTGAGTTAGAAGCTTTGGTTCTTGAATGCAACCTCATCAAGCAGCATCGCCCTCCCTTCAATGTAAGGCTTCGCGACGACAAGAGCTATCCATACATCACGATCACGAATGAGAAGTTTCCTCGAGTTCTCTTTACGAGAAAGCTCAGAAAGGACGGTGCCAAATACTTCGGGCCCTATACTTCTGCCTTTAATGTTCGAGATTCGCTCCAACTGCTTCACAAGATTTTTCCGCTTATCCCTTGCGGCAAAAGCTGGTCGGGGCGTGAGGAGCAACGGCCCTGCCTCTATTATCACTTGGGTCGATGCATGGGACCGTGCGCGGGATTGAGCCAGGCTGGAGAGTATGCCAAGGTTATCGACAAGGTTGAGCGCTTCCTAAATGGAAAGGAGGAGTCGATTGTCGATGACCTCAAGACTGAGATGTCTGTTGCGGCAGAGGAACTCGATTTTGAGAAGGCAGCCAAGATTAGGGACCAGATTGTCGCCATTGACAGCGTCCTTCAACGCCAAAAGGTCCTCTCCAGTGACATGGTTGACCAAGATGTCATTGCCGTAGTTAAAGACGACCGTGGCGCAGCTATTCAGATGCTTTACATTCGAAGTGGCAAGCTGATCGGCCAGCGCCAGTACGTTCTCGACGGTGCAAGCGACGCTCCTCCAGCCCTTGCCGTTCAGGAGTTCATGAAGCAGTATTACTCCGAGGCAGTAGAGGTTCCGCGTGAGATCTTGCTGCCCGTCGAGATTGAAGAGCGAAATATCGTCCAAACATGGCTCCGGCAAAAGAAAGGAAGTGCCGTCACGCTTGAAGTTCCTCAGACGGGCGAGAAAGCCAAACTCGTGGATCTCGCAGCTTCAAATGCGGAGCAAGCGCTCAATCAGTTCTCGACAGAACTGGCACAAAAGGAAAAATGGGTCGAAGATGCGATGACTCAACTCCAAGATACGATTGGGCTGGACAGTCCTCCTATCAGAGTCGAGGGCTACGATATTTCAAATATACAGGGCACTTCGCCAGTTGGATCCATGGTTGTTACCGAGAACGGCGAAGCGGCAAAGGCCGAATACCGACGCTTCAAAGTCCGATATCATCCGGAGAGCCCCAATGACTTTGCGATGATGCACGAGGTTTTGACACGGCGCCTCAAGGCATACGTTGAGGGCGATGAAAAATTTCAGAAGCTTCCAGATCTCATCATGATTGACGGTGGCAAGGGTCAGTTGTCAGCAGCCCTAAAGGCACGAGACGAGCTGATGCTAACGGTCCCAATGGTGGGATTAGCGAAACGCCATGAACTTCTCTATATTCCCAAAGAGCCACCCATTGCACTAGAGGGTCAGCGCTTCGAAGTTTCTGGAGCGGAGGTCAGCGCAGGTGAACTGCAAGCACTGAAGGAATACTCCTACGAAAGACCAGCTCCGAGGGAGTACACGTTCCGGGAGCTTGAATTACCACTCAATTCACCGGGTTTAATGCTGCTTCGAAAGCTTCGAGATGAGGCACACCGGTTTGCTTTGACCTTTCACCGAAAGATTCGTGATAAGCGAATCAGCGGTTCTGCTCTAGAAGAGATCCCTGGTGTTGGCCCCAGACGTAAGCGTCTTCTGTTGCGGACTTTCGGTTCCCTGGAAGCCATTCGCAGAGCGACTGCTGATGAAATCGCGGCAGTGCCAACAATGACAAAAGCACTTGCTGAAAAAGTCCGTGAATACCTGGCTGAAAGCTAGTGGGTTTATCGCTCGCAAAGAGCAACAAACCCAGGCGATCTACTTAATGCCACTCATAACGATGCCCTTCACGAAGTAGCGCTGTCCGAGCAGGAACATCACGATTAAGGGAATCATGACCAACACGGATCCTGCCATGAGCAATTCCCAACGTTCCTGATTGAGGGCTTGGTAGGTTTTGAGCCCAAGTTCAAGGGTCTGCTTTTCAGGAGAACTGAGGTAGATCAAGGGGCCTAAGAAGTCTTTCCAGGTGTAAACGAAGGCGAAAATGCCAATTGTCGCCATTGCCGCGCCGGAATTGGGGAGGATGACTTTCCAGAAGATGGTCGAATGGGAGGCACCATCGATAAACGCTGCTTCATCCAACTCTCTAGGAATGCCCATCATGAACTGGCGCATCAAGAAGATGTTGAATGCACCGCCCCCAAACCATGCCGGGACAATAAGGGGATTGAATGTGTCCACCCAATGCAGATACTTGTACATGATGAATGTAGGGATCATCACTACCAAGCCAGGAAGCATCATCGTGCTGAGTAACAGCACAAAGAGTCGATCTCGTCCGCGAAACCTGAGTCGTGCGAACGGATAAGCGACAAGGGCAGATGAAACAACCACTCCTAATGTTGACAGTGTCGCAATGAACGTCGAATTCCTCGCAAACAAGAAGAACGGTGCATTGGGATTGGTTAAGACGAGGTGAAAATTCTCCCAAGTCAGGTGTTGGGGCCAAGCCCAAACCGAACTCGCGGCAATCTCGTGAGTCGTCTTGAGCGACATGACAACCATCATGTATAGAGGCAACATGAAGGTAACAGATCCGACCACAAGGAGACACCAAAGTACAAATCGGGCTACTGCGGTTACTTGCTCTCCGCGCTTAGCGGCGACCTTATACCGTTCGTAATCCCGCGCTTGAGATTGAGCATCACTGATTTGATCCTCTTTGGATCTCAGGCTCGCCTTGTCTCCCTCTTCCTGATTAGTTGTTTGCCTCATTTCGCGTCAGCCTCGTAATAAACCCACTTGCTCAGTCGGAACTGCACCAAGGTCACCAGCATGATAATGGCAAAGAGAATCCAGGCTCCCGCCGACGCGTATCCCATACGGAGCGACTCAAAAGCGTTTTGATACAGTCGATACATATAGAATCGTGTGCTGTCGTTAGGACCTCCTTGGGTCATGACGACTGCTTGTGTGAATACCTGGAAGCTGCCAATAAAGCCCGTCACCAGTGCAAAGAACAGTGTCGGTGTCAGCAATGGCAATGTAATGGCCTTGAACTTGCCCCATACACCAGCTCCATCTAATGTTGCCGCCTCATAGTAGTGCTGCGGAATGTTCTGGAGGCCTGCAATCATGATGATCATGCCTCCGCCTGCGAACCAGACGGACATCAGGATCAGGCCGGGCAAAGCAAATTTCTCGCTTCCTAGCCAATCCACATGTTTATCGGGCGTTCCTGCAATGATGCTGAGCTTCTCACCCAACCAACTTCCGTGACTGCCGTAGATAAGGGCGTTGAGCAGTCCGTTGTCAGGATTAAAGATCTTTCGCCAGATCAGGGACGAGGCGACTAAACTGGCCAACGATGGCACATAGTAGACGGCTCGGAAGAAAGGAATACCTTTTATCTTTTGGTTCAAAAGCAGCGCAAGCATGAGCGCTGTACTCACTCCGAGCGGGACCGACACGACCGTGTAGATGAGCGTGACCATCATGCTCTTCCAAAACAGAGGATCGACGGCCCCACTCTCTACATAGTTCTGAACTCCACGCCACTTAGCGGGAGTGATAATGTCCCAGTCCGCGAAGCTCATGAGGAGCGAGAGGATCATTGGGCCGAGGGTGAAAACGGCCATACCGATCAACCACGGAGAAATAAACTTGTAGGCCGCTCGACTCTCGATCTTCTCTCGGCTCGAGTATCGAATTTGCCGTTCGGGCCAATACGTCCAACCAAGGATAATGGCAACAATCGCAAAACCAGCAATGGCGCCGTATGTCCAGTTGTAAGGTGACAGATGCTCATCTTTAAGCATCGAATCTAGCCGGTATTGACCGTTCTTTTGCGCTCGCTTAAGAGTGGGTTCAGCTTTCGCTTGACCTGACCAAACAAGGTCCAGACCGGAGTTCAATCTCTCGTTTACGCTGGGCCAGTAGTAGGCTGAAGGCTCAAATCTTACGAATGGCACTGCCTGATCGGTAGCGATCATGTTTTGCGGATACTTTTGCTCGGCAGGAGTATTCGGTCCTGCGACCCAAACACCCGGTGTCAAAGCAATTGACTTGATCGCGGGTTGGGCAATTCCTGCCTTTGCCATTGCCGTCATGGCAACTGGGCCAGCCATGTATTTCGTGAGCAACCAGGCTTCGTGTGGATGAGCGGTGCCGTTGAAGATGCAATAGCCCGAACCACCGGTTGGAGCTGACCGTGTGCCATCCGCAAAGGCTGGGAACAAGGCGATGTCCCAGTCGAAGAAGCCCTCTTTTCCAGGAATGAGATCCTTGCGGATTTGGGGGACCATCCAAATTCCATTCTCATACATCGCAATCTTTTGCGAGGTGAAAAGTTGCTGAGCGGTTGCCATCAGCACGCCAGAAGTCTCAGTCGAGTTCGGCATGAAGTGCATCACGTTCATGAAGTCAGATGCATATTGATAGGCGCGAATCGTTTTCGGCTGGCCTATTGTGACTTCCGTAGGATGCTCACTGTCATTGGCGTACCCACCGCCGCTTGAATAAGTAAATGTTCGTGCGAGCAGCTCGGGGTAATCCGATGCGAATCCCCAACGGTAAACCTTTCCTTGGGCATCCTTCTTAGTCAGCTGCTGGCAAACCCAACCGAAATCCTTCTCTCGTAGCTCGGGGCGAACTTTGAAGTCCCACGTCCAAGTTCCGTCTGGATACGGTATTCCCGCGGCCTTGAAAAGCTCTCGATTGTAGTAGATCAGGCCAATCGGGGCAATGTCTCGAGGCAAAACGTAGAGTTGACCTTGGTAGGTGTGGGCTTGAACGATCGGCTTGTAATAAGTACCGATATCAAACCCTGGAGTCTCCTTCATGAAAGGATCCAGAGGAAGTAGCGCGTGTTTTGCTGCCAAGGCCTGAAAGTGGCCAGGGTCCATCATCGCCACATCGGGCGGAACGTTGGCCGCATATAGCGTCAACATTTTCTGGTGGTAGACGTTATAGTCCGGTATCGGCTCGAGCTTTACCTTTATGTTGGGGTTTTCAACTTCGAACTTTTGAAGCACACCCTGAATAACTTTGAGGGAAATGTCGCCGTCCCAAACGGTAAATCTTAAAACTATTGGCTCGCTTGCGCAAGCGATACTTGTTAATAGAAGGGCGAGTAGGGCTAGGCCCCAACGACCAGCTACCTTGCTGATTGACTGGTAAATCAAGTTTCTTCTCAACCGAAAAAAGTCACCACTTAATCGCGCTAGCCGATTAAGTGCTGCTAAAGTACGAGGCTCAAACCCGAGTTTTTTCCCTAGGCGCAGTCTGCGCGGGCGGGTCAGCTCGATGTACTTCCTGTTTACCCTTTTCGATAGACGTCATGACCTTTCCAACGACGCCTTCTAACTGAGAAAGTACATCATATGCATATCTTTCCGATCCACGGCGCATATTGACGGCATCGCGATCGGCTGCATTGCGTATCTCTTCGCTCTGGGCTTTACTCAGTTTAAGGATTTCACTTTCGGCAACCATCCGCTCTTGCTGAATCTTGCCTTGCTCAACGATTCGATCTGCCTCTTTCCTGGCATCGACAAGAAGTCGCTCGGACTCCTTCTTGGCGCTTTCCAGCGTCATGGTGGCGTCCTCTTTGGCTGTATCGATAATTCGCTCAGATTCTCGGACAGTATTCACAGCTGTCTTGAGTTCTTGTGGCAGAGAAGCCCTAATTTTGGCAATCTGCATGCTGATTTCGTCACGATTGAGGCCCCACGTTATGGGTCCTAGTGACGGCGTACCGTCAATTAGTTGCGAAAGATCATCGAGTAAACGGAGAATGTCCATTGGGGTACCAGAGGAGGAATTGATATTGTGACACGCTATAGACGTTCTTCACGGAATAAAAGGACGTCTCATTGAAATCAGCAAAAAACGGCTAAATTGCAGGTCCATTCCATTATGGAAAGAATCTTCAAGTGTGCTAACAGTATTGTTTACTGACCTGTTCGTTATCTTCTACGTAGGCTAATACTGTTTCCATACTTGGAACGTCAGTAGTCGCTCCGAGGCTTCCACAACTGAGACAACCTGCAGCAGCCGCATACTGAAGACACAAAGTTATGTCCCAGCCTTTGTCTAGGCCAAACAGCATTCCCGCCCGAAACATGTCGCCAGCACCCGTCGTATCAACAACGCTAGGAGCTGGATAGGGTGGATAGGCTCGTGCCTTAAGGTTAGGAGACCCCGCAACAAAACCATTGGGACCATCGCTCAATATCGTAAAGCATCCGTGCCGCGAGACCCAATCTTTAACCCACTGTACGTTCTTTTGGGTGTTGTTTCTATACCCTGCCCAGTCGGTGCTGCTCTGCCAATAGGAGCCTGGGGCAATTGGATCGTCTTCACGTATGAAGTCCATTAGGTAGCAGTTCATACCGGCAGCTTGGGCGGCGGTAACAACTGACCTCGAAGCCCTTTCCATGTTGGGTTCGGCAGTGAACCACTCGCCGCTTTGAAACGGCAAGGCGTCAAGATCAATGGCGGGGTCCATCGTCGCAAAGCCCTTTCCAAACATGGTCCTTTCGCCATCAGATGTAACGTAGATGTCGCAAACGGGTGTTGATTCAGCCTCATGTTGGCCGGGCAAAAGCACTGCTGTTCGCAAAACAGGCAGCAAATTCTTATCCGTTAAGAGCTCGAGAAGCAGGTCGGCATCGGGTCCCTGACCAATTCGGTTTCCAGAAAGGAGTACGTCCGCACCCCAGTTCACAAGAGCATTGGCAGTGTTAGCGGCTTCACCGCCCAACATAAGCGATTCGTCTTGAATCTCAACGTAGCCACCAAGCGGTGGTAGTTTAGAGACCCGGCGCAAGCGATCCAAACATATCGTCCCAAATACAAAAATCAACGCGCAGTAGCATACCTATCCAAGTTCCGCAGGGTTCCGATTCCCGCGCTACCAGATACGTGTATCATCTCCAAGTGATTTGGGTTCAAGGCGGAGTAAGTTTTCTTTTCTGGATCACTTACGGCGTTATCCAGAGTCGTCGTTCCGATGCTATCCGCGATTGGGCCCTTTCGGTGCCTCGAAAAGGACGCATCCTGCAAGCAATCACCTTGATGTTCGTGTCCATATTGGTTCTCTTCGCCGTGCTTGTCACTTGCCTAAAGAACAATGGCTTTGGAGCCTCTGGCATGACCAGTCTGACCTGGCTCCTCGTCACCGTATTCGGAATGCTCTTTGTCCATGGACAGACTCTATCCACTGCTCTACTTGTCGCGACGATGCAGGAATCAGTAACCGCTTCCCGTCTTCAATCGTCTAGCAAACATACAACTCAGGAAATCCATAATGATGAAGCCTCTCCTTCTTAGCCTAGGACTCTGTTTCGCTGTCTGTTCCAGCGCCAATGCCCAAATCAACACGGACAAAGGCACCAAAAGTGATCTGATCAATATGAAGATCCACCAAGCGGATCTTCTCCTTCAAATCCTCCCCCTTGTTTTAACCAAGGAGCAACTTACGAACGACGTATTACCTGCAGTCGAGGTAGCAAGGTCGCTTCAAAAGAAGCAGCTCATGCTTGAAGACGATGCTCTTGCCAACATGGAACCCATTCTCGATGAAGCACTTACCGCAGCTTATGAGAAAGGCGCCTATCCTTCCAAGAAGATGATCGATGAAGTGGTCAAAACCACTAAAACGCTTGCGAACAAGCGCATCATCACGACTCTGAATATGGTTAGTGTGCTAACTGTCATGCTGGAAAAGACGCTGAATGCAGGTCAGCGCAAGGCAATGATCAATTCATTTGATCCTAAATTTATCGACCCTAGCGCCAAGCCCGAGACGATGACCGATCAAGCCAAGATGAATTTCTTCGTCAAACGCGTTTTCATGGATCCCGTCGCATACGAAATTCTGAAGAAACTAGCCAAGTAGGCTTTTAGAGGGCGAATGCAATCGCCCTCCTTCTTCAATCCGATAAGGCAGAAAGCAAGTCTTTGCGCACCGCACGAAATTTTTCGACGTCCGTAACGTAACGGTCGAAGGCGAGAATCATGGTTTCAGCTAAGCGCTGAGCTTTCATTGGGTTCTTTTCAGCCAACATGCTCAGCAACTCGTAGTCGGCTATTCCGTCGCGCATCGTCTCGTATCTGATGGAGTCAATTAGCGCGCCTTCCTTGGGATACACAATCCACGAGTCACCAGCGGGCAGAAATCCTCCCCAGCCGTCTTTCGCTTTTGTCCGGGTTACATCCGTAAATGGATCGTCTTTCACCCAGTAGTTGAACCCCCAGTGAAGGTAACCGGTGATGCCGTAGCGGAAATTGATCCAGTGCAAAAGCCTAGTCTTGATTAAAGGCAACTCGATGAACCGGTTCGCGTATTCGCCTTCGGGCCAAACACAGGTGTAAGTCCAAAACTCTTCGCCAGTCTTTTGTCTCGATTTGTAAAAGTCGTAATTATCGTGAGCGAAATTGAGTTGAGGAACCCAAACAGCGAGTTCCCCTGCCAACGACTTGGTATGGGTGGCCTCAATCACTTTGAGCGAGGGGGCATATTTGTGAACCAAGGCTCCCATCGCACGATAGGTGTCCTTATTGGCATCAATGGGTTCATCTGCGATGTGTTGCATATACCGATCAGTCCAGCCCTTGGCCTTTAGGTGAGCGGTCAGAAGTGGCAAGTATTGAGAGTAGAAACTCTCAGCCTCTGGGCTGGTCGGCGAGACTTGCTTAGTGACCCATTTGCCGCCCTCCAGTGCCTTGATATTGATCCCAAACTGAGATTCCCAAGCTTCCGAGACGCGACCACCCAAGTGGCCTCCTTCGATTCGACCAATAACGCCCGCGTCCTTGAAAATCTTGACCCATTCGTCAAATCGACTGAAATCGACGGTCATTTTGCCCTGTGCGTCCAACGAGATCTTGGCGAGATCCAGCGTGTTAATCAGGGCGACGTTCTGTCGGTGACTTTTCATCGACTTGGCTAAGAGCTTCAAGTAGGCGTCCTCTTCCTTCGTACCTGGACTGTTTGAACCGGGCATGTGCCCTGTACTGGTAAAGAACCAGTTTGTGACCCACAAACGAGATGCACCGACCATAACATTAAACACTTTGAGGTGGATCGGCATTGAAATTCGGACCAATGCGCCACCCACGGTTGCCTTGATTCGGACTTGAGCTTCGTAATCTCCAGCCTTCGCGTCGAGCGGAACCGGACAGTCGATCCATATAGGCTGAGTAACCATCGCGGGAAGGTGCGTTGGCGACTCCAAAATAAGTGGGTCAGGATAGTCAGCTGGCGCAGGCCGTAAGAGGTCCTTGGCCGGTTGCGCCATGCTCTTGTCCACGTGCACGAAACTGACGTATCGAACCCTTGGTTTTCGTAACGAGGAATCGCTGGAATGGAAGGTTCCGACGTTAACCTTCAGGTCTGTTACTTCACCACTTGCCTGAATGGCTAATTGCCATTCGGCTTGCTCGCCGCGAGCCACCTCAGTCGTTCGAATCCCTTTATCGTTGGGAACTGTATCCTTGAAAACTTTCGTTAAAGGGTCCTCAGTCCAAACCTTAAGGTTCTGGGCGTGACCTAAAGCCGTAGCTGATGCAATCAGCATGATTAATGTCCACCTCATCATTGAGTCTCCTAGCTAGGGGTCGTGAGCCTAGGCCATGCCGTCAGGCGAATAGTCACGAGCAACATCGTCGTTCATTTGTGCGACGAGACTCTTCATGCTTTCTGCGAATGCTTCAAGCTTGGCATTGAGCTCATCGTCTGAGGCAGCGAGAATCCTTAGCGCGAGTAGTCCGGCATTCCGCCCGTTACCGATTGCTACGGTTGCCACGGGAATGCCTGCTGGCATTTGCACGATGGAGTACAGGGAGTCCACGCCTCCTAAAGCCTTGGTGTGGATCGGAATTCCGATGACCGGTAATGTGGTCATTGAGGCGATCATTCCTGGCAAATGGGCAGCCCCACCCGCTCCGGCAATGATAACCTTCAATCCGCGCGATTTGGCAGACTTCGCATATTCCACCATGGCCTCTGGCGTCCGGTGTGCGCTGACCACTTTTAGTTCAAACGGAACCTCAAAGTCTTCAAGTGCTCTCGCAGCAAGCTCCATCGTTTCAATGTCACTTTTGCTGCCCATGATGATGCCGACAATCGGTTTCATGTTTGCTAGATTACTTGGCAAGTGCTACTTCTGCAGCAATCGCGTCGGCATATCTTAAACTCGCTCCCGTATTCTCTTTCACTAGCTTCTTGGCTTCGGCTCCCATCTTTCGCCTTGTTGCCTCATCGGCGATGAGTTCGGAGATTGCGGATGCGAGTTCCACGACCGTTGAACATGCTTTTGCGGCCCCGATTCGATCTGCCATTGCGGTTACGTCCTTGAAGTTCTGCATGTGAAGACCATGCAGAACCGGTTTGCCATGCGCAAGAGGCTGAATGATATTTTGTCCGCCGAGATTAGCAAACCCGCCGCCGATAATAACCAGGTCAGCTACGGAATACACGTTGGCAAGCTCGCCATAAGTGTCGAGAACAATATAGGATCCTGCGTTGCCCTGTGACCTCAACACAGGATAACCCCCACGTGAAGATATGGCATCCATTAAGCTGGCCACGCGCTCCAAGTGACGTGGAGCGTGAACCACGTTCAACTTTTCGAATCCCACCTTGGCAATTGCGTCAAGGACAAAAGTTTCGTCCTCTTCTCCCCTCGTCGATCCCACAACAAGAGTCAACTTTGCGTCGTCGAGACCAAGCTTTGTACTCCACTCTTTGCGATCCGCATTCAGTCCATCGATTGCTTGGTCGAATTTGCAGTTACCAACGACTCGGGCATGGCTGGCACCTAACGACTTTATTCGCTCAACATCCGTGTCGGTTTGCATCAGGCAAAGGTCAAGGTCTTTAAAGAGAACCTGGTAGTAGAACCGAAATTTCATCGACTTGGGATAGCTTCGATCACTGATGCGACCATTAATGAGCACCGTTCGCGCGCCGAACGTTTTCGCTGCCCAGAGAAAGTTCATCCACAGTTCGGTTTCCATGATCGCCACCACGTCCGGGCGAATTTGCTGCATCGCGGAAAGTTGGAAGCGAGCAATGTCGATCGGGAAATAGACCAGGTGGTCGTACAATCCCGGCGACGCTTCGCGAGCGGTCTGGTGACCACTGCTCGTAGTCACGCTCACCACGATTTCGCAATCTGGAACTTTCCGCCGCAGTTCTTTTAGTATCGGAGTCGCCGCTACAAATTCACCAACTGAAACCGCGTGAATCCAGATTCGCTTCCGGTCGCCTCGAGGCGGGACCTGATAGGATCCCATTCGTTCGGACCAGTTTGGACTTTCCTTGCGACGCCGAGATTTGACCAGCATCCAAGGCACCCAAAAAGGGGCCAGCAGAGTGATCAATAAGTTGTAAAGCAGAAACATAAGGTCAGCCGGAAACGAACAACAGGCCGGTAATCCGTTCGAAAGCTTCTACGTACTTCGCACGGGTCTTTTGTACAATCTCCTCCGGTAGCCTCGGGCCAGGGGGACGCTTATCCCAATTCAAGGTTTCGAGATAGTCTCGCACGAACTGCTTGTCATAGCTGGGCTGGGCGTGTCCAGGTTCGTATGAATTAGCTTCCCAGAACCTTGAACTATCGGGAGTTAAGGCTTCATCGATCCAAAGAATGCCATCCTTTGTTTCGCCAAACTCAAACTTGGTATCGGCAAGGATCATGCCGTTACTGGCCGCATGAGCGGAGGCGAGGCTAAAAATCTCAAGCGTTTTCGCCATTACGTATTCTGCTGTCTCTTTACCAACAATATCTGCAGCTTGTCGGAAGGAAATATTCTCGTCGTGCCCCTCCGTCGCCTTAGTCGCCGGAGTGAATATCGGCTCGAGAAGTTTTGCGCTATCCACCAGGTTATCTGCAAGATTTAGGTCGTGAACAGAGCCACCCTGTGCCCGATATTCCTTGAACAGGGATCCAGAGATATAACCGCGAGCGACACATTCAATAGCTAGTGGGTTTGCTTTCTTAGCAATGGTCACTCGCCCAGCGAGTTCGGGGTATTCCGACTTACAGCGAAGCTGAACGTCCTCGTCCTTAACGGAGATGACGTGATTTGGGCAGACATGGCTCAGTTTTTCGAACCAGTAAGCACTCATTTGATTGAGAATTCTTCCCTTATCGGGAATACCGTTCTCCATCACGCAGTCGAATGCCGAGATCCGATCTGTCGCGACAATTAGGACCTCATCACCAAGGTCGTAGACCTCGCGTACCTTGCCAATGCGAGGTGCGCCAAGCCCTTTGAGCTCCGTATGCAACAATTCCCTCATAGCATCACAGTATGACTGCTGGCCCCCAACCAGAACTTTTACTTCTCATCGCCTAAACACTTGCTGGCACAACTTCTTACTTAGAAGGGTAAAACCGAAAGCATGACTCGCGTCTTCTGCTACATCCGACCTCATCGACTCGAGCCTGTAAAGTCGGCAATTGCTGCACTTGGTATTACTGGGATGAGCGTTTCCGATGTGAGAGGTACCGGCAACTCGCCTGAGACGTCGGATTATTTTGGAGGAGACGAAGGATTGATCGCTTTGCCAATTCGATCCCGAGTTGAAGTTGTGGCCCCAGACGACTTGACCGAGGACATTGTTAACGCTATTCTAGAGAATGCAGCCACAGGTGAGGATGGCGACGGCAAAATTTTCGTCGAGAAAGTTATCGACGTAATACGGATTCGGACCCAAGAACGAGGCGATGCTGCGATCTAACCTGAATTCTTAACGCCATTCTTCCGTCATACTTGTCGCAACAGGAAAGTCTGAATACGATGAACGCCCTTCTTCTCGCCACCGCATTTCTTGCTTTAGCTTCTCCGACTAAGGCTCCCATAAAGGTTTACGTTGACGCCAAAAACGGCGACGTGATTACCGGAGAGCACACTTTCAAGGTAACGGTTGATTCAACCAACCTCGTCACTCAAGTCGAGTTCTACTACAACGACGATCTACGCGATAAGGCGACGAGTACTCCTTATAAGTTCACGGTCGACACACTTAATGAAACGGACGGTATGTCAAAGATCCGCTTCAAGGCCTATACATCGGAAGGTGAAACAGGCGAAGCGACGATTACCGTAAAAGTCGATAACGGCCTGGACAAGGGCGCCGACTTTCATATCAAGGCTGGAACGATGGCCTTGCAGGACGGCAAATGGGATGATGCAGTCAATTCAGGTCGAATCGCGCTGAAGATCGACTCGAAGTCTAGCGCCGCTCGCCTGATCGTAGCTCGTGCCTACTTGCACAAAGCCACATTCGATAAAGCGCAAAAGTTTGCCGAGGATGTCCTGGCAACCGAGCCGAATAACCTTGCTGCCTTGGATTTGCTTGCAGTAATAAACCTCCAGCGAGCCTTCACCACGTTTAACAGAGGCTCGGGCGACAAAAACGAGACGCTGAAGACAATTGGTGATGCTATGAAGCAGGCCGTCTCAAGTCGACGCAAGTCGCTAGACGCCGCTGTAGATGCAGTTGGCCCGTTGACCCAATCAAACCTCATTCCGTTCGTAGACTCTGCTCTACGCGCCGGCCGGTATTCGCTTGCGGAAACAACACTTGCTCCAATTTTCGAGAAGGACAATCGCCGGAACGATACAGGTAACCGATTAGCATTCGCTCAAGTTCGGCTGGGTCGATACGCGGATGCCTTGCGCACTTTGGGCCAGATTAAGAGATACGGAACTCTGGATGCCTATGGTCAGGCAACAATGGCTGTCCTACTTGCAGAAGGTGGCGAGGTTCAAGGTTCTGACGATGCGATTAAGGAAGCAATCCTTTCGGATGCGGATAATCCAATTGTCTCTACCGCACAAGCCTACATTGCCCTCAAATTCATCCGATCGCGTGTTGCCACTGTAAGTACGATGACTTTGAATTACGACGACGTTTCCGGTAAGGAAACTGCGGGAAGGAACGAGTCTCGGAATACGCTGTCTCAGATCCTTCGACAACTTGCTCGCGACCAAGGTCAACGCTCCGAAGTCAATTACTACATCTGCGCCCTCAATAACAAACTTGAGAATTACGACGACGCCAGGAAGTTCTTCGAGAAAGCGGTTCTAACCGAACCAACCAACTACGACGCCTACATCGAGCAGGGCAACAAGTCCATCACGATTAGTATGCGTGGCAAGATTGAAAAGGACGACGCGACATTCCTGTATGAGAATTCCCGAACCATGTTCACTGCGGCACTTGAAGCCAGACCATCCTCGGCATCGGCTCTGACTGGACTATCACTAGTCGCCAGTTTTGAAGGAAAGTCGGACGAAGCGGTTAAGTGGGGAGTGGCCGCGGTGTCGGCTGAACCTCGATATGCTCCTGGTCACGTTGCACTGGCAACCGCCTACACGCTCGCCGCGCAGTCTCAGTCAATCCAGGCTTTCCAGACTCGTAAGAATGGCGACAAGCTTTCCACGAACTCGGAACGGCAGGCGAACGAGCTTAAAGCTCGCGGATACGACGTTCAAGCGAGCGAATATCAGCGGAATGCCCGCGATTCGATGGCTAAAGCCACTCGCCTGGATACCAAAATCCAGGGCTCTGAACTCACCAAGGTCATCCCAGCTTGGCGATATTACAATGTCGGCGGCCGGGTTCCCGTGCTACCCATGCCCAACTAAATCCTAACACCAAAAAGCCCCCGTTTCTCATTCGAGAGACGGGGGCTTTTTGTATTTGTCCCCAAGGGAACACGCAATGTGATTTACGAAGTCGCACTTCTGAAACCGGAGGTTAGCATGAGAATTACAACATATATTGCATTGGGCGTTGCCATGGGAGCAGTGGTCTGCGGGTGCAGTTCCGAAGCCAAGGATCAGTACCAAGACGCAGGAAAGAGCCTATCACGAGCTACCGAGGCTACTGGTGATGCGATTGCGGCAGACGCAAAGGGTGCCAAAAAGTCGGCCGACGAGGCTTTGGAATCGGGCAAGGTAAAGACTGCGCTTGACTCGGCTTCTGGCTTGGATACTTCAAAGATCCAGGTTCACACGGATATGGGGACCAAGAAGATTTCCCTTGATGGTTCGGTAACCACTGGCGCACAAAAGAACCAAGCCAACTCGGTCGCTAAAGGCATTGCAGGAACTGAATTCAAGCTTGTCGACAACCTTGTCGTAGCCGCAAAGTCCTAGTTTGCGGTCGGGTGAGACCCTTTTCCATAAAATCGGAACATGAATTCCGCTCAGAAAGTCACCGCCTATACAGTCGAGTTCCGGACGGAATCCATGCTTGGAGAGAGCAAGTTCCCCGGTAATCGCAAAGAGAAAGGACAGGAGTAAAACAAATGTTGCACTACGCAGTAGTATTTTTTGTCATCGCGATTATTGCCGCCATTCTTGGTTTTGGTGGAATCGCCGGAGCCGCATCGGGCATCGCTCAGTTACTGTTCATCGCCTTCTTGGTCCTAGCAGTATTGTCACTGTTCTTCGGACGAAGATCCTCAGTCTAGGAGTGACGTTCGTGAATCTAGCTATGAAACTCGTAAGCGCCTTGGCCGTGGCAACTGCTACGGCCTTGGCACTTGGCGAGATGCTGACAGGTGGCACGGTCGAATCGCTAAGAATGGACAGATTCGGATGAACATCCAATCGGTGAAGTCGATGGGCACGTGGATTCCTCCTCAACATAGGCAGAAAGGAAATAGGGTGGATGGCAAACCTACCACTGAAGTAGCAGGTGCCTCAATCGGTGGAGCACTGGTTCTCGGACCAATCGGGTTGGGGGCAGGTTACTTCTTTGTGGGTAAGTCTGTTTACGAGAAGACGGGCGATCCGTTAGAGACGCAGGTTTCGAAGGATGTAACACTTCACGGTCACTAGACTCACGACAAAATGCACGGATCCACCCACCCGGTCGAACGGAAGCCCCCAGCAGACCTGAGGTGCAAGTGGATCTCTGTGTTGAAAATTTGGAAAGGAGATAGAAATGGATAAAGATAGAATCAAAGGAAAAGTTAAAGAAGTTGCCGGAGCAGCCCAAGAAGCTCGAGGCAAGATCACGGGTGACGAAAAAGATCGTCAAGAGGGCGTCGCCAAGCAAGTCGAAGGCAAGGTCCAAAACACCGTCGGCAAAGCCAAAGACGCCGTCCGAAAAGCCATCGACAAAATCGATTAGCCCGCTCACTTCCGCCCAGGGTCTCTATCGGACATTCATGCCGATAGAGACCCTGGGCATTTTTGCGCATAGTTGCGCGACACCGTTCGCACTTTCTTCGATCTGGCATTCCAAGTAAGCGGTGTGCCGAGCCATAGGATCAAACTACAAGGCTCAGATCTCAGCCCAAAGATACGAAGAAGCGGGCTCCAACCCGATGGCCAGAGCCCGCTTCGGCTGCTTTAGTAAGCCGGCCTGCTTACTTTCTGTTTCTCCTAGGAGGAACAGTTACGTTATTTGAGGCTAGTGAAACGGCGGCAACGTTGGTCAACAGTCGACCTAGTATCGTCGTTCCAGTATTGGCTGTGTTTGATGCTTGCGCAATGACGTTACCCGCCATTGTCGAATTCACACCAAGAGTCGCCGATGAGCCGACAGACCAGAAGATATTCTTGGGCTGTGCGCCACCGATCAAGGTGACCGTGCTTCCAGTTCCCGTGGTCAGTGTGCTACCCATCTGTAGAATGAATACCGCGTTTCCATCGCCCTTGGCATCGAAGGTTACGTTCGAGCCAACTGCCAGTAGTACAGAAGTTGAGTTCTTGTACAGTCCTGGAGTGATCGTGAGACCACTTATGTCGCCTGGGAGTGCGTTTGCGTTCAGTCGACCCGCTGCGTCGACCGATGCTGCTAGTAGGTCAGTTTTCGCAGTTGCGGCAACTGCGTCACCGGCATGTATCACGCCAGTCAATGTTCCAGGTGGGAAGCCAGTGATGGCCGTACCTGGGCTCACTCCGACATCTCCAACGATGTTGGTAGGACCGGTGTTAGTAACTGTCGAGCCACCCAGAATCCCGTAGGTCCCAGCCGATCCGAGATTTATGGGTGCCTGTCCCGTTGTGAACGTCCAGACGAACGGGTTCGCCATTGGCGTGCCCGCTGCACTCTTGACTCCAGTCGTCACCGTCGCCGTATAGAGCGTGGTGCCTGCAAGTGGAGCAGTTGGGCTGAGCGTCGCGACCTTGTTCAAATAACTTATGGTCGCGGGGACAGAAACAAGGCCAGGTCCCGTGAGTGTGAACGTGAGACCGTTAACAGACGCTGGGCTCAGAGCTTCATTAAACGTTGCGGTTACGTTGTTACCGACACCAACTTGGGTCTGGTTATCGACGGGGAAAGTCGACACCACGATTGGAGCGGTATCCGTCGTGAATGACCAAGTATAGGTACTCACAAGCGAGGTTCCCGCTACGTCTTTAGCGCCCGTAGTTACGGTTGCCGTGAAGATCGTTCCCAGAGCTAGAGGGGAGTTAGGCGTGAGAGTCGCTACGCCATTGCTGTAAGTTACCGAGGCAGGTAATGCCACGTTATTTGGACCAGCGACTTTGAATGTCGTGGTGTTGATTGAGGACGCGTTCATGGCTTCGCTGAACGTTGCCGTGACTTTCGAACCGGCCAACACGCCAACTGCTCCGGCGAGAGGTGTGTTTGAGATGACCGTTGGGGCAGTATCTGTGGTGAACGACCAGATATAGGGGTTCGCCATTGCAGTGCCTGCGGTGTCCTTGACGCCTGTTGACACGGTTGCCTTATAGACGGTGCCGCCTGCAAGCGCAGTCGTCGGCGTCAGTGTGGCGACGCTATTTGCGTAAGTAACAGTCGCTGGTACTAATGTGCCGTTTGGAAGCGCGAGGGAGAAGGTCGTTCCGTTGATCGACGATGCCTGCATTGCAACGCTAAACGTCGCTGAGACCGTCGTTGTTGCCAGAACATTTGTGGCTGAGGCCAGTGGGATTGTTGACACAACAACCGGAGGAATAACTGCAACGGCCGTGGTAAACGTCCATGTGTAGTTACTAGCCATCGGAGTGCCGGCAACGTCTTTGACCCCTGTAGTCACTGTTGCCGTGTAGGCAGTACCAGCGGCGAGTGCAGCATTTGGAGTTAATGTGGCTACGTCATTTGCGTAGGTCACAGTTGCTGGCACAGCAGCGCCACCTGAAGTTGCGAGCGTGAATGTCGTCCCGTTGATCGAAGATGCCAGCATAGCTTCGCTAAACGTGGCGGAGACAGTCGTGCTCTTTGACACACCTGTTGCTGATGCAACCGGGATCGTTGAAACTACGGTTGGCGCGATGTCAGCGGCTGCGGTCGTAAAGGTCCACGTATATGGCGCAGCCATCGGCGTGCCCGCAACATCCGTTACTGCAGTCGTAATTGTCGCTGTATAGAGACTGTTCGCTACAAGTGCAGCTGTCGGGCTGAGTACTGCCTTGCCGTTTGCATAAGTTACTGAAGCAGGAACACTCGAACCACCGGGCGCGACGAGGGTGAAACTCGTTCCGTTAATTGAGGACGGATTCATGGCCTCACTGAACGTTGCCGAAACTTTACTACTGAGTGAAACCCCAGTTGCTCCGTTTAAAGGCACCGTCGAAACGACAGTTGGCGCGACGTCGGTGCTACCTGTAGTAAAGGACCAGACATAGCTCTTGTCGAGGTTTTGATTGGCGAGATTCTTGACGCCAGTAGTGATGGTTACCGTAATGACCGTGCTCATTGGCATCGCGCTCGCGAGCTGCAGAGTAGCTGTACGCTCGTCGACCGATACGGCACCTGGTAATACAACTCCAGCAGGAGTGGTTGCAAACATGGTGCCTGACCCCATGCTTTCGGGAGACAAAGGGACGTTAAAAGTCGCCGTGATTAAGCTGCCTGTGGAGACATTAGTCGCGGCATTCTTTGGAGTAACCGAAACGACGGTTGGTCCAATGCTTGAATGACCTCCGCCACCACCACCGCAGCTTGTTACTACAAAAGCTGCAGCTAGTAAAAGCGCCGTCACGACGCCTGGAAATTTGATATACATTATTGCTCCTAGAAAAGGGCACTTGCCGTGCGTCCAAATGCACTGCAAGAGATAAGTGGATTACAAGTTGCTTCGCGCATGGTTTTGGCTAGAATTTGACGCTCAACTGGGTCGAAAGAAGGCCACCCGTGAATCGACCACCCCCACCTCGAACGACCTGGAAGTCATTTGAGATATCCGAAAGCTCATATTGCATCATAAGCTTTGAGGCACTTGACAGTTCGTATCCGATCCCAAATGAGAGCCATTTGTACGAAGCAGTCGTGTTGCCGGGGTTGTTGGTCACTACGGCGCGGTTCAAATCTTTGAACTGAGTGTCGTGGTAGCCGAGCATCAAACTAAGGTTCTTGTTTGTTCGCCAAGTGGCGCCAACGTTCCAAGTGTTGATCTTTGTGCTCGTGTTCAATCCGGTTGTCCCACCGAAATCACTGTTCTTGCCAGAGTCCCATGCTCCGCCTGCATTTAGCGAAATTTCGCTGGTCAGATCAAAGTTGGCTGCGACGTTGAATCCCTTAACGTTCGTCGGGTTTCTAACAATTCCCAACCTTCCCCAATCGCCTGGTGCCAAATAGTTCGCTTCTACCTCACGGTAACCGGCCATAACATTCCATTTATTGCCATCATAGCGACCATCGACATGCCAGGCAGTGTTGTTGTTGTTGCTGACAATCAAACTGTCCTGCTGGAGGTCCGTTTTTCCGTAGCCTCCGCCGATGTCAATCTTGCCGAGGTTGAACTTTAGGTCAGCACCATAGATAGCCAATCGATTGGCACCGGTCCCATCAACTGGAATCCCGTTTGTACTGTCTAATAGGATGTATGCGACGTTAAGATTGCCTTTCGTGGTTAATGGAACATTGAGATTGGCACCCAGCATTCGATCAAAAACCAGCGCGGGATACGCTCCAAACGTGCCATTGAGGGGGCCCGATTGAAAGGTATTGACGGCTACTCGGTTAACACTATCAACCTTGCTCGTGTTACCCGCAAAGACATCTAGTTTAGTGCTGCCTAGATTGAAGCCGACAAGCGCGCCATCAAAGTGGTAGAGCCCATTGTCCCATCGTTCGTTTGCGAAGTACGACGTATTGTCGATCCTCTGGAACAGATAGGGGGAGACCTTGTAACCAATTCGTCCAGCTTCGGCATTAAATGCTAAACCGGCAATGCTGGTATCAAACTTCACTGTGAAATCTTGAAGATAAACGTCGCTGGAGCCTTGTGCATACCCAGTGCCTGGAAGCAACCCGGACTGGCCCCCAAACGTATCGAGCATGTTGCCGAGAACAAGTGTGCCTTTCCACTTGGGTCCAGTATCGTTCGTTCCAGCAAAGGTTAAAGCACCCTCATGGAGTATCGACAAGTCTTTAGTCATTCCTGCAGGTCCGCGACCTCGGCCAGGGTCAACTCCCGTTAGGAATCCATCGCGGTTGAGGCCAAATCTGCCGTCACGACTGTTTCCTGCGAGCATCAACACGTTGATATCGCCAGAAATGTCGACGGCCGCCTTCCTCTTCTCGAGTTTCGATACGCGGTCCTCGAGTTGGGTGAGATCACGTTTCATTGCCTCGATGTCAACTCCGAGATTCTGGAGTTCCTTTTGAAACGTTTCCAGAAGTCGCCTAAGGCTCTTTATTTCGTCGCCATAAGACTTCATGCCTTTGACTTCATTTGAGAGCGATGCAACCATGTCCCGTAGGTTCTGGATGTCGGCCTGGCTTACGCCGCCTTTTTCCATGCCCTTAATCTGTTCTTGAATGGCAGCGATCTGGCCCGAAAGACCGTCCGTCACGCTTTTCATATTCATATATGCGGCATTGATCGCAACCGCTAGTTCATATCGGCTAGCCGGACGATTGCCTCGAAAGAGGCCATCTGGGTATCCAACAAGGATGCCTGCGGCCTTTAGGTTATGAAGGGCTTCGAAGGCCCAATGATTTTCCGGTGTGTCCGGGAAGTTGTCCGACTGGGCGAATGCATTGCCTACAATGCCCGCGCCTAAAACGGCAGAGAGAGCGAATTTGAGTGCTCGCTTCATAAAGAAAGTGCTCCTTTTGGATTCGAGAATTGACCAAATTGCGTGCATGATGATTAGTAAGGACCTGGAATACCTGCTTTTGGTACTTCCGGCATTAGTAATATCTGAGCGAAATATTTGCAATTCTGTCGTGTGACTCCGGCTCAACGGTGAAAGGTCCCCCAGGTTCTATATAGGTCACTTCTTGATGTAGTAACCGCAATAAACCGCATAGCCACTAGTTTTGGAATGTTTGCCATCTCCAGTCGAATTTCTTGGCAAAATGCGCTTCAATGGTCGTTTGTTGGTAAATGATCAAGCGCAACCCAAGTTAGAAATCGAAGTTTGACCGTGCCCCCAGACATAAGTTTGCTCGTCGCCTACCCCCTTGGGTATATTGAAAAGCCGGTCAGGGCGACGCGAAATTAACTTGCGCCCCAATTACACAACGGCAGAATCTGGTCGGGGCGTGGCGCAGTTTGGTAGCGCGCTTCCATGGGGTGGAAGAGGTCGCACGTTCGAATCGTGTCGCCCCGACCAGGTTTTTGAACCTTCCACTATGTAGGTTCACGAGTAGAAGCGTCCACCGGCTTCTTTTTCCAATGCGGGGGCTCTACGGGTCTACGCCATTCAATAGCTTCAACGCAGGTCGCAATTCAAGGTCAGATTGCTGCGAATTGAAACTGGTGTCCTCTTTGTTTTCTGCCTCTCTGCGGCAAGAGTAATTCATGGCTGAGAAATCGGGCCGGCGCCCAGAATGCGATTCTGGAAATGTCTGCTTCAGCAAGAAGCGCGGTATGAATGTCTGCGAAGACTGTATTGCGAGTGGAAGCATCTTACTTCGAAGCAAAGAATCTTCCTGAGTTATGGCCATGACGCCAACGAGGAGTTAGTGTTGCGCATCAAGGCCGCGTCGGCCGTTCCGGGTGGTAGAATTGTGCAGCCATGGTCTCCGTCGGCATCCTCCTAGCTATCGCCCTCTCGCAGTCCCTTGAGCGGCCCCGGATTGTCTCTCCCGACAAGTTCGTGGTGTCCTTCTGGTGGAGTCCGCCACCGGAGGAGACTACTCCGGAGCGGTACCGCGAGATCGCCAACGCGGGCTTTAACCTCGTGATGCCTGGCGCCGTGGACCTCCCCGTCGACAAGGCGAGGGCTCACAATCTCCGGGTGCTCGACCTCTGCAAGGCGAATGGGCTGAAGGCTGTCATCCTCGACTCGCGAGTAACCGACGCCAAACCGAGTAGCCCGAATTTTGGCCGCGACCTCGATGCAGTCGTAAAAGATTTCGCGCGGCATCCCGCCCTTTACGGGTATTTCGTGGCGGACGAACCCTCGGACGGCGACTTCCCGAGGCTGGCCGCAATCTGTGAGGGGCTGCGGAAGCGGGATCCCAAGCACATTGCCTATATCAATCTGGTCCCTGTAGTCGCGGGTGGGATGTTCGGCGGCCCGCCCTTCCGCAATGATCCCAAAGACTATCCAGCCGAGCGGGACGCGTACACGAAGCACGTCGAGAACTACATTGCCCAGGTGAAACCCACGCTCGTCTCCTATGACGAGTACGATCTGTTCGTAGGCGGGGGGATCCGGGGCATGTACTTCGCGAATCTCGAGCTCATCCGGCGGCTCGCGGGCGAACACCGCCTACCCTTCTGGAATATCGTGCTGGTCACGCCGCTCGTGCACTCTCACGGAACATACCGCGATCCGTCGCTCAACGACCTCCGGTTCCTCATGTACACGACGCTCGCCTACGGAGCGCGCGGCATGTGTTACTTCACCTACTTCACGCCGCCCGGCGGATTTGGTGACGCGATCATCGGCAAGGACGGCAAGCCGACGCACCATTACAACGAGGTCCGGTCCCTCAACTTCGAGCTTTACCGCCTGGCTCCCACGCTGTGCAAGCTCAAATCGGACGGCGTTTACCACGTGGGCAAGCTCCCCCTCGAATGCCAGCCGCTGCCCTCCGACACGATCCTGTCCAAGGTGGACGGGCAGGAGGTCGTCGTCAGCTTCCTGTCCGACTCCGAACGCGGGCGCTACCTCATGATCGTCAACAAGAACATGACTCAGAGCCAACGAATCGGGATTCAGTTCGCCAAGGACTGTTCGCTACGAGAGCTGAGCGCGGTTGACGGGAAGTGGCGTTTCGTGCCCGGTCTTCGCGATTTCTCATCCGATTACCTGCCGGGACAGGGCAAGTTGTTCTCCTACAACCCGAAACGCTGAAGACAGGCAATCTTGTAGGCAGGGCCTTTGCACGTTCGGCGAAGCCTTCGATGCATTTATGGAACACGCCGACCGCGCTTGCCAGAGTCGACCATCGCCATGCCCGCTTTGCTCCAAGGGTCAACGCGGTTGGAATCCAGCCGTCGGATCACGGCGGCCGGGACGGTGCCGGTCTTGCCGGAAATCTGAAAGGGTGGGGCCGAAAGCAGGGCGAGGGGTCCTCGGTCGAACAACTCCGGTTGCTTCCTCCTGACGAAGCCAATTACGCCAAAGACCAGCATCCCGATTCCGGCGGAATCGAACGGTAGAGCGAGCAGGATCGAGCTTGGGCGCCCCAAAATCCACTCTTAAAACGGACTGCCGCCATAGCCGAGCGGGAATTCATAACGCGTTGAACTCGACATATCATAGCGTTCCGTTCAGTCGACCGCAGCCGACCGAGAAAGACAGTTTTTGAATTGAAACCTGCGTTACTTCAGCTCATGCGACATCAGTTTGGCAAGATCCGAGAACCCGCTTTCGGAGGCCGCCTTTGCTGGAGTCGCACCGACTTTATTGGTAATCGTGAGATCTGCTCCACCGCGAATCAATAATCTAGCCATTTCAATCCGTGCAAGCTCCGAGATCGAGCTACCTCTTTCCAGCCAGCAAACATACATGAGAGGGGTGTTGCCATATTTATCCCTAGCGTTAACCTTGGCGTGCGATTTTAGCAGGAGCCGTACGCCATCGACCAATCCTTTCTCGCAAAATGCATGCAAGGCTCGCATGCCATCTACGTTATATGCCTCAATATTGCATCGATTTCGAATGAGGATCTGAGCACAAGCTGCGTTATCAGCAGCCATTAGGGGCGTTTCGAGATTGTCATCCACTCCATTTGGGTTAGCGCCAGCCTTTAATAGTAGTTCCACAAGCTTGGCATTGCCAGAGAAGGCGGCTCCCTTAAGGGCTGAACCCGTGAGACGGTCGAGGGCGTTCTGATTCGCATGAAAGTGCAGCAATATCCGAACGGAGTCGTAGTCGCCGAGCACTGCGGCTAAAACGATCGGAGGATGATCTTTGGGCTCATTCGGACTTTCCCCGGATTTGAGCCGCTGTTCGAGAGTGTGTAAATCATGTTTACGAATAATCGGCCGAAGGTCGCGGTTAGATTGTTTGACTCGGCCAGTAGATTGTGGTGCTCCTGCCCAAGTCACCATTAGGACGGTACACATCAACGCTCCCACCAGGATTTGACGAAGGCGATGTCCCAACATTCTCTTCAACGGCCTCATTGTATACCTCTCATCCCGTAGCCTGAAGGATTCATGACTTCGGAGTTTTGTTCGCTTCTCCTCCATTACCGATTCAAGTCGGCTTAGGTTCATCTGGCTTTGTGTTTTGCCTGCTAATGGGTCATGTCTCCGGTGGTTTCCGAGGGCGACTCCTGATTCTGGAGGTGCAAAATACGTGTTGGCTTTCCTTTCGGGTAGCTTGGCGGGCTCCAATTCGGAATTGATGTTTCTGCTGGGGAGGATGTTCCCGGTGACGCTCGATAATCAGACTTACTCGTTCTAAGCTGGACCAGTACTGATGTCGGCGGAACACGATGTTCTCGAAGCGGGAAATCGTCGGCTGAGTCGCGAACCGGCTTGTAGAGGGCGTCTTTTTTTAGAGTGTCGAAGTCGTTGCAATCCTCCCATCCAAAGGTGATGCGTATCTTCTGATACGTGTGCTGAGTTGTGCCTTTTCTGGGGTCACGCAAGCAACAACCAAAGCGCTTGGTTAAGCCCAATCGCTCGTCTGCCTTTCTTAGAACAAGAAGACCGCCGTCGCTACTTGTAGAAGGCAAATCAAAGAGAATCTCAACTCACTTTCGACACGTCTTAAAAGTGTTCGAACGTGCCTTCGCACGTTGTTTTTTCACACTCTAAAGACGCAGTGGGCGGCGCGTTTGTCACTGCCTATAACACACGGTCCATTCTCTTGGAGCGGAAAGTTCTCGATTAGGTCGTAAAGAGGCTTACTTTTGGCTCAACGCTCTTGATGTCAATGAAGCTCGCAGGATGAGTTTGAACGAAGAAATTCAGGGTGTTGAGCAGGGTCTCCGGCAGGCACTAAGGGATACTTACGCAGGTGAACCTTGAAAGGTTAATAATGTATTGCTTTCCATCTGTCGTGACTATCTGTAAACTGCAATCATGCATTTAGCCCTACGCTTGTTGGCAGCTAGCTTGAGTCTGAGTTTGATGTCGGAGGCTCCGGCTGAAAGTGGAATCGCCAGTGGCGCAACTACGAAGCTGCATTGGACGATCAATTTGGCCAAGCTTCAAACCAACCGAGATAACTCGTTCTTATTTCCTTTGCCCGTCAATAGTTTTGGCCAGTCTGCGTCATACAAGGTGAGCGGGGCGACGCGGAGCGAAGTGATTGAGTCTATTTCATCCGTCCGTATCCTACGCATCTATCCCAGGGGCGGCCCTGTCACGGTAGATGTGGAAGTCAAGATGGACTACAGCGGGTTGCCCGACCCTAAGAAATATGATCCTACTAAAGATGCTGTCGTTCCTCTGGATGTCAAACAATATTTGAAAACAACTTGCGGCATGGATGGTGGGACTTCTTACTTGAAGCAAGTAGCAGACGGCCTGAGGGGACTCAATCACATGGAGACTGCAAAGAAGGTCTTCAGATACGTCCATGAGCACCTTAAGGAAGACTACAAGTATTGGTCCACGGCGGACGAGATATTACGACATGGAGTGGCTCAATGCGAAGGACATTCAGCATTGGCTACGGCACTCTTGCGGCAATTGGGAATACCTTCTCGCATGATCTTTTTCGTTTTTCCAAATAAGCCTAAAGGCAACGTGATTGACGGTCACACGATTGTCCAATTCTATCTTCCTGGCAGCGGTTGGCTCATAGCGGACCCAGAGCAGGGAGACAATCTGTTATCGACAATCACGATCAATTTTGGCGAAGAACCCATTCCCTACTACTTCTGCCGAGTGGGCATGGGAGCTCTCGTACAAAAGGGGCAGACTTTCAAAAATGACTATCCAGCAATGGAAAAGTATCTAGGCAAACCGGAAAATTCAGGCGAATATCAAGTCGCAACTTGCATGTACGACTTTTTCAATGTCATGTACGATTGTACGGTCGAGAAGGGTTAGGTCTGTCTGGCCGCGGACATTGGTTATCAGAATGAGACCCAATTCATCTAAAAAAGCATCGTCGGATTGACCCATGTGCCGAATTTGACACCGGGACCTGCTTGATGGGATTTAGAGTCACTTGATTGTCGTGCCGTCCCTGCCGGACCTTTGGGTTGGTGCGGTAACCCTTAAAAGTTCAGTCCCAGTCCCGAAGCTATAAGCGAGAAAGGGTTTGCATAGGAGACTCTGCCGTCTTAAGACGATCCAGATCGCGAGTTGTCCGGCATAGCGTGGTTCTCGGCGAACCCTACTGACTGCACAGAGGTGGATTCACTTCTATGCGAAGATTTGCACGACATAAGGCAAAGATTCTTGCTGTGGCCAGTCTTGCAACCCTGTTCGGAACCTACCTTTGCGTAGCTAATTTAGTGCCCTGAACTAAATATTCGATAGTTCGATCGAAGGGCCTATTTATCTGTATTGATGGGGCGTCGAGCTATCCCATTGGTGTGCCGTTCGATGATTACTAGCCAAATCATAATGACGGCAAACGTATAAATGCCTGGACAGGGAAACCCAATAACTCCCTCGGAGCTTGAAGTCGAAAGCACAGAATGAGGATTCCCCAAATGGCGAGGAGAGGCACAAGTGGTGCCGTGATGGAAAGAAACAAATGGGTTAGGAATGTCTTCAATTGTCGAAATGGGTCTCTGTCCACCATAACACCGGCGAGACACCAAAGCACCACGACGTAATTTGTTAGCATCAGGGATTTGGAATGGGCCATCCACCAAACATCAAAACCCGACTTGGCACTCACGGTCATGTGAATAACTACCAACACCAAAGTTACGACAGAGCTCAGGACTCCAACGAAAGCAAATAAGCCTCTGTAGCGTTTTAGCATCGAATTTGGTCCACATTCTCCGCGCCTTGCATTCATTTTAGATCGTCCCAAATTCGGGACATCTTCAGCTTGGCCGCCTACTTAAGGATAGAAAGACGAGAACAAAATCCGTGCCTCAAGTGCCCCATGGTATGCATCCCTCAGTGAATATTTCTACACCGACGGAGTTTGAAACGGGATAGAGATGCTTACGGTGGTGCCTTGATTTACCTTGCTCTTTAGGTCGATTTCGCCTCCCATTAGGGAGATGATTCTTTGGACGATTGTTAGGCCTAGGCCCACGCCTTCAAAGCTTCGTGTCAGGGAGCTATCGAGTTGCGTAAAGGCTTCAAAGAGCTTTTCTTGAATGCCATCGGGAATTCCCACTCCCGTATCAGTTACCGACCAAGTGAGGCGTACAGTGTCATCGCTAATCGCGTACGACCATTGAAGACTGACGGAGCCCTTGTTTGTGAATTTAATGGCGTTACCGATTAAGTGCCCGAATAGCTGCTTTAGCCTAATCGCGTCGCCAATTACCATAGGACGTGGAGACTCAGGGTTAGACATCGTAATGGCTATTCCCTTTTTGAAAGCTTCAGATCGATAGAGATCGACTACCGCTAAGATTAGATCGTCGGGGCTGAAAGTCTCATGCTTGACCTCGAGGCTTTCCGACTCCAGAGCAGACATTGTTAGGATGTCGGCTAGGACTCCGTGTAGGCGTTCACTACTGAGAATGACAAGATCCAAAAGCTTAACGGTGTTAGGATCTTTGAGCTTGTCGCGAAGCATCGAGCTTACTCCTAGAATTCCATTCATTGGAGTGCGCAACTCATGGCTCATATTGGTCAAGAATTCTTTCTTGACTTTGTTCGCTAATATCGCCTCCGATTGAGCCTTTCTTGAGGCGTTTACCATATCGTTGAATGACGATTGAAGTATTCCAATTTCATCCTTGCGTTGCACATCGAATGGCTTGGGCCAAGCACCGGCCTGGACGATCCTGGCGGACTCGGCGAGCGATGACAGAGGTTCTGCAACATTCCTACCAAAGCCGATTCCACATGCGATACTGAGGACCAAGGCTACAGCAAGCACACTAACAAATGCGTTCCGCGCTTCTGTGTACGGTTCCAAAATAGCGCGAGTAGAACGAAGCACAACGAAGCCGAGATGATCCGCGGGATCGGAATAGATGAGCGGCTCCGATATTGAGATGTACCTTTCACCATTCACGCGGACTTCAGTTGGCAGCCCAAATCGTGCTGGCAATGAATAAGGGGTGTCAAGTGAACTGGCTACGATCTTGCCGTTAGCGATCAGGCTAAATTCATCACCCATCCTCCGTGCCAGACCGTTTGCCTGCTCTGGTCCAAGCTGATTGAGAAGGCATAATGCGCCTTTCACGAAAGTCCCGCTTCGAACAGGCACACAAGAGACCAGGCAGATATGTGAATCGGCATAAATGATCGCTGTCTTGCCTCTGTTGTCCGATAAGGCTTGCGAAACCTTGGCTTGAAGATGCTGTGCTAACACGGGCCCTAAGTCAGAGAGAGTTTTGCTTTGACCCAAAACTTTTCCCTCTGCGTTAACGACTTGCACGGCATAAACCGCATATTGTTCTGCGAGGCGATCCATGTCGTTTTGGGCGGTTACCTGATCGCCTAAAAAGATTAAGCCCCGTGTCCTTGCGTCACCTTGGGCCGCCATACGGCATTGCCTTGCGAGGTCTGAGGATTGAACGGAAAGAAAGAGCTCCAGTTGCCTAGTAGCTAACCTCGAGTCCGTCCCGATTGTTCGATCGGTTTGGCGCACCGACAGAATGCCGAAAGTGATCAGCATTACGGTACCTAGACCCAATAACAAGACCGCTGTTAATATCGCGATCTTTGACGAAAGGTTGAGTCGTAGCATGCCTACTTGTGCAGAGAAATGGGGAGGTTGGTAGCCTCTAAAGTGTCAGTGTCAAAAGTGATTTTCGCGCCGCTCTCATGCCACACTTGCACCTTATAGTGGCCACTGGGCATCGCTGGCATCTTATATTCGCCGTTCTTGTCCGTCATTGCATAAAAAGGAGTGTCGACAACCAAAATGTAAGCGCCCATGTCAGGGTGAATGCTGCACATGATGACGGCAATGCCCGGTTTAGCGAACACCTGAGTCTTCTTAGTGCCTTTCGGATAGTTCCCAAGGTCAAATTTCGTGCTATTGAACTCCGTAAAGACGTTATGGAAAACGACGTCATTGTTTGGAAAGTCAACGCGAGTGCCAACCGTGACAACGCTAACGTGGGGGATAAAGGTCCGGTCTCGCTGATCTACTACGGCTTTTGCTAAGGGTTTAGGTCGAATCGATCCTGTGAACCACACGATCGCCTGAGCCGCAGCACGTCCACTCGGAAGTGTGACTCTCCCCGAGACAGAGTGACCTTTCCAAGTCAAACCCAAAAGAACAATCGTGCTTAGCATTAGAATTGCACCTGAAACATGGCCCTGACCGACCAACCCGTTACCGCAAGGTTAGTTGCGTAACTACTGTACTGAAGCTCGTTTCCCCATGAATAGTTCAGATTGGTTGTGATATACCTTCCAAAGGTGTGCCGAACTCCAATGGTCATAAGTTGCGTGGGTGCATCTGAATTGGAATAGCGCACTTGTTCTGCTCGAGCAACCAATTCGGTTCTCAGCTTATAGGGAATCCTATAGGTCGCGTCGACATAGCCTCCAGATGCTGCTTTGGGTCCGACTGCTTGAAAGTACTCACCTTTGAACATCCAATGAGGAATGGTATATCGAAAGTTCCCTCCATAGACCTTTTGCGAAAAGTCGGTTCGCCCTAACATTTCCGCGCCTAGAATCAGTTCACCTAACCCGTATTGGGCGGTAATTGTTGCACTGTCAACCGTATCGGGTCCAACCTGGGCTCGGGTCAGAGATGTGTCTAGAGCGGCGACCTGAAGTTGAAGGGGACCGATGTTCGTCGTTATTTCGGCACCGGAATCGTCTCGGTCAAGCTTGGTTTTGCCGCCTACGATATTCATTTCGCGAACTAGCGGCCTGTGGCTTATCCCTGTATAAAGAAGTTCGCTCCAATCGCTAAATCCGAAGCTGGTACGGAGTCTTCCAGCTCGGACGGAGGCATTGTCAGTTTCGTAACGAGCGTATGACTCGTCGTATCCTGAAATACTCCCAGCGTCAAAGCCTGACCAGGTCAGCGACCAATTCTTGTTTAGGCGGCCCCGGACCTCGGCCCAAATTGCCTGATCGTATGCCCCTTTGGTCTTTGGATTTGCAAGCCAATAAGTTTCAACTACTCCTGACACTGAAGGTGTAACTTGTCCGAAAATGGCCTGGATAAACATGCTAACAACCAGCACCGAAAACATCCGGCGAACAAAAGTACGATACAGCAAGATTGCATACATTGTGCCCTCAATTTCAGGAATTGGATGCCTAAATATGTCGCACAAATCACAGTTCTGACGGATCACTTCGTGAACGACTCATCGATCCAAACCGTGACTATATTCGGACCGCCCTCGCCGCCCAAGAATCGACTTGGATTCCAGTTGTATCTGGCTAAAACCAGGCGTCCAATCTTACGTTTCCGTTTTAATCGAGGCTAACCATCGAATTGCTCGAACGTTCATTTGTGTCTGTTCGATCGCTTAAGAGATGTGTCCAACCTATCGAGCAGTGGAGCGATGGCTTCCAATCGACGGAAAGGTTGGAGTACCCAAACAAGGATGCTGACGACAGTCTACATTTCTGACCAGGCTACAGAAAGGCCTAGGTTTCAAATACTTAGCAGGCCCATGGTTTCCGGCACGCGATTTTCTTACATCAATTCAGATCTAAAAACCTAAAGGTGCTTCCTCGCACCATGCTCACCCTCACGCATGATGTAAACCAATTCACAACGTGACGTTTTGGGGATTCATTTTATGTTCGCTTGCCCACCGATAGAAATTCTGCTGATTCTTTCGAAGAAAACATAAGTGAAACCCGTTAGCCAATTGGAACTATGAATCATCGCTCAGAAGACGAAAATCTACTTATAGAACGCACGAAATCTGGCGATCGAATGGCTTTCGACGAAATCGTTCGAAGGTTTCAGCATCCCTTACAGCGGTATGCGGCTAGGATGCTGAACTCTGATCAAGCAACTGCAGCCGAAATAGCAATTGAAACTTTAACGCGTCTGTGGGAACGACGACAAGAATATCGGCACTGCGACAGACTCGCATCTTGGCTCTACCGCACAGCCCATCGCCTCGTGCTTGATGAATTAGCGAGCAACCAAAAGATGCAACAACTGACTTCTCTTGTAGCGGATAACGTCGATGTAGGTCGGGTGGTTGAAATTGCTTCAATGGCTGAAGCTGCAAAAATCGCAGTTTCACAACTGTCGGTTCCACTGAGATCCGTGTTCATTTTGTCGGTTTACCATGAGATGACCTATCAGGAGATCGCCAGTACGCTCGATATCACGATGGGAACTGTTGCGAGCCGAAAGCACGAGGCGATAGCGAATTTGAAACAAAGATTGCACGACTGGAAGGAGACCCTATGAATGATAATGACGAGCGCGGTGTCAGTGACTTTGCCCAAGCTTGGCAAGTTCAGACCCTAGACATTACAGAGCCCATCGCGGCAACGATAAATGCCTTGTCAGATGCAGAAAGGCTGCTGAATCAGGTCCAGGCGGAATTGAGATCGATCCGGAACGATGTTCAATCGCTTCACCTGGAAAACATGAGCTTAAGACGCGAGTTGACGCGACTACGCGCAGATATCATCGCACGCCCCCCCGCTAGAATATCGCCATATTCTCCATCTGAGAACTTCGCACGCACCTCAAAGAATTAGGAAATACCATGGACACCACAACTCTCATTCAAAATGCAGTTCAAAACAACGCCACGGACCTACATCTGATGAGCGAGGAAATTCCCAGAATCAGAGTTGCCGACGGCCTCATTGAACTTGGTACGGAAAAAATTTCCAATCAAGAGTTGCTTGAGCTACTACGAACCCTAGCGCCTAGTGGTTTTGAAGCGAAACTCGACCGTTCTGAGTCCGTTGAATGGAACAAAATTGAAGGCGCTACCAGCTTTTCAGCAATTGCACACCGAGCTGGTGGCACAGGACTAGCCGTAACTTTTCGAATCTTCTCGAATCAAGTTCCTTCGCTAGACAATGTCGGGATTGGTTTGGAACCTATTATCGAAAGAGTTTCAAATTCTCGGTCAGGGATTGTCATCGTATCTGGCGTAACAGGCAGCGGCAAATGGACAGTAGTCGGCTCACTCATTGCATCACTAAACCAGGAGAAAAGTTCACGAATCTTCGTAATCTCTTCTTGTGCGAATTTTATGTATGAAAAGGGAAAAGCGTTGCTCACACAGCTTTTTGTGGGTCAGGACTGTGCCAGCTATTCTAAAGCACTTGACTTCGCCCACGGTTCAGACCCAGACATAATTGCCCTGGACGATATCCCCAATCATGAGGTTTTACGACAAGCTATCCTAGGGGCCGAAAGCGGACATCTGGTTATCTTTAATTTGCATGCTTCAAGTCCTATTGCTACCATCGAGTCTATGCTTGATACAGTCGGTATTGAAGGTCCTTCTCTACTTCGGTCCCTAGCCAGTAACCTCATCGCGATTACTTCTCAGCGACTCGTGCCCCGTGCCGATAAGCCTGGCAGAGCGGCAGTCTATCAATGGGTGATGGGTAATGACCAGACTCGCAAGGCACTTTCGGAGGGTGATTTAGTTAGACTGCAGGAATTACAGGCAGAAGACCCTGAATGTCAGACCGAAGCCCAAGCTTGGGCTCATTTAGTTAGCTTGGGAATCGTTCACTAACGAGAGTTGCACGGGTTGTTATTCCGCATGAATGAGATTCCGTGCAGCCTAGTCGATCAACAATTCCTCACGATTTGGGAATCGTAAAGACGCTCGGTTCAAACTTGCCGTCTAGCTTGACATTTTCCATGAATCGTGACCAAGACACCAATCGGCTAGTTACTCGGCGCCCGCCATTTCCAAGGATTGACGTGATTTCAGATTGAGTCTTCGTCTCCTCGCCAGTCAACAGGCCATTTTCACTTATGAAGAGTCGAACGTACTCACCTGTTTCTGGGTGTGAGTACTCAAGAATGGTGTAATTTTGGCCGTGCCTCTTGGCTAGGTCAATAACACGAATGTTTTTTGGACTCGGTTTCACGTGGAGTCTCTGAACTATGTATGGCTTCAGATCCTTTCCCAGGAACGAATCATAGAGTGGATCGCCAGTCCGCTCCTTTTCATCTAGGTTAAATTCATCGTGTCGCTCGTTTGGTATGCCAATATTTTGAGAAAAGGAGCCTTTGATACCGTCTGAAATGGATAGGATCCTTAGAGACTCGATTCGATAGCTCCTCGGGCGCTGCAGCCAAACCTTATCAAAAGTCGATTCTGCCTTTTCATTCGGCTGAGGAAAATTCTCGATATCGCACTGCAATGTCTTATGCAGGGACGTAGCCTTCATTACTGAGGCAAGGATTTCATTTGCTCGCTGCTCTTGCAAACCTTGTGCCGACTGAGTCGGTTGTAAGGTAGCACTGATGGAAGAAATGAAAAAAGGAAGCAAAGCAACTATTGAGCTCATGGGTTTTGTTCAATGACACCAGCAATATTCGAAGTACCTAGAAACTACTATCCCATCCGATCATCCGGTGATCTCATCTACCTGAGTCCATTGACCGGTATTTCTCTTCCTCGGGCTGTTGGATTCCGGCGCGGCTCCGCAATATCCACCTCGCCCAAAACCGTTTACAAAATCCACCCTATCAAACTTTTGTCCATAAAAAGAATAGGAATTCCCACGACCGACAGCGACCCAGAAACGTAGCCACTTTGAGTCTCCGAAGGTCGGTAATGGGCACCTCGAGTGAATCGCAATACTCGCGCTGTCAACGTCTACTCCAAACCAGTCCGCTCCTGGCAAATAGACTTCGGCCCAGGTGTGACATCCCGAGTCGCCCATTCCATATGCTGAGACACTCCTACATGGGATTCCTATACTTCTAAGGCATGCGACATAAGCATAGGTCATGCCTGTACATGCTCCAATCCTCAAATCGAGAGTCTGTGCTGCAGTGTGCGGCCACTTTACCGGGATCCCGTCTTGCAAATCACGTGCAAGAGACGCGTATATTTTGCTGGAAGCGGAAAAGGGGCTCAACTTTACTTGAAGTCCGGTCCCAACAACTTTCTCACATACGACCTGACCAAAAGGCTATCACTTTCCACGATTGGTTCAGGTTTTAACCAATGCTTATATGCCGGGCTCAAGTCTTGTAGGTTGGACCATGTTATTTTCTCGCACTCTTCGGGTATCGCTCTTACGCCTCTAGCCTCGACGTCGAAAGAAATGACAATCTTTTGCTCACGTCTCTCAAGAGCCGACCCAGAAATCACTCCAATGGGAGAGCCCGTAGGTTCAGACTTGACCAGTTGCATTCCATTAGGAAGATTAATTTTCAGTACCTTTTGAAAACCTTCCGACGACGGCAATCCAAAAGCCGCATACACTTCGGCCGGTTTTTGGAGGGAATCAGAGCCAAAGACTATGTTCTGAGTTACGGCGCAACGGAGTTTATGGGGCGCTGTGACCTCAATATATGGATTATTCGCTTGACCTAAAACCCAAAGCGCATAGCAGATCATGTAAGGATTATATAGACATTTAGGATGGCTAGACAATAACCTTGGAACTGAATTTGCATTTGAGATTGGTCTGAATGGCCACCAGAAACCAATCAGAGACCTCAATTGGTTAAGACTTCCTTGGTCGCTGCTAGACTTTCAAAGAATGTCTTGCGCCGGATTGATCCCACATGCGACGATTAGGTTGGGCCCTTGCTTCAATCGGCTGTTTCGTCAAGAAACCTCAGCAGGGACCCAAGCACTACTTTATGATGTGTAAGTGATTAACTGTTTGCACATCGTGCCTATCTTTTCAGGCGACAATCCGAGCCCTGTTCAGGCAGAATTTAGGGTGGACAACGATTAGGATGTTTTCGCAGGATCAAGGCGATAACTTCGGAGGTCTTTTATGATTCTCGTTACATTGCTGGTGGGATACAAAATCGCCCAGGGGGTTCCGACATCGAAAGTTGATTCCCCAATCGACAAACCTATAGTCGAATCCAAGTGGATAGGGGAGGCGTTGGACAAGGCACTTACCAAGTACAACACGCCAGCACTCTATGCAGCGGTGGCCACACCGGATGGGATTTTTGTGGCGTCCCGAGGCATTCGAATGCTTGGCAAAACTGCAAAGGCGGACTTTCGGGATAAGGTGCGGATAGCTTCCATAACCAAGCCATTCACTGCGGCTATGATCATGAAGTTAAACGAGAAATCCAAGCTTTCAACTTCAGATACGATATCAAAACTCTATCCAGAAGCCGTTGGCCTTATTGATCCTGGTTATGAGAAGACACCGATCTTGGATTTTCTACTGCACCGATCGGGAGCTACAAATGTGGAGCCACCGGAAATGGCAAGCAAGTCCGTTCCACCCGGCGCTAAGAACTATGCGCCAGCGGGAGTCCAATTCGATCGCTTTGGGTACATGTTGCGGCTCCTTCAAGTGGCTCCTTCCAAAACAAAGGGCAAGTACGCTTACTCGAATCCTGCCTACGTTGTTCTTGCCGCTATCTCGGAAAGGGCAACCGGATCTGAATACGAAGACTTGGTTGAAAGGTATGTCTTCAACCCCCTTGGTCTCAAGTCAGCAGGGTTTGGAATGCCAGGACACGACGGTCAACTCGACCAACCGGCTTACCATCCCTACGATAAGGGGGTCGCTCGAAGGATTTTTGAAGGGTCGCCGGTAAACGACCAAGGGCGATTAGCAGCGAGTCAAGGCGGTATTCACTTATCGATTGGTGATCTCGCTCGCTTCGGCTGGGCGTTTGTAGCCGCATTTAATGGCAAACCCATCGGGTTCAGCGCTCAAACTTACCAAACCATGATGACCCCCAGCGCTGAAGTTGCTACGCGAACCCCGGTTTGGGAAGTTGTTCAGACGAGTTCCATGGGACAGGCACTAGAACACACTGGACAGAATGGAGATAGCCGAGGAAACTGGAGCAACTCGATTCTAACTCTATCGCCAGAGCGTCGCATCGTCGTTGCGGTGGCGACAAATAGGGGAGAAGCGTGGCAATGCCTATACGAATTACGAGATGCCCTCGCAAAGGAAGCCCAAACGCGCATCAGCAAGTAATCCACACTTACCTATCCAGCTTTAAAATCATCTGATAACATGGACAAATGATAATTGCTCTTGCAGTCATAGCTTTGGTGCCGCAGACTTTAATAGGCTCTCGGGCAAGCACTGAGAGCAGTGTAACGGAACCCTATCACCTTGAACTCAAGTCGACTCGGAAAGTCCGAATTACATCGAGCTTGACTCGAAAATCCTCGGAACCTGTAACGGCCTGGGATGCAATTGCTGCTTCTCCACCTGAACTTGCTGGGCAACATTTCATATCGAAAAAATTGTACTTCGACTCACATCTAGTCACTAATGCCGAGTTTCAGGACGAGTCAGGTTTGCATGTTGGACTGCTAGGGGCATCGTTTACGGCAGCTGAGATAGGCCATCGAGATCCAGTTGAGGTAAAGGCAATCTATGAAGGAACTATCCTTCGCTTCGAATTGGTCCCGGGTGCTCCTACGACGCTAGCTAAACCACTCAGTGCCGAAGAGCGAAGGCTAGATCTCAAAGAAACAGACCAAGTGGACTTCAAAGACTCCAAGTTCCGGCGGTTCCTAACCCAATCTAGACTGATTCGTGAGCCCCAGGAAGGAGTGATCGAATTTGCCCGCCGAGTCTATCGTTACTTACGAACGAAAATGATCTATGAAGCAAAGGCGGACACACCCTTTGCATGGTCAACATGCAGCCAAGATATTGTTAAAATGACTGGGCACTGTGGCACATACTCTCGCCTTGCAGTGGCCATCTATCGAGCGAACGGAATACCTTCTCGCATTCAGTTCGGCCACTGGTTCATGACCAGTGGAACATTTGAAGGCGGTCATCCTCACACTCGTGCCGAGTTCTTTGCCGACGGAATTGGTTGGATCTTGAGTGATCCGTCCTACTCAGTCACAGCGGGCCCATGGAAACCAGAACAAGACGTTGATTGTGGATTTGGAGGAGAAGCGAGCGACTTTATCACCTTGAACCTCCACTGCCCCATTTTCTTTCGTACTCGCAACTTTGGAGTCATTCGTCAAGAGCACTTTCAGGGTATTTATTTCCCAGCAGTCGGTGGGACTTGGGAAGGAGGGACATACACCCATAACGTGCGCTTTGAAATCTTGCAATAGCCTATTGAAGTTCACAGCACCGAAGAACCAAACAGGCTCCAATTTATAATTCTTAGCATTTTCTAGCCATCCTGACCGGTGCATCAGTTGACTGTCCCTGGGCAAGATACTTGCCATTAGAAGAACTTCCATACCGAATGATGTTGGGACAGCGTGCCCGCGTGCTCCCCTGGAGATCAACTATCAATCCCCCAAAGGTTCTGTCTTTATTTTGGTTGTGGCTTAGTTAGGCATGACGTCGTGGATCTTGGTTTGCAGTGGATGAACAGGTGTAAGTCATATGATCTGACTTATTGGTTCTCCCACTTTCTCCCGTGCCGAATAACGTGAGTTTAGGCGAATTGTGCACGAGGAACGGCTGAATAACAGATCCATCCGCAATGACTATTGGTTCAGATTAGCGTCGAATCTTGAGGACCCAAACCAACTTTGGACGATGAAAAACATGGTCGAACCGAACGATCCTGTCTGTTCCACCTTTCCCTCTGCCCCACAAATATGCCCGATTGTTTCCAAATCCGTTCTTGGCGAAACCGAAAGATCTCATCGAGGATGGCTTTTTGATACGTTTCCCAGTCGACCGATGCAGTGCTCAGAGTTAAGACTGGCAAGGAGCCGAAAATGAACTGAATCAGAATAGAAGTGGAAGCATTTCCTTTTCTGACTAATGCTCTACATACAATGAGCCAGGGCCGCTATCTGTACTTCAGATTTATCGTAAATCCTGAATCGTCTTTTGATAAGACCTTGAAGCTAAGGCCTCGTTTTGATACATATTCCATGCCAACGACAAAAGCAGTTCCCGAATTCTTATAGGCAGGCTTGGCGCTGATATCAACGACTTTGGAAGCTCGACCGTCTCTTGTTTGGGTATCACATTCATGAACGATGACACCTTCTGTTGGTATCGCATTCGTGTCGTAGCCTGCGGACATTCGTGCTTCAATTGTCCAAAATATGCTGGAGTCTGCCGATGGCCTCACAACAACAACCAGTGGATCGGCACTGCTTACGGGTTCAGCTAACCGCTCGATTCGAATCTTTCGTGCCTCTCCTCTTGAGACGTTTGCGACCTGGCTGCGCGGGATCCAGCCCGCCACTAGTTTGTGATAGGCGTTTGTTTCCCCACCCACCGCACCATACCAGTTGGATGCTTTGCCCCAGGTCCCTTCCGTGCTCATGACATCCCAAGGACTGTCATAGGTCTGGCCAATCTGACCTGACGAATGGTCAAATCCAACTTGATGTCCGAATTCGTGACAAAAGACTTGCTGTCGGATCCCATTGGGCCAAGGAATGATTGAAAATCCCTTGCCATTTGGGAGAGCGCCCGAATAGGGATAAGTCGTTCCATCGTTTGCATTACAAAGGACTATGTAGTTCGTTACGGGCGGAATGGAGGTGATATAGCTCGCTGCATTCAGGAGTTTCTCACCACTCACTAGTTTTGAATCGCCATGATAGTCGGACATTTGCCCCGGAATATCAATCCAATCTGAGACCTTAAACTTGAGTCGAAGACCGCCATAGGAAATACTTCTGAAGTAATGGCTCAACCCTGGGTAATCATCACCGCAAAGTTTCTTGAAGTCCTCTTGCTTTCCCGGCACGGACGCCTTGGGTCCGCCAAATCGAGCTAGCAACACATAAACGGTGTTCGTCTTAACGCCGGGCTTCTGCCACTCGCGGAACTTTGGGATGTCGGCTTGCTGAGAGTGTGCGGCAGCAGCAAGAAGAATTACATTTACAATCGCAGACTTTATCAACCAACCCATGTCGGACGATATTACCTAGCAGAATCTAGTAAATGAAGTCGGCATTGATCAGGCTGTTGACCATTATTAGCCATCCAAGATCAAGGCGTGATGCTCTTTAGTCCGTAAAGACTAACCCGAGCGGAACCAGACTTTTGATTCGCCGGGTGCTATTTCAAGATAGGAAAGTTTGCCGACTCGTTTTGTCAAACTCACATCCTTGTCAGAGTGCTTGATGTCTCCATTGATCACGATGTGCTCCAATACTTGAGTCTGCCGGAACCACAAAGTGTTTTTGTTTGCTCCCGAAATTTCAGCCGTAGACGAAACGACATTCATGCGCGAAAGTGTTAAATTTAAGGGAAGCCATTTGGCTTTGTATCCCGGAAGAAAAACGGGTTGCTCGAATATTTCACGACCGCCTTCGATAAGGTTCAACTTCTTATTTTCCTGGTCCAAGTTAATAAGGCTAATAAACCGGCCACCAGCGGAATTACGCAATCGGCTCAGGATTACACCGCCCTGTGGAGCGTTGTGAGTGACCTCGGGTCGGACATTAACGAGGTTGAGGATGCCATTCCACAAGGAAATATGAAAGGGCAATTCGGCCGTGATGACGACAACTTTCCCCTCGCCAAATGTAATGACCGCGCCAACCGATCGATCAGATTGGGCAAGACGCAAGAAGGTTTGGCCAGCAGCGGGAGTAAAACTTGGAGCTCGATAAACTCGCACTTCTGGTTCGAGATGAGCCCATCCCACACCCTGAAGAGAGGGAAACAGATCGGAGGTACCCAATACGGGAGCATGAAGAGTGATTTTCAGGCCATCGACCAATAACGTTGCCGGGTTACCTTCAAGATCTTCATGCGGAACGTCGCCATAGAGGATAAGATTTCCACCTTTATGTACGAAGTCCAGAAGAGAGGCTTGAACGGCGTTGGACAGACAGGGTGAAGTCGCTAGCGCGATCGTCTTTGTTGAGCTTGGAATCTTCGCTTGGAGGTTTACTGCTGGGAAACTCAGCCCGCAGGCAAGCATCGATCGGGTCAGAGATTCAAGGAAACCTCTTGCCGACTCAAGCTTAGTGGCTAGGTCTCGCATTGGGCCAACGGGCTTGACATCTGTCGAATAGTAGTCAGGCACGAATCCAAGCGCCACGCTATCGTGATCTTCCGCCATGTCTACCAGCAATGGGGCAACGGCGTTGAGAGTCTCGTTGGTTTCTTTGAGTGCGAAATAAGTGGGGTCAAGGTGACCTTCCGGGCTTATAGGAGCAGCAAATCCATGCCGCTCCCCCGTAGTACCCAACCGTCCATTGCCATCCATCTTTGGATGATCGAGCATGGGATTGCGTCCCCCAGCTAAGATGTAGTGGTTTAGAAGTCGATTGCCTTGAATAACGCAAAGTCGCGCCTTGAAATCAGTTGCCGAACCTGTTTGACGTACGGCCCCATTTTCCCCATAGTCACCTGTACCAGCTTCGAATTCCATCGAAGCAACGGGTTGTTCAGGTCGGTTAACGCATGCCATAAACGCATTTAGGAAATAGAGGTCTTGTACGTTTGACCGCGTAAGTTCGCCCAAGTAGAAGTCAGATGCTCCCCAAAAGCATTTGTCCTGCGTGTAAGCCCTGAACGTCTGGCTTATTCCGATGGGAAAAGTTGTTGCACGCCCTCCACCGCTACCGTGTATGTTCACAAGGAACGGAACGTCCTTGACTCCTGCGTTTTCTGCAAACTCCTTTAGTTTTAGGACATACCGCGCAAAGCGGTCTCGAGTGAACTCGGTGTAGTCCGTGTGAAAGGGCAAGGAACTGGATGAGGAACCTTCGCGGAGGATCTTTGACCGAGCAAATGGATCTCCAAGATCGAATTTGTAGTGAGCAAGAATCTCTTGGTGGGAGCGTTTCGCCTGGACCCATTCCGCGAATTCGCAAAGCACGTCGTCGCTCAGATCCGCCTCTTCGGTCCAGCACTGAAGCATTCCAATTTCGTTGTCCAGTTGCATCGCGATGATGTTTCCACCCAGGTGCACCATCCGAGGAGTCAGAACAACCCCGAGAGCGTCGTACCATCGCTTTACATATTTCAGGAAACTAGGATTGAGGTAGCTGAGCGTTTTGCTGGAGACTCTTTTGCCTCCCCAAGTTATTGGGACAGCATCAGGACACAACCTATAGATCCAGTCCGGGATGCCCTCGTTTTTAACTTCTCCCATCACAAACGGGCCAGGTCTTGGAATGAACCAGAGCCCTTCGGAATGGCAAATATCTATAAAGGCACCAAGATCATGCTCCGCTCGACGAGACCCGCTTAGGTCAATCTGTCCCTCAGACTCCTCGTGGAACATCCAGGGGATGTAGCTCGCGATTGCATTGCAGCCTGCTTGGCGGGCCTTGGTAATGCGGTCATGCCATTCGGCTTTCGAAAGACGGAAATAGTGAACTTCTGCTGAGAGCACAAGAACCGGTTGTCCGTTGACAACAAATTTCCGATCCTGTAAGTACGCCATTGTTCTTCACGATTCTTGCGACAGACTTGGGTCACCTGGGTGAGGCCGACCAGACTTACGACTGCCTCTGGGCAAATATACCTGAACCGTTTCAGTAAGCCCTTTCTTCGGGAATTCATCATTACGCCCCCTAATGAATCATAGGAAAATGGCCGGGCCCGGAGGACGTCAACCTGAAGTTATTACAGAAGTCAGGGCTTTTGCTTGTTGCTAGACGGGTAGGTGGCTGTAGAGACTTCTTAAATTCGAATATAGTCAAGAGGTTAGAAAGGGCAGTTTGCCCAGGTCTTTGATGATAAACCTTATCTGCTGCCTTGCCTTCGCTGGTGACCGCCTCAAGTCCGAATTTGTTTCTCCACCTGACAGTGCAAGGCCCGGTGTTTATTGGTACTTCATGGAGGGCAATATATCGCGAAACGGGATCACGAATGACCTCGAAGCGATGAAGCAAGCAGGACTTGGAGGAGGGATCTTCCTTGAAGTTGACCTTGGTCTTCCCCGTGGTCCCGTGCGCTACATGAGTGATGAATGGCGCCAATTACTCGGTCATGCAGTGAAAACGGCAGATCGACTCGGGCTCGAAATCAACCTTGGAACAGGACCAGGTTGGTGTGGAACTGGCGGATCATGGGTTACTCCGGACCATGCCATGCAGGACCTGGTTTCTTCGGAAATGACTGTCACGGGTCCTAACGCATTCAGTGACATCCTTCCAAAACCATTACCCAGAACACCGTTCTTCGGGATGGGAAGCATGACTCCAGAGTTACAGAAGTTGTGGGAAAGCTATTACCGGGATGAGGCCGTCCTTGCATTCCCCACCCCGTTTGGGAACGCCAAGTTATCGGATCTCGACGAAAAGTCGTTGGTATATCGCCCCCCCTACTCTTCTCAACCTGGGGTCAAAGCAACGCTTAGGCCGGATACCGCTTTAAAAGGTGGGATGGCCATCTCTGGGAGCCAGATCATCGACCTGACTTCCCACTTCACCGAGGGGAAGTTAACTTGGACCGTACCTCAAGGGAAATGGACAATCGTTCGATTTGGACGAACATTGACGGGTCAAACTTCTCGGCCTGCGCCTGCGAGAGGACTCGGGTTCGAGACTGATAAATTTGAAACTTCTGGTATCACGGACCATCTCAACCAATTTCTCGATTCGATTGTTAAGGTAACGGGTCCTAATAAGACACCAGGACGCGGACTTACCTCGCTTCACTTCGATAGCTGGGAGATGGGTTCTCAAAACTGGTCGCAGCATTTCCGAAGTGAATTTCTGGCCCGACGAGGCTATGATCCCTTGAAGTACCTACCAGTAATGACAGGCAAGGTTGTGGATAGTCCAGAAGTTTCCGAGCGATTTCTGTGGGACCTACGCCAAACCGCTCAGGAATTAGTTGTCGCCAATCACATGGGAACGATCCGATCTCGTGCCAAGAAATATGGACTGGGCCTGTCGATCGAACCTTACGACATGAACCCTACGGCGGACCTCTATTTAGGTGGTGCAGCAACGGTTCCGATGTGTGAATTCTGGTCGAAAGGGTACGGGTATGACACCAATTACAGTTGCTTTGAAGCCGTTTCGGTCGCTCACACTAACGGACGCTCAATTATCGGTGCGGAATCATTCACCTCGACAGATAGTGACGCTTGGCTACAACATCCTGGGAGCATGAAAGCGCAAGCCGACTGGGCGCTTGCGACGGGAATCAATAAGATCCTCTTTCATCGCTATCAGCATCAGCCGAACGAGAACCAATTCCCGGGAATGACTATGGGTCCCTACGGGGTTCACTGGGAGCGAACTCAGACGTGGTGGGATATGGTGAAACCCTTCCACGAATACCTCACTCGGTCGCAAAACCTACTTCGACAGGGCCTCCCTGTTGCCGACATTCTGTACCTCGTGCCAGAAGGAGCACCCAATGTATTTCGGGCACCGACAGATGCGACAATTGGTGACTTGCCCGACAGGAGGAGTTACAATTTTGACGCATGCGATCCCAGTCGGCTGATTGAAGCAGCAACCGTAAAGGATGGTCGCATCGTGTTTCCAGATGGTATGTCGTATCGGTTACTCGTCTTGCCTCGAATCGAGAGCATGACCCCAAGACTCCTCGAAAAGCTCGCCGCACTCGTAAAGGCAGGCGCTGCTATCCAAGGGGTAAAGCCACTGAAATCTCCTAGTCTCGTTCAATTTCCTGCATGCGACCGCAAAGTTCAGGCGTTGGCAGACGAGATGTGGAGGGACTCTGGAGTCCGGAAGCAGTATGGCAAGGGGCAAATCTTTCCAGATGCCGCTCCAGGTTTGAAGAACGTAAGTCTCGAAAATGCCAAGTGGATTTGGACAGATGAAGGAAACCCCGCTGTATCCGCCTATTTAGCGTCGAGGACTTTTCGCAAGTCTTTTACCATGCCAGTAGGCGAAAAACTTGTTGGGGCAACGGTTGCATTTTCGGCAGACAATACATTTGTCTTGAGGCTCAATCGCAGGGTCATACTTCGGGGCACGGATTTCAACAGTGTTCAAGTCACCGATGTATCACAAATGCTTGAGAGCGATAACACGCTGGAAGTCACTGCCACCAACACCGGCAACGTACCTAATCCTGCCGGCCTTATAGGCGTTGTTGACCTGGCATTCGCAAATGGCAAGCATATTCAGATCGTCACCGACGGCACTTGGAAACCATCTGGGCACAAGGTTCAGGTGCTGGGTGATTGGAATATGGCGCCATGGCACCTAACAGACGGATCCGTTCCGCCTCCTCCCATGTATCCGTCCTATACTTCATCGACTCAAATTCTGCGTAATGCCTTGCATGTTCTTCCCGATTTTGAGTCTGGTGATTGCCTTAGATACAACCATCGTAACATTGGCGGTCGAGATGCCTACTTTGTTTCCAACCGGTGGGATGTAGCATTCACGGGCATTGCGTCATTACGCGTTTCTCATGGCACTCCCGAATGGTGGGATCCCAAAACGGGTGAGTCACGGCCGTTGCCTCAGTTCAAACAAGGCAAAGAAATCACTTCAATTCCGCTAAACCTCAAAGTCAACCAGAGTGGGTTTATTGTCTTCAAAAACGGACTTACTGAATCTCAGGGTGTGAACTTCCCCAGTCAGCGGACTTTGACTGAGTTAAAAGGGCCATGGGTCGTTTCCTTCGAAAAAAGGTTTGGAGGGCTCCCCTCCGTGCTATTTCCGGATCTCATGGATTGGACCAAATTCACCAATCCAGACATCCGATACTTCTCGGGGAAAGCCATCTACAAGAAGTCTTTTGACCTGCCTTCCTTGCCAAAGCGTGGCCTTGCCGTTGACCTTGGCGATGTGAAAAACATTGCTTCCGTGCGTCTGAATGGAACGGGGTTAGGTGTGGCATGGTGCGCACCGTGGCAGTTGAATATACCGACTGGAATCCTACATTTAAGGGGAAATCGAATCGAGGTCACTGTCGCTAATCTGTGGCCCAATCGGCTCATTCGAGACTCTGGGTTGCCACCCGAGAAACGACTTACCCAAACGAGTTGGTCTCCTTATCGCCCAAATTCACCCCTGCTCCCTTCGGGATTACTCGGCCCTGTCCACATCCTTAGCCAATGACATTTTTTGGATGCAGAACCTAATCTGCCTTTCGAATAATTACGATCTGATCCTTGACTCTGCCGATCATGAGTTCCGGACTAATGATAGATAGGACCTGGTCGACGAGAGAACTCCCCTTAATCAGGCGATCAGCAATTGAGATCGTTTTCTCTCCGTATCCTACAAAGGGTGACTGGGTATTTCCGACGTACTCGTATCCACCGTAAAGACCAGTCGGACTGGTTGCAAACAACGCGACCGGTCCGCTGTTTGGACCGTGCAACTCGGTCCAGGTTTGGTTCCAATAGTGCCAAACCGTATGATCCTTTGTGGCAAATGCTGCGAAGAAGGCTTCTGCACCTTGGCCAAATCCGCCAAATCCCCAGGAACTGATCGGCACCTTGGTCTTCTCGATAACGTCCGTGTGAGGATCCCAAAACAGAAGCTCGGCAGAGTTCGACAAGTAAATCGTGGCTCTTCCATCCGATGTTGGACCCATTCCACGTGCTGTCTTTCCGAACTTCTTGGTGAGGTCAAACCGTTTGCCGAATTTGTCAATGTATAGAACTTGGATCGTCGCTCCGCTGTCGTTACAAAGGGTGAGGCACATGTTCCCATCGGTCAGTCCCTCAAGATTTCGGCAGTTCAGGATGTCAGGTGGCGTTATCTGACTCCAGTAGCCGTTCTTTAAGCCAAATGGAGCAAATTTTCCAGGCCCTAATTTTGATTCAAGGACAAGCATTTCACCTTGGTAGCGTGCTTTCGTTGTACCGAAACCTAAAATCTGACCGGGGCAAGCTGAATCGTCGATTGGATAAAACAGATTGTTCTTGTAGGCGTATAGTTTCGAGGTTCCAACACCCGTCGTGATGTACTCCAAGCCAATACTGCCGTCCCTTAGTAGCCCCTTTACTGAAACGGAAAAGTATTCGTTGCCTAAGTTTGTAGGACGCCCGATTGGAGTGGCCAACAGACGTTGTGGAATCTGATCGAGTGGGGTTTGAGGTAACGCTTTTGCTAGAACAGCTGCGCAAATCATAATTGTCATAGAAACTCGCTATTCTGAACGGTGGTTGGGATCGACCAAGGTTGGGCAATTATACAAAAAAAGAGAAGGTTGTGCCGCCAGGAGAATGACTTCTGCTGAGCGGGCACGGCATTAATGCTTACTCGGTGTTTCAATTTTGGAGACGCAGTCTGGGATTTCGAAAATCAGGAACTTGAATACTCATTCCATCGCTTTGAATGCTAAGCGTTGAACACAATCCAACTGCGGTCCAATGGAGTCCATCGTAAACGTCGATGGCTGGGTTCACTCGGCCGAAGCAGGCGTCGACAAAGTCTTGGATCACCCAATAGTCGCCGCCTCCATGACCGGCGGCAAGAGCTTCTTTGGGTGGATTGCGCCACCGAGACGGGAGGTGATCGTCAAATTCTCCAATCGGCTTCCAGCTTCGATGCTCTTCAACAATGAAGCCAGAGGGTGGATTCTCACCAAACCAGACCTGTCCACTTCCCTTCGCGTCTCGCGAGGCTTCGTATACGCCTTTAGTCCCTTGGAGCGCATAGTAGGTCATTTGATGGGGTCGATTCGACATCATGTCGAGCCTTAGGCGGATCAACTTTCCACTTCTCAGGCGGCAAAGTCCAATGGAAGTATCGTCGTGAGGATGTTCTGGATCTGTATGTCGACCGGATCCAAGGCAGATCACACTCTCCACTCGTTCGGAAGGGTCAAGTTCACCAAACCATTGCATGATCGGCCCAAGCGAGTGGGTCGGATAGGTCAGCCCAGGCTGACCCACCTGCCAGGCCGCCCGCCATGTAGGTGAGCCATCGGGAAAGTGATGATACGCTTTGACATCGTGAAGGTACTCGCCCTCGCCATAGTACAAATCGCCAAAGAAGCCCTCTTTGACTAGTGACCGAATGAGGACGTTCTCCTTGATGTAGCAATAATTCTCGCTAAAGAAGTAGATACTTTGGCTCGATTCGACAGCATCGAGGATCCGCCAGCATTCGTCAAGAGTTACAGCAGCTGTAACTTCGCTCATGACATGCTTGCCGGCATTTATGGCGCAGATCACGTGCTCCGCATGAAGTTGCATTGGAGTGGCAACGATAACGGCGTCAACCGAATCAAGCATCTCGTCAAATTGAGAGAATGTGCGAGGAACTTCGAGTTCTTGCGCCATTTTGGCGAGCCAAACCGAGTCCAAGTCACATAGAGCCGACAGTTCGACTTCAGGATTGTCCTTCAGTCCTGCACAAAAGTTGACTCCTCTCCTTCCGGCTATCCCGATCCTTAGTTTCTTCATTCCCGTCATTTTCACCTTGATCAATGGGCCATTTTAGCCATGAAAATCGAACGCTACCGAACCTGCTGCGTTGCCAACCCTTACGTGCACGTAATACGGTCCATGCATATCGAGGAAGACGCTTCCCAAGGGGAATGTCACGACCGTTGGTGCACCTTGAACGCTAAGAGCTAGGCTTGTTCGAGTTTTGCAAGTGGCAATCACTTCGTTGTGTGGGTTCCTCAATTCAATTTCGACCGGATATACCGGTCCTGATTCATGTGGATTGAGGTCAAGCAGCACTGTTGCATGTAAGAAATCAATGAGCTGCGGTAATGACGCACCTAATTGAGTAATAAGGCCACAGATGTCCAGTCCGCGTTCACCGCGCTTAACTCCCTCTGTCAAGAGAACCGCAACGATCTTCATCTCTGCAACCCAATTTCATACATGAGTTCATTCAACCTTGTCTCAATCGGTAATTACCTAATCCAATCGGATAACCACCTAGATTGAAGAAATGGGACTTTGGACCACCGCTATCGCGGCGAGGCGTAGGTACTAGAACCGTCTTCGAATGGCGTTGGCTTACGGGCACTTTTGACTCCTTGGAGGTCAAGGTTGCCTACTAAGTAGACGATGGAACCTTCAAGTAACAAACAACCGGTTTGCTTTACTCAGGGTCCCTTCAAGAAAAAAGTAAGCAAAAAACAGCAATTTGTCGATGTGGCGTGGGTATCATGGACGAGTTACGATCAACGGTACATTTTTCGATTGGCTCCCGCTTCAGACCGGTCTCCAGATTTCGATTTTGCTGCTCTTGGACCGAAACAACTGAATCAGAGGAGACCATTAAAATGGCTAATAAAACACTTTACGTCGGCAACTTGCCGTATTCCGCTACCGAGACCCAGCTAACTGCCCACTTTGGCAATTACGGCGCAAGCAATGCTCGCATCGTAGAAGGCCGAGGCTTTGGCTTCGTCGACATCGATGGCGACAAAATGGAAGCAGCGATTGCTGACAAGCACAACGGTCAAATGGACGGCCGAACGCTCACCGTTAACGAAGCCAAGCCACGAGAGCCACGAAGCAACAGCGGCGGCGGCGGCGGCGGTGGTGGTAACTACGGCGGCGGCGGCTCACGCGGCAGTCGCTGGTAATCAGTAACTGCTGAAAAGCTAATTTGAACCGCTTCGAGAGGCAACACTCGAAGCGGTTTTTTCGTGTGTGAATTTTCGCGGGTCTTCGCTGAATTTACTGGGCACTTAAAGCCTCTGCTCACTTTGATATTGGCTGGGCACGACTAGAGATCCACACTAGCTAAACAGATTTCGTTGTGCAGGAAAGGATTGTGGTGACGCGAAATTGCTGATCCCTATTCCGACAAGCCGATACCGAGTCGACTCTAAAAGGTCAACCTTAGAATGGAGCCACAGCGCTATTTCGACGAGGTCTTCCAAGGAAGTCGGTGGCGTTTCAGGGGTGTGGCTGCGAGTGATAATTTGAAAGTCACTTGTTTTAAGCTTGAGCACAACTGTCCGACCGACTCTCTCTTCTTCCATAACGGACTTCCATACCCTCTCTGCAAGTCGGACCAGTACAGTAGTGGTCTCTTCTAGAGTTATATCTACTTCAAACGTGTCTTCCGCCGAAATCGACTGTGTGGGTCGATTAGGAACTACGGGACTCTCATCAATGCCGCGCGCAAGTTCATAGAGTCGGTTACCGTGGCGACCGAATACAGTCTCAAGTAGGTCAAGGTTAAGTGCGTGAAGATCGCCGACTGTCTTCCATCCCATCTGAGCCAGGCGCTCTTCGGTGACTTTTCCCACGCCTGGAAGTTTTCCAACGGGGAGACCGAACAGAAACGACTCAACATCGCATGGAAGAATTTCAAACTGCCCATCTGGCTTTCGCCAGTCCGAGGCAATCTTTGCCAAGAATTTGTTCGTCGCAACTCCCGCGGAAGCAGTGAGTCGAACTTCCTCTCGAATCTGTTCCCGGATCGCAATCGCAACGTCGAGTCCGCTGGTCAATCCGCTCTTTGTTAATGTCACATCAAGATAAGCTTCATCCAAAGATAACGGCTCAATCAGATCGGTATGAATTCCAAATATCTCTCGGATCTGACTTGAACTTGCCCGGTAGCGGGCAAAGTCTGGTGGAACGAAGATAGCACTGGGACAGAGTCGTTCTGCTGTAAGTGCAGGCATCGCAGATCGAATTCCGTATTGACGAGCTTCATACGAGGCTGCGCAAACGACAGATCTCTTTCCTAACCATGCAACCACAACGGGTCTGCCTCGTAATTTCGGGTCGTCTCGCTGCTCTACGGATGCGTAGAAGGCATCCATATCGACATGCACGATTTGGCGGCCACTCATCACGACCTATTGTATTCGGTTACAACCTCTCAAACCACAAGGCACATTCGTGCGTGGGCATCTCAAACTCAAGCTTGCCGGAATGTTCCTTTACCGGAGTGAGCCAGACACCTTTGACACTATCGAAAAGGCGATAACGATAGAGTCCTTCGAGCTCAAGCGTTGCAGTTTTGCCTGTAAACCGAGCGATACCAGCCCAATGGGTTGCGAAACTTGTGCCTGAAGTTACTTTTGCAGCTTCCTCCGGTCCGGTCATCTTTTCCCAAGGAACTTCATCCGAGAAAGTCCGTATCGCCTTGAGTGTTTCCAACATGCCCTGAGTGATATGGTGAGGCTGACGATATGGCCAACGGGTGCCGGGTCCAGCTCCGCCAGCCAACAGATGCGCCCACGACATTTCGTGAAAGACCTGGTTATCGAGCCTTACGTCAGTCACCCATTTATCTATCGGACCACTTTCACCATCCAGAACAGGACGGTTGCCTTCAGCTTTGTTGCGAGCGTAATGGACTCCACTCGCGAAGTCCTTACCTGCCTGTGAAGCATCGCCCGGCTTAGGTGCCCGCGTCACCCCTAGGTAAAGGTGCATCGTGGCAAAATCCAAGTCCTTCCTCTGGAATGCAGTGGTAGCGTTCAAACCTTTGGGTTCGGGAGCTGCAAAGCTCAAAGTAATGAGGTGGGCACGTCCCCACTTCTTGAGCTGATAGCTTCGAACGAAGGTTGCCATCTCATCACTCCAAGTTTTGATTTGCTCTGGAGTTGCGTTCCACCAAAGATCGATTTCATTCATGATTTCCCAGGCAAACACAGTGCCCAAGTTGCCATATCGATCGATCAAAAGTTTCATCCGCTTCTTCTGAAGCTCCATGATCTTGGACGACGTCAAGAAGTCGATCGGCTTCCTAATGGGTCCGCCATTTTCCGCCCAGTAGGTGGAGGTTTCCTTTTTGAGGCTCATCCAAAAAGTGTCATACGGAGTGATCCAAAGCTTAACGTTGTGTCTTCGAGCACAGATCACTATCTGATCGAGCCACAGTAAATGTTCGGGGCGAAATAATCCTGGACGCTCTTCGAGGTTGCCACTAGGTGGAGTCTCGACCATCAACCGAATGACATTTACGCCGTGACGTTCCAGATTGGAAAACCATTTCTCGGTGCGGCCAGGATCAAAGTCATCACGCAACGGATCAGACTGCTCGAGCTCTGGCCAATCTGGATTGTGGTTGTAACCAATCGGAATAAATGGCTTGCCACTTGAATTGACGAAGTACCTTCCGCCCTTCATGACGCGAATGAAGTCCTCTTTAATCACATCAGTCGATTCAAGTGAACCAGGATGCTGGGCCCATTTTAACAGGTCCGAACGGCAATCCTTGTAGGCAGATCGAACCGAGAGGTCTGACTCGGTGCACGCTTTATTTACCTTATCGCAATCTAATCCGGCAGCGCCGATTCGTTCGGACGAGGCGTCCAGGGCTGCCCTGAGCTTTTCTGGTGACTTCGCTTTTGAAGACATATGAACTAACCACCGAGTCGCGGTTGTGCGAATGGCCCGACAATCCAGCCAAGTTTCGATGTCAAAGGCGCCTTTCAATCCGACGAATTGACGCAAAAACGAGTTTTCTTGGGCCGTCTTTTCAATGACGACCTCTTGGTGCAAACCTTCAATAGCTTGTCCATTGGAATGGACGATTCTCGCCATCAAACCCCACCCGCCGTCACCTTGCTCGACCTTGAACATCAGTCGATTCCGACCCCGTCTTAGCCTGATCGGGAGGCTCTCTTCATCCCGCTTAACTCCCCGAGCCACCTGCTTGGAGTAGATGGTTTCGCCGTTCAGATAGACTCTCGCACCATCATCACTCCCGAATAGCAAAGTTGCCGTCATTTCTCGTGGCGAGTCGATCATCGTAAAGCAATATCCGATGGCCGGTTGGTCCGTAGGAAGCACCCTCTTCAGATTGAGCCCACTCTTCGAGTCACCCACTACGAACTTCCATTTATGGGCACCCGATACAAGTCCTTCCGACGGATTTGATTTGTCCTCGCCACCAAGGTAATCGGTCTTGAACCCTGTGCCACGAAGTTGGAGAGCACCCTCGTTTGGATAAGGTCCTGCCACCAACCAAGCGTGAATGTCACCCTTCTTACCGGTCTTAAGGGATAGAAAATCTGGTTGTGCCATAGCGCAAGCGTTCAGAAGTAGCGGGAGAAGAACGAACTGGAACGGTTTTGGCATTCGAAGTTTCCTATTCAACCTTTAAGGTGGCCCGTTCCCAATTGGTTGACCCGCTTGGAATGTCAAATCTGTTTAGGATCACCCAATGAAACAGATCGTTGCCTCTTTGGGACAAATACTATTCTGGACCCAAAGGACTTGCATGAATGTCAATTCTAAGAACCGATGCCAGACGGACGCCAATGTATTAGCCATCATTTTTGGGAAAGCAAAATAGTTCTGGCCCGGCAGAAATCTGCTCGGGCCAGCTCTTATGGAAGTCGCTACTTGCTTAGAATTTTCGACCGTCCAATAGCTTTTCTTCTACTAGAGCCATGGAACGATAGGATCTTCTTGAGATGGGGTCAAAGGATTCGGTCTGCCCGATATTCACGTGGTATGAGAATTCGTGCTTTTTGGAAACCCTGATTTTGAATTCTCTCCGAATGGACTGGTACTTGTATCCGCCGTTGTTCCGGACTCCGGGGCCTTCCAGCACCAAGTTGATCTTGTGCTCGCCGGGCTTCAGGGAGACAAATCCTTCTTCAACAGGTGCTGCATCTCCGTCTACAAAAATTGTTGTGTGGTTGATGCGCAGGTTGTTGTCGAGTTGCAGGTTGATGTTAATCCCCGTCGATTGAGTCTTGACCGCATTCCCAAGGACGATAGTCGAGGAGCCCGCTAGGATGGCGTAAGGTGTCTGGTCGGGCTGAATGGATTTCATTTCGGAGGCGATGTAAGGCATCAGGTTGTTTGCAGTTACCAAGCCGTCGGGTGAAACCACTCCACCACTTAGGCCTTTGAGAACCACGTAGGTGAACACTCCGTGCTTTAGGTCAGCCAGTTCTGCTGCAGTCTTTCCGTCCAAGCATGAGATGAAGACGGCAGCGCTTGTCTTCTGTGAAATGGACTCGAATGCTTTGAAAAGGCCGCTGCTCATTTCCGGTACATCTCCAGTAGCTGCGGTTCCATTGTCTTCCACGACCAACGAACGATCTGACTTGCTCTTAAAGGAGTTGCGGCATGCGTCGAAGAAGAATGCCTTTTCATGGCACTTTATCGCCCCCGAAGCTCTGACCAGATCAGCGACGGACAATGCTGTTGCCTCTGCCTTTGTTGGTAGAGTGCTGCTGAGAGCCAGATATCCACTTGATTTACTTGGAGCAAAACCATGCCCACAAAAATAGAACAGGAACGAATCGTCAGGACCAGCGTCTTTTGCAATATCGCTGAATGCCTCCAATATACTTTTTGGCGTAGGTCGAGTCCTTTCACTCGTTGACTCCATCGAAAGCATTAGGTCTACTTTCCACCCGCTTTGTCCCAGGACCTTTGCCATTTCTGTTGCGTCGTCTACGCAAAAATGCAGTGGTCGGAAGTGATCGTACGAATTTATACCGACCACAATGGCATATCGTTTGCCGCCTTCTGCGGACGCCTTCGAAGAGATCGTTAGTACGAGACAAGTTAAGGCAAGCTGAATGACTTTGGCGAATAAATTAAGAATGGTTAATTGTTTCATGGCGACTTCCTGAACAAAGAACGCAAGCAAAGTGCTCTTTTTCCATTCCTAATTCGAAGTCGCCATTATTTGAATCGGCATGACAATTTTTCGCCAAGTGAGGATCGACTGGTCCAACACGGCAAGCCGAAGTGTTTGCTTCAAACGGTTCATATCCAGTGAACTTGCATTACTTATCTGAGGGAAAACAGTCTGGTTTCCACCCCAAATCTGAAAGGATTGTGCTTGAAAGTACTTCTGAGCCTCAGGGATTGAAGACTCAACGAGAAGAATGACCTTCCATGTACCTGCTTTCGGATTCGGCCCAAATCCCATCGAGGCGTCAGCTGGAAAGGAAGACCATTTGAGAGCTGAAGTTACCGGAGGCAGCTCGGGACAGTAGGATTCCCGAATCATCCCGTCCGGTGCCTGGAGTAGCATCCTGACGGTTATTTCTGCCGTAGGTTTAATCTGAATTCTAAAGCGGTCCGCTGGAGAAAAACGTAGATTGACAGCTTCCGTTGGCTCGATACCGCCACCCGTCTCAGGTCGCCAAAAATTGATGCTTCCGAAACGGCCAAGGTCTGCTGAAGGAATGGAATCCACGGTTGCCTCGATCGATTGTGGGCCACTTGCTAGCTCAGCCAGATATGCCCTGATCCTCTGTCCAAGCAGCCCCACAATTCCACTAGAATCTAACCCTGGCAAGAAGTGCGGATTACCCAAAATCGCTTCTTCTTCTGCACATCGGGCCACCCAATGAGCGAGTATTTTTTGGTCCTGTTTACCGGTGGCACTGAGGCGTGCCATAACCATTGCGTTGCTTGGACCGCCAAAACCGTGCCCCAAAGCCGAAACATCCAAGGTTAATGTATAGGATGCTTGTCCTTCACTGGGCAAACTCCAGTCTCCCATCTTCCAGTTAGTAATCTGCTTCGTGAAGCCAGATTTGATATTTGCATTGGCAATTGCTGATGAATTTGAGCCGATTTCAATGGCCAACGTGTGAGCCGGTTCCCATGCTGGGTGCAGCAAGGAAACCAACAAGACAAGGACAGGGGCCAAACTAACCACGAACCACCTCAAATTCCAAGTCTGCCGTGAAGATTCGAGGTTGGCCGTTATCGACCACTACAAGGGATCTTGAGCTCAAACTTCGGCTTTCGGAAGCAGTCTTGGGGTTGAGCGAACTCCAACTTTTCACGAATTCTAGGGCTTCCCGCTCATCGAGGAAGAGGAGAGCCTTAACGTGTTCGTGACCGGCATCGCCCGCTCTAAACGTGAATCTCGATCCACCTACGTTCAAATCAGTTCCCGAGGAACATTGAGCTTGCTCAACAAGTTGCTCAGGGCTGGTACCTACTTCCACTGTCGACCAGGGCAGCAACTGTACTGCGCCAGAGGAATCTTCGTCGATAATGAATAAGTAGCCTTCAGTGCCCAAGTCCAACTTGAACTTAACTCCCGTTCCGGTTGCTATTCGACCGAAATTCGGAGCGATACTCAACTTGAGCGCCTGCTTGTCTGGGCAGTGATAGCGCATGTAGCTATTGTCGAACTTTGCACTAGCGTTTCGGAGCGCAGTACGGCCATTTGGACTTGGCGATCCGGAGCTTTTGGGAACTTCCGAGTCCTGCCCTTGGGCGGATGGAGGGGCTGCTGGCGGAGGTGTTGGTTTATGGTTAGGTGCAACGGGAGCTTTCGGATTGCTTGAAGGCGTTACTGGAGGCTTAGTTGCGCCAGATTGATAGCCATCAAAGAATAGAACATTCTTTTCCTCGTGACGCGCGTCCATCTGAGGCTGCTGAATATAGGGCTTCTTAGCGTCGTCTTCGAGCTTTAGCACCTTTGAATAGTGCTCCAATGCCCCGGTTAGCTCGCCCATCGCTACCCGCCACTTAATCGGTCCAAATTTGTGCAAGTACCAGTCCTTAGCGAACAGATACGTAAACACTCCAACCATAAACTGATCTCCTGCGGGTAGCCAGTTATTTCCAAATCCTAGCCCTTCAAAATCGGACCGAGCAAAAGGTAGAGCGGCTGCCGCTTCTTCACCTTGTACAGAAGTAAGCACAACCGTATCACTAGCCATTGCCCTTGTACCGGATCCCCCAATGAGGTCCGCGAGCGTGCTCGTTAAAGGCATAGGATTGAGGGGCCAATTTCGGTTCGGCAAGCCATAGTTACATTTGGTCTGCGTATCCATCGACCTCTCTTCAACAAACCTCTTCGTTGCACCGCCGGAATGACACGACTCAAGTAGCACCGTGCATTTATCGGAATTGAGTTCCTCAACCCAGCTACGGATATTTGAATCTGTTATAACCGAATCGAGAGTTTGGCGCAGATATCGCGCGTTATCCTCAGTCTTAACTCGCTTCACGAACTCGTGCATTTCGGTATCAGTCCAACTTCCCGGTTTCTTACCTGAGCCTTTCGAAACTTCGTTAACAGCGTTTTCACGATTTTGGGAGAACTTGGTCCATCCGCTTCCAATACCGTTTATATCCTCTGAAAGCCATTGGTCTGGAGATCCCAAAATGGCCTTAAAATAGACGGGCATTTGCGAACCGTGCGCGCAAAGGTAGAACGTAAATCGATCGCCCTGTTTCACTCTCTGCTTGCATTCAGCGAAAGCAGCGGACAGATTTTGCTTGGTTGCTTTCGGACCACCTAGTCGGTAAACGGTGGAATATCCTGCCTTCTTGAACATCTGAGACATCAATTCGACTGCCACTGCGTCGTTCTTTAAACTTAGGAAAGACTGTCTTTGGTCAGCAGGAATATCTGGAGGAGTTGACGCACTGAAGACGATTGCGCAATCCTCAGCGTGGGCCAATTGAACGGTAATCATTGGAGCGAGAAGCGCAGCAGACGCCTTGGCACCTAAGCCTATTATTTTCGTGACAAATTTCAGATTCATACAGATTCCCCCGTGACATCTGAATTGATAGCAAAAGCTGCTTGCAACCTCTCAATTCAAGAGCACTTCTGCGAGTCACACCCGAATGGAAATGTCAGAGCAGATGAAGCTATAACGGTGGCCGAGGATCGAATTTCCAGACGGGATTAATCGACGTGTTTGGGCGTCTCAAAAAAAGAATGAGTTCGCAACTATAACGGAACGCTGACCAAGATGCTTCCACCAATATAGATGGCAGCGTAAGCAAGAAATCCGCATCTCATTACGCTCGTCACGAATTTTGGACGTATGGTGCGTATGATTTCGAGAAGCCAGATGGGCACCAGAAATGTCGCTCCTTTGAGTAGGAGAAATGCCCAATTGGATTGATCCAGACTTCCCTTCAAAATAGGATTCTGTTCCCTTGCAACGCCAGTTCGCACGCAATAGAGGGTGTAGAGCATGTCCCAGGTACAAAGAGTAACGAGCAAAATCGTCTCTGGCAAGACAAACCGCTTCGTAATTGTCTTAATCAGTTCCTTGTGGCGAGGCTGCATTCTGTTCATTATCGGGGAATCCTTTTTGTGTTGTCTTGTCACCCTTTTCTGTTAGATTTGCCTGGTAACCGAGATGACGTTAATTACGCGCCACTTATCAAGAACTTTTACCATGACTGTTTCAGAGGTCCAGTCATCCACCTACCGGGACTAAATCCCCTCTCATTTCTTAATTTCGTTCCGGCCCTATTCGCGTTGGCAATTCTCCGTTTACCGTGGTAAAGTACAGTCATCTACCTAGGTAAATCTAGTGAAGTAAATATGGCAATTACACTTGGAAGCGTTCAATTACGAATTATGCGAGTCTTATGGGACGACGGCGAAGCGACAGCTAGGAGAATTACCGATGTGCTCTCGGAATCCAAGCCCATTGCCCATAGTACGGTCCAGACACTGCTTCGAAAACTTGAGAAAAAACGTGCTATCGGTCATGAGCTGCGAGAGCGAACTTTCGTTTTCCGGCCCCTCGTTCCTGAATCTGAAGTTACACGTTCGGCGGCCCAAGATCTCCTATCTCGTGTCTTCCAAGGCTCGATCAGTGGGCTACTGGCTCATCTCCTGGAGAATGAAGATATTTCGCAAGACGAGTTGATCCGACTTCGTGAGCTTGTAGACGACAGATCGATTCAGGAGTTGAAATGATGTTAGATGCGATCCTTTTACTTTTGGCGCAATCGACTGGGCTTCTTGCCGTCACTTTACTGCTCGTGTGGGCGACCAGACATCATCCTGTTCTCTGTCTGAATATTGGCCGCGTTGGATTACTTGCGGTCGCTGGGTTAGTCGTCGCCTCACCCTTCATGAAGGAAAAGCCTAACCCGGCGGTGCCTATTTCGTACTCAACAATGTCAAGTCCGATCGTTCGCCAATTCACGCAGGCTCAGTCAACCGCCATTGGAAGCCTAAGTGCGAGCTCGAATAACTCGACTTTGGGCAATGCCATTCCTTCAGAAGTTGTTTTTCCCGAACGACTAGCCGATCCAACCCAGGCGATAGTTGTCATTTGGCTCACGGTCACCGGACTACTGTTCATGGGACTTGCTTTCGGATCAGTCACGCTAGCGAAGATAAGGCAACTCTCAACGCCGGTCGATGACCCCCAACTATTGGAGCTCGTACGGCAAGTCGCCTCAAAATTTGAATTGGCACCACCAAAAATTCGCGCGAGTGCTGGCATTCGAATGCCGTTTGTTGCGGGAGTGATCCGGCCCACTATTTACTTGCCCCAAGATTGGGTCAAACAAACCAATGACGAGACCTTGCAAGCTGTTCTCTATCATGAAATGGCCCATATTGCGCATGGAGACCTACGGTGGATGCTCTTCCACCGACTTATGGGAATCGTCTTTTGGCCCCAATTCCTCCTTGTCTTGCTGAAGCGTCCACTAGGCATCGCCGCTGAGAAGTTTTGTGACCGTCACGTGGTGGCTACGGGAATGGACAGGCACCAGTATGCTGACTGCCTGTTGCGAATGAGAGAAGCATTTGCTCATCGTTCGGCACCCGCTTTGGGAATCGGAATGCACTCAAGCCGCAAGATATTGAGCTTGCGCATTGAAGCGATCTTGGATAAGAGACGAGCGAGTGTTAATGCCTTGTCTGGTGTAGCTCAGAATCTAACACGCCTCGGCGGGTTGGCTTTCGCTTGCACACTAGCTGTCCTGATCGCGAAACCAATGCGTAGCCAAGCCGGCGACAATACACGGTCATGGATCAAAGTTCCCTATTCTGCCCAAATCGCAGTCGAAGATGAACTCGGTCGTGCCATTCAAAATGCAAAAGCTTGGATTGTTCTTACAGGTGACCTTCCCGTCACCCAATCCTTCCCGCTGGAAACTAAAGGTTCGACGATTGGACTAAGCGCGACTTCATTGCCAAACTTCCACACGGTTGGGCAATTACTGGTGGTAGCTCCCGGCTATGGCTCGAACTTTCTCCGACTTTGGCCTTCTCCATCGAAAGTAACCCGGATAGTTGTAAAGAGAGGCGTAAATGTTGCAGGCACCGTGTTGTTACCCAATGGGCAACCAGCAGCGGGCATTTCCGTTGGCGCGACAATGCTGCACGACTTGGCGAAAGCTCCGAATGATCGCGGATTTATAGCCAATTCTCCAGCACTTCGAAGTACATTCCAAACGGTGACAAACCAATTAGGAGAGTTCAAATTAGTCGGTATTCCGCCTAACACTAAAGTCACTATCGATGTGGACGATCATCGGTTTGCTGCCACAGATTTCAAATACAGTTACGTTAGCGGCCAAAGCGGTCGAGGGAAACCGATCGCATTAACGCCCGCTTCTCAAATTTCGGGGAGCGTCCTTCTAAATGGGAGACCGGTAGCTGGAGTACAGGTAAATGCTCAGGCGAATTTCACGAAGGATCCCAATAACTTAGGCGCTGGAAGCGCCATCACGGACCCTCGCGGCAACTACCAAATTGAACGCCTGGACCCAGGAATCTATAATGTTTCCTTAAATCTGCATGGAGCAATGGAGCAGGACTTTACAGCATTTGCCCGTGAGGCGGTGAAAGTCAGCGAAGCTAGTGCTGCGATTCAAGTTAACTTCGAGCTGATCCCGGGTGCAGTTATTGAGGGAGTTGTAAGGGACAGTTCGAGGAGAGCCCTATCCGATATCTATGTTGGCGTTTACGGACCCGCCCATCCAGCCAGCAGTCCAGAAGTTCAGGCCATGTTTACCAGCAGCAATGGTTCCTTCCGGTTTCGGGTTCCTCCTGGAAAACAACATGTTTACATTGGTGATGATCGATTTGAACAGACGCCTAAGGATCTCGTCGTGCAATCCACAACAAAGACCCATGTGGACTTCGAAGTTAAGGAAGTCCGATCGGAGCCTGCAGATACTAGAAATGACGTACAGGCTAAGGAAGAGGACATTCCGCTGAATGTCCCTTTGCCTAAACAAGTGTCTGGGGCAAGGTCTGCTTCCTTCGGCCCTGGACAGCCGTTTTATGGACCGATGAAACTGAAAAATGGTGTGATCGTTAAGCTTGCCTTTCTTCAAGATGACGCTATGGCACCTCATTCCATCTGGCGACCTGATGGGAGTCGAGCATCTTCCACTGATCGAGCACGCTCCCTGAATATGGAAGGATTCCAGTCCTCTAATCCCCAAATGCGAACGATGTTTGCTCGCGTCGACATGGAAGGCGTGGATCGGATAGGAACGCACTGTCAACTTCAAACAGCTCACCCTACGGACCACACGGTTTGGCAAACATACGGTGATCCTTCGAACCGTTCCATGGACTTAGTGTGCTTTCATGCTCCCAAGTCACTTCAAGTGACGGACATTCGCTTTGGAGTGGGAGCAGGTCCGTACAAGACCGCGGTTAAGTGCAAAGTTGGAGATGGGCCGATCTTCGCAAAGGTTTGGGATGGTCGCGGCAAGGCCCCCTCTCCTGGTATGCCCAACGCCGGACTTCAGGTTACGATCCAATTTCCCAAGGAATATGAAGGCTTAGACGCCATGGTTGAAGTTCACTTTAAGAACGGCCAACAACCAGAACTTTCTTCGTGGCAGGAAGGAACTGAAATTGGGTCCTCCGGCCAAAGAACAAGAAGCTACGGCTTTACTAGCGGATCAATCCAAGAGATCGATCACATCGATCTTGTCACTAGGCCTTACGAATGGGTCACGTTTAAGGGAGTCAAACTCAACCCAGCACGATGAAAACATGGGTTTAATGGAACCGGTGGATGCTTCAGAGACAGAAAGGCGAGCGATCGAACTGGTTTACGAAAAGAAATTTGGGTTGGCGTTAGGTCATGACGCCATCCCTGCCTCTGAAAGTCAGGAGATCCTCAATGAAATTCGAGAACGAGCCCAACGACTCGAACAACTGATCACCCAGGAAGTGCTTGCCTCCAGAATTCCCAAGGGCCGTAGAATCCCCAGAAGTCAGGTTGTCGCGTCAGTTGGCGCAGCTATTATCGTCTCAGTGATAGGGCTCGTCTTTTTGGTCGTTACTCAGTTATTCTTCAGGAAATAACCCGCCGAGAAGCTTGGCACGGCGATTCCAGACGCGGCGATAGAGGCTGGTGACGTACAGAGACATCGCGCAAGCAATGCCGCCAACCGTAGCCGAAGCTGTAATAATGTTTTCCCTTAGGTCTCGGGCGTCAAACCCAGAACTGACCGCGATGAGAGAGAGGAGTACGGACAACACAAGCAGGAACAGTACAAAGTTAAAACCAAAAATACGATAGAACGGCTTCCACGACAAGACTTCATTTTCCAGAGGTCGCTCTCGATTGAGCATTCTCCAATTGTCAGTCGCGTCGAGTTGCTGTAAGCATTTACTCTCCATTGAACTTGGATTCCAGGCATCATTCATTGCTTCTCTATCCTATCCTTACGAATTTCAGGATCAAGAGTTACCCGCATTCTGTGTGCACTTAAGCAAATCCGTTCGAGAAGAACATCGCATCAGCAGAGGCAAACGCTCCGTTCTTTGCGCGATGGCTAACAAGCTATCCAAGTAGACTCACTAGTAATGTCATCCAACCGCTTCGGGCCCGAGCCAAGCACTTACCAGCCTTCAACACAGTCGGGATTTACGCTAATCGAGCTTTTAGTAGTCATCGCAATCATTGCGATCTTAGCCGCCATTCTATTTCCCGTATTCGCTCAGGCTAAAGAGGCAGCAAAAAAGACTTCGTGCCTCAGCAATCTGAAGCAGATTGGAACTGCGATGGTTCTTTACGAGACAGATTTCGACGACTCTTTCCCAAACACTCGAAACGGCCTGCTGTGGATCGGTCGCCAATTTCGGTGGCCAATGATGCCGTACTTGGCTTTAGCTCTAAAGCAATCTGGAGCAAACAATCCGTATGTGGCCACCGGTGATAGCCCGTTGTTGTATTGCCCTTCCGACACTTCGAGGAAGTCTTTCGACAGTACGTCTTACGCCTATTCGTCCGCATTTTTCCGATCGGAGACTTTTCTTGAAAAGGCAACAATCTCTGACCTCATCTCCGGTGCCCCCTGCCTGGACTGCGAGACGAAGAATTCATCAATGGTTGAGTTTCCATCCCAAAAATCCATGATCTTCGAGTGGGCCAACAACCACCGGAATTCAGGAATGGCCACAGGCCCATGGGGTTCCGCAAGTGCAGCCAATGGATGGCTTCCTGCTTCAAATAGGTGGGATGGTTACCGCAGTCATTGCTTCGCAGACGGCCATGTTAAGTACGTGCCCGCCCGTTCCCAGTCTGCCTCACACCTTGACACCCCTGATCCTAACATGACTCCGGGAGCGCTCCGCGGGCAAGACTTAAAATAGGCGACTAGGTTAACTCAATGTTACTTCCGTAGAAATTTACGGTTCGCAGAACGGTGCCTTCATCCGCCTTAACTTCGTGTGCTTCTCCGGCTTCGATCAATACGAGGTTGCCCATACGTAATGGAACGGCATTTCCATCCACGATTGCTTGGCCACTACCGCTGATTACATAGAGCCATTGGTCAGAATCTGCATGGCTGTTATCCGGTCCACCTTCCGACCCTCCGCCTAAGATGCACATGATTGCGCCCTTAGATCTTGTCGTTTCGGACAAGACCTCCCAATTCGAATCCTTTCCAGAAATGTCCCAACTCTTCATTAATGCGCCTCGATGTGAGTTCTGGGGCAACGACAGCTCAACGGATCGTTGCCCCAGAAAACTAGACTACGTAGGGGACTTGAACAGTTTCTCGCGGGGTCATGGCGGTTCCGCTGTACTTGTCGATAATCTCCCAGGCCTTGGGCTCGTCAACGTCACCCGATGGTAGAGCCAAATAGATCATTGCGCCGCCACCTTCAACGATAGCTGAATATCGGTTGGCCTCAGACTCTTCAAAGCCTTGGTCTTTAAGATATCCAGTCACGGCGCCGGCCAGTGCTCCTGCGCCAGTAGTGGCCGCAGCTCCACCCAGGGCCATAGCCAAGGCTCCGCCGCCAATGACCAGACCGACGCCTGGGATGAACAAGGCTGCCAATGCAGCAACCGCGCCAAGACCAATTCCCCAGCCTGCTCCCTTTGCTGCGCCGATACCTGCGTCTCCACTCGTGGTCGTTGAGATACCACTCTTCGCGGCATGATCCGCATCAAGATTGGATTCTTCTGGCTCGTAGGTGGTATCCACAATAACCGGCGTTGAAGGGACTCCAAGATAAGGTGGATCCGTTACAAGCTGGTTCGTTACAGGAATTTCGCGAGTTGCGATGACAGGCAAGTGATGTTGGATCACGGTCAAGTCTTCAGCCTTCACTCCGTTGTCTAGAAGTGCGCCGGCCGCCTTTTCAGCATTTGTCGGATCTGTAAATGTTGCGTAGATATGTGTTTGCATCTGTCTCTCCCGGTTGCCCTTGAAGCAAAACTGCGTCGTAAGCGATTTGTAGAGGGTTGGCGACAGCACAAAAAGAATTGTTCCTCTCGATTCTTCGTGATAGACCGAAGGCCCGTTTATGGACACGAGCCGGGGCTATCAACTTCAGACGTGTAGTAACGCCGACCATTCTAGCCGCGGCTCATCTAATCCTAGAGCTTCACGGGTGGCTTCTCTACTTTTCGGACGGCGCGCGCACCTGCTTCTTTGAGGACCGGATTCACTCTTTGCAGATAGGTGCGATCTTGGAGACTCATCATTCGTGGGTCGGAAACCATGGATCGGAAGGTTTCTCTACTCATTCCTCGCCTTGAATTACCCGCATTTGGCGTAGGAGGGGCAAGGAAGCTTGGTGCGTTGCGCTTGTCCATCGACCAGCACATGTAGTACGACCACTTGGGCTGAGTCTTATACATCTCTATGGTCGGCGGATTGGACGTCTCCGAAATCCCCATCACTTTGCCACCAGACAAGGCGTTCAAATCATCGTAAGACGACTGCTGAAACGCTCCGTAGCAATCGAATCCAAGCACGTCCACATATTCGAGACCAGGGAAATAATCGACGAATTGGCGATCCGCCCGAGAGGGTTGATCGGGGTTCCATACCCACAGTAAGTTGGTGAGATGGTGAAACTTTACGAGGCGATCGTACAGCAACCGATACAGTTGTTTTGTGCCATGAGTGGCGTCACCACGGCGCCCATTCCACCAGAACCAGTCCCCGTTAATTTCGTGAAACGGACGCCAAAGCACGGGCACATGGGCGTCTTGAAGTTCTTTGAGGTATTCCGCAATTCCATCGACTTGGGCAAGCCAGTGTTTCTGAATCGGCGTACCAGGAGTAAGAAGGTCGTCAAACTGTTTGTCCGTGATATGACTTTGAATTTGGCCACGGAAAGTTACCGGCTCATCCATTGTTGGGGGCACTTCGTGCCAACAAATGGCGATTACGTGACCACTCCGAAATTGCTTGATGAGCTCCTGTACGGTTTCATGTCGCGAATAGGCCGAGTCCTTATCGCCATCCGCAGCAAATCCCCAATCAGTCCCATATACCGCGGGAGTCTTCCCCGAATAGATGCCGTAAACGTTCGTGTTGAACATCTGTTCGTTGGCAAAGTTATGCTGCCCAGTTAAGGTTGATTTACCGGAAATACCATAGAGCATGTGCAGCAAAGCACGCGTCTCAGGAGATGCATTGGGGCTGACTGGAGGCTGTTCAACGAGCCAGTCGGCTGGCTGATGAGGTGGCTTCGGTAGCAAGGGGATCTCGGAATGAGGATCGATCCATGCGGGCCGAGAGGACTGCGAAACCTTCCCAATTTTGAGTCCGCTTGAAAGTGCGCTCACTGACAGGATCGCTAGAAACAAGGCTGGAACAAATCTTCTCAAGGCACCTCCGAAAACACATTCCCATTCTACGACTACTGGGCCAAGATGCGGCGGTATAACCAAGGCATGGTAACCGCTGGGCTCTTCTTGATCCTTGGTTTTGGACAAACCTCCTATCCCGCATATTCCGTAAAGCCTCTGACTGGGGTGACAATACCGGGACTGCCAGAAATCACAAGCCATATCTGCGTGGACCAGTTTGGGTACCTGCCCGACGAAGCCAAGGTGGCCATCGTCTCGGACCCGGTCAAGGGCTATAACAGTTTCGACCATTACAAACCTGGCGACGTTCTTCTGCTCAAGGATCGAAAGGGCAGATCCGTTTTTGCGAACAAGGTGACCCTTTGGAAAGATGGAGCCGTCAACGAGGATTCCGGTGATCGGGGTTGGTGGTTTGATTTCACTTCGGTTAAGAAGCCTGGCGAATACTATATTTACGATCCAGCTAGCAAGAAGCGATCAGCAGTCTTTCACATCGGACCTGATTGTTACCGAGGAGTTCTGCGGGCGGCTAGCCGTATGTACTACTACCAACGAATCGGTATGCCCATCGAGTCCAAGTACGCGGAAGGACCTTGGAAGGACGAAGCAATATTCCTTCAAGATTCAAGGGCTCGGTCGGTTGAAGACAAGAACAATGCCGCACTGGAAAGGGATCTTTCCGGAGGATGGATGGATGCGGGAGACACGGACAAATACCCACCCTTTAACGGGGATGTCATCCACCCTTTGCTTTATGCCTACGAAGCCAATCCGAAGGCGTTTGGCGATAACTTCAATATTCCAGAGTCGGGGAACGGACGACCAGATATTCTGGATGAAGTCAAATACCAACTCGATTGGTTAGTTCGGATGCAATTCACTGATGGTTCCGTCCCAGTGAAAATGGGAAACATCGACTACAACGGCAAGTATCCGTTGGGCATGGACCTTCGAACTCGCTACTATGGCCCCAAGGATTCTGGTGCGACGATTTTCACCTGTGCGAACTTCGCCCATGCGGCGCGAGTGTATTCGCAATTTGCGGCATGGAAGCCATTTGCCAATGAGCTCCAAGGGCGAGCGCTGAAGGCTTGGAGTTGGTACCATTCCCACCCGCGAACTTTTAAAACCGATACGGGTGAAATCAAGTCCGGCATTGCCAATCGGTCTGCCGAGGATCAAGATCGAATGGAGGCCTTTGCGGCCATTCACCTCTTTGGGCTCACGGGTGACGAGACCTATCAAAAGGTTATCCGCGAAAAAGCTGGTGCCGCTCATCAACTCAGTGAAGGACTCTGGAGTCCCTATGAGGCAGGAGCATCAGAGTCGTTAGTCGACTATTTGGCGATGCCGAAAGCTGATTCAAAGGTCTGTGCGAGGATTCGGGCGCAACTTACGAAATCTGCGATGAGCGATCAATTTGCACCAGCGGCGTCGGTAGACCTCTATCGATCATGGATGCAACCGACCAATTATCACTGGGGAAGCAACACGGTTCGAGCCAATTGGGGCGTCGTCGCCCTTCTGGCCTCAAAGTACGCCGATGTCGATCCTGCAACACGAGACCGGTTACGGCAACGGGCAGCGGATATGCTTCACTCATTCCATGGGGTTAATCCACTAAGCGTCGTCTATTTGACCAACATGAAGTCGGTAGGCGCTGAGCACTCTCTCGTTCATATCTACCACGCAAGATATGGACAGGGAACCCCTTTCTCTAATAATGCACCTCCAGGATACGTTGTGGGCGGACCCAATCAGAGCTACGGTGGGAAGGCGGCGGCAGGAGGTCCATCACTGGACTGGATCAAAACTCAGCCCAGAGGAAAAGCCTACGCAGATTTTGACCTGGCCTGGCCAGAAAGCAGTTGGGAGCTCAGCGAGCCCGCAATTTATTACCAAGCCATGTATGTCAGGCTGCTCGCAGCTTTTGCTAAATAGCAGATACGCTGGTTGGCTGCCTTGAGTAGAGGCAGCCAACGAACGAAATCGGGCTCACCAGAACTTCCACCATGGCTTGATGGGATCTTTGTGACTGGGAAGCTTCTTTGATATGGAAATGTGATGAGCCATCATCTTGTCAAACGACTTATCTCCGATTTTCGCTCGAAGTTGACCGTCATAGCCAACCATGCCGTTGACAAACACCGTCGGAACGATTCCGTCCCAGTAAGCCCGTATGGCATCCCAGACTGCTGGTGTGAATTCCCAATAAGGCAGCGTCATCGCGATTCCGTCGACGTTGAGCAACAATTGGATGGGGACATGTTCCAATTCCTTTGTGTTCAATTCAATCTCAGGGAACTTCTTTTTTGCCTCGTCTACTGAAATGCTTAGGCGCAATGAAATTTCGTCATAGTCTTTTGGAAATTCTATAAGCCCAATATTCAGTCCAACCAAAGCGTTTGCTACGGCTCGAGTGTCTATCGGAGGTGGCACTTCATGGTCCTCGTCAGACTCCATTTCTTGCTGTGCCTCCTCGAAGGTCTGGCCTGGCCGCAGTCTGAAGAAAAACAGATCGTAACTCATGGAATTCAACACATTCTCGCACGATCAATGAAAAATAACCACTGCCTTCATCAATCAAAACTTGACACAGCTGAAGGTCACTCTCAATCCAATTTTGGGAACCAATCGAACATCTGATTCGCCTGTCCTTTGAAAGTCGCATGTGGCGATAAACGGAGACCCAATGAGAACTATGATCTATGCGATATTTCGAAATGCTGACGTGGCTGATTGCGCATTTATGGAACTCCTAGAAAATGGTGCAAGTGTTTTGGACTTTGTAATCGTCACTCGAAGCACTTATCAGAATCCGAAAACCGAGACGGAAAATTGGTTCCTTCAGACTAAGTTGGAGCCTGAAGACTATGGAAGTACGTTTCCCTACCTCCCTTCGATAGATGAACCTGGATCAGAACTTGTGAAGAATCCATTTAGCGACACTCCAGAAGGTACTCGGCTCCTCGATAACCTTAGAAATCGGGGGGACTTGGCCGCGAATTTGAGGGAACTTGGTTTTGATGACGACTCTTCAATAGAGATTGAAGACGCGGTTCTCGAGGGTGCAGCAATCCTGATGCTCAGGGTGCCAACTGCAGGCTTAGGAGAGGATCAATGCCGTGAATTGATCAGAAAATGCGGCGGAACCCTTAGTCTTACACGACTCCAACATGGCTATCTCGGATAAAGGAAATTCCGTCGGTAGGAAGCGTTTAATATAGGAAGAAGTGCGATCAGAAAGGGCTCTGGTTCTCCTGAACCGAGTCCTTTCGCACACCTAAGCGAGTTCGCGACAGTTTCAACTATAGAAATCCTCGCAAGATGCCACCTCGAAGGTCGCCTAGATTTACTTCGCAAGTTTAGGAATACAGCTTAGTCGTTCAGCCATTCGACAAGTTGGGGAATTGCGCGTCGACCCCAGAATTGGTGGTCGCCCTCAAACAATTCAAAGTCGAAGTGGGTTGGTACCCTTTCCTGTGTGTAAATATCGCTTGCCCGCTTGCATGCGTATTCGAAGGCTGGAGCAGGAAAGATCGGGTCTTTGGAACCGCTTTCGACAAAAAGTCTGCGAGGAGAGATCAGAGCTGCTAAATCCGGCATTTCCACAACTTTAGCCAAGCCGGGCGCGAAGTTGTCAACGCAGTGCTCGATACTGAGAATGGAATCAAAGAACGTGTTGAAGTACCCACTTACGACTGACGAATGAAATCGAGAATCTAAGCAGGCTGCCCAAAGAGCAACTAATCCACCTCCTGAGATTCCCATAATCCCGATTCGGCTGGAGTCGACTCCTGGCATTTCTTCGAGCAACGAAAGCGATGCCATGGCATCCCACACTCGCCAGCCAATCATCGTTTCGCCCAACATCTGAGCAAGCATCGAATCTCGAACACAGGAACTCCCCTTATTACTGTCGATTGACGACTGGCGGCGACCAAATCCGATGGGCTCAATCGCTAAAGTTATGAGCCCCGCCTTCACGCACTGAAGAGCAAACTGGTTTTGGTAATCGATAGGTTTTAGTCCAACAAGGGTGTCGACACCCTCGCCGTGACCAGGCACGCAGATTACAGCCGGGCACGGTTGTCGAGAGTTTGATGGCGTAAGCAGATAGCCATAAACTTCAAGACCCACTTGAGATTCAAATCGGATCGTTTCTCGTACATAGTCGGTTAGGTCTACGCGATCGGAGCGAACAATATGGGTCGCGGTGGGCCGCTCATTAGGAAGTCCAAGTACTTGCTGTAGCCGAACTAGAAGATCGGCTTTCCATGCGTCATCGATGGATTCAGTCCATTCATATTCTCGAGTAACAGACCGAAGGCGATTCAATGCGTATATGTAGGGATCAAGGCTGGCCACAAACCCCTATCATAGTCGCTTTTCCTAGCCGGTTCGACGTAGAGTCAAACGCTCAAGGTAGTCGATAAACTTACTAAGCACAAACAGCTGAATGGCTACAAGAACAAGGAATGCTCCGAGAAGTGCGATAGGTCGTGCCGCAAAAATAATAATCGCGCCAATTAGGAACAGGATCTCGCAACCATAAATGACGATTCGTATGGGCTTCAGGGTCACTCGGTCACGTTGGGAGTCTTGCTCAATTTCGGGAACATCGGTTTCCCATTCTGCTCCACCCTGAGTCTGCAATTTCTTAATAGTTTGCCGTGGAGGAGTGGAGGACATTCGCTGTGGAAACGGCTGCAAGGGGTCAGACGGCGAATAGTCGCTTACCATCTCCCTAGATGTATATCCAAAATTATTCCAGTTGTAGTTTCTATTTTCCATATCGCTCACCAACCTGTAGGAACAACTCCATGGTTTGAGTTGCCTCCTACTGGACAAATCACCATTGATTTTCACCCGTGCGATTCGTGCACAAGAGCGACTACCGAATATCCGCCCTTGTTCGATTTGATCAGTAAATTCATCCCACAACCTCATTCTCAATGACCCTCGAATTCCTTTCCGGGACTGAGACCAGAGCGTCTTATGTCGCATTTGAACTATAATCGTTTGAAGTTAAAACAGTTTTCCTTCCTCAAATAGGGGATGGGATACTGTTCACTTAAGGAAGGCCAATTGATGAGGATTAGAAACTTGGGATTGTCGTTGTGCGCTGCAGCTGGAGCATTGCTCCTTGCTGGCTGTGGAAATTCCGCACCGGAAAAAACACCGGGTGATCCCGCGCCTGTAGCCAGTGGCACTTCTGCTAAATCAAACCTCAAGGGCCTCAAGCTGGGTTTCGCTCAAGTTGGAGCGGAGAGCGGTTGGAGAACCGCAAACACAGAATCCATTAAGTCCGAATGCGAAAAGCAAGGCGTGGATCTCAAGTTCTCAGACGCTCAACAGAAGCAGGAAAACCAAATCAAAGCCATCCGATCTTATATCGCACAAGGCGTCGATGTGATCGCATTCTCTCCGGTTGTCGAAACTGGATGGGCGCCCGTACTTCAAGAAGCGAAGAAGGCCGGCATACCGGTCATTATTTCCGACAGACGCGCAGATGTTCCGGACGACCTGTATACGACTTTCATAGGTTCGGACTTCATCAAAGAAGGCGAAATGGCCGGCGATTGGCTCGTAAAGAAATCAGGCGGTAAAGGCAATATCGCAGAGCTCTCTGGAACGCCTGGAAGTGCACCTGCCAATGACCGCGCCAAGGGATTCCGAAATGCAATCGCAAAGGCCGCTGGCCTCAAGATTGTATTTAGTCAGACTGGCGACTTCACCCGAACGAAGGGTAAAGAGGTCATGGAAGCTCTTCTCAAGAGCCCCCAAGGCAGTTCCATCAACGCAGTTTTCGCTCACAACGACGACATGGCTCTTGGTGCTATCCAAGCCATTGAAGAAGCTGGTAAGAAGCCAGGAGTAGACATCCTGATTTTCTCTATCGACGGTATCAAAGATGCTTTCAAAGCTATGGTTGATGGCAAGTTGAACTGTACGGTTGAGTGCAACCCGCTTCTCGGACCGAACATCCTGGACGCCGCATCCAAGCTAAAAGCTGGTGAGAAGCTTCCGAAGCGAACCGTCGTCGAAGACGGAATCTTCGATCAAACAGTCGCGGCAAAAGAACTTCCTAATCGCAAGTATTGATGGCTTCGCTCCTCGAAGTAAGGGGCATGGGCAAACGCTTTCTCGGCGTTGCCGCATTAGAGAATGTGGACTTCGACCTCGTCAAGGGTGAAGTCCACACCCTCATGGGTGAGAACGGTGCTGGCAAGTCGACCTTGATCAAGTGCCTCACCGGCGTTTACCAACCCGAATCAGGGACCACCCAACTTTCCGGACATGAGATCCATCCTCGCTCACCAGACGAAGCGGTCCGCTTGGGAATCAGCACCGTCTATCAAGAAGTCAATCTAGTTCCGAACTTAAGCGTGATGGAAAATCTGCTTTTGGGCAGAGAGCCTCGGGGACCTTTCGGAATTCAGTGGCGAAAGTTACAAAAGCGTGCCGAGGCGGCAATGATGCGTCTTGGCGTAGAAATTGATGTTCGAGTCCGCTTGGGCAATCTTTCCATCGCTCACCAGCAGATGGTTGCTATTGCCAGAGCTCTTGACGTTTCCGCTCAAGTCTTGGTACTTGACGAACCTACGTCCAGCTTGGACGCGGATGAAGTCGCGGCACTCTTCGCGATCATCCGCAAATTGAAGTCAGAAGGAATCGGAATAATCTTCGTAAGTCATTTCCTCGAACAAGTTTTTGAGATTTCCGACCGTGTAACAGTGCTACGTAACGGTCAAAAAGTAGGGACTTGGTCGATTTCAGAACTGACTCGACTGGAGCTAGTCTCTCAGATGATAGGGAGAGATGCAACCGAGCTCGATCGCGCTGCAACTCTTGAGGTGGTCGAAAATTCGGGAGATCCCATCCTTCAGGCGAAGGGAATCTCAAAGCGCGGTAGCGTCTCAGATATAAGTCTGGAGCTAAGGGCCGGCGAAACTCTTGGCTTAGCTGGCTTGTTGGGGTCTGGTCGGACTGAAGTCACTAGACTACTTTATGGAATTGACTCCATCGATTCTGGTTCTTTACAGATCGACGGCAGCCAACCCTCAAGGTACCGACCGATGACGGCAATCCAAAAGGGGATTGGATACCTCTCTGAAGACAGGAAAGGTGAAGGCATCTTCCCTGAACTTAGCGTCAGGGAGAACATCGTTATCTTGGAACAGGTCAAATGCGGTTGGCTTCGACGAATGTCACCATCCCGCCAAAAGGAGTTGGCCGACGACTTCATCGTCCGTTTGAAGATCCAGCCACCAGACAGTGAGCGCGCGATACAGTTTTTGAGTGGAGGGAACCAGCAGAAGGCGTTGCTTGCCCGTTGGTTGGCTGTGGAACCGAGACTACTTCTTCTGGACGAACCCACCCGTGGAATCGATGTCGGTGCGAAGTTTGAGATCATGTCGCTGGTTGAATCCATGCGCCAATCAGGCAGTTCATTTGTATTCATATCCTCAGAGCTTGCCGAAGTCGTACGATCGTGCACCAAAGTTATCGTCATGAGGGACCGTCACTCCATTGGTACTTTGGAAGGTGACGCTATCACTGAGTCCAACATCGTGCAGGAGATCGCGGGTTCATGAAGCGACTCCCCAACTGGTGCTGGCCCGCAATTGTACTTGCAGCCGTCCTTATCTTCAACTTGGTCTTGACCCCGGGGTTCTTTCATCTCGAAATTCGAGACGGTCGGATCTACGGAAGTTTGATCGACATCTTGAATCGAGCAGCCCCTGTGGGGTTGCTCTCGCTTGGAATGACCCTTGTCATCGCGACTGGTGGAGTCGATTTGTCCGTTGGAGCCATCATGGCCATTGCCGGAGCAGTTGCTGCGGGTCTTATCGCTCGCCCATCCGAAACTCCGTTTGCTGGTGGTGCGCCATCGCTTGGGTTAGCAGCCCCCCTGGCCCTTGTAGCAGCTTTGTTCTGTGGGGTTTTTAACGGAGTGTTGGTTGCTATTCTGGAGTTTCAGCCCATCGTGGCCACTCTTTTACTGATGGTTGCTGGCCGAGGCGCTGCCCAACTCCTCGCAAATGGCCAGATCGTAACCTTCAACGCGCCTGGCTTCGCCATGTTAGCTCGGGGCGCAACCCTTGGCCTTCCAAATCCTGTGTGGCTACTCCTCATTGCACTTCTCGTTTTTAATCTAGGTACAAGGGCAACGGCACTTGGGCTGTTTGTGGAAGCCACAGGTAGCAATCCAACTGCGGCGAAGGTTGTCGGAATCGACGCACGAAAGGTCAAGCTCGTCGCGTACGCACTTTCAGGACTCTGCGCGGGGCTCGCAGGACTGGTGATTACAGCCGATATTCAAGCCGCCGATGCGAATAACTCCGGTCTGTATCTGGAGCTAGATGCCATATTGGCCGTCGCCGTCGGGGGGACAGCCCTCTCAGGGGGACGATTCTCTTTGGTCGGGTCGCTTGTAGGCGCGCTACTGATGCAAGCGCTGACGACAACGATTCTGACTCGCGGAGTGACACCCGAAACTACCCTCATGCTAAAGGCAGCCGTGGTAGTTCTCGTCTGCCTCCTCCAAGAACCTAAGTTCAGAGAGTCATTTAAACGTCGGGTGCGAGCTTGAATCGAACTCACCTCAAAGAACGGCTTCCGGTTCTTATCACGACAAGCGTGTTCGTTGTGATGACTTTGGCCGCAGGCTTGCACTTCCCTAACTTTCTTACGCTTCGGGTGCTGGGCAACCTACTTGCGGACAATGCCTTTCTCGGTGTGGTCGCTGTAGGTCTGACATTCGTGATTCTCACCGGAGGCATCGACTTGTCCGTCGGTTCGATGGTCGGACTATCGAGCATCATGGCGGCAAAGCTGGTGAGTTCGGCCCACATCCATCCTCTTCTTGCGCTTGCTGCGCCTCTAGCCTTCGGGGCATTTATTGGATGGGTCCATGGAATCCTGATCTCCAAATACGGACTTCCCCCTTTCCTCGTTACTTTGGCTGGCCTCTTCTTTTGCCGCGGCGTCGCTCTTCGGATTAGCCACGAATCGCTTCAGATCGATCACCCGTTTTTCAATGCGCTAACCGGCTGGTCACTCTCGTTACCAGGCAAGGCATCAATCACGGTACCGACGGTTGTTTTCATTCTCACGATTGCAGTAGGAATGTGGCTTGCCAAGCAGACCACCTTTGGCAGAACGGTATACGCCATTGGAGGCAACGCTGCCTCTGCTCGCCTCATGGGCCTACCTGTTTCTCGAACACTTGTCTTAACTTATATGCTGAGTGGACTGTGTTCTGGCCTCGGAGGCGCACTCTTTACGATTTACACTTCGTCCGGTAATGCGATTTCGGGCACCGGCTTGGAGCTTGATGCCATTGCCGCAGTGGTTATCGGCGGCACACTTCTCAGCGGTGGCTATGGTTCTGTCTTTGGGACCTTACTTGGCATTGGCATTCTTGGTGTAGTGCAGACAGCAATTACCTTCCAGGGAACCCTCAGTTCCTGGTGGACCCGAATCGTAATCGGTTCCTTGCTACTCGCTTTCATGCTTGTGCAAAAAGGCATCGAATCCGCCGCTAATCGATCTCGTTCCACTTAGCCCATTGATTAGCCGAATGTCGTTAGCTCCGGCGGGCATATCGTCCGGGCATTAATGCGACAACATTCTCAATTCAGTCTCGCCCGGTTTGGGAACAATGCCGGGTTTGTTGGCGCGTTTGCGATGAGGGCTGGTATCCGATGCCCCTCGAAACGATGCCCCGCCCGCGCTGGCAGTAGAAGTTTGTCTCCGTTGATGGTTCCTCTCTACTGGCGCTTTCGCCGCACAAGAAGCCACACATAACAGGGGTTATGTGACGCTAATCGAAGGGGGCTCGGGTCGTGGCGATTCTACGGTTCAAACCTCAGCCCCGGATTGACCGAATACTGACATTGGACCCGTCGCTATCCGACTCTTTTCCTAAACACCCAGTCGTCGTATACCTTCTCAAAGCCTTGACGCCGTAGATTTCGGCTTGACCGGTCGTAACCCATTGTTGAGGAGCATGCCCAGGTACATCCCAAACCGTCAGCCTCGTTTAACCGGTGCCCGATCATTGCGCACTGGTGGCCCTGTTTGCGATGCGACCCGATCGTTGACCCATACTCCAAAAGGCAGCCCTCACCGATGTGGTACAACGCCCCGGTTCCAATCGCAAGCCCTTGATCGAAGGTCAGGTAGCACTTCATTCCTTCCATTTCCGGAAGCCGTGAATGGAATTCCGCGCCAACAGGTTCCTTAAGATGATAATTTGCGGCAATCAAGGCTCCCAGAGATTCGTTCCTTGATGAACCCAGCGTTTCAATCGTGTAAGGCGTATCGACCTGCCGTCGAGGCGTCGTGGGCGTCCGCCACTGAATAAAGTTGGACGAGCGCTTAAAATCTCGCCGCAATAACCAGCCTTGAATCTCCGGACGCTGAGGGATTTGCGAAATGGGAAAGCGAAGGTCGTTCACCCGCTCGTCAATCATGAGTCCTAAGACGTTGTCGATCACGGATTCGGAGGCCGTTCCGTACAAACCAAGGCCATAAGCTCGTCCAACCCGCCTGCCCGGCTCAGAGTCCGTGACGTATATAGTGATTTGGGCTTCCGGAAGATGGTGAACACGAGACCCCCATTTGCGGGTTTCCTCCGGGGTTTGAAGCGCAAGGTGAGCCTGCCGACACTTCTGGTCTAAAGTCTCGATCCGGCGGATCCAATCAAGCTGGCCGTCCGAGTCCATTTTGGCTATCATTGTAAGCCCAGTTTAGGTTGAATTCCAGGTTCAACGGGCAGGGCGCTACTTTCAATCCGCGCAAAACACCCAATGCGTGCGGTCTTAGCGTGTGTTTTTTTGCCGAAGTACGTCATCTCGCTCCACCCTTCGTCATGATTCTAAATGGTTCAAGCCTAATTCTTTCAATTCTTAATCTCTAGGTGAGTGAATTTAGGACGATGGTTTTGTCCACAGCCATGAGCGATCTCCAAATTCTAGCGCGCTCGTTGCGGGAAGTGACAAACTTGGATCGCTTGATAGCCTGGCATGTTATCGTCAAAGCAAAGCCCAAAGCGCTTTTGGTACAGTGCGCCATCATCTTCAAACTTCTGAAGATCAAGCGGGGTGGTTCTGACTAGTCCCGTTTTCTTTCCAACCTAGAGTTTTAGATTTTCGATCAGATTGGTCGTTTGCGAAGTCCATAAAGGTCGGGATCACAACTTACTAAAACGCGTGACGAATCAATGAGTGAGTGATTCGTGCATTCCGGTTGAACCCGACCCGAGATGATTAGAACCTGAAAGCGTCACAAGACTAGAGGTTACGATTCGATAGATAGGCATCCAAAACCCAAGCAGGTCCGAACGCCTCACCAGTTCCCGCCATGCATAGGCTATCACTTTGCAAATTATCTGGCGTAATTCTTTGCGCGCTATTTGGCGTAACGCGAGACGGGACTTGCTTCAAATGAACCTGCGAACCGATCCTGGCAGAAGAACTTGCGCCATTGAATCCGCAAAACTCAGCGCCAAATATCTCGCAAAGGTACATTTTGTGGTTTCTGGGGGAGCCCACGGCAGCCCCCTCGGGCCATTTACGGTGTCGGCTCCCGTGGCCCTTTCCTCCTTGCCGACACAGCACGGTTTTGCTAACGTCCGTTGACAAAAGCCGTCGTGAATGTTAGGCGCGGCCTCGACCCTATCATCTCGGATACGTGCTTGGCTGGAGGAATTCGTTTTCCCGGCGTACATTTTCGAGACGATGTCGGGAGTCCGTTTGCAACTCTGGTCGCTGCCCCTTGGGGGATTCTCGATGCCACGGCTTTTCTTTCCGGCAAGGCGAAATCTCTCAACGGGCGGAGCGGGGTCTGTGTCAAGGACGCCGGAGGCGCTCGCTATATCCTTGACGCGGGCACCGCGGCGTCCCCACAATCGTCGGCCCTTGCCGGGAAGAGGAGGGCATTGTTACCTGTTTTTGAACCCTGAAGCCTCAGGCGGAACCGGTTCCTTGCGTCAATCGTCAAAGTGTGTGTACAATGTACGGAACAGACTAGACAGTAGCCAATGACATGAAAGCCGCCGCCCATAGTTCCAAAGACGCCCGGATTGACCTGCGCGTGAGTCTGACCCAGAAGACGCTGTTAGAGTTGGCCGCCGCGTCTCAAGGCAAGAAACTCTCCGACTTCGTCATCAGCGCCTCGACCGAAGCAGCTCAGATGGCCCTCGCGGACCAGAATCGCTTCGTTCTCCCAGAAGAGCAAATGACGAAGTTCTTGGAGAGCCTGGAAGGGGAGCCGAGAGACATTCCAGAGCTTCGAGCCCTGTTCGCCCGGAAAAGCGTTTTTGAATGAGCGCCTCGTATCAAAGCCCGGTCCTGCTTTCCGAAGAGCATGATGTGGACTCGTTCGATTGCGGCGTCGAGGCCCTGAACACGTTCCTCAAGCATCACGCGCTACAAAACCAGCGGAACAACTCGGCCCGGACGTTCGTGGCAACCCGAAGGGATACGCGAGAAGTCGCTGGGTTTTATAGTCTTTGTGCGGCGTCGGTCGATTTCGAACAGACTCCGGAGAGGATTCGTAAGGGACTTGCAAGGCACGAGGTGCCTCTCGTGCTGCTGGCTCGACTTGCCGTCGATTCGAGTTACAAGGGCCAAGGTCTTGGAGCCGGTCTGCTCCAAGATGCATTCCTGCGGTTCATGAATGTCCAAGAGACCATCGGAGCCCGCGCTCTCCTTGCTCACGCCAAGGACGCACCGGCGAAAGCGTTCTATGAAAAGTGGGGATTCGTATCGACCGAGGGCCTGCCGTTCCATCTCTTCATCCTCACCAAGACCACAAAGGCTACGCTTCAAGCGGGTGGCGGCAAGGGACAATCTCCAGGGACATCTTGATGAACGGACGCCTTCTCACCAAGACCGAATTCATACGGGGGCTCGACTGCGTCCAGAGTTTCACGTTGCAAATTACCTGGCGTAATTATTTGCGCGCTATTTGGCGTAACCTCTCGCCGTGGACCAACTGGCAACACTGTCGGAGGAAGCCCGAGAGCTAGCGCTCGGGCGATTCCGCGTGTTGCAGCCGCACTTGGAAAGCGGCATTTCCTTGCGGATGGCGCGGAGGACGCCGGAATTCCCTTCAGAACGGCACAACGTTGGGTTGGGCTCTACCATGAGTTTGGTCTAGTCGGACTTGGCAGAAAGAAACGCACTGACAAGGGAGAGCCGAGAGCAGTCTCTGCCCGGTTGCGGGAAGCGATTGAAGGTCTGGCACTTCAAAGACCCCCGCTCCCGATCTCAGTCATTTGCCGCCAAATACGCCAAATTGCTAAAGGCACCGGAGAAGACCCTCCCAGTTATTGGGGCGTTTATCGCACCGTCTCTTCACTGCCGGCGGACCTGATTACTCTCGCCCATGAAGGGAGCAAGGCTTACGGGGAATCCTTCGAACTGATTCATCGGCGTGAAGCTGAAGGTCCGAATGCAATCTGGCAAGCCGCCCACACGCCTCATTACCGTCCGGTGGTGCGGCCCGATGGTCGCGTTGCGAATCCATGGCTCACGGTCGTGATCGACGACTTCAGCAGGGCAGTGACGGGTTACTTTCTCTCCTTCGAAGCTCCATGCTCGCTGCACACTTCGCTCGCATTGCGCCAAGAAATTTGGAAGGGAAATTCCCGATGGTCGTGGGGAAGGAAATCGGCTGATGAGGTCTTGGCCATTCATGCAAAATAAGAGAATGATGACCAAGTCGTTGCTGGGCCTAGCGGTGCTTTCCCTGATAACCTTTGTAATGTCGGCGGTTGCTCACGCTCAGGGGGCTAACTCGACAAAGAAGGCGCAAAATCCTATCCTTTGGGCAGATGTGCCGGACATTGCGATCGTGCGGGTCGGAGACACCTATTACATGAGCAGCACGACGATGCACATGAGTCCCGGGTTGCCGATCATGAAGTCTAAAGATTTGGTGAACTGGAAGATCGCCAGTTATGCTTACGAAACGCTTGCGGACACGGATGCACTCAACCTGAAAGACGGAAAGAACGACTACAGCATGGGCTCGTGGGCCAGCAGCCTGCGTTACCACAACGGAACGTTTTACGCCACGACGTTCTCTCTTTCCACCGGCAAGACATACATCTACAAGACGAAGAACCCTAATAAGACACCGTGGGAGGCAACGTCGTTCACGCCATTGTTTGGTGACCATTCCCTTTTCTTCGATGATGACGGTCGTGTATACATGGTTTACGGTAACGGCAATATGCGAGTGACCGAGCTGAGATCGGACCTTACCGGCGTCAAGCCCGGTGGAGTTGATCAGGAAATTATCCCCAAGGCCAGCGAAGTTGCGGGAGGAACGGTTGGTCTGCCTGCGGAAGGCTCGCAATTCCGCAAGATCAATGGCAAGTATTACCTATGCAATATAACTTGGCCGAAGAGAGACATGCGCACCGAGATCATCCACCGGGCAGACAAGATCACCGGCCCGTATGAAGGCAGAGTGCTGTTCCATGACCAAGGCATCGCACAGGGAGGTCTGATCGATACTCCGGGGGGCGAGTGGTATGCCTACTTGTTTCAGGATCACGGTGCCGTTGGTCGCATTCCCTATCTCGTTCCAGTGAAATGGGTGGACGGTTGGCCCGTCCTTGGCGTCGGCGGCAAGGCTCCGGAGACGCTCGATATCCCGGCGAGTAGGGTCGGCATTTTAGGCATCGTGACGTCCGACGAATTCAAGAGGAGGCCCGGCGAACGCCCTCTGCCATTGGCGTGGCAGTGGAACCATAACCCGGACAACGCAAACTGGTCGCTCAGTGCTCATCCGGGAAGCCTGAGATTGACCACTGGCCGCGTCGATACCGAGTTGACCCAGGCTCGCAATACGCTCACCCAGCGCACTTTTGGGCCCGAGAGTTCGGCGACTACTGCCATCGACGTGACCCATATGAAGGATGGCGATTTTGCGGGAATCGTGGCGTTTCAGAAGAAGTACGGCTTCGTCGGCGTCAAGAGGGTCGGCGATGTCTGGTCTATCGTCATGACTAGCGCCCGCTCAAACAAGCCGGAAGAACTCGCCAGTATTCCTCTTCAACAGAAGAACGTGTTTCTGAGGATCGACTGCGACTTCAAGGCTCGAAAAGACAAGGCCTATTTCTACTACAGTCTCAACGGCAAAGACTGGAGCGCTATCGGCGAGCCGCTGCAAATGGTCTACGACATTCCGCATTTCATGGGTTACCGTTTCGGTCTGTTCAACCTTGCAACCAAGATGGCAGGCGGTTTCGTGGACTACGACTACATGCGCTTAAGCGATAAGATCATCTCCGTGCCGTGAGAGTGCGCCGCCGATCGAATCGGCCGCAAATCGATCTCGTTCCACGTAGCCCATTGATTAGGCGAAAGTCCTTAGCTCCGGCGGGCATATAGTGCCTTTGCGTCATCCTTAGGCGCGGTTCGACTTGCCAAACGTGCACGCAAGTAGAGCGACCTGCGAGTTGGGAACGACTCAATTAACCCAGTCTTTGTTTCCAAACTTGGCGCACCGAAAAGTTACAGCCTAGTGTGAGACATGAACTTGATCGCTTCCCATTATCGAACAGGTAGGTGTTTGGATTGACCTTTAGGAAGCTATTTCCTACTCAGTAGGCGTCATTCAGGACTTGCACGAGCTTCGAACCTACTCATTACAAGAATTACCAAAGTATTTGCTAACGATGCCTCACCGCCCAAACCCGGTTTTACATTTCGGGTAGTTTCATATTTGCTCTTTAGAATTATTCTCAAGGGCTGGACTCAATATGCCTTTCCAGAAATCCAACCGCATGATTCACAGCAGTTGCCTAACGCTCGCCTTTTTTGCAGTATGTGCGGCGCAAGCTCAAGACAATTCATCCATAGACGTGTCGAAAGGCAACACCCTTTACGTTGTTCCCTATGCGCACCTTGATACTCAGTGGAGGTGGGCTTATCCGCAGTCGATCAGGGAATATCTGTTTAATACACTTGAGCGAAATTTCAGCCTGATAGAGAAATATCCGCACTATGTCTTCAATTTCAGTGGCTCTAGACGCTACGAAATGATGAAGGAGTATTACCCAGCGGATTACCTCAAACTAAAGGGTTACATCGCCTCAGGTCGTTGGTTTCCTTGCGGATCGTCCGTTGACGAAGGAGACGCTAATGTACCGAGCGGAGAATCCATTATTCGGCACGTGCTGTATGGCAATCACTACTTCCGAAAGGAATTTGGCGTCGCAAGTCAGGAATTTATGCTCCCAGACTGCTTCGGATTTCCATACGCACTCCCAAGTTTGTTAGCGCATTGCGGAGTCAAAGGCTTCTCTACCCAAAAGCTCACCTGGGGATCCGCGGTCGGAATTCCGTTCAAAGTTGGCGTTTGGGAAGGTCCCGACGGAAAGAGCGTCGTTGCGGCTTTGGACCCAGGTTCATATAGTGCAGACATTACAGAGGACCTAAGCCAAAACACCAGTTGGCTCGCACGCATCCAGAAAACGGGCCAACTCTCTGGTGCTTTTGTCGATTATCACTACTACGGCACCGGTGACACCGGAGGCGCTCCTCGACCACGAGCAGTCGAATGGGTTGAGAAAAGCATTGCGGGCACCGGTCCGATAAAAGTTGTATCTGCGAAAGCAGACGATATGTTTAAAGCACTAAAGCCCGAGCAAATCGAGAAGCTTCCACGCTATAAGGGTGAATTACTCCTCACCCAGCACTCGGCAGGATCCATTAGCTCAGAAGCGTATATGAAGCGATGGAACCGAAAGAGCGAACTGCTCGCGGATGCGGCAGAGAAGTCTTCCGTCACGGCCATGTTGTTCGGAAACACTCCCTATCCATCGGAGCGCCTGTACAACGCTTGGGATCTCGTGCTTGGCTCTCAAATGCACGACATGCTGCCCGGTACATCCATCCCCAAGGCTTACGAGTACTGTTGGAATGATTTTTTACTTGCCCAAAATCAATTTGCGTCCGTTGAGACAGACGCAGTTGGAGCGGTAGCCAAACAAATGGACACGAAAACATCGGGCCAGCCCCTTGTCGTGTTCAATCCCCTTTCTATTGCTCGTGATGACGTCGTCGAGGCCAACATCCAAGACCCTTCGAACGGTGGGCCGATCACAATAGTGGGTCCGCTGGGCGCACGTTCTACCGCACAAGTCATTGGCCGAAACGGAAATCTCGTTAAAATTGCTTTTCGCGCGCACGTTCCTTCCGTGGGTTTTTCAGTGTTTTCCGTACAGAGGGGCATTGCCAAAGCCTCCACTACTTCTGATTTGAGGGTGGATCCACGTCACCTTGAGAACTCTAGGTTCAAAGTGACGATCAATGAGGCAGGCGACATCGCATCGATTTACGATAAGTCAAGCAAGCGAGAAGTCCTCAAGTCGCCTTCTCGACTTGAGATGCAGTATGAAAATCCGGGGCAATACCCAGCGTGGAATATGGACTGGGATGACGCCAAGCTTCCACCACGTGAAATCGTCTCAGGTCCAGCCAAGATGCGAATCCTTGAGGCGGGTCCAACACGTGTATCTATTCAGGTCGAGCGTCAAGCGAACGGATCTCGATTCGTGCAAAATATTCGCCTTTCCAGCCAATCCGAGCGAATCGAAGTTCTTAACAATATTGATTGGAGCACTCGGGAACGTGCTCTTAAGGTCTCTTTTCCACTTGTGAGCGGAAACCCCTTAGCCACTTACGATTTACAATTGGGAACAACACAGCGCGGCAACAACGACCCTAAGAAATACGAAGTTCCGCAGCACCAATGGTTTGACCTCTCCAGCCCGGATGGCTCCTATGGAGCGGGCATATTGAACGACTGTAAGTTTGGAGGTGATAAGCCAAACGACAACACCGTGCGACTTACACTCATTTATACGCCTGGAGTTCGCGGCGGCACCGAAGATCAGGCCACTCAAGATTTCGGCAGGCACCAGATTCTCTACGCGATTGCGCCCCACGCAGGCGATTGGAGAAAGGGTCAAGTCGCCTGGCAGGCCAAGCGGCTCAACCAACCCTTGCGGGCGTTTGTTACTTCTAGCCACTCCGGCAATCTGGGCAAGTCGTTCTCTTTGGTATCGTCCAGCAGTTCAGACGTCGATATTCAGGCGATCAAAAGAGCTGAAGACAGCTCCGAAGTAATCGTCAGACTTAGAGAAATTAATGGGATAGGTGCAAAAAACGTTCAGATCAAATTTGCTCGACCTATCGAGGCGGCTCGCGAGCTTGATGGTCAAGAATTACCCCTTGGCGGAGCAACAACGAGTGACCATGCATTGACCGCCAATCTTTCCCCCTACTCGCTGAAAACCTACGCTGTTAAGCTGTCAAGTCAGGCTCAAGGAACGGGCGTTACCTGTGTTTCCATAAAACTGGCCTTTGACTCTGACGTCATATCCACCGATTCCAATCCTGGCGATGGCAACTTTGCTTTGGGTCATGCGTTGGCGGCTGAGCAGTTGCCAACGAAACTCGTTGCTGACCAGATCTCATTCGCACTTGGGTCAAAGGTGGACAGTGCCAAGAATGCTGTTTCGGCGCGAGGGCAACAGGTCCACTTGCCCACTGGCTTTAATCGAGTCTATATTCTCGCAGCGGCTGATCGAGACACCAAAGGAGCATTCCTGATTGGTACGAAAACGGCCGTAGTGAATGTCCAGAGCTGGAAAGGCTACGTGGGCCAATGGGATAATCGACTTTTCTCGGTCGATCCAGGTCCCAACTTCAGCAACTATGGCGACACCATGAACGGGCTGGTGCCGGGCTATGTTAAGCCTGGTGAAGTGGCATGGTTTGCCTCACACAATCACACCAAGGCTGGAAACACGTTCTACGAATACAGTTATCTGTATAAGTACGGCTTTGACGTACCAACTGGCGTGACCTCAGTTACCCTTCCTACCGAGCCTGGGATTAAGATTTTGGCGATGACTGTTGCCAAAGGTAGTCACGATAATTGCTCGGCTGCGCAACCGCTTTACGACACTCTGGCCGACCACGTAGCGGCTGGCGCACCTTCCATTTCTCCAGCAGCCGGTACCTATTCGGATGCCACTGAGGTGAAGATTGGTCCTCCCTTGTACTATCGCGCCGGTAGCATGAGATATACGCTCGACGGTAGCCAACCGACTTCTTCATCACCAACCTATGTTGGGGCGTTTCTTGTTAGTAACCCCACGACAGTGAAAGTTGCCCAAGTGGATTCGCATGGCAATCTGGGTACCGTCGCAACGACACTTATTCAAGTTCACGATACAACGCCTCCATCAATCGTAAAAGCAGATGGTGCCCATGAATTGGGATTTGTTAAGGTCACTTTCTCCGAGCCTGTTTCGGCCGATAGTGCAGAAAGCCTGTCCAATTATCAATTCGCTTCGCACGCAACGATCACATCGGCCAAGCTACAGCCTGACCATAGAACAGTTGAACTCCTTGTAGAAGGAGCTAATGCTGTGACACAGACTGATCAGATTACGGTTACCGGAGTCAAAGACCTATCGATGGCTGGAAACGCCTCCCATTCCACGGCAGACGTCAGCGGACATGGTGCAATTTTCACAAGTCCTGAGTTGGAACCAAAGACGGCCCGCACGTTTAGTCAGATCAAATCAATGCCGATTCATGGTTCAGACCCTTGGACCCTCAACCTGTTCTGCAAGATCGATAATCAACCTGAAGATCGCACTATCATCGCGGGCTTTGGCAGATCCATTGACGGACGGACCGGCACAGGTCGATATTTCACCAAATTCGCGCAGGGAATCAACTTCTGGATTTCAAGCCGTGATGTAAGAACTTCGGTCCCAATCGATCTCGGTAAGTGGCAAATGTTGACGGCAAGTTACGACGGTCACACCATCCGTGTCTATAAGAACGCCGAGCTCATCGGCCAGCAAAACGTCATTCTTGAGAACGACAATAGTCAGGTCAGGGTCATGCCGCTTGATGCGTGGGAGAGGAAGCGTAAGTTCGACGGTGAAGTGGACAAGCTCACGATATGGGATACGGACCTTCCTGCAGCCGCTATCAAGCGACTGTATGAAAGTAATAAGCATCCATGAAGTTAGAAAAAGCAACTCGAACACTGCTCATTGTCTTGGCATTGTTCGGGTTGCTTTTGACCGTTCAGGCTCACCCGGCCAATATTCCAGTTGCCCGCGCCAAGGTTCAACCCGACGGCCATTTCGAACTGTCCATAACGTTTGATGTCTTGGCTTTCGTATTAGATCAGACTCCTCAAATCGTGCTAGACGCTCCGATGAACAACCTATTGGACGGGTCTTCAGCCGACCTGCAAACAAGGCTTGACGCTGCTAAGACAAGATTTCTTCAGGGACTAAGGATTGGATCAACTGGGCACTTGGGTGTAGTCGATTCTCTTTCCTTCCCGAGTTCGGTCGATATTCAACGTTTCGTTTCTGGAAATCCCCAGCCACGATTACCGGTCATGATGACGGCGACCCTAAAGGGTCACATTGGACTCTCACCGCGAAAGATCTCGTTCCAGTTCCCAGAAGTCATGGGAACACTTGTCCTCACAACGGAATTTCCCTATACGGAGCCTATCTCTGAGTCGATAGAATCTGGCGACGAGAGCAACACTCTGGATGTGCCTACTCAAGCGCAAATTGACTCAGTTGCTGCCTCGATGAAAGCTTTCCGCAAGCCCGTAGTAACAGTAAGTGATCAGCCTGAAGCGAGTGCACGAAAGGCCATTCAAATCCAATATAACCGATGGTCCAAGGCTTACATGAAGCACGACCTGGCAATTCTGTTTTCCATCCTGACACCAGATTACAAAATTCGAACGGCCAAAGGGCTCGTCATTTCACGGAAGGAATATGACCTGATGCTTCAGGTGCGAAAGAAGAAGCACAGCGACACGACGGTCTATCGTACTGAAATATTGAGGATAACCTTAAAGCACGGAGTCGCTGCCGTCTGGTCACGGGAAACCACCACAGATCCTGGGCTCAACCAGAATACGGGCAAGAGTCAAGCCGTTACCTATCAGCACGACTACATCGACCTGTGGGTCTATGCAAAGAACCAATGGTTGCTCAAGAACACTGCCACCCAAAAGGAGCTTCTGCTACCACCCAAGTGAGAGGTGATGGTTCAAGTTACTCTCCTTCATTTTGAGAAGCCAAGCTCAAAGTAAGGGGTGGGGCATCCGTTGTGCCAGGAGGATTTAGTGTCAGGCTACTGTCGACAAGGATCTTTCCGCCCCTCACGGGAAGCAAAATGTCTCTCGTTGGGGATTGAATCGTCGTTTTCGGTGCACTCATCGGATAGATCAAAGATTCAGCTTGGATATTCAAAGCAACACCACTTGCAGATCCAGACCAGGTTCCATTGACGTGGCACTTGGGGCTTGGCTTCGACTGTGCCATGACCTGCAGAGTACAAACGAAGTCCCCTTCTTTGTGCAGTGTAAGATCGCATCGAAGATTGGCCTGCGGTTCTGAAACGTATGTTCCGGGAGCAATTCGTATTCCGGAGCAATATAGACCGAGAAACAACGCAAAGGCTACGCCCACAGTTGCTACTACCAGAACAATTGTTCGCCTCATTAGCATCAGTGACGCTAGCAGCCTTGCGGGTTCAAAGAAAAGGCCCAAATGACTTCTGATTTCCGCTTAAGTTGCACCCTAGTCTCTCGTAAAAACGTTCTTCCTTTGTGGCAGTCAATACCGGCTTTTCAGGAAACGAAATCTATTGTCTAGCAAAAAAGGGACTCGGTCCAGGCGAACTTGTAATAGGCAATAGTGTCTGTTCGATGGGTTTTCTAGGAACCATCGGGTCCGGCTTCCGAACTCTGACCGGTGGCGAGGTCGAACAAGTTACTGACATTGTCCATCAAGGCCGAAAGTCTGCACTCGAACGAATGACCGCTTGGAGCGATCTGCGGGGTGCAGTAGGGATTTCCGGAGTAACCACGGAATTGGTTCAACACGGTGGAAGCATGGAATTCCTAAGTGTCGGCTCTGCTGTTCATCGGACAGGTCATATGGCTACAAGTCTCGAATTCACCTCGTCATCCGATGGGCAGGAACTCTATTGCCAGATCGACTCCGGTTTCAAGCCCCTCCATTTTGCGTTTGGAAACGTTGCTTATTCGATTGGATTGGGCGGAGGAATTGCTGGCGCGTTTCGAGGGCTCGGTAAAGGCGAGATCAAGGAATTTAGCGAAGTGTTCAACTACACTCGGCATCTCGCCTTACAGCGGATCCAAGCGGATGCTCGAAGCCACAATGCGAACTGCGTTGTAGGCATTCGAACTTCAATCATTCCCTTTCAAGGCATGCAAGAAATGGTAATGGTCGGTACTTCGGCACGCCACGATGCCTACATGACGGGCTACGATGCTGCTCCTGCTACTAGCGACTTAACTTGTGAAGAGACGTGGAACATGGCAAGCTTGGGTTACCTACCGATACGGTTGGTACTCGGTTGTTCGATCTACTCAATAGGCATAGTCGGCGGGATCGCCGCAGCGTTCAAGTCGCTAGCTAGGGGTGAAATTAGCGAGCTGACGAAATTAGTCTATGAGGCCCGTGAGAATGCTTTGGCGCACATTGCTCGAGACGCCGCCGAGTGCCAAGCCGATGACGTAGTCGGGATCAAGACCTATGTGTATTCGCTTGGGAGTGGAATCATTGAATTCCTCGCGATCGGAACAGCCGTTAAGAAGATGCCCGGTGTTTCGACAATTTCAGAAAACCTACCACCCCAGGCCGTCATGCGCGACAAAGATACATTTCTCAACACCGCCGAGACTCTTCGAGGGCAGAACCTCAATGAGGCACGCAAAATGGGAAGCTAGTCCTATCCAGGTGTCAAGCGGTTTCACTCTACTTTGGTATCTCAAATTCACCGTAATGAATCTTGTATCCCTCTCGACCGTTTCCGAGGTCGTCCACGGATTCAAAAAGTATGCCGCACCTGGTTGAAGTAAGAGGTACCAATACGCTGTAGGCGAAGGATCCGGGCACAATTCTTTGCGCGGCATGCCAGGTTAAGCCTCTATCTCTCGACACTTTAATCCAACCGTTTTGGCGTTGCCTACGATCATTCGGATTTGAAAGAAGGATTAAGTCATCACGACCTGGGAGTCTGGTTATCGATCCCATACACACGGGGTCAACAAGGTCTTGAACTGGAGATACGGTATTCCATGTCTTCCCTCCGTCTTGACTGCGGCATTGGAGTCGAAATTTGCCAACTGACTGGTTTCGGCAGTTCATCAAAATTGATCCATCTTGGAGTTCAACGATTTGGGTCTCGTTTGGCTCTGTTCCCTGAGTCTTGGGAGCGATTTCTCCTCTTACCCAGGTCTTGCCCTGATCATCGCTAAAGATTGCGAAGACGTTATATTTTCCTCCACTTCCTTCGTTGATTGGAAAGCAAAGCCGCCCCTTGTGCGTACCCGATTGCAGTTGGATGCCAACTCCTGGCCCGCTTGCACTGGAACGGTTCTCATGGCCCTTTATCTCCCGAGTGATTTCACGTGGATCGCTCCATGTATCACCATCACTGTCGCTCCAGACTAGAAACGTTCGACATGACTTCTCGGGATCAAATCCTGGATGGACAGTCAGCTCATTTAGCCCGGCCGGATATCGTTGATACATCAACCAAATTCGACCACTTTTCACGGCCAGGACGCATGGGTTATTTAGAGAGTTAGGTTCGTCCTTGACGACAACTTGTAAAGGTGTCCAAACACTCGATCGAACCTTTCTTCGTCTCAGGACCAAGACGTTGGCGGCCTGATCTGAAACAGATCGCCTACCTTCAGCAAATGCCAGCAATGTCCCTTTAGAAGTCCTGCAAATAGCCGGAATTCGAAATGTATCGTAGGGCACTTTCGGATCGATCCTGCCACTTACAAATACATCATCAAACTTCATCTGAAGTAAAGCCATGATCAGGGCGAAAACCATAGCTGCAGTATGGACATGCTCAGTTCAAAAATCGCTCTACTTCACTTGGGCAGATGTCACTTCAGAAAGTCGCTTAACAAGGAAGCGCATTTCGCTTTCATTGGTAGCCAATTCAATAGCTCGCTCGTAGCTGGCAGCAGCCTCGTTCAGATCTCCAAGCCGGCGTAGAAAGTCTGCTCTTGCTGCATGTAGTAGGTGATAGTCTGCCAGTTCGCCACTTTGAGTAATGTCATCAATGAGCGCTAAACCGGCAGCGGGGCCAGAGGACATAGCCACGGCAGCTGCTCGATTGAGAGCGATTACGGGAGAGGGATTGAGTTGAAGTAAAAGGTCGTATAGCCTTACGATTTGCGACCAATCCGTTTCTTGGGCAGAGTTTGCTTGGCAATGGATCGCCGAGATTGCAGCTTGAAGGGAATACATGCCTGGACCACCCTGAAGTGCCTCTACGACTAAAGGCAGAGCCTCTTCGATCAATTCTGTTCTCCAACGACTGCGATCTTGATCTTCCAGGAGAACGATGTCTCCATTATCATCCGACCTAGTATCTCGGCGCGAGTCGTGAAGTAGCATGAGCGCCAGCAAACCGGTGACTTCCGAAGCTTGCTCTCGATCCAAGAGACCTCTGATTGTTCGAGCGAGGTAGATTGCTTCGTTGACAAGAGTACTGCGCACTAGTGAATCACCTTTTGTCGCTGAATACCCCTCATTGAAAATCAAGTAAATCACCCTCATCACCGAGTCCAGTCGACTCGGCATGTCTGCGATGGAGGGTATGACGTATGGAATTCCTGCTTCCCGGATCTTCTTCTTGGCTCGCACTAGTCTTTGAGCCATGGTTACTTCAGAAGTGAGGAATGCTCTTGCGATCTCACCGGTTTCCAGTCCACCGAGAATTCGAAGAGTCAAGGCTACTTGAGAGTCCACCGCGATCGATGGGTGACAGCAGGTGAAAATCAGTCGAAGCCTCTCGTCTGGTATTTCAGTAGGATCAAATTCGAATTCGAGTGATGAGTTCGCTTCCTGCGACGCGGCATGAGAACGAAGTAAGGACTCGGACCGCACCTTGTGCCTCAAGTGGTCGATGGCTTTGAATTTGGCAGTCTGCACAATCCAACCAGAAGGATTATTGGGAATGCCGTCCTTTCTCCATTGCTGGGCAGCAATGGCAAAAGCCTCCTGAACCGCATCTTCGGCAATATCAAAATCACCTACGTGTCGGATAAGAACAGAGACGATGCGACCCCAATCGGAGCGATGCACTCTGTCAACTAAAGCATCTACTTCGTCGGTCACGAAATAATTATGGAGATTTTCATGAAAGTCTGTCGATTTCCGAGCTTCTGATTCGACATCTCAATGGAGATAACCCATGAAGTACATGCTTTTGATTTACGACAACGAACAGGAATGGGCAACAATGCCCGCAGAGACGCGAAACGCTATGTTTGGCGAATACATGACATTTACACGGGAGATTAGAGCGTCAGGCAATTTCATTGACGGCGCACCTTTAAAAGCGACATCTACTGCCACAAGCATTCAGGTGCGCGATAACGCTAACCTGGTGACTGATGGACCCTTTGCGGAAACGCGAGAACAGCTAGGAGGCTATTACCTGGTCGAAGCAAAGGACCTTGATGAAGCCATTAGCATCGCTGCAAGAATCCCATCGGCAAGGATTGGAACGATAGAAATCCGACCTGTAGAGGAAATGTAATCTGAATCACATGAAAGGGATAGCGTTCGAACTATCCCTTTGGACTCCTTGCTGGAAATCGGCGTCGAACTAGATCCATCTCAAGGCGTATTCTTCGATCCGACTACGCCAGGAAATAGCAACAAGGGTCATACCTACGGTTCAAAGCTCCAAGATAGTGCGAAGTACGATTTACTTGAGTATCTGAAGTCGTTGTAGGGTTTCAAGCTGCGGGTTATGGAAGCAACAACATCTAGGGATTGCGCTGACTTCGGCGGCGACAGGATGTTGTACCCTGGCGCTTGAATGGACGACTTCGAAGCTAGGATCTTTGCGAGGAAGCGATATAGGCGATTGTCTGTAGACTGAAATCTAGAACCAAATCGATCTTTTCCAACGCGCGAACCGAAAACTGAGTTCACGAGTATAGCGTTAGTCCCGACTTTCCTTTGCGGTCATCGAAATGAAGTCGATGAACTGTAATATTAGTCGAAGGTAAACAAATGATGAACCTCGCATTTTTCGCGCTTACGTCAATCGTCGCATGGTCACCCGTGCCTGGAAAACCGGCAGACGACCAAGCCTACTTTGCCATTTTCGCGGAAACAAAGGTGATGAGAATGGCAGGAATGCCAGTGGTCAAAATGCCCAAGTTGCCGGCAGGAGTCAAGTTACCAGCCGGGATAACTATTCCCGGAATGCCTTCGAAGCTACTCAATGTAAGGCTTTGGTCGCCATCGATAGCTCCTGAAGATGCGACGGCAAATTTGATGCCACCTGACGGGCTCAAACTGGGGAATAGCCTTCCGCTCGACTTATACCGACCAAAGCCTTCGTCCGGTGGCCAGGCAACTGGAGATCCAGGCTCTGGCTTAAGTACTGTCCCAGATTTTACGATTAAAGTCTACTGGGGCTCCTCGGAGACTGTCAAAGATGGACAGCCAAAAGTATTCAAGCTCTCCGATCTCGCACCGGAACAATGGGCTGAGATGTCAAAGCGCTCCTCCCAAATGAATCCGATGACCCAAGAATCCTATTACTACAAGCCCAACTGGACTACCGGATATTGGCCCCCGGCCAAGCAAAAGGGAACGGTTGATGACGAAGCTTCATTGCTCGGAACCTACAATCTTGAATCGAGCTACACGGGCAAAGTTTCAATGGACGTGACTGCAGGAGTCGATTTCCTGTCTCCCATTGATGTGACTTCACCCGATATTTCGAAGAAGGTTGATCTCAGTGGTTCGATATCGTTTGGCTGGGCTCCAATCTCAGGCTCACTTGGCGAAGTTGCATCCATATTCGCCATGGAAGGAAAGAACACACTCATTCTCTGGAGCTCGTCTGAAAACTATGCAGCCAACTTGATGGCGGATAACGGATTCCTAGAGATGGCAGAAGTACGGCAACGCGTTAGCGACCACTCATTTATAGGCCCAGACACGAATCGTGTTTCGATCCCTGCTGGAATATTTAAGGAAGCTGACTTTGTGATGCTCAACATGATCGCCTACGGACCGGGAGCCGCAACTGAAAAGACCCAGCCGGTGGCCCGCCTGCAAACCAAATCCACGCTGAATTTGATGCTCGGCGGTAAGAAAATGAAGCAGTGAGATGGATTTTGTCGCTTCCACCGGAAATTTCCAGTGGAAGCGATGGAACGATTCGTGAACTGTCTACTACTTATATTTCATCAAACCGAACCACGCGGTTACCTTGATCAAGCGAAGTGATCGCCGCCTGAATAACGATCTGGGCATCGAGTCCTTCTTGACCTGAGCCATTGATGTCGGACGGTCTTACTCCGTCATGAATCTGCTGTAAGAAGCAGTGGAGACGTTCTTGGAACGTGTCCTCGAAGTCTCGATATCCTCCAAATACTGGGTTGGAGTAGACCCGTCGCTCGGCAGACTGGGCTGGAAACAGTGAGGCCTGCTGCCACATTTCATCAACGACAATCCGGCCATTAATGCCAGCAACTTCACATCGCTCTACACTGTGGGCGCGAGCGATGTCGTAGCTGGAAGTTAGGTGGCCGACAGCGCCGCTTGCGAACTGTACGTTGATACTTGCCGTCGACCAAATGTTTCGACCGCTGGACACCTTGGCAAAGCACTGCACTGACTCAATAGGGCCACAAAACCATTGCATGATGTTTACGGAATGTGGATTCAGAGCTTTGAGGTGATAGTTCTTCGTCTCAAATTCCCCAAATCGACCAATCCAAAGGGCCATGTTACAGAACAGAACTTCACCAACCGCTCCGCTATTCATCCACTCCTTCGCGGCGTATGCAGCAGGAGTGAATCGATGATTGAGGTCAATTCCAAAGCAAAGATCGCTTTTTCTTGCCAACGAAACCATTTCCTTAGCCTTTGATATTTCGTTGGAAATTGGCTTTTCACAGAGTACGTGGCAGCCATGAGCAAGAGCAAGCATGGTGGGTTCGAAATGGTCACTTGAATATTCAAACCCACCGGTGGCGACGCTCACCAAGTCCGGCTCGAGTTCGGCCAACATCTCTTTCGCATCGAGAAAGGCGGGTACTCCCCAACGGGCATGACCTGCCTCTGCTCGATCTTTATTGCGATCACAAACACCGACCAACTCGGCCAGCGGATCACCCTGGTAAATCCTTGAATGCAGATTTCCAATATGACCAAGGCCGATTACGGCAACGCGAATGCTCATTTGCGTGACTTAAAGTCGCTCGCTCACGGGATCTCCGTGAACCGTTGGCAATCGATGCGGTCGAACAACCGCGCCACCGTTTTCATACGATTCTATGACTGCAAATATGTACTCCATGGTCGCAAGTGCGTCACGCCCAGAAGCGCGGATCTTCTCGTGGTGTACGCCATTGGTAACATCTTCCAAAAAGGCATGGATGCGATTAGGGAAAGTCTGGCCGAAGTCTGTAATCCCTGTGTTGAGAACTTCAGGGGCGGGTTTTCCTTCCGAAGTTGGAGCTCCCCAATAGGTTAATTTCTCAACGCAGTTTTCAATACAGAACGTGCCTTTGCTTCCCGCAACCTCACAACTCCACCAACCGCCAAGTCCCCAGACGGCATCTCCGCGCTGACTCAACAAGTAACCGACGGTGTCGTCAGCAAACTTAACGTGAACACTGTTGACGGACAGCAGAAGGTCACCTTTGTTCTTCCGGAAGCCTGGCTTGGTTGAAAACGTCTGGATGTGAGTGATATCTCCACAGAAGTACCGCATCACGCTGAAGGGATGTGTGAGGAAGGCTTTCATGTGAGCGTAGGCTTGATTGAAACGAGCCGTACCTTTGCCGCCATAAGTGAATTCCCCACCGTCGAAGCCCATCTTGAACATCATATAGATGGTTTCGCCGATCTGGCCTTCATCCATGTACTGTTTGGCCCGCGCCGCTGTCTGAGTGAAATAGTGGTTGAGGTTACACCCCAGGCTCAGATTTCTACTTGCCGCAAATCGGACCATTTCTCGGCATTCGTCGATGTCATTCGACAACGGCTTTTCGCACAGGACATGCTTTCCCGCAGCCAGAGCTTCCATCGTTGGTTCGTAGTGCCAACTTCCCTGCTCGTATCCGCTGGTTGTCACATCAACAATGTCCATGTCCTCGTGCGCGAGCATGTCCTTCATGCTGTAATAAGCGCGCACATTGAAGCGCTCAGCAAAAGAATCCGCTCGCTCACGATTGACATCGCAAACTGCAGCCAGCGTGCCTAACTCATCTTTCTCATAGCTCTCTGCATGAGCTTTGCCGATTCCACCAAGTCCTACTAATCCGACTCTAAGCGCCACTTTCGTCCTCCGTTTGAAGCGCCTTGGCTTGAAGCCTTTGCGCGGTGCCTGGATCCCCAATGTGCAGCGTATCGTAAGCTTGCTGTGAGCTTTCGAAATAATCTATGCCTTCTGAGCCGTGCCATCCTGGCTGGTTGGTAATTGGATTGGGCAAACCTGTTTCCTTCTCGCGTTTGATGATCCAAGCATTCATTCGACCTTTGAGAAATTCGACGACATCAGGCTGATCTTGCGCGACGTTGTTGAGTTCTTCCGGGTCAGACAGCAGATGGTAGAGCTCTACTTCGGGCTTAAAATGGAAGTCAGGCTCGAGAGCAACGATGAGCTTCCATTCCGGCGTACGCCAGCCGTGTTTTCGCATCCAGGTGCATTCCGTAAAGTAGATCTCGCTGGCATGAGTAAGTTCCTCACCAAAGGCCATGGGGACCAAGCTGGTGCCGTCAAATTGAATGTCGGTTTTGATTTCACATAGATCCAACAGTGTTGGAACTAAGTCCATCATGGTTGTATAGCCGCTAACACGTACTCCGCCTGGGATCCAGCCTGGATATCGAATGATCAGAGGAATGTGAAGCGTATTATCGTAGGTGCCGTGGTGATCAAACCAGCACTCGTGCTCATCTAGCGTCTCGCCGTGATCTGCGGTCACGACGACAATCGTTTCGTCCGAGATTCCGAGTTCATCGATCGCATTGAAGATCTGTTGAATGCAGGTATCCATATAAGCAACCGCACCATCGTACTGGGCGACTTCATAGGCTGCATCAGTAATCCCTTCCGGCATCCATGACGCGAAGTAATCGCAAAACGGCTTGAATTCCATGACCGGCTTCATCGATGTGTGAGAGGAGTCGCACTCGTTCCCATGATAGAAAAGTCGGTTGAAGGGAGCAGGTGGAAGGTAAGGACTATGGGGGTCCATGTGACGAAGGAAAAGCAAGAACGGTCGATCTTGCGCCGCTAACCGCTCGAGTTCGGGGATGGCGACCTCATTTAGATTCTCGGCTTTATGGGCAAATCCGTCCGGTCCTGCGTTCCAGTTTGAAAAATCGATGTAGGTGTCAAAGTTTCTGACTGAAGGAGATTGAAAGCCAACACAAGTGGTGTCATAACCGGCTTCTTTCAGAATCGTTTGCAGAGGAACTACTCCATCCTGCATTTCACCTTTGTGCCTAAGTGCCACAACTTGGGTGCTGAAAGCATCTCTTCCCGTTAACATATTCGCGTATGCACTAGTTGTTGGAATATGTGGGCTGAAGTGATTCTCAAAAAGAGTTCCCTCTTCTGCAAACCGCTCAATATGCGGAGTGGTATTCCGCTCGTAACCATAAACACCCATGTGGTCGGCTCTTAGCGAGTCGATACCGATCAATACGATATTGGGTCTCCCAATCGATTCATTCTTCATGATTTATGACCTATCTTGTCTTTGAAATTCGGGGAATAGCCGCGCTTGATATTCTCCACAGTGTCAAAGCTCGTTCACTGACCAGCGGCTTGAAGGCAGGCTCGCATGTGACCTTTGGATTCTGCTGCGATCGTGCAGCATTGTTCGAGAGAGTACTCCTTTGCGCCGATGATTTCGAGGTCGATTGGGCCTGAATATCCGAATTTGGCCAGCACTCCGATGTACCCAATTAAGTCGATATCACCTCGTCCGTTAGCCTGAAATTCCGGCTTACCTGGCCCTTGCTGTCGACCTTTGCAATCTCGAATATGGACATGCTTGACTCGGTGCACAACGGCTCCGAGTGCTTCAACGGGATTTTCCCCTGCTCGATGGATATGGGATGGGTCCATGTCAATTCCAAAATGAGGCGATGAAATCGCATCCATGATCTTCAAGGTCGTCTCGGTGTTATAAATGGCTGACCCGACGTGAGCTTTCACACAGAGCGTAACCCCATACTTTCCGGCGAGATCTGAAAGGACACCTAGTGAATCAATGGACTTTCGGAGAGACTCCTCATCGCCCGTTGTGCCGCCTGGGCCGCAATTAATGATGGGAATCCCTATCTCGGATGCAGCTTGAAAGGCCGCCTCCATTGTGGCTAAGTCCTGCGAAGGTTGCTCCATCGCAAGTAGTTCCAGGTCAAAAGCCCTCGAATACTCCTTGATGGGAGCAACCAATTCTTTCCAACTATTGAGAACGAGATGATTACTCATTCCGTCAATTGCCGATAACTCCACGCCATCGTATCCTGCCATCGCGATGCATCGAAATGCTGTTTCTAGGTCATATCCTCCAAAAAGGACTGAGTTTGCGCCTAATTTCATTTATGAGTAATCTCCGCTACTGATAGAGCGCTTCCTTGGGGAAGAACTCAAATCGATCCACATTTTTTTCGCTTTTCCAACGACTTACTGCCTCAGGTTTGACAGGAATCCTAACTAAGGGCATATTCAGGAATGCTTCAAGTCTCCCGAGTGTGGATTCTTGGTCCATGACGAACTCTTCAAACCGCACATCGATTCGACGGGAAGGTGAAGGCGTAGTTCGCATCAGCTCGTATTGATACTGCCAACTTATCGCCCTCCTCATGGCGAGATCATCAGTCGGTTCGTAGGGGATGCCAAAGTCGGATAAATCATCCGTCAAGTGGTCCGATAGAATGCTGTCTCGAGGATCACGAGTCCAGTAAATATAGTGAATGTCCGGAAACATGCGAATGATCCACGGGAGGATTAAAGTCGTTTCGGGCAGTTTCCAACCCTTCTTCTCCTCACTACTTTCGAGCACCGAACTCAAGTAGGATTCCACCAGTCGGGTAAATGCTGGATCTATGGGAACGGAATGTAGATTGCTAAAATCCCAATTCAACCCACCTAAGTGAACGACATGTCTTGCCATGACTCGGCATGCCTCGTAGAGATCATGTGGGGGAATCAAATCACTTGAGGCGTTAAGCTGTGCCCCCATAAATACACCACTTTCATGAAGGGTTCGGGACATCGCCCTTGTTCCGGAATGTCCTCTGCCAATCACTGTAACTGTCATGGTTTCTTATGCTCGGTAACCTTGGACGTACGAGTGACCTCGTGCGCACCGCAACGCATCGGTATTACCTTGAAATTTGATCGGATAACTATAGATCGGGTCTATCTTTCCCAATCCATCCCGCCATGTTGCGCAGTGCTCCCATTTGTTCTAGCAAAGTTGCGTAGGTCCTTTCTGGTTTCGCGTAGTATGCACCTATGGTTGAGATCGTGCTGACAGCAGCTGAGAGAGAATCCGGACAGCTCACGGAGGCAAGTGTACAGAAGGCAATTCGAGCAATCCGAGAGGAAGGATTTGTTGTTCTGAAGGATGCTGTGGCACCAGAACATGTGCAAATCCTGAGAGAACAGGTACTTGCGGACGTCCAAGACTTCGTCAACCGGCCAGATGCGCCGTTTAACTGGGTCAAAGGAAATGTTCAGCAAGACCCGCCACCCTTTCCGCCATTCTTGTTTCGAGATGTCTTGGCGAACGAATTTGTGATTCAGATCACTCACCAGATTATGGGGGACGGTGTTTTCAATTCCTTCTACAGCGGGAATACGGCGCTACCAAGTGGAGAACGTCAACCCGTACACGCCGACCAAGGGCACCTTTGGCCTAACCTCGAAGTTGCTCATCCTCCATATGCTCTCGTCATCAATCTCCCTCTTGTGGATATGAGTTCAGAGAACGGAAGCACAGAGATTTGGCCAGGATCTCATCTCGATACTTCAATCGCCGTTCAGTCTGGAGATATCAAGGTTTCACCTGAAAAGTTGGACGCCCAAAGAAAGGTCTCGCCCCCCATACAACCCACCGTATCGGCGGGAAGCCTCCTTATTCGAGACATGAGGCTTTGGCATGCAGGCATGCCAAATCACACTGAGCAGCCCCGTCCAATGCTCGCGATGATCCATAACGTCGCATGGTGGCCCACTGGCAAATTCGCTCTGCATCCTGAAGCGGAGTCTTTGCTTTCCCATCCAGTACTGCGCCAGCATGCTGACTACTCGTCAACAGATATCAACTACAAAGCGGCGGGGTCTGCATACGAATTTGTCGAAAGCAAATAGAGCTTAATTTCGAAGAGCGAGCGGAACGTCGTCGAGAGTTTGGCTCGCTGCTTCTGCTCGCTTTACCGCTTTTTCGATTGCTGCCGTGGGAGTCTTGAACCAAACGCCTACGAGCAGTACAGTCAAGGCTCCAATAAACGCAAACCAAGTAAATGAGACTTGCCATCCAAATTGGAGGCTCCAGGTCGGGTTCATTTTTCCAGGCAAATCACCAAGTATCGAAGTGGCCAACAATCCGCATACGAGGGCAATAACGTTGCCCTTATCGGACCCTCTATCGCGAGTAAAGATCCCGAGCAGGAATACTCCGAGCATGGGTCCAAGGATATAGCCAGCGATTCCCAAAACAACCGGAATGATGCCGATATCGGGATTCTTCACTTTTAGGTAAGCAAAAGCTCCTGCGACCAAGATCATCAGAATCGCAAATAGGATCGTAAAGAGCCTGGCTGCGCGCAGAATTCGATCCTCTCCAAGGTTCCTTGATTTAGCGTAAAACGGTACATAGAAATCGTTGGTTGCACTTGTAGCCAAAGCATTAAGCGCGGCCGAAAGGGACCCCATGGCTGTAGCAAACACACCAGCAAGAACCAACCCTCGAATGCCGGTTGGCAACACATTAAGGATATAGCTACCAAAAACATCTGCGCTGGCTTTAGGTTGCAGCGCGGGATTGAGCTTATAAAAAGCGAGTAGAAGGATCCCAATGAAGGTGAATGTTGCAGCAATGGGGATATCCATGAAGGCTGCGGTCAATAGACTGCGTCGCGCTTTCTTTTGTGTTTCGGCAGTCAGTAGGCGCTGAGCCATATCTTGGTCGGTGCCGAATGCCGCGATATTCATTGCCGTCGAGGCAATCAGCGCAGATATCAGGGTGTAGTCATTCGTGACGATCTCTTTGAAGTAGCCCATAAACCCCATCGGAAGCGGCTCGGAACCAGCAGGAATCATTTTTTGGGCGACCTGCCAATCTTGAATACTGGGCTTGTCGAAACCCGAAACGAAGTATCCCTGTAACGTCCCCATCTTTGGAACGAGGTGAACCAACTGGCCAAACCCTCCAATGTGATTGAGAAGAGTTCCAGCGGCTAAAAGTGCCGAGCCAAACATAATGCATGCTTGGACAACGTCTGTCCAGACAACGGCCTTTATGCCGCCCTTGACTGTATAAATACCCGTCAAGATCGAGAGTAGTACGATGGCAATTAAGTAGGGAACTACGTCGTCAACGGGCTTCTGAGATACGACAACAGGGTGTCCGCCGTTTTGAAGCAGTTGCCAGGCGAGAACCATGACGATCGAAGGAATAAACAGTCTCGTTCCTGAAGCCAATGTCCTCATGACAAGGAACAGTCCTGAAACAAAATTCTTTGTGACCGGTCCGAAACGGATCTCAAGGTAATCGTAAACGGTGTAGACCTTGTACGTATAGAACGGTTTCAGGAACCAGTGAGCGACGATCCAGCGACCAATAATTACTCCAAAGGTCAACAGCGCATAGGCAAGGCTCTGCTTCTTAAAACCCTCCGTTGGGGCGCCCAGGAATGTTGCTGCACTGGTTTCGGCAGCGATGATTGAGGCCATTACCGCCCACCACGGGATACTTCGGCCACCCAAGGCGAAGTCCCGCAGGGTCTTTTCGCGTCTACCCATCACGAGACCGATCGTGGAGATCACTCCAAAATAAAGGAGGATAATGGCGATGTCGATACCTAGTCCCACGGACCTATTATAGGGAAAGTCGGCTCGCCTCAACCGTTTGAATGCTTCGAACCAAGATCAATGTCTATCCACAGAGTTTGGCAAGGATGGAGTCCGTATCATAAACGCATCCTCCCCAAAGCCCTCCGCTTGCCGTGACGAGAGCTGCCCAAAGTCGCGTATCGTCCGGAAGTCTCGGATCAGGAATCAGGTCCTCCCGAACCGGTCTGTGTAATAAATCTGGACAATCCACGACATTTACCGAAGATGTGTGGTTGGTTCGATCTATCAAGATCTCAATCAGGTCGCCGTCCCGAACTTTGCCAATGGGTCCACCTGCCAGAGCTTCCGGCCCGACGTGACCGATACACGCACCCGTACTAATCCCCGAGAAGCGCGCATCGGTGACAAGTGCTACTTCCTTTCCAAAAGGAAGGAACTTCAAGGCGCTGGTCAACTGATAGGTCTCTTCCATTCCCGTTCCGAGCGGCCCTCGGCAAATGAGCACGATGACATCGCCAGCAACAATTGATCCATCCTTAATGGCTTGAATTGCAGCTCGTTCGGTAATAAATACCTTGGCGGGACCTCGCTTTCGATATACGCCGTCTTCGTCAATTACGGTCGGATCGATTGAAGTTGCCTTGATGACACTTCCCTCAGGCGCAATATTTCCGGTGGGAAAACTCATGGTGCTGGTGAGCCCCTTGGTTCTAGCCCGATCAGGTGGCAATATTACGTCATCGGGATCGACCGAGTCTTGCTCTCTCAGGATCTCGCGCACGCGAATTCTTCTTTCGGAGTTCTCCCACTCATCTAGGTTTTCACCTAAGGTTTGCCCGTTGACGGTCAGGCAATCCAAATTCAGCATCCCCATATTGCGAAGGTGGAGCATAACTTCGGGTACACCGCCTGCAAGATAAAGTCGGACGGTCGGATGGTCAGTGGGTCCATTAGGCAGGACATCCACGAGGCGGGGAACGGCCCGGTTGATCCGCATCCAATCGTGAACAGTGGGACGGCGCAATCCTGCCGCATGTGCGATTGCTGGAATGTGAATGAGGAGGTTCGTTGATCCGCCACAAGCGGCGTGTACGAGCATGGCGTTTTCGATGGAATCGTCGGTAAGGATGTCTCGGCCCATCACTCCATTCGCCTCTAAATCCATGACCGCCCGAGACGTGCGGGTAGCAACATCAAGCCATATGTTTTGACCACTGGGAGCAAGTGCTGCATGTGGCACTGTCAATCCCAATGCCTCGGCCACGGCCTGGGCCGTCGCGGCTGTTCCAAAGAATTGGCAGCCTCCACCGGGAGTCGCACACGCACGGCATCCAGCCTCGGCAGCTTCCTTGAGCGTCATTAGGCCATGGGCGTAACGAGCACCTATACTCTGGATCTTGGCGGCATCTTCGCCATTTCTCGGAGGAAGAGTAACACCTCCCGGAACAATTGCACCAGGAAGGTCAACCATTCCAGCGATTGCCATCATCATCGCCGGTAGTCCCTTATCACAAGTCGCCACGCCAATTACTCCACTACGTGTTGGAAGCGACCGAATGAGTCGCCGAAGGACGATGGCCGCATCGTTCCGATACGGTAGCGAATCATACATCCCCGCCGTACCTTGGGTTCTGCCATCACAGGGATCGGAAACGAAACCAGCAAATGGAATGGCTCCTAACTTCCTGATTTCCTCAGCACATTCCTTAACCAGTAGTCCCACTTCCCAATGGCCCGTATGGTAGCCAAGGGCAATTGGCTTACCATCGTGATCTCTGAGGCCGCCTAAAGTTGACAGGACGAGCACTTCCTTTCCTCGCACTTTGTCGACTTCCCATCCCATACCGGCATTCTGAGACAGTCCAAACAAGTCACCCGAAGGTGCATGGAGAAGCAATTCTTCGGTCAGCGGAAGCTGTCCGCGTGGACCTTCCGCTGTCGTTGCAATGTCGTACAGGTCAACTTTGCTGTTCATACTCCTAGGCTTCCGCGACCGGATTGACGAGTTCTACCTCTCCCACTCGAATTGTTACAATGTCCTTTGGCATCAGGCTAAACTCTGCGCCCGGAACGATGCCAGTTCCCGTCATGAGAAACACACCGTTTGGAAATGTCATTTCTCGTCCCAAGAACTGAACGAGGTCTTCAAGCGAGCGTTTCATTTGCGAAGTATTCGCCTGTCCTTCGAATTCAATGCTTCCCTCACGCATGATCGATATGTGTATTCCCAATTCAACCATGGAACCACCGTCGCACAGCACGATTCCAGGGCCGACAGAACAGGAGCCGTCATACGATTTTGCTTGGGGAAGATAAAGGGGATTTGCCCCCTCAATACTTCTACTCGAAACGTCGTTACCAGCCGTGTAACCAACAATCTCCATGTATCGATTGATAACAAGTGTTAACTCGGGTTCAGGGACATTCCAGTTGCTATCCTTACGCACCCGAATGGAGTCGGAATGTCCGACAGTTCTCCACCCCAGTGCCTTGAAGAAGAGTTCTGGTCGATCTGCCTCGTAAACCAGAGCATACACATCAGCTGCAGCAGATTCTGCTTCACGCTCAATCCGGCTTCTTAAGTAGGTGACTCCCGCAGCCCAAACTTCTTGCTCGGGCTCTACAGGCGACATGTTAAGTCCAAGGTTTGTCTTGTGGCCTTCCGGATTGAACTGTCGCAAAAGATGGGTCATATCCGCTTTGGACATGCCTAGAAGCTGGGAAAGAGTGGTGTCATTTGGAAGCATCCCACCATCAAGTGTCCAGCGGACACCTTCGTTTGTAGAAATACGATTGAGGACCATAAATAAGTCTGGGTTCTACCCTCAATTCAATTGGACAAATTGTCCGCAGCTATGAATTCGATTAGCCTCTTGAGAAACAATTGCTGGCCATTCCATCTACGAGGTGACTGTCAGCTCACGTTAAACCCAATTTAGATCATTTTTGACTATTCCGATATGCCAGCAAAGCATCAGGTTTGAGCGGAAAGGTGTGCGATACCTGCTCTGGAAGGATAGAACGCATATCCAAAACAATATCCTTTGGGTATGTCCAAGGCCATAGACCTTAATGCAGCTTGCGAGTTCTCGATTCTCAAACTCCAGCGAAGGCTTCCGTCAACATCGGTGACAGTGCCTGCCGAGCGCTGAGTAAGCATTCTTTGACTTTGGGCGAGCGGTGGCTGAGTTAGATCAGGCGACGCTCACAGACATTCTAACTAGGCCCTAAATAGACTTGCGAGAAGTTGCAAGGAAGTTAGCCTCGCTTTCAGGTCGTAGATTCGAGCAGTTGTGATAACTTCATCAGCCTGTGTATCTAACAGAATATTGGTAAGACTATTCCTCACAGTTTCGGGCGATCCGACACACGAGTAACTCAACAGTCGATCAACTTGCTGCTTTTCAGCTTGATTCCAGACTCCGTCCATGGATTCGATGGGAGCCTGCAACATTACACGCGACCCACGAATGAGCGAAAGCACACCTTGCTGAGCTGAGGTAAAGAGTTGCTTCGCCTCAGCGTCGGTATTAGCGACGACAACATTTACCGAAACCATCGTATGAGGCTTTGAAATAGATTTCGATGGTCGAAAATCTCTGCGGTATTGGTGAAATGCCGCCAAAGTATGTTCAGGCGCAAAATGAGAAGCAAAAGCAAATGGTAGGCCTAATTCCGAAGCCAACTGTGCACTAAATCCGCTTGATCCTAGCATCCAAAGTGGAATATCCATTCCTTCTCCGGGTACTGCCCTGACTCTTTGATCGGGTGTTGAAACCTGGAAATAAGATTGTAGCTCCCGAACGTCGTCGGGAAAGGACTCTGCTCCGCTCGTTCGATCACGCCTTAACGCCCTAATGGTAAGGGGATCTGTCCCCGGTGCTCGTCCAAGTCCAAGATCGATTCTTCCTGGGTATAGCGCCTCAAGCGTCCCAAATTGTTCGGCTACCACAAGCGGAGCATGATTCGGGAGCATAATTCCGCCAGCTCCAACTCGTATGCGTTGCGTCAGGCCGGCAACGTAACCAATAACCACCGAGGTCGCTGCACTTGCTATTCCTTGTACGTTGTGATGTTCTGCTAGCCAGTACCGTGAATATCCAAGTTCATCCGCGAGAATCGCCATTTCCCGCGTATCGTGAAGCGCATTTCTCGGCTCCTCGCCTTCTCTGACAAAGCACAGATCAAGCAAAGAAAACGGGACCGTATTCAAGTTCAACTGATCCATAAAGACAACACCGGGAGGTACGAGTTATTATGCGCACAGCGAATTCAGAAGTTAGCGTTTGAAAAGTGCTTATGCTGACTCATCGTATGTGTTGGCTTCCTTCTGATCACTTTTCCAAATCAGATATCTTCAATAGCCTATGACCCCTCGAAAGTTGCCATGTTCCGACAAAGGTGGTGGCACTGATTGGCCATTCTGGACCTTGGCAATGCTCATCCTGGGATACGGAGGTTACTATTTCTGCCGTTCTCAATTTAGTGTAGCAAAGCCTCTCATCCTTCACGACCTCAAGGGAGCAGGTGTCACAAAGGAAACACTGGGAGTTATTGCCGCGTGGGGAACTCTTTGTTATGCGGTGGGCAAGCTCGTTTGCGGGATGTTAGCCGACTCTTTAGGCGGGAGAAGAATGTTTTTGGCCGGCATGGCCGGATCGATTTTGTTTACACTTCTCTTTGCGCTGGGAGGACCTTCGTTCTTTCTTGTGGCATGGATTGGCAATCGATCCGTGCAGTCCGCCGGATGGGTCGGTCTCGTAAAGGTCACATCAAAGTGGTTTCGGCAGGACACTTACGGAAGAATCATGGGCTTTGCGAGCCTCAGCTATCTCTTCGGCGACTTCGTGTCTCGGCTGTTCTTAAGTGAACTGGTGGCATTGAAAGTCGGATGGAGGGAGATCTTCATTGCCTCAGCTGGTGTCCTTGCCCTGATCGCTATTCCAACTTGGATAATCGTACGGGAAAATCCCGCATGTCGAGGGCTTGTAGAACCTCCCAAACCAACAGTTGAAGCACTCGATGGTATGGGCGAGCCCGAAATGCACCCGGGTTGGAGCCGGGTACTCCTTCCCTTGGTCACAAATCGCACATTTTGGACGGTCTGCTTCTTGTCATTCGGCTTTACTTTCATCCGGGAAACATTCAGCGACTGGACTCCAACTTACCTAACGGAAGTGACGGGAATGAGGGCAGATGAAGCCGGACGCGCGAGTGCGCTATTTCCCTTCTTTGGCGGAATCGGCGTAATCGCAACTGGTTTTCTGAGTGATAAATTGGGACGTGCCGGCGGAGCCTTACTGTTAGCTTCTGGGCTTGCAATTGGAACTGCTGGCCTCGGCTTCCTTTCGACGAGTCTCCCAAATGGCCATGCCAATTTGGCGATCGCTGTCGTCGCGGGAATTGCCTTTGTGCAAATTGGTCCCTATTCTCTTCTATCGGGAGCGATTTCTCTTCGTTTAGGAGGAAAACATGGAGGCGCTACCGCTGCCGGATGGATTGACGGACTTGGCTATTTTGGGGGGATACTGTCGGGCAACTTGATAGGCTCAATTGCCGAACGAAATGGCTGGGAAGGCGCCTTTCGTTTGCTTGCAATCACATCGCTTATCTCCTGCTTTGTTGCCCTTTATTACTGGTCTCAAGTTCGAAACAGGATCGTTACCCTCACAACAAGTTAAGCATTGCGCCTGACAAATATTCTTGAGCCGCATTTAAGTACCGAATCCTTATTCCATACGGGCACGACTCGGTAGAAATGCCGCGCCTTCAAAGTCCAAGCCTATTCGAGCGAGGTAGATGTTTCGACCAATCCAAGCTTCCGAAGGAAAGGCGATATGGTTAAGCCTTGAACAATTACGGAAAAGGCCACTACACCGAAGGTCACATTAAGGATTTGCTCGCGGTATTGCATATCGTTCGGCAATCCTAAGGCCAAAGCTAATGCTAGCGCTCCTCGTAACCCACCCCATACAAGTACGTGTTGATTAGAAACACTTACTTTAAGACTGCTCTTGAAGAAAAACGCACAAGATGCATAGACGGCAATTGCTCTGCCTAGGAGGGAAACTAGGATGACCACACCGGCTGTGAGCCACATCTCGCTGCCTACTTTCCCAGCGACACGGAGACCAATCAATAGAAAAACCAGAGAGTTGGCGACAAAAGCCGCGTATTCCCAAAATGACTCAATTGCATCCTTAAGTTGAGCCGAATTATTCGAATAGGAACCCACATTTCCAATCAATAGACCACAAGTTAGTGTCGCAAGCACACCCGACAAATGAAGTTGTTCAGCAAGTAGAAATGAAGAGTATGCAGCTAAGGTAGAGAACGTAATTTTGACAAGATGATCATTCGCATGACCGCTTAGAAAGATTGCAATGCCCGCAATGATGGCACCAAGAGCCATCCCTCCAAATATGGTTAGGAGCAGGGTGCGGACGATATCAGTAGAAGAAATACTTTGGCCCGTTACAAAGGCAAGGGCGACGGAAAACAGCACTGCTGCCGTGCCGTCATTGAACAGGCTCTCAGCTTCAACGAGTAACTTCAATCGGTCAGGAACATTAATCTGCTTAAACGTGGCGATCACGGAAACGGGATCGGTTGCAGAAATGAGTACGGCTAAAGTCAGAGCCGACGGCAAGGGCCATTTTAGAAGCAGACTAAGGCCCGCCACAACGACTCCAATCGAAAGTAAGACTCCGAATGTCGCCAGAGTGAGGATGACCGTAAAGTTTTCCTTCAGCGGCTTCCATGGAATCTGGAACGCAGCTTCGAAGATGAGTGGTGGCAAAATTGCGGAAAATATCAACTCGCGAGTCAAAGGGATTGCCGGAAGATTCGGCAGAAATCCAATCCCGATTCCAGCAACAGTTAGTCCCACGGTGTAGGGAATTTGCACGCGCCGGCATAGCATTGATACGAGCGAAGCTACAAACAGGAGGAGGCCAAAATTACGAAAATCCATCGGAACTCAGTCGAATAACGTGCGTGCCGCAACTTCGACAGCCTGACTCAAAAACCTGCAACATCGATGTACCACAGGCTCCCCTCATTGACAATACCTTCGCTCCGATCCAAATCGGACACTGAAATTTGAGTTTAGAATCGAAATCTTAGGTAGGGATTACGGCCCTTCTTAAGGTAATTTGTGCCGTTCGAGGTAAGTCCTTTGGCAAATGCATTGAAGTATTCGAAATGAAAGACGATAATCCAACCGAGCTCGAAATAAAGCTCACCACACAACCACATGATGCAACAACTCGAACGACCAAGCGAATCCAAAGTGAATTCAATCAAGGATGCGCGTGTATTAATTGTTGATGACTTGGTAGCCAATGTGAGGCTTCTCGAAATCATTTTGACGCGTGCAGGATACAGCCATATCTGCAGTTCCACTGATCCCCGGGACACCGTTGGGCTCGTCGAAAGTTTCAATCCCGACATTTTATTGCTCGATCTCAACATGCCACATTTGGATGGGTTTGAGGTCATTAAGCTCCTCCGCAGCAAGCTTGGCAATCAACTCATCCCAATTATTGTGTTGACTGCAGACTCTGACATAAAGACAAAGCACCGTGCACTTCAAAACGGAGCAAAAGACTTCTTGACAAAGCCTTTTGATGAAGTCGAAGTGCTGCTAAGGATGGATAATGTCCTCCAATCTTATTTTTACAGTCAGCTCCTTGAGGCAAAAGTACGAGAACGTACGGTAGACCTTCACAACGCACAGATGGAAACGCTGAACCGGTTGGCTTTGGCTTCCGATTATCGCGACGACCAAACTGGTTTGCATGCAAAAAGAGTTGGTCGTACCAGCGGACTAATTGCCCAGTCCTTGGGGCTATCGGAAAAATTTGTCGAACTCATTACCGATGCCGCAGCATTACATGATGTTGGGAAGATTGGAATCTCGGACACCATACTTTTGAAACCAGGGAGGCTCACTCCTGAGGAATTTGCAGTGATCAAGAACCATACGCAGATAGGTGCAAAGATCCTCTCGGGAAGTTCTTCTCCTGTCCTGCAACTTGCAGAGGAAATCGCGTTTCACCATCACGAATTTTGGGACGGTAATGGATATGCCGGCATGCAAGGTACGGATATCCCGCTTTCGGGCCGCATCGTGGCTATCGCTGACTTCTTTGATGCGCTTACCCACGAGCGACCTTACAAGGAAGCATGGCCGGTGGAAGTGGCAGTTAGTGAAATTGTCGCCCGGAGAGGTACCCAATTCGATCCAGACGTCGTAGACGCTTTCTTAAGGCTCGATCATCAGACACTCACTCATTAATAAATTCATTCATCACACCGATGAATGTTGAACTGATTCGACGCGCAAGCTTTCCATATGGCCTTTCTTAAAAATTGGGACGTCCCAAACGATGGATGGTGGCAAAATAGTCCATGTGCCATGAGAGATGAATCGGCGAAAAATAACGGTGTCGATCAAGATCAAGCGACAAAACGAATTGTCGATCTGGAAGCTCGAATTGAGCTTTTCGAGCGCCGGTTCGTGTCTCTTGGTCTGGCCACCGGATCTATGGTTTGGACGGCTTGTGCAGATGGTTCCAGAGTAGATATTCCCAATTGGGCTACAGCAACTGGTCAAAACGATATCGAGGCTCGGGAGGGCGGTTGGCTCAATAAGGTCCATCCAGACGATCGGGCTCAAGCCGGTCAGAATTGGCTAAAGGCGTTAGCTGACAAATCGTCATTTTCTGTCGAATTTCGCGTTCTTTTTATCGGTGGCGAATACCGATGGTTTAGTTCAAGAGCCATCCCGATTCTTGACGACAACGGCGCGGTAAGTGAATGGGTTGGACTACTCGAAGATATTAATCAGCGAAGAACGGAACTCGAAGAGCGACGTCGATTCTTTGAAATTGGTGTCGATGTCACTGCAGTAGCAGGATTCGACGGTTTCTTTAAGCGAGTGAGTAGTAAGTGGACACAGCTGCTTGGATGGACGGAACAAGAACTCCTGGGTAGCCCGATGGAGAAATTCCTACATCCCGATGACCTCAAAGTTACCGGAAATCTCTGGGGCAACGTTCAAAAGGGAAATGATGTCGGTGGATTTGAAAATCGCTGGTTAACAACTGAAGGGACTTATCGGTGGATGTCATGGATTGCAAGTTCGAACCCTGCAACAGAACTAGTTTATGCAGTAGCGAGAGACATCACTCGAAAGAAAGAAGCCGAGGAAGCACTGCAATTAAGCGAGGAAAAGTACCGAGCTACTTTTGATTGCGCGGGCGTAGGTATTGCAAACCTCGCACTTGACGGACGGTGGCTCACGTTCAATGATGCTGTTTGTCAAATCGTTGGATACAGCCGTGAGGAACTGATCAACCTCAAATTCGAAGATATTACATACCAAGGCGACCTAGAAGTTGATTGGTCAAACGCTCGAAGCCTCCTTAAGGGCGAGATACCAAGCTACTCGATGGAGAAACGTTACGTCCACAAGAGTGGCCACCTCGTTTGGGTCTACCTAACGGTTTCTTTGATGCGAGATTCAGAAGGAAAACCGCTCAATTTCGTTTCTGTGATCGAAGATCTTCAATCCCGTAAAGCTGCGGAACAAGCCCTAGTTGAGAGTGAAGATCACTGTCGATTCATTATCGACACTAACCTCCAAATGCCTTGGACAGCAGACGATCAAGGCTCAATGACCGATTTCAGCGATCGTTGGTTGACCATGACCAATCTCAACCGAGATGAGGCCAAAGGTTCAGGATGGATGAAGGTTCTTCACCCGGATGACCGTATGCTGATGGTCCAAGCCTGGAGGAATGCCCTGGAAACGGGTTCCACATACGATGTGGAGCATAGAGCCCGAATTAACGATGGCACCTATCGATGGATGAGATCCCGAGCAATTCCCAGAAAGGATTCTGCCGGAAGGATTATTCGATGGTACGGTAGCACAGAGGACATCGACAAGCAGAAGCAATTTGAATCTAGCCTAGAGCGCCTAGTCTTGGAGCGCACAGTTGAGTTACATGAGGCGAATCAAGCTTTAACTATTGCTCGAGACGCAGCGTTGGCTGCCTCGAAAACGAAGTCTGAATTTTTGGCCAATATGAGTCACGAGATTCGCACACCTATGAATGGTGTGATAGGACTCACTTCACTTCTCCTGGAAAAGGACCTCGATCCAGGCTCACATGAGATGGTTAAGACGATTTCATCTTGCGGTGAAACCCTACTCAGAGTTATTGACGACATCTTGGATCTTTCGAGAATGGATGCAGCCAAACTCGAAATCGAACGAACAAACGTTGATCTATGCGCTGTTGCATCTGATATTGCTTCTCTTTTCCAGGGTCATGCCCAATCAAGAAATATTCACCTTAGGGTAGTTCAGCCAACGTCTCGCCCTCCTCAAGTGATGGCGGATCCAGTTCGGTTGAGGCAAGTGCTTTCAAATCTCGTTGCCAACGCAATCAAATTCACGGAAAAAGGAGAGGTACTCCTTAACCTCGAATGGGAACGCGAAGAGAGCCGTATTCGGACTGTTTTCGAAGTATCTGACACTGGTGCTGGGATTCCGGACGACAGGACTGAAGCTATTTTTGAAAGCTTCACACAAGCTGACGGTTCTACGGCTAGAAAATATGGCGGTACGGGTTTGGGATTAACCATTTCTAAGGGCTTAGTAGAGTTGATGGGAGGGACAATTTCAGTTAGAAGTAAGGTCGGTGTAGGAACTACATTCACTGTCGAACTTACATTTGCCACGGTGGAACCTGGGCTCACCGAAGTGCATCAAGCTCCGCCTATTTTTTCACGAGGCTCCAAGCAGGTGCTGAAGGTTCTACTTGCTGAGGACAACTCGATCAACGTTATCGTGGCACGGCACATGCTGGAGCATTGTAATTGTGATGTGGATGTTGCTGAGAATGGGCTTCGCGCCATAGCTTTGGCAGCTGCAGGAATTTACGATTTGATATTGATGGACGTACAGATGCCCGTTTGCGATGGCTTGGAGGCAACTCGGGTGATTCGACAATCAGAAGCAAGGGAACACCGACTACGAGTTCCTATTTACGCACTTACTGCCAATGCAATGAGTGGAGATCGCGAGATTTGTCTAGAAGCGGGCATGGATGGGTTCCTGGCTAAACCCATTCCACTTTCTGCATTGCAAACAGTAGTCGACAAATTGATATCTCCGAGCTAGTCGCGGAACATATATCACGTTCGTCCGTGCAAGAATGGACGCAATGAACGCTCTCTGCGTACTGGCAATGATTACGTGCTCTTTTACTTCTTCTTCAGAGGTTGCGAAGCCATCACCTGAACAAATCGTGTGGCAAGATTCGGAAATCGGAATGTTTCTACATTTCGCGCCGAACACTTGGCAGGACGCCGAATACGATCAGTTGACTACACCCCTGAGTCAGATCAACCCCACCCAATTGGATACGGACCAATGGGCACGAACAGCAAAATCAATGGGCGCAAAGTACCTGGTTTTCGTTGCCAAACATGTAGGTGGTTTTTGCTGGTGGCAAACGCAGACGACCGAATATAGTGTCCGCTCGATACCTTGGAGAAGTGGCAAAGGGGATGTCATGGCCGACGTGGCCAAGTCTTGCAAGAAGTTCGGGCTGAGACTTGGCGTTTATCTCTCGCCTGCCGACTCAAAGCACCAAATTGAAGTCGGTGGACGAGCGAAAGATCCGAGTAAACAGTCTGCTTACAATCAGATCTTCAGGACGCAGCTAACCGAACTCCTCACCAAATATGGACCGATCTTTGAAGTTTGGTTCGATGGTAGTCTCATTTTCGACGTCTCAGACATTCTTGCCAAGCTCGCACCCCACGCGATTGTCTTCCAAGGGCCGCAAGCCAATATTAGGTGGGTCGGAAACGAGGAAGGATTCGCACCCGATCCAGCGTGGAACGGGGCCGTCTATAACACGAAGCCTTGGGGGACCCTTACGGCTGCCGATGGTAATCCAGACGGAGATCGTTGGCTTCCAAACGAAGTGGATTGCCGAATGCGAGACACGTGGTTCTGGAATACCAAAAATGAAAACACCGTCAAGCCTCTCGACAAATTGATGGAGATGTATGAGGGCAGTGTTGGCCATGGTGGAGTTCTGATTCTCAACAACACACCAGACACCAGTGGACTAATACCGGCTCCCGATGTCACTCGAGCTAAGGAATTTGGTGCAGAGATCAAGCGGCGCTATGGCATCCCGATTGTTTACAGTCAAGGAAGAGGAAATACGCTTGAAGCGATGCCTTCCGCTCCCGCAACCATCGATGCCTCATATGTAATGGAGGATATAAGTCAGGGCGAGAGGATTCGAAGCTACGTCATTGAAGGCTTAATCGACAATTCATGGCATCAGCTTGCGAAAGGTACTGCAGTGGGTCACAAGAAGATTGACCGATTCGATCCTGTAAAGGTGTCGAAGGTGCGCATTAGGGTGACGCATGCCATCGGTGAACCTATTATTCGAAAATTCGCTGTTTTCAATACGGGTTCCTGAATTCGTTCTGAACCCATTATTGACAATCGGACATTCCTGTGAAGGATTTCCTCGGCAACAAGGTCATTTAAGTACAGCCGATGGAAATCTCTCTAGCTTCGGAAAAAGTAACCACTACCTCAGTGCGGACCGTCGCTGAAGTAGATCAACTCTTACGTGACGTTCGACCCTGGCTTTACCGGTTGGCACTTGCAGTCACCGCTCATCCAGAAATAGCGGAGGATGCCGCCCAGGATGCGCTGATTCGTGCTAATCGATCCAGACACAAGCTGATGGCTGTGACGGAACCACGAGCTTGGCTCCGAACCGTTGTCGTCAGGTGCGCTCTTACCCGCATTCAAAGGGCTCCGCCCTTTCCAGATATTCCACCAGAAATCAGCCAAGATCCGTTGGAAAGCATTGCCGTCCAACAGACGCTCCAAAAACTGAGTGCGCACGACAGAGTCCTTCTTGGTCTGGTTCATTTTGAAGGGTTGACCTACAGCGAGATTGCTGAGATTATGGCTATCCCGGTGGGAACAGTCGCTTCACGGCTCCACTCGGCTAGGCAAGCTTTTCGAGAGGAGTGGAACAAGTGAATAACTTCGACCATGACCCACTTCAAACGTTCTACGATGAATGCCAATTTGCTCGAGTACCCGATAGCCTAATACTTGGTGCAAGGAAGGATTCGCTTCGATCTCGCTTAATGACTCCCCTCGCGGGATTGTTTCTTGGCTCAATCCTCGGTTGCCTACTCCTTGCGATTCCGGGCAGGGATGATCATCCGCTGAATCCTTCAACGACTCTTTCACTGTGTCGACGACAGATGCGCTCAACGCCGCAAGCACGCCCAGACCACGTGATCCGCATTCAAGTCGAAGGAGGCAACGCATGAAGAATCGATTTCTTGTGGTCTATGTTGTCCTAGGCTTCATTGCCACAGTTGCTCTTCTGCCCAAGACTCGATGGGTAGTTCTAAATCAAATTGACGTTCTCGCTGGAAAGTGGAGAAATCATGCAGGGTATTCGGACTATGGGAATCAGCCGTGGGTCCGCCCAAGCCTTCCCGACCTTGAAGACTCGCGACTTACCGACGAGACTGCACAGTTCCTTCGATCTATTTCTCCGTCAAATGATTCAGCTACTTCGACTGAAACGGAAGAACGATTCAGAAGGCTGTACTTGATATGCCAACGCCGTAATGAACCCAGGTATTGGGCTCAGTTCATTCGTGCAGCTTCGTTTCGTGGTCAAATGCCTTCTCCCATGCCTCGTGAGAATGCCTTTCAGTTGCCAAATCAGACGACAATACAGAATCTTCTTGAACAAGGGTGTAAAGCGGCAATCGCCCTTGAGCCCGATAACGCATTCTTTCAGTTGATCCTTTCGGGCGTGCAATTTCGACTGGGAGAGTTGGCGTTATCGAAGCAAACATTCGCTCAAGTGATGCATAGCGAAAGGTTTGACGATTACGTCCTGTTTGAGCCTGAACTTCGAAATCAATATATTCTTAGTCACTTTGGATACCGAGGAGATCAGCTACACCTATGGATTCTAGCGGACGAACTCTTTCCGGATCTAGGAACTATTCAGTCAGTTTGCAAATGGCACGGAATGCAATCTGGCTTAGCTGGACAGCTTTCGTGCCTGAAAGTGGGCCTCTTGATGATGAATCAGGGACCGACTGCAATTCACATGATTATTGGTCGCAATATCCTTAACTTTGGGTTGGATCCGACTCGGCACGGAGCCATGTACAAGGTTTTTACCGATGCTGAACTTGACCGGGCCGTCGAAAGCATCCGGAATCGAACAAAGGACGCGACTTTCCTTAGTAATGCCATTGCAAGATACAGGGTCGTAAATTCTAAAATTCAACATTACGGTGACGACTTCAAGCCAAATGAGATCTTTGTAAACATTCGACCTGCCATTTCGGCTAGCTCGCTTCTTAGTCTCCTTCTTCTACCTTTTGCGGTTGGTCTCGCTTGGTTGAAGTCTCGAAGTACCCACTTCTCGGCCGCCAGCCCCTATCTGATTTGGTTTCTTGCATCGGTTGCCGAACCTATATTTGGCGATTGGAGTTCGAGCGCAACGGGTCTGGTTCTCGCTACGGGCCTTTTCGTACCTGCGCTTTTCCCACGTACTCGTAAATTCACGGATTACTTGGGTTGTGCATCGATTGTAATCGGGTTTGCCCTATCCTTGGGAGCATTTCCAGCAGCCATACCCAGCCTGTTATTTGCCTTATCACTCTTCTGTGAGCGGAAGATCAATGTCCAAAGGCCAATCTGGGCAATTTCAGGCATCCTAATCGCATGCGTCCTATGCTCGATCATCTGGATAACGATTACATGCAAACTTGGGATGGCCTCCGGAATTTTCTGGGGATCGCTTACGTTCCTAGGAACCGCTCTCGGCATTCCATTTTCCAGAGAGATATCGCTTCCTAAGATCACCGCAGTTACGGCAGGTGTCCTTGGAGGAATATTTGGATTGGTCGTGTTCTGGGACCTTATCCAGGATCGGGAAATGACAGCGCAGTGCCGACAATTCTTATCCAGTTCAGATCTGCTCCGCTAAGGGCTCACGTTTAGAGATGCTATATCATGTTTCCCAGGCAGGTTCATCCAAAAAAACCATAGGAACAACGAACATTGGAGTTTCGACAATGGAAAGAATTTGCTCGCGAGAATGAAGATTCATCTTCGCGAGTAGATCTGAAGTCAACGACTCGATCAAGGTGACATCCTGGTCCCTCGTTTCAAGCGCTATCAACTCTTCAGTTGACGCTTTTTGAAGTCTGTTTCCCTGTAGAACTGCGAGAAAGGTCAAGTTTGAAATTGCGATAGCGGGCGAGAAGTCGATGAGCAATCTTTGCCTGTTTGGCAAGAGTAACGTTCAACTAATCGGCAGGCATAAAACCAAACGTTCTGAGCAGCCTTGTCTTGCAAATCGATTCGCATTGCTTTTCTGCCCCTACCGAAGCTATGTCACTTTTTTGTTCACCGGTTGATTCAATCAACCTCGCCACTCAATTAAGCGCTAGGACCTTGCATGAGAGACTTCCGAAAATGTTGAATTTAGGATGGTGAATGTTTCGATCCGAGAATGGAACATGAGTAAATTTGATAGTGGACCATGTCACTTGTCACTAAAGGCTTTCTCATTTCCCTCGCCCTATTGACCGCTTCGGCGTATGGTCAAAGCCCAGATTCAAAAAGCGTCCTAGCAGTCAGGAAGTTCGTCGAGATATTGAACAAGAACGATCTTGCGGGCATGAAGCAATTCGTCGAAACTGCCTTTGTGGCACGACCAGACAAGAGAATTGCTGACCGTGCTCGAAACTTGATGGGACTCGTGAGTTCGGGAGCGCCCTTCAAGGTAGTGGATGTTTTGAAGGACACCCCGACTACAGTAATCCTACTTGTGCAATCTGAATCGGAAGCCAATTTTGAAATTCGTATGGATTTTGAATCGGATGACAGGCATCTCGCAAAGTCAGTTTATATGGGCGGACCAGGCAGCCAAACCGGGCCACCAGCTAAGAAACATGACCAATGGATTGATCTGGGGGACCTTTTGCGGCAGATTCGGGCGGAAACCGGAGTCCCAGCATTGAGTGTAGGCTTTGTCCACGGACTCCAAAAATCAACGGCAATCGATGGAGTTCGGTTGATGAATTCCGCTGAAAAGTCAAATCGTAAAGATCGCTGGCTTGTTGGCTCTCTTGCCAAAGCAATGACCTCAACAATGATAGCCAGGTTGGTGGATCAAGGAAAAATCCGATGGGACACAACTCTAGGGTCTGTCTTTCCAAAGATGGCAATGCGTGAGCAGGCAAGGTCAATTACGCTCCTTCAACTACTCAATCATCGCTCCGGGCTCCCCCAGGATCTCTATGTGACGCCCGAGTTTCTAAAGATGGCCGCTGGCTCTAGCATCGAAAAAGTTAGGATGCGAGATCACTATTTGGCTTTTATTCTTGAGCGTCCTCCAATCGGTGCTCCTGGCGAGAAAATGCGCTATTCAAATGCTGGTTATGCCGTTGCCGCTCACATGGCAGAAACTGTAACCGGTGTTCCGTTCGAGCGGCTCATGAGGGACCTCGTCTTCCATCCTCTTCGCATGCACTCCGCCAGATTTGGAGTGCCTGGCAATTCCGGCGAGCCTGGCGCTACGAGCCAGTTGATGGGTCACACCTATCGAGAGGGCAAACTAGTCCCATACGTTATTAGCGAGCCCAGTTGGGTTGCCATCCAATGTCCAGCGGGCGCCGGGCTGGCCATGACTTTGGATGACCTCTTAAGATTTGCCAAGTTCCACCTAGAGGGCATGCGCGGTCATGTGAGCCTTATGAAGCCTGATGTTTTTCACGTGCTTCATGAACCCGCATCAAAATTGCCGGGCGAAGACCAATATGCTTGTGGGTGGATATTGGATAGCGGATTCACAAAAGAACCGTTCCAAGGTCATAGTGGATCCGACGGAACCTTTAGGGCTGAAATCGCACTATGGCCGGATCGAGATCTTGCCGCGGTTGCCATTTCCAACGCAAGCTCCTTGACCGACCCATCGCCACCACTTCAGGCCGTGATAGCCATTTATGAGCGCACTTTGGCTCAGAAAGGGTGACTATTCGTGGCGGTTTTGGCGATCATGCTCTTCTGTGTCGACCATTTCAATAACTGGGCTCCCGTCCATCTCGACCCAAGTGCCACATTCCTGTGCCATTTGACTTACCTCCAGCTCCACAATTGAGCCGTCCATTCGATAGATGGGATGGTAAAACCCGCCTACACGTTCCGCGTTGCCCGTTAGGTAGTGCCCAATCAACGATCGCCTAAATCGATCCGAGGTCGAATTTGGAAAACTGCCATGCACAACAGAACCATTAAAGAATAGGACGTCACCTTTCTTCATCAAGACGGGAATTGGACTCATGGATTCGGGCAAATCCACGGTTACATCAGTAAAGCTTTGGGTCGTGTCTGCTTTAACGGTACAAAGCATCGGAAAGTCTTGAGTACCCGGAACTACTTGGAGGCAGCCGTTCTCAACATCGCAGTCATCGAGAGCCATCCAGGCGGCAACGCATGTTCCAGGCTGAGCTCTTAGGTAAAAATTGTCTTGGTGGAGCGCCTGTCCCCGTGCGCCAGCGGGCTTGTAATAAAGCATGGTTTGAACCATAAAAGGACTTTCTCCCAACAACTCGACCATCACCCGATCAATACGCTCATCGATAGACCATTGCATGGAGATTTCATCCCAACGGTGCATGTGAATCATGCGAGGATAGCGTTTGAGCGGATCAGCGGAAGTCGGGTCGACTCCTGAGAAATCACCAGGTCTTTCCTCCAATCGCAGTTCCATATAGTGGTCGATAAGGTTATCGCACTCCACCTCGGAGAAAAGCCCTCTGGCTACATAGTAGCCGGACTCGCTAAACTGCCTTGCTGCTGGACTGAGGGTATTAGTTTCCAATTCTATTTCCTTTTTGGCTAAGCGATTGCGCCATCCAAGTCGAGATTCTATTCTAGTTTCTAAACCACAAGCAGGAGTCTCCAGCACTCTAGTCGCGAAAATTCTTCAACTTCTTGATAGGAGTAGGTACACAGCCCCAAATGCTCGTCGCCCGGTATGCTTTGGAGATATGACAACATTCCTCGCGACGTGGCGAGAGCCCGGCAAAATAGCCATCGAATCGGCTTGGAATTCGCGCATTAAGGGCGGCGATTTGAAGACCTGCATCGAAATGGGGCTTGCTGAGTGCGAACTCGATCCAACTTTGCTAGCAATTGGGCTCGGAGCTTTACCGAATGCGGACGGAGAGATCGAACTTGATGCCTCTATGATGGATGGTTCAGATCTATCTGCTGGAGCAGTCTGTTCCGTTCGAAATATCGTGCCTGTCATCTCAGTTGCTAGAAAAGTCATGGAAGATACGCCCCATGTCATGTTGGCTGGCGAGCAAGCCAAACGCTTCGCCATATCGAAGGGATTTGAACCGCGAAATCTAATGACTGCTGAAGCTATCCGTCACCTCGATGAATGGAAGGCGGGCAACGCTCCATATAAGTACATTCACGTTACGGATGACCATGTTCATGGCGACACCGTAACTATGATTGGGTTGGAAGACCCCGGTCATTTGGTTGCTGCAAGTTCAACGAGTGGACTCGCGTGGAAGATACCGGGAAGAGTAGGGGATTCCCCGATCATCGGCGCAGGCATCTATGCGGATGATGAGATAGGAGCGGCTGGTGCAACAGGTCTTGGCGAAGAGCTTTGGAAGGCATGTGCTTCGTTCCGCACTGTTGAAGCTATGAAGCGTGGACTGACTCCACAGCAGGCCTGCGAAGAGACAATTCTTCACATGATTCGTCGACAGCCACAATCCACTGAGCATGCCTGTGTTGTCTTTGCCATGAACAGAGATGGTGAATATGGCGCTGCAACTACGCAAGGCGTCTTTCACCTCTGGATTTGTCGAGACGGTGACATTTCAGTTGTCGAGTACAACGCGATGAACCTTTGAAAAGGAAAACTTGGAATTAAAAGAGCTTTGTGAGGCCGTTCTCTCTGTGATCGGCAATGACCCCAATGGATACACGACAAACAGGATCTGCCGTACCCTTCGTTTGACTCCGCAGGAACTTGGAACTCCGTTTGAAATTCTTCGAAACGACGGCAAAATTTTGGGGTTTGCGGGTCAGTGGTTTCAACCTGCGGCATTTGCTGAAGGCATAAAGACATTTGCCGACAGCCTTAATGATTTGCGAGATGAAAAGCCTGCCGTACAGTACTTCCCTATTGAGCTCATTCTGGCAAAAGCTAAGTTAGCTTGGACAGGAAAGACCCTGGACCGCATAGTTGCAAAGCTTGTGGCAGACAGAGTGATTGAAGTATCGGCACAAGGTATTCGATCCTTGGCGGTTCCCCTTCAATTATCAACTCGGCAAGTAGCACTACTTACTCGGGTAACGGAAGTTATTGAAACCGAAGAAGTAAACACTCCCACACCCCATGTGATTGCACAGACACTCGGAATCCCTCGACAAGCAATTGAGGAAATCCTAAAACTTGGCATACAAACCAAGCAAGTTATTTGCCTCGACGAAGTGGTGTATTACACGCCTTCCCAAATCGAAAAGATTAAGATCCGCATTCTGTCGATCGCAGAAAAGTCTTCACTGAATGTCGAAGAATTGCGTACGGAATTGCAGACTACGCGCAAGTACATCTCACCTTTGATGGATTACTTCGACCGTCTCGGCGTGACTGAGAAACGGGATGGAGAACGGATTGTCATTTCCAAACCCGAAGAAAGTCTCGACGGTGTCTAGAGCAGCGACAATAGCGCTTCTTCAATTCCCGTCGTTTGGGTTACAACAAATTGAACATCGCCGTACCCTTCAAGCAATAGCTTGGCGGCAAGTTCTTGCCCTTCGGGAGTTTCAAACTTGTAGCCCGTTTCGGTCTTTTCGACACTGACTTGAAAAGGCGATACCAAAGATCGCACTCCCTGTTGGCGCTCTGTCGAAACGAAGATTGTCTGAGCTGGCCCCAATCGCTTTAGGTCATCAACAGAGCCAGCGAACCGGACCTGTTTCTCTTTGAGCACGATGACTGCATCAAAGGAGGAGATGATCTCGGCACGATTCGTAGCGACTACAAATGATGTTCCTGTCGATTGCAGGCGTCTCATAAGTATAAGAACGTCCTTAAGCGCCCACGGATCAAGCATGTCCAATTGACCATCGACAATGATCAGTCCAGCGTCACTTAAAAGGGGAGATAGGAGTTCGCAAGCGGCATACTGGCTCGGCGAAAGTTCTGAAATCAAGCGATAACGAGCCTCTCCCAACCTCAACCTAAACAGCAGATCGTTGACTCTTACGCCTTTCGCAGTGACATCCGTCTTTGGGATGAGAGCTTGAACTTTTGTGCGACGTGAAATTCCATCCGAAGACGCCGCTTCAATCGCGGCGTGTACCCTAATGGATCCTTGCGACGGCTTTTCTACCCCAGCTATTACTTGTAAAAAGTGAGTTTTGCCACTTGCCGCAGGTCCCACGATCGCTAGAGATTGTCCTGCCGAAACACTTAAGGAAAGTGTTGGTCCGGTGGGCACAATCGCCACATGCTCAAGCGCGAGAACTTCTGTCATTCCAGTGGCAATATCATCAGGTCTTTTGGAGAATGCGTGAGAATCTCGATGCCGTCATCCTTGATCAGGACATCGTCCTCAATTCGAACACCACCGAATCCCTCAATGTAAACACCTGGCTCGATCGTCCATATCTGACCCGCCTCAATTCGATCTGTACTTGATGGGCTAAGCCTTCCTCCGTCATGGACTACTCTTCCTAAGCCGTGCCCAAGACCGTGGCCAAAATACTGAGCAAGGTTATGCTTTGCAAGGACTTGCCTTGCAACAGCGTCAACATCGCGCGCCAAAGAACCAGCCCTAATGGCGTCGAGAGATGCAAGTTGAGCTTCCAATACTGCACCATACACAGATCGGTGACGGTCGGTTGCCGCGCCGACCACAACTGTACGCGTAATGTCTGAATTATATCCAGACACTCTTGCTCCGAAATCCATGGTGACAAAGTCCCCAACTTCGAGCTTTTTCTCGCTCGGCTTGCCATGTGGTCTGGCACTTCGATTTCCGCTGACAACGATAGACGGGAAGGCAACGTCTGCTCCCTGACGCCTCATGTAGAACTCCAGATCCAAGCAAATATCGTATTCCGTTACGCCAGGCTGGATCATGCGAATAATGTGGTCAAAGGCAGCGTCTGCAATCCCACAGGCAACCCTAACCTTAGCCACTTCCTCGGCAGACTTGACCATCCTGATGTCGGCCAAAATATCGCCGACCGGTTGCAGTTCAATACCCTCGAATTTCTTTACCAATTTTTCCCATTGGCTATAGGTCGTGGTCGCCGCCTCAAATCCTAGTTTTGTTACGCCGAGTTCTTTTGTCTTTAGAGCTACGAACTCATCTCCGTCAACTGGGGAAGCAAACCAGGTAATTGGCATTCCGACAACTTCTTCCTGAGCTTGGATCGTGTATCGACTATCTGTTACAAACAAAGCGTCGGTAGCCGTGACAATGGCTCGGCCAAAAGTGCCGTTAAAATGGGTAAGCCATCCGACATTGATCGGATCCGAAACCACCATTGCTTCAATTCCATCGCGCCTCATACGGGCACGCAGCGACTCTAGTCCATTCATCAAACGACCTCCTTGTCCAAATTCAAGAGCGCGTTCAGCGCCAATATGTAACCATGTCCCCCGAACCCGACGATCTGTCCGATGGTGATCGGCGAGATGACAGAATTTCGTCTAAATTCTTCACGCGCATGAACATTACTTAGGTGTACTTCAATGACTGGAAGTCGGACACTCACCAAAGCATCTCGAAGAGCAATTGAATAGTGTGTTAGGCCACCTGGGTTGATCACGATCGCACTTGCCCATGTCCTGTGTTCTTGAATAGTGTCAATCAAGACACCTTCGGAATTCGACTGAAGAATACGTACTGAAACGTCTAAGGTCGCTGCGGCTGCGGTGATATCCCGATCGATCTCGTCTAGAGGTTTCTTCCCATAAACGTCCGGTTCCCGAAAGCCAGTGAGATTGAGGTTGGGTCCATGAAGGACTAAGACATTTAGTCGATTACCTGCCAATGAGCAGCTCCTTGAGTTTGTCGGCGGGGATGACATCTTCTGGAAGAAGGTGAGGAATGCCATCAATGATTGGAAATCCGTGACCGTCTGCGGTGCAAACGAGGTAGTCACCTTGCTGTTCAAACGGGGGGCGTTCTGGATGAAGGGGACAACCAAGAATCTTTAAGAAATCAGGTTCGATCATTCTGCTACTTCGCGATATGCCTTCAGTGTCTTCTGTGCTGTCGCTTCCCAAGTAAACAGCTTCTCCCGTTCCAATCCTCTTTGTTTGAGCTTCTTGAGTTTACTCGGATCATCAAGCAGCATCTCGATGGAAGCAGACCAGTCGCGGGCGTCCCACGATTTCATAACTACGGCTGCATCGCCTGCTACTTCGGGCAACGCTCCTCCTGAACTGCAAACTACTGGACAGCCACACCGAAAAGACTCCAACAACGGAATACCAAATCCTTCGTGTCGACTTGGCGCCAAGTACAAGTCAGCCGCCGAATACAGGCATGAAAGCAGATCCGTGCTCACATAACCTACCGCTCGTCCTCGCTTTCCTAGTCCATCGTCACCCCATCCGAATTTCCCAGTTACTGCGAGGGAATGGAGAAAACGAGACTGCAAGCCCTCCGCAGCGTCGATCGCAAGATTCATGTTCTTTCGGGGCCATCGAGTTCCGACGGTAAGGAGGAATGGCGTTTCCAAACCTAATTCCTTCGAGACTCGGGCAAGGGCTACTTCCCGATCAACTGGCTGAATCCAGTCAGGGCACGCATTGGGAGTAACCGCAATCTTTGAAGCATTCCCAGGAAAGAAGCTTTCAATTTCGGCTTTGCAGGTATCGGAAACGGCCAAGACTTTCGCTGCTCGTTTGATGGCCAAGGGCACGGACTGGCCCAAAACTAGTCGATCTCGAGGTTTGAACCACTCCGGTCCAATCAAAAATGAGACATCGTGAATGGTTGTAATTCCACGTTTACCGGCAAGCGGACTGAGGCTGTACTGGGTATGCAGAACTTTGGCTCCACTCCTTCGAGCTGCTAATGGAAATCGAACCAGGCTCCACCACCGACTAGAGCGCGCGGCAAGAGTAATCCATTCAAAGTTCGGACCCAGTTCAAGTCCCTGTGGCTTTGGGGCCCGAGCGAAGAGTAAGAACTTTTCTTTGCCTTCGCATTTCTGAAGGCCGCCCAGGAGCCCTGACCAGTATGTACTGTCCCCTGTGCTTGTACCAAGGATCAAGCGAGCGTCGATTGCAACGGATGTTGGAGTCAATATTCGCCTTCAATAAACTCGGAACGCATAGGGACAAAAAGATGGTTCACAATAATGGTAGACCTAATCCTTATCTGGAATAATCCTAATGAAGAGAAAACAAAAGAAACCGATCATCCTCATTCTAATGGTAGTCGTGCTATTTGGGGGCGTCGCCTTCATGAATCGCACTCCACCCAAGCCGGGCTCTGACGTCGCCCAGGCTCCTCAACAGCCAGAAGAAAAAAGCTCCGATGTCGCTTCCAGTGTAAGCGACCAGTTGGACAACAAAGAATCTTCAGCACCTCAAGTCATGAAGCCTCATGGAAATGGCGGCCCCAAGCCACCTCCGGGCATGCCATCACTTCAGAAGCCATCTATGTCAAGCCAAAAGCCGAAACCGAACACCAGCGCAACTTCTGCTCAGTGGTACACCCCCGAAGCCAATAAGAAGTAGGTCTCCTAAAGGATGAACGGAGCGTCTGGAAAGACGGCTAAACGGCCGCTTTCCAGACGTATTCTCGTAAATTGGACCTTATAGACTTCATCGAGCAGCGGACTTTGAAGGACTTCCTCAATTGAGGCATCCATTCCCACTTTTCCACCCTGTAAAAGAATCGCCCTGTCGGCCACGAGCTGAGCAAGATTAAGGTCATGGATAGCCGTTACCGTTGCTGTTCCCTGACGGGCCAGCCTTCTTAACAGTTTAGAGACACCCATTTGATGCTCAACGTCAAGGTGGGACGTAGGCTCGTCAAATAGTAATAGCGGTGCGCCGTGAACGATCGCACGGGCAATAAGCGCCCTTTGCTTTTCTCCCCCGCTCAACTCCAAAATCGACCGGTTTTCCAAGTGAAGACAGTCCGCCTCACCCATTGCGGCGGTTGCGGCCAGAATATCCTCGGGAGTGTCCCAGAGGGAATCTGACACAGGTAGCCGGCCCATAGTGACGACTTCTCTAACGGTGAACTCAAACTTAAAATTTTCTTCCTGCGGAACGAAAGCGACCCTTTTAGCTGCTTCCCGATGATTGAGTTCGCTGAGTTCCTTACCTGACAAGTAGATATTGCCCTGGCTGCATTGGAGATTCTTTGAAATGGACTTGAGCAGAGTGGACTTGCCACTGCCATTTGGCCCCAGTAAAACGACCGTTTCTCCGGGTTGTACGGCGAAACAGATGTCATGTAGGACCGCGTGTGTTCCATAACCGCACGATAGGTTGCGACATTCCAGCAGTGGATCGAGCATGACTACTCGAGCAGTCCCCCGCTAAACGCCCTAAACAGGCCAGCGTATGCTCCACCTTGAGCCATAAGCTCAGAATGACTCCCAATTTCAAGAACTTGCCCCTTGCTTAAAACAAGTATTCGATCTGCTCTAGCCGCAGTCGTTAATCGATGAGCAATAAAGAGTGTCGTTCGCTCCTTCATGATGACGTCCAGGGCACCTGTCACAGCTTTCTCGCTTTCCGCATCAAGAGCGGAAGTTGCCTCATCCAAGAGAAGGATTGCGGGTTCACGTACAAGGGCACGCGCAATGGCAATTCTTTGCCTCTGTCCACCACTTAACCTGATGCCACTTTCACCCAGTTGGCTCTGGTAGCCGTTACCCATGGCAGTAATGAACTCATCGGCATAGGCAGCCTTTGAGGCTTTGAGAACCTCATCATCCGTGGCATCCTCTTTGCCCATTCGAATGTTCTCCGAAACCGTGCCAGCAAAGAGAAAAGTCTGTTGCGGAACCACGCCAATTTGTCTTCGCATCCACGAGATCTGTAATTCTCTCAGATCAATGCCATCAATGAGGATTTGACCCTCGCTCGGATCATAAAACCTGAGGAGAAGGTCTGCGATCGTGCTCTTTCCCGCACCGCTTGGACCGACCAGCGCCAATGAAGTACCGGGTTCGAGAGTGAAACTTACGTTATCAAGTGCTTGAGTGCCATCCGGATAGCGGAACGTCACGTTTCGGAATTCGATCTTGCCTAGTGCATTGCTTAAAGTTCGACCCACGGATTGATCTTGAACCTGGTCCGGAACAGATAGAACTTCCGTGTAGATTCGATCTGAGGCTGCTTCAACCTGCTTATAGGAACTGGCGACCGAACCAATTGATTTGAGCGACTGGTTTACGCGGTCAAGAGCAAGTAATAGTGCTGCGACCGTCCCGAGTTTTAGATCTCCAATGTATGAAAGCCATCCGCTTGCGAACATTACTGCCGCAAGGGAACCGGCTCCCACTAACTCAACCATTGGCCGAAGCGAGGCTATCGTTCGGGCTGCCCACATTTGGCTTTCGTAGCTAGCTTCAACATGTTGCCTATAAAACTGTTCGATGCGACCTTCTGCGGAAAAGGCTTTGATCACGCGTGTGCCAAGTAGAGACTCAGTGGTGACCGCACTCAGGTCCGAAAGGTCATTCTGAACGGCTGATTGTGCTCGCTTCATTTTGCGGCTGTTGCGATTGATGATTAGCACCATGGGCGGTAGGAATAAAACCGCAACCAAAGCTAACCTCGGCTCCATAACCACCACATAGCCCAACGAGATCACCATTCGTACCGGCGCCTCAATGCTATCTCGCAGAATTCCCACCGCGTTTTGGTAAACATTGACGTCATTCGTCAGGACGCTCTGGATCGCTCCTGCCCGCTTATCGCTGAAATACGATACGGGTAGCCGTTGAAGTTTTGAAAAGAGGCGCTCGCGTAAATCGCTCGTCAACCTCGCACTTGCGCGAGTCAAATAGAAGATTTGGCCCCTAATAAACCAATATCGGCATCCAAAAATGACCACAACAAGGCTGCAGACCCAGGCTAGCTTGCTAAGAGAATCGAGGTCACCCTGAGGTTTGAAGTCTGTGCGTTTGAGTTCCTCCTCGATTTGCGGTGCAGATTTTGTCTTTAGCTCCTTTGCGAGAAGCTCGGCGGTTAGGTGAATGGTCCCTGCCGCATCACGTTCTCGGGCACTGGCGATCTCATTCTGGATATTATCGAACGCAACTTGAATTGATTTTTCGTCGACGTTCAGTCTGGGAGCAATCTTGGTCGCTTCCTGGTGAAGTTCAGCTCGAAGGTCTTCCCTTTTTTTCGCCTCATGAGCGCGAGTAGGGGCAGCCGCTACGATAAGGGTAATGCTGGCAGCAATAAGTGGGAGGACCGCTAAGTCAAACAGATTGCTAACAACGACACAGGCCAAACCGGTCCTAAGGGACCTGCGTTGCTGTCGCAGTTCCGCCGCAAGGCGTGGATCAAATCGGCGAAAAAACCTCAGCTTAGCGAGAACTTTCAACTAGTCCAAAAGTTTGACAGATTTTGACAGGAACGAACCTGACTCAGGATGGCTGTTACTTGGCACTTCCTATAGGATTTCTTCAAAGCATCTAATCAGCCTTTCGATTTCTTCGGGAGTGTTGTAATGAACTAGACTGACCCTTACAACCCCTGTTTCAAGATCAATGCCAAGCGCATTGCATAGTCGGACGGCGTACATGTGTCCAAAGCGAATACCGATGTTGTTTCTGTCGATGTGGGCAACAATTTCTGAACTGGATCGTTCGCTGTGAACGAAACTAATCGTCCCTACGCTACGGGAGCCTGTATCGCCTAATCCTATGATTTTCACTTGGGACTTCGATCTGAGATATTCAAGTAGTCGTGCTTGCAAAGGTGTTTCAAGCAACTCCATCACCTCATAGGCTCGGACGATCGTTTGCCGATCGTCAATTTCTCGACCTGCGAGGAACCTGAGATAGGGCCTAAGGGCTAATAGCCCTGCACAACCTTCATGCGACAGAGACCCTAGTTCGAATTTGTAGGGAACAGCGTCTTTCGGAATAAAGAAATGGTTTGGGCCGGTTAACTCAGCGAATGCCTCGTGAGTTCCGTAGAGGGCGGCCATGTGTGGACCGTAGACCTTATAGGTCGAGTAAACGTACCAGTCGACGCCCCAATTCTTGACGTCCATGGCACGGTGTGGAGCGTAAGCCACACCGTCGGCAATGACTTTGCCTCCCGCTTGATGAACTAAATCAGTAATCGCTTTAATATCGACAACTTCGCCAAGCAGGTTCGAAACGTGAGGAAATGCGACCATTTTCGTTCTTGGTGTCAAGAGGTCACCAAGGGAGCTAAGGGTTAACTCAAAGGAGAGTGGATCGATCGGCCAGGTCTTGACTACAATTCCTAGTCTCTCCAACTTGGCCCATGGGCCAGCATTTGCTTCGTGGTTTGATTCAGCTACGATGACCTCGTCGCCCGCTGTCCAAATGTGGCTATAGGCGTCAGCGAGGATTTGAATGAGAGCGGTCGTCGAAGGCCCAAGAACGGCCTTACCAACTTCTCCTGCGTTCATGAATGTTTCAATGAAAGCATGAGCCTCAGAGACCGTTAGCGTCGCGACTTCCGATCGAGTGTAGCCAGCTCCAATTTGGACATAGCTCGTGAGCATGTAGTCGCGGATTGCGTCTGCAACTATCCCCGGCATTTGGGAACCGCCTGCGTTCTCCAAAAAGGCAAAATCAGATTGTAAAGCTGGAAACCAATTCCTGACGAGATCTCGACTCGGTATCACTTGCATGGGTTGAATCCATTATCCTTCCTAGATCGTGGGGACATACCGCCCCTATAGTCTCAACTCGGATAAATATTCCCAACTTGACCGAAGGCAATCCGATGGGTCGCGTCGACAATCATCCTGCTCTACGACGTACCATTCGGTTCCCGCCTCTTCGCAAGCGCTGACAATATCATGCCAATTGAGGTTGCCCTCTCCCACAGGACACATCACTGAGCCCGTCTTCGGAATGACTTCCATATCCTTGACATGGATTACGGGCACTCGTCCTTTGCATCTCCTAAAGAGAGAAGTAGGGTCCACACCCGCAACTACAGCCCAGAAGGTGTCAACTTCCAGCATTAAGTCCGGCGTGCCTTCATCGATGAGGATGTCGTAGCATGGCCTGCCTGTTTCCGGGTTCCGTATGAATTCGTATTGGTGGTTATGAAATCCAAAGCGGATTCCCGCAGCTTTGAGCTTTTCGATGACGGGCTTAGCATCGTCAATAAAACGACGGTAGCTGTCAGGCTCCACGCCATACTCTCCGCCGATACTGCCGACCGCCGTGTAGTCGCAACCCAAAATTTTATGGAATTCGATTTCTTCATCTGTGCGATTCATCAACCGATCCCAAGGTCGATGAGTTGCACAGCAAACTAATCCACACCCATCCAACATATCACGCGCTTGAGCAGCAGAAACTTCTGGAGCATCGCCATTCATGCAACCTACGGCTGATAGCTGCACGCCCGCGTAACCAATTTCGTGGCAGATTTGGAGAACTGCCTGAAACATTTGCGCAGACTTCGTATATTCCCGCATCGTGTACAACTGAGTTGCAAGCTTGCTTACCATGAACACGGTTTACCACCAAATCAACCATTTGAGCGTGATATGATGAGCAATCTTGAAGCACCTTAGTTTCCTCCTCATTCCGATCGTTGGTGTATTAGCCGGCTGTAGCAAAGGCGGATTCTCCGATCGACAGGCGGCAGGTAAGGTGGACACCCTGCGGTATGCGCTCGCAACTTCTCCAACGACGCTTGATCCAGGGATGGTTCAGGACGTTGACACAAGCGACCTGATCACGAATATTTACGAGGGTTTAGTCGCGTATGGAGACAAAAACACTATTGAGCCTCGCCTTGCTGAAAGTTACAGTTCGTCCGATGGCGGAAAAACCTGGATTTTCAAGATTAGAAGTGGGGCCAAATTCCAAAATGGCCGCCAAGTTACCGCTGAAGATTTCAGCTGGTCACTGGATCGCAACTGTTCGAAGGAAATATCCTCTCCCACAGCCAAAGATTATTTGAGCGATATCGTTGGCGTCGAAGACCGGCTCAGTGGAAAAACAAACCACATCGCTGGGGTTAAAGTCATCGACTCCTCTACATTGCAGATTCAGCTCGACAAACCAAGGGCCTATTTTATTGGCAAACTGACCTATCCTTGTGCCTTTGCACTCTGCAAGGAAGCCGTTGGCAGCGGAATTATTGATAAGCCAAGCCAAGTTGTCGGCGCGGGCCCATTCAAGATCGATAGCTACCTTCCTGAACAGCAAGTGACACTCGTTCCAAATCTCGCCTATTACATGGGTAAACCCAAAGTTGGGCGAATTGAACGGCCCATTATCAAGGATGCCGCAACTCGTCTGAATAAGTTCAAAGCCGGTGAACTCGATATTCTCACCTTGGATCGGAAAAACATCCCGGGAGTCGTAAAAGATCCGGTCTTAAAGCCGCTTTTACAATTGCAGCCTCGACCAGCCGTGTATTACCTTGGTCTGAATGAGAACCAGTGTGTGGCACTTCGAAATGTTCACGTCCGAAGAGCGATTGCCATGGCTGTCGATCGGACAAGAATTTCCCAAGACCTGTTAGGGAATATGCCTGAAGCTCGTGGGCTCGTATCGCCCGGAGTTATGGGATATCGCGGTGACTACAAAGGTCTTCCATACGATCCTGCTGGTGCTAAAGCGGAGTTGGCACTTGCAGGTTTTCCCGGCGGAAAAGGTCTTCCTCCCATTGAATTGGCTTTTAGAGAACAAACGGGGGATTCGCAAATCGTTTGTGAGGCACTCCAACAATCCCTAAAACAGACCTTGGGTATTACCGTAAATATTCGAACAATGGAATGGGGTGCCTTACTCCATGCAAGAAACGTTAACAAATTGGACATGTATTTCCTGTCTTGGTATGCCGACTATCTGGATCCGCAGAATTTCTTGAGCTTCTTATTTCTTAGTGATGCGAAACTGAATCACGACGCCTACAAGAATTCCGAATTCGATGCCCTTTGCCATCAGGCCGATCAAATAATGGACGAAGCAAAACGCATTGAAATCTATCATAAAGCTGAGGACATCCTCGTTCAGGATGCGGCGAGGGTCCCCATCTATTACCAAGTAGATCCCGTTCTTGTGAGCACGAGGGTAAAGGGACTGCGTACCAATCTATTTGGCCAGCTTCCCAACACAACAGTTTCTATTCAATAACGCTGTCGCGCAGTTACGAAGGGTATGGCTTCTCGCTTAGAGGAGCTATCTCTTTAGGCAGCAAACATGCGATCCTAATAGGACATGGTCGGATACAAGCCGGTTCTTATTTTTCTTGGCGCGGCGGTCGCTGGTTCAGTGCTTATGGCTGGAAGTCGCCTCACCAAGCCTACGATCCCAAACCAAAAACAGGCCGACGGTTCAGTCGTATTACCCAACGGCTGGAGAGTTACCCCCGCAGGAAAGGCCATCTCCCTAGCTGGCGACTTTCCTCTCAAGATGGGATTAAGCGAGGATGGTTCGAAGCTCGTTGTTTGCACGGGAGGATTCCACGACCAGGGCGTCACCATTATTGATACGGCTACCAACATCGCAAGTCCCTTGATGAACTTAGGTGACGCGTGGGCTGGGCTCGCTATTCGAGGTGACCACGCCTACGTTTCCGGTGGGCCGCTCCCGATTCGAACGATCACTCTTTCCCAGGAACTTGTGAGAGACAAGGATATTCGGCCGTTCGAGGAAGTCAAAAAGTCAAGTAACAAGAAGAAGCGAACGGGCGCACAGTTTATCGCGGGATTGGCAATCGCAGGAGGAAACCTCTTTGCCGTTAACACAAGCAGCGACGCCGTGATTAAGCTCGAAGGAGATCCATTTAGACCTTCTGCAGAGACTAAGGTTGGATACCGGCCCTATGGAATTGCAGTGTCTCCAGATCAACGGCAATTGGCAATTTCCAATTGGGGAGACCAAAGTGTTTCCATCATTGACTGCGCCACGATGAAGGAAGTCCAGCGCATTGGGGCTGGTAGTCACCCAAACGATATCCTTTGGGCTCAGGACGGACGAATCTTCGTTGCCAATGCTGGCTCGAATGATATTACTGTGATCCAAAACGGCAAGGCCGTTGAGACCGTTAAAACGAGCTTAAGTCCAAGAGACTTAGTGGGATCAACGCCAATAGCATTGGCGCTCGCACCGGATGGCAAGACCCTATATGTTGCCAATGCCGACAACAATGATGTGGCGGTACTCGACGTCTCACATGAGACGAGTGTGGTTCGAGGCTTTATACCAACCGGTTGGTACCCTAGCTCGCTTGCACTCTCCAAGGATGGCAAAAAACTCTACATCGGGACCGGCAAGGGCCTCAAGTTCGACGCGAATTTCCCTCCGAAGACAACCTCTACCCGTACCAACTACGATGACAAGTTTAAATTCGACTACATCGGCGGAGTGCTTTCCGGTCACGTGAATGTCGTGGATGTTCCATCTGCCGATCAGTTACATCAATATTCGATGCAGGTTGCAGCCAACTTCCCTTCCCCTCGCGATGGTGGTATTTCGAGCCGGCAAGCCGACTCGATTACTAAAAATGCGCTGAAAAAGATCAAGCATGTTGTTTACGTCATTCGAGAAAACCGATCTTACGACCAAGTATTTGGCGACTTGCCTAAAGGCAATAACGACCCCAATTTGGTGCTTTTTGGAAAGACCGTAACACCTAATGCCCACGCGCTAGCACAGAGTTTTGTTCAGCTCGATAACTTGTATTGCAATGGAGAGGTCTCAGAGGACGGGCATCAATGGTGTGACTCGGCCTATTGCACTGACTTCACAGAAAAGGCGTGGGTGAATTCTTACGCAGGACGAGGAGAGCCGGACGCCGACGATCGGCTAACTGCCTCGCCAGCAGGATACTTTTGGGACAATTGCCGACTTCACGGCGTTTCTTTTTACAGCTATGGAGAAGGGTCGAGCTTCACTTCAACACCTAATTCCCCGCCAAAGTTTAATGGTAATAAGGGCCTTGAAGGCCATGGGAGCCTTGCCTGGTCGCGTATTCAAAAAGGCGATGATTTTGGTCGTGATTACCAGAAAGTCGAGGTTTTCATCAACGACCTAAAAAAGGCAGAAGCGACAGGTAACTGGCCAGGGTTCATGGTGATGTCGCTAGGTGAAGACCACACCAAAGGACTCAAATCAGGATCCTTTACGCCCCAAGCGGCGGTGGCTTCAAATGATTACGGATTGGCCAAGATGATCGATTCGGTCAGTCATTCGCAGTTTTGGAAAGACACGGCGTTCTTCATTATTGAGGACGATGCCCAGAACGGACCTGATCATGTCGATGCACACCGAACGGTCGGGCTTGTTATCTCGCCCTATGTCAAGCGCGGATTCCTTGACAGTACTCAATACACAACGGCGAGCTTTGTAAGAACGATGGAACTGATACTTGGATTGCCGCCAATGACTCAATTTGATCAAAAAGCAACTCCCCTTTTCGCATCCTTCACTACAAAACCCGACTTCACCCCTGTTGAGGCTTTGAAACCTGAAATATCTTTGGAAACGAAGAACGCCAAGAAGACAACACTGGCATTAGAAAGCGGGAAATTGGATTGGTCGTCTTATGATCGAGCGGATCCAGATAAGCTCAATAGCATTCTATGGAGGGCATTGAAGCCCGGACGTCCGATGCCTCCTCCAACCAGAAGCGCACACATCATCAGGTAGTTGAGCGCAAGGTGACTGGTACCCTAGGAGCCAATGTTCCGTTTCTCGTTGGTCCTAGGATTGGCTCTTGCTTGGGCAAATGCGCTAGCTCAGTCTGCAGGTATAGGTGATGCTACGTTTCCACGGTTGGGGAACAGTGGCTATCGTGCGTACCACTATTCTTTAGCACTTCAGTACGACCCGGATACCAACGAGCTACGATCGGATGTGACGATGGATGCGGTGGCCACTGCAACGATCACATCGTTTGATCTCGATTTCGAAGGATTTGAGATCGCGAAGTTGCTGGTAAACGGTGTCACCGCCAAATACAGCCGTTCGAATCAGAAGCTGCACATCGTGGCCCCCACCGCCATTTCGGGTGGAGGAAAGTTCAAAGTCCAAACACTCTATTCAGGAAAACCGTTACAGGCTCAATCTGCTGCCCTTCCGAGTGGCATCAAATCAGGTTGGATTCATTTTCGGGGTGGAGCCGTGGCTGCCTGTGAACCGGACTTAGCTCATACATGGTTTCCCTGTAACGATCACCCACTCAATAAGGCGACATTTGATTTCGAAATCAAGGTGCCGGCGGGTTACATCGCCCTAGCAAATGGTGTTCTGGTAGCTTCGTCCGGACCGTCTGTCCACTTTAGTCTGAACAAGCCAAGTTTGACGTGCATGGCATTAGTTGCTGTCGGAAAGTACACCGCGATCAGTAGCACGGGTCCTGGTGGCCTCCCAATAAAGAGCTATGTTCCAATTGGAGAACCGAAGGCGACTGCAACTTCCCTTTCGATGCTTCCCAAATACATCGAATTTCTGACTAACCGTATTGGCGCCTATCCGTTTCCTTCATACGGGGTAATTGTCTTACCAAAGGCGGCAGCAGCTGAAAATCAACTCATGACGTCGTCGGCACTTGAAACAACAACTCTTCCCATTTTTGGCCCCGATGGCGCGGTTGAGCCCAATACTCTCATGCACGAACTAGCCCACCAGTGGCTTGGAAACTGCGTAAGCGTGACCCATTGGGGCGACGATATTTGGTGGGTTGAGGGCTTTGCGCAATACTCGGAATGGTTACTCACTGAATACAGATTTGGCATCGAAAGCTATCGCAAGCAAGGTCAAAGTGTATACAGCCAATTCAGAGGGCGGGCCTGGCTGAAGCCTGGACACCTTTCCGCTCAAGAGATGTTCGGAGCTCAAAGCTACATCGGCGGTGCCCTAACGTTTTATGCCCTGCGACAAACGGTTGGCGACGAACTTTTTTTCAAGATCATACGGGGATTTATCGACAAGAATCGCTATGGGAACGGGACTACACAGGACTGGGTGGAGATCTCTTCAAAAGTTACAGGAAAGGACATGGGTCCTTTCTTCCGTGAGTGGCTAACAAGCCCGACCACACCGAAACTTAGTCGTTAATGACTAGGCGAGAGAACTAGCACTCCGACAGGCCAGAAAGATAAGCGCAAAACGAGATCATCCACAGCTGTTCAATCCGGTTGTCGTTTAAGGAGTTCTAAGGCAGGGAGTAGGTTAACGCGCCCATACTACGCTTGGTCCTAGATATGCCTACCGGGACCGCTGAGGAAAATAAGTCTGGTGAAAAACTCTTTACAGCAAATCTCGTTTCTTTTTCTGTTCTCAGTACTAGCCAGTTCATCTCTTGCCAGCAACGAGCAATCAGGAACGCCGAGCACTGCGAAAGAAGTGAAAGTACTTTCCATCGAAGGTGCCATTCGGCTCTCGCTGCAGAACAACCTGCTGATCCAATCTGACTCTTTGGGCGTAAATGCGAGCTATAACACTTATCGCTCGATCGCGGCCTTTCCTAATTTCATTTTTGGATTTTCACAGGTACAAGGCTCGAGTTCTGCGCCGTCGTTAACCGGAGATAACCGCGATACGATCCTGGAAGTATCAGGTTCATTCGACATAAGTGGTCAGAAAAGGTACCAAGCAGCAGCGGCCCACGAAACGTTTACTGGCGTTCAGGCCCAACACTTAGAATCCCTCCTGAAATTGGAAAAACAGGTGCGAGACGCGTATTGGTCACTTAGTGCTGCCCAATCCCAAGTCCGTATTGCCGATGAATCTGTTTCTGAGGCAAACAGAATTTACGAGCTAACCATTCAGCAAGAGCGAGCGGGCACCGCGCCGAAAGCAGATGTATTAAGAGCTTCCATCGATTTGGCTAATGCAAAGCAGGCTCAAATGGTTGCCAAAGGGAGCCAATTATCTGCTCAACTGGAGTTGACCGGCCTTTTGGCTCTTTCGACGGATGCCGACGTATTCACGGTGACAGACATGGAAGGCGATTCGGGATACCTCGCCCGCCTGAAAGTCCCTGCGGTTGAAGAAGCACTTGCCAACGCACTTAAGACACGCCCAACACTAACGGCTGCTCGATCCCAACTTTCTTCGTCTGGATATTCACTTCGCCAAGTTGAAGCTTCCAGGATTCCAGATCTCAACGTGCAATACCAACGGTCGGCCCAACAGCAGGTTGATGCTCTCTCGCTAACACTAAGTTTTCCATTATTTGACTTCGGCGGAATTAGTCACGCCATTCGATCAGCCAGAGATTCGCGAAGACAGGCAGAGTTACAGATCCGTCAAACTGAGCTACAGGTGAAGCGAGAAGTCAAGCAAGCAATTGTTGACTTGGATTCAGCGATCCACGCCGCTTCGAGCTATGAAAAAGAAATCCTTGGGCCATCCAGGCAACTCCTAGAGATGGCCAAAGTGGGATATCAGCAAGGGGCAACCGGCATTTTGCCCGTGTTGGATGCTGAGAGCACCCTCCGAAATGCACGAGTGGGCTTCACAGCTTCTTTGCTCGCCGTCCACAAAGCAGAAAACGAATTACTCGCTGCTACGGTGCCTCCAACCCCGGGAATTCGACGCTAGACATTCAGATTTAGCACTCTAAAAGCAACTTCTTTTCCAGCAAGTAATAGGTCAGTAGCGGCGAAAAAGTGTATCTGCCAGCAAATCGGAGTCACACTAATAGTCTAGGGCTCTAGAAAGTATTCTTGAGTCCGCCAAATTGTTATGCCCAAACCTCAAAAAACGAACATCATTCCATTGAATCCGAAATCGCCCAAAAAGCGATCTAAGCCGCCGGAGGCAGAAGTGCAAGCCAAACCTAAGCACGCCTCCAAACCAAAATTCGCGGACAAGTCAGAGTTCATAAAAAAGGACCGTGCTCCAAAAACTCCTAAGCAAAAGCACGAAGCGAGCCCTGCCCCTGATCTTTATGAGGAGCCAGAACCACTCCTTTCATTTTCCGAGCTTGGACTATCCGAGTCAATCTTTCGCGCTGTTACGGATATGGGCTTTGAAACGCCAACGCCCATCCAGGCTAAAGCCATACCTATTCTAATCAGCGGCAGAGACCTCATTGGAAACGCCCAGACCGGCACCGGCAAAACTGCTGCGTTCGGATTGCCGCTCATACAACGGATCGATACATCTAGGTTGGAACCACAGGCTCTGATCCTTGCTCCAACACGCGAACTTGCGGTCCAGGTTGCTGGCGGTATCCACGAATTCGCTAAGTATTCGGGAGTCCGAGTCGTACCGGTTTACGGCGGACAGCCCATAGATCGCCAGTTTCGGTCCCTCAGAAATGGCGCCCATGTTGTTGTAGGTACGCCAGGACGAGTACTGGATCACCTTCGCAGGGGATCGCTGAATATCGCGCAAGTCTCTTACTGTGTTCTGGATGAAGCCGATGAAATGCTCGCGCTAGGTTTTGCAGAAGATCTCGAGGCAATTCTTGCTGAGCTCCCGGAGCAAAGGCAGCTAGCGTTTTTCTCGGCGACAATGCCTGCGCGCATTTTGGCCCTAACGAAAAAATTCCTCCACGACCCCGTACATGTAACGATTCAATCGAAACAACGGACACTCGATACGACGAATCAAACCTATTACGAGGTACCAAAAGGCACCAAGTTAGAGGCTCTGGCCCGCGTATTGGATATGGAGACACCCGGACCTACGATTGTTTTCTGTCGCACTCGCCAAGATACAAATGATCTTAGTGAGAATCTTCGCTTACGAGGCTATAACACGGAAGCGCTCCATGGTGACATGAGTCAACAAGAGCGAGATCGAGTCATGCGAAGGTTCCGAGAGGGCCAAGCCGACCTTTTGATCGCAACAGATGTTGCTGCAAGGGGCTTAGACATCGAAACGGTTACTCACGTTATCAACTACGACATCCCTTGGGACGTCGAGCAATATATTCATAGGATTGGAAGGACTGGTAGAGCCGGACGGTCTGGCGATGCAATTACCCTGGTTACGGGCCGTGAACGTATTCAGCTTAAGAATATCGAACGCATGATTGGTTCGACCATCAAAGCGGCTCGAATTCCAACGGCTTCGGATATAGCTGCTAAGCGAAGAGAACTTTTCCAAGACGCCTTGCGCGAAGCCCTGAAAGCTGGGGACTTTGAGAGCCACCTTGCTACAGTAGAGGAGCTTTCCGAAGAATATGAGTCTGCCGAAGTCGCGGCGGCGGCACTTCACATGCTTTGGCAGAGCCAGCATACGGCAAAGGTCGAAGCTGCTGATGAAATGGCCCATGACTTTGAACAGCCTGAAATTGGCATGACTCGAATTTTCGTTGGCATGGGACGTCAAGATGGCTTGCGTCCGAGCGACCTCGTAGGCGCCATTTCAAACGAAGCGGGCTTGACGGGTAAAGCAATCGGAGTAATCGACATCTTGGACAGGACGTCCTTTGTCGAGGTTCCTGCAGCCCAAGGCGAGATCGTCGTTGAAGCGTTGAGACGCTGCAAACTTAGAAACCGCAAGGTCAAAGTTCAACTTGCCAGAGCGTCAGACGCTCCAATAGAAGAACCCAAGCCATTTAAGCGCCGAGAGCGACGCTAACGGTCAATCGCTAGTGGAATCTGAAACATGTTCCACTAGCGATTAATTGCGGTTCGTTTCAATTGGCGGGCATCCATATTTCTAGGCCCGTCTGTTTTGATATTGGCAGGATATCAATTCCGATTGGGTCAGTGACTCTCCCTGGCGAAACCCAAAAATGAGTCGTGATATAAGCTAATGAATTCATGGAATTCTTTAGCTCTTTGAGCAGCCATATACAGGCGTCTATTTGCTCTTTTGGATAGGACTCCTGTCCATCATTGCAGTTGATTAGGCTGATCCCAATCGAATACTCATTGACGCTGGTCAATTCCACGAAATTCGAATGGGAATCTTGGTCCTTGGATGTGCCCCGTGTCGCCTCATGAGGACCGTAAGAGTTCCCAGCGTGAAAAGCGACTGCCGAATAGGGCACGCACTTGTGAGGAATTCCGTTTCGATCGATGATGTAGTGATAACTTAGCCCGTGAGCTTTGAGGTCTGCGAGTGCCGCATCGAGATCATTACAAGGCGTGGCGTGCAGAACAACTACATCGACTCGGGTTGCTCCTCGTCGGGGGCGATGCGCCAACCAAGGCTGAACAGTCTCCACACTCATTTTCGATCTCCATTAATCGTTGCTGCATAACATTATTCGACGAAACGGCTGTACGAGATCGGTATTTCGCATCGGTATGTACAACTCGTCGGAATACCTGGTAACACCTTACAGTCATGCAACTCCAGCGAATCGCCAACACCGACATCGATGCTTCTCGACTCTCCTATGGATGCATGAGAATTGCGGGCACGTGGAATCCAAATGACGTCACTCAAGAGCGATGGTCTCGCGGCGAGGAGGCGATTATTGCCGCCTATGAGGCTGGCTACACATTGTTTGACCATGCAGACATCTACTGCAGAGGACGTTGCGAAGAGATCCACGGGACGGTTCTTAAGAAGCTTCCGAGCATGAGAAGCGAAATCACGATCGCTACCAAATGTGGAATACGGTTCCCAGGAGAACCAAACGAGAATTCGCCGCATCGGTACGACTTCAGTGCGGAACACATCCTCGCATCGTGTGATAAATCCCTTAGTCGGCTGGGAGTCGAAACAATTGACATCTATCAACTCCACCGTCCTGATTTGTTGATGAATCCTGCTGAGATCGCAGAGGCCTTCGAAAAACTATACAAGGCTGGCAAGGTCCGATATTTTGGGGTCAGTAACTTCCTTCCATCCTTTGTTAATTGCCTTCAAAGTGGTCTTCCCTTTCCAATTGCAGTCAATCAAGTTGAGATTCACCTAGGTCGATTGGATTGCTTCCAAGATGGAACCCTTGATCAATGCATCGAGAAGAACATCACGCCACTCTCTTGGTCTCCTCTGGGTGGAGGATGGCTTGGATCTGGCGGGACTTCGGACGATCCTATTCGACAGGCGCTTATCGAACTCCTCGACACGAAAGCTCTTGAATATGGAGTCTCTCGAACGGCGATTTCCCTTGCCTGGCTACTCAAGCATCCGAGCAAGATCATTCCAATCGTTGGATCTGCAAACCCAGAAAACATTCGTAGTGCGGTCAAGGCTGATCAGGTCGACCTAAGCCGTGAAGATTGGTATCGCATTCTAGTCGCGGCACGTGGGAAAGGACTGCCTTAGGTTATCTGTGCCCCAAAAGACCTAAGACCCTTACCGTGGCATTAGCATAAGCCATATATTAGAGTTCCTAATATGAGATACAGATTCATCGGTTTACTCCCATTGCTTTTTGTGGTTGGTTGTGGTGGAAGCGGTTCCAGTTCGGTCACAGCTGCGAGGGCGGTTTATACCATTGCTGGTAGCGAACTCTCTGGCCTTCAAAATGGATCGGGCTCAGCAGCCCAATTTTCTAATCCGGCCAATCTCGCGGTTGCGGGCGACGGTACGGTTTATGTCTGCGATTATGATAACGACGCCATTCGCAAAATCACTTCGGGTGGCATCGTTTCGACCTTAACGAAACAGCCTCTGTTTCAGAAACCCTTTGGAATTGCTCTTTCATCCTCAGGGAAGCTCTATGTTGGAACTGACGATGATGACGCAGGTACACATTCTCCCACAGCGGGAACCGTTTGGCAGATCAATACATCGACTGGAGTTCCAACAGTTCTTGCTCGAGATATTGGCCGGCCAAGAGGTCTTGGCGTCATGTCCAATGGAATGGTTGTCGTTTCAAATATATCGCAAAGCGTAGTTCAGATTCTTAATCCCGTGACAGGTACTGTTTCGCCTTTGGCAGGACAACTTGGAGTTGCTGGCTACGCAGAAGGTCACGGGGTTGCGGCTATGTTCGATCGACCGTATGGAGTTGCCGTACAATCGGACGATTCGATTCTGGTTGCCGATCAAGCCAATAATCGAATAAGGAAGATTACACTGGCAGGAGACGTAACGACTTATGTCGGCACGGGAGCCGCTTCGTCTATTGACGGCCCGATTGCGACTTCGACTGTCAATGGCCCTCAAGGAGTGCAGATTGACGGTTCCGGAAACGTCTACGTGATCGATACAAATGGGAAGGTCATTCGAGAGATTTCCGGCGGTAAGGTCGCAACAATCGCGGGCAACGGGATTGCCGGGTTCAAGGATGGCGCTCCACTCCAAGCAGAATTCTTCGGTCTCGAAGGTTTCTTCGTAACTTCAGGCGGATTGATTTACATCGCCGATGGTAATGGCGGAGACGACACCAAACCGTACGATCGTGTTCGAGTTATTCGATAAACCCTAACTTTGCCAGTTGGAAAGCCGAGCGTTCGCTCGGCTTTTTTTGCTTTGACGTCACCGCCTCTTTTCAACTTGTTTCTGGACCGACTTTTGATCGTCTGGAGATATCCCCAGACCTGTCAAAAGAGTGTGAGCCATAACCTTATTGCCTGCGCCGTTCATGTGAACTCCATCAACAGTTAGCAGGTTGTCGCGGCCGCCCGTTGATTTTCGATACACTTGGATGAGATCGCGAAAGGGCTTCTGAAAATCAACGAATGAGCAACGATGAGCCCGTGCAATCTCTCGCAACGCTGCACTGTATTTGGCAGCTTTAGCGTTCTCTAGATTCGACAAATCCTCTTCAATCACAGTCGTGGACAATAGGACTACTTTGATTCCCGCCGCTAGAGCACGCGTGACCATCGTTTCCACGTTGGATCGGTAATTCTCTAAAGTGACTCCGCGCGGGCCATCACCCAAAGGATGATTGTCATAGAAGCCGTGCCAGACATCGTTTACGCCTACGCTTATCGTAACCAAGTCTGGTTTCTTGTCGAGGACATCGCTTTGAAACCTTGCGAGCATGTCGGTAGATTTATGGCCCGAAATTCCGGCATTCAGCGTTTCAATGCCAGCATCAGGGTAGAGATCCTTCAGATATTGCCTTACCAGCCATACATAGCCCCCTTGTCCTTCACCCATCTGAGTGATGCTGTCCCCCAAACAAACTACTCGGTGAACCCCACTCAGGAGTGGGGGCACAGAAGCCATCGTTTGGGTTCCTGAACGAGATGCTGTTGCGGTAAGCGAACTACAAATACTAAGGGCCAAACAAGCTGTAACGAGCCGACAAGTAAGAAGCATGAGCCCATGTTATCCCATGCTTCAGCGCCACTTCTCAATATCAATACAACTACGGATTGAGTGGTGGCGGGACTGTTCTGGTTACCACAACCGTAAAGTGGAAGGCATAGACGGCTATTGCCGCTACAGCAGCAAGCATGGGAACGAGAATGGCTCCTATGACGCCAACGGTAACTGGAATTTCGACAACTGTATGACCGCTTTCATTCTTGATCACGAGGTGTGTTACGTTGCCCTCCTGGATTAATTTCTCAGTTTCCTTTAGGAGTTCCGCTCCGGAAACCTTTAGCTCTTCGGTCCATGAACCTACTGAATCAGACATTGTTTTCTCATCTCCCTAACTCTGGCGTGTTTTACTGGAGACGCCAAATAAGCCTCAGAGGTTGCCGAGATAAACAGCCGCGCGTGAAACCGCACATCATCGCCATCAATCTCCAAATTCACACTTCAGAGCAGCATTCATTTTAGCCAGAATTAAGATGATCCAATTATCATTGTCGATAAGCGACTGCTCCCATGAAAAGACCACTTTATACTCTCGGCTTGGTTTCCCTCTGCATTGGTCTCAGTTTTTCAGCATGGTACAAAGCACAAGCTCCTCGCGTTGGATTGAAATCAGCTAGCGGCATGCTCGTCGCAACCGGCCAAACCCTCAAACCGGTCGGACGGACGATCTCCTTTAGCAATCGACCGGTTGATCTGGCAGTTTCACCTGACGGTGCTTACGCATACCTTAAAGAGAATAACGGCATCCAAGTGGTAGATTGCACGACCGGAAAAGCGCTAACCGAAATCAAAGTTGAAGGAGGAGATTCATTTTGCGGAATTGTCTTAACTGACAATGGAAAGACGCTCTGCTATTCAACCGCAACAAACAAGATCGCGATCTTTGACGTAATGGGAGCAGTGGTTACGCCACGAAAGACTTTGACGATTCCGAACGCGCGCGTTGGAGGGTCTCCAACTCCCACAGGAATGGTTTTCCAAGATCCATCTCACCTTTTCGTATGCTTAAACAGGGACAATTCCGTTGCTCGAGTCGACATTGAAACAGGGCAAATTGAGAAGTGGGATACCGATGTGGCCCCATTTGGCGTAGCGTTTGATGCTCGGACTCAAAGACTATACGTATCTTGTTGGTCCAGAAAGGCCGAAGCCAAGGAAGCACAGGCCATGTCCGCAGGAACAAATGTTCCGGTAGATGCTAGGGGTGTTGGGCTTGGGGGGCGCCTCGATATTTTCAACCTTAGAAACCGTCAGCTTGTGGATTCGACGCCTATAGGGCACCATGCTGGAGACCTGCTCCTTGCTGGTAATCGCCTGCTCGTCCCATGTTCTGGAAGCGACACTCTCGAAGATTTCTCAACCACTACCTTTTCTCATCGCACTATAAAACTCTTCTCAGACACGGTTGTAGGAGCTGCACCTTCATCGGTTGTCCTTTCTAGCGATGGCAGTCGGGCTTATATCACATGTAGCGGCAGAAATTCCGTATTGGTATATGACTTGAACCAATCAAAGGTTATGGGTGAATACCCAACCGCATGGTATCCGGCATCAATTAAACTCGTTAAGGATCACCTGTACATCGCCTGTACCAAAGGACTTGGCGAGCTATCCGCCTTGAAGGGTCCTAAATCACATAACTCGTGGGATCTCACTGGTGCTCTTTGCGTGGTCTCTGTCCATGAACCACTCTTACAAATAAGCAACGCAAGGCCCCTTAAGTCAAGGCCAATCAAAACGCCGGTCGCCATACCTGCGAGACCGGGCGAACCAAGCTTATTCAAACATGTGGTCTATGTCATTCGTGAAAATCGAACCTATGACCAAATTCTTGGCGATATGACGGAAGGGGACGGCGACCCTTCCCTGTGCACGTTTGGCGAGAAAATCACTCCAAATGCCCATACGCTAGCTAGGGAATATACGCTTCTTGATAATTATTACTGCAATGGAATCTGCAGCGCAGATGGACATTCGTGGGCAACGGAAGGAAATACAACCGCAAACCTTGAACGATCCGTTTCATCGTGGCCCCGAAGCTACCCGTTTGGAGACGATGCCTTAAACACGAGTTCAACTGGATTCCTGTGGGATTCAGCTTTAGAGGCGGGGAAGACTTTTCTGAATTTTGGCGAATTCGACTACGCATCGACCGCTAAAGGAGAAACCTATTTCGACTGTCTTAAGGAGCATTACGCAGGGACTATGAACATCAAGTTCAAACAGAACATTGGCGTTGCGAGGATGAAGAAATATGCGGTGAAGGGCTATCCGGGTTGGGATTTGGCCGTACCCGATGTGCTTCGGGCTGACAAGTTCCTTAGCGAGTTAAGAAAGATGGAGCATTTAGGGAAGATGCCGGATCTGACGATTCTGTATCTCTGCTGCGACCACACCGGGGGGCCTGTCACGGGTCGAGCCCAAGTCGCGGACAACGATCTGGCTCTAGGCATGTGCATTGAAGGGCTAACAAAGAGCAAATTCTGGAAAGACACATGCGTCTTTGTTGAAGAAGATGATCCTCAGGCAGGGTGGGACCATGTCGATGGCCATCGAAGTCCCTGTTTAGTGATTTCTCCTTACTCGAGACACAGGGGCAGAGTGTCAGATTTCTACAACCAAACGTCAGTTGTCAAGTCCATTGAACTGATTCTCGGCTTACGCTCGAAGAGCTATTTTGTATCCATCTCTCCAATCATGTCTGCCTGTTTCACTGGAGTTCTTGACACTACACCTTACAAAACAAAGACGAACAATATTCCCCTGGATGAAACGAAGGAGCAAAGCTACGGACGCCGATTTGATCTCAGCAAACCGGATTTAATTGACGACAAAGCTTTCAATCGAGCTATCTGGGCTGAAAACATGCCTGGAAAGAAGTACCCGACAGAGTGGGAAGGATCGCACGGTAAAGGACTTGCCAAACGAGGACTGAAAGCGCTGACAACAAATCCAGATGCCGACTGAATTCAATGGACGTGGTGAATCTGATAAGCTGAGGCTGGCTAGGATCTCAATATGATAACAAGAGCGCTCGGCAATAGTGACCTCAAAATCACTCCAATTGGTATTGGAGCATGGGCTATGGGCGGGCCAGGCTATCGATTCGCGTGGGGTAGTCAAGACGACGCGGAGTCCATTGCTGCGATCAGACACGGATTGGAACTTGGGATCAATTGGATCGATACTGCCGCCGTATACGGACTCGGGCACTCGGAAGAAGTAGTTGGTCGGGCTATCAAGGGTCTTAGCACCCAGCCTTATATATTCTCCAAGTGCGAGAGAATTTGGGACGAAGCAGGTGAAATCTCAAAAAGCCTTAAACCTGATTCGATTCGACGGGAAGTCGAGGCGTCGCTAAGGCGACTCCAAATCGATCGTATAGACCTCTATCAAATTCATTGGCCGGAGCCTGAAGAGGACCTAGAAGAGGGTTGGTCCACCCTGGTTGATCTCCAAAAAGAAGGAAAGGTTCGTCAGATTGGAGTCTGCAATTTCAATGTCCAACAACTCGAGCGGATTCAGACCATTGCCCCAGTAACGTCTCTTCAACCTCCATACTCGCTGCTCAGACGCGGAATCGAAGCGGAAATCCTTCCTTATGCAGCAGAAGCTTCAATGGGAGTCATTGCCTATTCGCCAATGGCATCAGGTCTCCTAACCGGAAAGATGACGGTTGAACGGGCTTCGAATCTGTCAGAAAGCGATTGGAGGAGCCGAAGTGACGAGTTCCGCGACCCGAAATTATCCCAGAACCTCCGAGTGGCGTCCAAGTTAGAGGACGTCGGTAAACGACATGGCAGAACCGCTGGAGAGGTGGCTATCTCATGGACTCTACGGGATCCCGCAGTAACGGGTTCCATCGTTGGCGTGCGCAGCCCTGAACAAGTGGATGGAATCATCGGCGCAGGAGAGTTCAGACTCTCCCTCGAAGAGATTTCCGAGATCGAGCAGGTGTTCTAGAATCACTTAATTCCTTGCAGCCTTCTAAGTTAGGTTTCACTCATTTCTTGAACATGCGCAATTGGGCCGGAGTCAGCAGTTCAGGAGCTAACAATGAAACATAAACTGAACGTTACATCCCTACTCGCGATTTCTGCGATTGCTTTCTGCGCAGTTGCGCCAATGACAGCCAATGCGCAGTCGCTACAAGATATCCACCACCGAAAACAGACTAGGGATCAGTGGAAGGATCTAGGAATTGCTGGTGGCGTGGTCGGTGCTCTTGGGCTTCTGACCCACAACAAAACTTTGGCAGTTGCCGGAATTGGAGGAGGTCTTTACTCCGCCTATAGGTACGATCAAGACCAAAAGAGCCTGGACAAATCGCGGCGCGCCCGCGCTGAACTCTACCGACACCAGTCATTTGATCATCACGGCCACCACTATGTCCGTAAAACGGTGTGGAAGAACGGTCACAAATATTACCGATTTGACCGATCACGCTAACCTTGCACTAGTGAACCTGGCACTTGCTTAAGCAGGTGCCAGGGCATCTCTCACTTACTATTCAATCGACCAGATAGACTGTAGTCCTTGCACTTTGCAGTTTCGTAGTAGGGCTTCGCCCTTGATCACTACGAGGCTCAAGTCGATTGAATCACACGCTGGGACGAAGCATTTGGTATAGCTAAACGCCGCTTTGTTGCTGAAAATTTCGATAGACGTTCGGTCAACCAGGATGCGAAGTTGAAGCCGACTTTCATGCATGGCTAGGCCAACCGTGTTGTTATCAACAGTTATTTGTTGAGTGGTCGAATCAAGGATTATCGTACAGCCCCTGATCAGAAATTCAATTTGAACTTCGGTTTGGAATTCGAAATCAAAGTCCAAAGCCCACAGATCTCCCTTTAGACTGGCAAAGAGATTCTGCTCAAACTCGAATTGAAGTTCGGTCCACTGGACACAGTTGCCACTTGCCAAGCCCGCAACCTCAACGACGGGGGACCTATGGATGACAAATTCGCTTCCAACCTGATGAAGTGTCAATTCGCATGGGAAGCTCATCTGTTGGTTGAATGGCATTTCGGGATACGAACCGCCACGCATCCATGCAATCTGAACTCTACGCCCCCTGTCACCCGGCAAGTCGCTAAAAGTTTGGACCGCGTAGAAATTCGGCCCTAAGTCCATTTGCCTTTGGCCCTGTTCCGGATGGAAGGATTTTCCATCGAACGCCCCCACCAAATAATGTCCGCTCGCAGATGTAAACACCCATTTTCTCTCATGGCTTCCAACGACGGCCAACTCGAAGAAGTCCGGGCATTCGCTTACACCTTCAAATGTGAATCTCTGAGTGGGGCTCCAATCTTTCAGATCAGGTGAAACATAGATGCCGAAATCACTGTTTTCGAGATAGAGCGCCATCACCCATGACTGAGTTGGCTCGAACCAGATGACCTTTGGATCACGATTCCCAGGTGCAATCTGATCCATGACTGGATTTCCCGGATACTTTTGCCACGTCATTCCCGCATCACAACTGAAGGCCAAACACTGCGTAAATGGCTTTCCCAAAGAGGCGGGCGATGTATCTCCTGCGCATGTATAAATCGCCACCAAAGGCGGATCGGTTCCTTGTTGAAAGCCCGATGTATTTCGCCAATCAACGACAGCTGATCCAGAAAAGATCGTCCCCGAATCGTCTGGGAGGATTGCGTGTGTTTGCTGACTCCAGTGAACAAGGTCAGGACTAGTGGCGTGACCCCAGCTCATATTTCCCCAATTCACGCTTTCAGGATTGTATTGAAAAAAGAGGTGATAGATTCCCTTGTAATACACAAGACCATTGGGATCATTCAGCCAGTTCGTTTTTGCCGTGAAGTGAAATTGGGGTCTTAAAGATTCGTTGTATGCTTGACTCATCGACTTCCTCGATGAGTTTGAAGTATCTGCTCAAAAAGTCGATTACGCTTAATGACTTTTCTGGAAACTTTGAGCGCAAATGGGACGCTATATAGATAGGTAATGCTCCCTTTTGTTGTGCTCCCTATCGAAATAAACCATCAAGAGATAGCTCCTCAGGCAAAAGCGGAGTTGATTTCGAGTGTCTCAGCCATCCAACCAGGAAAGAAGTTCTTTGTCGCGATTCATTTGTCGATGGCGAAGGGATGGCACAGCTATTATGCAAATCCTGGGGAAAGTGGCATGGCAACGCAGGCTATATGGGAGACAAATTCCTCGGCCGCCAGCGTAGGTCCAATTCTTTGGCCCGAGCCTCACCTCCATAAGGCTGGTGGCGTATCAGCATATGTATATGAGGATGAGCTCTGGCTTACATCAGAAGTTACTCCCCCTAAAACGCCCTCTGGCGCTCGACTACATCTAGCTGTTACGGCAAATTGGCTGCTCTGCAAGGATTTCTGCGTTCCTCAGCATGCCAATCTGTCGATCGACCTACCCTTCGCCATGGCAGAAGAACCGAACCCTCAATTCTCATCTGCTCGATCATCGCTTCCAACAGCTGGATCAAGTTTTGGCTTCTACGCGGTTGTGAAGTCCGGGAGAGTTGCTCTCGGTTCACGTTCACTTCCTCCAGGCATGGCCATCGATCAGTTCTATCCAGCAAATCCTAAGTTTTTTGGAGCTGAGGAGCACACCGTTAAAAGATTAGGCAAAGGAATAGAAATAACGATTCCACTGTCACCCTATGCGGTTGAAACGCCAAGTCGCTTGACTGGCATCCTCTCGATCAAGCCGCTAGGAATTCGAAAGAGGGCGATGTGGCTCGACATACCGGTTACAGCACGCTAACCCATATCCAGGATTTCCTATCGTACAATTCCTATTCAACTCAAGTTTTGGTAAAGACAGATCATGAAAGCGTTTACTACAGGATTAACTCTCATTGCACTAAGCGCGTTTGCGCTCTCATTTGCTAGTCCCGTTAAGATTTCCGTTGGTGCAGCCGCTCCATCATTCGAAATTAAGGACTCCAAGGGAAACGACGTCAAACTTGAGGACTATAAAGGGAAATTCGTCGTCCTCGAGTGGTGCAATTTTGGATGCCCATTTGTTCAGAAGCACTACAACACGAACAACATGCAATCTCTTCAGAAGAAATACACGCAGAAGGGAGTCGTGTGGCTTACGATCTTCTCGGCCGCCGAAGGCAATCACGGCTATTACTCCACGATGAAACTAAATCAATTGGCAGTCGAAAAAAAAATGAGTTCGAAGCTGATCGCGGATTCAGAAGGAACTATTGGAAAGATGTACGGAGCGAAGAATACACCCACGATGTTTATCGTGGACCCGAAAGGTCACATAGCGTACATGGGTGGCATTGATGACACGGCCAGCTCTGATCCAGAAGACATCTCTAAAGCAAAGAACTACGTTGCTGCTGCGCTGGACGAAGGATTGGCTGGCAAGCGTGTGTCGATTTCAACCAGTCGTCCCTATGGATGCGGAATAGGCTACAAAAACTAGCTTAGACAGTGCTTGTACGAATTGCGATGTGACTGCTTTCAAAGGTTATAGAAAGCTCTGACTTTGTTAACGCAAACGAACCTCAACTCTCCTTTTCTACTAATTGGCCGGAAAAACACGGCTAGAATGAATGTCCGAGAAACCAATGGCTCTAATCAAAATAAACATAAACGGAAAAGATCGTTCAGTCGATGTTGCCCCCGACATGCCCCTCCTTTGGGTCTTGCGAGACGTTCTGGACCTAACCGGGTCAAAGTTTGGCTGTGGCATTGGTGCTTGCGGAGCCTGCACGGTTCTGGTGGATGGCAACGAGCAACAGAGTTGTCAGCTTCCCGTCTCTCAAATCGGACACAAGAAGGTCACGACAATAGAGGGCTTGTCAAAGGATGGGAATCACCCTCTTCAAAAAGCTTGGATTGAGCATGACGTTCCCCAGTGCGGATATTGCCAAGCGGGCCAAATCATGGCGGCAGCGGCACTCCTAAAGAAGAATCCCCACCCTACCGACGCTGACATTGATGATGTTTTTGCAGGTCATATTTGCCGATGCGGAACCTACCAGAGAATTAGAGAGGCCATTAAGGCTGCTTCAGGAAGTGCAAAGTGAGCAATCGTAAGGAGTTCAGCCGAAGATCGTTCATCCAGCTTGCTGGGGGCGTGGGTGCAGTTTTGGTACTCGGTAGCTTCTCATCCTTGGCGTGTGCGGACGCTGACGCCAAAGCTGGTTTGAAGAAGAAGGGAGTCGTTTTTGAACCAAACGCTCTGGTAAGTGTTGAACCAGACGGAACCGTGACCGTGACAATTATCGCTCCAGACGCTGGTCAAGGTAGTCGGACAGCTTTAGCGATGATCGTTGCGGACGAGATGGACGTGGACTGGCACAAGGTCAAAGTAACACAAGCTCCAGCTAACCAATCCCGATATGGCTATCAAGGCATCGGCGGAAGCAATACGATTCGAGCAATGTACGGCGAGTTGCGAAAGATCGGGGCGACAAGCAGAATGATGCTTGTTTCCGCGGCAGCAAAGACTTGGGAGATGGATGCGGCAACTCTCAAGACCGCAAATGGTCACGTTGTCTCAGCCGATGGTAAGAAATCAATCGGATACGGTGAATTGACCGCAATTGCATCCACTTTAGCCGTACCAACTGCTGGAGTGGAACTCAAGAGCGCGGATCACTTTAAGCTGATCGGGAAAGGCGCGACTCGGATCGACAACCCGGACGTGACTACAGGAAAGGCCATGTATGGTCTGGATGTCAAAGTCCCCGGAATGGTCTATGCAGTTATCGAACGACCACCCGCGTTTGGCGCAAAGGTTAAGTCTATCGATGATGGCGATGCCAAAAAAGTAGATGGTGTCATCAACGTATTTGAGATTCCAAGTGGAGTCGCGGTGGTGGCCAAGAATACATGGGCCGCCCTATCGGCTCGACAAGCCCTCAAAGTCGATTGGGACTTGGGTCCAAACGCAGAGCTCAATTCGGCAAAAATCAGTTCGCAAATGAAGGCTGCCGTGAAGGACCATATGGAAATGCCTGCGGGTTCGAAAGTAGTGGAATCCTCCCTTGAGTTTCCATTTCTTTCCCATGCAACTATGGAGCCCATGAATGCAGTGGCCGATGTGCAGGCGGATCATTGCACTATTTGGGCAGGAACTCAGCAACCTACTGGAGCTCAAGGTCGGGTCTGCTCTTTGCTGAAGCTAGCACCAGAAAAGGTCACTATTAACGTGATGCTTCTAGGTGGTGGATTTGGTCGGCGATTGTCAGATGATTACATTGTCGATGCAGTCAACGTTTCAAAGGCAATCAAAATGCCTGTTAAGGTGATGTGGACTCGTGACGACGATATGCGTCACGACAACTATCGGCCTGCATGTTATTCTTCCTTTAAGGGTGCGGTCGACAACGCAGGTAACCCAACGGGTTGGAGTCATCAGGCAATTCAATCGGGCATGGCCCGACCACCTGGACCATTTGGCGCATCCGGCCTTTCCTATAATATTCCGAACTCGGGTCAAATCCACGGGGCTGTAAGAGTTCCGGTTCCAACCGGAGCTTGGAGATCCGTCGAGAACACCCTTTTGAACGTCGCCAATGAGTGCTATATGGACGAATTGGCCCATGCAGCCGGCCAAGATCCATTCGAGTTCCGAAAGAAACTGCTTACGGACGAGCGACTGCTAAAAGTCCTTGAAGTTGCAGCCGAAAAAGCGGACTGGAAAAAGCCGTTGCCTCAAGGTCATGGTAGGGGAATCGCCTGCTTCCGTGGCTATGGATCCTATGCAGCACATGTCATCGAGGTGTCAGTTACTGGGAATAAGATCAAACTGCACAGAGCAATTTGTGTTGTCGACTGCGGTATGGCCGTCAATCCAAAAGGAGTCGAAGCGCAGATGCAAGGCGCATGCACCGATGGCTTGTCAACGGCTCTAAGGGCAGCGATCACGATTGATAAGGGTGGCGTCGTCGAAAAAAATTGGCCAGATTTTGGTTGGATGACCCTCGACGCGATGCCCAACGTTGAAGTAACGATCCTTCAAAACGCAGATCATCCTGGTGGAATGGGCGAAGTGGGTTACCCATCCGTTGCCCCAGCAGTAGCAAACGCTGTATTTGCCGCTACCGGCAAACGCGTCCGGAAATTCCCGATCAAAGTTAGCGAATTGGTCTGACGATGCGACCGACTGTAGGCTGAGAACACTCATTTCGCAGCCTACAGAGTCGTAGAACGACCTATCAATGACTGGGCGGTTGGGTCGCCCTGTGTATCTTCATGCGCGACATTCTATCAACACTCGAATTATGGGCTGACGAGGGTCGATCATTTGCAGTCGCGACTGTCACCCAAACATGGGGATCATCTCCAAGGCCAATTGGGGCATCAATGGGTATCTGCGCAGACGGTGAAATTTGTGGTTCCGTCAGCGGTGGTTGTGTAGAGTCAGCCGTAATCGAAGCGGCCGCGCAGGCTCTTGCCTCGGGTCAGAGTAAGGAAATGCGCTTCGAGGCTGCAACTGAAGATTCCATTTGGGACGTGGGACTTTCATGCGGCGGAAGCATTCAAGTTTGGATTGAACCCGCTCCGAACCTAAACAGCCCTGCGGAATGGGGTGACATATTAGCTCGAATAAAGGCAGATCAGCCGTTCGTTCGGATCTTTTCCTACGAAACCCAATCTAGCGAGTATTGGGTACCTGGAAACCCTGACCGCTTGGACGGAATGGTGCAAACGGCACTAAGCACGCGATCCAGCAAGGAAGTCGAATTCGAAGGTAAGCGCCTCTTTCTACATGTGTTTGGCACTCAAGAGAGACTGATTATCATTGGCGCAGTGCACATTGCCGTGCCACTCGTTTCCTTTGCCAAACAGCTAGGATTCAAGACGATCGTCATAGATCCAAGAACCTCGTTCACCAGTTTGGCACGATTTCCGGTGCAGCCCGATGAAATGCATACTGTATGGCCCGACTTGGGTCTGGCGGTTACGGGCATCAATTCTGAGACCTACGTGGTTGTGCTAACTCACGATCCCAAGATCGATGACGTCGCCCTGCGAATCGTGCTAGGAAGTCCGGTCGCTTATATCGGAGCATTAGGAAGTCGAGGTACTCAGGCAAAACGGCGGGAGACGTTGATGAAAGACGGATTTACCGATGCCGACCTTTCACGCATTTATGGGCCGATTGGTCTCAAGATTGGAGCCAAATCCCCTGAAGAAATCGCCTTGAGTATCATCGCCGAAATCATACAAGTTAGACGTTCCCGCAATTTGGTCGTCTAGCCTTGTGAAAGGTTGATGCTAGACATCAGAATGGCATGATGAATCGAAGGGAGTTCCTAATTGCCGGAGCGGCAGCAAGCGTTGCGCCATGGCTTGGATCCAGGATCTCACCTTATTCACGCGAATCAGAGAGTAAAACTGTGATAAAGAAGAAGTATTGGTCTTGGGTTGGAATCAGCAAAGAGGCGTCCTCCGAGAGTCTCAAGAAGAAGTACGCGACTTACAAGCAGCATGGTATTGACGGCATCTACCTAGAAGGCGGCATCGACGAGCGCGAGTTCGATATTATTAAAGAAGCTGGCCTGGAACTCCATAGTTGGATGTGGACGACGAATCGGGGAGACGCTTGGATCCGAGAGCATCATCCAGACTGGTACATGGTCAGTCGATCGGGCAAATCCTGTTTCGATAAACCACCCTATGTCGATTATTATCGTTGGGTTTCTCCAGTCATTCCAGGAGTCCAAACCTACCTCAAAGAAAAGGCTGATGAGCTAGCACGACACCCTGCCGTTTCGGGCGTTCATCTGGACTACGTTCGCTATCCTGATGTCATTCTGCCCAAAGCACTTTGGAAGCACTACAACCTCATTCAAACCGAAGAATTGCCTGACTACGACTTCTGTTATGGCGAACACACCCGCAAGGCGTTTAAGGACTTTTCTGGTCGAGATCCGATCGACATTCAGGATCCAGCTCATGATCAAGAATGGCTACACTTCCGATATGACTCCGTGACCCACTTGGTCAAACAACTTGCTCAGACGGTCCACGCAAGGCACAAGATCATCACTGCCGCTGTATTTCCGACTCCTAGTATGGCAAGGAAGATTTGTCGACAAGATTGGGACAAGTGGCCGCTTGACGCAGTCTGTCCAATGACTTACAACAGCTTTTATGAAGCCAGCGTGGATTGGATCGGTGACTGCATGCTGGAGAACATTCAAGCAGTCACCTTCCCTGTTTATGCGGGCCTATATATGCCTGATATGCATGACACAAATGATTTCAAAAGGGCCATAGAAATCGTACACCAAAAGGGAGGAGCTGGTGTTTCGCTCTTTGGTGGAATAACCGACGAGCAGTGGAAAGTTTTTGAAGAAACGACCCAAAAACTACGTGGTTAACCTTAGGGCTTGATAGATTGCTAGTTCGAACCTAAATTATTGAAATGAGAGAGGTTCCCCTAGCAATCGAAAGCATTTTAAGGGTTACCTACCAGTGAATTTTGTTGACACATCCTTGGTTAAGGTACGAGATCCTGGCCACCCTGGGGCGTTTGTGCGATACAAATCTTAAGGATCACACCTTAAGGTGCGCATTTGCTGCAGGTGACATTCGCGCGCATGGCGAGTTGCTGCTAGAGGAGCTTCCTGAGGACCTCACAGAAGGGATAGGCACGTTCCTCTACAACGAATTTGAGGCAGCGTCACTTCGTTTTGCAATTGAAGCCGTGCGCGAGTTCTTCGAGGGCGGACATTGGTTCGGAAGTTTGATTCCAAGAGCAGACGATCCTATCTGGGTAAAGATGGGTGCCACTTGTGAAAGCGCAAAACAGGCTTTGGTCGCTAACGGAATGCCCCCTTACAACGAGGGCCTCACTTACCGAAATAGGTAAGCCCCTCAACTGATCCTGACGGTTTCAAGTGTAGATAATCAGCCATCCTTAAGGGGACCATGGCTCAAGCTCGTTTGTTTGGTTCTCGGATTCAGGTTTCAATGGCTGCTGTAATAGCATCTGCGCTTAGTTTAAGTGCAGTAACTCAGCGAGGCACACCACCAATCTCGTCTCCTGTCGAGGCGCTTCTCTACTCTACGATGCCTTCAACAAAGGATCACCGTCCGGAAATGGCGATGGACACTAATACCGGCACATCCTATCAATCCTTGGCTGGAATGGAAGATGGAGATGACTTCACCGTCCTGCTGTCCCGAACGATTCCTGTTCAGGGAATCGACATTTTGACGGGAGACGCAGACGGGACTGATGCCTTGTCTGAAGCGTTCGTTGAGGCTTCACCTGATGGCCAGAAGTATGTGAAGTTAGGTGCGTTTGGCAAGGGTGGCGAGCTGCACCTAAGTTTTCCAGTGAAGCAAATCTGCAGCTTACGCATTCGCTTGAATGCTCATCGAGGACTACCTAAGCTCGTTATCCGCGAGATCAAGTTCCAGTCCGACGTGCCCATTTCTCACATACAGTACGGGCCAGGTCGAGGGTTCAACGACATCAGTCAGGCCCCAGATTTGGCCGGTTGGTGCGCAAAAGCCGAACAGCAGATGGAATCGTTCTGGGCCGATACTGCAGCGATGCTTTACACGTCCGGCTTAATCACTCCAAACAAGGTCAACGTCATCTACAAGACGGGGCCCGGGGTGACCGGAGTAGCGGCTACAGGTGGCGGAGTGATGACAGTGAATTCCAAGTGGTGCCGTGCACACCCTGATGACACCGGGCTTACGGTTCACGAAATGGCGCACGTCGTCCAGTGCATCAATGCCGCAACTCCGGGTTGGCTGATCGAAGGTACCGCCGATTACATCCGTTGGGTCAAATTCGAACCTGAACATTTTCATCCTCGAATCAATGTGAGTAAGGCAACTTACCACGATGCCTATCAAACCAGCGCTACCTTCTTAGGCTGGTGCACCCTGCACTATGACAGCCAGATTGTAACCAAACTAAACGACGATTCGCGCGCTGGCCGCTATAAGAACAGCCTCTTTAAGAAGTACTGCGGCAAAGACATTGATAGTCTATGGGCTGAATTTATTGAGGAATACAAAAAGGATCCGATTCACATTTTGACAGCACCCGTTCCTCCTGGTATGGCACAAAGGATCCTCCCGATTGTAGCCAAGGGAACCAGCATCCCCGTCAATCTCAACGACGCTTTTAATACGGTTGGTGTTGTTGCGGACCGAACTCGCTTCAGAAACCAGTCAGGATTCGATGACGGTGGAGCCGCTTACTCCTATGGACTACTGAAGGGGTTGAGCGAGATCGATAACGTTTCCTACAACCTTGGTGCGGCGGGCATGCCCAACACGATAGCGTGCAAAGGAAACACGATCAAAGTCCCGGCCGGAAAGCACGGCTCGCTCTGGCTTCTTGGGGCTGCCATTGAAGGAGGACAAAAGGATCAGACGGTAATCGTGACCTATACCGATGGATCGTCTCAATCGTACGCACAGAACTTTAGCGACTGGTACGTACCGTCAAACTTCCCAGGTGAAATGCGAGCATTTCGGTCAATTTATCGGAATATGGGCGACGGCTCCAAGGACCCGAGACAATTCTATCTTTACAGTTATGGATTCGCTCTGAATCCAACCAAGGCCATCCAATCGGTTTCGCTTCCCGACAACGGCAATGTTAGGTTGCTCGCCATGTCACTAGCAGATTAAGTCTATTGCGAGATCACAGAGCATTAACCCGTGATCTCGTAATCTATGACGCCGCCTGCAAGGCAACTCGGAATTGCTCGCGATACAAACGTGAATACAATCCTTCCGTGTGAAGGAGTTCAGTGTGAGTGCCCTGCTCCGTTACAACTCCCTTTTCTAACACGACAATCACGTCCGCTTTGACAATCGTCGACAACCGGTGCGCAATAACAAAGCTTGTGCGACCAGCCATCAGGTTATCCAGTGCTGCTTGTAAGAGTGCTTCGGTTTGAGAGTCGAGCGATGAAGTAGCTTCATCGAGAATTAGGATTTTCGGATCAGCTAACAGTGCCCGTGCGATGGCCATCCTCTGCTTTTCTCCGACAGATAGCTTGATTCCATCCTCGCCGATCTTGGTGTCATAACCGTCAGGCAAACTGACGATCGCTTCGTGAATATTTGCAGCTCGGGCCGCGCTCTCAATCTCTTCTTCGGTCCCTGTTAACCGACCGTACCGAATGTTCTCGCGAATCGTTGTGTTAAATAGAATGCTCTCTTGGGCTACCACGCCAACCTGTGACCGGTAGGACAGAAGTTGAGTCTCGCGTAGGTCGATTCCATCAACGGCAATGCGTCCAGACGTTGGATCATAGTGTCGCAGCAACAAGCTCGCGAGCGTGGTTTTTCCACTGCCCGAGAATCCAACCAATGCAACCATCTGGCCCGGCTTTACGTTAAGATTGATTCCCTTGAGAACCGGTTGCCCTGGTTCGTACTCAAACCAAACCTCATCGAAGTCGACTTGGCCTACGATTTGAGGCATCGGCAGGGCATTATCCAAATCCTTCACGATGTTGAATGTATCCAAAGTCCGGAAAATTCGGTTGAGGGCAGCTTCTGCTCGGGCAATTGGATCGAGAATGACTAGGAACCGAACAATGGGACCGTATACGTAGTTCACTGCATAAATCAGGAACATAACGAGCGTTCCTGCCTGCATCTTTCCTTGAAGACATTGCGAGCCTCCGTAAAACAGGATCATTCCTGTGGCTACGCCACACAACGCATCGGCAACCGTCCAGAGTCCGCCACCAAGAGCGCCCTGCCGAACATTTAGACCCATCAGCTCTCGAGTCGTGCTCATGAAGCTTCGGGCTTCCCAACGCTCTTGGCCAAAGCTCTTAACGGTTTGGATACCCGTCAACTTCTCCTGCATTTGCCCAAACATCGTGTCCCGCTTCGCCCGTATGTCGTCACTAGTGACTTGAAGGGGTTTGAAGAACCTTCGGAAATTGAAGATATATAAGGGAGCAATGCTCAAGCTGAGCAGAGCCATGATGGGGTTAATCGTTAAGAGCAGAATGATCACGATGCACAACTGCACAATGTCACCTACCATGGTCGTGAGGTTCGAAGTGATCAGGTTCTGAACTGTTGAGGCGTCGTTTATGACGTTACTCACCAACTTTCCCGTCTGGTTTTTCTCGAAATAGGCCAATGGCAGCGATTGCATATGCCCTAGCATTCGATCTCGAATCTTGACCAAAAAGTTTTGACCAAGGGTGGCCATGGCGATGGAAAGCGCGTAACCCAATAGTGCCTGGGCTCCCGACAGACCTACAATGATCAGCAGGTAGTAAACCGTGTTGACCCCTTCCCCGCGCTGAAGGCGATTGACGATATCACCTAACACAAAAGGCGGCAAAAAGCCAAACGCACTTTGCGCCATCGTCAGCCCCATGCAAAGGAAAATAAGCCCTCTGAACGGCTTCAGCTCCGGTATTAGTTTTCGCAAAGGATGGCCATTTTCACTCTTTGGCTCCTTATGCTCGTCACTTTTGACCATTTTGCTGTCACAAGTGTACGCAAAAAAAACACGTGAGCAACCGGAGTTCGTCAAACGACATAATCAAAGACCAATAATCCGCTAGTGGGTCCGAACTTAACCGTGAATCTACGACAACATTTCCGAGAGCGACTGGACGAAATCAGGTCCGATGTCATACGTATGGGTGGCGAGGCCAATGAAATGGTCAGGTTGGCCGTAGAGGCGACCCTAAACGGCGACCTCGTTCTTGCAACTCAAGTCATCGATTCCGATGACCTCATTGACGAGTTTGAGCGAACAGTTGTTAACAAGACGGTAATCGCAGTAATGCAAGAATCACCCGTTGCAGCCGATCTAAAATTTCTTGTCTCCACCCTGGGAGTCGTAGGTGAAATTGAAAAAGTTGGAGATGATGCAGTCAAGCTTGCTCGACGGGCAACCAAACTATCAGGTCAGTTTCCCGCCGAACTCAGAGTCGCTCTTATGGAATTGGGTGAAGCAGCTCGCCGATCGCTCAGCTCCAGCATTCGCCTCTTCACGGAGTATTCAAACGAGCTCTCTCAGGAGATCATTCATGGTGATAAGGAAATCGACACGGCTTATTCGCAAGCACGAAACAAAGTGTTTATTCTTATCAAACAAAATCCAGCCGCTACTGAGCACCTTGTACGAACAATCGAAGCCTTCCATGCCCTTGAGCATGTTGCGGACCATGCCGTTGCGATAGCCGTTCGAATGGCCATGCTGTATGAATCGGATGGAGCACTTTTACTTAACCCGTAGAAGCGCTTTGTTGGGATAAGTCAGGCTTCAACCGAATACTTACCCGCGTGATCCTACGTCGAGCCATGTTTTCGACGCGCATGACTCCAAGCTCTGTGGTAATGCTGTCGCCCGTACGCGGAATGCGTTCGAGTGAGTTGGAGAAGATCGTAGCAAGCGTGTCTGTACTGGGATTCAAATCATTAGGTAGCCCGAGAAAGGTGATCAGTTCATCCATTCGAACTTCTGCGCGAGCAGAAATCCTGCCATTCGGGTTGACTTCTATAAGCCTTCGATCACTTTCTAGGCGGTCTTCGAGTTCCCCGAACACCTCTTCAACGACGTCTTCAAGGGTGATTAGGCCGCTTGTTCCGCCGTACTCATCCATCACGATGAGCATTTGCGTTTTCTCCACCCGCATTCGTTCCAGGATCTTAGCCATTGGCAAATTTTCAGGAACGGCCACGACTGGGCGAACGATGTTGTCTAGGCAAAACTCCGTAACGTTCAGATGCTTAATGATGTCGTGGAGATAAACAACACCGATTAAGTCGTCGATATCGCCACGGCAGACTGGCATCCGACTGTAAGGAATAATCTTAAGCTTTGCCAGCAGTTCATCCTGGGTCAACGAGGCATCCAGCCACTTGATATCCAAACGGTGAATCATGATGTCTTTTGCGTCAAGCACATTGAGTCGCAAGGCACGAGACACCATGTCTGCTTGCAGTTTGTCGAGGATTCCTGACTCACCTCCCGTCTGAACGAGCATGAGGAGCTCTTCCTTTGGAATGGCGTCTTTGCTCTTCTGGTGGATATCCACCTTAAACGGTTTAAGAATGAGGTGGGCCGTCGACTGAGCCAACCAGATTAGAGGTCTCAATACGGCTACGATCACTCGCAGAGGAGGGAAAAGCAATAAGGCCAGACGGTCAGCGTATCGGAGAGCCAAGTATTTGGGACAGAGTTCTCCCACAACCAGAAGGGTGAAAACGACGAGCAAATAGGAGAGTACTTTCAGTGCTCTCGCATCGAGACCATGAAACTGGGCCTCAAGTGAGCCCGTTACATACGGCTCAGCATAAGTACCAATCGCAATTCCCAACATCGTAATGCCGATCTGGGTAGCCGCGATATAGGGCGAGATGTCATCGAGTGCCCGGGCTAAGAGCTTTGCGGTTTTTCCGCCCTTTTTGCTCAGTGATTCGATTCTTGATCGTCGTGAACCAACAAGGGCGTATTCGGCGGCAACAAAAAAGGCACTGCCCACGATGAGGAGCACGCAAAAGAGCGGGCGAAGGGTGTCCCATATCGTAACCAGCTCCCGAGAATTCCCCATGTGGGGTCTATTGTATCAGTTCAGCGAGGCAAGCCTGGGAACAGCTCATGGCTAAGGCCCCTTACGTCGACCTTCCAGTCGTCCTTCTCTTTCACGACGGGGATCTCGATCAACTCGTCGTAAGACCCGGGCCGATCCGCATCTTTGATCATACGTACTTTAACTGAACCGCTTGTAGGCGTGGCTTGATTGGCACCTTCGATGTGGTAAGCAAAAATATAGTACTTCCCAGCTACGTTGACACAATGATCCCACTCTTTGTGAATCTGTTCTTCATTCAAGTTGGACATCATGCTCAACTTCGTAAGCTGATCTACATCGTGGCGTTGAAGCGCATCCATAAACCTGCCACCAACGGAAGCCACCGATTCCTTACTGAATAAGACGATTCCAATTACTACGATTACGGAAAGGATGCTCGCTAGCATAACGATGCTAATTCGGCCAGACTGCTGCTTCATCGATCTCATATTTAACCTCAAGCTAGGGTGCATCAGTCTCCTTGACTGTCGTGAAGTATGGTTGCAGTTTTATTTGCATCAACAAACCAAGCTTTTCCCTTTCTTACTACAACCCAAATCATGGCCCTTTGAGTGCCCTTAGGATACGTTTGTGAGCCAGGAAATGTATAAAGTACAGCTGCTCGCACTTCATCACTCGTCCGCTCCATTTCTGCAACCCGCATATAAGCACCTTGTTGGTACCAGTTTTCCAGATTTACTACCAAATATCGAAGCTCAGCCTTGTGGGTATTCGCCAGCGTAACCTTTTGCATATCGTCAGGATCGACATGCACGATCGCTTGGTTGAAGCGGCGAATCGCGCTCTCCGGACCGTAATCCTGTAACCTTGAGAACACGCCCAGTGTTAACGCAGCCAAAATGATGGATGCAAATAGCGGTATCAAGTGGCCGGACGCGTTTTTCAACTGCAAGAGATTACCTACGACTGAACTTCCTGCCGAATATTCCGTCTCCACAGGTTCATCCGTGCGTCGGACCGCGCCATTGAGACGCTTTTTGACGGATACTGGAAAGGCGAATATGAGCAACCCGATCACTCGAAGAGATGTCATCAAAAACGGCGGCATGATTGCAGTCGGACTTGTCGCACCCCGATGGCTTTCGTCTATAGCCCAGGCGGACGTCTACCGACAAGCGCAAGGCGGTAAAGCAGCCAGTGACACGGTCCTGGTGGTCTGTCAGTTTTCTGGTGGAAACGACGGCTTAAACACGGTAGTACCTTACGCCAACAAGACCTACTATCGCCTTCGCCCCATGATCGGCATTCCGGAATCAAAGGTTCTCAAGCTCACCGACGATCTGGGTCTCAACCCAGGATTGACTGGTTTAGCTGAATTATACAAACAAGGAAAGGTAGCTATCATTCAGAACGTGGGCTATCCACAGCCCAACCGATCGCATTTTAAGAGCATGGAGATTTGGCAGTCGGCGAGTCCCGAAAGCAACCTAAAATATGGTTGGCTGGGCCGCCACTTTGATCAGGAGCTGCGGCACCATCCCCTTAACCCAGTCGTGGCGCTTGGACTGTCCACAGACCAGCCATTGGCTCTAGCGGGTCAAGATGCAAGCATTCCTTGTTTCGCGAGTCTGGCAGACCTGCGAAACATGATCGGAGACGCTGACTCAGAACGAATGCTTCGGGAGATTCAGGGAGCAGACGCTGCCAATGGCACGGCAACCCGAGCAGTGCAAAATGCAAGTAAGTCTGCCCTCGATGCAATCAGCATCCTCCAGAAGCAGATTTCAACATACAAGTCGCAATCCACATACGCTAACGATTCCTTTGGCAACGGATTCAAACAGATCGCCCAACTGGTAGCCACTTCTCCTGCAACAAGGGTCGTTTATTTTCAGGCGGGAGGCTTTGATACGCACGCACGTCAAGCCGATACTCACCAGCGTTTGCTTGCCAGTTTCGGCAATGCGATCAATACCTTCCAAAAAGAAATGGAAGCCGTCGGAAAAGCCGATAAAGTTGTCACTCTCGTCTTTTCGGAGTTTGGTCGTCGGGCGCAAGAGAATGCCAGCTTGGGTACCGACCATGGTGCCGCAGCACCTATGTTCCTGATTGGTAATAAAATCAAGGGCGGACTGCACGGTCCGATTCCCGACCTGGACAACCTTCGCGAAGGGGATATCCAGCACACCCAAGATTTTCGAGAGGTTTATTCAGCCACTCTTGATCACTGGATGGGCGGAGACTCCGAGACAGTGCTTGGACAAAAGTTCAAGGCAGTCGACGTTTTCGCTTAGCCTTTGCTTCTTCCTACTTTCCCAGGCTTTCCGACCTTTTCGACGATTTGAATTTCCGAATTCAGCGCTTGGCCATAAGCTATTGCCCGAAGTTTTACTTTTCCTGTTTCAAGCGGATGGAGTATTCCGCCTTGGTCGATCCAACCTGCACCCTGCGCTCCCCAAATTACATCTGAATTAGGAACGGGCACGCCGTCAAGCGTCAGGTGGATTTCGACTTGAGATGCGAGAGCTATTTTGGGAGAAACAACCATTTTCAGCTCGCCCTTATAAGCAACCATCTTCGGGCCAAATACAAGCACTGCATTCGAGACCGGTCGCTCCACGCCATCACTTGGGCGATTGACCGTAACACCCATTAAGTGCATGCACGTTGAACCGCCACCGTCGAGATTGATGGCATCCACACAACCCAGCCTAAGCATTACCTTGGCCATTTCCTCAAGAGTTGCGCCAACGCTGATCTCTTGCCTCCCATCAACAACCGCCAGCCAGATATCTCCGTCAGACGTTCTGCCGATCGCGGTCCGAGGGTGTCTCTTAGTGGCAAATGCCGCACCGAATCCTTCGGCTTCTGCGTCGATGTCAACCTTTCCGCCTTTTAGCAGAATGGGCCCACCACTGATCACGTTCTCCATCTTTTCCCAATCGAATCCCCGGCTCTGGAGCTTTATCGTCAGTTTCTGGCCAGGTTTGAGATTGGCTATGCTCTGAATCTTTTCGCCAGTAGCCACGATAAACGCTTTGCCCTCGGGCACCTTTGTGGTCTGAGCATCCGGAAGTGCGTATTCCACCGTGCCGCTCAACACCGTACTGGGAGCCCATGTGGGATTACTTAAGGCAACAACCAGTGTTACGCTGGGTGAAGGACACGTTACGAGTCCTTCGGTCGGAGAGTAAAGAACGACATCATTTGCGCCACAGGGCTGATTTACCGCGCCCAATTTGATTGCGCTCTCGCCGTCGGGAATTAGGCTGGCTGTAGTACTGCAAAAACCGATGGCGGAGGAACGGGGCCCCCACGCGAAAACGGCCCGGCTTCGCGCTGGGCTATCAAGCAGTTCTCCTTCTCGGATGGTCAGCCCAATAGGTGCTCCTTGAGTAAAATTAAAGAAGTCTCCGTTTATTCCCGCGATTGCCGATTCTTGGGAAACCATTTGGGTAGGAGTCAACCTTCCCTTTACTGATCCTTCTTCATTTACGGTTCGGCCAGCAAGCTCGGGTATGGCCTTAACTCCTGTCGCACCCAAGCTATATTTCAGAGCATGGATCAGAAGCGGAGCTTCACTGTCGACCTCCATGTGATAGGTCAGGCCCGGACAAACGACCTTCTCCCATGTTTGGAGCTTCGGGGCTTGGAAGTAAACGTGAGGGACAAAGCATAGTGCTGCCAAGATCGGTTCTAGTCGCATAATCTCTCCAAATAGGTCAATGTCCCTTCGTCAGCATTCAGCCTTGCCTTAACACCCAAGGGAAGCGTCAGCATATTTTTAACATGTCCCAAGGGAAAATCCGTAACCATGGGTTTCCCTAAAGGAGCTAATCGGTCCGCAACAATTTCGCGCCATTTACGAGAACCGATATCTGGATCTGCTTTCTCGTCCGTGCGAGTCATTTCGCCGATAACAAACCCGGCAACCTTTTCTGCCAATCCGCTGAGCACCAAATGAGTCAGCATGGCATCTACTCGGTGGGGCTGTTCGTCAACATCTTCAATCAGAAGCAGTTTCCCGTCAGTATCAAGTTCCTCGGCTGTACCGATCGTATCGGTTAAGAGGCAAAGGCAACCTCCCACGGTAAGCCCCTCAGCGATCCCACCTACGACTTTGACGCTTTTTGGAGCCTCGGCTGGCAACGTCAAGTCATTGCGCATCACGCGCGCCAAGGACTCATACACGAACGGTTCCCGTTGATAGTGGAGGGTCAGTGCCATAGGAGCATGCACTGTAGGCATCCCTCTGCGGTTGAGAGCCACGTGCAATGTGGTGACGTCGCTAAACCCAAGGAGCATCTTGCGGGAGGCAGCAATGCGATCAAGGTCTAGATAAGGCAGGATGCGTGCACATCCATATCCACCCCGAGTGCAAAGGACGGCCGCCGTTTCTTCATCGTCGAAAGCATTCTGGAAGTCCCACGCTCGATCGGAATCGAATCCTGCCAGGTACCCATCCGCCTCTAATGCATGGGGAGCCACCTTCGTACGGTAACCCTGGTCTCGGAGCCACCCAAGGATGAACTCTAGTTTCTCAGAACCTAGAGGGGAGGCTGGAGTCACTAATTGAACAACGTCGCCAGGCTTCAGACACTTCAACCGCATTTCGTGGACCACCGCAAGGCTAATAGAGTACCGGCAACTTCACGTATTTTATTGACAACTCCTCGGTCGGCAATAGTTTTGACGGAACACGGGACAACGCTTGAGACCTTCCTGCAAATAGCGAATCGGGCGGCTAGACATAAGTCCAGACGCCCGATCAACTGACAAACAAGTCTGTTTAGTCTGCAGGTGCGATGACCACTCGACGATTCGGCTCTTCACCTTCACTGTAAGTGGATATTCCTTCGTAGCCGGATAGGGCCTTGTGAACAATTCGCCTTTCGAATGCGGGCAGTGCATCAAGGACGGCTTCTTCGCCCCGTTGCTTGACCTGATCGGCAATTTTGGTAGCCAGGCTGGTGAGTGCATCTTCTCTGCGTCGACGATAATCGTTGCCGTCCAACGTTGCGCGAACGCCATTATCAAATCGTCGTCCAGCGATGATGTTGACCAAATACTGCATAGCGTTTAGGACTTCGCCATGTTTGCCAACGAGGAACGCAGCATCCTTGCCATCCAAATGAATGTTAACGTAACGACCAGCGACTTCTCCGGTCTTCGCGTTAACCTGCAAACTGGCAGCTGAGAGTAGCTCTCTCACAAGAAGGGTCAAGTTTTCGCCGTCTGCAGCCGTCGCTACAATTTCGATCTCAGTTTTTTCAACCTTGGGCGCAACTTCTTCCGCTTCGGCTGAGACTTCGACTTTAGGCTCGGCCTTAGGTCGTCGGCCTCCCTTCTTAACGGGTTCCGGTGCTGGAGCAACTACAGGTTCTTCCTTAGCTGGCTCGGGTTCAGCGACGGGTTCGACCTTTGCTTCCGCGGTTTTTGCGGCAGCCTTCGTGGGCCTCTTACCCTTTGCGGGAGCAGGTGCCGGTGTAGCAACTACCGGAACTTCCGGGGTTACTTCGGGAACCTCACTCGCAATAACTTCCGCTCGAATTCGAACGCTGCTCTTTCCGAACAAGCCTTTCGTTTCTTCGAGCACAGTGACCGTAATAGCGTCGGTGGCGACACCTAACTTTGTTGCGGCGGCCTTGGTGGCCTCTTGTACCGTCTTAGCCGTGATTTCGACTGTCTGCATTGATGATTGCACTTTACTTCATTCCTGGGGACTAATGGTGAACCACTAGCTCCTTGATGCGATTGATCTGATAATTGGACTAGGAAACTACTTCCGTTTTTTGGGTTTATGCTTGGCCGGCGTGCCCGTTTTGCCGGATTCGCCTGAGAGATCGGAACTGGAAATCGTTTCGCTTATTGATTTGGACTTATCTGAGGCGGAAGAGTTGCCTCCGTTCTTGTCCGTTTGCCGTCGCTGCTCTTCCACCATCTTGTCCATCATCTGCTGCCACTTGGTTGTAGGCTTAGGGATTGCGCCGCCGCCTTGAGCATTGACCTTAACGAGTGGAGGCATGGGGAGCCGGTAAGCACGAATGGATTGGGCTGTTGCCAAGATGTTTGTAAACGTCCAATAAAGAACGAATCCTGAAACAACAGGAATGGCACCCGTAAACATGAAGACCGTAAAGATCAAGCTGACGCCAACTCCCATGAGTCGCTGTTGCTTCACTTGGGTTGGGTCCGTCACCGGTGTCAGAAGGGTCGCGATCACCATCGTGATTCCGTAGATTACGATGAGGATGTAATCCTGCTGCCCTAGGTTCGGACCTACAAATCCGTGGGTGGACTTGCTAGTCGTCGGGTTGATCCAAAGGAACACGCCCTTTTGGAAAGCGAATTGGTACCGCAGCATGCACTGATAGATGGTTAAGAACAGCGGCATCTGGACCAAGGCTGGAAAACAGCCCGCTAGCGGATTGATCCCGTATTCTCGATACAGCTCCATGACCTTTTGTTGTTGGGTCTGCTGATCGCTCTTGTACTTTTGCTTGATCTCGTTTGTTAGAGGCACAAGCTGTGACATCTGTCGCGAGAACATCAGCTGCTTTTGCGAAAGCGGGAACACGATCGCTCGAACGACAAGTGCCAACAGAAATGCTGCAAACGCATAGCTGAAGCCTGGATTTGCTCCCGTCATGTGGACGAGAAAATCGATGAGCTTGTATCCGGGAATCAGGCCATAAACGTAGTCGGTCTGATTCTTGTCAGTTAACTGAGTAACAACCTCTGCGTAGAGACCCTGTCCCGTCCACGAACTCCAATTGAATTTGTAAACACTGCCTTCGATTGGGCCACTGTTGTGCTCTGTCGCAGGTCCAGCTAAGTTGGACTTGGGAACGTTGTAGGACTTGTTCCAATCTGGAGTGTCCAGCAGTCGCTTCTGATAACTCACCAGGTTCTGATAGGCGTCTCGGATTCGACCGGGATCATTTTTGAACAATCCCGCCTTTAGCTGAGTATCAGCTTCGAGGATAACTGCTTCAATTTTCTTCTGGTCAGCAACTACCTTGGTGATCTGCTTCTTGGTCACCATATCATCGAGTTTGTGGTTGTACTCGGTGATTGTCGAGACGATTGCTACGTCCTTGAGCCCGGTGTTTTCGCTTACCAGCCTTGTATAGATCTGGTCGAGGGTCTGGGTATCTGGAGTTTGATCTTTGTTACGGAAAATCAACTGGATTCCCAGGAACACGGTGACCATGATCATCGCGGTCTGAAGGAAGTTCTGCTTAGTAGTGGGTTTGCTCATTCGAAATTTCTACAAGACAAAATTGTTTGCTGCCGTCGGACGTTAAGGAACGGGATCGTGCCCGCCCGGGCGGAAAGGGTGACAGCGGGCGATCCGCTTCATACCCATCCAACTACCCTTAAGAAGTCCGTACCGTTGCACCGCTTCCAAAGTGTATTGGCTGCAGCTTGGCGTATATCGACAAGTTGGGGGCATCCATGCGAACCCCCGTTGATAGCACCGGATCAAAAAGACTCCGATTCTCCGGCCCATTTTTCGATCATCCTTGCCAGCAGCGTGTTAACTTCTTCTTCGATCTTTTCAAAAGAAGTGCTAACGGCCTCGTTGTGGATAACGACAACGTAATCCAACTCTCTGCTTAACAGCTTCCCTTGGTTAAGGACCGCTTCGCGGAATCGGCGTTTGAGCTTGTTTCTCCTCGGTCGAGATCCGATCTTTTTGGAGACCGCTATTCCGACGAGCCCCGTTCCGGGGCAGGCAATCAGCCGGGCTACTTCACCCTTCACCCTCTTTCCGAGAGAGAAAACCGTCTCAAAACGCTGTTTGGTGGGACCTTTTAGTCGAATCTTATGCCGAAATTCGGGCTCTGCCCCTCTCTCGTCGTCGTTTCAGAACGTTTTGTCCGTCGGTCGTTCGCATACGGACGCGAAATCCGTGCGTCTTGCTGCGTTTGCGGTTATTGGGTTGGAAAGTGCGCTTCATACCTGGTCCCTTCAATCAAAATCTTGAACAGCAGAGTGTACCTAAGAATTCAGCAGGTGCAGCCCAATTTGCACTGCCAAGCACATGAACTCTTCACTTACCGTGAATTCTGCTCGTCACCGTTTCGGATAAGTGAGTTGCTTGAGCGATGAGCGATTTGAGTCCAGAAGTGTCTAAGCCAGTCAAAGCCTGCAATACATCTGGGTTCAGAAGCGTCATCAGATCTAGGCTCTTTCGAACTCGCCAAAGTTCGGTCAGAAGCGTCCGCTTCTGCTCCAGGTCCATCGACTCGATCGAGTCGTGAACCTTTTTAGACATGCTTGCTACTGTGCCCCTTACCTCTTGGAATCGTTTGGGAAACTGCCTAACCACCCGTTCGGCTGCCGGTTTACCCTGTTCCTGAACGGTTTTCCAGGCTCCGGAAACCCACCCCATAAAACCACTCTCCTGCTTGGCTGGAGGCTTTTTTACTTCTTGGCCATGGCATGCGCCTATTGCCAAGAAGACCAAGAGTAGGCAAGTCCCAATTCTCATTGCATGAGTTCCCGAGGATCGACAAAGTGCCCCGCGAGGGCTGTGGCAGCGGCAGTTGCTGGTGAAACAAGGTGTGTCCTGGAACCAGGTCCCTGTCGGCCCTCATAGGGGCGGTTCGACGTGGATGCACTTCGCTCTAAAGGCCTGAGGATGTCTCCATTCATGCCTAAGCACATGGAGCAGCCCGCTCGGTGCCACTCGAAGCCGGCAGTGGTGAAGACGTCGTTTAGCCCTTCAATCTCGGCCGCCATCCTAACTTCTTCGCTACCTGGAACAACCATCGCTCGGACGCCCGTCGCAACCTTTCGTCCTTTGACGATTTGCGCGGCTTCGCGAAGGTCCTCAATTCGCGAGTTGGTACATGAGCCAATGAAAACGGTGTTTACCTTTAGCTCAGTCATGGACATGCCAGATTTGAGGCCCATATAACCTAGAGCTCTCTGCTCTCCGGCATCCTTTGGCTCCGGAATGGCTTCATCGATTCCAATCGTCATCGCAGGTGTCGTCCCCCACGTGACCTGGGGCGACAATTTAGACACATCTAGCGTTTCGTATCGATCGTAAGCAGTTAGATCGTCTGTTTTGAGAGTTTTGGAGTATGCGGCAAGCTTGTCAAGTGCTTCGCCCTTGGGAGCAAACGGCCGATCGCCGGATGCTATGTACTCCAGGGTGACTTCATCTGGAGCGATCATGCCCGCGCGTGCGCCCATCTCAATGGACATGTTGCACACCGTCATGCGTCCACTCATTCCGAGTCGCGTGATTGCCGATCCAAAGTACTCGACTACATAGCCCGTACCGCCATCAGCCCCTAACTTTCGGATCAGACTCAAAATGAGGTCTTTGGCTCCAATTGCGTGGCCCACTTCGCCTTCGATCTGAACTCCCAACGATCGGGGTTTTCCACTTGTCCGGAGAGTCTGCGTCGCCAACACATGTTCGACTTCAGTCGTCCCGATGCCGAAAGCAAGTGCGCCGAACGCACCATGCGTGGAAGTGTGGCTGTCGCCGCAGACAATCGTCAAGCCCGGAAGAGTTATTCCAAGTTGAGGGCCAATAACGTGAACGATGCCCTGCTTTTCGGCTCCATACGGGAAGATTCGAATTCCGAATTCGGCGCAGTTTCGGTTCAGAGCAGCAAGTTGCTTGCCGCTAAGCGAGGTTTCATCAATTTCTCGTCCATCGGTCGGTACGTTGTGATCGGCGGTGGCAAACGTAAGGTCCGGGCGTCGGACTGGACGGCCATGTTCTCGCAGACCATCGAATGCTTGGGGCGAGGTGACTTCATGGATAAGGTGGCGGTCGATGTACAAAAGAGCGCCACCGCCTGGCAGATCAGCAACCAAATGTTCGTCCCAAACCTTGTCGAATAGTGTCGAAGCCATATCTCCTATTCTATTCGTTTCTGGCTTGGGTGGTTGCTACGCCTCAGGGTTAACGACTGGCCATTGATTCGCCCCAAACGCGATTGCGACCTTGCCTCTTAGCATTCTCCATAGCGCAATCGGCCTTGTGTACGAATTCAAAGTCAAGTTCTCCCGGCAAGTGAGTTGCGTATCCATAGCTGGCGGAGAGTCGAATCCCTGCTTCGTGTGCGAGATCGGAAGCACCGATGTTTCGCTTGATTCTCCAAATAACGGCTTCTGCAATTTCAGAATCCGCACCCCACAGGACGACGAGAAACTCGTCAGCTCCCCATCTTCCAATCCAATCGCCATCTCTAATGCTGGACTGAGCGACCGTAGCGAAATGCTGCAAGCAAGCATCACCGACTGCGTTGCCGTATGCGTCATTGATCTTCTTGAAGCCGTCGATATCCGCGACGATGATTGATACCGGCATGAGGGACCGGTTCGCCCTTGCAAGGTCTTGCTGGAGTCGCTCTGAACTGAATTTCCTGTTGTAAAGCCCTGTGAGAGAGTCCATTTTCGAAGCGTGCTTTACTTCTCGGAGGGACCGGTCGTGATTGAGAACGGTTGTGCGAGCATGCCGCATGAGTCGCCCAGCTTCGTCTTGAAATTCCTGCGGCAGGTCCGTGATCTCGCCGTTGGCCGCGTACTTGTCCATAAACTGAACTACCAGTTGTACTGGCTTCAGAAGACTCCATATTGCCCAGCACGAGACGCCTGTCATAAGTGCGCTCGAAGCAACCAGAATGCCACATGACAGGACCGGGTCCTTGAGCATCAATCCTGAGAAGACCCAGCTTGCCAAGGCAGCCCATTGGACAACTGCACAGATCACGGTCACGCCCATAAGCTTGGAGGAGTAGCTGAGACGTGTAGGAAGGCTTTCAAGATAGCTATAGAGTTTCAGAGAGTTCACGGGACGATTCACCTTTTGATTCAATTCGGCGAAATTCATGAAAACTTCATACAAAATTCATTTTTTGCGCTTTTCAAGACACGAAACTATCGGTTTGATGACATTGGGTCCGCCGTACTCGACGATTTGAATCGAATTCCCCGAAATCCGACGCTAGAACCCCTCGGTGTAGGGTATATTTTTTCACCGTCTGGGGAGTTGCCCGAGTGGCCAATGGGAACAGACTGTAAATCTGTCGGCGATGCCTTCGTAGGTTCGAATCCTACACTCCCCACCATCGACTTTGCCGTTTTAGCGAGCGGCAAACGCACAGCAAACAAATAACGCCCTCGTAGCTCAGCGGCAGAGCACTTCTTTGGTAAAGAAGAGGTCACGGGTTCGATTCTCGTCGAGGGCTCCAGATTATTAGCGACGGATGGCTATCTGCGAAGTCTGTTACGACAACATAAGAGCAACGGACGCAGTACGTGCCTGGCAAGCCGACTCAAGACCTCATCGCTGATGGAGTCGTTGAGCGTAGAAACATGGGGAAACAGTTTTTGAGGCAGGTCGGTGTGGTTCGGCTCGAGGAAGAATATCGCTTGCCGATTGCTTTGGCATAGCCCTCGATCAAAAACTGACCGCCGAAATTGTAACCATCGATCACGAGGAATTTGACCCACTCGTACCGCTCGGGATCGTCTCGATCACTTCTATTCGTTATGAGGAGGTGCGGCGGAGTGCGTGTCGCGCAATCCGACCTCGGTCTTTTCACAGCAGCCGCATGCCTGGAGATCCATTGCGTCGGCGCCCTTGCAGAGTGGATTGGAAGGCCGCTCACGAACCTTTGAGTTGTAAGCAATTACGCACAGGTCCACCGTGGCTAGGTGCGCATTCTCAAATGCAGCCTCAATAACCTAACATTAATCCTAGATCAATGGCACCAAAACTCCAGAACTAACTCCTCAATGTCGAGAACGTCCGACTAGTTCCTTTGACCCTAAAACTATCGTTTGTCTTTGCCCTTCTTATCGATCGTCTTTGGCGGAATGGGATCCCGATTCGACGAATCCTTATTCTGTTTAGCTTTGTGCGCGTCGGAATTGCCCGACGAGGTCTTCTTTGGTTTTTTATCGCCCACGTGTTTTCTCCAGCTTTTCAGTATGACCTTATAAACCAAAGGGAGACATCGATAAATTGTTGGCCGCCAAGCGCATTTCCAAAATTGAGTGTTAATTGAAACTAGAGTTTTCTCTAGACAAGTGATTCTGCCATGCTTGAAAGGCCTTCAACTCAAAGTGATCGTGCGGACTTAAAACAGTTCGAGTGAGCAGGTCCAAGGGCCATCACTCGCTGTACTTGCCCACGCTGTTGAGGATGCTGACCCATCCCATTACTTCGCCTTTTCATCCGCAAGAGGAATCATTTGCAGGAACATGCCTGTACTCAAAAACCTCTCAATTGTGGGAGACAATGTGAGACTTCCAGAGTCGTCTGTAGACTCAAAATCGTGGCGAAGTATCCGCGACTTCCTCTTTGGTAAAGAAGAGGTCACGGGTTCGATTCTCGTCGAGGACTCCAGATTTGCATGTTTACGATCCTAACTTGACCGCTTCCAGATTTTTTGAGGCACTACGCCATTTCCATCTGGTAGCTTCGCTTTTCAGATTTGGACTGCTCGAATCCCGGACAGTGTACCGGTGCCAATAGACTGATATTAGAGGTTCAGTTGCACACCGCAAACCTGGGCGACGCTAACCGCAGTTCTCCTTGTTCACCGTGCAGTTTTGATTTGCATTGGGATAGGGCTAGTCGGGTCCACTTCTCTGTCCGTACAACTGGCCAGGACGAGAATTGAATCAGGGCCATAGTTTCCGGGAGGCGACACGTCTGCTACTTCGCCGGGCCGCAAGCTGGCAGGTTCAGTGCTCCGTTCAAAAGTCCTTGGGGATATCCACGTGACCGAGGTCCATAACTCGCCGTGAACCGGCACCCGGACACGAAACCGGTCGTTGGTCGGCGAATAAATCACGACGATGGATGAGTCTGCGGTGCGGAGGCAAGACTTTCTAGTAGGCCCTTGCCCCGGGCCGTCGAGGAATATCGAGCTGTCCGGAACCCTTACTTGGCCCGAGAAAATCTTCATCACCTCTTTGAGGTAGCCCATCTGAAAAGCGCCCGGGCGATCTAAAGCTGATTTCCAACTCCATTTTGGTGCCAGCATGGGCGCATGACGCGAATCCCAGAACTGCCAAACGCTGTGATGACCGTAAATAACTCCGCACGCACCGGACAACACCGACCTGTAACACTGTTTTCGGACGTCATAGTCATCGAAGAATCCGAGTGCCGGGTCCCACGTCGGCCATGGATTCACCGGGTGATCTTCGTAATTCGGCTCGGCGTCAAGGGTGGGTTTCGCTGGAGAAACGTTGCGGTCGCGCTCAATCCACTCCCACACCGGAACATCATGCCCGCCTCCGTGGCCCGATTGCATCATATTGATGTCGAGCCAATCCGACTGTGCTAGCGTTTGAGATGTCGAAAGTGGCCCACCTTGCGGATGGTAGGCGAAAAGGGCGTCGGGCATCGAATCTCGAATTCCCTCAGCCATGCTCTTCCAAAGAGGTTCCCAGTCTGTATCCCTGCCAAAACCCGCTTCCCATGGATGGGGCCAGTCACTTGGCACTTGAGATAGGTTCGGCGGACGATCTCCACCGAGTACCCAGAGGATGTTGTTGGATGACGACAAGCTGTTAGCCAACAGTGTTCCAAACTTTAAGCAAATGCTTTCGCTGCCAAGATCAAAGATGCGAGGACCCACACCCCAGGGCGCCGTTAGCTTGTCACCCCATGTAGGCAGCAGGCCCACAATCATCTCGCGCTTGGCAGACTCATCAACCAGGAACCTAACCAGGTCCAAATAGTTGGGATTGAGTTGGGTCGGGTTTAGACCGATGAGAGGAAGGTTGCCTTCGGCGTTCGGTGTCCGAAGTCCATCGAATTCGGCGAGGAACACGGCGCAAATAAAGTTGAACCCTTTCGCCGCCCTGTTGTCAAGATAGTAGAGGATCTCGTCGCGAGTGAGGCGTTGAATGAGCATCCAGGCCGTGTCACCAAGCAAGAAAAACGGCGATCCGCCCTCTGTGGCAAGGCCGTGGGGGTCATGCGGGTCGATAATGAGTCGTTTCAAAGCTGACTGTATCTCCTTGAAACTTCAGGGGAGGCTGGCAGGACAACGCCAACAACTGCAGCCTGAAATTGATGGATTGTCATATTCATGCGGTGATCTCCATGCTTTTTGTTTGCCTCAGTTCTCCGATACGCCACCTGAACTAAACCCACCAAACAATTACCGAGTAAGGTCACCGATTCTCTTACTTTCTCGCCGCGAGATAACCCCATGTGAGGATATTGGGTGCCCACGCATCAACGGTGTATTCCAATTGTGCAGGATACAAGAAGGTCTCAAATAGAGCTTCTGGGATTGGCCAAGCGTAAGCGTCTGGAATCGCGACCCGGCTCACGTGCCACTTGATCGGCCATGTGAAGAAGCTATTGTCAGGCCAATTCAAGTAGTCGCAGTTCCCATAAACAGTTAAGCCCTCTGGAGGTGCTTGGCCGGTTAACCTATAGTCAATCTTAAACGGAACCACAGATTTCGTTCCGAGTCCGCTCGTGTAGGTCACTCCGCTCGGGTTTGCACCGCCGCAAAATAGGGTCGATTGGATGATCCCGCTTAGATATTCGGGTTTGTGCGTGAGATAATGCGCGCGGATCAACGACTCAGCGTTCGCAGTGCTAAAGAATCCGAGAAACATTGGCTTTCCGGGGTCACTGGTAGTGAGGTTCCAGCCGTTTCCAGCCGCATATTCGATCGCCATTCGCGCTTGGCGCTCGATTGCAGCGACGGCCTTCTGTTTGGTTGCCGTGTCGCCGATCGGCTTCGGCAGAGTCGCATAGGTAAAGGCGGCCTCCTCTTGTACGGATTTTCCGTACAGGAACAGATTTGGCTCGGCCTCTTTGAGCACACTATTTTCCATGAAGACACGATGCCAGCGCGGATCGCTCGTGGCAGCGTAACACCGGACGGCGGCGAGGTTCCGCCAGTCCCAGCCCGTCCAATCGATCCTGCTCCGAAACTTTGAGGTGTTCAACTCTGCCCACTCCATAGCTTTGATCGCGCTTGCCTTATATTCATCGGCGATCTTCGGCTCGTAGCGACGCATCAACTCCGAAAAGGGCATGGCGACCGAGGCATACACCCAACAGCTCACGGGGTCTGGGGCAAAGACGTAAGCTTTCATACTCTGCAACCAAGACACTTCCCCTTCAATCGGGTCACCGTCAGATTCGATGCCAAAAGGGATGCCGCCGTCCGGCTTTTGAAGTCGCCTGAAGCAGGAAAGCTCGAATAGGGCCTCATTCAAGGTATCGGGCGCTTTCGTATCCTTTGGTATGTTCCAAGCTAGCGTAGAAAACTTCTCCGGGAAAAGGCGCATGAGTTCGAGATGAGCCATTGTCACCTTGAGGTGGGTAACACGCCTTGGATTCCAGTCGCCCGCATCCTGGTATCCGCCCCAAGCGTTTGGGACTGGCACGCCTGTATCCATGGCAGCCAATTTGGGATTTTCCCCTCCGCCGTCAAGGACACAATAGTTGCTCTGCGTAATGGAAACCCCGTCCCCGGGATAGAAGTCTCGTGGCTTGACAAATTTTGTATACGGTGGGCCAAGGGCGATACCAGACCGATTGTTCAATAAACCCCGCATTTGGATTTTGAACGCATGGGTCCAGGCATCTTCCGCAATCGGAAATGGCTCACTACAACCCACACCGTCAACCACCACCCGATAAACACCAGGTGTTCGAAGCATGGCGAAATCCATGCGATAGATTGCAGTCTTACTGAAATTCCCCGTCTTGCGCCATAGCGATTCGGTCCCATCTGCGGCGAGTCCAAGGGTGGTTTTGCCCGAAAAAGCAATCTTGCCCGTCTTAACGTCCTTGACGTCGAATTTCGTTCCGACGTCGTAGGACCGAGCCCCGCCACTTCCGAGCCAAACACTTAGATAGGCCCGCTTCAGTGGATCATCGGGCCTGAACCCAATCTGATTAACCCGAACCGCCTCGCTTTGTACTTTTGATGGATCAAAAACAAAGGACGATGAAGCAGGGGCTACATTGAGGTCCCGTACCGATACCGTGTAGTGCCTACCCTTCTTCAAGGGTTTGGGAAGCGATAAGTAAATCCGGTGCCGAAGAACCATCTCGTAACTTGGCATCGCCGCGTCAATCGGTTTCGTCTTCCGGTCGACTCTGGTCGGCTTTTGGGCGGTTGCGTATGCAAGGTCATCGGTAGATGAGACGGCGTATTGCTGAAGGTCGTTGGCATATTCGTCAAGAACTGGATCTCCTACAAACTGCTCCATGTTCACGAGTTGGTCACGCTTTGGCCCGATCAGATACCCGATGTCCTTACCGTTTCGCTGGAGAAACAACTTCGGTCCGTCAATCCGTTTGTGATCTCCTGACTCAGGAACGTACGGCTGAAGATTGCCCCGAATGACCCGCCCAGAAACCACTTCCAGCGCGATCATGTCGGGTCCCAGAAAACTTGTGGTGATCCATTTCGGGGAGTTCTGGGTCCGAGTGCCGTAACGACTGCGAAGATTCAATCGCTCCAATCGCTGACGCTCCAATTCGGCGGCATCCGCCGCTTTACGTGCCTGTCGCTGGGAGAGGATCTCTGGCGTCGGAACGACCAACGTCATCTCGGAAACTTCAAGGTTGATTGGCTCATCTGAACTCCAATCACCGCCGATCTGCCACTGGATGATGTGTTCCAGATCAAGCGTTCCCTTTTCGGTGGTGGTCGGAGTCTCAAGTGAAGCTCCATCTCGAGGAGTGATGGTAGCGGCTCCAGATGTCGGAAGGGGCAGTTCCCAGCGTCCAGTGTGCTGATCCTTGTCGACAAGAAGCAGCGCAATGCTCCGCATTTTGTTTGCCCCAATCAAGCGCACTCGAAGGGACGGACAACGGCCCCTAAAGGACTTGAGGTTTAGATCAGCATTGACGCCAGCCCCGCCCCGAGGTGTGCCTTGGATCCTGGCTGTACCATCGACAATCGTCGCCTTGCCTCCCCAAGTCCCGTAAGCGAAGAGGAACGGCCGATCCAGAGGTGCCAAAACTGCCGGATTCTGAATCATCGATACTCCGGCAAGGACAAGGTTGCAAAGCACCATGATCCCAGAGTAACCCCGGATTCAAACTGTAGTCAAGTAAGACACCGTAGGTGTCACAGACTTGAATTACGAGATCACGACGATCCATATTTCGCATGAACAAACCGACGGGATGAATGCAACTCACGGCTCCCACTTACGTAACCAAAAACACGAAGATCCCTCATTCATTCAAGATTTTCGTAATCTCGTAATTGGGCAGGTCGAACAACCGCGCTGACATGGTCAAACGTTTCACCTCAATGGCTGCTTTATCAATACGAGGATAAGCCTGCACCCATTGATGATATAGAGCCAAATGGTCTCTGCTCCCGATATACATTCTCGGAAGGGTCAGCCCCAGAACAATCGGCCATAGTCCTCTGAACCTGAAGTGCCCTGGATACTTTCGTCTTTACACGTCAAACAAAGCTTTAATATAGGAGTTAGCGAATATCCCGTTTGGATCGAAATCTTTGCGGATTTGCTCGAATTCATTGAAGCCAGGATACGTAAGTTTTGCGATTTCACGATTAGGAAATCCGAGTTTGCCCCAATGAGGCCTCGCGCCGTACCGAACTCGCAGATCATCACAAAACTCATTGAAGAATGTGTCATGGCGTTTATAGGTAGAGCAATATCCCCCGATGTAGCAGGTGTCTCTCCCATTCCCAGGACTAAGTAACACGTTGTCCGCCTTAGCAAATCGTATTTCTGAGGGGACATTGATCCGAAAGCCTCTTCTCTTTACTAATTCGCCATATTCTCGAAGCGCCTTAGCTCCGTCTTCGATTGGAACTGCCACTTCAGATTCTTGGTGAAATGCAGGAGTCGGAGTTGTTATTGCATCAAAACAGCGGCCAACTTTATGTGTATTTCGAAACTGGACCATTTCCTGTAAACGATTACATGCGGGGATAATAGGAGGCACAAATCGACCAAGATTCCAAAGCGCACCAACGAGATACTTCCATTCAACGACACGTTCGAACCAACTATAGACAGGTCCTGGATTCGAAGGATCCGTCGTTGTATTCATTGTGTGAACGTAAATTCGCGGTGATCCAGGAAACCAATATGCGCGAACCCTCTCGTTTCGAGTGTAGAGATTCCGATATTCGATCGCGAACTCCTCGAAGTCCATGGGAATCATTTCAACCCGTACGGTATGGTCGGGCACACAGTCAAGCGTAACCTCAACGATTACGCCTAGACAGCCAAGATTCAGGCGCACAGCCGACATTTCGTGGGGATGTTGTAAATTATTTAGCTCTCTAATATTTCCATTGCCGTCAATTAGCTTGACTGCAGACATTTGGGTACCAAGTATCCCAAACGAGGTTCCCGTGCCGTGTGTTCCGCTTCCAATCGCTCCTGCAATGGAATGTGAAGTGATTGCTCCCAGGTTCGGCATGGTCAAACCTGCCTGCTGTAACAGCGGTCCTGCATCGTGCAATCTCATTCCAGCTTGAAGAGTCGCCTTACCAGATTCAGGATTAATTGAAACTGGGGACGAAAGATGGTCGAGATTCAGGAGGAATCCGTTCGTGGGAACAAGCGGAGACCAAGAATGGCCGGCTCCGAATGTTCGGATAACGGTAAGTGAGGTGATAGCTTGGCGGACGATATCCAAGACTTCGCTCTCACTTGTCGGTCTAAATATCTGGTGAGCGTTGCAGCTCACAGTATCATCCCAGTCACGCCATTTAGCCATCGGCTACTATTATCCTCCAGCCACAATATTCCCGTTATGGTGTTGAATTCTACATCAAGGATAACTTCACGCAAATAGTGATAATAAACTCACCTCTGCTGCGGAGAAGTGGCGTAACATGGCCCGCAAAATTCCTGTATTTTCGCAAGTGCAACCAAGATTGCTTGACGAGTCACCCGAGATTTTGCGTTTGTCGAGTGCTCCCGATTTGCAATACTAAGACTCAAACTGGCGACCTCCTACGCTTTTTTGAATCCATACAGCCATTTCGGACTATTAGTTTCGCTTTCCCGGCTTTGGCAGTTCGAATCCCGTGCGGAGTACCAGCGTCTTTAGGTTCGATTTGAGGGCGAAGCCGCCAGAGCTTTTGCACTCTGAGTTCCTCGCATCCACCTCATGAAGGCACGACCACCCGCCCGACCGCCGATCCGCAACGCGGCTGTGGGCAGCCAGGCAGAGGCTTGAGTTGAACCGACCACGACGAACATTGTAAAATGTCGAAAATGGACTCACGGCCCTTGATTGAACTGCGAGAGATTCTCGCCGAACAATTTGATCAGCCAGTCGGATCGTTACGACTGGGAGCGATAGTGAGCTATTCACCAAGCCATACTTTGCGCCAATTTGAGCACTTGTTTGGGGAGTCACCGCACAGTTTTGTTTCAAGGCTCAGACTACGGAAGGCCCAAGAGCTTCTCGTCGCGGGAAGCCATACCATCAGTGAAACTTGCCTTTCAGTTGGTTTTACCAGCGTGCCAACGTTTTGCCGATGGTTCAAGCAGTGGACAGGGCGCTCACCGCGTGAGTTCCAGTTGGACGCTGGCGCACATGGTTGCCAAGGTGGCTTGCGTGTGAAGTGCTTCGTACCGTCATGTTTTGTGCCGGACCCTTAAAAAAGCAAAATTGGATCACCCCAGACGTGCCTAGTCTAGATAGAATGATGCCGTTGTGGTGACAAAGTGTTCGCACTCAATCATTTGGGTCTTGGATCAAGACGTTGCCAAGGAGTTCTATGTGGACAAACTAGGCCTGGAGGTTCGCACAGATGCTCTGGTATCCGAAAAATTTCGGTGGCTTACCGTCGGTTCAAAGTTCCAACCCACGTTCGAGATCGCACTCATGCTGCCAAGTTGCAATCCTATAGCTAACCCGGCGCAGATCGAGACTCTCATAGCTCTTGTGCAAGCAGGCGTGATTTCTGGCGGTCTTCTAGAAGTAGACGACTGTCATGCGACGCACAAAGACTTAGCATCAAAAGGTGTTATTTTCGCCAAGGAGCCTCATGAGCAGTTTTTCGGGACCGAAGCCACGATGATCGATCCCTTTGGAAATCGTTTCAGCATCATTGAACGAAAAGGAAAAGGAAGAATGTAGATGAAAGCAATTGCGAACTATTTTCCAATAGGCTTGATCTTAATTTGCATGCTTTGCAGGCCAAGGTCCGGCAACTGCATTTGAAAATAGGGAAAGCGAAACCATGAATTCTGCTCCTCCACACGTCAGCTCATATTTGCTCCTCGACGGTAATTGCAAAGCGGCTATGGGTTTTTATCATCGTGTCCTAGGCGGAAAGCTCGTCGTCACGACCGTTGGTGACTCCCCAATGAAGAGTGCCTTTCCAGAATCTAAACATGACCTCATTGTTAACGCGAGATTAGTGAGCGGAATAGTAGATATTTCAGCTTCAGATTGGCTCCGACCAGATCAGAAACCAGTGCCTGGAAACATGGTGTGCTTGTATATCAGCGGCGGCAGCTCCAAAGAACTCCGTGCTCTGTTTGAGAAATTATCCGAAGGAGCCGATGTGACCGACCCGATCAAAGTGCATCCCTTTGGAAGCTATGGGGCGCTTAATGATAAATTTGGAGTTCGATGGATGTTTTCAACTGACCAAAAGTAATGGATCATGAGAGGCTGTCCAAGGCCGAATGCGTGGAGGGGGTGGTTCCGGTGGGTATAACCCTTGGGTCGGTACACCGATGAACTGGAAACTAGGGGGCCTGATATCTTATACTTTTGTGGATCTCAGCAATCGGTGTACAACAACTATTAAGGGCACCTTCATTGTTTGAAGGGCATGAATGACGTCAATTCGCCTTTCTCGGGCTACTGGTTGATGAGTCGCGAAGGTACGTCCAAACCGCGCTCTTATCCGCGAGCTCCTTGCGCTTCTTCTTAGAATCAAAGTGGACGTCGCTGGTGACTCCACTTTCGCAGTCATGGAGGACAATCCGGTTGGGCCCGACGCCTACGGCCCAAATTGCCGCCGGATAGGACCGCAGTGCGCAGTTACGGCTGGCAAGCTTTCCATCCTGCCAGTAAAACGAAACATAGCTGCCGCCATTCAAAAATTTGAGACGGAAGATGGTTTCGATTTCTCCTGGATGCCCGGGAGAAGTGAGCGCATTGATCGGTTCTGCAGAGACAAATTTTCCGTATCTTGATTCATAGTCTCGAATCCAAGCTTGGAACGCATTAGACTTCTCCTCAACGTCGTCACCGATGGCCAAGCGGTCCTTGAGTCGATCTTGCCGGCCCTGAAGAAGGATGTCCAGGGTCTCGGCCGCGACGATAGGGCCTTTGGGCCGGGCTTGATGAAGGCGCTCCAATAGATTTGAAGAAAGTCCTAACTTTTATTTGGAACTTCGACCGAAAGAATCGGCCGCTTATTGAGGCAAACATCGCGACCTTTGGTCCAAATCTTCCATTGGTCCGATTAACATCTAGAAACGATACGGAAGACTTCGCCGCTTCGATTATTCGAGATTCCGAGGTCGAAAAATCGGAACTAGGCCCATTTTGAGTTAATGACGTAAATACGCGCAAGGTAGCCTTTACTGATGCCAACGTCCCTCCGGCTTGAAGTTTTCGAGCAGATCGCTTTTTTTAGGGAATCCGTCGTTCCAGATCTCGAGGAGGACGAAACTAAAAACAGCGCGTTTCTTGGGAATCTCTTTCGTCTTACGGAGTCTCCTGTCTTCATGGTACGGACTCTTGACGATGCAGGTCAGGATTTAGCAGCCATGATCCCAGCCGATTCCCTTATGGTCACCAAAGGGTCGGAGGCATCACATGACTTAGTCATCAAAGAGTTGCTTCGTCGCGAGATCGATATTCCGGGCGTCATGGGTCCAACTCCGTACAACGGCGAGTTTGCTGATCGGTGGATCATCGAAAGGGGGTGTCGAATGGGTTCCGTTTTCCACATGAGACTCTACGAACTCACTCAAGTCGCTCAGCAACCTAATTCCAATGGATCAAGAAGGGCGGCGACTGAAGAAGACCTGAGCACAATTGGACCTTGGCTTCATGGATTTCGACTCGAAGCTCTCTCTCATGATCCTCCATCACTGGATGACTCGATGGAGTCTGCTCAGCGCCTCCTCAGGGAAGGGCGATTTCACCTGTGGGAAGTTGATAACAGGCCAGTCGCAATGGCTGGACAAGCCAGGCCCACACGCCGAACAATTACAATCAACGCTGTCTACACTCCACCCGAGAACCGATCCAAGGGTTACGCCAGCAGGTTGGTGGCCTCTTTGAGCCAGTATGGTTTGGATCTTGGCAAGTCCAGCGTTGTGCTCTTTACCGACCTTAGGAATCCTGTGTCCAATTCGATCTACATGAAAATTGGCTTTCGTCCCGTTTGCGATTACGATGCCTATCACTTTAACTACGAGAGATCGCCAAGCGATTTTTCGCAGGTAGATTCTTGACAGAGTTGCGGTCAAAGGAGACCTAAGAACTATGTCGAACGATTCAATCGTATCCAACCCAGGTGCTCGCCTTGTCCGTGCTCCGCGGGGGAACAAACTTAGCTGTAAGAACTGGCTCATCGAAGCTGCATATCGAATGATCCAGAACAATTTGGATCCAGACGTTGCTGAGCGTCCCGATGAACTCGTCGTTTATGGTGGGATAGGAAAGGCGGCTCGCAACTGGGCCAGCTTCGAAGCTATTCTCGAATCGCTTCGAAATTTGGAACCCGATGAAACTCTGCTCGTTCAATCCGGAAAGCCGGTCGCAGTGTTCAAAACGCACCTCAATGCGCCTCGCGTCCTAATCGCAAATTCGAACCTGGTTCCGAAGTGGGCAACGTGGGAGCAGTTTAACATTCTCGATCAGAAGGGCCTGATCATGTACGGCCAGATGACCGCTGGCTCATGGATCTACATTGGCTCGCAAGGCATTATTCAAGGAACCTACGAGACCTTCGTTGAGTTAGGGAGACAACACTACCAAGGCGACTGGTCCGATAAGTGGATTTTGACGGCAGGGCTTGGCGGAATGGGTGGCGCTCAGCCGCTTGCAGCAGTCATGGCGGGTGCGCACTGCGTAGTCATTGAATGCCAAGAATCGAGAATTGACTTTCGGTTGAGGACTCGATATCTCGACTACAAGGCTCGCACAATTGAAGAAGCCATGGACCTGATCGAAAGATCCAAGCATCCAATTTCAATTGGGCTACTTGGCAATGCGGCAGAATTGCTTCCCAGATTCGTGGAGCAGGCTCAAAAAGGGGGTCCGCGACCATCCGCAGTGACTGACCAAACTTCAGCGCATGACCTCTACAACGGATATCTTCCTATAGGCTGGACATGTGAAAGGTGGGAGGAATTTAGGACCGGTTCGAGTGTCCAAAGGAAAACTCTGGAACTTGAAGCTGGGCAATCTTGTGCAGTACATGTCCAAGCCATGCTCGCGATGTCAGATTTGGGAATTCCTACTATCGACTATGGCAACAACATTCGTCAGGTCGCCCTGGACAATGGAGTTACGAGGGCGTTCGACTATCCTGGCTTTGTGCCCGCCTGCATAAGGCCGCTATTTTGTGAAGGCAAAGGACCCTTTCGTTGGGTTGCCTTATCGGGGGATAAGGAAGATATTTACAAAACCGATCAAAAGATCAAAGAGCTTTTTCCTGATAGAAGCGAAGTTCATCGCTGGCTCGACCAAGCTAAGGAACGAATCGAATTTCAAGGACTACCAGCAAGGATATGTTGGCTCGGCCTAGGTGAACGCCACATTGCTGGACTTGCTTTCAATGAAATGGTTAGAAATGGTGAATTGAGTGCTCCAATCGTCATTGGCCGCGATCACTTGGATACAGGCTCAGTTGCTAGCCCAAACAGAGAGACCGAGGCGATGCTGGATGGCTCGGATGCTATCTCCGACTGGCCCATCCTAAATGCCCTTCTCTCAGCTTCCGGCGGAGCCACATGGGTGAGTTTTCATCACGGTGGTGGAGTAGGAATGGGGTATTCCCAGCATGCCGGACTGGTCATTGTCTGCGATGGATCCGTCGAGGCAGATCGTCGAATATCAAATGTACTTTGGAACGACCCTGCACTTGGCGTCGTTCGACATGCCGATGCTGGTTATCAACTTGCCAAAGACACGGCCCAACGCTGCAATCTCCATATTCCTAAGGTGGGACAGTGACTTCGACATTCGTAATCACGCCTGGAAAACTGACCCTTTCCGATTTGAGGCGACTTGCCGGAAATTTTGAACCGATTGAGCTCGCTCCAGAATGTCTGATTCAAGTAGCTCTTTCTTCCCAGACTGTCGATCGGATCGTTCGAAAGGGCCAGCCTGCATATGGAATCAACACTGGGTTTGGCAAGTTGGCGAAAATCCGAATTCCGGACGATCAACTTTCTCTTCTGCAGACCAACTTAGTTAGGTCTCACGCGGTAGGAGTAGGTCGTCTGCTCTCTGATAATACGGTGCGTTTGATCCTTGCCTTGAAGATTGCTTCCTTGGCTCGTGGTTTCAGCGGCGTTCGACCCGAGGTGTTGCAGGCTGCGCTCGACCTCTACAACGCACAGATTTGGCCATGCATTCCTTCTCAAGGTTCTGTGGGCGCCAGTGGGGATCTTGCACCCTTGGCTCACCTAACCCTTCCTCTCATGGGTGAGGGCCATGTCCGGTACAACGGAGTCAAGATGCCTGCGATTGACGCACTTAACCAGGCCGGGCTCAAACCTATCTCGCTTGGGCCTAAAGAGGGTTTGGCACTGTTGAACGGAACCCAAGTTTCAACAGCTATCGCCCTTAAAGGTCTCTTCAGAACCGAGCAAGTATTCGCGGCGGCGATGGTATCGGGAGCGCTAAGCGTTGATGCGGCAAAGGGTTCAGACGATCCATTCGACCCGCGCATTCACGAAGTCCGTGGTCATGAATGTCAGATCAATGTCGCGCGACTCTATCGACAACTCCTAAACATGAGTGCCATTCGCGCATCTCATCTCTTTGGTGACGATCGAGTACAGGACCCTTACTCTCTCCGATGCCAACCCCAGGTCATGGGAGCATGTTTGGAATTGATTGATAACTCCGCTCGTACGCTTTGGATTGAGGCAAACGCAGTGTCGGACAATCCTCTCGTTTTTTCCGAAACGGATGAAGTTCTGTCGGGCGGTAACTTCCACGCCGAGCCGGTAGCATTTGCTTCTGATGTACTTGCGCTAGCAATAGCCGAAGTTGGATCGCTTGCTGAACGCAGAATAGCATTGCTTATCGACGCAAGCCTGTCTGGATTGCCACCCTTTTTGGTTGCCGAACCTGGGCTCAATTCTGGGTTTATGATCGCTCACGTGACAGCAGCTGCGCTTGCTAGTGAGAACAAGACACTCGCACACCCGGCCAGCGTTGATTCCATTCCAACTTCGGCAAATCAGGAAGACCATGTCAGCATGGCTACCTTTGCTGCGCGGAAGCTTGCAGATATGGCACTCAATGTTCGCCATATCATCGCTATCGAGCTTTTGGCGGCGGCGCAAGGTGTGGAGTTTCACAGACCTCTTCGCTCGTCTGAACCTCTAGAGGAAGTGCACGCTCAAATCCGAGCAGTCGTTCCTGCACTTACCGTTGACCGAATCATGGGTGACGACATTAATGCAATTGAAGAATTGATCAGTTCCGACAACCTGACTCACTATGTTAAGTCAGTTTTGCCCAGTTGGAGGGTGTAGTCATGGGACTCGAGGGATGGAGCGGCCGAGTTGACCCTGAGGGAGAGCTTGCTTTGCGTTGGCACCAAATCGTTCGTGCCGTTAAAAGTGAATCTCATCCTGGCACCGTCCTCATTGGCTTCTCATGTGACGAAGGTGTTCAGAGGAATCAGGGTCGGCCCGGCGCGGTCGAAGGTCCGCATGCGCTAAGACGGGTGCTCTCGAACCTACCTAGCCAGGCCAATGAACTCATTTACGATGCAGGTGACGTCTCCTGTCAGGACGGAAACTTGGAGAAGGCTCAATTCCACTTCGCCGGTAAGGTTGCGGAGCTGATTGGGAGTGGTCACTTTGTAATTGGGTTGGGCGGTGGACATGAAATCGCATTTGGCAGCTATTTGGGCCTAGTATCAAGCAGCGCTGTTCGACCAGGACAGCGCATTGGAGTGCTCAATACGGATGCTCATTTCGACCTAAGAGATCCGTCCATTTCACATTCTGGAAACTCCTTTTCTCAAGCGTTTGAACATGCTAGAGCGAACGGAATTGAAATTGAATATTGCGCGTTGGGAATCAGCGAGTCTTCAAACACGGCCTTGTTATTTGAGCAAGCAAAGAAATATCAAACGCGCTTCGTTCTAGATAATCAACTGGATGTACTGACACTGAAAGACACCTTATGTGAGCTAAGAACCTGGATTTCATCGCTTGACCATCTGTATTTCACCATCTGTCTCGATGTGCTACCGGCATCAGTAGCCCCCGGCGTTAGTGCACCGGCTGCACGTGGGATGCCTTTGGAGATACTGGAGAGAATCGTCGAAGTTGCCGCTTCCAGCCGAAAATTGAGAGTTGCAGATATCGCGGAATTCTGCCCTAGGCTCGATATAGATCAGCACACAGCAAGAGTGGCAAGTCGGCTGGTTTGGACCATCGTGAAAAGCCAGAGATTGGCAAAACTTGAAAGGCGAGCCTCAGCATGAACTTTGACCTCCTTATACGCCATGCTCACCTCGCAACCATGGCTGACGATCAAGGACTCGGTACGATTCTTGACGGTTCAGTGGCCGTCAACGATGGCTTGATATCATGGGTTGGTCGTGACAGCGAACTTCCGGTCGATTGCTGCGCCGAAGTCGAATTCGACGCGGGTGGATGTTGGCTGACACCGGGCCTTATTGACTGCCACACACACTTGGTCTGGGCTGGAAATCGAGCTCAGGAATTTGAGCAACGACTTCACGGCAAGACCTACCAGGAGATTGCTCGGGATGGTGGGGGAATCCTTTCCACGGTTCGCTCGACTCGGTCTGCTAGCCTTGAAGAGCTAGTTGATGGTGCGGCCGCACGGATTACCGATCTGATGTCACAGGGCGTAACAACAGTTGAGGTCAAATCCGGTTACGGCCTGGATTTGGAGACTGAGGTTAAGATGCTTGAGGCAGCCAAGCTGTTGGGGAAAATCTATCCCATTCGTACAGTCCCGACCTATTTAGGTGCCCACGCAATACCTCCGGAGTTTGCTAACGCAGATGAGTATGTAAAGTTCATCTGCGAAACAGTGATTCCTGTTGTTGCTGCCGGACACCTAGCCCAAGCCGTCGATGTCTTTTGTGAGACCATAGCCTTTAGCCTCGAACAGACCCGAAAAGTCTTTGAAGGTGCAAGCAAATTTGGACTCCAAATCAAACTACATGCAGAGCAACTTACTGACTCTGGAGGCGCAGGGCTGGTAGCTGCCATGAACGGTCTTTCAGCCGATCATGTCGAATATGTGTCTGCGACATCGGTGAAGCAGATGGCAACGGCCGGAACACATGCTGTACTATTGCCAGGAGCGTTTTATTCTTTGCGAGAAAGCCAAGTACCGCCCATCGACCTGTTCAGAGAACATGGAGTACCCATGGCCGTGGCAACCGACTGCAACCCTGGAACCAGTCCCTGTTCGTCCCTCCTTCTCATGATGAATATGGCTTGCGTCCTATTCCGCATGACTCCCACGGAGGCACTCCTCGGAGTGACCAGACATGCTGCTGGAGCTCTTGGAATGGGAAGCTCCTTGGGACGGCTTCAATTGAACTACCAAGCCGATTTGGCGCTATTTGAAATTGACCATCCCCGGGATTTATCCGCCAACATTGGACGCAACCCATGTGTGGGCTCATGGTATTCAGGGGTTCATAGAACTTGCTAATCGACTCTATTTTGGCAAGTGACACGTGTAAACCTGTCATCGGCAAAACTTGAACTTGCTTACCTATTCACAAGTTTGTTTTGCAACGAGGAAGCCTTCGAGGCTCCTATGAATGTAGATTGGAAATTACGCTAACGTTGTTCTACAGTCGATCTCAGAGTCCGCTTTAACGAAGTCTTAATAATTCGGTGATAGTTTCTGCCGTTCACACTTGGAGGACTGCCTTCAAGAAACCGATCCATTATGTTCTCACTAATTGCTTGCGCAGCCCTCTACCAGTCTTCCTTTCGGTCTCTGAATTCACAAGTCCTTCCACACGTCGGAGACGATTTTTGGTTCATCGCAATGGGTGACAACCGCCCTGCCGGTGCAGGAATTCCGCCGACGCGAACGTTTAGACAACTGATTGAAGAAGCTGGAATTATTGGTCCAGCGTTCGTCATTTCGTCCGGGGATCTGGTTTACGGAAACGAGGAGACATTAGATCAATACAAGCAAGAAATCGCTTGGATGAAACCAATCCTTCAAACGCTGCCTTGTCCCTTCTATAACGCGCCTGGTAACCATGAGATCAACAACCGCAAAGAGTTCTTGGACACGTATACCAAGGCCTTTGGGGGTGCGTATGGTGCTTTTGAGGCCGGCAAGTTCCGTTTCATTGGACTTTGTACAGAGTTTCCCTCTGATGCACCCAGCATCTTTGGATCGCAACTCGATTGGTTAAAGAGGACGTTGGACGGATCTAAGCCAGCAGTCATATTCCAGCACCATCCCATTTACGCCCGAAAAACCAACGAAGAGAAAGCCTCCTCTACTGTTTCAAATGCACGTGAACTTCATGAGATCTATAAAAGTGGAGGCGTAAAACTAGTCGTCGAGGGCCATGACCACATTTATGACGCTCAGAACCATGACGGAATCGATTACCGAATTGCTGGTGGAGCTGGTGCTCCACTCGACGGTGAGCCAGCTGATGGCGGTTACTACCACCTTATGTTGGTCCACGTTAAGGGCACAAACTTCGACGCAACACCCATTCCTGCTGGAACCCTAGAAGTAGTGCCCATCAAGGACGGGGTTGTAGCTGCGGCAAACTATGCGTACATGGATCTGCCGGTAACAAATGTGCTTATTACATCCACATTCAAACCGAGGACAATTACAGCGGACATTTCGTCAAAAAAAGGCAAAAAGAAGAAGGTTGAGGGGAAGATCGTATCGGTCACGAAAGTCGGGAAGCAGTTTGTAACACGCATCGCAATAACGCTTACCCGTGCTCGCGCCACCTACATCCGACTAGGTTCATAAAGAGACCTTTAATTGGTCATTTGGAGGAGTTTGAGGATAGTGTTCCAATTCCTTCCCGTTCCACGAGACCCTAGGTTTTTTTCGATTATCCCGTTCGTGAGTTTTGAGTCTCCAACTCCGTCGGGATAATACATATACAGTTCGGTGCCTTTTCCGAAGATGACTTCGCGACCCTTAATAGCTGCCCTAAGTCCCTCAATTTGCTCTGCTGCAGGTTCCTTTTTAAGAAAAAGAACTACTAAATGACTTGGGTCGGTTCTTCCCTCTTCAGCAAATGGGTTGCCATCAACGATTCTTTGCAGTTCCTCGGATGTTCGGATCATAAAGTCCGACCTAAAGCCAGTCATCTCTTCAAATGCCTTTTCAAGCCGTTCATCTGCCGCAAGGATTGTAGAAAGACTCCCTTCGAAGACTATGTTTCCGCTTTGGAGGAGACTTCGGACGTTAAGGAATCCAAGTGCATGCATCATGCCCTTGATGTCAGACATCTTAACGGAGTTCTTCCCCCCAACGTTGACGGCTCTCAGGAAGGCAATCGAAACATCCATGATTGATTCGCAGTTTGATCTAGTCTGAGGTCCTGGCAGGAAAGAATCGTTTTATCATTTGAGAACGATCCTCCAGGGGTTCAAAGCCACATTTTCGGTATATGGCTTGAGCGCGAGAATTCTTGTGCGTAACGGAGAGCTCAATTCCTCGATATCCCAGCTGAAGGGCCTCCTCTTCAACCAGGTCGAGTGCCGCCTTTCCGAAGCCTTGGCCCCGAAAATCGTCATCAATGAAAAAATCGGTGAGCACTCCGACCCTGCCTCCGAACTCAATATCAAACCCGCACGTCAGAATTAGGTAACCGCACCGCTGATCGTTAACATGAATAAACCATGCGTTTCCGAGACTTTTGTCGAAAACCAACTCGTGTATTGCACCGACAACGAATTCATCGAAACGAAGGGCGTCATATTCATAATAAGAGCGGACATATTTTGCAAGTTCGTCAATTTGTTGGAGAGTTGCGGGACAAAGGGTAAGCCGGTTCATGTGGATGTTAGAATGAAGAGGAATGGATGGTAGTAAACAATCTTGGCATTTGGTCCCAAGACTATTGCTTATTGTTCTAGTGTTGACTATGCTGACCAATGCCGTGGAAGCCCAAGTACCTTCAATCGATTCCCTAGCTGGAAAGTGGCTTTCGGGCGATGAAATTGTAAATCCACCCTCTGTAACCAACACTGTAGGGGCACTCGGCTGTACGGAAAATTTGACTGGATTCCGTTACTGTATGTTTCCGCCAATCGCACAAGGCGGCGAAGCCGCGATCTTCCATCTCAATGGTAAGCCGATTCAAGCCCATAGCTTTAAGTGGTCACCCCACCAGGTTGAACGATCTGTACTCACATCAAATGGTCTAGAGCTTATTTCCACTACCCGTCTGGCAGATAACCAGGCTGTTGTTCTCATTCGACTTCAGGTCAAAAACGTCAGTGCTGCACCTGTAACGGCTAAATTTGAGCTGAAGCATCCCGCTGGATTTAGGCGATGCGAAGGTACGTGGGACTGGAATAACCGTAACGTCAACCCGAAAGACAGTTTTGAGCACGAAACTCAGACACGGGATGAACTGATTCACGACACCAAGACCGGCATTGTTACGCGCATCTCACGGTTCCCATTTGAGCCGATCACAGTTCGTCCAGGTTCCATTCGCGTCTTCGAAATCACTTGCTCGTTTAACAATACGCGCCTTGAACCTTTTCCCAAAATGTTCTCGGACTCCAAAACGGCGTGGGAGAAACGATGGGAAGACGCTTTTACTCCAGGAAACAAGCGTTATTCAGGACACTTTCCGACATTAGTTTCAAATAATCCGAAGCTAAACCGGATGTACTACATGGCGTTGATGACGCTTCTTCAGATGGAGCGAACAAGTTTCAAGCACTCCAAAAGATGCTTTGTGACCGTTGGTCCGCAGTATGGAACAACTCTGGAGTACTTCTGGGACACGGCGCTTTTCTCCACGCTCTATTCACTCTTGGACCCTAGAGGGTTTAAAGAGAACCTAACCAAGTGGTTGGATGTCGATATTCACTCTCACTACGCGATCGACTATCTGACAGGACAGGGAGTCGGACCTTGGTATGCACCAAATGATTACTCTTTGTTTACAGCTTTCTGGAACTACGCAACCACTACCGGCGACGTCAATTTCCTAGAAGCCCATAAGGTAAGAATGCTGGAATGGGCCAACGCATGGAAAGCTCGTGTCAGTCCAGGCGAACAACTAGCCGACTGGGGCGAAAACGATAACATTTTGGAATGTGGACCTGAGTACATCCACATGATCCCTTCCCTAAATGGTGCACACGTTGGAACGATGCGAAAAGTCGCCCAGCTATTTCCTGGCGAAGCGGGAGCCAGTATTCTCACGGACGCTTATCGACTCTCGGAAGCGGTGATGAAGCAATACGTAAACGGAAGCGGAGTCTGGATGACGAAGCATCGAGATGGCAGTATCGCGGTCAGTCGCCATGTATACGATTACTTAACCATCGGGATGAACATGGCAGAGAGCCTCACTCCTGCGATGAAGACTGAAATGACTGAATTCGTTCATCGTGAATTGATGGCGGACGGTTGGATACGAGCGATGTCGCTTTCCGATCTAGCTGCACCGATTTCCGATCGACCCGACCATGGTCCGAAGGGGTCCTACTGCGCATGGCCAGCCTTGGCAGCGTTGACTATGGCGAAATTTGGTCAATACTTCGACATGGAAAACATGATCGAGCACTGTGAAGCAGCTTCATGGCAGGGACCCTTCCCACAAGCTTTTGAGCTCATACAAGAACCGATCACTGGAAACTGGATCCCCCGAATTGCGCTACGCGGTGCTGACTACAACGAAACCAGTGGAGCAGCCTTTGCGGAGACGGTGATTAAGGGTCTCTTTGGCTTAGAGTTCGATATTCACGGCAATGTTTCGATAGTCGATAGCGCGGCACCTCGTCCGGTGATGGCGCAGTTACTCAATGTCAAAACTAAGGATGGACTCCGAGATTTCCATTGCGGATTTGTCGGAGTCCGTTAGGTCATTTTAGCGGTAAATTACCGGATTCTTTTTCCAGTCAAGGTTCTTATCGAATCCAAATTCAGCGACGCGTGGTCTCCGTTCCCTGAGTCGCACAGACTCGAGTCCCAAATAATGGCCTTGAGAAGCGGCGTTTTTGCCTACGCATTCTAACCGAAGTGTGTAGGTGCCGGGTTCGGGCCAAAAATCCATCAGTGGGAATTCCATGTTTTTGATATCAGCCGTGTAGAAGTCGATTGGGTCACCCAGTTTGATGCCATTCAAATAGGGCTGATACTGGCCAAAGTCGTACGAGGTCGTCATGTTAAGAAGCAATCGAAGCGGTTCCTTTTTGGTAACTGTAATCGGTATCTCCACCCATGCATTTTCTTTTGACTTCGGAGAATAGATCAATTGCGGACCGTCGTACAAGTCCAACTGCTGAGTAGTTACGCCTCCCGTTCCGTGGTTGGTGGCCGCCATGTAATCTCGTCCGAATGCAGTGGTTCGCTCAAGGCTAGGAAGGATTCGGTCAGGTCCAGAGGGAGCACGCTCTGAAAACGTCGGCGTTCCCGTTTGGTACCAAAAAGCAACGCTTGCATAATCGTCTTCACGTTCGTTCCAACTATTCGTGACATGTTTCGGATTTTCATCGGGCGACATCCATCCAAAATGCTCAATCGTGACTTTGATCTCGTTATTGAATACAATCGGGTCGTTTAGGTGCCATCGATAGGCGCTGGTGTGGCCCCCGATAATTCCCCACTGGTCAAAGTAAGGAACACCAAAGTAGGGCGTGCTTGTTTTCTTTAAGCCCCAAGCACTTAAGAAATAGTCCTCGGTGCCCGTGCCCCAAATTGAGGCGTGCTTTTCGCCGTCAATGTAGATCTTTTCGTCACCTTCACCAAACCACTGCGGACTTCTCGTCCTCACTGCTAGAACGGTCCCGACGTAATGTCCCTTTCCCTTAGTGTCGAGAATGACGTAGTCTTGACCGTGCTTGCACGGATATTCCTGCCGATACTGAGCGTAAAAGTAAGGAGTATCCTTTGCCAGGCGATCCTTTTTGATCCAATCGATGTTGTAGTACAGAAGATTGATGTTCTTGGAACTTTGATTCACAATCTCGACTCGAGCCGATTTGTGGAAGGGCATTTGCCAGAAACAGTTGTACGAATCGCCATCCTCGACAATTACCGGCAAACTGATAACTTCGCTTCGTTTGCCAAAGCAGTTGGCAAAGAAGTCTCCAACAGGCGCCTCAACGCCCGGCTTTTTGCTTCCATCCCAATAAATCCTGAGAAGCATATCTTGGTGAGTTGCTGATCCTTCTTTGGCCCAGTCTTGTACCTCTGGCCCCAGGAACGTGAGCCACATATGAGTAATGACACCCGGCCCTTTCACATCCATCAAGACATGTGTCTGACCAGGAGCAACTCGGAAGTTATCCGAGTTGCTTCTTTCCTCCAAATCGCCTTTTGGCAATGACTTCGCATCGTATTTTCCGTCCTTCCCTTGACGAAAAGTAGACGATGCCCGCATGCTCTTGCCCTCTTGAGGTCGAGTAAGACCTGAAAGCAACCCTCCTGAATCTTGCCCCTGAGCACAACAGAACGCAAGGGACGCCAAAAAGATCAAGCTTTTCCGAAAGGACAACGACATGCATGAATCATAACGTGATTGAACATTAATTCGCCAATTCTATTTCGTTACTTTCTCGGGCCGCCAGGAAGACTAACTTTCATATTTAGCCATTCACTCAATGTTTTTACGAAGAGTGTCTTTTGCTCGGCAGTACCAGCCGTCACCGAGGCGTTATGATAGGCATTCTTGACAACCATTTTGAGGGCGTTCGTTCGACCCAATAATTGCATTTGAGTGGCCGACCATGCATCCGTTTCTCCATAAATGAACGCAACGTTCTGAGCTTCATATTGCAAGTAGTGAAAGACGAAGGCAAGCGTTTGAGGATTGTAAACGATCTTCTCCTTGGTTCCGGGAGGGCAAAGATCCATGTTCGTTGGATTAGGATTTGCCTTTAGATAAGGTTTGAAGTCGGTTATATCGTAGTTGTAGTAACCGATTTCGGTAAACGCCTGGTATTGGAATGCCTGGAATTGGCGAATACCTGCGTCGGAATAGTAGTACATCGGACCCACTTTTTTGTATTCGGCCGCCAGTTCTGAGGCTGGTGCGTCAGGTGATGGCACACCTTCTGGATTGCTGCCATATTGCCAAAACGCAAAGGGAAGTTCCAACACTCCATATTCGTAAGCCTTATGAACACCCATGGAGAACTTGGAAGGGTCGGCATTTAGGATATTCAGGACCTCATCTTCTCGTTTGAGCAACGCGATTTGATAGTCCTTAATGCGCTTCCTTGTCGTTTCATCTCCTACTGTTTCCAAGAACTGGGTAAGTCGCGGATCCTCTTGGCCAATATTGATCGGAGCTACATAGGCCACGGTCGCGTCCACATCGTTCGGGTAGAAACATTTATAGAATAGGGCGGTCTGCCCACCCTTGCTCACTCCGGTAGCAACCCATTTCGACGTGTAAAGGGTCTTCAATGCCATTACGATTTCGTGCATGTCGGCAGCTGCATTCTTGACCGTCAAGTCTTCCCAAGTACATGGAGCAGGAATCGACCTTCCGAAGTAGCGATGCTCCACCGTAATCAAATTTGGATTCGGCAACATGTATTGAAGCTCTCCACCCTCGGGGCCTCTGGCAGCGTAACCCTCGGTGCCTAGCATTACGGGCTTGTCAAAACCGGTGTGAAGTATGAAAACGTGCTGGATAAAGTGCCGAGCATCCGGTTTTTGATGGTCAACGGGTTGGCTGAATGACAAGTCAAAGGTTACATTTCGAGTTTGCGAACGTCCTACGATTTGCACATTCGACACATGAGGCAACGCCTTCAGCCTAATTTGAATTTCTGTGGCTGACTGAGCGCCAAATGCCAAAACGGCAAGGCATGCTAATGCCGAACAGACAATTCCCTTTTTTGCAATCATATTCATAATTTACGTGCCCCTTTTGGTTAGGTGCGTTGGCCTGTCGGGTATCAGCCGAGGGCCAAGTTGACCGCCTTAACATTCCGTTAATCGCTCCTTAACACATCATTAACCCGACAACCCCACACTTCCTGCCATGCGACGCGCATTTACTCTTATTGAACTTTTGGTTGTTATTGCAATCATCGCAATTCTCGCTGCGATCCTTTTCCCCGTATTTGCCCAGGCAAAAGAAGCAGCTAAGAAAACCTCTTGTCTTAGTGGCGCCAAGCAGATGGCCTTGGGAGTTTATCTCTACACAGGCGACAGCGATGACACAATGTGTCAGACAAGCTGGGAGCAGGGTGGACCTGGTACACAAAACTACAATCCTGCGAACCCTACTGGGGCCTATCAGATTCACTGGTCGTTTCTCATTCAACCCTACATAAAGAACTGGAACATCTTCGTTTGTCCTTCCGATCCAGCACCGACCCCCACTGATGCTCCCTGTACAAATGGAGTTGCCGAAATCGGAACGCTCGTTAACGGTCAGATGACATGCGACTGGGCCGCTCAGAAGAACAGCTATATCTCGGTTTATAACATCATGCCTGCACACGACTGGACGGTCGTTTCGCTAGGGCAGGTCACGAGCCCAGCCAATCAGATCATGGTAACCGAGCACAGAAATGACTTGGTAGCCGCCGATGGACACAAAGGTACCAGCGGATTCTTTCCTTCTCAGCCATGCCCAAATTGGACCCTCGCCCCTTACCCAGCCGGTGCTGGACAGTACAGCTACTTCCCCGAGTCAGTTGCTCTTCAGGAACTCGCTGCAGCAAGTCCCAATTTTGCAGCGAACAAATCCATCTTCAAGAAATACGACATCGTTCGAGTCGCGTGGGATCGACACTCCGGTGGCCAGGGAGCCAACTACTCCTTCGCGGACGGTCATGCCAAATACCAAAAGGTTGGACAGACTTTGAATCCAACTTCCTATGAGTACGGCGATCGATGGTATCCAAACTCACAGCCTTGGAATTCCAGCCCCTGCCAATAATCAGCTTGAGGTTTGAGAATGCCATCAACTTGACGAGTTTCAGGTTGATGGCATTTCTTTAAGTACAGCTGCTCTCATTGGCGATTCAATGGATAATGAGCGGCAACCCTATGGACCGAATGACCTCATGCCTAGTTCTTGGTGTCGGACTGTTGACCTCCTTGAGCGGTCAAGCGAAAACTCCATCCGACCCGCTAGAAAGTCGTAAAGCCTTCGCATCCCTCTTGAAGAATCCTAAGAGTGCAAACCCCGTATTTCTTCGAAAACAACTCAGGCGAGTGATCGATTCCCCATCAAGTCCGGTAATCGATCGTTGGGCGGCTCATGCTGTCATTGGCGTTCTCGCGTTCAAAGAGAACAACAAAAAGGAGGCCAAAAGCGAACTTACATTGGCCAAAGTGCTCTTTCCGAAGACTGGATTACGTCAGGACTACTGGCTTAATGCAGCCGCTAGGATGGCTCTTGAATCGTTTGATGTGAGTTCGACTTCGGAGCCAATGAATGTGACTTGGTCACTTGAAAAGGGCCAAGCAATCCTCGGACTTGATCAGGAGAAATTGGTGGCTCTCTTTGACGAGGCAAAGAAGTGCCACAGCAGCCAACTGACCGTCTGGCGAAACGGGGTTCCTCTGCTAGAAGCACACGTTGGTACGACTCAGAAACTGATTCCTTTAGCTTCAGTCACGAAGTCTATTAGCAGTGTAGGCCTAATGATTTTGCTAGACGAGGGAAAAATCAAATCGCTTGACGAACCCCTCACCACGTTTTATCCAGAATGGAGGAAGCCAGGGAAGGAATACGTTTGGAAAGGGAAAATCACCCTTAGGCACATCCTAAATCACACTTCAGGGATCGAAACTGACTACTCAGATGGAAAAATCCCTGAACAAGTCAGTGCTGTACGCTATGCCCTGGAAAGTCCAGTCGTATCGGAACCCGGAACAAAGTTTTCATACAATAATCGAGCAGCGAACCTCGTCTCCGGAATTGTGCGCCGGCTTACAGGCAAGCGGCTTCAAGACTATGTTCGCGAAAGAGTTTTTCGCCCTTTGGGTATCACAGAGTCTAGTTGGCTTGCCGATCCTACGGGGAATGGATTTGTTTATGGGGGACTCTCGCTGAAAGCTAATGACCTCGCAAAGATCGGGCAGCTCCTACTCGACCACGGCGTTTGGCAAGGTAAGAGGTTGATTTCTGCCAACACTATTGACGCGTTCACTACAATTCCCAGCTTAAAAAACCCTACTCTTTCTCATTTTTGGTGGCTTGATGTTGACTTGAAGTATCGAATCAATCAGGCGCAGATCGATCAGTGGCAACGCGAAGATACGCATCCAAAAGCCTTAGATTTACTGAAAAAAGAGCTCGGAAAAGTTCTCACCGTGGGCGAAATACAAAATATTGCGAGTTCAGGGTTTCCTAGCTATTCAGCATTTGAGGTGTGGTATGGCAAATCAAACTGGAGTTTTGCTGAAAGGATTGCCCAGTTGCCGCCAAATGCTTTCGATGCGAATGGTTCTTTGGGCCAATATCTCGTTGTCGTTCCTTCCTCGCATCTGGTTGCAGTTAGGCTGATTGAATTCAGCCGCTGGAAGAGCAACGACGACTCGTTCGCGAATTTCATTAGCGAAATCCAAGACCTCGTTGATCCAAATGCTAAGAACTGACCCAGTTTAGCGATCCACCACCAAACGGAATCCTTGATCTGTGACTATGCAGATCGTCCGTCCATCGGGCATCCATTCTGCTCCCCAGATGAGATGCATGGCAGACTCGAATCCTCTTGATGGATCTGCTGCTGGGCCTTTCACCATACTCAGCCGCGATTCGGCGAGGAGGTGAACACCCGTTCCGTCTCTTTCACCGACAAAAACCGCTCCTCTCCTCTGATTAGGTGAATCCGCAATCGCATTCCGCCACAACACTCTCCCATTTCGTGGGGAAAGTCGAAAGGAATCGTCCGCCATTCCTGCTCCATCTACTTCGAAGAACGATGCTTTGCCTTGCATAAGGAAGTTATCGACTAAAGAAAACGAGTGGAATGCGACTAACATCCGGCCTATTCCAGGCTGCCCAATCGCTCGAGAGGACTGAAAGATCAACTTATGATTGAAGCCAATGGCCAGCAGTTTCCCTAAATCTGGGGTTACATCCAAATCACCTTCTACTGCAGGATCGATGACGTGGCTCTTCCCCGATACCCTATCCAAAACCATGAGTTTTCTGATTTGAGTCGAGGGTTCTGCTGGCGGCATGGCAATTAGGAGTTGTGAATCATCCATCCAGACCGCAGTTGAAAAAGGTTTCACGTCAATCTCATTGTAGGTTCCCGTTCGCAAATCAACGATTCTTCCGGGATGACGTCGATCAATAGGAAGGCACGCGAGGTAAGTTTTTCCGGGCGATAATTCAAAACTGGACCATGGCCAATCGGTAATGGCTTCCTCAATTGATGTTAGTCGCTTGCTGTGGCCATTTTGAATGTCGAAATTGTAGACATGCAGATTCCTCGTTTTCAGACCATCGATCGTCCGTTGATGCGTTACCGTGGTTGGAGTTACTAAAAGAATCAATTCATGACTAGAGATCAGATAGAAGTCGACGCCTTGATCGGTCAGCGGTATCTCGTTCGACGGGAAAGGCACAGCCACATGGTCCGTATCTCTGCTACTTGCGGGCACGGTTTGGCAGAAGAACAATGCAGATAGCAGGCTAATTCCAATCATTTATGTTAGCCCTGCTGTTCGCTTAGTGGCTCAATGTGCTTCGGTTGTTTGAAAGACCTGAATGGTGCTCGTACGGTAACTGCTTACCCAGACTGATCGACCGTCAGGGCTGACAGTGGCACCAATTGGATGGATCCGGGTCCTATGATTTGATACTACTTTGAACTGCTCTGTTTCGATGACTCCTAAGCTCTGACTGCCATAGTTGCAAACGTACAGTTGCTTGCCACTTGGCGATAAGACGATTGTACGGGGCTGCTTTCCGACTCTTAATTTCGATATGGCCTTATCTGACTGTAGGTCGACTTTCGTAATTGTGCTGGCCAAATTGTTGCTGACAAATAACCACCGATCATCTGGGCTGATCACCAGGTGTCGAGGAGTAATTCCCACTTCAATGCGTTTTACGACGTGATGTCCGCCAGCTACATCAATCTTGAGAAGTTCTGTTCCGCCCATGATTGCTAGGTAGGCAAATTGCTTGCTATGCGTAAATGCAATTCCTCGAGGAATTCTGCCAACTTTGAACGCTCGCACAACCTTGGACTGTGAGGCATCAATAACACATAGACTGCCCGAATCCCAATTTGCGACATAAACCCACTTGCCATCGGGCGATACTTCAACGACTTTTGGCACTTTGCCAACATCGACCGAACGGATCACGCGTTCCGATTCAATATCAATGCAGAGGACTTTGCTTCGATTGTAAAGAGAAACCCAGATCTGCTTGCTGTCGGGTGTAAAACTACACTCTACGGGTTCCCCTTCGACCTTAACAGTGTGGACAATCGCATACGTGGCCGGATCAATGAAGACCACTTTGTGCCCGTAAAGACAATCCACAGCCACAAGCTTGCCGTCCGGCGCGAACCTGAGCGATTTAGGACCTGCTGGCACCGAAAACAGTTTGCCCCTCACCAGACTCTGGTGGGCGCTAGAAAAGCATGCCAGCACAAGGCACATTGAGCCGATCAGAATGCGACCCAATTTTGCTCTAGGAAATGCCACGGCTAGCATATAGACGTGGCTGAACCGCCGTCCGAACCACTAATCTCAAGCGATCAGGCCGTGTACGACTTCACCGTAGACGTCCGTAAAGCGGTAATCCCGGCCGGCGTGGCGGTACGTCAGCTTCTTATGGTCAAAACCAAGTAGGTGGAGAATCGTGGCATGAAGATCGTGCACATGGATCGGATCCTGCTCAGCCTTGAATCCAAATTCATCGGTCGCTCCATATACGGTTCCTTTCTTGACGCCTCCGCCGGCCATCCAGTAGGTGAATCCATAGTGATTGTGATCGCGCCCGTTCATCTTGCCTGCGTTTGAACCTGGAGTCGGCATCTCGACAGTCGGTGTCCTACCGAACTCTCCGCCCCAAATCACTAGTGTCTCATCCAACATGCCCCGCTGCTTGAGATCGGTCAGCAACGCACCAATGGCCTGGTCACTTTCTTGGGCGAGGTTTCGATGTTGAACGGCAATATCATCGTGGCTGTCCCAAGGCTGACCCTCCCCATGATAGAGCTGAATGAAGCGAACTCCCCTTTCTGCAAGCCGCCGAGCCATGAGGCACTGGCGCGCAAACGTCCCGGTTCCGTACATTTCCCGAATATTGGCAGGCTCGTGCTCGACGTCAAAGGCGTCGGTAGCCTCAGTTTGCATTCGATAAGCCAGCTCGTAGGATTGAATTCGGGCTTCAAGCGCGGGGTCCTGCTCTCGCGTTTCGAGGTGGTGACGGTTTAGCCTTTGCACCAAATCCAACTGACTTCGCTGGTCAGACGGAAGCGTGTAATGGTTCTTAATGTTTTGAACGAGCTTCTCAATATCGGTCTGAACAGGATCAATATAGGTTCCCGCAAGAACGCCAGGAAGAAACCCCGCTTGCCAGTTTTGTGTTTCCTGAATGGGAAAACCCCTTGGACACATTGCGATGTAACCGGGCAAATTCTGATTCTCGGTACCCAGTCCATAGAGCACCCATGAACCCATCGAAGGGCGAACCATTCGCGCGTCTCCGCAGTTCATCAGCATCAAAGACGGCTCGTGATTAGGCACATCCGCATGCATGGATCGAATAACGACCATGTCATCCACATGCTTTGCGACATGAGGAAAGATATCGCTTACTTCAATTCCCGATTCACCGTATTTTTTGAAACCGAAAGGTGAGGGGAATGCGGCGCCAGTTTTGCGTTCGGTAGGAAGATGAAGAGGAATGGCTTTGCCCGCGTATTTTTGAAGCGATGGCTTTGGATCGAAGGTGTCGACCTGCGAAGGCCCCCCATTCATAAAGAGAAAGATCACTCGTTTGGCTTTAGCCTTCATCGGGGGAAGCTTTGGCGCGAGTGGATTCATCGCATCAGCACTTTTGCCTTGGCCTAACGTGGCACCGAGTGCCGACTCCCCCAGCAAACCCATGAGCCCTAACGAAGCAAAACCATTCCCCATCCGTCCAAGTAGATCGCGACGGCTTAGGAATAGGTCTCTGAATGGATCGTTGTGGTTGTATTGGGACATTGCGTTGGAATTTAAGTCTACAGCGAGAACAGTCTTAATCGACAAACATGAATTCGTTTGTCATCATCAAGGCTTGGGCATACAAGGTTAGGCGAGTGAGTTCGGCTTCTGGGGGTGGACCGAATCCGGCGGATGAATCCCAAACTTGGGTTTTATCGATCGTATTCACGTTTGGAACCCATTGGAACGAATCAAAGCCGTCACTTTCAATGGGGTCAACGATGAAATCTAAGACTTCACCCTTTTGGACAGCAATCTCAACAACGTCTGTTTGTGCCTGACCGTTATGTGCTTGCCACTGACCTAACAATCCTTTTCTGTTTGAAACGACTCGTGCGCGAACACCATCTCCTTCTTTTTGGCCATGGATCAATTTCCCTGAGATCCTAATTTTGAGGCTATTTGGAGCTGTCCACCGCCTGATGACCGCGTGGCCTGGATCGTGCCCCGGATGCCCGCCAACGTTATTCAAAGTCAAATACCCGAGGTTAGGATCTGGGAAGCTCTTGCCAACTCGATAATTCATATCCGGGAAATAGGATAGCGACGTAAATCCAGTCACCTTGTTTAGTGTTTGGTCGAAAGCGCCGTAACCATATTTCCAGGCATCTGCTGGAGCCTCGACGCTCGAATTCCTGTTTGTGCCGAGGTAGCTCAACCCCATTTGAAGTTCGTTCGCATCGGGCAATCTCTGAAAGAGGAAGAGATAGAGCCTCCGAACGCATTGAGCCGAGTCTCTTGCGCCTTGTATTTCAGCTTGGCTTGTCAGTTCCCGGGCTTGGTCCACTGCAAACGGTGAATTCATAAAGAACAGGGCTTGTTGAGGCACAGTAGTTTGAAAGCGTCTCGAACTGTGGCTGTCTGGAGATGCAAAATCAAATGTCCTGAAGATTCCCGGAAGGTTCTGCCTCTCAATGAACCCATATAGTGCGCGACGGGTTGAGAATGGGCGCGCCCAAAGATCAACTGATTTTCCACCAACCGAGTGGTCATCCAGATGACCACTCGCCTTAACAAAGGTGTCTCTTAGTTCCTCAAGCGTCAACCGGTGTCGGTTCATCCGATCCCAGTACCGATTGTCCGGATCAGCCGAGTAGGTCTGTTTTGAATACGTAGTGGACTGCCTATAGGTGGAAGACATGACTATGAGCTTCTGGAGCTTCTTTACGGACCAATTCCCATCCATGAATGCCCACGCGAGGTAGTCCAAGAGGCCTTGGTCGGTAGGCAGATCGCCGTGATGACCGTAGTCGGAAGGAGTTCTCACGATCCCAGTCCCAAAGTGCGATTGCCAAAGTCGATTGACGAAAACCCTTGCCGTCAGTGGGTTTTCTTTTGATGCAATTTGCTGGGCTAGCTCTAAGCGACCGCTTCCTGACGTCCAGTGGGCCCGCTCAACATCCTTCTTTGAAAGGGCTAGCAAGAAGCGGCGGGGGGCAGATTCTCCTGGATTTCCAGGATTGCCGCGCTTGAAAACGACACCGTCGCTACAGGTGGACCGATCCTTCATTGCCATTGCAAACTGCGGCAGGGTCACGGGCTCCTTAGACACTACATCAAGCTCCGCCAGCATTTTCGTTAAGGATTCACGTGCGGTGGGTTGAAATGCTGGGATGAGCTTCTTAAGTTCGGCACCTTGAGGCACCTGATCTTCTCGAATTCCTTGGAGCGTTTGGCGGATCGCGGCGCTTACCTCCGTGCCCTTACTCGGATCCTTTAATGTTGCTCTCAGAGTCTTTGTCTCTTCAGTAGAAATCTGTCGAATCTGGCCATTGAGCTGGGTGATCTTTTGATTGTGACGTTGCCAGGGATCCGTTATTGCCTTATCTGAAATAGGTACCGCTTCCTCGTCGGATGAGTTGAAAACGGCATAAAGAGAATAGTAATCCTGAGTCGGAATAGGATCGAATTTGTGGTTATGGCAACGCGCACAGGCCACGGTAAGCCCCTGGAAACCACGCATCGTCACGTCTATTCGATCGTCGATGATGTCTGGGACGCTGTTAATGAATCGCCTTCCAAGTGTGAGGAACCCCATTGCGGCGAGTGGTCGCTTATCTTCCGACTGGACTTGGACACGATCGGCAGCCAATTGATCGAGAATGAATTGGTCATACGATAAATCACTATTGAACGCATTAATCAACCAATTACGATAGGTATAGGCGTTGTAATAGTTGCGATCCTCTTCAAAGACGTAACCCTTCGTGTCTGCGTACCTCGCAACATCCATCCAGTTTCTCGCCCACTTTTCCCCATACCGGGGCGATGTCAGCAGCCGATCGACAACCTTCTCATACGCCTTATTGGACTTGTCCAATAGAAAGGCTTCAACTTCGGATGGAGTTGGCGGGAGTCCCGTCAAGTCATAGGTAAGGCGGCGAATCAAGTTTCGGCGGTCTGCCACATGCGCTGGGAGTATTCCCTTCGCTTCGAGCCTTGCCTTCACAAATAAATCAATTGGATTGTAAACCCATGATCGGTCGCGGACCTTTGGATAGACCGGTGTCTTTACAGGCTCGAGTGACCACCAAGATTCGGAGTCATCCTTCGACTTGATTCGCTCTGCGGGCCACGGAGCACCCATTTTGATCCAGGTTTCAATGTCGGCGATTTCGGCATCCGACAACTTTTTGCCGGTAGGTGGCATTTTAAGTGTGCCCGTTTGGTGAATCGCCCTTACGAGGCTACTCTTTCCAGGATCGCCGGGTACGACAACGGCTCCCATGTCTCCACCTTTGGCAACTGCTGTCGCCGAATCTAGCCTCAAGCCGGAGGAATGTGCTTTGCCTGCGTGGCAAGCGAAGCAGTTGTTAGCAAAAATGGGTCTGATCTTCGACTCGAAAAACACCGCTTGCTCTTTGGTTGCGGTCGGAAGAGATCGCTCGTTTTGGGGCAATGCAACAGCTGCGACGAGTAGCCCAAAGGTGCCAAGCATGGCTAAGAAAGATCCAAGCCTGGAAGGTTCACTCACTCGAATCCGTTTCGTTTTCCTTCCTCTCTTTGGAATATCGTTCACCATCAAATCATAACACGGCTTGGACGGCCAAAGGAGCAGGAACTCGGACCGTAAGTGCGCGGGGAACCATCCGAATCTCACATGGTGTCTGTCCAACGTCTTCTCCATCTGCCAGTACGGGCAAGCCCGCTTCGCAAGTAATTGTCAGACATTTCCCGCGAAGCACTTTCACCTTAGGATGAGTCACATGGGTTCCCTTAAAGACCTTAGGAAAGGTTTTTAGAAACTCTGCTGGACCCACATCCCCTACCAAAACAATGTCGAACAGGCCATCAGTCAAATCGGCATCTGGCGCAACTTTCATTCCCCCGCCGTAACATTTTGCGTTGGCAATTGCACAAAGCATAATCGTCTCCGAATAATTCACTCCATCTACATTCAATTCGATCGGCGTGGCTCTGAATGAAGCCAACGTTTGAATGACAGCGGCAACGTAAGCGGCTGTTCCCTTGAGGCGGCGAAAGCCAATGTTGATTTTTTGAGCCACGACTGCGTCAAACCCACATCCAGCAATATTGACGAAGTGACCATTGCCGATCTTCCCGACATCGATAGTTTGGCTTTCACCGAGGAAGATGCATTCGGCGGCTTTCGTAAGCGAGGAATGAACTCCGATCGTTCTACCAAAGTCGTTGCCGGTTCCCATGGGAAGCACGGCCAAGGCGGCGGTTGTTCCGATCAAGCCATTAGCGACTTCACCAACAGTTCCGTCACCACCAGCGGCAGCTACGACGTCGGCTCCTTCGTCGGCGGCAATTCTGGCGAGAGCGGAAGCGCTTCCTTCGAGGAACTTTCCAGAGCAGGCAGCTTGTCCGGGGCTTGTAGTCTCAACTAACCTAAACTCAACCTGCTTGCCCTGAGCCCTCGCCAGGCTGGCACCACGCTCGAGAGCAAATATAAGTTCAGCGCGTCCCCGCCGATTTCCACCGCGAGATGAAACAGGATTGGCGATAACTACGACGCGGCAGTCGGATGGCACACTCATACTATAGGTAGATCTCCCGAATCGAGCTAGCAGGATGTCATAAATGCCCACTGATCTCAAGTTCCAACCATCCATTCACCAATTGCTTTCGGTGAGGTTAAGCTCCGTACGCGATGAGCTATTTGAAGTAGTTGACCGGCGCAACCAACAAATGATGCCTTGGGCCCCAGCTGAGGGAATGCGGACAATCTCTGGGCAACTCGTCGAAATCGCGATAACCGAAGTGCAGATCGCCACTCAGTTGACTTCCGATCGATGGATTCCCGACGAGGATGCTAAATCACTGCTAGGGGACTGTCAGTCGCTCGAGAACCTTCGGCATCAGCTTGTCATTATCCGGAATCAGACGCTCTGCTACCTCGATTCTCTCTCGTCTGAGGATTTGAATGAGCTTGTTGATGTGCGGACAATGGGCTTGCCAGGAGTTCCGAGAGCCGAAGTCTTTCGGTCTCTCGCGCAGCATGAGTATTACCATTTGGGCCAGCTAATTTCTTACCTTTGGTTGAGAGGAGACCATCCATACAAATGGTAGGACTGTAATTGTCCAAGCTATTCGATTAGTCGAGCAGCCTTTGCTTCCTTATTATTTGCAAAAAATCCGTTTGAAACAGTGCCTATAGGGACAGTAAGTATTCTCAATTAGTGCTTCGACCTTCGTTCGTGAGGCAGAATTCTAAAGTTTCACTAAATTGGGGCTGTAGACAGTTTTGGGGACATGCGAGACTTAACTCGAATGTGCCTATAATTGCCCATGCAACGGACGGATGTCGAGAATCCGGACTATTTTCATAAGGTTGTGGATTGCCAGTGGGCTTGTCCGGCTCACACAAACGTTCCGGAGTACATCCGGCTGATCGCGCAAGGGCGATTTGATGACGCGTACATGGTCAATCGAGAATCGAATGTCTTTCCAGGCATTCTTGGCCGCACATGTGATCGTCCATGTGAACCTGCCTGCCGGCGCACGAGGCTTGACGGGAAACCCGTCGCAATTTGCCGCCTCAAGCGAGTAGCCGCAGATCAAAAGAGCGACATTACCGATCGGATACCCACCGCTCCAACAGAGAAAAACGGAAAGAGAATAGCTCTTATCGGCGCCGGACCAGCATCCCTTACAGTGGCTAACGACCTTATGCCCTTGGGATACCAATGCACGATTATCGAGCGCTGCCCTCGTCCAGGCGGCTTAATGCGGATTAACATTCCTTCGTTCCGACTTCCCGAACAAGTTCTGGATGAGGAAATTGGCTATATAACTGACATGGGTGTTGACATGAAATACAACACCTCAGTTGACAGTTTGAAGGAACTGCTCGATACAAATGCCTACGACGCAGTGTTTGTCGGAAGCGGCGCACCTAAGGGCAAAGAGTTGGAACTTCCAGGGCGATTTGAGTCCGATCAGATCTTTATTGGAATTGAATGGCTTGAATCCATCCATTTTGGACACGTTACAAGCGTAGGCAAGCGAGTTCTCATCATTGGCGTAGGAAACACCGCCATGGACTGTTGTCGATCTGCAAAACGACTTGGTGCGACAGACGTCAAGGTAGTTGCCCGAAAGACAAGAAAGTACTTCAAAGCATCTCCTTGGGAGTTAGAGGACGCTGAAGAAGAGCAGATTGAAATTCGCGAGAATCTCTCACCCGTGAGATTTGTCATTGAGGACGGCGTGCTAGTTGGCATGGAATTCGACGAATTCAAGTCGCAAGAGATCGACGGCAAACTCGTACAAGAGCCCGTTGGTCGAGTGACTATTCCTTGCGATTCCATCGTCTTAGCGATCGGTCAAGACAATGCTTTCCCTTGGATCGAACGAAACATTGGCCTTGAATTTGGGAAGTGGGATATGCCTGTCGTGGACAAGAAGACTTTCATGTCCACACGAGAAGGAGTCTTCTTTGGGGGAGACGCTGCATTCGGCCCAGCGAACATCATCTGGGCGGTCGAACATGGCCACCAGGCAGCCATTTCAATTCACCAGTTTTGCCAGGGCATTCCAGTAGAGAACCGGCCCCTTAATAAATTCGACCTTAGCAGCACCAAGATGGGGCTACACGAATGGTCGTACAGCAACAACTACAACCCTGCCACTCGCCAGAAAATGCGGCATATCGAACTGCCGCTGCGGTTCCTCAACATGACCACAGAAGTCGAAGAGGGATTCACCGAGGAGCAGACTAAAGCCGAGGTTGAGAGGTGCTTGAATTGCGATGTTCAAACCCACTTTACGGATTCGCTCTGCATCGAATGCGATGCCTGCATCGACATCTGCCCCGTCGATTGTCTTACGATTACGGGCCCCGGTGAGGAAGTCGAGCTAAGAACAAGGCTAAAAGCACCTGCCCAAAACTATGAACAGGCGCTGTTTGTTTCTGGCGGATTGAAACAAACCGGAAGGGTGATGGTTAAGGATGAAAATGTTTGCCTCCACTGTGGACTTTGCGCCGAACGATGTCCCACGTATGCTTGGGATATGCGGAAGTTCGTTTTAGAACTGCCAATGGCCAAGGATGCAACCCTTGACTTGACCGGAGTTGGAGCCTAGATGACCTCAAGAGTTAATGACTTTGCGATAAAGATCGCCACCGCTAATGGCACTGGCTCGGCAAGCGCAAACGGACTCATCATGCAGGCGATCTTTCGCATGGGAATTCCCGTAACTGGGAAGAACCTATTCCCCTCGAATATCCAAGGCCTCCCTACCTGGTATGAAATTCGAGTCAGTAAAGATGGCTACACCGGACGAAACCCAATGTTCGACCTAATGGTAGCGATGAATCCAGCTTCTTACGAGAAGGATGTTGCCGAAGTCCGATCGGGCGGATACCTAATGTACGACTCGACATGGCCCTTCGACGAGCGTTTGCGAAGGCCAGACGTGACTTACCTAGGCGTTCCCCTAGCAGAAATGTGCAACGCGACTTTCCGAGGGGTTCGAGAACGTATTCTGATGAAGAACATAGCTTTCGCGGGAGCGTTGGCTGCATTTCTGGGAATTGATACGGAAGTCATTATTGAACTGACACAAGAAAAGTTCTCGAAAAAGCCTGCCCTTTTGGCGTCCAATGGCAAAGCCATAGAGCTTGGCTTCGATTACGTTAAAGCAAACTTCGATTACCCGTTGCCCATTTGCCTTGAAAGAATGGATGCCACTAAAGACAGCATCCTAATTGACGGTAACACGGCCGCATCACTAGGCTGTTTGTATGCTGGCGCTACAGTTGGAGCTTGGTATCCGATCACCCCAGCGACCTCGCTTATGGAAGGATTTACTAACTTCTGCAAGCGATACCGAGTCGACCCCGTAACCAAGAAAAAGAACTACGCTATTCTTCAAGCCGAAGACGAACTCTCGGCAATTGGAATGGTTATTGGCGCATCGTGGGCCGGTGCTCGAGCCTTTACACCAACCGCTGGTCCGGGAATTTCGCTAATGGGTGAGTTCATAGGTTTAGCCTATTACGCCGAAGTTCCGGCAGTCATTTTTGACGTGCAGCGCACGGGCCCTTCGACCGGGATGCCCACGCGAACTCAGCAGGGCGATATCATGACTTGTGCCTATGCATCCCACGGAGATACGAAGCATATCTGTCTCTACCCGTCGGATCCGGCAGAGGCATTTGAAATGGCAGTCGCATCCTTTGACTTGGCAGAGCGCTTCCAAACACCGGTTTTTGTCCTTTCCGATCTCGACATAGGAATGAATGACTGGATGGTTCCAAAACTTTCCTGGGACGACAGCTATCGGCCAGACCGGGGCAAAGTACTCAGCGAAGTGGAATTGGAAGAGGCGACGAACTTTTATCGATACCTCGACGTAGACGGCGACGGCATACCTTACAGGACCCTACCAGGCGTTCATCCAAAAGGCTCCTACTTCACACGAGGTTCAGGCCATAACAAATTCGGCGGCTACACAGAAGATTCCGACGAGTATCAGGAAGTTCTTGATCGAATTGCCCGAAAAATCGAAGGTGCGGCAGAGAAGGTTCCTGCACCAGCAATCAAGCACTTTGAAGGCGCAAGGGTTGGAATTGTTTCTGTAGGTGGATGCAATGGTGCTTGCCTTGAGGCTTTGGACAGACTAGCGGAAGAAGGGTTGCCTCACGACTACATGCGCATTAGAGGATTCCCATTCGGAGAGGATGTTCGCAAGTTCCTCAACGAGCACGAGAACAATATTATCGTCGAACAGAATCGCGACGGCCAGCTAAGGAATCTGATTCTGCTTGAGACCGGAGTGCCAGGTACCAAACTGGATTCCATTCGGTGCTACTCTGGGTTCCCGCTCAGTGCCCAAGATGTGGTTGCAGGAGTTAAGAAAAAGCTAAGGACAGCAGCATGAGTTATATCCTCAAACCAAAAGTTCATCACCCGTCGCTTCAGAAGAACGCGGTTGGTCTCACGCGACGAGATTACGAAGGTTCAATCAGTACGCTTTGTGCTGGCTGCGGTCACGATTCAATTACGGCAGCGTTTATTCAAGCCTTTTGGGAACTCGATATCGAGCCCCACAAGGTCGCCAAACTCTCTGGAATCGGGTGCTCATCCAAAACACCCGCTTATTTCTTACGTGAGGCGCATGGTTTTAATAGTGTCCACGGCAGAATGCCGTCCGTAGCAACTGGTGCGGGCGCTGCCAACCGCGAACTAATGCTGATCGGCGTCTCTGGAGACGGAGATTCCCTGTCAATTGGTCTGGGTCAGTTGTGTCATGTGATTCGACGGAACCTAAATCTGCTTTATGTTCTGGAAAACAATGGCGTCTACGGTCTGACAAAAGGTCAGTTTTCGGCTTCAACAGATCCAGGCTCAACTAGCAAAAAGGGCGATATTAATTCGATGGATGCCATCGACAGCGTGCTACTTGCGCTTACGTTAGGAGCAACATTTGTGGCCCGAAGCTTCTCAGGTGATAAGGACCAACTCGTTCCGCTCATCAAGGCTGGATTGATGCACAAGGGGTTCGCGTTCATCGATGTGATCTCGCCCTGCGTGACATTCAATGACCATGAAGGCTCTACCAAGAGCTATGCCTATACCCGCGAGCATCAACTTGAAGTTGTCCATGCAGATTTCACTATGCCTCGGGAAGAAATCACAACGGAATACACTTCGGACACCGCTCATCGAGTCCAGATGCACGATGGAAGTTTTGTGACCTTCAGGAAGGTCGCCGAGGACTACGATCCTACAAATAGAGAGAACGCCTACAATCACATCAGGAACCTCCAACTTTCGGGAGAGACTGCTACAGGTCTGCTCTACATCTCACCTGAGACAGTTGATATGATGGATCAAATCGAAGCCGTTCCCGAAGCGCTCTACAACCAGAGATTCGAGGACCTCTGCCCAGGCTCAGCTGAACTGGACAAACTCCAAAAACGCTTCCGCTAGTTCAAATTGCCCGCCCGACCTTCTGGGTCGGGCAGCAATAGGTCCTTCACCAAACTCATCCGAACGACCGAGTCCCAAATGGGCCCCAGTCTTACTTCTCGGTAACCTAATTTCTTGTTGAGGTCAAGAACATGAAGGTTGTCTTCCTCCGTATGGGTGTAAATCGCCCGAACTCCTCCTTCCATGGTTACCGAATCCAAGGCGTTCTTTAGCTTGCTAGCAATACCCTGCCTTCGAAATCGCGGGTCTACCCACAATTGGAAGATTTCGCAGAACATCCCATCTGGAGGGAGCTCTGAGCTGATCTCATCGAATAATCTCCCCAATTCGCCGCGATCAGTGTTTAGGTCGCGAAATCGCCATACAATCGTTCCAATACGCTCACCGGTTGAGTTCTGGACAATAAGGGTTCCCTTGTCGGAATCGGAGATAAAGGATGCCATTTGGCCACGGTGCTCCTGGAAGTCCTTTTGCTCCCAACCATCTCGATAACCTGCCGTGACCCCTTCATCTACCAAGTCCACTCAGACGATGAAGTCAAGGTCTTCGTCCGTTGCCCGGCGCATAGTCATAGTTATTCAATTATGGCCGGACGATAATGAATCTCCCGTTGCTTGAAATCTGCCCAAGAGCTAGACTAGTAGTGTGATTTGGCTACCTGTAATGATTGCTTTCGCCACTCAACAATCGGCTCCGGCAATTGCCGACCCGCAAACTTATTTAGCTGAAGTTACTAAGTTGATGAGAGTGGATTGGCCGAAGAATCGAACCATACAGATCGTTTGTCATGGTCACAGCGTCCCGGCTGGCTATTTTCAAACGCCGATTGTCAGCACATTCTCCGCCTATCCAAGTCTTCTCCATGGGAAGCTCTGTACTAAGTTCCCGCATGCGGTTATGAATGTGATTGTTACAGCCATTGGAGGTGAAACATCCGAGCAGGGTGCGAAACGATTTGCAGCAGACGTTCTGAGCCTACGCCCTGATGTCGTGACCATCGACTACTCGTTGAACGACAGATTCATTGGTCTTGACCGAGCCAAGAAAGCTTGGGTTCAGATGATTGAGGAATCCACCAAATTTGGAGCGAAGGTCATTTTGCTGACACCAACTCCTGACCAAGATGCCAAGCTCGAAGAAGCGACGGATCCGCTTAATGAGCATGCTGAACAAGTTCGAAATCTCGCTCGCGAATATCACGTCGGTTTAGTCGACAGCCTTGCGGCATTCCAAAAAGCCGTCAAACCAAAGGCGACTTTGGCGACGTTCATGGCGCAATCAAACCACCCCAATCGGAAGGGTCATTTGTTGGTCGCCAATGCCCTTATGAACTGGTTTCCTTAGTTCGACGAAAGCCAAGCTTTCATGTCCGACTTCGTATCGGAAAGAATTTCACCGATTACTTTGCGATCCTCCAGGGAGAGATGCTTGTACCGAGGATCGGCTGAACCATGCAGGATCTCAGTCATTCGCTTATAGGTCTGCATCTTGGCTTCCTTTGGCAAAAGATTGAATGCTTCCGAGTAGATCAAAGGACTGCATTTGTATCTAAGCACTCGGGTCTTCAGATCGAGTTGGCTTAACGAACGGCCCTTTTTATCAAAAGGAGCGGAGCCAGAGAAGTCCTTCGCGAACGTCGTCGTTCCACTGACTGGAGAGGTTAATTCGATTTCACCAACGCAGAAGATTGCGTCAACTAAAGGCTCGACAGCATGTTTAGTTCGGCCGTTTGTCGAATCGGTATGGTGTTCCGCTGCAAACTCGGTTGGCGAGAAGATAGACTCGTCTCTAAGCGCATTTCGCGTGAGAAAGCTTGCCTTTGTGATCAGATTTTGAATCTCCATCTGCTTTTCGGCAACCATTAAGGCAACGATATCCGACGAGGTCGACAGATAGGATTCTCCTTCAATATAGGCCTTCAAATCGGTGATGTTGGCACCCTTCTCCATGTCGATCTGAGCATCGGTGTCCTCGCCTCGTGCCACTTCATTCCCCATGTGTCTTTGAGAACCATGAGTTCCTGTTACGTACCAACCACCCCACCGCTCTTTTAGCGGACTACGATCGGTCGTCACATAAGAGCCACTAGCTAGTTTTGGAACGCCATCTCCGCCTGCATAGACGGACCGCATCATCAAACCGGGCACATGGCTAGACATCGAAGATTCGTGACACTGCATGCACTCATAAGTGTGATGCGTGAACGTTGGTCGCGGCTGCAGAGTGTTCCGAAGCGTATAGAACATCGGCCCTCGTTTGGGATCAATAGCGGCGATCTCGAGGTATGGCGCACCCTTTATCCAAGCCACATAGCATCGGTCGTTGTAGTAAATGGCCCTTGGAGTGAGCGGTGTGATATAGGGAGTTTGGAGGCTCGTCTTAGAAAAGACCAACAACTGCGAGCTTACGGGAATCTTCAACTCCGCCAAGAGCGATCGGAGGTATCCCTGATCACCATCGAACTTCAACTTCCTCTTCCCCGTATAGATCTCAGCCTGAATCTGCGAGACGCAATCCGATCCACTCCCCTCCAAATAATCGTCTTCCGCAGTCTTGCTTACCGTCTGTGCGAGACCGATCATGAAAGGAACAAGGCACAGCCCACTCAAGACATACCGATTCAAACTCAAATCGCTTCCCACGTACTATTCATTATCGCCCCACCGCTAGCTCCGCCCCTATGAGCCCTATCATACTGACGCCAACTTGCCCATGTTTTTTCGAGTTGCTGCAAGACTTACTTGGCAATCGGACCTCATGGCAGGTTCAAAACCGGAAACGACCTGCATTTGTTCTTGGTCATCCCCGTACGTTGTACTTACCGGCAATAAGTGAAAAGCATTAGTTCAACCAAGCCTTGGACTTCTCGTGCTCTGCAGTGGTTTGGTTTACTCTACAGTCTAGGTTTGGTTCGGCCAGTTGAGGTCTCCTTTTGCAGACGAGACGACAACCGACACAGTGCTGTGCTCAGGTGGCGGTGGCGATTCAAGAATGCCTTTTAAGGTCAGTATGCCTATCATCAAAATGATGGCCATCCCAGACATAATGATCCACTGTCGTTTTGCCTGGTGTCGAGATTTCGACCTATCCACTCGCTTTCGTGGCAATCTGTGGTCCACAAATATTTCTTGGTCTACCGGGGAATGCGCGATCAGCTGCTCACCAATTGGATTTCCTCGGAGGGATGATTTTGGAATTGCTGGGGAACGGATGACTCAAACGTACTGGGTATTGCGCCGCTCTCGTATTTCCACCTGGATCAATCGTAATTTCTTCGACCTATTGTTGATGCCTGCTTATGTGATGATTACCCTCTTTTCAGAGCCGACATTGAAGTTCCCATCGCCTTTAATAACGACCACAATCTGAACTTCCCGAACACTGATAAAAAGGTTCATCGATCATGTTGTTTGCGTTACATGTGCCAAGAATCAATGGTGCATAAACTGAACGACTTTACAATGGAACTAAGGCAGTCAAAGATGTTCTAGCCTATCTGCGCGCTACCATGTGAAATCGCGGTCGGGCCTAAGTAAGTCGGCGAATGATCCAATTCTATAGCCCCAAGAGTTGGTGCACCGAGCGTAGTGCTGACAAGCGATGGGATAAGAGCCCTAGCGAAAATATCAACGAGAACAAACAACCAAGCCAGCATAAACCGACCCATGCAAACAAGCAAGAATGTTCCCCAAAAGGTAATCCAGTTCGTTTTCAGTCCCTATCCATTCGTAGCCACTCAGCGAGGTGCAGTCAGTCGACTCTTGTCTGAGTGGGATGATCGTGCCCGCGAGTTTGAGGCGGCGCACCGAGCGCAGTGGCGTAAGCGATGGATCAGGACAGAAAACGAACGGCCAAGCGGAGTGCCCCAAGAAAACTTCAAGGCCGACAACCAAGCAAGCCAGCATAAACCGACCAAAGCAAACAAGAAAGTTTCCCCAAAACCTAATCCAGTTCGTTTTCAGTCCCTATCCATCGTAGCCACTCAGCGAGGTGCAGTCAGTC
>JBBQZV010000001.1:0-499620 GCA_038207365.1 Fimbriimonadales bacterium | reverse complement strand
TAGCTTCTCTCGAGTGCTCGATACTTTGCTTCTATTCAATCGCTATGCAACTTTCAAAGAGCTTTCTTCGCTGGCCAAACCGACTTTTCAAACTTCGCTTTTCGCGTGTCCGTCAGTCGTTGACAGTCGTATATGGTACCGCCTGGGTTCTTATAAGTCAACCGCTTGAAGCTAAATCGCTAACTATTCCCTTACTTTCCTGAGAATAGGCGAAACTTGGACCGTGATGCGTGTTAAGTGCAATCATGATTTAGTAGAGAAAATACGGGCCCCGGCCTGAAGCCTTGAAAAAGACATGTGATGGTGTCGGAGAGTGATCACAGCATGATTACCAGGCACGCGACAGGGGAGTTATGGCATTACCGGAAGGTCTTCTTTCAAGCTACATGTTGAAACCGGTTCCGTGCAATAACCTCTTCCCTTGGCACTCGGTCACTTGGTGTACTTGCACCTAAGTTATCCGTGTCGCCAATTAATGGCGGGCAGACATAGACCTCACACGGATAGGTGTGCCGCAATTATGTGAGGCTATTACGCTTTTTTACCAAGCGCTGCCGAACCGCATTATCCGGATTGAGCCATCGACGCTCTTCCATGGATTGGGTTTGCGCGGCGAGGTTGGTCAATTGACTTTCCGTCGATCTCTTCTCGATTGCTGGAAAAAGTGTCCGCTCCTCCCACCGAATGTGTTGATCAAGAATTTCAACAAGACACACCGCATCGTCGGAACTCAAACTCCCCGCGATAGCTTCAGAGGCGTATCTCCCTATAGACAAATGCTCGGCATACATGCGACTCAACTCATCTACCGTACACAGCGGACCAAGCAACCGCTGCTCTTCCTGAAAGTGGTCCATCAGTTCATCCTTCCAAATCTGAGCAAATTGTTCCACTGCATCAGGCTTCTCTGGAGATGAAAGCCTACGGGCAATGATCAAACCTTGGTTATGGTCCCTTGAGAAAGGTTCCAGGCTTGGATGACGCTTCAAGCCACGCCTGGTCCCTGGGCCTTGGATAGGCGAACGCATGCCTTCTTGAACTCAGGAATCTTGCTAACAGGGTCGTATGCCCGAATGGTAAGGAGATTCGCAGAAAGCTTGCCGGGCCAATGGTAGGGGATGAACACTGTGTCTGGTCGAATGGTGGTGACCACCTTTGCGTGCAGCGTCATTTCGCCACGTCGACTCTCAATCCTCACCCAATCGTTATCCTCAATCTGGCAAGCTGCCGCCAGCGTTGGGTGGATCTCGACAAAGGGTTCGGGACATAGATCGACCAGACCGCCAATTCGACGTGTCTGCGTCCCGCTCAGATACTGACTTACGACACGGCCCGTCGTTAGGATCACGGGATATTCGTCATCAGGCTCTTCAGCGCTTGGCCGATAGGTAACTGCATTGAAGTGTGCTTTTCCGTCTGGAGTCGAAAACTTCAGATCTTCAAATAAGCGGGGAGTACCTGGATGACCGATTTCGGGGCAGGGCCAAAAAACTCCAAGCTCGTCCTCAATTCGCTTGTAGGTGATTCCGTAGTAATCGGCAGTCCCTCCTTTGCTCGCCAGTCGAAGCTCATCGAAGATGTCTTCCGAAGTCTGGAAATGGTCAAAATACCTTCCTTGGCCCAGCCGCTTCGCCAACTCCAAAATAATCTCGGTGTCAGGTTTTGCGTTTCCAGGAGGAGTCACTGCCGCTCGAATACGGTTCACTCGCCCTTCGGCACTCGTGACTGTGCCCTCTTCTTCCTCGTGCAGTGAGCCAGCAAGCACGATATCAGCATGGTAAGCCGTCTCGTTGAGGAAGAAATCGATTGCCGTGTAGTGCTCCAATTTATCAAGCGCTTCTCGAGTGAAGTTAGAGTCGGGCAGCGACACCAAGGGGTTGAAGCAGATCGAGATCAGGGCTTTGATCTCTCCCCGGTGGATCATCTCCATAATTTCGGGAGCGGGATGCCCCTTTGCAGGAATCTCACTCTCGTCACATTTCCAGACATCCGCAATGTACTTTCGATGAACCGGATTTTCTATATCTCGGTTTCCTGGTAGCTGATCGCACTTGTGACCGTGCTCTCTTCCGCCCTGCCCATTGCCCTGCCCCGTGATCGTCCCGTAACCACAGCCTTTTCGACCAATTCGCCCAGTAGCTAAGACTAGATTTATGCAAGATACGACGTTATCGACGCCTTTTGTATGGTGCTCAATCCCACGTGCGTGCAAGAGGAACGAAGTCTTGGCTTGGCCCCACATTCGCGCTGCTTGGATGATATCTTCGGACCTAACGCCCGTAATAACCGCAGCTTCGTCAACGGTAAGCACGAGGGCACTCTTTGCAGTTTCCTCCCATCCGCTTGTATAGTTCGCTACAAATTCGTTGTCAACCAGACCTTCTTCGATCATCACGCGCAACATCGCGTTAAAGAGAGCAGAGTCTGTCCCAGGCCGGACTGGCAAGTGTAGATCGCATGTGCGTCCCAGTGGAGTCACTCGCGGATCCACCATTATTAACTTCGCGCCCCTATCTCTCGCTCGCCATATGTAGTCGGTCGTGATTGGCGAACACTCAGCTACGTTTGTTCCGGCACACAAAATCACGTCTGCATCGATAATATCAGCCCAGGAATTTGCAGCCCGGTCGATGCCAAAAGCCTTTTTGTTCCCGGCACCTGCGCTCACCATGCAGAGCCGACCATTGTAATCAAGCTCCTTGGTACACACACCTAAACGGGCGAACTTGCCCATCAAGTAGCTTTTTTCATTTGATAGCGAAACCCCAGAAAGCACAGCAACTGAATCCTTGCCGTACTTTTCCTGAATCCGGCGGATCTCACTAACGGTAGTTGAATAAGCTGTCTCCCAATCGACTGATTTGAAGCCTTGTCCGCTCTCGCGCATCAACGGGCCCAGTAATCGGTCCTCGTGGTTATTCTGGAGATAGCGCTTAACTCCCTTAGGACATAGTTTGCCTCGGTTGAATGGGAATTCCTCCCAAGGCTCAAACCCAATGACTATGTTGTTTCGCACTTTTAGCTGAATGCCGCAACCCTGTCCACAAAAACAACAGTGGGTCTTGACAAGCGTTTCGGCTTCACCCCTGCCCCGCCATCCACCTTTGGGTTCACGATTAAGGTGTGGACCAAACTGGTCATTTAGATTTTCGAGAGGAATCGGTATTTTTGACATAGGAATGAAGGGTCGTATTTAACCCAAGTAAGGAATATCACCGAGTAACTCAGCTTGATTTAGTGCAATCAACTTTCTTTTTTCGAGGGGAGAGAGATCTTGATGCTCCCCGAAATCCATGCCGATCTCTCGCATCACCTCGACAAGATCGTCGTGATGCATTCGACTTTGGAAGGGTTGGTGGGATCGGATACATAGTGCTTGCTCTCCTTTAGCACCCTCTTCTCTGTAGAATTGAACGCCGAGTTGAGCTGGTCGCTGGATGATATGGAACAGCTTGCCAAACGGCATCCAAAGAAGCAGAACAATGACTGTGACAGCATGCAACAGAGATAGGAACGAAAAACTTTCTCCTCCCATCAATCGGTAACTTGCCGTCAGCATCAAGCCCGTCATGGACACGGCGAAGAGAAGAAACAGTGGCAAAAGGTCACTGGCGAGACTTTGAACGGCTTGAGCACCATGATTGTGGATGCGCCTGTGCATAGCCAAGGCAACCCCTGTTAAGATCATGACCGCAGAAATATTCAATCCATTGAACATTAAGAAACCAAACGGACTATGGGGCGGAAACGTGAACTGTCGATGTCCCATAAACTCGACGACGTAGTTGCCTCCATCAATTCCAAACTGCATCCAGCCCCAACTAAGTGGGAATGTTATAGCAAAAGCGAGCAAGCAACCCCAGGCCATACACATGTGAGCCATCCAACGGGTATGGCTACGCCTTCCAATGAATTTCTGGAGAACGATATTATCGAAAAGCAATCGAACTAAATGGAACAGATTGCGAAATAGTGTTTTCGGCTTGAGAAACAATCGCCACGATGCCTTGAAGTAGAGCCATGTTGGCGGTCGCTGAATCCACATGAGGTACCGATAACCCATACCAAATGCTGCAAATACAGTTGCCGCAGCATAGGCCGCGAGTGGAGTATCGAATCGAGTCAGTTCACCCGAACCGAAATAGATGGCGGCTAAAACGACCAAGCTAGCAAAACCAGCTCCCACGAACGCGATCATCTGGCATTTTGGTTGCTGGGTTTTGTACGTTCGGCTCGAATCCATAGGTGAGTTTCCTTTTTGCATGTCTAGTTCTGGGCGAAAGATGGTTTGCGGCTTGGCTGACGGTTGACAACCATTAGCTTGATCATCACGAAAGCCCAAATGGCAAGTCCAATCAGTTCGATGAATCCGGTGAGGCCCATTGGCGCGAACGCCCTTGGCGTGTAGTCTGTCGCGATCTCCAAAATGACTCGACCTGCGTTTCCAATATTAATCAACCAGTAAGTCCACACCAATCGGTTTTGAAGCGAGTCAGGCAGGGAATTCATTCGGGAGATAACATGACTGCTAACGCCGATGATCATTTGTGAAATGAACCCTACCGTTAACGCATGCCTAATTCCACCAATATAGGCATGAGAAAAGGGTGCTTCAATCAATCTCAAATGAAGGGGTTCCAACATCATCAGCGCGCCACTGACCAGAAGCCATCCGAATGCGGTACGAATGAATTTGTGCGAGGCAACCTGCGTTTCGGTCCGTTCAAACATTCGAGAGGCGATTACAAAGAGAATTGCGGCACCAGCCAAAACCGCTCCACTGAATGTATAAAGATTTATATCGCTGGAAGCCATTCCCGATTGGAAATACTTGACCCAACCCACCATTCTTAAGACAATCCCCACATTCCACGCGATGAATGCAGCATTGCCTACGTCTCGCATCGGTGTTTTTGCGCCGAAACAACTGTTCATCTTGATTAAGGCGATGCCAAAAATCATGTTTGCGACAAACCCTAAGAATTGGGCTTCTCTTAAGGGCGAAAACCACTCCGCGACAAATTGAATCGAGGCCATGCCACTTTGATGGGACAGGGCAAAGACAATGGGTTCGGCAACCGCGACCGCAGCCATCCAGATCAGCGATGCGAAAATGAACTTCGTTTGCCAGATCAGCTTCTCGCCGGTACTTCTTCGAGTTACTGAACTATTAATAAGGAATAGGGCAACTGAAGCGGTTTGGAGGATTGCTGAAACGATCCCTAATGAAGTCCATCCGCCCTGATGTGCACTTGCAAGAGGATCTGCGACAAAGCGAATGGCTATTCCCAAAGCCATTAGGGCGAGCGAACTCACGGCGAGACGTCGGTAAATTACCTGGCGGTCAATCCTTGGCGGGTGCGTCTGAAGCGCAAAACCCATAATAAAGAATCCGACCCATCCGTAAAGTTGAGAGTTTGCGTGAGCTAGAACATATGGAGTCCAAGTGGAAGTAATGTAGCTTCCTCTCACCGAAAGCCCTAACAATGCTATTGCTCCCAGCGTGCAACCAGCAGTTAAAACTGTAATGATTCCTGCAAGGAAAAAAGGACGGTAAATTTCGATGGCAACAGAATGGGGACTCGCTACCTTGTTCGGTACAACACGAAGTTTTGTAAGTTCTCGATTGGACATTGGGTTCTACCTCAACTTCTATCTTGAAAAGATCCTAGTCTCACCGCCATGATTGCAGTCATAGTCTCCAGAAATAGCTCACATTGCTTATGCATGGCCAGCCAGTCCACGTCCCATACGTAATGTCGAAAGGTGCATCCATACGAGTGAAATCATTGCAAGCACCGCAATGAAGAGCCAGCAACTGGTCCAAAGGCCCGCCAAGACTCGATTTGGTGGGTACTTCTTTGTCATCTTATTGCGCACAAGTCTGACTCGCCTCGTGAGTCATATCTAGACTTGATGTTCAATTCGTCTGATCCCGAGAAACATCCAAACGTTCAGTGCAAAAACTCCGACACTCACGATGGCACCGGGAATCGCCATTCCATTATTTCCCCTTAGGTGAGCTTCCAAAGCGCCAACAAACAGCCACAATTGGATAGTGAGCAGAACAAGGCAGAAGAGGAGTAGAGCAACAAAGATTATCGCTTGTTGAGCATGTCTGCGACTTTTTAGTGGATTCATACTTCACCTTTTGCAATGCCAACGGCGTAGATTCCATCCTGCCGTAGCTGGATCAAAATGCGGGGTAAAGGTCTTGGAGGTGGCCCCTGCAGTACCCTGCCGTCTTCCAGTGAGAATGCCCCGTTATGGCAGTGACAATAGAGACGCTTAAGTTCCGGCTGGTAGTCCACGGGACATGAAAGGTGGGTACATCGTCGCGAGTAAGCGACGAAGTGGCCAGGTTCTTTGTGGATTAAAAGGCATAGGTCGCCTTTACGAGGGTATTCAAATGCAATTGAACCGCCCACCGGAATCTGGTCAGCAGCCGCTACTTTCACTTCATCCAGGCTTCGTTCTGACCTCGATAACGTGGTCCAGGCAGCGATCGCACCTGATCCGACGGCCAACCCGCCACTTGCAAGAGTCATGAAGCGGAAGAATTCGCGGCGAGTGACATAATCGTCATCTTCCCAGTTAACGGGAAATTCCTCAACTAATCGATCATCCATTTATGCTTTCCTTGCCATGTTGAGTAAGTTCACTTTGTCCAATAAATCTGATTTTCGAATTGATGGGTTGGGCAAGACCTTTAACCGATCAACGGCTTGTGGAAGCATGAGAAACACCTTCGTCCGGATGACTCGTTGACCAAATTGAAATTCGTTGACGGGTTTGCCCTTTCTCTGCTGAGCGATTTCTTCTGGAGTGCCAAAGAACAAAGCGCCAGAAGGACAAACCGTAGCGCACATCGGCATTAATCCGATTGAAGTACGGTCGTAGCACATGTCGCACTTCATCATCTGGTCAGCTTGGCTGTCGTATTTCGGTACACCAAATGGGCAGGCATAGACACAATTCGAACAACCGATGCATCTCGGCTTGAGTGAAGTATGTACAACACCGTCCGGAGTTCTTTTGATTGCGTCTGCTGGACAGACTGCTGCGCAGGCTGGTTCGTCACAGTGCATGCAGATGACTGGTGTCGTCTGGACAGTATCACCACGCTGAATCTGCTCCAGATGAATCATGGAAGTTCCAGCGTGAGTCTCACACTCAGCACACGCCATGACGCACGCATTGCACCCAATGCACCGGCTCGGATCGATATAAAAATGTTTGTCCATCGCGGGTACTGATCTCAGCATATCGGAGTGCGACAGGTTTAACTATGACGCCGATCATATTGCCCTAGTGTTGACAAGTTTGCAAATTTTTTTGTGCCCTAGTGCGTCTCACGCGCGCGATCAAGAATATGTCTTTGGAACTGGGTCTCTCGATCTTGGAAGGTGAACCATCTGGAGTTCTCACTCACTAGTTAGCGATCTTTTTCGACCATCGGGAAATCTAGTTTGCCTGGGTCGAGCCGTCGTGGAAACTGATGACAAAGAAAATCGTGACGACTCGTTTGAGTCGCGACGCGATATCTTGTATTCAATGTATTTAGGCGACGATGTCAGCAAGCCAAAGGCTCAAGATGTTTTGCATAGCAACGCTCTGCTTAATGTCTTGACTCCTGACGAAATCAAGACATTGTCGGCAGTCTCGCGCCCCGTGCGGGCTGAGCGGGGTGAAGTTCTATGGTTTTGTGGAGCAGACGTTGACTTTATCGGCTTAAGCGCCGATGGTTTCGTGAAGATGATTCGAACGAGTCCTACGGGATCCGATGTAACCATTGAACTCTTCGGCCCGGGACATATGTTCGGATTAATGGGAGTTATTACAGGAAATGGTTGTCCTCTGACCGCGGTCGCCGTTTCGGATCTTTGGTACTTGCGCATTCCCAAATCTCATATTAAAGAGATCTACGGTCGTAATATCCCGTTGAAGGACAAGCTCCTTCGTAAAGCCGCATTGAGACTCCATGGAGCGGTCGACTTGATGGCACGAATGTCCAGTGGACGAGTCGATCAGAGAATCGCAGCAATTCTCTACTTGTTAGCTGAGTCGTACGCAGTCAAAGATCCGCTTGGCATTCGACTCCAATGTCCTCTCACACGGCAGGAGATTGGAGAAATGGCGGGAACGACCGTGGAATCAACGATCCGAGTCCTAAGCCGGTGGCAGAAGGAAGGCATGGTTACGACGGATCGTCAACACATCGTCATCATGGACGACAAGAAGATGACTCAACTGCTCGCCGTTTGAATCCTGCAGTACGTTTCGGTGAAACGGCACTGCAGGCATTGTTTTACGGAGCTATTTTGTTGCCTGTGTAAGCGGGCTGAACAAAGGTTTTCAGGAATGCAACAAGTGCAACCTGGTCGGCTCTCGACAACTGAACTCCACCAGGTTGCCGAGCAAGTCCTGGGTCAAGAGTTGGGCTTTGAACAATCCCAGAGCTGTAGTGTTGAACGACTTCTTCAAGGGTTCTGAAACGGCCATCGTGCATGTAAGGCCCGGTTGCAGTCAAGTCTCGTAGAACCGGAGTCTTGAACTTGCCATTGTCTCCAGCTTGATGCGTAACATCGCCACGCCCTGCATCCTTTGGATTCCGATCGAGTCCATTGTTTCGAAATTGGAAATCACTGGTTAGCGGGCCTCCATGGCATCTAGCACAATCTGCACCAAATTGCCCTTGCCGTGGGTTGAAAGGGGTCTGGAACAACGTCTGTCCACGCTTTTCTATCGATGTAAGAGTTGCAGTTCCTCGTTGCACTTGGTCGAACCTCGAATTGCCAGAGAGAATCGTCGTTTCGAATTGCTCCATGGCCTTTCCAATTCGCTCTGCCGTGATTCCAGGTGATCCGAATGCCTTTGCAAACTGTGCAGCATAAGTCGGATCTTGGCTCAACTTTTGAATGGCTACTGGAATACTCTGATTCATCTCCAACGGATTTTGAATCGGCGCAAGTGCCTGTGCACGAAGCGTTGGGCTTCGTCCATCCCAGAAGAAGCTTCTTTCGTAAACTAAATTGATAAGAGGTGGAGCATTTCGCGATCCGTTGAGTCCCGTACTCCCGACACTCACTGCCTTCCCCGGATCGTTAAAGTCTCCCTGAGGCTTGTGACAACTGGAGCAAGCTTGAGTGTTGTTCCCGGATAGTTTCTTCTCATTGAATAGTCTCTGACCGAGTGCCACACCTTCAACAGTGAGTTGGTTATCTGGAGCAATAATCGGTGGAGGCAGTCCTGCAGGAACGATCAGCCGATATCGAGTCGTTCCTGGCGGAATTCCCCCTCCGTTTTGAGCTAGACAGATAACCGTTGCTCCGATCCCAAGCAGACCCATTACCTTACATATCCTATTCATCAAGTGATCCTCCTTTGGAGCACCAAACCCCAACAGAAGTGCATTATCGAAAATCAAGGTGAAGGAGTTATGAAGGTCATTATTAGGGTTTGAGGGACCTCCTTATCTTCTAAAAAATCAACAGCCTCGCATTCAGAGAACGCGAGGCTGTTAGCGAAGTCCAGGCTACTTATTTCTTTTGAGCAGTTAGTTCTTTGATTTGCTTGTCCAGTTCTGCCTTGAACTGTGGACTGTTGTATTGTGTCTTCTCTAAAAGGTCCCGGGCTTTGGTGACCGTTCTTAGCGCTTCCGAAGTGTCCTTGGTCTCGCGATAGAAGATCGACGCATAGTAGAGGGATACGAAATCGGTCTCATTGGTTGCCTTGAGCACCATTTCAATCGCTTCCTTACCGATTGCCTTATCACCATCGGGGCCGGCTTGACCAACCGCAAATGAGCCAACCTGCATGATGTCTGTTTGGTTCTTGCTCGACGCAAGTTCACCAATCTTTTTCCGCCACGCAGAAACATCATCTTTGGCAAGCCATTGAAGACGGATCATATCCACTTGGGCGGAGGCTTGAGGAGCCAGCTTAGCTGCTTCGTCGAGCATGGCATTTGCCTCGACTTTCTTTCCGGACTTGTAAAGATTCTTGGCTTGAGTCAGCTTTGCGAACGCTTCTCGCTGAGCCTTACCTGCTTCAAGAGACTTGTCAAATTTGACCTTTTCTCCAGCCAAATCGTATTTGCCGGACTTGATGTCAGCTAAAGGCTTCTCCAGGGACATCGGGTGACCGATCCATTGAACCTTTCCGCCTTTTATGACGAATGCAGTAGGAATGCCATTTTGACCAGCAGCCTGCATCCAACTCGACGCCATTCCTTCCTTGTTGCCGGAATAGCCGATGTTGTAGTCCATTTTCGAGCCCATCTCATCGACAAAACTCTTGATGTTCCCTTCTTTATCGTCTTCCCAAATGCTGACGCCAACAAAAGTGACATCCTTATTTGCCTTAGCCATTTCAGTAAGGTGAGGAATACTGGTTTTGCATGGCCCGCACCATGTCGCCCAAAACTCGACGACGTAGGTCTTGTTCTTGTCAAAGGACTTTACGGGCTGGCCTTTATACCAAGACTTGACCTGCATTGGTGGAGCGGTGGACCCTAGGCTAACCTCGGAGTCGCTCGCGAAAGCGGCTTGACTACTAAAGGCAGTCGCCACCAAGAGCACTGGAAGAGTGATTTTCACCCTTAAAGTATATTCCCAGTCGGGCGCAACCCCAAATTCTGGGCACATCAAAACCGTTTATTGGAGATTTCTTAGGTTAGCAAGACTGCAACTGGCAAATTTATTGAGCGAGACATTCTATGTTTTCTTGAAATACTCCACATGGACTTTAGTGGGGAGCGATAACTGAAATTCCTTGAGTTCCGTCTCCAGACGAGCGGCTTGCCTGGTGCCAAGGCTATAGAAACAAACGGTCTTACCGCCCGCCGAAGTAATGTTCGAGATCGTCCAACTTGCCACGGGAATCAGGAATTTGGGCAATGCTACATCCGATTGAAACCAATTTGGGTACGCAATAACGAGTTCGGGTTTGAACTGGTTGATCGCTCCGGCAAGGTGCTCGGTATTGTACGTGTGAGTTAACTTCAGGTCACGGATATTATCGCTGGCCAAACCGAATAGATCGAGAAGGTGTATGTGATTGAAGTACGTGACAGCGCCTATATCGTTCACTGCTATCCTTCCATTTGGGTAGTACCGACTCACAAACTTTGCCATTTGGGTTTGTTGCAGGAAGATGTCTTGCGTAGCTCTTGGTATTTCCTTAAGCCCCGAAATTGCACGCATGACGACCGACAAATAGAGGACCGAGCAAATTACGGAGCCCATTAATCCCCAAACGACATTCTTTTGTTGCACGCACTTCTTTTGACCGAGAGCGATGGAAACGATAGTCATTAAGATGATGGCCAGCATGACGTGTGAGTCAACGCAAAGAGCCCAAAAGATGATCCCTAAACCAAACATAGCGGCAGTACAAGCCAGAACCATAAGGGCGAAAGTCGTACTTTCAACAGGTGAGGTCGACGTGAGCCAGGACGCTGAATAGCATTTGGACAACGTCAGGAATAGTATCGGAACCATCGACGTGAGAAGATAGGCTTCGTATCGATAGAAGATTCCAATCGTGGCAAAACCAGCGTGAAGTGCGCACGCTGCTACGACCGTCCATAGCCAAATCTGAAGTCCATTGGAATTTGACCTGACCGACTTGATACGTAACCCGATACCGCCGAGCAACATGAGTACGAGCAAATCCCAAACTGGAGCTGTTCCGAACTTCAAGTAATATGCCGAGCGCCCGACCACAGATTTCAGAAATAGTAAAGGACCAAGGTGCGGGACACTTCCTTTCAGGACGATGGAATTCGGAATGAACGGCATCCCTACAGAGTGGGAATAGATTGCGAACCCTACCACAGCTAGAACCGATCCAATGACCATCGATAGCCCCAGGAGCCACTGCCTTCTCCACAGGCACACAATCACAGGTAACGCAATGAGAAAAACGCTTTCATAGCGACACAGACACATAAGCGCTGAAAGCAGTGCTCCTACATAAGCATCCTTAGGAGTGCTGGCCCTTCCCATCACTTCAAGTAGCCAAAAGCCGAATATCAAGTCCAGCAAGATTTGAAGACAGTGCTCCATACCGGTGAATGGCAGCATGTGCAACGGACCGATGGCGAACATGGTCAGAGCGCCAAGACCAGAAACCCATATGTTTAACCTCTGTCGGATTAGGTTGAGATAAACCCACATCGTCGTGCCGAGGACAGCAACTATTCCAAAAATGAGAGGCCAGTAAAGATTGTCTCCTCCCAAACGTATAGCGATTGCAAGTAGCAAGGTCCACAACGGCGAAGACGAAGCCGACGAATGTGAAAATGGTGTAACGCCCCAGACCCCATGAAAGGCAAGGTTTCGTGCGATAGACAAATGGATATACGGATCGTCTAGCCCATAACTAAAGTGGCCATTTGTGCTTTCCAAGCACAGCGAGAAGACATAGCCAAGACTAATACAAACAATCGCCAGGACCGCGAAGGCTCCCCATTTGACTCTTTGGCTATGCTCCAGGCTAATTGCTGACTGATTAGCCATTCAACGGGAGTCTACCAAGCAGATCAGGTACGCATTGCTTGTCATCAATGAAATGCGGATAGGCACAAAGCAAATTTTTGGGGCTCCTAAGGGTGATTAGCAAATCCTGTGAAGACCTAACGGAATAAACCTTGTGCCGCACTCGAGGCACGCATTTCGAGGAGTCGCGAGACGGCTTCTTCAGGAATCGACCCCGATTTGTCTGGAGGAACGTCGAGTAAGAGATTCGCGCCGCTCCCGATTGAGTTCACTAACAGATCGCTAAGCGTGTTAAGGTCACGAGGTGGATCATTCGGCTCCCAAAACCAATTGAGGCCAATCGTGTCGCAGACTTCAAGTGGAACGTAGTATTCCTGACTGTCGATAACCATCCAGGAGTTGGTCCTTTCTTTCTTCACTCGCCGTTCTCCATTTGTGATGTCGCTCGGCCACATCCGCACTTTGCTTGGGGTTGGCTCATAGAAGTAGGTTGCACCGCACAATGCAAAAGGGTCTTCAATTCCATGCATGACGTTAATGGACTGGCTGAACATCACCAAACAGTCCGGTTGAAGATTCTTTACATGACTGTAGATCTCGCACAGGATGCTTTGAGTGGATTCCCCCATGTCCCAAGGAATGTCCAACCATAACTCCAGAATCGGGCCATACGAAGTTAGAAGCTCTTCCAATTGACCGAGACAAAATTTTCGATATGCGTCCGGATCCATCTTTGGCTGGTGGTAGCAGTCCCAACCCAGCAAGTAATAGAATGCGGGCAATATGTCATGTTCGCGGCAGGCGGACACGAACTGAGCGACCAGATCGTTCTCGTCGCCAACTACACAATAGTCAGTTAACTTTGAAGGCCATAAGCAATGGCCATGGCAGTGTTTTGTGGTCAACACCGCGTATTTCATTCCCGCCGCTTTGGCTACACGAACCCACTGGTCGGGGTTTGCGACACCAGCAATGTATGTTTCGAGTGGCGTTGCTTCTTTTGGAATCTCAACTCCCGAAAACGTACTCATCCCGTAATGGATGAACATTCCGTATTGGAGCGACTCATACCGTTTCAAGTGTTCGGTAACTGTTTGAGAAGGAGTTGGTGTCATCTGGTGTGCCATAGAAATGATAGCGCCCCGAGCGAGGTTCCGGAACCCCTTCCCTTCTTCATTCAAGAACTGCCTCTGCGGATCGAAAAGCGGCTAGCGCATGACGCAATAAAAAGTAAATATGAATTGATTTAGGTTCGGTAGAAGGTTCTACGTCCATGAAACTGCTGACTGCCCTGGTGCAAATGTTCGGGTCTATGATTTGATTGCAGTACTACCCAAAGAGTAGATCCCTTAGGCGTTTGAGTCTCAGTACGGTCCCGCTATGGAGAACCTGCAGCCGATATCCGGGAGTTATTAGTGAATCCGAAACGAACCGACCTCACTTCGCCTCCAGACCTCACTCACGAACGACGAACAGGTCCCGTGCGAATTCAACGACCCGTTTATCTCGATCTTAAGCCGCCGTGCAACCATGCATGCCCAGCTGGCGAGAACATTCAAGCTTGGCTATCCTTAGCAACGGAAGGCAAGTTCCGGGAAGCTTTCGACGTCATCGTTCGAGATAACCCCATGCCCGCGATCCATGGGAGAGTTTGTTATCATCCTTGCGAATCGAATTGCAATCGCAAAGAGTACGACGAACCCATCAGCATTCATGCGATTGAAAGGCACATCGGAGATATGGCTCTCGATGAGCTGTGGACGCCAGAGATCAAAGTAGCGCCAACTGGCAAGAGAATCCTAGTCGTCGGTGCTGGTCCCAGTGGCCTGTCGTGTGCATTCCATCTGGCCTTATTAGGTCATGAAGTGGAAATACGCGATGCTGCTCCCAAAGCTGGCGGAATGATGAGGTTTGGTATCCCCGCTTATCGGCTTCCTCGGACGATTCTCGACGGAGAAATTGATCGGATTGAGCGAATGGGTGTGAAGATCACCTTGAACTCAAAAGTTGAAGACCTATTGGAATCCATGGACTTTGGCCGGTTTGATGCTGCCTTTGTCGCAGTGGGCGCTCATCTCGGTAAGAAAACCGAGATTCCCGCTCGGGATGCTGGAAAGATCTTGGATGCCGTGACGTTCTTGCGCGATGTCGAGACGGGTAACCCACCGGTGCTTGGTCGCCGAGTAGCGATCTACGGTGGTGGTAATACTGCAATGGACGCGGCGAGGGTCGCAATGCGTTTGGGTTCCGATCCGATGATTATCTATCGACGCGATCGCGAGCACATGCCTGCCCATGAGATCGAAGCCGATGAAGCCATAGAAGAGGGCGTAAACATCCATTGGCTCAGAACGATAAAATCCATCGAATCGTCCACGTTTACGGTTGAAAAGATGGAAATCGACGACAAGGGTAGGCCAAGGCCGACTGGAGTCTTTGAGACAATTGAAGCGGACGACCTTATTCTTGCCCTTGGTCAAGATACAGATACTGGCTTCCTAAGGCGAGTTCCCGATGTCGACTTCAAGGACGATGGGACCGTGGTTGTCGATGAACGAATGATGACCGGACGCCCGGGCATATTTGCTGGCGGCGATATGGTTCCATCCGAGCGGACGGTGACCATAGGAGTTGGGCACGGCAAGAAAGCTGCCCGAAACATCAACAGTTATCTGCTTAACGAAGAGATTGAAAAGCCTGAGCAGAAACCATTAGCGTCCTATGACAAATTACGCCTCTGGTTCTTTGCTGGTGTTACAAAGCAGATTCAACCCCAAATCGACCTGACGAAGCGCAAAGATGGCTTTGGCGAGGTTGTCGGAGGATTAAGCGATGCCGAGGCAAGTTTTGAGGCCAAGAGATGCTTCTCCTGCGGTAATTGTTTCGAGTGCGACGGCTGCTACGCGGCGTGTCCAGAAGACGCGATTATCAAACTTGGACCAGGCAACAAGTATCGCTTTGACCTTAGTCGATGTACCGGATGCGGTACCTGCTTTGAGCAGTGCCCTTGCCATGCAATTACGATTATTCCCGAGCCTATTGTCAGTGCCTAAGATCACTCCAACCAGCAGCTAAGTACCATGAAGTCAACTCCTCAAGCTCCTCTCGCAATCTCGTCCCACCTAGAAACGATTGACGGCAATGAAGCTGCAGCCTACGTCGCATACCGAGTCAACGAAGTCTGTTCGATCTATCCTATCACGCCTAGTTCGACCATGGCAGAACTCGCTGATCAATGGGCTAGCGAGGGCAAAAAGAACATTTGGGGAGAGATTCCAGATGTGGTTGAGATGCAGAGCGAGGGTGGCGCTGCCGGCACAGTACATGGCTCGTTACAGGGTGGATCGCTAACCACAACCTTTACGGCATCTCAGGGTCTCCTCCTGATGATCCCAAACATGTACCGAATTGCTGGAGAGTTGACATCCTGTGTCATACATGTCGCAGCTCGATCTTTGGCCACTCAAGGACTATCCATATTTGGCGACCATCAAGATGTTATGGCGGCGAGGTCAACCGGATTCGCCCAACTATGTTCTGGCTCAGTCCAAGAAGCTCATGACCTTGCTCTTGTCGCTCAAGCAGCAACGCTAGAGTGCAGACTTCCGTTTATCCACTTCTTTGATGGTTTCCGAACTTCCCACGAAGTGAGCAAGGTCGACATCATCTCCGACGAGAACATCCGTGAGATGATTGACGAAGACCTAGTCATTGCCCATCGTCGTCGCGGCCTGAATCCAGATAACCCCTTTATTCGAGGTACGGCACAAAATCCGGATGTGGCATTCCAGAGTAGAGAGGTTGCCAGCATCTTCTATCAAAGGTGCCCAGCCATCGTTGAAAAAGCGATGGAGAAATTTGGAATGCTAACGGGTCGCAATTATCGCCTGTTCGAATATTTCGGTTCAAAGAATGCTGATCGAGTCATTATCCTCATGGGTTCTGGTGCCGACACGGCCCGAGAGACATGTGAATACCTGAACGCAAAAGGCGAGAACGTTGGCGTCGTCCAGGTTCATCTCTACCGTCCCTTCTCCGCCGAACGATTACTTCAAGCCATTCCCAAAACGGCGACAAAAATTGCCGTTCTAGACCGAACGAAAGAACCCGGCGCCATGGGTGAGCCCCTATACGCCGATGTCGTAAACGCATACTTCGAGTCAGGATCTCCCATCATGCCTCGAATCCTTTCAGGCAGATACGGACTCTGCTCCAAAGAGTTTGACCCCGGCATGGTTAAGGCCGTCTTCGATGAGTTGGCAAAGGAAAACCCAAAAAATCACTTCACGATCGGTATTACCGACGACATCATGGGCCTTAGCCTCGACTTCGACCATGAATTCGATATCGAATCGCCAGACGTTCATCGCGCAATCTTCTACGGCCTCGGAGCCGATGGAACTGTCGGCGCAAACAAGAACACGATCAAGATCATTGGTGAAGACCCCACGCTCTTTGCTCAAGGCTATTTCCTTTACGATTCAAAAAAATCTGGTTCCCAAACCGTCTCACATTTAAGGTTTGGACCACGCCAGATTCGATCGGCTTATCTCATCAAGAACGCCCAATTCGTAGCCTGTCACCAATTCAATTTTGTCGAACGGACCGACGTTTTGCACCCCGCCCAAAAAGGTGGAACGTTCCTGCTGAACAGCCACTACCCTGCCGATCAAGTTTGGGATCATCTGCCCAAAATCATGCAGGAGCAGATCGTCAACAAGAAACTCAGGTTCTTTGTTATTGATGCATCAAGCGTTGCCAGACATGCTGGGATGGGAAATCGCACAAACACCATCATGCAGACCTGCTTCTTTGCAATCTCAGGTGTATTGCCGCGCGACCAAGCGATTGAACGCATCAAATACTCAATCAAAAAGACATATGGCAAGAAAGGCGAAGAGGTTGTCCGCAAGAATTTTGACGCGGTCGACCATACGATTGCCAACCTCATCGAAGTCAAAGTACCAAAGACCGCGACAGGTACGGCCGAGCTTATTAAACCCGTAGCCGGCAATGTTCCTGATTTCGTTAAACGCATAACCTCGCGGATCATTGCCGGAGAGGGCGACAGAATCCCTCTAAGCGATATTCCAATCGACGGCACCTATCCGAGTGCCACCTCACGCTGGGAAAAGCGTAATATCGCCGATTTCATACCCCTGTGGGACTCCGAGCTATGTATTCAGTGCGGAAACTGTAGCTTTGTCTGCCCCCACGGAGTCATCCGAACCCGCTTGTTCGACAAGGAGCTTTTGTCTGGAGCACCCGAGTCATTCCAGGCGGCTCCAATTGAAGCGAAAGGCTTCCCTAGCACCTTATACACGCTCCAAGTCTATGCAGAAGACTGCACAGGTTGTTCCCTTTGCTTCGAGGCGTGTCCAGTCAGGGATAGGGTTCAGCCTGGTAAGCGAGCCATTAACCTTATCCAAAAGACCGATGCGATTATTGAGGCCAGCCGAGAGAGGACAACGTTCTTTGAAGCCTTACCAGTCAACAACCGCTCCTCTATCGACTTCTCAACTGTACGCGGCACCCAGTTCCTCGAACCCCTCTTTGAATTCTCTGGAGCATGCGCGGGATGCGGTGAAACTCCTTATTTGAAACTTATCTCCCAACTTTTTGGCGACCGAATGATTGTGGCGAACGCGACCGGGTGCTCCTCAATCTATGGAGCCAACCTTCCAACAACACCCTGGAGCGTTAACTCTGAAGGTCGAGGTCCAGCCTGGTCAAATTCCCTCTTCGAAGACAACGCGGAATTTGGACTTGGAATGAGAATTTCAAGTGATCGACATCGAAAAACGGCTGGCAAACTGGCTCAGGAGCTAGCATCTGAGATTGGAGAGGATCTCGTTGACGACTTGCTCAATGCCACTCAGATAACCGAATCACAAATCCGTCTCCAGCGTGCCAGGGTCGACGCCCTAAAAGCCAAAATTCAGGACTTGAATTCTCCTGCGGCTAAAATGCTGCGCGTCGTAGCCGATTCATTCGTCCGACGGTCCGTATGGATCGTTGGTGGAGATGGGTGGGCTTATGACATTGGGTCCGGCGGCCTTGACCACGTTCTCTCAACAGGTAGGAACGTCAACATTCTCGTCATGGATACCGAGGTCTATTCAAATACGGGTGGGCAAGCGTCTAAGTCGACACCACTAGCAGCGGTAGCTAAATTCGCGAATGGTGGTAAGCAGATCAATAAGAAGGACTTAGCCCTTCAAGCGATCTCCTACGGCAATGTTTATGTTGCACGGGTCGCACTAGGTGCGAATCCCCAGCAGACCCTTACCGCTTTCCGAGAAGCGGAAGCTTACAACGGCCCATCCCTGATCCTGGCCTATAGTCATTGCATAGCGCATGGTATCAACATGGAAAAGGGGCTAGAGCAACAACAGCTAGCCGTTCACAGTGGGTATTGGCCACTCCTCCGTTACAATCCCGAAGTTCGCCAGTCGGATGAAAACCCATTCGTACTCGATTCAGCGCGTCCGAGCCTCAAATTTAAAGACTTTTCGGACAATGAACTCCGGTTCCGCATGCTTAAACAAACCAACCCCCAACAGGTTGACCAGATGATGCAAAGTGCCCAAACCTCAATCGAGCAAAGGTTCAGGCTATATGAGGAAATGGCAAAAGGGAAATAGCGAATTATGGAACTCAAAACCAAATATTTAGGACTCGACCTAGAACATCCAATCGTTGCCTCGCCATCGCCGGTATCACACAATTTCGACGGTGTAAGGCATCTTGAAGACGCCGGGGCCGCAGCCATCGTTCTGTTCTCATTGTTCGAAGAGCAAATCCGGTTCGAAAGCGAATCCTATGCTTACTTCGACCACATGTCATCGAACACATTCGCTGAATCGCTCTCATTTTTCCCGAAAATGGAAGACTTCAAAGCTGGTCCCGACGACTACCTAGAATTGATTCGAAGGTCCGTTCGGGCCTGCACCGTGCCTATTATCGCGAGTCTCAACGCTACTTCCCCCGAAGGATGGGACGACTATGCCAGACAAATAGAGCAAGCCGGTGCCGCGGCTCTTGAACTGAACGCATATTACATTCCAGACTTCGACCAAACTTCACAACAGGTCGAACAGCGGTATGTAGATATGGTTTCCATCGTCCGGAAAGCCGTAAGTATTCCCATCGCGGTCAAGCTTTGCCCCTATTTCAGTTCAATGGGAGAAATTGCTCACCGCCTGGTTGCGGCCGGGGCAAATGGTTTGGTGCTGTTCAATCGCCTCTACCAACCCGATTTCGATTTGGATGAGCATGAAGTGCACGCCGCACTTGAATTGAGCAATCCAACCGAAATTAGGCTCCCATTGTTATGGATCGCAAATCTGTATGGGCATCTTCCCTGCTCTATGGCAGGTACGACTGGCGTGCATAAGGGAACTGACGCGGCCAAATACATTCTTGCAGGTGCCGATGTAGCCATGACGACTTCATCGTTGCTGAAAAATGGAGTGAATCATCTTGGAACGATCCTCGACGATTTTAAGGAATGGGGAGACAAGCATAGTTATGAGTCGGTTAACCAAATGCGTGGTGCAATGAGCAAACGGCATGTCATCGATCCGGCCGCATTTGACCGAGCAAACTACGTGAAAGTGCTTCAAAGCTACCTGCCGAAGCGAGATCTCCATGTCAGAACCGGTCGATGGGATCCGATCTAGTCTCGTAACTGACTTGCGGCAAAGGCACATTATTGCACCTCTTCCGCAAGTCATACCGCCATTTTATATTGCGTGATAGGGTCGTCGTCGCTGATACGAGTGCGAATGTTCTATTAAGAACGGTTAGTACTCATAATGTTCTCCAGCGGACATGTTCCTAGACGAATCGACATACGGCGGATACTTGTTGAGGTCGGACCTTCTCAGCATCGGAAGCTTCGCAACGTATTTTAAGGACTCGCCATTCGGCGCTGTTTGGTTGCTCTTTCAAAATCCAATTGCCGAGCTCGTTGCCACCGAATTTGACGAAGTTAAAACGGTGCTGGAATCGGTTGAGCAAGCCAACTCGCGAGGGATGTACGCGGCTGGATTTGTGTCCTATGACGCTTCACCAGCTTTCGATCCAGCAATGCAGTGCAAGCGTGACTCTGATTTCCACCTAGCCCAATTCTTCATTTACGAGCAACCACCTACTTGGTTCAAACAGTTCATTGCTCCAGAATGCGATCAGGAAATCAATTGGAAACCCGATGTGGATCTTAGTGAGTTCGTGTCTAAGTTCAATTTGATTCATGCGCGCATTGGAGATGGGGACACGTATCAAGTCAACTACTCCTTCAGACTTTGCGCAGATGCTACGCCAGAATCCGTTTTGCGCGTCGGCTCCTCAAGCCCATCACCATACACCTCTCTAATTAGAACCTCCGACCACTTAGTCGTATCGACTTCGCCAGAGCTGTTCTTCGAGCTAGATGGACTAAAGATTAACTGCAAACCAATGAAGGGAACGAGGCCAAGAGGTGCAACGCTCCATGAGGATCAGTTACTCATTCAGGAACTCCGCTCTTCACCAAAGGAACTCGCCGAGAACCTAATGGTAGTCGACATGATTCGTAACGATTTAGGCAGAATTGCCTTGCTTGGCAGCGTGCAAACGCCATGTCTCTTCGATGTCGAATCCTACTCAACGGTCCATCAGATGACTTCAACGGTTACGGCGGAAGTCGATCCCTCTCTCTCTAAGCTCTTTCGAGCACTGTTTCCTTGTGCCTCTATTGTTGGTGCGCCGAAAATAGAGACCATGCGGATCATTGAAGGCTGTGAGTCGACCCCGCGAGGACTTTATACAGGGGCTCTTGGCTTCTTCACGCCCGGCAATCAAGCTCGATTTAGTGTCGCGATTCGCACAGTCATATTAGATTTACAGTCCAAAAGGGCAGTGTATGGAGTTGGAAGTGGCATCGTGTGGGATTCTAATTCCACAAGTGAATATGATGAATGCCTTCTCAAGGGTCAAGCCCTAACACAACCGCAGACGAGTTGGTGTCTCCTTGAAACGATGCTCTGGGATCCTCAGGAGGGGTTTGCCTATGAGGTTGAGCACGTTCAACGTCTGAAGGCTAGCTGTCTCCAGCTTGGCGTGCCTTTCCGCTTGGAAGCGGTCGTTGCATACCTTGACAATTTAGCGCGCACCTTTAAAAAAGAACTCACTCGAGTAAGGCTGCTGGTCTCAGCAACAGGGAATATCTCGCACACGGTCGCAGCCTATAAACCAAGTCCCTCAAGCCTATCTGCTCGGTTGGCATCAACACCGGTCCAATCGGCGGACCCTTCACTCCTCGTCAAGACAACTAACCGAAGCATCTACGAGCATCATAAGGCTCGCGACCCGGATGTGGATGAAGTCCTCCTTTGGAATGAGCGAGGCGAAGTTACCGAGTTTTGTCTTGGCAACGTAGCCATCCTGGATGGCAATCAGTTGGTTACGCCGCCATTGTCCTCAGGATTACTACCTGGAGTCCTTCGCGGTGTGATGCTGAAGTCTGGACAAGCTATCGAGCGGATAATTCGCATTGAGGACATTGAGCCATCCACCTCGATCTTTCGTCTTAATTCAGTCTCAGGAAAGGTTCCAGTTCAGCTTTCCTTTGAAACTCATGATTAAGATACGGTCGTGTGAACGGACCGGTTAGATCCTTAGGTCTAGAATATTCCTGACATGAAAAGAGCTTTCACATTAATTGAGTTATTGGTCGTCATTGCGATTATTGCCATTCTTGCTGCGATTCTCTTTCCGGTTTTTGCTCAGGCAAAGGAAGCCGCAAAGAAGACTGCTTGTATGTCAAACATGAAGCAGATCGGTCTTTCGCTACAGCTCTATTTGAATGATCTCGACGATCGAATGCTCTTCCGTTCTGGTTCTGCCAATTCAAGATCGGGCCTCATTCCAACCACCAATGAGAATCGTTGGTGGAATCTGATCATGCCCTATGTCAAGAACACGAAGCTCTTCCAATGTCCATCAGACGCCAACCCAAGTCCGAGTAAGGACGCCCAGGGCAACCTCACTATTTTGCGTTCCTACATCGCTATATTCCCTGCCGAAAGCCTGAACTTCTCGACGCTCCCCAATCCTACAGATACAACAGTCGTCACCGAAAAATGGGGGCAGGACTATACGGGTACCGTAACCGATTCTTGGATCGAACCCTACAACGGGGATTTCTCGGTGGATGCACACGATTCAACGCGCACGTACAAAGCAGCAGACCGTCATGCAAAGCAGATGAACGCGGTTTTCTTCGATAGTCACACCAAATCCAAAAATGGCGGTGCAGTTCGAAGTAGTAAAGAAGCGACCGGCTGCTCACTGATGTACTTGTTCCCCTTTGCTGGACCCAACCCGCCAACAGTCAATTCAGTGAGCGCGCAACCCCTCCAGCCCAACGTCTGCACTACATTTAGCTGGCCGTAGTTACTGCGGACCTGTAAGCCTCAAATTGCTCTTTGAGACGGTGTGGCACGAGGACAGTTGCTACTCGACTTGGTAAATAGACTTGTACGCTCTGGGAGCACCCGTACATAGGGACGTCCTGCCATACGTGGACATTCATTTCGGCAACTCTTCCACTGCCTCCAAATAGGAGACTATCCGTGGTTAAGGCAACGAAGTAGTCCTGGGGCTCCGGAACCGGGATTCTCAGGGATTCAAACGACTCGGTGGGGTGTAGATTCACAGCAAATACCAATGGGCCATGTCGGTAGACCAGTTGATGAGTGTCCTCATGATCGGCCAATTGCTCGACCAGAGGGTCTCTTAGAACATGAAAGTAACTGTCTAGCGCAAGCATGGCGTGGTCGAATCGATTTAGCTTCTGGTACCTCAAAAACGGGTTGTCGACTAAAGACCATTGTCTACGTGCATATTGGTAGGAGTCATTGTTACCAGGCCGGGGGAAGTCTATCCACTCGGGATGGCCAAACTCGTTGCCCATGAAGTTCAGATATCCTTCGCCTGAGAGTGAAAACGTCAACAGGCGAATCAACTTATGCAGCGCAATCCCACGATCGATAACAATGCTCTGACGCTCGTCGGACATATTCGCGTACATCTCGCTATCCATAAGGCGAAACGCAAGCGTTTTGTCGCCTACCAGAGCTTGATCGTGGCTTTCGGCATAGCCGATATGCTTTTCATCTCTGCGACGATTCAGCATCGTGCCATAGATGCTTGACATGCTCCATTTCTCGTCCGGAACATCCTTAACCAGTTTGGTCCAGAAATCCGGTACGCCCATATTCAGGCGAAAATCAAATCCCAATCCTCCCTCAGAAATGGGCAAAGCCAGACCGGGCATGCCTGAGACCTCTTCCGCAATCGTAATCGCATAATGCCGAATCTCGTGTGCCACGATATTGGCTAGTTTGAGATGCGTAAGTGCCTCATCATCGACGTTGGCATCGTAGTAGTTGTCTAGACTACTAAATGCGTTACCAAGTCCATGATCCAGATAAAGCATGCTCGTCACGCCGTCAAATCGGAAGCCGTCAAATTGAAATTCTTCGAGCCAGTAACGAATGTTGCTAAGTAAGAATCTGCGTACTTCCGGTTTTGCGTAATCGAAAAGCATGGAATCCCATGCGGAATGCACTCCCTTTTCGCCGCTATGGAAGTACTGGTGCTGAGTGCCGTCCATCAGGTTAAGTCCTTCTATCGTGTTTCGAACAGCATGGCTGTGAACCAAATCTAAGAGCACCTTGATTCCAAAGCCATGAGCAGCATCAATCAGATGTCGCAATTGGTCAGGCGTTCCAAATCGAGAGGAAGGAGCAAAGAAACTGCTCACGTGGTAACCAAATGAAGCGTAATAGGGATGCTCTTGAATCCCCATGAGTTGTATGGTGTTATAGCCTAGCTTGGCGATTCTTGGAAGGATCTCAATTCTGAACTCATCATACGAGCCAACTTTCCAATCGTCCTGCGCCATTCCAACATGCGCTTCGTAGATACGTAGTCCTTCTCCCCGGGGTGTCCGTGGAAGTGTGTACTGAAAGGTATGACCTCGCCGTGGTAGCCAAAGTCGAGCAGCAAATGAACCGTCTGGTTCTTGAAGGACTCGCTTTGCGTATGCTGGAATTCGGTCTAGATGTCCTTCCTGACTGATGACGTGAATCTTGTATCGACTTTCGTGAACAAGTCGATCCCTAACTTCTGCGGCGGGAAGGAATAGGCTCCAAACACCATAATCGTCCTTGGTACAAGGATTCGCCCCTCGATCCCAATCGTTAAAGTCACCTATCAAGGAGACCGAGAAGGCGCTAGGTGCCCATTCGCGAAACCAAAATCCAAGTGTCCCATCGTGGTCGCCTAGATTCAAGCCGAAAAATTGATGCCCCTGCGTCAATGGACCGAGAAGTCCACCGCTTTGCTCAATTTCATGTAGCACCTGACCAAGGTAAATGTCCCTTCGACCCAGAACGGCTCGGTACGGCTCAAGCCACGAATCTCTATCCGCAAGCGATTTCCGTGGTTCAAGGGCCATGCGATAAGTCTAGCCGTTTACGGGCTAACCGCCTGCCGAAACGATCTCTCAACTTGATCGTTCGGGTCCGTTGAAACGGGAGCATCTCGCCAAAGCCAGCGCATCATCTCCGGAAGAATCGCGCCTCCAAATTTTTGGCCATGATTGTTCATGCCCCACGAGTAATTCACCTCATATCCTTTCTTAGTAAGGGCATCTTTAAGGCGAACATTTTGGTAGAACCAGTCCCAACGCTGGTCATAAACACCATTTCGAATTCCTCGATTATCGTTTCGACCATCGCACAAGAACATGCGAATGGGTTTCCTCCTGGACTTAAGGACGCGTTCTGCATAAACATCGCCACCATGAATGTTCACAAAACTACCAACGTTGCTGAGAACCTTTCTAAACTGATTGGGGCGTTCCCAAGCAACCATGAATGCTGCAATAGCTCCTGAGCTTGAACCGCCAATTCCCCTCTGTTCAGGATCTTTCGAGAGGTTATAGTCCTTTTCCAAGGCAGGCAGGAGCTCTTCGGTTATGACGCGAGCGTACTTGTCATTGGGTGTGTTGTATTCGACACCGCGATTGGTAAATCCATCTCCCCAACCAGCCTTTGGCGAAGGTTCAGTCTGTTCAGGCGTCCGCCCCGGGTTGATGAAAACTCCGATCATAACGGGTATTTCTCGCCTGTAGATCAAGTTATCCATCACGTTCTGAGCCCGCACGTCGCCATTTTCGTCTTTGAACGCCTGTCCGTCTTGAAAGACCATCAAAGAGGCAGCGACCTTAGGGCTGTATTGGGCCGGAACGTATACCCAGTAGGTGTGCTGAGTGCCAGGATAGACCTCGCTTTTGATCACGAACGGTCCACGTATTTCGCCTTTTGGAACTCCATCATGCTGAAATGAGTCGGGTCCGATTCGATATTGGGAGTCTGGATTAGGTCGTTGCATCTTCAGAGCTACTTGGGATACCCCGACGCCTCCGATAGCCGCAATGACCAAAGCCGTTATGAACCTCAACTTCTTGACCTTCGATTGTTCCACTGGGAATGAACTTTACACCCCAGGAATCTTTCGATGCAAAATCGAACAAAAAAAATAGTCTGTGAATTTTTTCACAAACGTTAGGATTTGCGACCTTTGTGTGTGAAAATATTCACACTTATGGACGCGCGGCCATTTGAGTTCGGAGGTTCAATGAATAAACTCAACTGGGAGGAAAGATGAATAGCTTCTTATTCTCCATTATCTCGATAGCCTTGTTTAGGTCTGTCCCCGTTGTCCTGGTGGGTCTGGCGTTCTTCATCGCCATGCGGGGTAAATCAAGTGCGAATCGCCATATGGTTTGCGTCATAACCCTGGCAATATGCATGAGTCTTCCTTTCCTAGGACTCATTCCTCATCGAAATAACATTCGTGTCCCTGTCATTGCACAAACACTCGCGCAACCGATATCGACACCTACTCGTGCGGTCATACAGGCGGTGCAAGGGACCCCTTTGCCTCCTCCCACTACTGTTCAGAACTCTTCTATTTCTGTATCTGATGCTATTTGTTACTTGTATGTAATGGTTGTTGGGTGTCTGGTCATTCGACATCTGGCGAGCTTCATTGTCCTAGGCGCAGCCGTACGCAGGTCTACGATTCATTCGAAAGTTTGTAATTACTCGATCAGAATTTCGTCGAAAGTTCACGTACCACTGGCCACGTGGTGGGGTCGGCCAACAATCATGCTTCCAGTAGACTCCGTTAACTGGCCACCAGCAAGATTCGCAACGACGATCCAGCATGAAATATCGCATATCCATCGTGGCGACCTTGTTTTTGTGTGGCTGAGCTTTGCTGCCAAGACCATTTACTGGCCCAACCCATTGGTCTGGATTTTAGGGTCAAAGATGCTCGATTCCGCAGAATCGGCAACGGATGACTGTGTCCTCAAGACTGGAGTGCCTCCCACGGACTATGCTGACGTTCTCGTCCTGACCGCTCGTGAGCGACGCCAAAGCATCCCTGTCATAACGGTTGCAATGGCCAGACCTAGTAGTGTCAGGCGACGTGTACAGGCTATCTTGGACCCGCTACGAACGCGCGGTTCGGCCACTCCCTGGATTTCGCTGTCAACGGGTGCCCTTGTTTCAATGTGCGCGTTTGGAGTCTGCTCAATCGGCATCCAAGACCTCAAGAAAGTAGCCATACCAAACACTTACGAATGGGATGTTCGGAATGGCGAAACCGTGCCTGCCGAAGCAGCAAACGACTTTACTGCCGTCGCATCCGATGGCAAGAAGATTCAGCTAATTAGAGTCCAGCGCTGGACTCCACATGGTGTCGAGTCTTGGAAGCCGGATGGAACGCCGGTTCCTAAATCCGAACAAATTGCGGATAACTGGCATCGGCACGACGTAACGGAATACCATCTCTATAGTCGGTTTGAAGACGATGGGAAAATCCAGATGGATGGCGCAGGCATTGGATCAGGTCCTCATTCTCCTGGCTCGCCGGACAGGATGACTTTCATGGGTGGCGGTCCAATGAAGAGGCAAGGCAAAATGCAGACCGTAATGTCTTTGCTTCAGGTCCCAAAGCTTGGCACCTCAGGAACGGTTTCCCTATCGTTTGGCTACTATGAGCAAGTTGGAAAACCGATCTATACCGTTTATCCAAACGCTAAAGAACTCAATAGCGGAGCAATTCCTCCCGATTTGAAAAATGAGTTCATTTCTGATTTCCAGGATTCCGTTCACCTTCAATATCCAGCTAACGCTACTCCATTTGTTTACGACGAACATGGGGATGGAATCCCCCTTGGGAAGGGTCAATATAAGCATCTCAACGTGAAAAGCACGAAGATTTCCTATACGGAGCTTACCGAGGCCATGGGGAATCATATGGTGAATCCGACCGCCTACCATGCCGGAACGCTAACGCCCATAGAGCATATCTGGAACGAAGGTAAGCAAAAGGGAGGGCTATATGACTTCTCTTACTTCTGGGCCGTGCCACCACAGGACATCGACCATATCGATATCAACTTACACAAAACATTTCATGTTGTGTATCTGAATGTTAGGCTCTCGACGAAGGTGGGCACGCCTTAATGAGCGCGGAATCAAACTCTTACCTCTCAAAGCGGGAGCAGCAGATTATGGAAGTTCTTTACTCTCGAGAATCTGCGTCTGCCAACGAAGTTATGGAAGCATTGCCGGACAGACCCGGCAATGCGACCGTGCGGAAACTCCTTCGAATTTTGGAGGATAAGGGCCAAGTTGATCACGTTGACGAGAAGGGAGTGTTCGTTTACAAACCGAGAGTCACGAAGGAATCGGCGGCAAAAGGCGCACTGAACAAACTGGTTCAAACCTTCTTCGCTGGTTCCCTCAAGGACACCATGGCGACTCTCATTGATGCAAACGATCGTAACCTCTCGGACTCAGAACTGGATGACCTTCAGATCCTGATCGATAAAGCCCGCGATAGAAACGATGCACCTTCTTAATCTGCAAAAGGTACGATGCCCAAATGCGTGGGACCATCGTTGCTGCATTTGCACTTATCACTGGCATCTCCTCAGCTCAGTCTAGAGTTCGAGATGTTATCTACCTGAAGCAAGGAGGATGTGCATTTACTATGGACGTCTTCAAACCGAAGACGTCTAACCACAAAGCCATTGTATGGATGGTGAGTGGTGGATGGGTATCCAACCATGAGGGAATCAACCCACTCTTGGCATCTGCACTCACGGAAAAAGGCTTCACCGTATTCCAAGTTGTTCATGGTTCGCAGCCCAAATACACGATCCCGGAGATCGTGCCTCAGGTTCGACGTGCCATCCGGTTTATTCGCTCCAACGCTGCTGAGTACGATATTTCAAGTTCGGGGATAGGCGTTAGCGGCGGAAGCGCCGGAGGTCACCTTTCGCTCGAGATAGCGGGCTTGGGGGATGATGGCAACGCGAACGCCAAGGATCCCGTTGATCGAGTCAGCAGTCGTGCGAACGCAGTAGTCGCTTTCTTTCCGCCCACTGACTTTGAGAATTGGGGAACCGGCGGTACGAGTCCGTTCCAAAGCAATGGCCTAGAAGTTTTTTATCCCGCATTCGGGGTCACAAAACAAACGCCAAAGGAAGAGTTGGTTAAGATCGGTCACAATACCTCGCCCATCTTTCTCATCAATCCTTCGTATCCTCCTACAATGCTCATTCATGGAGATGCCGACAAGTTGGTACCCGTCCAGCAATCTCAAAGGATGGACGCGGCACTCGAAGCTGCCCACCTCACTCATAGTCTTGTTGTTATCCCAGGAACAGGGCACGACGCCAGCACTTTGCTCAAAGGCCTGCCGCAAGCCCTCGCTTGGTTCGATAAGTACTTGAAGTAACAAATCTCGGATTGAGATTGTGTCGGTAACGGAATCGACACGATCTCAATCCTTCGACCGAACCATGACCATGTGGCTATCGATTCGTTGGAGATTTGAGCTTTAACTTAATCGCGTAGTCGGTGATCAACACGGGTAGCGCCACTTCGCACTGCCATTTGTCATTGGCAACAATCGTCTCTGATTTTGTGACCCTTCCAGTCCAAGTATCCCAAACTTCCAAGAGCCATTTGCCAGGAGTTAGGTTCGGAATGACCAGTTTGCATGCCGATCGAATCGGTGTCAGGGGCCGTTTTTGCATCTGATTACGCCAAGTGAATTCTTCATGTCGGCACCATATCAACGCGAGGTCCCTTCCTTGCACAGCCAGGCAACTGATTGGCGGCCGTTTCCTTTCAATCGCTTTAGCAAACCGGTAGTCCACTTTGACCCAATCTTGTCCCGTGTTCTCGATATGAATAGAGTGGCGCCCTGCGCTTAAAGGAAATCTCCTGATGCCAGCATATTGTCGGAGCGTTTCCGTGCCTTTCTGAGAGCTCGGAACGACGTAGGATTCGTCCAAAGCGACTTTGCCGTCAATCGTAATCAAAAGCGCAGCGCCTCCGTATCCCGAAACATCTCCTATCAAGGCTTCAAAGTTCGTGGGCCTCGGTAAGTCACTCTCAAACGATATAGGATTATGAAGATTGGCATGATTCACAATTCCGTGCTGAAAACCTGCGACGGGGCCGCCATGACTCCCGTTTCCATCGATAGAAATCGACTTCGGACGGTTGAATTCGCTGATTGACCAGTTGCATGGACCTCCTTCAAACGATAGGTCTACCAGATCGTACTGGGACGGTTTTTGGCAGTACTCAACGCTGACTTGAGCCGGATTCAAATGGGATTTCCCCCAATCCAGGTCGCCCACGAAACTTGCCGCTGCATGAATTAAGGGATATAGCTTCTTCGGATAGACATAGGAATCCCACCACCAAAGCATGCCTCCCCCTGAGCTACCACTAGCGATACTTGCCCAAAGGGCATCATGTAACTGGAGCCCTTTCGGATCGTCTTCTGCCCTTGATCCTGAAGCGTCCGCCCCGTACTCTGCAACAAAATGTGGTTTTTTGCTTTTCAAGAACCTTGTCTGCTCAGATGCGATCGCAGGCGGGCCATCGGGAGCATCATAAATATGAGAAACGGAATAGTCAATTTCAGGGAGTTGAAAAACAGATTCGTCACCTGCGTCAGCTCCGTTTCCGCCAAAGCTCGTCGACACTAGGTGATGGTAAGGGTCGATCTCATGCAAAAAGCGTGACATTCTTTGGGTCCAATTTCGAACCGGCTCCATTTGGAATCCAGTGACGCCGTCAACCTCATTCCAGAACTCCCAAGAGAACACAGTCGGGTCAGCTCCCCATCTCCCGACAATATAGCGGAGCTTGTTTCGATACATTCGTTCGGCCGATGCGTTTGTCCAAAACTCGTTTGGCAGGTCAAGCGGTCCGCCATTCTTGCGATTGTAGGGAGATCGATCCCATTCCGGCCAGTTGTTGCCTGAACTCAGAATGTTATAGGAATCGATACATAGATCTATGAACATCTTGTTCTTGGACGCAAGACCAAGAACATAGTCCAGCTTCCACGCATTGCCCAAGTTCAGCCGACCTTCCATATTGGGTTGCTCCAGGGCAAATGTCGTCCAACAAGGTGATAGCCAAACGCGGCCCCAATTCGCCTTGGCTACGCCGCAACTTTCGATCCAATTGTCGAAATCAAAGGTCCCCATGGCGTCAGCCCAGCCCAAATTCAAACCAATGGGGAAGTAGCTCTTGCCCGTTGAAAGCCTAAAACCTCTCTTATTGAATGGATCAATTCCCACAAACCCAAGGCCCTCATCATTCTTGGAAGCATTAAATGCAGGAAATCGCTTCGAGGTAGATCCATGCCTATCCCTTAAGCTAACCGTTAATTCGTAATCACCTTGCTCTTGAGGCGTAAACCTGATCCGCCATTCAGGCTTTCCATTTTCGAATAGGATCTCACCGTCTTTGAAGGTTTGCTCCTTGGCGGAGCCTCGTTTTAGTGCTTCAGCAGAGGCGTATGCGATTGCCCTGGTTCCTGCCCCGGTCTTTCTGCCAAACGATTGATACAGGAATCCAGGGATGTCGATTCTTTCCCCCGACGGCGTCTTCGCCTTAAGGTCCAACGAAACCTGATCTGGATCAAATGGATTGTTGAAATCCGCCCGCAGGTCAACACGAAACTCGGCCATTCGGTTTACACAAGCGTTTGGCGTGATCAGCGAGACCTGTAGAATCTCCGGTTTGCCACTCGTATAAGACACTGAATACAGACCAAAAATAAACATGATATTTTAAACAAACGTTTGTTAACAATCGTTTGTTTTATGATATCATAAAAGCGTGAACCAACGGCGCCCCGCTACACTGAAGGAAGTTGCAGACAAAGTCGGCGTTGGAACTGCGACAGTTTCTGTTGTTCTCAACGGAGCCAAGTCTGGAACGAAAGTTTCCGAGAAGACTCGACTCGCCATTCAGGAAGCTGCTCTAGAACTCAATTATCGGCCGAACGCCTTGGCGCGTTCGCTTCGAAAGCGCAGGACAGGCATTGTCGGATTCTTCTCCGGTTACGAATACATCGAACCGAGAAATCAGTACATCGCAGAGGTCCTAAGCGGATTGCAAGCTGGATGCCGCCACCACGACCTTAACTTGCTTTTGTTCACGCCGAGAACCGAGCATACGGAGGCAGATATTGTTGCAGAGCTTGCAGACGGTCGATTGGACGGATTGGTTATAACTGCTCGACCAGAGCACCACATAAACAATCTTCTTGCTGGAAGTCATCTTCCCGTTGTCGCCATAGCCGACCGAATTCCTAACATGCCCTGCGTTTTGGCAGATGCGGACTTAGGTGGAAGGCTACAAGCTAGGCACTTGGCCTCTCGGGGACACAAGCGGGTTCTCTATTCTCCCTCCGATTACCCATTTCCTTCCGTACTCGAACGTCAAGTCAGTTTCTATGACGAAGCAAAGAAGCTAGGCATCGTTGTAGTTGATGGATCGCCTATCAGCGGTCATTTGGACGACAGTGAAGTACCCGTTGGCATCAGCCTTCGGCTAAGGGACTCTGACTTGCGCCACCTTTCGGGTGCGAATCGAGTAACTGCCGTCCAATGCTGGGATGACACGCCTGCCTATCGAATCGCTTCACAGCTGGCGGACGAGGGTTTCAATATTCCAAATGACGTCGCGATTGTTGGATACAACGGTTGCGCACCATCAGTCGAGCCAAGGTGGAATCTATCAACCATATGCGCTCGGTGGCCTAGTGTAGGAGCTGCTGCCATCAATGTACTAAACGCCTCAATCCAAGGGAAGGACTGCGCCCCCGAAACCATTTTGCCCGTTCATTTTGTCGCCGGATCGACAAGCTAACTCACTCCAATAAGGACCAATTCCCCATGCAAAGCCGCAATCTCAAAGCATTCACTCTCATCGAGCTACTTGTAGTCATCGCTATCATCGCTATTTTGGCTGCCATCCTTTTCCCGGTATTCGCCCAAGCAAAAAATGCCGCCAAGGGTTCCAGTTCGATCAGCAATGTAAAGCAATTAGGACTCGCTTCACTCATGTACGCCAACGACTACGAAGACCAGTTTGTAGCCCAGTACGTGAGCATTCCAAACAACTATGGATGGCAGTTATCATGGATCATGCTGAGCCTGCCGTACATGAAGTCGTACGGAATTCTAAAGGATCCAAACGACAATACACCACTCACGACCTCCTATGATTCTGGGCCCAAGTTTAGCTATGTGGCAAACGGAGCATTGAGCGGAGACTGCGTTGGCGGCAACGGCACCTTCTGGCAATTCAGAGGTGTGATAGGTTTTAACGGACCAAGCGACTACAACGGAACCAATTGGTATCAAAACGGAACTCGATCGCAAACGGAAATCTCTCAAATCTCGCAGACCGTGCTCTTTGCGACTCGAAGCAAAACACCGAAAGGTACTCAGCATGATGCAGATGCTGGCAAGATGGAAGGTTCATTCAGCCCGTGGGAAGCTATATTCCAAGGCCCGGCCAATAGTGACACCAATAACGGAAACAATGGAGTGCTTCCAGGTCAGGTCAGTCTGTGGTCAGCCCCAAATCCATCCTATCTAGGCTATATCGATCGATTCTATGGCGGCGGAATGTCACCAGTTGCCTACACCGACGGCCATGCCAAAATGCTCAAGCCGGAAATGACAGTTGACATTCCTGGTGGTATTACTGACGGCAATGGTGGTGGATGCATGGCTAAACGCTATCTAAACCAGTGGGATGCGATGCGATGAATATGATTAAAGTTCTCTGCATCGCAAGTTTGGCGGGCATCCTCGTGGGTTGTAGCAGCGACACACAGAAGAGCAGCAGCTATCAAAAAGCTGACTTTGCGCCGAAACCAATGCCTGCTGGTTTTGCTGGCAGCCATTCGGGGGCAAACTCGCCAACACCCGTTCAGCCTAAGTAGCGCAATTGAAGTGCCTGGCCTCGGTCAGGCACTTTTTTTGTTTCGAGGCGGCACTACACCTCCTTCGCACGACTTAAAATCCCTTTTCGATGAACTCCACGCACGTGCTCTTCCTCGTACCATCGGAGTCGAGCAGTCATGACGCATGTTCGGTCAATCAGTCCCACAACTCGTTCATGGTCCTCACTACTCACAACAGGCAACTGACTGACGTCGTTTTGAAGCATCACAAGAATGGCTCGGCTCAGGACATCCTCGTCCGTAACGACAAAAGGATCCAACGTTCCGATATCGAGCGCATGTTCGGCAACAGGTTCGGATTCTAGGGCTCGCAGAAGGTCGCCCTGGCTTACGATGCCCAATAGCCTTTCTGAGGAATTGATTACGGGAATTGCTCCAAACTCATTCATCCAGTCCGAGTATTCCTGTTTGGGGTCGATAAGATCGGAAACCTTTGTTGCTTCGGTCAAGAACGGAGTATCACGATGCATTACCTCATTAACTCGATGCAGTTCAAAGGGGTCAACAATATATTCGCGTGAGATATGGTGGCCATGTCGGGCGACCTTTTCCGTGAGGATGGAACGCTTGAGGAGGAGTACGGTTACCGCCTCGGAGGCAATCCTGCCAATGAGTATTGCAGGAAGCATGGCGACGTCCTGCGTCAGCTCAAACGCAAAAATTACCGCAGTGAACGGCGCTCGCATGGTTCCTCCCATCATGCCCGACATACCAATCAGTGCCCAGACGCCGGGACTGCCGACCGGCATGAACTGGCCAATTAGAACACCCATCGCTCCACCCATCATCAGAAGCGGTGCAAGCACTCCTCCTGAAGTTCCAGACCCTAACGAGAAGCTCCAAACGAGTGCCTTGCCAATTAGCAGGCTCAAGGCAGCCATTCCCACTATCTTTCCGTCCAAAAGTAGGTGGATCGTGTCGTAACCTACGCCTAAAACTCGACTGTCAAAAAGTCCCCCTACACCAACGGCCAGGCCACCGATTGCGGGCCACCACATCCAATGAAGTTTCAACCTGGGAAAGAAGTCTTCGAAGCCATAAACCAGTGCCGTAAGCGCTCCCGATCCCAGTCCAACCGCTAGTCCAATCACTACTGCGCATGCAAGTCCCTCACCAGAAAGGGCTGAGTGGGGCGCTATCGCAAATATTGGGCCTTTTCCAAGCAGTGGAACCCTCATAGCGGCTGCTACCGAACTCGCTACAGCTACCGGTATCAGGCTTCGGGGCTTCCATTCAAAAAGGAGCAACTCAACAGCCAACAATACGGCTGCAACTGGGGTACCAAATACCGCCGCCATTCCTCCTGCCGCCCCTGCGACCAAGAGTGTCTTTCGTTCGGCGGAGGAAAGGTGGATGAACTGGGCAAAGAGGGATCCTACAGCCCCTCCCGTCATGATGATCGGTCCTTCTGCCCCAAACGGACCACCGGTACCAATCGAAATAGCAGATGAAAGTGGTTTGAGTAAGGCAACCTTAAGGCCGATATTGCTTCTGCCGATCAGAATGGCTTCGAGTGCTTCTGGAATTCCATGGCCCCTAATCTTGTCTGATCCGAATCGAGCCATTAGACCGATGATCAAACCACCGATCGCCGGGATGAATATCCTCCAAGCTCCAAAATGGGTGTCAGAGGCTCCAACTGAACCGGTGGAAAATCGACCGAAGTAAGCAATGTTTGTAAACAAAGCGATCAGCCAAAGAAGTCCGTAAGCTACCAAGCAGCTAATGCCTCCAATCAAGAGGGCGAGAAACGAAAGTTTGATAACACTTCGATCAGTGGTGAAATCACCGATTGCGCGATCAATCGAAGGTGAATGAAGTCGACTCACATTCCGAAATTATATCTTAATACGATATATTTTTACTGACTTCTCAGATCGCCCAATTTCAAGCAAACTGTAACTGATGGCAGACGTCAACGTTAATCGTCACGATCAATCCCAAATTACGAGCGATGACTATGCCGACTTGGCAGCGTTTCGTAAAGCGCTTCGAAAGTTTCTGCGTTTTGCCGAAGAGGGGGCCAGAGAAGCTGGACTTACTCCTCAGCAACATCAGGTCCTTCTAGCTATTCGGTCAGATCGAACTCGCGATTGGGCTACCGTTGGTGAAATTGCTGAATCCCTACAACTCCTTCACCACACCACGGTGGGCTTACTGGACCGATGCAGTGTAGCGGGCCTTATTCAGCGTTCCAGAGATCCTGAGGACCTCAGAATCGTTCGGGTCACTCTTACCTCGGAAGGTAATCGACTGCTTGAGACTATCACTCAACGCAATCTCCACGAGCTTCGCAAGCTGGGGCAATTGACTCGGGAACTTGAGCACCTTCTCACCCACTAAATTGCGCTTATTTTCAGTTGTCAGCTAAGGTCTTGATCTAAAGAACTCGGCAAGCTTTTCCTGTAGATCAGACCCGATAAGGTCGACGCCGTTATCACACAGGAAGGTCCACATCGATTCGTTTTCCGGTGTTGCCCAGAACCGCACGATTTGATGATTTCGGTGCGCTAATCCGACAATCTCATCGAGCCGAGCTTGCTCCTTAGAATCCATCTTTCCCGTGCCGCGATATTTGAAAAAATCGCTCCATGACGCACTAATTAAAGGTACTAGATTAGGGCTATACGGCTTGTCTTGGGGATCTTGTGGCCGACCATCAATAAAGGCATATCGGTCGTGCTCGGCAGCAAGCACGTTTATCGGCCTGTCTCCCGACAAAATGACCGTAATCGCTGATTTGGTGACGCGACCATTCCTAAAATGTGACAAATACTTACGATAAGGTTCGAGTTCCTTCTTTAGTATCTCGTAAGTCTCCGCTCCCTTTTCCTTGATGTCAACAAGCAAAATAACTTCTGATGGCGAAGGGTAAACGTGACCCTTATTATTTCTAGCAGCCTCAAATAAGGGCTTTAAGTACATCGTGAGGAGCGTCTTGTCTGGGCTGACTTTATTGCGGTCATGGGCCACAAAGAGCTCGCCATCAATAGGATAGACATCGGCTTCGATGCTCCCAAATTGACGTTCCATAGCACCCACAAGTGGCCGTTTTTGCGCATAGTCGTTATGGGCATGTGCATGGTTAAGCGGCAAGCCTTGTATGGCAACAAGAATGAGAGCAAGGGGCAGCATTTGTCTGAACTTACTCTACACCTTCTACCCAAGTACTTATCATCGGATTCCCGCACATTGAGTGTTTCACTGGTTCGCCTCAGGTAACACCTATACAGCGAGGTTCATAGATATGAATTGGATCGTTTCTGTTCGGAGCATGACCATTCTTTGGTCGCTTGCATCACTACCTTTCGTTGCTGGAGCTCAAACTCCTCAGGGAGTTCAAGTCATTCCAAAGGAGAGTCAACTGATCGTTCCAGTCGGTGGGCTCGAAAATACGAACAGTGTGACCAGCATTGAGAGCGTAGCCGGCATGACGTTTAGCCGCGCTTTGCATGTGATTGTTAAGAAGGGCGCAAAGGAAACGAATGCCACTCAAATGACTATTCCGCTTTCTTCGGCTGTCGCCAAGGGAGACGTCATACTTGCCGAATTCTGGATTCGTGGTGCGGACTCCAAAGGCAAGTCACCCGCCACGATCGAGTTTCTATTCGAGAAATCGACAGACCCGTGGACCAAATCCGTGACCCAAGTTGCAGCCGCAAATAGGGATGCCTCAGCTTGGAAACACTTCTTGATTCCTTTCCAGTCTTCAGACTCCTACCAACCCGGCACAGCGATGATTTCGCTTCGATTTGCCTTGCAACCACAACATGTAGAAGTCGGTGGACTTTCTGTCGTGAACTTCGGCAAATCATTTTCGCTGGACCAACTCGTGGAAAATGCAGCGATGAAGAGTCCCTTGGGCAGCGTAACCGTTGAATTTGACTTTGCCCAGCGCCATCAGACCATGTTGGGAATGGGTGGAGATTTTTGCCAACCACGTTACGGCTCGGCGGAAGCCATGGATGATGTGGGGCTTTATGCCTTGACCCATCTTCAGGTGGCACATGCACGAATCGGTCTTCCTCTCAACTTCTGGAATCCAGAACGAGGAGTTTACAAAGATGACGCGCAAGCTCGTGCCTCTTTTCTTGCCCTTCAAGATATGAACTCGCGCGGAATTCCCCGTGTCGTCTCGATCTGGGAAGGTCCGAAATGGATGCTGGGCGGACAACCGGAACAGTCCGGACGGGAACTTGCCCCAGAAAGATATGGCGATTGTATCGACTCGATCGCAAAATACTTGGTCGTTGCACGAGACAAGTACGGTGTGAAAGTGGACTATGTGTCCTTCAACGAACCAGATTACGGCGTTAATTTCAAATTCACGCCTAAGACGATGTCCGCATTTATTCGACAAGCCGGACCTAAATTTGCTTCGTTAAAGCTGACGACGAAGTTTCTGGTTGGTGACACCGCGAACGGTACGAACTTCCACGATTTCGCTGAACCACTGCTCCAAGACCGATCTATTGAGCCCTTCCTTGGACCAATTGCGTTCCATTGTTGGGATGGCCTGGGAGCAAGTGAGGCGAGCTATCAATCAATTGCCGAGTTGGGACAGCGCTTCCACAAACCTATCTTGTGCCTAGAAGCGGGTCATGACGCGGGGCTTTGGCAAGCTCCTAACCCTTGGGCCAGTTGGGACAACGCTCTCAAAACAGCTCAGGTTTATGAACGGACGGTCCGCCTTACTGAAGCTTCTGTCATGGACTATTGGACTTATCAAGACAACTATCCTCTGGTCAATAAAGTCGGACTGATGCCTTACCCGGTTTTCCGTGTGATACATCAAATGGAATCTGTGTTTGCACCAAAGGCACGAATCGTGCATGCCAAATTGTCTCAGGAAGGATTGCAGGCGATTGGATCCATTCTGCCAGGGTCTGAGAGTGTCGCAATGATGTTTGTTAATTCATCTGGACCTGGAATCCTTAACTTGAAAGGATTGCCCAAAAATCATAAATTTAAGGAGTTGCTCAGTAACCGGGAAGAACAAGAATTGGGGATCAAGGCAGATCAATCCAATGCCAATGGCGAGTTGACGATCATTATTCCAATGAGATCGATCATCACTTTGCAATCCGCTCATTAATCCGCTACGGCGGGGCAGTTACCCCGCCGAGCCAAGAGATTGAAAGCGACGGTACAGTAGTCGGCGATTTCACTAGGCAATAGAGGCGGCATGATTTCCGGCTTTAAGCACACAAAGATTTTTGAACCGATGAGATCCGACGCAAGATCTGCCGACCGTGGGACGATGTGAAAGTGGATGTGTTCGAAACCTGGGGCTTCGGCTAAACACATGGCATATTCTTTGGCGCTTCCAGTGGTTTCATGAACAACCCAAACGACCTTTTCGAGCACACTTGCTAATTCTGCAAATTCCTCTGGAGCAAGTTCGTGCAGTGAAGTGCAATGCCGATTTAAGACGATCACTAGCCAACCTAATTGCGCACAAGGATACGCGTGTTCGACCATCCAGTGTTTCGACCGATAGATGATTTGACCCGGCGAAATACGCTCTTCACCTGAAATTGAGCGGCAACTTAAGCAAGGCATTGGGGTAGGCATCATGAAGTTTGTGGGGCGGCGGCTTACGTTTCAAATGGGCTTTATCGTAGCATAGGGACATGCCTTGTAATCTTTTCGCTCTATCATTGATCAGCATGTCACTTTCAACCCAAATCTCCCCCCGGCCTATCTTGTCACTCTGGCCGAAAGGGAATCCAGATGGGTGGTCGCGAAGCGACAAGGAAACCAGCGAGAATCAGAACGGCAATCTGCTTCTAGTCAAAAGCGTGTCATCGCCGACCCTGGAAGTATTCGCATCCAAGAGTGCGAGACCTAACTCCCCCACGGTTTTGGTACTCCCAGGTGGCGGCTATTACGTCGAAGCTATCGAGCATGAAGGTTGGGAAATCGCTACTCGACTTAACTTGGCTGGATTCAATGCCGCGGTCCTCAAATATCGGCTACCGAATCACGATAAAGATAAGCCGCTCCATCAAGTGGTCTTGCAGGACGCTCAGCGAGCGATTCGACTTCTTCGAAGCCAGTCCAGTAGCTTGCATCTTGCTTCAGATCACGTGGGGTTGCTTGGATTTTCGGCTGGGGGCCACGCAACAGCCGTTACATCTACGACAGCAAAGGGTGCCTACGAACCTCAAGACGAAGCCGACAAAGCTAACCCAAGGCCAGACTTTACAGTGCTCATTTATCCGGCCTATCTGAATCTAGAAGGCACCACCAACCTCGTGGATTCCGTTAAGATCGACGAGCACACACCGCCGGCATTCGTCGTTCAAGCGATGGACGATCCGATTCCAATCGAGGGGGCATTAGCCTACACTCACGCATGTCACGTGAACAAGGTCCCGATTGAATTGCATTTGTTCCCACATGGAGGGCATGGCTACGGGTTAAGAACACAGGAGCCGGGCCTAGAGACTTGGCCCGACTTACTTATCGCATGGCTTAAGAGACTTAAGTAATTCGCTAAGCCGCCCGCAGGACTCCACGAAAATCCGCCTGGCTGCCCGTGTAGCCAGGGAAGATTTTGCTTAATCCTTGAGCTCCTAAGTGCCGGACGGCGACCTCGCCAAAGACGCTTCGAAAATCCGTAGTAAGCGCGAGGTCCCTGTTTTCATACAATTGCTCGGGGGCTAAACCCGGCCAATGACCGAGTACTTTGCCACCCTGAACATCGCCACCCAGTGCAAAGAAACAAGTCGCGTGGCCATGGTCGGTACCGTTCGTACCATTCGGTCGAACGGTGCGTCCGAATTCACTCATCGTGAGGATAACGACGTCGCTCATTCGATCTCCGAGATCTCGATAAAGAGCCGCGATACCTTGTCCAAACTCACGAAGCTGCTGGTTGAGTCGTCCGGGCTGATTAGTGTGAGTGTCCCAGCCACCCATTTCGGAGAAGGCCACTTCGACACCAACATCGGCCTTGATCAGCTCAGCAACCTGCTTGAGCGATTCGCCAAACCTTCCATTGGGATAGACCGCGCCGTTGGCAGGAGTGTAACTTCCGGGTGCCAGCCGCTTGAGAGCCGCTATCGCTTCGAAACTCTCCCTTCCTGTTCCATGGAGAACATCTCCAACCGCACCATCATATATCGATTCAAAGCCATCAACTATTCCGGACTGATTGGCCGCTATCCCCTTCATTCCTTTTAGGTTCTTGAGACCAATTCCAAAAGATGCCAGATCTGGAATTGCGAGGGCAGCGACGTCGCCCTGTAAGCTCCGTGGCAGACCATTGTCGCACCCCATGGCAACTGCGCGGAACGGACTTGCTTCAGCCTTTGCAATTTTTGCACGGTCCTCGGGGCATGCAAGAACGGCACGTGAGAGCCAACCTTCAGCGACCCGTTTATCTCCTGGCGCTCCCGCTTCCATGAAATCTTGAGCGTCGAAGTGAGACCGGGTTGCGTCTGGCGAACCGCATGCCTGGATGGCAGCTAAGTGCCCTTCCTTATAGATGGGCAGAAACGGTGCAAGGGCGGGATGCAAACCGAAAAAGCCATCCAGATCAAGCGCAGACTGCGGATCGGTTCGCGACGGTCGTGCAATCGCTAGTCCGGGGCGATGAGTGTAAAGGTTCGCGTCCCCGTGGGGAACCACGATATTGAGACCATCTGCAGCTCCACGTTGGAAGATGCAAATTAGAGTCTTCTTTCTTCGCTGGGCGGTCGTTGCGCCGAGGGCTGTGCTTCGTAGGAAGGTCGGACCAAATAAGGGACCCATTCCAACCGAAGCCAAGGCAATAGCTCCGTTCTTTAAAAATAATCGCCGTGAAAGTTCCATTATTAAAATATCTCTCGTTATCGTCTTTGGAATTCTGGTGAGCCCAATAGGAGGGCGGACATGGTTGCCGAGCTAGAATCTCGCGCCTTCGACGACATGTCTGATTGCGCAGCTTCTCGAAGTAACGTACTTCGTGTGGAAGGAGAAATCTGACCGTGCAAGATTCGACTGGCCAGCTTATCGAGGGTCGAACCGGAGTCGGAGCCCATTTGTGCCGATTCAGATAAATTTGGAATCACTACATCTCTCAGTCGACCGGAAGTCAGCGCCAATGAGAAATTCAGCCGAGAGATCAGGGCACCGGAAGAAACCCATTTTCGAGAATCTTCAGGGAAACCAGTGGGAGCCTGGTACTGGAACAGTGGCTGTCCCATGGTTGCGATCTGCCCCAAAAAGCTGTTGGTATCCATATCCAAATACCCACCACCCTGAGGGGGACGAACCAACTTATTCGCCTTCTGAGCCAACTGTTTCGTAGAAACCAATGCCGAAGGATCTAGGGTTCCATCAAGTGCTCGGACCGATGAGACGGCAAATTCGAAGGGTGACTTAATCTTTTTACGCATCGCTGTGGATGAGAAGAACTCAGGCGAAGTTACGATCGTTCGAACAACTTCTCGCAAGTTCCCATCGCTCTCTTTCCAAGTCTTGACGCACTTGTTTAACAGAGAGGCTGGCGGTTCGTCACTTACGAGCCTTTGGCAGAGCTGAAAGGAAATGTGCCGCATAGTTGCGGGATGATTAGCTAAGATATCGAGAACCTTCTCGCCGTCTTCCATGCCTCCACCCGCAGGAATGACTTGTCCCAGAACCTTTTTCTCGCCTGAATCATGTACTCCAGGATAGAAGTGGAATTGTCCAGCCTCGCTGTAACGGTTGATTCGAGTTTGCTTTCCATCAGGTGAGCCGATACTCCATCCGGTCAGGCATCGAGCAACTTCACGGACATCTTGCTGCGTATAGCCTCCGTCAACTCCAAGTGTATGAAGTTCCATAATCTCCCGAGCGTAGTTTTCATTCAGTCCAACTTTCTTACGTTGGATAGCTGCTGCTGGGCGGAGACGGGCGCGTCGAACAGGGTTTGGGTTGGTCTGGTCGGCAACAGATTGAAAATTGTCCAGGTAAACCAACATCGCGGGGCTTTTTGCACTTGCCTCAAGTAAGTCTCTGAATTTCCCGAAGATGTGCGGGCGGATAACATCTCTGTCATCGATTACTTTGAGCACTCCACACGGAGCTTTCCGAATGTCGATGTTGAAGTGGTTGTTCCAGAAATCGACTAAGACCTCTTGCAGTTGTCGTTGAGAATCCACTGCCCTGATGAGCTTCGCTGCAAGAAACTGTTCATGCAATAGCCCGATTGGAGTCGCCATCTTGGCAAGATCCATACGCGTACTCTGAACCTTCATGCGAAGGTCGGGATCGTCAACCATCATCGCAGCGACCGCTTTGCGGTCCAGTTGGGCGTTTACTTGTCCCGCTGCTGCAGTTCCTGGAGGGGAGGCACTTCCCTCTTTCTCAGCAGTTGCCTTTCGGAGTTGCCTCCTCAATCTGGCTGCGCTTTGATCCATCGTGATGAAATCTTTGTATTTGGACTGGATCTCCGTATCGGACATTTGTAGCTCGACAAAACTTTGTAGTGCTTGGTCAACTTTAGAATCGTCGATCTTGTCCGGATAGAGCTGCGACTCAATATACGAATTGATACCCATTCGCTTAATGCGCAGTACATCCTCTGGTCTTGGCCCAAAACCCAGTCGATTGAGCACATGTAGAATTCGATCGTTCTCAGTAATCGCGACTTGCTGAGTAAGCTTTGGAACGTTCTTATTCTGGGCACCGAATGCGTCCGTTCGAAGGAAGCCGACTCCAACAAGGCACACCAAACTGGTCGAAACCAGGAGAGCCTGCCTCAATCCCGTGTTCCAAAGTTCGCTCTGCCCAGAAGTTTTTGCATTCATTACAGGTGTCTCTGACGCAGTTGGCAAGAATTCGTTCAGTAAAGTCGGAGGTTTTACTAGAGTCGGGGGATCGAAATGATATTTTATTTCCAGTCTGAGCAATGGGGTTCATGAATCTCGCGATTCAAATCAACCTCGAAGATCAATTTGTCGCACTGGATTTCCATGGCTATTACGACGATACAATTTCGAGAGAAAGTGGTCGTAGGGCCGGACATACGTTTGGCTTGGACAGGACTCTCTTTGGACTCTGCACGGCTAATGGTGGCGGGTACAGCAACTAAAATGTGGTCAAGCTCCGCAGATTGACCCAACAGTATCAAACCCGACTCTATCGGCTTATGGATCGATCCATGTATTTCTAAAAGTTGGAACGGCTCTATCGCCATCAGACACTTCCTTGGAGGCATTTATTACTTCTAAGTGACAAATCCAAATCAAGTTTGAAAGTGCGTGAATTGGTCGCTCTTTGAGCGATGTCGATCCTGGCACAGGGCAACATATCCGATCTTTTGGTGATGGTCGGGCTCATAAGGTGGAAATTATCCTAGGCTAATTCTCTGCCCGCATTTCAAACAGATTCTCACCGATGTCGATCCTTTGGAATGGTTACCAGCTATTCGAGTTTTGTATAGTAATCACTGCTGTCGTCGTCTTCTAAATTGCAGCCTCGATCTGTTGCATGAGGTAGGAGGTCTGGTTAGCCAATCGAGTGGTCCGGGCAATGTGAGTTCAAGGCTCACCGACGGCAGCCCAAATGGAACAAGTCAAAACCTATTTGGGTCTTGCGATTGAGTTTTAGATGGAGAGAACACCTAATGGCAACCGATCAATACCACGAACCCGCTAACGAACTCAGCCAAGAGATTCGAACTTTCGCACGAATGATTACCTCCTTGGTCGAAGAGGCCGAAGCTATCGGATGGTACGAACAACGGATCTCTTTGGAAAAGGACAAAGACGCAATCGCGATCATGAAGAATGCCCAACACGAAGAGATGAAGCACTTCGGTATGGACCTTGAATTCCTACTTCGAAAGAAACCTGAATGGAAGAAGACTCTCCAAGGCATCCTTTTCAAGCCAGGAGACATCGTTAAAAACGGCGACCGCGCAGAAGAAGCCACCGAATAGAATCGCTTCCACTCCCCAAGGTATCATCCGACCATCGGCAACCATTGGTAAGCCAGGAACGAGAGAGCGGGCGGTTAGCTCAGTGGTAGAGCACCAGTTTCACATTCTGGGGGTCGTAGGTTCAAATCCTATATCGCCCACTCTCTTACAAAAAATTGAAATAGTAGAGTCAAGATCGTTTAGGTGTGTCAGGAAGCCGCAACTGAAGAAGATGTCGTTCACGAATTGGTTTTCAGCTAACGTCCCGCGACTCACCTGCCACTTTCAGCGTCTATCTCAGTGAGTTCCGCCAACGACTGCGTCTACCTATTAATTGCCTCACCAAGGGCTTCGCAAGAAACTAGCTCTTGGATCAGTCCGTTATCGAGCCGGCCCTTCATCACAAGCAAAGGCCGCGGTTACTCCTCGTTCAAGGCGATTCATAGGGATTCTCAACATCCTTTTGGCAGGTGCTACAAGTGTTCACTCGGGCTCTCCCTGGTTATTTTTCACACCCTAATGACGCAACATGGTGCATGTTTGAACCTAAAGTGAAGTATTCTAGATAGTATTTCAACAACCAACCGTAAGATTATTGAGCCCGAAAAGAATGACTTTATGATTGCAATATTGCCCATGTTGATTGAGAAACCATTTCCGGCTTGGAGGGTTGTAACAACTCAGTTCACTATCAAAATGCTGAACGCGGATACTAGCGGAATAGTAAATCAAGAGGGAAGATATGTGTTTTTGAATAGTGGAGAAAGGATCGACCTAAAGAACGGACGGATCGATCGATTTCACATCTATGCTCACACTACTGACATGGGAGGTTTCACTAAGCAAGTGACTGAGTCGTTCTGCGCATACTTTGGCGAAAGCAAAGTCCCATCGGGCAACGATTGGTTTGAAAAGACAGATCAAAGTGGAGTGATTTATGCTTCGGGTAATAGGATTGTTTTACGAGGTCCGATCACGGCAAGCGCGCCTGTTTTTCGAGGTTCCATGGCGAGTTTGGAATTCGGAGGCAAAGTTTCCGTCGGGAAAATGAACCCGGAACCCTTGTTCGATCAAGGTCAAAGGCTTCTCTTTCCATTGTGGAGCCCCATTTGGATTTGGCCTCAATACGATTGGCGAAAGGTGGTGTCTGAGAAAGCTTTCGTTCTCGGTGCTAAGGAAAGAATGGAACTCAATACTGAGCCTGCCCTGGTGAAATTCGCTGCAGTAAAAAACGGGCTCAAGGCGTCAGATCATCTAGCGATAGTGACAAAGAACGGGGAGTTCTTCAAGGTCCGGCTTACAAAGAGATTTCAAAAGCTTAGGTCGTTCACGGGGTTGTCCCATTACCTGTCTAGGTCAAAATGTCACCTATTAGATCCCATCGCACTTGCAGATGGCTCGATCGTCCAACCGTTCGACGTTAGCTCGGAGAATGACCGTTTGACAGGAATGACTTCAAATTTTGCGACGATGATCTTCGACGCTGCAACGAATAAGTGGCGACTAGTCGATGGGATGGTTCCTTTGGGAACGTCTTTTGGCGGCAAATTTGTCGCCTTTTTGATGGCAAAAGACCGAAGAGTTTGTGTAGCGGCAGTGGGCAAATAGCAACCACATTTCTCAGTCCTTTCGAAGACAAGTCCAAGCATGCAGAAATCGAAATTTGCCAAGTGCGTCAACGCACTCACCATCGAATAATAGGTGCAGTTCGCCCGCTATTGACCATTGGCAAGGTAAATTGGCAAATGTGGAATCACTCTATGAAGCCTTAGGTGGGTTTGATCGGATCTTAGAACTGACACGAACCTGGCATGAATTCTGCTTGCAGGACCCGGAGGCTGCTCATCCGTTTGAACATGGAGTACACCCATTCCACAGCGAGCGCCTTGCCGCTTACTTAGCTGAAGCATTCGGTGGTCCTAAGCTGTATTCAGCAGGATATGGCGATGAGTCCTATGTCCAGCAATTGCATGCCTGCAATGGAGTGCACTTGGAACTTGACGAGGCTTGTTTGACCCAGTTCGACAGGGCTCTAGAAGCAATCGGCATCGACGGTGACTCAGCGACTAGGGCATCAGCCTATTTCCGACAGGCCACGGTGGCTCAAAGAGCATGGAGCCAGGAAGGCTCAAGGGTGCCTTCAGGAATGCCTCTGAACTACGCGGACTAGAAAAGCAATCTATATAACCAGACACTGACTCGTCTCGCAGATTGAGCTGCGAGACGAGTCAGGCACGTTAGCTCACTACGAATGGCTGACTTACGCTGCCATCTCCCATATATGCTGTGATGGTAACTATGGTCCCCCGCTTCGCACCTTTCCCTATCTTCATTGGGAAATAGGCGGCGTTTCCACCCTTGTCGATTTTCAAGCTTGCCGGAACAGTCACATTTGGGTCTGTCGAAGTTAATCGAATGGTATCTCCGGAAGGGCCAGCATTTCCCATTAGGGAGACTCTTCCTTCGCCGCCGCCGTCGACATGTCGAAGAACCAAACCTTGCAAGACGGCAGGAAGGAGCAGATATTGCTGAACCGTACTGTATCCGCCTATGCTTGCGGTTACGGCAACTGTCGTCCTAGCATCTACGCCTTTGGTCTGCATTGTAAAGGTGGTATCGCTCTGCCCAGCTTCCACTCGAAGCACGTTGAGAAGTGCGATCAATACGTTGTCCGTACCCATCGAGATATTCAAGGAGAAGGCGTCTCGGCCTTGTAGATGAATAGTTGGAGTGGCTGTAAGACCGCCAAAAATTCCGCCTTCAATAGGCCCCATTCTTATGAGGGCGTTAGGCGTTAGGACAAACGAAGTTGGAACCCATCGTTCGCCTTGCCGACGCATACCTATTCCTGAGATCGCACCTAGGGGACTGATTGCTGTCGCTTGGCTGTACTTCCAATTGAGATCGGCTGGAAGCAAGGAACTTACGGGAGTTGGATTCCATGCTCCGTTCGCGAACTCCCAAACAGTTGCCGTTTGAACGCCAGCTTGGTCAACGGTGTATCCCACTGCTTTTGTGCCCCAAACATCGATACCAAGTCCATGAGTTTCAAAGTATTGGTTTCCTACACCGCCTAAGATCATCCATTTGCCCAACGATTTGTTGTAGGCGAACCCGTTCTTATAGGAGTTTGAAGCATTGAGCAAGTAGGAGGTCATGTCGCCGACGACCGTGACACCGCCATAGGTGCTGATACTATTGGGTTGCATCCAAGTGAAATAGCCTGGCGCAGTCTTCATCGTTGGGTTGCCGTTGGCAGGTACCAGCGCGAGTTCGCAAAGCTGGTAGTAATTGGTTGGTTTGATGTTAGCAGCAGCCATCAAGCCGTCTTCGTTGATTCCACCTGGAATCAGGTTTAGCCAATCTCCTGTTCTTGTTTGCGAAACGGGGTCCCATCGAAACATGTGAGTCTCGACTCCAGAAGTTGCGACTCGGTTATACGATCCAACCGCGATTCCGTAATGATTCACGGCTGAGCCAACACTTTGATAGGTATTGGTCAAACCGGTTTGCATATTCTGGGTAGTAAGTCCAGGTTGAGTATAAAGAGCCACTGGATGACCAGAGATCCTCGCTGTTCCAACTGCTTGGCCTTTGCTATTTAGCCCATTGAGCTGCATGGAATTCCACTGGCTTGGCATGTTGTAAAACGTGCTCATTGAATTGGCGCCGCCAAACATGGCCGTAAAATCTTGTGCGTTTGAAGTGTAATTTGCCGAACCCACCACGTAGTTGTAGGAGTTCACGGCACGGGCTGCGTTGGGCAGATTAGAGTAGCCCGCCACTTCATATCTCTTATACACGGGCCATGAGGCCTGGGACATTTGCGGCACCATGATGGCCATCGCCGTCAAGCCAAAGTTAGTTGAGATTGTCTTCCAGTTCTTCCTTTTCATCAAATCATCCTCGCGCCCCAACCGTCGTTGAATCGGGGCGCAGATGTATTCAATGCTGCGAGAGTGACCTAACCGTGACAGTATCGTGACAAGCCAAACAAGGGGTACAAGGGCCCACTTGTTTCAGGCTGTTCCGTGTTCTTTTGAGTAAGGATTCAACGTGGATCACTTTGGGAGGAGTACTGCAGCTTCCAACAGATACCAAATGGATCGATGGCTATTGCGTAGCGCTCAGCCCAAAAAGTCTGCTGTGGAGGGAGTTCAACCGATCCTCCTGCGCTGAGTATCTGGAGCGCAGCATCAACTGCATTACCGGATTCAAGGTGGACCAGCAAAGCGAATCCACCAAAGCGACCTTTTTCGTTTTGGAGATCATCACTTAGGTTTAACAGGGTCTCGCCGATACGGAGAGTTGCGTGAAAGACAAGGTCATCCTTACCAACAACCCTGATTTCCTCGGGAGCCTGCGAATAGGGAACCTGAAAGAGTAAGTTGGCTCCGAAGGCTTGCCTATACAGTTCGATCGCATGTCTACAAGAGCCGTCGAAAAACAGATAGGTCTGCACGTTCATGAGACTAATGATACGTCCTCGATTATCGAGCTGAAATTGAATTCAGATCTCCCAGAAGAATTCTGGGAGACCTAACACGTTCAATTCTGTCGAATGTCTACTATGGGGTTGAAGCAACCTGTACAACGTCACCCTCTGAGAGGCCCGACTTGATTTCAATCATGTTTCCGTCGGTTAGCCCAGTTTCGACTGTTTTGGACTCCCAGTCTGATCCCTTTTGGACTTTGACGGTTGATTTTCCTTCTTGAACCACGACAGCGGAGGCCGGGATAACCAACGCATTTTTAGCTTCGCCGGTTTTGATGCCGACTCGACGTACGCCGCTTGCAGGCTGAGTAATACTTCGCGGTTTCGTGAAGCGTACAATTGCCAAATATCCCGAGCTCTTTTGACCCACAGTTGGCGGTGAGACTTTCACAGAAAGTACACGACCTTCCAAGGGTTCGGAACTGGGACCGGACATTGCAATAATCACCTTTGAGTCACGAGTAACAAGGTCCTTGAGATCGGGAGGAACAGTAGCTTGGATCCTTGCTTCGCTATAGTCGATGATGGTAGCCAGTTCTTGCTTCGATTTTGCATCCATGCCAGGCTTTGCTGTGAGGGTTACGACAGTGCCTGCAATGGGAGCACGGACGATGCCTTGGGCGGCGTCGGCTTTTGCAGCCTGAAGTTGGGCCGAGGAGGCAACGGCAAACTGCTTTGCAGGTGCCAGGTTCTCTTGCATCTTCTGTTGAGCATCACGAAGCGCGTTTTCAGCCTCGATTCTGGTCTGAGTTGCTGCAGTAACATCGGCTGAGCCACCAGAGGCAACGGTGTCTTGAGCAGCCTTTTCCGCATCCTTTGCGTCCTTCAACGCCTGTTTTGCTGCTTTCACTGGTCCAGACTCAATGCTTTTCTGTTCGGATAGAGTGGAATTTGCAACCGCAGAGTTTGTCTTCGCTTGATTGGTTGCTTGATCCGCGCCGGGGATTTCGAGTTTCACGATCGGCTCGCCCCGCTCGACATACTTCCCGCTGCTTGTAGACACCGAAACTACCGGAGTGTCGTAAGGCGAATATGCTGTCGCTTGGGCAGATGGAGGAATGACCATCGTTCCATCAAAGAATCGGTATCCGATTAGATCCTGGCGTTTTGCCGCTGCAGTAGTAGGTTGAGCAGGCGTTTGCGCAACACTGGTTGATGATGTAGTCGCTTCCGGCGAGTTACACCCTCCAACCACCAGGGCCAAGGCAATTAGCGAAATCCACGCACCGTTATTCTTTTTAATTTCCATCGTTGACACCATTGCACTGGGTGACCACAACGTGAATAGGAATGTTCCTTTTAGTCGCACCCGCCAGAGCCTGTGCAGGAGGACATTCGGGGAATGGTCTTGTCCACTATTCAGGAAAGGATGTATTTTCTAGACGAGCGCACAGATCGTTCATCCCATCGCTAATTAAGAGTGCCGCAAATTTGCTAAGGGCCAACTTTCACAGGTACCTAGACCGTCGAAAGTACAAGGAATGAAAACGACAATGCAGAAATATTTGCTTACGGCAATGATGTTGGCTCCGGCCCTAATCGTGGGATGTGGTGGAGAAAACAAAGAGAGCGCGTTCGTAGGAACTTGGCACGGAGCGTTTATAGCCACCAAACAAGGCAAACCTCCCTCCAATCCGCCAAAACTCACCCTCAACTTGAAGGGCGATCACAAATTTGAATTAGTCACTAGCGTAAAAACCACCGGCACGTGGAGTGAGATTGATGGATCGGTCGAACTCAAACTTAAAGAACAAGCGGGTAAACCAGTTAGCGAGGGTGCCATAGGACAAAATGTGAAACTCAGTCTATCCACCGACTCTTTGATCCTCTACTCGTCTCAGCAGCCGATTACTTGGCGAAAGGCATGATGTCGCCTCTGGTTTCACGTCGCAGTACTACTAAGATGCGGAATATAGATTGGCCTGAAATATGTGTTGCAACCTGACGAAGCAGTAGCACCTACGAACGTGGGAATTGAATGCTTCGAAGATGGTGCGGACTGTCGCGCCGACTCCCATAGAGAGATACAAACTTCCCCCATAGCTAGGGTCTCCTGACTATAATAAGTCCCATGAAAGGCACTGGCTTGCTAGCGGGTTGGTCAATCTTGCTGGTTGGCCTTGCGTACTTTCCTGCGGGCGGTATAGGGGTCACAAAAGGTCATCAACTAGACAAGCAGTCCTTGGCTGAAAGTGCGGGAAATATCCTCAGAACCAATTGTGTTAAGTGCCATGACTCCACCAAACGATCTGGTGGAGTCGACTTGTCGACTCGAGCTAGTGCGATAGCCTCTTCCGTCATCAACGAACGTGAATTTGCCAAGAGCCGCCTTCTTCGAGAGGTGTCGGAAGGGAGAATGCCTCCGACCGGCAAACTCTCCAATGAATCGATTCGGACTGTCCGCGAGTGGATCACGGGTGGTGCGCCTTACCCGAGCGAGAAGCTGACAGCCATCAGTTTGGCGATGATGCCCTTGTGGTCGTTTCAGCCTATCCAGTCGCGGCCAGTTCCTACAACTCCTTTCGATTCTCTGGCGCGTAACCCCATTGATCGGTTTGTCTTTGACAAATTGGCCGCCAATCATCTCGCCCCGTCACGTCGGGCAGACAAACTGGCACTCCTTCGACGCGTAACGATTGACCTCACGGGTCTGCCGCCTACTGTCAATGAGATTTCAGCCTTTCAGAACGATCGAACTCCGAACGCATACGGGAAAGTTGTCGATCGATTACTCGCTTCAACTGCTTACGGCGAGAGATGGTCAAGGCATTGGCTAGATGTTGTTCGATACGGCGAGAGCGACGGGTATGAACGGAACATCATCCGGACGAATGCATGGCCCTATCGAGACTACGTCATCCGTGCCTTCAATCAAGATTTGCCTTATACGGATTTCATCACACAACAACTTGCGGGTGACGTTGTTGGGAAAGGCAATCCTAACATAGAAGTAGCAACCGGATTCCTGGTTGCGGGAATTCATGACACTGTAGGCAATGCCACCGAAGAAGGAACCCGTCAGAAGCGAATGAGCGATCTGGAAGACATCACTTCAACAACCTGTGCAGCCTTTCTCGGCCTAACTGTTGGATGTGCCCGATGCCACGATCACAAATTTGATCCCATTCCACAGAAGGACTTTTACCGACTGGCCTCAGTTTTCTCTGGTGTTCAATTTGGAGAACGGCCGATCGCCTCCGGTTCAGCGCTAGCAAAGGCAAACCTAGAAAAGGAAATACTTGCCAGACAGGCATTTCAGACATTAAACGAGCTGAACCAGCTGGAAGATAATGCCAGGCAGCAAGTTTTGCGCAGATCAGGAGCTTCGGAGAATTTGCGCCCTTCGGTCAATGCTCGATGGAATGTCGACAAATTTCCTCCAATTGAAGCGAAATTCGTTAGGTTTACGGTGCTCGCAACGCGCGATGGAACGGAACCTTGTTTGGACGAACTTCAGATCTATAGTCCCTCTGGGAGCTCGGACCTAGCTCTTTCGGCTACGGGAGCTAAGGCGACGGCTTCAGGACTTTTTCCTGGGTCCGAGAGACATAAGATTTCGCACCTGAACGACGGTCTCCTGGGCAACGATCATAGCTGGATCAGCAATACCCGTAATTCAGGTTGGGCTCAGATTGAGCTACCTCAGGTCCACATGATCGACCGTGTTTCCTGGAGTAGAGATGGGGCCGAGGTTGCGAGGTATGACGACAGACTCCCCACTCAATATCGCATTGACGTTTCGTTAGAAGGAACGACATGGAAGGCAGTGTCCACTGAAGTGGGGCGAGATTCCCGCAATGGGCTCAACTACATACATCCAGAAGCTTTCCAAAAGGCCATGACACGTGACCAGAAAACGCGGAGAGAACATCTGCAACGGATTTTGGCGGGGCTCAGCCTCAAAAACGAGGACTTGAGCTCTCGTCTTACAGCTTACGTTGGTCAATTCACGAACCCTGAGCCGACTTTTGTCTTGCGCCGTGGCGACCCTATGCAACGAATGGACCAGGTTTCCCCGGGGGCGATATCCCAGATCACTTCCCTTGATCCAGACCTTTGTCCATCCGCGGATGCTCCTGATCCGGTTCGCAGACTGGCCCTTGCGAAGTGGATTGGAAATGACCGAAACCCACTTTCGGCACGTGTGATAGTTAATCGAATTTGGCAATATCACTTTGGCAAGGGCATCGTTGGGACTCCTAGCGACTTTGGCCGAAATGGCGAAAAGCCCAGCCATCCCGAGCTCCTAGACTGGCTCGCTCACGACTTTATGGCTAATGGTTGGCGGATGAAACGGCTCCATAGGATGATCGTAACTTCAACGACTTATTGCCAATCTGGCGAGTCAAATGCCAAGGGTCAACAGCTTGATGCTAGCAACCGTCTTTTGTGGCACATGCCTTTACGGAGGATGGAAGCAGAAGCGCTAAGGGATGCCATTCTTGCGACGAGCGGACAGCTGAATCGACGGATGGGAGGCCCAGGGTTTCGACTGTTCAACTACACTGAGCTCAACGTCGCCTCTTATGACCAGATCGAACAGTACAGTCCAGATACGTGGCGACGAAGCATCTATCGGGTGCCAGCTCGAGCCATTCGTGACGACCTTCTGGAAACTTTTGATTGTCCAGAGTCTGCTCAACGTGAGCCTAAGCGCGCAACAACAACAACTGCTCTTCAGGCGTTGAGCTTGCTCAATGGGAATTTCTTGATTCAACAAGCAGGGTTTTATGCTGAAAGGGTCGTACGCGATGCTGGAAAGAGTTTGGACAGTCAAGTGACACGCGCCTTCCAACTGGCACTCGGGCGCGTTCCAGAAGCATTGGAAAAACGGGCAGCGCTAAGGCTCGCTAGCCGGCAAGGATTGAAATCGCTTTGCAGAGGATTAATGAATGCGAATGAATTCGTTTACTACTAGTCCACCGCACGTTGACCTAACTCCTCTGGATCAAAAGGAGTTGCTAAGTCGGCGTAAATTCTTGGGCCAAATGGGTACGGGCCTCGGCAGTATCGCGCTCGCGTGCCTGCTCGCAGAAGAGGCCGCTGCCACTTCAGGTTTGGGTCAAAAAGCACCTCACTTCCCCGCGAAAGCCAAGCGAGTTGTTCAGATCTTCTGCCCTGGTGCAGTTAGCCAGCTAGATACGTTTGACTACAAGCCCGAGTTGATACGCATGCATGGTGAGTCACTTCCCGGTGAAGAAAAGCTGGTCACTTTTCAGGGCGGGAACGGAGCATTGATGAAGAGCCCGTGGGGCTGGAAACAGCACGGGAAGAGCGGCAAGTGGGTCTCTGACTTATTGCCTCACCTTGCTGAATACGTTGATGATATGACTTTCATCCACTCCTTGACAGCCAAGAGCAACACTCACGGGCCGGCAATGTTGCAGATGAATACGGGCTTCATTCTTGAGGGATTTCCTAGCATGGGTTCATGGTTAACCTACGCTTTGGGCACCCTTAACCAAAATCTTCCAGCATTCGTTGCAATTCCGGACCCTCGGGGAATGCCGCCAAATGGTCCCGCAAACTGGAGCGGCGGATTTCTCCCGGCCACCTACCAAGGAACCCCATTCAGTTCAGATCAGCCCATCGCGAATCTCAAACCTCCCTTGGGTAGTGACAGTGCCAAAGAACGCGAGCTTAGAGAGTTCCTCGATACCCTTAACCACGAGCACTTGAGGCACAATCCGGAACAGAACGAATTAACAGCGCGCATAAGTGCCTATGAACTTGCTGCCCGAATGCAACTTAGCGCACCAGAGGCTACCGATCTGTCGCACGAAAGCCATGAAACCTTAGCTCTCTACGGAGCAGACAGTAACGACCCAACAAAGGCCGGTTATGCTCGAAATTGCATCCTCGCTAGAAGACTATTGGAGCGTGGTGTTAGATTTGTTCAAGTCTACTGTGGTGCTCATGCCTCGGCTGTGGATGGCCTCTTAAATTGGGATGCCCACAAAACGTTGAAAAAAGACTATGAGCGCCATGCCCCAATAATGGACCAACCTACGGCGGCCCTTTTGCATGACCTTAAGCGCACTGGATTACTTGCCGATACACTCGTGCTTTGGACGACCGAATTTGGCCGAATGCCTACTCACCAAATCGGGAGCGAAGGAAGAGACCACAATCCACTCGGATTCACGGCTTGGATGGCTGGGGCTGGGCTCAAAGCGGGTACGTCCTACGGAGCCACTGACGAATTTGGATATAAGGCAGTCGAGGACGTGTGCACGATTTACGATTTTCATGCGACAGTCCTGCGGTTATTAGGCATCGATCATAAGAAGTTAACCTACTACCATAACGGCAGTATGAGACGCCTTACAGATGTCCACGGAGAAGTCATTCAAAAGCTGCTTGCTTAACTAACGGTCACCCTAAGGTTCAGGGGAACCAAACCAAAGATCACGAGTGGCAATTTCGAGAATGTTTCCGGCTGGGTCTCTAAAGTAAATGGACAACGCGCCATTCGCCCATGTCACTTCTTGGATGACCGGCACTCCTTTATCAATCAAGTCTGTTTTCCACTTATCGAGTTCAACCCTAGTAGCCTGGAAAGCTATGTGTCCCGCACCTTGAGCGCCATGTGGGGGGATGCCTGCGTCTGGAACGATCGTCTTTGATGCCTTGAAAACGATCAAAACCGAATCCTCGAGTCGTAAGAACAAATTCCGTTGTGGGTCATAAGAGATGACTTGTAATCCAAGAACTTGGGTGTAGAAGCTATGCAGATCTTCCAGATTCTCCCCGTATAGGGTGGTTTCCAAAATCCTCATTTTCAAGGGAACGCAATGTTACAACGAGAGGTTCCTAATTATTGGAAGGTTTGCCATCCGGCAGTACGTTCCACCATCTAGAGATCTTTTGCGCGTACTAGCAATACCCACCTTCTCTTCTCGGTATCTAAAGCAATTCGGCAGTAGCCTGAGTACCCGTCAGCAAGGAAGTCATCCATGAGGTCCTATCGACAAAGCCATTTATCGACATGTTTTTCGGCCTGCTTACTTCTGCTCATTGGTGCCTCATCTGCTCCTGCGGCGCGCCAAACCCGATTGAAAAACAGCGTGTGGCTTCAAAAAGACCTCGAACTAACGCCGAACGACTGCGAAGACCTTCAACAACATATGAATGGCGTCAGGTCAATGGACCAATTGTTATTCTCGAAGAAGGACATTTCAATCAAGCGGGCAAAGGCTATGACTACCGAACAACTGATCTTGCAAGCGACTAAATCGGACCTGTATATCTACTATATGCTCTATAGCAAACCGGCAGTGGGAATCTATCGAGCGAGTTTAGCTTCTCCAACTCTGCAAGAACTCCTCCAACGTAAGGATGTTGGACAAGGCTTCGCTGCTGCCTATAGTCACTTAAAGCTGGACCCTTCGAAGGATCCAAGGTTCGACAAAGATGGAGGTTGCATGAGGCTTTACTCCACCGACACTTTGATTAGCTATCCACCCATTCGGCGCAAACTTGCCGGACATGAAAAGGAAGTCATTCTTGCAATGGCGGCATCCCATAAGCGTGCGGAAGAAATTAACAAGCATTTCAAGAGTGGTAAGGAGCCATTCGGTGCGCTGGGTTCAACCGTGTCATCCGCAGCCGCCATCCTTGCCCAGGCAAAACCTGGCCTTAAGGTCAAATCCTCAAAGTTCAGAACTGACGACGAGGCCTTGAAAGCGATCATGGCTGAAATGAATCGTTCCTAACTGTGCAGCGCAATAGCACCTAGCCTCCAGTTCGTCGTGGGAAACCGGTCGGTGGTGGCGTCAAGCTTGGGTCACCAGTCGGAGCAGGTGCTTGGTCAACGTTTGCACGTGGACCGAGCAAGTCTTTGAGTAGAACCTTCAGTCCGTTGGCCCATACTTGATACCCCTTAGGTGAAGGGTGAAGACCATCTTCGAACATGCCGTCATTGAGTTTCCCAGTTGCATCACAAAGTCCGGCGGTAACGTCAAGGAAAATCACGCTCTTGCCGTCACAAAACTTTGATACGAGGTCGTTTGTGGCCTTGATTTTGCTCGAGAATCCCTGATTGGCATCTCGCGGGAAGATCCCCGTAATGATTATCGTCGCCTTGGGAGCTTTTTGTTCACAAGTCCTGACGATCGCTTTGATACCATTAGCCACTTCCATTGGGCTGTTTCCAGCCCCAATGTTATTGGTGCCCGCTTGGACTACGATTACCTTTGGATTTACTCCGTCAAGTTCGCCATTCCTAAGTCTCCAAAGTACATTTTGTGTTATATCTGCTCCCCAACCGAAGTTGCCAGCATTCCAACCGAAGAAGTTTGCCTTCCAGTTTTCGAGCATGGGTTTGTAGATTGGATCACTCGTTCCCCATCGACGGACAATCGAATCGCCCGTAAAGTAGACATCGATCCGACCTTTTGCTGCTTTCTGCAAAAGCTGTTGGTGAGCAATCAGCGAGTTTGGATCCGTACGGGATGCGGGGATGTCGGTTGGTGACATGACAGGCGTTCGGTCTAGTGGGAGGGAGGGAGCGACGATGAATTGAGAAGCCCAGTCGAAGAATGTGGGCCAGTTAGGAGTCACTTCGTGACCTCCATCGTGTTGTCGCCACGCTAGTTCACCCCCAATGAGCTTATTTACGGGCGGCATGGAGTCAGTCAGGTAATCACCGGAAGTTCCGAAATCTTTCTTACCAAGGAGTTTGTAGACGGGTCCCGCAAGCACTCCCGCCATAAAGGAACCGTGAGCATCGACCCACTTCGCGTCGCCTTTCTCAACCAGACCATAACTGATTAGACACGGACGAGGCGCGCAAAGTGCAATCAATTCGTGCGAGTCTATGGGAATATCTGCGGCGGTTTTGGCCGGGTCTGAGGCTCCATATTTAATGAAGTTGCCTGCCATCCAGTAGAACTCGCCGCCTGCCAAGTTTTCGACCGCTTCGCCAAAGATGTGGCGATGGAGCTTGGCTCCGCCTTCGCCTGAAGAACCAATAAATCCAGCGGCAATTCGGGTGTCGAAGGCCTCTGCTACCAGTGCGGCTTTGCCATAACGAGACACACCTTCAATAGCAACCTTTCTAGAGTCAACATGGGAGTCTCTGTCAAAGGCAAAGTAATCCACCAGTCGACTTAGACCCCAACTCCAAGCACGCAACGCGCCCCAATCCTCAGGCTTTCGAGGCATCCCCTTGTTGCAAAGACCGATGACACCTTGCTCTAGATGGTTATTATCCGGTTGGATAGAGGTTGGAATGATGCTACCGTAACCCCATCCTCGCTCAATTGCTTGCTGTCCCCAAGGCTTCACGCCTGGTCGCTGGCCAAAAGCAAAACCAAATCCAAACTCGATGATAATGGGAACCTTTGCCTTGGAATGCGCTGGAATCGTGTAGGTTGCTTGAATGTTTACCTTGACTTTGGGATAACTTGAATTGTCAACGTGACCGATGAGAGTCTTCGTTACGACCGGAATAGCGCCGCTCATTCCTGGAGTAATCCCGGTAACTTCCCATAGAACTTTGGGGACATTCTTTGGAATTCGTCCATAAACTTCCCTTTCGAACAGTTCTACTATCTCTCGCCTACGGTTGCTCCATACCCGCGCACTAGTGACCTTTGCGCCATTCGCCAATGTGAGGACGTCTGGCATGCTGTCCTTGTACGGATTTGCCCTAGCCTCATCGAACGTAGTTTGATCATTTGGGTTGGGCCCGGGCCGAATGGACTTCAGCTTGAGCTGCTTCATCATTTCAGCATGGTCATCGAATGGCGGAGGTGGACCTACTGGTCCGAACTGGGCCATCGCACCTCGTGATGACATGCCAAAGCAAGTGAGCGATATCAAGGTCAGCATTAGCAACCTTTCCCAGCGGTGGAGCATTGAAGCCTCGTGCATCGAGATCATTTTAGCCACAACTTGGTGGCGGCATGATTGATCCGCCTCCTATCACTTTTGATTAAATTTGAAATAGAAAGTAGCGCCGCTACCGAGCCCAGATTCCGCCCATATTTCGCCGCCATGCCGATCAATAACTTGTTTGACATTAGCCAAGCCAATGCCCGTACCACTGTATTCATCGTCTCGATGAAGTCGTTGAAAGGGCTCAAAAATCTTTTCGAGATACTGCGGCTCCATGCCAATCCCCTCATCGCGCACGAAGAATGCGCCGTCCTCGCGTTGTCCCACAATGATGGTCCCTCCCTGTGGACTGTACTTTACGGCATTCTCAATGAGATTATGAAGAGCGAGTCTCAGCAAGCGAGGGTCTGCCTCGGTGTAGAGATTGTCGGAAATATCGATGCTCGCTTTGGAATAAGGATGCGTTGATTGGGCCTCAACAAACACATCTTGAGCAAGGAATGAGACATCAACCCGTTGCCGAATCATCTCCTGTTTCGATATCCTTGATAGTTTCAAGAGGTCGTCAACGAGCTTCCCTAACCGTGTACCTGCATCGGCTTGGCGGGTTAATAGGCGAAGCACTTCATCAGGCAATTTCGTGCCAAAGTCCTCTTGAATGATACGGCTCGTTGACGCGATGGCTCTAAGTGGTGAGCGTAGGTCATGCGAAACATGAGAAGTGAAACCTTGAAGCCGCTCGATGGCTGCGAGTAAATCGCTCGTACGGGCTTGAACCCTTGCTTCAAGGTCCTCATTCATCAATCTCAGCCGTTCATAGAGCCGCGCATTGTCAATGGCGGTGGCAGCCTGCGCAACAAAAGATGACACGATTCGCTCATGTTGGGACGTAAATATTTCCGGAGCAGGATGAGCGAATATCAGAATTCCAATGATTTCTCCTGATCTTGAAATGACTGGAGCGGACAAGTAGCTAGAGACTGTAGGATCAAGGCTAAGAATGTGACTGTAAGTGTGATCTGAAGAAACGTTGTCTCGTCGCACGATTTCGGTCGACTTGAAGCATCCCGCAAATGCAGCTGATCGATCGCCCAGGCACAAGGTTTCTAGTCCAACAACTTTCCGACCCGAAGCAGCAATAAGCGACACGATGTCCTCATCATCGCCATCTTCCCGATAGAAAAATGCTCCATATTCGGCTCCAAGAGCAAACGTTGAGGCATCGGTTAGGCTCTGTACAATTCTTTCGAGGTCCAAATCCGCTGCGAGAGCGAGAGCGAAATTGTAAGTTATTTGAAGTGTTACCTGGGCATTCTTTTGCTCTTCAATGTCCGTACATGTACCGAACCAGCGAACGGTTTGACCTTGCTTGTTGCGAATCGCAATCGCCCTTCCCAAGAACCATCGATATTGGCCTTCACGACTTCTCAAACGATATTCCGCTTCAAATGTTTTTCCGCTCAGCACTGAAGCGTCCCAGGCTTTTGAAGCCCTTGCACGATCCTCTATATGCATTACTGAGAGCCAGGGACCCTCGCAATTCTCCGGTCCGACCCCCGTAAACTCCAGCCACCTGCCATTAAAGTAGTCTCTGATGCCGTCAGGTCCAGCACTCCAAACCATTTGAGGGAGACCTTCAGCAATCTGTCTATATTGCGCCTCGCCTTCTCGAAGGGCCCGTTCCTTCTCACGTGATTCGGTGACGTCACTAATGAGAATTGCTAGCTTTCCGCTTGATGCGTCTCCCGATTTAAACGTGCTGACATCAAACCATTTCCCGCTCGTCGGCGCATAGTGAACTGACCGCTGTGGAATTCCAGTTAACGCAACGGATTGGAAAGCGTTTATCCAAACGGAATCGAGGTCCGGCAGAATGGAAAGAATTTGCCTACCTATAATGTTAGGTAAGCCAGTAATTCGCTCAAAAGCGGGATTTGTCTCCAGAACTTTGCCATCTTCGGGTTTGCCATCTTCATCGCAAATCAGTTCAAGAATACAAAATCCTTCATCAACGGATTCAAAAAGTGACCTATAGCGAGACTCGCTTTCTTTTAGCGCGTCTTCGAAAAGAATCCGGTCGGTAATATCCCGTGTTGTCCCGGCGATTGCTTCAACGTCACCGCTTGGCCCAATTACAGGGCTAAAAATGTAGTCGTACATTCTTCTGCCCTTTTGCCCGGTAAAGGCAACGACTCCACGGATCGGTTGCTTTAGAGCAATAACTTGATCAATTTCTCGGTCATGCATCTGGGCGTGCCATGGCTCGTATCCGAGTTCAAGGCAGTTCTTACCAATCGACTCGTCCTTAGTCTTTCCCCACATTTCCAGCAATGCAGCATTGGCATAGACGAATCTGTGGTCCAATCCGAAAACGTAAATGAGGTCAGGTGTATTCGAAAGTATCGTCTCATAAAGTCGCAGGATCTGTTCGGAATTGACGAATCCGCCATCCGTAGCTTGCTTTTGATAAGGGTTCGGGTCACACAGCATTTTCGGCTTAAGAGTCCTCGTCGGCAAAGACTATTTCAAAGGTTGTCGATCCATAGATCCGTGCAATATGGGCACATATAGCAGTACTTAGCTAAGGAAACCACAAAGATTTCACCAGACAACCTGGTTGAATCACTTGGTTTGCACGGATTATTATCGCACCAAGCTCACTGTTGAGCATAGGGATTTTTCGGAGTAACCTTAACATTTCTCGATCAGCACTTCCATATCGAGCGCCGAATAGCCTGAAGACTTCATTTAAGGAAAGAGCGTTCATGACAGCCCTATATATATTCCAAAAGGCATTCGAATAGAAGCGAGTTGCCTAGAATCCCAGGGCAGCGAGAGTAACAAATCCAAAAAAACTGCTGACGCCCGCTACGCAGATACCCACAAGGAACTGAGGTGCAGTCCTGGTGATGATTGCGTGGCCAAAGAAAATAAGAAACACCAGGGCTGTCACCGCGATGAAAGCGCCAGGTTTTACATGCGCATGGTCAGTTGTTATCCTTTGGCGAAGTTTGCAACTTGGACACGATGGGTCTTTTAAGCCTGAAACGCAAAACGTAGTGACGCCACAACGAAAGCACTCAAGATCAGCACCCTTTCGAAATTCGTCTGCGAACGAGCCTGGGAACTGATTCTTGCACCGGTGACAACTTACACGGTCTGACGGTGCAAGCGTCAAAGGTTCTCGTTGAACATTTTGGCAATTTGGACAGACCACTCGCGTATAGCCAGAAGACAGGGCCATCGACTGAAGAACGTCGGGTTCTTTGTGTAAAAAGCGAGCGTTGTCTCCGCTATAAGTCGACTGAATGGGCGGTGGCTCTTTGGGCTCCGGCCGACGACGAAGGCGACAAAGGGCAGCATGAACTGGGTAGATCAGATGGAGCCACAGAACCTTAAGGTCGTGCCCGAACCCTTCCTCAGAAACATAAGCACTTCTTTTACTTCCAGCCGACGCGGTGCCCAAACTTTCGTCCGAACGGCCATCAATCGCACGCAAGCAACCAGGGCAATACTGAAGCCCAGTAAGAAGAGTAGATCCGCAGTGATTACAGATTCTGTTTGTCAAAAGACCACCTCCATTAAGATACTAGACACTCTAGGAAAGTCCACAAGTTCATGTGAAACTTACAGAACCCGGAATGCTTAGCTTTGAGAAATATTGACCAAGCGAGATGTCTCTTTGGTATTAATGACCGCCTCGAAACCATCGTCCCTAACCCGGGTGCCCTGATAGCCCAAGCCCTTCGGGCCAACTACTCGATAGGCTCCAATGTACGGTGCGATATAAATTTCACCATAAGAAAGGATTAGAAGTAGCTTTCAACGGACGGCTCTTGCCGATAGTAATCGTGACCGCTCCTCAAGAATCTTTGCCGCCAACATTGAGTGTAAGGTGGCGAGGGGATGCTGTCCGTCTACCGAAAATAGCGTAGGACCAGCATTGGTTAGGTAAGGACAATTACCGATATCCAAAAGATAAGTGTTCCGATCGTCTTTTGCTAAAAGTTCGTAGGCTTTGAGCCCGGAAACCAACGGACGACGTGATCTTCCCGAGAAGGGCACGATGAGAAAGATTCTCGTTGCAGGGGATGACGCAGAACGAAGTGAACTCAGAAGTTTGGCGACGTCGCCATCTTTTGGTCCGGAATTCTCGCCCATGTTGACGAAAATATCGTCTGGAATCGGACTGAATTTGTCACCTGCTAATCGAGTGTGAACTCGATCCAAGCTTGAGAAGAAAGACATGAGTCCGGGAGTGTGTCCATCTGCCGCCGTCCCATCCCAACTTGCTCCCCCATACGCGACAATTCCATATTCGGAACCTAATCCTGCCGATACGATTGCCGGGTAACCGATCGTTGCATCTTGGGTGTCAACCGCGTTGGTAATTCCATCCTTGAAGTTAGCGATATCATCGTCTCCGTTAGTAATGCTGTCCCCAAGAAAAAGTGCATGCCTTTTCTTCGGTTCATTGGCACCACTCGGTTGGCTTAATGCCGAATTTTTGTCTAGTTGGATTCCCGATACACGCAGAACATTAACTGGCGACCAAAAATCGAGAAAGACATATCCCGCCACATATTCGAGAAGCAGCGAATGGTTTCCCTTTGTCAGATTGCTCGCGCACGAAATAGACTCCGAAGTTGATGTAAGTTGAAGAGTAGTACCTGGACCACCATCTACAGAGAACCGAATCTTGGGATACTGAGAAGCGGGAACCTTGGCCTCGATTAAGGGGCCCAAATCCACCTTAACGCTAACACGGGTTCCCGAGAATCCAACCTTCATGTAGGCGCCGGGATTTGAGGTCTGGGCAAATTCGTTTCCGTTCAAATACCAATTGTATGGGCTGAATCTAATATGCCGATCGGTTGGCGATAGGTCTGCAAACGACAGTTGTACGAGTCCAATACAGGTGAGAGCGAAATTGAGGATGCGCAGTCCCGATTTCATAATTAATTCTTTGTGGTGTTGATAGGATGCGAGGTGAGTAATGGCAGCCTCTGGATTGTAACGAGGTGCCGTGAATCCTTATTTGATAGCATTTCAGAAACGGGTCCCTTCGCGAGATCAAAATAGAACCCACAGAATGTTACAGGAATTCAACATCTCAAGTTCGGCCATCCGGGGCAACCGCCAAGTCTGGATTTCTGAACCATCCGGTGACTCCAAGATCCTATGCCTCTTTCTCGATGCCGAACTGTATCTCGACCGAGTCAATGTGCTCGATGTGATCAATGATCTGACATCTGACGAGGAGTTCCCCCAAACGACCTTTGCATTTCTTTCCTATGGACAGCCCAATGATCGCCATGAAGACTTTATTTGTAATGACAAGTTCGCTTACTTTTTGGTTCATGAACTTCTCGACTGGCTCGCTTCCAATTTTGGTAAATTCGAAAAAGTCTATCTGTGCGGCTTGAGCTTAAGCGGGTTGGCCGCAGTTCATGCGGCAGCAACACATCCAAACATTTTCGATGGCGTGCTTAGTCAATCACCCTCTGCATGGTGGAATGGCGAATGGTTGACTCAAAACTTTCCGAGTTCAAGACCTTCCAAGACTCGCTTTTGGATGAGCGTTGGTAAAGCTGAAACCCAAGTCGATGTCCTGCATTCTCCCTCCTTGTACCAAGAGAAAAGCCAGTTGATGACCTGCCGTAACCTAGCTAGACGCATCTTTGAAAGTGGTCAGCAGATTCACTTTAGCGAGTTCAACGGTGGTCACGATCCTGTCTGTTGGTCATCTGAACTCCCAAGTGCATTGACATGGCTTCTCGGCCAGGAACTCAATTCATAAACCTTCGGTCGCAACCCAAGTCTGGAGTTGATATTCTCATCTCTAGGCGTTCGAACTGGGCTGAGGGCCTTAAACAAGTTGCCTTCAATCCAGTCGACCCAGTTCCCAGGAGGACGCCTTGTTCTCCATGCTCAGCAACTGCCATGTCTCGGTAAACTGATGCGTATGGCTAACGGCTCTTTCAGTTACCCCTTGCCCCCTAACGAACCGGTACTTGGCTACTTGCCAGGCAGTAAGGAGCGTTCCACCCTTAAAGAGGTGTTGAAAGAGCTCAAGGGACAGCAACTCGACATCCCAATGACCATCGGTGGTCGAGAAGTGAGAAGCGACCGACAAGTTGCCGTCCATCCGCCACACGAAATTGCGCATACCCTTGGTCACTTCCACGCTGGCGACGCATCTCACGCTCATCAGGCGATAGAAGCCGCGCTTGGCGCACGTGAGGCTTGGTCCAACATGAGTTGGGAAGATCGGGCGGGCATTTTTCTTAGAGCCGCAGACCTCATAGCCACGAAATATCGCCCATACATGAACGCAGCGACCATGCTCGGTCAGAGCAAAAACGTTTACCAAGCTGAAATTGACAGCGCATGCGAGCTCATTGACTTCCTCCGATTTAACGTTCACTTTCTAAGCGAGATTTACAAGCAACAGCCAATAAGCGCTCCAGGAATGCATAACCGTTTGGAGTACCGGGCACTAGAAGGATTTGTCCTCGCAATCACGCCATTCAACTTCACCGCCATTGGGGGCAATCTGCCCACTAGCGCCGCAATGTGTGGAAACGTCGTTGTATGGAAGCCTGCCAACACCGCAGTCTACAGCGCGCATATGTTCATGAAAGTTCTGCAGGAAGCCGGGCTACCTGCGGGAGTCATCAACTTAGTTTTTGTAAGCGGACCCGTCATAGGAGATGCCTGCATGAACCACCGCGACTTTGCAGGCGTTCACTTCACCGGCTCGACTGGCGTTTTCAATACGATGTGGAAGACCATCGGGGCAAACATGGCCAACTATCGAACCTACCCGCGAATCGTAGGCGAAACAGGCGGCAAGGACTTTGTCGTTGCCCACTCTTCAGCAGATCCAGCGGTAGTCGCGACTGCTCTACTGCGAGGCGCATTTGAGTATCAGGGTCAAAAGTGTTCCGCAGCATCGCGTGCTTACATTCCATCGAATATCGCGGCAGAGGTGAAAGCCAAGGTCATCGAGGGCGCCAAATCCATGAAGATGGGCACCGTGGAAGATTTCTCAAATTTCATCAACGCGGTGATTGACGAGAAGAGTTTTGACGGCATCCAAGCCTACATTGAAGGAGCGAAAGCAGATCCAAACGTTGATATTTGGGTGGGCGGAGGCTGTGATAAGTCGGTAGGTTACTTCATCGAGCCCACGGTAATTGAGGTCAAAGACCCTAAGTACGTGACAATGTGTGAAGAAATCTTCGGGCCAGTCCTATCACTTTACGTTTATCCAGCAGATGAATTTGAAGCTACATTGGACCTCGTCGACAAGACTTCGCCTTATGCCTTGACCGGCGCAGTTATATCCAACGATAGAGCGTCAGTAGCACTCGCAACTCATAAGCTTCGAAATGCGGCAGGCAACTTCTACATCAATGACAAGCCTACAGGCGCAGTCGTGGGACAGCAGCCATTTGGCGGAGCCCGTGCGAGCGGCACAAACGACAAGGCAGGTTCAATGCTCAACATTTACCGATGGCTAAGTGCCAGAACGGTTAAGGAAACCTTCGTTCCACCAACGGATTACCGTTATCCGTTCCTTCAAGAGCCCTGACAGGTAAAGAATGGGGCTCGGAGCTTTTGTGTTCGAGCCCCATTCTTCGGCTGTTTGGAGTAGCCTAACTGGCAGATGACGATCATCGTGGCACTGTTTCTTTCAGCACTTTTGGGTTCAGACGTCAAGGCTTCCTACGACTTCACGCATCCCCTTGAAGCCTCTAAGTTCGCTCCCACAATCGGTGGAGAAGGACAGCGCAAGGATGGGGCACCCCATATTGAAGGCTCGCAACTGGCCCTTCTTGGGCCTTGGTCCAAATCATGGGCAGCGACTGGGTTTGCTCGCCCCTCCCCAGATCTTCACCGAGTTCTGGATATCGAATGGACTTTGACACTCAGCCAAGGAACTGAAGGTTTCGGACTCGGATGGATTGCAGGTTCAGGAGGGAGCGCACCGGAAGTTACCAAATGGGAAGAGCCCGATATTGTAGGTGCTTTCAGCGTTGGTTTCCAAGCATCAGACCCCGTAAATAAAGACCCCTTTCGAGGATCTGGAAATATTGAGGGCCGTCCCCAACATGAGGCATCGCTGCATTGGAATGGCCGGGAAATCGTTAAAGTCGTAACGCCGACCGAATTTCGTGACGAGAAGCCACATCTTTACCAATTGCACGTCGAATACGTCACGGGTGGAGCCGAAGTCACACTTGCCATCTCTAAACACCTAGTCTGGGACAAGTATTTCGTACCGGGGATGAAACCCATTGCGGGCCGCCCGGCAATAGGCGCGAGAAACGGTGATACGGCAGGCGAGATATCTCTTCGCAACCTGATGTGCAAAGTGTCACAACCGATTCAGGAACCCGAGCCTCCCTTGCACGTAGTGGCGATCGATCGGGTTCTAAATGATAAGGATCACGGGACCAACTCCATCGTCACCCAGTTCCCTGGCGATACCTCACCGTATGGCCGGATCATCATGACTTTGCGCCTCGACAAACCTGCGACCAGATTCGATCCGTGGGACCGAATTGCTCGAGTTTGGATTGAAGGAGAGAATAAAGAGAAGTACGAATTGCTTCGATATATCACTCCCTACAACAAGGGCTGGGAATGGAGCTTGGACGTCACGGACCTCCGACCGCTATTGACTGGCACGCACAAGGTCATTCAAGAGTGCGGAACTTACGGGGAAGGCTGGGTCGTATCCGTATCCTTCGACTTCTACGTTGGCAAGGTGGATCGCGAAGCATACAAAGTCGTCAAGCTTTGGTCTGGTGCGCCAGAAATCGGCAACCCAGACAAGCCATCTGAGGCTTTCTATTCCCACCGGTCTGTTCCTACAGATCCGGAAACCGTAGCAGCAAAGGCTCTCATTACTGTTACTGGTCACGGCATGGAACCCAACACGGGCAATGCAGGTGAATTCATGCCGCTTGGTCGGACGCTTAGCCTAAATGGCCGAACCACCCACAATGTTCTTTGGAAAACGGACAACTACATGAACCCTTGCCGACCGCAAGGAGGAACGTGGAAGTACGACAGAGCTGGCTGGGGACCCGGCACGATTGTTCCGCCCTGGACGCTAACAGTACCTACCCTTCATCCTGGCGAAGCGATTCAAGTCGACTACCGATTAGATCCCTACCTTAACAAGGGGCGAGGCAAAACTTGGGCTCCGACCCACGTTACGGAGGCGGTTTTGGTGCTGTTCAGGAAAGTGATTCGTAAGCCCTGATTGTTCAATGTATCCAAGTCGAATTCAGTTCAAAAACATGTAGGGACTTCACGGTGGCTGGGCCGCCTTGGGTTTTCAATCTCAAGCTCGCAACCTTCGGAATTACGAACTGGGTCAAAGATATCTCGCCATCATTAACGAATGTCTCGATCGAGCCTCGGTCCAGCAATATCTCGACATGGTGGATGGGGTTGTGGGCTCGTTTTGGATCGGATGCTGCCTGCACCGTATTTGATGTCAATTGGATGGGAACTCCGCGGACATCAAAGACAAGAGTTGATCCCGACGGGATCTCGACTTCAGCGACAATCCGGAGTGTGTCACCTGATTCTAGAAGCTCCTTGGATTGATCTTCCTTAAGATCTAGGTGAGTCCACGAATGCTTACGATGGTGGATTCGATCCAGCTCTTTGATTGGCGTACGATAGATACGAGGACCCTCAGGAGTTGACTTTAGCTTGAGTTCACAAGGGAACGAAATCTGCTGGTTGAACGGCATTCCCGGAAATTCCGGCGCTCGCATCCACGCCACTTGAATGCGGCGCCCATCTCCAGTATTCGTGTTGGCCCATGTTTGCGTGGCATAGAAGTTTGGGCCGGCATCGCATGCGAACCGAGCCGTTTCTTCGGTAAATTGACGCCCATCGAAGCTGCCGATTGAGTAATTGCCATTTCCCTCGATCAGTACCCACTTCAACTGACTTGGGTTACTGTCTAGAGGCAGTTCAAAGAAGTCTGGACATTCGAAACTGCTCGGTATCGGATGGTGAGTATCAGTCCAGTTCAGCAGGTTGGGCGAGTTCAGGATGTGATACTGTCCTTCGCCGTAAAGCATCATGACCCAATGCTTACCCGGCGCATACCAGAAGACTTTGGGATCACGCTCCGAATAATCCATGATTGGATTTCCTTTGTAATAGGTCCACGTGCGCCCTTTGTCTAGGCTATAGGAAATGCACTGAGAGTGGTTATCAAATCGCGACCAAAACGCAATCATTGCCGGATGCTTCCGATCAGTTGCAAGTCCCGAAGTATTGTCGTAATCGATCACACATGTACCGGATTGAACACCGCTATCAAGCGATTCCTCCCAAAAAGCTGGCTCCAGTTCCGTCCAATGGATGAGGTCACGACTTACCGCGTGAAGCCAACACTTAGCCCAACGTTGGGCGAAGAGATGGTATTCCCCTTCGTAGTAAATCAGCCCATTTAGGTCGTTAATCCACCCTTCTTGGCGCTGTTGTGGTTCGAGTCGATCCATCGTCCACTGTCTGGCCGTGAAGTGAAACTGGGGGCGAAGGGCTTCGTGGTAGAGGTGGCCCTTGTCAATCGGCGGAACCTCCGGATGGTCGGTTTGCCTCAGCCGACTTACATTGATATGGCCCCAGTCGCCGCTCGTTTTGTCCACGATTTGGATCCTGGCTTTTTGACCTTTGAAACGAGAAACGTCCCAACTTTGTGCCATCAGTTTGTCGCTTCGTCGTCCTGTGGCCGAGCACATGATTTTGCCGTCGATAAGCAAGTTCATGCAGGTGTGTATTTCGTAATCTCCTCCGCCTATTCGGAAGGAGATGTAGTTGCATTCAATGTTGAACTCAGGTGACAGAAGGACTCCCGTCGGGCCATCTCCCTCAACTTCACTGCTGAACACGAAGGTGTCCCCTTCATTTTCAATTTCAAGGGCTTTGATTTGTGGACCGTGTGCAGGACCCTTTCGGAACGCGTCGCCACTTGATTTCCAATCTCCAAACCCTAGTGCCGAGGCGTCACCAATTAATCTGTCGTGATTATCGCTGTAAGCAAAGAAGCTGAGACACCCTATTAAAGCTATATATACAAATCCGTAAAGCATCTTTTCTCTCTCGCCACTGTTTTACACGGTCAATGGGTTCCAAACTACAACTGTCAAACCCAAGGTAGGCTTGGCCCACCAAGAAGGAAATCATGGCACAAAGGCTTGTCTGTCGGGCGGTCGGAGAAATTGGGTGGGTATCTACGTCAGATCGGGAGCCGGGCCCAGATGAGATAGCCATTACCCCTGAGTTCGGTGTCGAAAAGCACGGCACGATGGCTGCCTTCATAAAAGGATATGCCAACCAGCGCGGGGGCTGGGACTCGACGAATCGCCTTCATGTTGCCGAGGGCATACTTTGGAATTACCCAGTTCCGCTTGGGAACATGCAGTTCGGAAGAGTTCCTTCTGGCGAGTGGGTTTCATGGTGGGGGCCGTTTGAAGACAGGGCAATCGTGAGGAGCGTGATGTTGCGCCCTCTGGGACATGTTGAGTGGAAGGATGCTGCGATGCAAGACCCTGGCGAATTCGGTCTGGGGGCGTTGAGAGATAGCGGAATGCGGATTGGTGATGCGGTTGCCGTATTTGGACTTGGTGCCATTGGTTTAGCCACAATTCAGTTGGCACGGGCAGCTGGAGCATCAAAAGTCATTGCGATTGATCCGATTGAGTCTCGAAGGAGCATCGCCAACCAATTCGGAGCTATTGCTATCGACCCGACTGGAGCCGACGTTGGGTTGCTACTTCGTGAAATGACCTCAATGAGAGGAGTCGATGTTGTCGTCGATTTCTCGGGAGTTGCGGCAGCTCTACAATCTGCCTTTCGCGGAATTGCCTATGGGGGAACCATTGCCTATGGCGCTTTTCCCGCTCCCTTTGGTGCAGGGCTTGACCTTGGAGGCGAAGCCCATATGAATCGTCCGCGGGTTATCTTTTCCCGCGCATGCTCCGACCCGAATCCCGACCATCCACGTTGGAATGAAGAGCGCATCCGGGCCGAAGTCTGGCGAATGATTCAATCCGGCTCACTTAAGGGAACTGGAATCGTTGATGAACCCGTTGCCTTTCGGGACCTGGCGCAGGTCTACCCTGACATCGCACTACATCCCCAAAACCACGTCAAATTGTCCGTTGATTACCACTAACCACCTGGCCGATTAGCTCAAGACATCCTGACTCTCGAATAGCCGGATTTCGGATACGAGCTTCTCGGCCCTTTGGATTTCAGTACCAGCAAACAGATCATTGATCATTCCGAAAAACTTCGACTCGGAACCAAACCTTCTTGCAAGGACAATGATGAGGCCAGACACTCCAACACCAAAGATCAAGTTGGCCAAAATCCAATTACCGCTAAGTGACCCTAAAAACCGCGGTCCAAAAACCGCTTGCCCCATAGTGATGGGCAGCAATATCCACAATGGAATCCCACACAGCATGAGGGCCTGAGACGCCTTCACTCGCAACTTCCTGAGCGCGCCGATCTCACCTTGTGCCTCTACGATAGGCTTCGTGTAGTCAACTTTGGAGATCGTGATCAGCTGCCTGATATTGAGCCAAATCAAGAGGATTCCTAGGCCATGCAAGCAAGCAAAAGGCAGGGCTTCAACAGGAGAAGCCACGAGTTCGCTGAAGTGATCCGCCAGGAACCCTCCAGCGGAGATTACGATGGCGCTGGCAATAACCAATTCGATGCTCGGGCCAACCTTTAGCCGGTTTGAAATAGTCCTCATCCTCTTGCCATTGACTTCGGTCTCAAGCGTCCTTTGGCCTGCCTGCACGGTGTCCAGCCTTTCGTTTGTTGTTTTCCAGTTTGTAATCAGTTGTTCGAGTTCCATATCAGTTCCTTATTTTTCGTTCGGTTGCGGTTCATTCGCCAACTGGCGAAGCTGTTGCTTAAGTCGGGTGAGTTTTACGGCAGCATTGCCAGGTGATATGCCCAACACTTCCCCAATCTCGTTCAGGCTCAGTTCTTCGAGATAGAGCAGCAAAAGCGCTCGATTTATAGCGTCTAGGCTGTCAATTAGCGTGTACAGAACTTGCAGTTCATCGCTTTGAATAGGCTGAGTAGCTTCGTGTTCAGCCTCATCCAGTGTCGCAACATGTTGCACGCGACGTGACGACTTACGCGTCCATGAGATCGCGGTATTGAGGGCAATTCGATACATCCAGGTAGAGAAGACTTTTGAAGAGTCGTACTTTGGAAAAGCTCTCCACAGTTGGAGCTTGATCTCCTGAATCAGATCTTGTTGATCTTCTTCGAGTCTGCAATAAGTTCGCACGACCCGATACACAATGCCTTGATGGCTAAGGATGAGCATTTCAAAGCGCTGCTGCTCTGATACCTGAGCCATCTTTTTTGAATCCACACTGAGTGATTCGCCGGAACACTGAATTACTTACAGAGGAATCGAAAGCTGGGGGCTAGATTCCGCCTGAATCTCGAATCGCTTTAAATAAGTCCTTGAAACACTTCACAGCAGCTATTACAGATTTTGGCTGTTTAACATCACCATTGTATGCCTTCATAAAGGAATCAGCATCGCACCAGGTCGTTTCAACAACACCCTGGGCATTGTCACCAATCTTTGCATTGGACTGCGATCTTAAGGCCTGAATCATATGAAGTTGCTGAATGGCAAGGTCCCCATTTCTCCAGGGCGAAGCCGCTACTTTAAAACCCTTCATCGCGAATAATGCGGGAGTCGGTTCGGCATGTTCGTAGTGCCAATCACAAATAACGATGTCTTTTGGCACCCGATCAATGGAATCCCAGGTTTCATTAATTGAGGCTTCCCATTCGCCTAATCCGTTCGTACGACCGTCAAGAAATCTGTCGCCCCACATCCACATCTGACGGCCAGTCGCCTTCAAGTGGTCATGAATGGCAATAACCTCATCGGTAAAGATGTCCACGGCCTTTTTCCCTTTGCAGTTTGGACAATCTGGATCAGCGAGAATGAAGACTTCGTCCATGCCTGCATGGAATGCGTCGGCACCGGCCGCATCGGAAATCTCATCGATGCAATCGAAGAGGACTTGATGGATTCCTGGAGCATTTGGACAGTAGCTTCGGCAGTAGATCCCCTTGTTGCCTGGAAACTTTCCTCTGGTCTCATCAAATTCAGGATGTGATGTTAAGAGGGTCTCCGTATCCTTTGCCCATGATTGGTGACCCAACAGATTGACCTGCGGAATCAGCCGGATGTGAGCATCTTTGCAGGCCTGCGCGATCCGCTTGACTTGGTCAATAGAATAAGCATCGCCGCCCGAAACCTCTGGATGCTTCTTAAACTTGAAGCGGTAGTCAAACTCCAAAACCAAGGTGTTGACACCCTCTTTCGCTAGTTCATTTCCAATAAACCGAGTGAAAGTCGTGATAGCCGAAGTTGATGGTGCGGAGAGGTGAATGCCACGAATGGGGATAGATACCCTGGGGCTTGTCGAAACTGCACCTTGCGAAAGAGCGAGAGCCAGAACAAGTGAACCGAACATAGATTTACTATAGATCACCGAAGCAGGACCAGAAAATTAGAATATCCAGCAAGTTAACGCGTACACCTGGGAAGAGGGTAGGATTCGAGAACAATGTTGTGCTTTCTTGCTGCCGCCGCTGTAAGCAACTTCGCCTCCGCTTGGTACGGTCCTGTGACCGTGACTGCTAACGTGCCCTTCACAGGCAACCCGTACGATCCCGATGATAACGATGTAACCGTGAACTTTGTCCGACAGGATGGGCAGACCATTCACCGGTTGGCTTATTTCATTGGCAATGGAAAATTCGCCTCAACTTTGGTCGCTCCTGCTCCAGGAAAGTACACAGCCACGTTTCTTCGGAACGGTTCGGAAGTCGGTACTAACTCGTCTCCAGTCAATCTGACTACCAAGTTGGCACATGGCTTTCTCGGACTAAAGGGTCGTCGCTTTGCTTGGACAGATGGTAGTCCTTACTTCCCTATTGGATATGACTACGGTTGGAAGCAGGCTAATGAGACCGTAGCCCAAGGAATGACTCGCATGGGGGCCAGCGGTGCCAATTGGTCTCGAATTTGGACCAGTCACTGGGACAACAAAAATCCATTTTGGCCTCCTGAAAAGGAGAAAATGCCCGGCCGAGAACTTCGACAGGCGCCTCTCCAGACCTGGGACGGGATATTCGATGCAGCCGAACAAGCCGGCGTGAATTTCCAGTTCGTTCTGTTTCATCACGGCCCGTACAGTACGACAACTGATTCCAACTGGCGAGACCATCCTTGGAATACGGCCAACGGTGGTTTCCTCAAAGATCCCACGGACTTCTTCAGCGATTTGGAAGCAAAAAAGAGGGCCAAGATTTGGTTGCGCTATGCAGTTGCAAGGTACGCACATTCGCCTGCACTCATGTCATGGGAACTCTTCAACGAGGTTCAGTGGGTCGATGCAATCAAGAAGAATCCCAAGAGAACGGAAGACGTAGCTCAGTGGCACCGAGAAATGGCGGACTATATCCGCTCGCTTGATCCTTACCACCACCTTGTCACGAGTAGCAGTTCGGAATCACTTGATGCGGGCATCTTTGACAAGATGGATTACCTCCAACCTCATACCTATCCAGCCAATGTCTTAGCAGCGATCGGTGGTTACGAATTCAAATCAAAACCAGGATTCTTCGGAGAATTTGGACCTCCTGGTGGCAACCGCGCGGGTGAGTCGTATCGAAAGCAGGTTCGAGACGGTATTTATGGTGGCATGCTTGCTGGACACGCTGGCGCAGGAGAGTATTGGTATTGGGACCAAGTCGAACGTAATGGGCTAACTCCAGACTTTACTGCCGCGAGAAAAGTAATTGACCAATCTGGACTATTGAATCATCCAAATGCTCGGGCTATGAGCGTCTGGGTTGCCACACCTAAGAAAACCGATCTGACGTTAGCAGCAGGAGGGGGATGGGGCAAATCCACCTTGTTCGCGTTAAATCCGCCAAACGTCGACGTGCGATCGCTTGGCGGATGGTCTCAGTATTTTCAAAGCATTGAGGGTGGTCAAAAAGGGTGGGGCAAACCCTTCACAATCTCCTTCGTAGCTCCATCATCGGGCAAGATACTCCTCAATGTTGGTCAAGTTTCCACTCGTGGAGGGGCAATAACTGCCTTCGTAAACGATAAGCAAGTGCTCGTTGAGAAATTCCCACCAACAACTACAAGAACTCCCCGCCAACCTCTGGGTGTTGACTATCCAGCGGGATCAGTCATCGTTCGCCTTGAGAATCACGGCGAAGATTGGATTGGATTGAATTCGATTACAATCCCCGGAATCGGAGCCACTGCGTTCGGCCATGGCATGCAAGATCGTGACTGGGCACTGATCCGAATCTTTGGTACGGACACGTCAAAGGTCGAAGTTTCCGGTCTCAAATTGGCGGATGGTAAGTACAAAGCCAGGATCTTTGACACCTCAAATGGAGAGGTCAAGGATCGGACCATCGCAATCCATAAGGGAGCATTCTCGACGGATAACCTACCTTTGGATTCAGTCTTGTCTATTAGTCGCTAGGCTCGGGCGTCACACTGAGGCTCCAAGCATTACTCTGCCTGGAGCCTTTTAAGCTAGCTGGAATCGTCGATCAGCCAACTCGGAGCAGCTCATAAGCATCACATTTCTGTAAATCAACAGAGAGATGACCAATTCGAATTTCTAGAGTGAGAACGACATTCGATTCATTCCATAGTCCTACTAGCTTTGACAGACAAGGCAGAGAGTGGATTGAAAACATGTATAAACTCCGCAAATGAGAATTCTACTTACGGGAGCAGGCGGCAACATTGGTCGCGGTCTCATTTCGAAGCTCCTATCATCTGGACATGAGCTTGTTCTTTCTGATCTGAATCGACTTCCAAATGATGCCTTTTACGAGGGTCTTCCTTTTCACCAGCTTGATGTCCAAAACGGTGTTGGCCTTGAGCGAGCTGCTCAAGGTGTCGACCTGGTTCTCCATACACCGGCATGGCACGGCATTCATTGGAATTCAAAGACCGAGGCCGATTTTTGGCGACTCAATGTCGATGGTACATTCTGGGCACTTCAAGCGGCCAAGTCCGCCGGCGTTTCAAAGTTCGTTTTCATCAGTTCCCAGGCATGGCACGGGCATTACGACAAATACGGGTTTACGAAACGGATTGGAGAGGAGCTTTGTGAATACAACCGAAAGGCTCATGGCATGCGGTATGTGGCCATTCGTCCAGCCGACTTAACTCCCTGGGGAACCGCCTGGGTTAATCATTACGGCGCAAGACTTCTCTATGGTGGTGTTGACCGAGAAGATGTTCTGCACGCCATATGCGCAGCCGTCGAAAGGCTATCGGGCGCCCCAACCGAGGAACCTGAGGGGATCATTCTTGACGCGCTCCGGCCCAACGCCTATTCGGAAGCACAACTAGAGAACTGGGAAGCGAGTCCAAAAGAGGCGTGTGAGAGTATTTTCCCGGGATCGGCGAAGCTGATTGAGAAATATCAAATTCGGTTGGCTCGCAAACCCAGTACAACCCAGTCTTTCCTTGGATGGAAAGAAACGCAATACAAACCTGAAGTTCATTTCGGTACTTTCCTCAAGCAGTTAACCGAGCTTGACCAACAGGGCGGTGAAGACGCTGTTTTTGCTCAACACTGTCCGTATTAGCTGTTCCAAGGAGGGCAACACCATCGGGATGGTTAGCTCTGGCCTTGGGACAGACAAAGAAGCAAGGCCTAGGGAAGTCAGTGTCCGAATATGCTGAGTACATTCGTAAGAAGCGAAAGGTTAGAGCACCCCTGTGAGTGGGTCAATCCGCTAACCGCCCCATACTCAAATTCGAATTATGCTTCTTCGGCGCCCTCCGTTTTCACTTCGTTAGAGACCCACCGGTAAGCAAGCGTGTCAGACTTCAGCACTCTTCCGATCTTTCATTAGTCAAACCAAAAAGTAGTCGATAGTTTCATCAAAATGCCTTTTATTTTTTTCACAGCAGGGATAGAATGCATGCGAGGGATTGGATATTAGCGTGCCTTTTTTGCGGTCACGACAGCTATATCCTAAGGTCCTAGGAGACTTTATATGTTTTTATGTTCAAAAGGAAGAACTGCGGGGGCGTTGCTCTTAGCGTGCAGTTTGTTTGCATTGAACGGGTGTGGTGGTTCAAGCTCGACTGATTCGACGAATACCCAACCCGCGATTAAAGCTTCGGTGACGGTAACCGATCCGACTAAGCCATCGACACTGACTTTGCCAGTTAAGTCCGGAACGTCACTGAATGTGGGCTTGCCGGCAAACTCATTACCATCTGCAGCAACTGTTACTGCAACTTACATCACTTCGACCAGCCTGCCGAAGTCAATCACTCGCATCGCCCACGGCGGGACATTTGCAGCGAATACCAACAACATTTATGTCACGGCATTCAACCTGTCGCTTAATCCTGCGTCAATTTCGCTCTTCACCGTGCCACTCAATGTTACGGGGTCAGGACTTGTACAGTCATCGATCCCTATAAATACGACTTTGAACTTGGCATTCCTCCAGGGCGAGGGTACGGCTAACGCCCAATGGGTCGATGTCGGAACATTCCAAGTGGGCGCAAATGGATCCATCACGCCAAACTTGCCTTCGACCGACTTGCCCGGTTTGCTAAAGCCAGGAACTTACGTGGTTTACCAAGCGGCTACTGGTGGAACAACTGTAGCCAACTTCGGTATTGCCCTTGTCGGCGGCGATAATGGCATCCTTAGCGTCGTCAACTTCTACGACAGCAAAGGCGTTCCTCTTACAACTCCAAAGGTCACTGGACTTCCGATCACTGGCTCTTCTGACCTCGATGGTCAAGCACTTACGCCAGATGGTAGCTATGGAGTGTTAGTAGACGGAGCAAACCTCGTTACTGTATTGAAAGGCGTAAATGCTGGCGTACCTATTGCAGCAGCTAATCCGATTGATATATCCACCTTTGGTGGAGACGGCGACGCAATCGCTATTACGCCAAACGGAGACACAGCAATCGTTTCTGGAGACGGTTCAACCCTCGTTACGATTTCCGGTATCGCTGCAGGTAATCCGAAATTGGCGGATACGATTGCAATACCTGGTTCGAGAGACGGCCTCACCATCTCTAATGACGGCAAGGTCCTTTTGGCACGCGGTTTCGGCGGCTTAACTGTCTACTCCGTTGCCTCCCAGACTCCTGTTGTTGGTTCTCTCGGTGGAATGAACAACTTCTCGTTTACTAATAAGAAGGACTTCCCTGAACTGGGTATTTCTTACACAGAAGACGGGCGAGATGGCATGGCCATTGATCCGAAGGATTCTTCGAAGGCTATCGTTGCTGGACAAGATGGAAGCGGCAATCCAACGTTGACTCTGTTAACTGGACTACCTAACGCTCCGATCGCTACGACAATCCACTTGAAGCTGCCAGCACTCAAAGGTGCAAAGCGACCGCTCAAGTCTCGACATGAGCACAAATTCCGACCAGCCCTAACGCTGACTGGTGTTGCTAGTGCCTACGCTGTTTCAATCAGCCAAGATGGCAAATTCGCGGCAGTTGGAACGGACGCTGGTATCGTCATCGTCACTGGCGTTAATACTGGAGTTCTAGCACAGGTTGGAACGACATCGTTTAACCCTGACTACTCCTTCCTCGAGACGGGGCTTTCGACACCTCAGACCCAGGCCCTGGGTCAAGTCACAACGCTTGGATTCACGTTGGACAACAAGTACATCATCGCGTTATCCTCGTACGGAGATTTTTCCGGCGGCGGTAGCTTGCTGATGTTCCCAATCTCGGCTGCTGGTCTTGGCAATGCTGTTAGCCAAGTTGACAACATCGTTGTCCCCTACAACGATCAGATCCTGATCCACTAAAATGATGGTCTGAATCCTGTTCCCACTGGATTCGGAGCGGGGGTGATGTGAGGTTATATTCTCCTTCACCCCCCATTTTTTATCTCCAATTTGGCCATTCAGCCACTAGTGACGCCCCATTGGGGATAAAATCACGGACGCAATAAGCGGTAAACATCTCACATTACGTCAAGAACAGCGTAGTTCAACATCGCACTTGTGCGCGAGCCGCAGAAAATAAACCTCCGACCAAAAGGAGGATTAGGGAGCAATCTACGCCGTGAAAAGAATTGGAATCCTAACAGGGGGCGGCGACGTCCCGGGTCTAAATGCTTGTATCAAAGCAGCTGTACATCACGTAACCGACGCTGGCCACGAAATGGTTGGTATTCGCCGTGGTTGGGGCGGTCTGCTCAATTACAACCCAAATGACCTAAATTCTAGAAGCGAATGGACTCTACCGCTTGACCGAATCAATACACGAACGGTCGACCGATTTGGCGGAACGTTCCTTCATACATCGAGAACTAACCCGAGCAAAGTTCCCATCGACAAGGTGCCCGAGTTCCTGAAGGACTATAAGGACAAGGTCGGAAAGACGGTAGTGGATGCCACAACGGAGAAGCTTGACTTCACACCCCACATCCTTAAAAATCTTGGCGATCTTGGAATCGATGCCCTCATCGCAATCGGCGGTGATGACACCCTTAGCTACGCACATCGTTTGGACAAAGAAGGCTTCCCAGTTGTCGCTGTGCCAAAGACCATGGATAACGACGTATTCGGTACAGATTATTGCATCGGATTTTCAACCGCCGTTTCTCGAAGTGTATCGTTCATCACGTCGCTACGAACAGCTGCAGGTTCGCATGAGCGAATCTGTGTAGTGGAACTTTTTGGTCGTAACTCTGGTGAGACCTCACTCATTTCTGCTTATCTGGCTGGCGTAGATCGAGCCATCATTTCTGAGGTTCCTTTCGATGTTGAGCGCCTCGCTTATCAGTTGGTTGATGATAAGAAGCGCAATCCGAGCCACTATGCGATCATGACCATTTCGGAAGGAGCGGAAGCGCTAGGACGAGGTGTCATGGAGTCTGGAGCGGAAGATGCCTACGGACACAAAAAGCTTGGCGGCATCGGTAATTATGCCGGTGACGAGATCAAGCGCTTGACGGGCCAAAACATCATTTACCAGCAGGTGGCCTACCTGATGCGTAGTGGTGAGCCTGACGCACTCGATCGCATGGTAGCCATGAGTTACGCAAATTTGGCAACTGAGCTCATCATTAAGGGTGAATCCGGACACATGGTTGCACTTCACAACGGTAGGTATGGAACCGTTCCGATTGCCTCAATCATTGGTGGTCTGAAACGAGTCGACGTGGATCAACTTTACGATCGACATGAGTACCGACCCAAAGTCTCGGCCATGATGGACAAGCCTATGTTCCTTTATTAGGCAAAGTGATGACAAGAGAGGGTGGAGTTGGCATTCGAACCCGCTCCACCTTCGTTGCTTTTTGGGGACACATGAAGCCCAATCGGAGTTCGGTCATTTCAACCGCTTCCTTGGAGTAGACTCGTCAGACTCATGGCCGGTCAGTTGCACTATCTTACTGTTCAGGACATCTTGTGGATCAATCTGCAAGTAACTGGCAAGGTGAACCATTTCAGCTACGCAAAGCTGGAAGAAGCCACCTTTTATCAGTATGCCTATGGAGACAGCAAAGACCTATTTGCCCAAGCCGCTCGATTTATCCCCGGCTTCCTGAAAATGCGCCCGTTAGATGCGGGAAATGAAGCCACGGCATTTATCGCCTGCCTAACTTTCCTTAAGATCAACTCCATGCGGATTGAACTTCTAGACGGAAGTGCACTATCGTGGTTTGATACAGTATCCCAACGAAAAGGCAACGCCATCGATGACCTGAAGACCATCGCGAAACCAGAAGTCGGGCACTACAGCGATTCGCCAGCCATCCGCTCTACAATCAGAGATCTCATTAGCGAATACGCGTGTACGCTACTGAAGATGTAGGGAAAATAGCAAAACCTGCTAGCAGATTCTTTGAGCCAGGACAGTCAGAGGATCGATTCACTTCGGTTACCGCATTGAAATGTGAGTCTATGCGCGGCATGCACGGATACTTTGAACTCTACTGCATCTACGCGAAGGTATCGCGAGTTTAGGACGATAGCATTTCCTGAATTTCAGGAACCGGTCACAGAAGATCGCCATCCTACGCTACGATCATTCGTACGTTGACACTATCAATTCGTTAGTTTTGCAAAAAACATAATTATCGAATTCCTCGACTGCGATTCCGATATCTGATACCTTGGTGATGGGACTGAATTCGATGAAGGATCGGCATATTTCTGAAGGAGACTTTGAGCGGTTTTTTAACTTGACGCTGGAGATGCAATGCATTGCAACCGCTAGTGGATATTTCCAGGTTGTAAACCAAGCATTCACTGACACCCTTGGCTGGAGTTTCGAGGACCTTGTAGCCAGACCATTCATGGACTTTGTTCATCCCGACGATCAAGCTGCGACGCAATCGGCAATGAAGACTCTAGTTAAGGAACGTGGAAATGTTGTAGGTTTTCACAATCGATACAAGCATCTCGACGGATCGTGGCGTGTGTTATCTTGGAAGGCGTTGCCCGAGCCAAATGGATCAATTTACGCTTCTGCAAGGGACGTGACCGAGCAGATTGAGTCAGTGGAAGCGCTTAAAAGGGCCCAAGAAAGTCTTGCGGTAATGTTACAGTCAATCGGTGACGCTGTAATTGCGACGGACATTCAAGGGAATGTAATCCTACTTAATGGTATTGCCGAAGAAATGACCGGCTGGACCTCCGCCGATGCTATCGGTCTTCCGATCAGCAAGGTTTTCCAAATCATTCATGAACACTCTAGGAAACCGGCTGAGATTCCGGTAGAAAGAGTACTTCGAACGGGCAACATACAGGGTCTGGCCAACCACACCAGCCTAATTTCGCGCAACGGGGCGGAGTGGCACATCGCGGATAGCGCATCTCCTATACGAGGAAGTGACGGTCAACTTTTAGGCGTTGTAATGGTCTTCCGAGACGTCGCGGAGGATCGTCGTTCTCGGCAGACTCAAGAGCATCTCGCAGCTATCGTTAAGAGCTCCAAAGACGCGATTATTAGTGAAACTGTAGATGGCACAATTTTGAGTTGGAACCCGGCTGCCGAAGCAATATTCGGATTTACGGCGGAAGAGGCGATTGGGCATTCATCTGAGAATCGCATCCCACAAGATCGTTGGGATGAAGTAAACGTCCTGCAAAACCGTAGCATGACTGGGGATACCATTGAAAACTTTGAGACCGTTCGGGCGCGCAAAGATGGAAGCTACATCGATGTTTCTATCACTATGTCTCCGATTAGGGACGATGCCGGACTGATTGTTGGCGTATCCAAGATCTTTCGAGATATTACTGAAGCTAAGCGGGCCGAAGTAGAACGTAACCGCGAGCGCCGACTTCTTGACGCTATCTTAGAAACAGTCGTCGATGGAATTTTGGCGATGGATGGCATCATTGTTATGGATGAAATGGGAACCATTCTTAGGGCAAACCAATCCATGTTAGCCCTGTTTGGATACTCCTTAGAAGAGATAGTCGGTAGAAACGTTTATACACTTATCCCGACTATCGTTGATAAATCAGCAGCGGTTAATGTCGATACGGGTGTACCAATTGGAATCACCGATTTGATCGGAGTTGGGCGAGAAGCATTCGGACTGCGCAAGGACAAGTCTGTGTTTCCTCTTGAACTAAGCGTGGGCGAAAATAAGCTCGAGGGATCTAGGTTATTCACGTGTATGATTCGGGATATTTCACAGCGAAACTTGGTTCGGGATCAGCTTTTGGAAGCCAAGAAGGAAGCTGAACAATCAAACCTCGCCAAAAGCGAATTCTTGTCTCACATGAGTCACGAGCTTCGGACGCCGCTAAATGCCGTTCTTGGCTACGCGCAACTGATAAAGATGAGATCACCTGACCCGAAGTCAGTGGAGTCGGCACAGGCGATCATCAAGGGTGGACGTCTCTTGCTGGACCTGATAAACGAGGTACTAGACCTTGCACGAATTCAAGCTGGAACATTCAGCATTTCGCTAGAACCTGTCAACTTGACAGAGTCAATCAACCGGACAATCGAACTCGTTCATCCGCTTGCACAGGAGAAGAACATCACGATAAATGTGTTGTCCGAACCATTCCGTGAACTATACGCAATGGCGGATAGTCAACGGATCACGCAAGTGATGCTAAATATAATTGGTAATGCCATTAAATATAATCGGGATGGCGGACGCGTGGAGATCCGGATCACCGAAGACGAGATCGGATATTACTCCATTGAGATCTCGGACACTGGCCAAGGAATTAGTGAGAGTGACAAGACGAAACTTTTCATACCATTTGAGCGCTTAGGGCAACAATTGGTTGATGGCACGGGCCTTGGACTTGCCCTTTCCCAGGACTTGATCAGGTTGATGGGCGGCAAACTTGAGCTAAAGAGCACAAGTTTTGCCGGCTCGACATTTGCCGTAAAAATCCACTCATGCCAGCCCGTGATTGCAAGTGACGACAGCTCTCCTGGCACTCATACACCTCGCTCGACACCTATCCACGAGCAAATTCGTGTTCTTTATATCGAGGACAATATCTCGAATGTCCAACTCATGAAACGAACTATGGAATCTATTGGAGATGTGGAATTGTTCTTGGCGATAACAGCCCGTACTGGGCTCGAATTGGCCGAATCACGAATTCCTGATCTAATCCTGCTGGATGTTCATTTACCAGACGAAAACGGAGACGTAGTCCTGCAAAAATTGAGGGCCAACCCAAAAACTGCATCAATTCCTGTTGTTATTATCAGCGCAGATGCAACCGAAAAGCAGATTGACCATCTCATGAGTCTTGGAGCGAAGACTTATTTGACTAAGCCATTGGAATTGTCCGCTCTGTTTGCGGAGGTTGATGAAGCGAGATTGAGAAATTCGTAACGCTTAACGAAGCAACTTATTCGTTGGCCGCATGAATGGTCATTTCAATAATGAATTAGATAACTTCCTTCAAAATCATGTTCCTAAATAAAAACATTTGCATTGAAATTTCAATGGCCTTTTTGCTAAAAGGGAGGACACAAGGGGTGAAGTAAACTATTTGGGTGTATTACCTAATCTATGTTAGCTCTGCTACTTGTCTAATGACTAAAGAAGAGCTACTGCAACTTCTGGAACACGCCCGGATTAGGAACGAGAGGCTTGGCATCACTGGTTTGCTGCTCTATAAATCCGGAAATTTCATGCAGATGTTGGAAGGTCAAAAAGGGACTGTCCTTAACTTACTTAAATCGATCCAGCAAGATCCCCGGCACCACGACGTGACGACAATCAACTCTGGTGAAATTTTGACGAGAAACTTTCCAAACTGGACAATGGGTTTCACTGACATGGATACTTGTGAGAACTTCCCAAAGTTAGCTGACTATGTCCAAGAGTCGCTGCTCGACAGAAGGTTTAGCGAAGACTCACAGTTCGCGTACAAATTCATGCTGACATTCAATGAATTGAACCCTTAAGGATCGCTTTGCCCTTTACGGATCAAATGGGTCGACAATAAGGCCTTCTCGGGTAGGCGGTATGTGTAAATCCAATTTGAAGTTTTAGATTCTTTGGGTTGGTGAGACGATTACCACTTAAGAGAATAGTGTCCTTGCACTGCGCACCTTTAATTGTATGTTATAAGGTATCGCTATTCGAGGGCGAGATGTAGAATGCAGGAACGGGATATTTCCTATCGGGATTAATTCAGTCCAAAAATAATGGCCCAGACGGGAGGAATTCCACTTGCTAAACACAACCCAATCTCGAATTCTAATAGTGGACGATGAACTGACTAACGTAATCCTACTTGAACGCATTCTCGAAAGAAAGGGTTACCCAAACATTTCAAGTACTACTGAGCCTTTGAAAGTAATTGAGCTCTTTAGGTCTTCTGATCCAGATATCCTTCTACTCGACCTACGAATGCCAGGTTTGGACGGATTTCAAGTGATGGCAGAATTGGCTGCGACGTTCCCTGATCACTATGTCCCGATTTTAGTTTTAACTGCTGACGCAACTCGAGAGACAATGGCTCGTGCGCTGTCGCACGGAGCTTCGGACTTCTTGACAAAGCCGTTCGATGCAAATGAAGTTTTACTGAGAATTAGTAATCTGCTACTAACACGATACCATCGCCTTTATCTTGACGAACAAGTCCGGCAACGCACGTCAGAACTCGAAGCTGCGAACGCCTCGCTACTCTCGATGCAACAAGTTGCTGAAGCAGCATCGAGGGCCAAAAATGAGTTCATAACTAACATCAGCCATGAATTGCAGACCCCGCTTAATGGGATTCTAGCCCTGTCTACTCTATTAGAAAGGGAAGCAGTTGACGTTCGCTCTGCTCAAATGCTATCCATGATCGGTAAGAGTAGCTCGCAGCTTTCTCGATTATTGGGCGATGTGGTAGATATCGCTAGCCATGATGCCGGCAGGGCTGATGTCGCAAACCAATCGCTTAATATCTTGCAATTAACTGAGCAAGTCATCGAACTCTATAGAGTGGAGGCTTTTAGCAAGGGGATTCTGCTGGAGTTCAAACCACCCACTCCCGAGCCACCCATCGTCATTTGCGATGCAATTCGACTGCGTCAAACACTCTGTTGCCTTGTTTCTAACGCGGTGAAATTCACGAAAGCTGGAACCGTGGCTGTTGAGATCCTTTGGGAAGAACGAGATTCTAGTATCCAGATCGCGATGCTTGTAAATGACACAGGCATCGGCATTGCTGAGCAAGATTTCGATAGGATATTCGAGGATTTCACGCAGATCAACCAGAGCACTTCACGCCCATTTGAAGGAACGGGTCTTGGACTCGCGATTGTTCGCCGTAACATTGAGCGCATGAATGGCTCTATTAGCCTTGAAAGTCAGGTTGGAAAAGGCTCGACGTTTCGGTTTACGTTAAGGTTAAGGCCGGCTAACTCTATTCTCAGACCATTAACAGGTGCACAAAAAAGAGTGCCCCTGATGGGTGTCACCACGCCCAGAATCTTAGTCGTTGAAGATAACCACGTAAATCTTATTGTCTTAACTGAGATATTGCAAAAATTCCATTGCGAGGTCGAAACTGCCGAGAATGGCCTTCGAGCGATTGCTAAGGCCTCAAATTCAAATTTTGACTTGATCTTAATGGATATTCAAATGCCGGTTTGCGATGGAGTTGAGGCAACGCGTGAAATTCGAAGAATTAATCGAGAACAAGGTCTTCCACAGATACCGATCATCGCGATTACGGCAAATGCAAGGCTCGAAGATCTTCCGAATTATTATGAAGCGGGCATAGACGAGGTCTTCCCAAAGCCGGTGAGCTTCGAAAGCGTCGGCACCTGCTTGGCAAATCTGGGTTGGAATTACGATCAGTCTTGATATGTTTCCTTGATCGCGCCGGAATGGGTATGGGCAAATGTGTAACTTATCGAAGACTCTACGACCGAAGAGAACCCAAGACTGACTCGTGAATTCGTCCTTAATTCGGTCACTCTGACATGATCCTCCTGACCGATTCTAAGAATTTGAAATGCGTCAAAGGCGGACCCCGTTTGAATTTTATTTGCCAATCCGCACGCTCTAAGATGGCTTAGGGCTTACCACTTGCATATTAGTGAATCACTCGTATGCGCATTGAACTCCATAAGCGTGAGTTGCTGAAGCTGTCACTCTTTAACAGGTAAGAATGATTCAATTGTTTCTAAGAATTGAACTACGTCGACTGGCTTTGTTAAGTAGTGCGAAGCACCGGATTTGAGCAGTTTCTCAATTTGAGCTGACGTAGCGTCGGCGCTAACCACGACGATCGGAATGCCAGCTGTTGACTCATTCATAATTAGCTCTCTAACGACTTCCGATCCATGCATATCGGGAAGATTGAGATCCACTAAGATTAAGTCCGGTTTAGAATTGATTGCCAAATCGATCCCAACTCTTCCTTGGATACTTGAGATCAATTCAATATCACCTCGCTTCTCCAAGATAGCTTCCATCAATTTTAGATTAGAAATATTGTCTTCGATGACAAGTACGAAATAGCGGCCCAATAGTCCATTGCCACGGGGCAAAATAGGCAACTCTGCAACGGAATCGATTGTGTGTTGTACCGCGTTAGCCGCTTTCGCGAGTTCAACCGTAAAAGTTGAACCAACTCCTAGATTACTAACAACTTGTATCTGGCCCCCCATTACTTCCACTAAGCGTTTTGAGAGTACAAGACCTAGTCCGGTTCCCTCAATCTCAGTACTTGAGATGCCGAGTCGCTCAAACGGGGTAAACAACCGCTCAAGATCAGTTGGGCTCATTCCCCTGCCAGTATCGGAAACACTAATGCGAACAATTCTCTCATTACACTCCCACGAGACTTCTACAAATCCATGCTCCTTATTGTATTTAATAGCATTAGATAGGAGATTGATTAGCACCTGTTTGAATCGTTGGATATCCGCCAATACAAAAATATTAGGCGGCAAATGTTCTGCTATGACCAGGCTAATTTTCGCGTTTTCGGCAATAGGGCGAAGAAGCAAGAAAGATTCGCCAACGAGTTGCTCGACATCAACCGGCTCCAAAGAGCACACTATGTTTCCGCTTTCGATTTTGGATACTTCAAGGATCTCGTTGATCAGATTCAACAAGTGGCGACCGCCCTTTAATATGTGCTCAACGCTTTCTTGTTGCAGGTCGGTCAGATCATCGAATCCCAGGACTTGCCCGAAACCCAATATCGCATTCAGCGGAGTTCGCAACTCGTGGCTCATTCGAGACAGGAATTCGCTCTTCGCATTGTTAGCCCTTTCCGCTTCCTTCATGGACAATTCCAGTTCTAAGGTCCTTGTCCGGATTCGTCTTTCCAAACTCTCGTTGGCCATTCTTAGCGATTGCTCTGCCTCGACTAATCCCGTTTCCGCAAGCTTCCTTTCTGTGATGTCGGTAATTACGCCATCCAAGCGTTTAGGTTTGCCTCCTTCGTCAAGTATGGCAACCGTACTGGCAAGCACCGTTCGAATTTCATCGTTCGGTCGCCGGATCCGAACCTCGATTTCCTCCAGATCGTCACTCCAAACTCCGGTATCCAGCCCCCTCTGCTCGATAAGGTGCCGATCCTCGGGATGAACGGATTGGATAATCGAATACCATGTCGGTTCAAATCCGTTGGGCTCATATCCAACGATTCTAAAAAACTCATCTGACAAGGTCGTCGATGATGTTAAAACATCGTAGGACCAACTCCCTACGTGAGCAATTGCTTGCGCCTGGGACAGGTGTTTCTCACTTTCCTCCAGTGCGTCGGATACCGCCTTAGCTTCGGTAATATCTACGCATATTCCAGTGAATAGCCATATTCCGCCTCCGGCAGAATCGATCGTGACGTCTTCATTTAGCCACCGGACGGTTCCGTCCGCCAATTTGACGCGAAATTCCTGATTATATCCACTGCGGTCTAATGGCAATACACCTTCTTTAGGCAGGGCCCACAGTCTACGTGCATCCTCTGGTAGTTTTGCGGTCATAAAAGCGTCAGAGTAGGAGCCACCCGGTGGGACATCAAAATCAAAAATTCGTTTTGCATCCGATGTATTTCGAACTTCAAAAGTCCATTCCCATCCACTTGCACCGAACCACGCTTTGGCCTGCCAAAGCAAGCAACGAACACAAGAAAGAACCTTCCCTAATTCTTCCTCATGCGCTTTATCGTTCGTTACGTCTTGTATCGTGCCTTCGAAGCGAATGCACTGATTTGATTCCATGATCGCTCTGGTTCGGCTCCGAACGAATCGTATGTCACCCGATGGCCTGACGAGTCTCACATTAATATCGTGGCTCTGTGTTGGAGGAGACTCAATGAGTCGAGAGGATTCCACAATGCTTCGATCCTCAGGATGAACACATCTAATACAGTTCTCCCAAGTAGGCTCAAAGCCGCCCGGTTCATGCCCGGTAATTCGATAGTATTCGTCGGATAGTCTAAAATTTCCTGTTGAAATTTCGTACGACCAGCTACCGATATGTGCTAATTCCTGCGCATCAGCCAGGTTTCGCTCGCTTTGTTCAAGTCGATTCAGGCCTGCTTTGGAACTGGTAATTTCTTGTCCGACTAAATAGATAACTTCGCTTGTTGGATCCGGCTTCCCTGACCAGTGTAACCAAACATATTCTCCACTCTTGCATAACCATCGAGTTTCCCATGTTACAGCAATACCTTTTCCACCAAGCTCGTCATACGCATTGACACTAATCTGACGATCCTCCGGGTGAACCAAAGTGAGGAGATCAATCGACCTTAAATCTTCCAAAGTCCACCCAAGAATTCGCTCGAAAGCGCTATTCACCCAAAGCAGTTCTTTGGTGAAACTCCTAGCTAGAATAATGTCTTGAAAGTGGTTTAAGAGCGCATCCCTCTGGGCAGCCACAATGTGTTCAGAAGTCACATCGTGCAAAACAACAGAGACAAGCTCACGATCATTGAATTTAATATAATTTGTAACGGCATCAACGAAAATGATCTCGCCCGTTTTTGTGCAGTGACGCCATATCCTTTCGGGGCACGGTATGCCCATTTTTTTGTTTTTGACATAAGCGTCGAAAGGTGCGATATCCTCTTCGGGGCGAATATCACGAAGCGTGAGGCTAAGGAACTCCTGCCTGGTATAGCCATACCGATTGCAGGCGGCATCGTTTACGCTGACGAACCGGAGGTCGACGAGATCGTAAATCCAGATGGGCTGCGGCGAATTCACAAAGACTTCTCTAAAGAAATCGTCGGGTAGCAAGTTCGTTTCAGGCATTGCAACTGACCGCTATGCTTGGAGCGGGTGACGAGATTCGAACTCGCAATCTTGACCTTGGGAAGGTCCTGCCCTACCATTAGGCCACACCCGCTAGCAATAGGCTATGGAGCGGGTGGCGGGAATCGAACCCGCATGGCCAGCTTGGAAGGCTGGAACTTTACCACTAAGCTACACCCGCGCTCCAGAGCATTATACCAAGCAGTTGCGCTCATGTCACGGGTTCACTCCGTAGCGGCCCATAAAGCGGCACTGGTTTATGGGGCTAAACCCACTTACTCACCGAATGGGACCCAGACATTCTTCACTTGCGTCGCATGGGTCAACAAGGCAAGGTCATTTTGGGGCCCGACCGAAGTCCAAGTCTGCTTTAGGTTTGAAATGGACCTTGCCTCCACATCCGATGAGTAGTCGTTCGAGAAGCACCATATGGCATCCACATCCTCATGATCGGCTAAAGTCGGCACAAGTTCCTTGCGTAAGCCTGTAACGATATTGAAAACACCCGCCGGAACATCGGACGATTCAAGAATCCGATACAACTCTACGGCACCGGAAGGATCAGATTCCGAAGGGATAACCACGACCGTATTACCCATTGCAATGGCACCACAGGCAAGCTCTAACAATCCCACCAAAGGTCGATCGTCTGGACATACGATTCCGATGATCCCAACGGCCTCGTTCAGGGTGTAGCAAAGGGCGCGATGGGGTACAGCGTGCACGGATCCATCGAATTTGTCGCAACGAGCAGCGATCGAGAACACTCTGTGGACAGCATCACCATTTCCAAGAGCTTGGAGATTTTCTGCCAGGTAGTAAAGAATTTGTGCTCGACCGTGTGCGCTCATGCTTGCCCAAGAGGTCTGTGCAGTTCGAGCAGCTTCAACTGCATTTCGAACGTCCTTTCGGTTCCCACGACCATATTCTTGTTTACCGATCGTCAGGGTGTAACCAGAATCCGGCCGTACTTGCTTACCACCCACATAGAGTTTATGGGTTCGATCAAGATGTCCCAAACCCTTCTCGATGAGATTGGAGGACGGCGTAACTGGATTATCAATTGGACTAGCCTTGGCTTTGGTATAGCTGAGCAGACCTTCCTTGCCACCTTCCCGGCCAAACCCGCTCTCACGGTAGCCGCCAAAGCCTGATGAAGCATCAAACATGTTGGTGCAGTTGATCCAGACCGTCCCTGCTTTCACTTTCCCTGCAACGTCATGGGCCAGATTAATGTTCTCCGTCCAAACACTGGCTGCGAGTCCAAATGGAGTGTTATTGGCCAGTTCCACAGCTTCCTTAGGGGTCCTAAAGGTCATCGCAACGAGTACGGGACCAAAAATCTCCTCCTGGGCAACCGAGGCAGCGGGACTGACGTTCGAGAGCAACGTGGGTGGGTAAAAACATCCGACAGTTGGACATTCAAAGGAAGGCTGATAAAGGTCGGCTCCTTCGTCAACCCCTCTTTTGACCCAATCGCGGATTCGATTGAGTTGGATAGGATCGATGATCGCACCAATGTCGATGCTCTTGTCGAGAGGATCACCCACCCTCAGTTTGTCCATTCGAGCACGGATCTTCTCAAGGACTTTTTCTGAAACGCTTTCTTGGACAAGAAGTCTTGAACCAGCGCAGCAGACCTGTCCCTGGTTAAACCAGATCGCATCAACAAGCCCCTCAACTGCACTGTCGATATCAGAATCTTCAAATATGATGAAAGGCGATTTTCCGCCGAGTTCTAGCGAAAGCCCCTTCCCGGTTCCCGCTGTCGCCTTACGGATGATCCGTCCTACATCCGTCGATCCGGTAAATGCGATCTTCGAAACTCTAGGGTGCTCAACCAGGAATCGGCCGGTTTCGCCATCTCCCGTCACAATATTAACGACACCAGCGGGAAGTCCCACTCTCTCACATATTTCGGCAAACAACAAAGCAGACAGGGGAGTGAACTCGGCCGGCTTGAGGACTACCGTATTCCCCATCGCCAGAGCTGGTGCGATTTTCCAAGCCAACATCAAAAGCGGGAAATTCCAAGGAATGATCTGACCACAAACGCCTATCGGCTCTCTGTAAGGTAAGTCGGTGGCCATCATTTCCGCCCATCCTGCGTGGTAGTAGAAATGTCTTGCGACTAAAGGAATATCGATGTCCCTTGTCTCGCGGATAGGTTTCCCATTGTCTAGACTTTCGACCACAGAAAGCAGCCGGGAATGCTTCTGGATTTGGCGCGCGATAGCATATAAAAATCGGGCTCGTTCATTGCCGGAGAGCGCCTGCCACAAAGGCAACGCCCGCTCGGCTGACCCAACGGCTACATCGACATCATCCTGTGATCCAGTTGCCACCTCCGCGAGAGGCTGCATTGTTGCAGGGTTGATGGTCTGAAACGTACAAGTGCTTTCTGAAGCGACGAACGCGCCATTAATGTAATGGCCAAAGCGTCGCTTGTTTGTGTTAAGCCACTCAATTGCCAGGTCTGAAGTCTCGGGTGCAGTTCCCCAGCTCATTTTCTCAAAGATTTCAAGGATGGACATAATGGTATGTTCGAAAGGTTCAGGGCATCGGATGTCGGTGCAAAGCTGAGTAGTGTCCTGTAGCAGCGTGACTCAATTGCCTTTCAATGTCGGATAAAAGACCACTGGCGCCGATCCTGAAAAGGTCGTTCCTAAGCCACTCGCCTCCAAGTTCCTCTTTCATCATCGCAAACCAATCCAAGGACTGTTTCGCGGTTCTTATTCCGCCTGCGGGCTTGAATCCCACCTTGAACCCGGTTCGACTCTCAAATTCGCGAATTTGTCGAGCCATAACAATTCCAAAAGGAAGAGTCGCATTTACGGATTCTTTTCCTGTAGAGGTCTTAATAAAGTCGGCGCCTGCCATCATGGCAACCGCGCTTGCTTTGCCCACATTGGTCAATGTGCCTAATTCGCCCGTGGCAAGGATCGTCTTCAAATGTGCCTCTCCGCAAGCCTCGCGGAATGCTGCCACTTCATCGTACAGTTTTCGCCACTCCTGATTGAGAACATTGTTTCGGGTGATCACGATGTCAATCTCTTTTGCACCGGCTGATACGCTCGATCGAATCTCATCGAGTCTTTGGGGTATTGGATTCAACCCATGGGGGAAGCCTGCAGAAACAGCCGCAACAGGAATAGAACTGCCTTCCAGAGCACGTAACGCAAATGGAATCATTGCGTGATAAACACAGACGGCCCCCACCTTGAGCTCAAGGTCTGAAACCCCGAGTGCTTGAAGGGTCGAAACCTCAACTGGCTGTCGGGCCTTCGCGCACAGCCTTTGGACATTACTCGCTGAATCGTCGCCACCCAAGGTCGTCAGGTCAATGCAAGTGACCGCACGTAGAAGCCAAGCCACTTGATGATTCTTTTTCACGCTGCGACGAGATGGAATGGTCGAGGCTCTGCGTTCAATTGCGCTTCGATTGACTCTGATCGAATCGACCCAATCGAGATCAAGCGGGATGCCGGGATTTCGCTGGATGTTGGTCATTAGCCCACTAAGGTCTTGGATGGACATGCGTAATTGTAGCGTTAAAAGGAAACTCGGGAAGTCGAATCGTATAGACTCTGCTAACTATGTCGAAGCTTTCATTGTTGCTGCTTCTCAGTATCTCAGTCGCCGTCGTCGGATGCACCAAGGAGGAACCCGCCAACAAGGAAGTCTCTGGTACCACCCCTGGCGCTACAACGTCAGGCGCGGCCTTAAAGGTTGTATTCATTCCCAAGAACACAGGAAATCCCTACTTCAAACCCGTCATTCAAGGATTTGAAGATGCCTGTAAAGTCATGGGCGCAGAGTTTTCAACCAATGCACCAGCAACCGCTGATGCAACTTCTCAGATCTCCGTTATCAAGGACCAGATACAGAGAGGAGTCGACGTTTTGGCCATAGCGCCGAACAGTCCAGATGCTCTCAACAATGTCCTTGATGAAGCCCGTGCGAAGGGAATCACCGTCTTGACTGTCGATGCTGACCTAGTTGCCAACGAAACCCACCGTGACGCCGCAATCCTCTCAACCGATTTCGGAAAGATTGGTGAGAGCCAAGTCGAATTGCTCGGATCGTTGATCGGATACGAGGGCCCCATCGCCATCTTAAGTGCTACGACCGACGCCCCAAACCAGAATGTCTGGATTGCAAAAATGAAGGAGACTTTGAAGCTTCCAAAGTATTCCAAAATGAAGTTGGTCGACGTGGTCTATGGAGACGACCAGGCTGAGAAGAGTACAACGGTTTGTGAAGGACTTCTTTCAACACATCCCGACCTTCGTGGAATCATATCGCCGACAAGTGTTGGACTTGCCGCAAGTGCCCAGACGATCAAATTGGCGGGAGTCTATCCGGGTGGACCTCATGCCGTCGGAAAAGGTCTGCAGCTGACGGGGTTAAGCACGCCTAATCAACTCAAGTCTTTCGTAAAGAGCGGTGTAGTGACATCGTTCCAGCTGTGGAGTCCCCATGACATGGGTTACATCGCTAGCTATGTTGGCAAGGAAATCCATGCAGGCAAGGTTAAGCCTGCCGAGGGTGCTGAGATCGATGTGCCGACGCTAGGCAAGAGAAAGTACGAGAAGCTCAACGTTATTGCCGCCGGGCCACTTGTGACATTCGACAAGTCAAACATCGATAAGTTCGATTTTTGATTCAGAGTTTATCGGGCCGGAAGGAATAGCTATCCGGCCCGACCTAATGTTTTCGGGGTGGGTGCTGCTGAATAAGTTTGGCTAGTGTTTCATAGACAACTTGGCCAAAGTCACCCAAATTGGGTCCACCCTCGGTGCGCAAGACGATGATGTTTCCCTTGTTCTTGGCAACAATTCCATATTGTTCCGACCGTCCAGTTTTGCGCATGATTAGCGGACCGTCTGAACCAGGAGCCAATACAACACGTTTCATTCCTAAGTCGCCGAGTCGCTTTTCTTGAGCCTTGAACGGATCTTCCTTCGCACCCCCTGAATAGGTCACCAGGTGCAAATAGCGAACCTCCTCCAGTAAGGGAGCAAGGTCATCGATCGACAAGTTGATCGAGCCGAAAGGTGTTTTGACTTCTATTTTTGAAGGCTGTGAATTCCGGAAGTCCAGAGGATCTGGCGACAGTAACCGCTTGAGTATCGGCACAAATTCCCTGCCTGTGCCTTCCGCCTCAAAGCCAACCAATGCCTTTTTGGGAACATCGATGGGTAACCGAGAGGGTGGGTCTTCCTGAACGAATCCGGAGTAGTGGAGGACAAGGAATGGGATAATTGCTAGCATCGGATTCTCACTCTACATACGCGGCATTCCATCTCCGCATCTCTCCGAATAGGTTTGCCATACTACCGATATTGGTAACTTACAAAAGCCAGTCGCCTGCTATCCGGAGACCAAGAAGGCACATTAATTGTGCCTTGTCCGCCATATAGCTTGGCCAAGACCGAGATTTCGCCCGTTTTCAACGACATTAGGCGAAGCATAACATCCTTATCGGGAGGGTGTCCTTTCACTGAAGAGTCGTAAGAGAGGAATACCATCCAACATCCGTCAGGCGATACGTGCGCAAACCAGTCGTTGTATCCATCAGACGTCACTCGTTCCATTCCGGAACCATCCGTCTCCATCCGCCAAATCTGCATTTGTCCGGTGCGATCTGAATTGAAATAGATCTTTTTTCCGTCCGGCGAATAGTCTGGGCCATCGTCCAGCCCATCCGTTTGAGTCAACCGCGTCTCCAGTCCTCCCGATGCAGGAATCGTGAATATCCCAAATTTTCCGTTTCTTTGTCCACAAAAAACCAGTGTTTGGCCATCAGGTGACCACCCGTGCCAGTAAGAAGGTGAGCTTTCAGTTATTCGTTTGGGCTCTCCTCCTGTTATAGGTAGGACATAGATGACCGACTGATGCGGATCAACAGATTGGTCGCTAATGACCAGTTGGCTACCATCGGGCGAGATTCCATGATCGTTGTTGCACCTCGTAGCAAAACCGGTTTCGATTGCATCGACCTCTCCTCCTTTGCAAGGAATTCGATAAAGACGGCCCCCACTATTAAAGATTAGGGTTTGTCCATCGGGAGTCCAGTTGGGAGCCTCAATATGCTCGGGAAAAATCTTGACGATCCTTCTATCTGTCGAGTCGATTGAAACGATTTCAAGTGTGCTGTGTAAAACTGCCCGGTCTGAGCGGGAGGGCTCCTCGATTGTTAAGGACGAGAAGATAGCCGACTCCTTGACCTCACGATCATGTGAACACACACCGATGCCAATGTAATAGGGGTCGGAAATCTCTAGATTGATGGCGGCTCCGGTGTATAGAGGCTCCCCGTCAGATTGCGAAGCGGAAAGAGTGACTGTATTGCCGACCTTTTCGATTCGCAAACGTTTGGGCGCAACGATCGGAGACTGGATGTCATGAGTCGAAGCACCCCGCTCGTCTCGAAATTGAAGGGCAGCTAATCCATCGCCGTGAATGGCCGCATCAGCATAAACTGAATCAGTATCCAGCGATTGGCGAACGAGCAGGCAAGCCTTGCGATGAGCGTGGACACCCTCGCCGACAAATGCGATGTCCGCCGTAAGGGAGATGTCTCCCGAAACTTTTTTCCATACAAAGAAGAATTCATCATTCTTTGCCCACATGTTCTCTCCACTCCCCGTTAAGGCATAGCTGTCCGCCAATGGATCATAGTTCAGGCTCCCGGGGTGCAGTACCTTGCCAACATCACCTAATCCTTCGAAGATTCCTTGTTGGCAAGATGTTTGAGGATCAGGCGTGATTTCCATAGGGTGACTTGGATCGTACCGCACCTTGCCTAGAGCACCAGTCATCGTTAAGATGGAGATGCCAATGACGACGCTCACACTTGTAGGAATTTCACTTGCCTTCGTTCCGTTCGCGCTAGGCCATCTACCCTCTCCACCGAAAAGTGATGTCCAACTGGATAGTGGACGAATTCTTATCTTGGGGGACAGCATTACTCAAGCGGGAGGTTATGTCTCCTTCCTCCAGTATTTCTTGGATAAGAGTTATCCGACAAAACACTTCGACATGATAAGCATCGGCTTAGCCAGTGAGACCGTCACGGGATTAAGCGAGTCGATCCATCCATTTCCTCGGCCCAATGTACACGACCGCCTTTGGGCAGCTTTGGATGTTGTCAAGCCTAAGGTTGTTATGGCGTGCTACGGCATGAACGATGGCATCTATCATCCGTTCGATGAAGGTCGATTCAAAAGCTTCAAAGCAGGCATTTTAAAGCTTCTAGCCATCGATAAGGCAGCCGGCACCAAGACAATCCTGATCACGCCTCCTCCTTTTGACCCCGTGGCGGCAGGGCCAAATGTCGTTCCAGCGTCTGCATCAGATTTCAGCTATATCCACCCATTCGATCATTACGATGATGTGGTTAAGCAATATGGTGAATGGGAAAAATCCTTGTCCGGACCGGATGTTCAAGTTATCGATGTCCATGTTGCCATTCTGAACTTCGTACGTGAGCAAAGACTCAAGAATCCAACCTACACGGTAAGCGGGGACGGTGTTCACATCAATGAAACAGGACATTGGATCATGGGAAAAACGATAGCAACTTCACTTGGAATGCCTCAAAGATCGAAGGCAGTGGAAATGGAGCAGTCGGATATCCTGAAGGACCCGCTATTCGCACTCGTAGCTAAGCGACGAGAACTTCGTTCAAACGCTTGGCTGCCTTATGTAGGTTATGTCCGGGACCAAGCGTTCAAGAAAGAATCAGTCGATTTAGAGGAGCTCGAGGCGAAACGATTGCAGGCGGAAATCGACCAAATTCGCAAATAGGCCAGCTACTTTCGGTTGAAAGGAACCTTATTTGAAAGACCACGTCCATTGAGTAAGCGGGTGCTCCGAACTCATCCGGGGTGCCGCAAGGACTCCAGCATGAACGATGTTCCGGAAAAGACAAGCACCCGTACAGCACCCTTATTCATAGCCTTCTTCTCTCATTCAAACGATGCTGAATTGGCATTGGCTGAACTCATGGCGGAAGGAATCTCAGAACAGGACATTACGCTTGTAAAGCTAGGAATCGACGGACAAAGTAACCAGCCTGACGCCCTTGAGAACGTTATCGAGCCGTTTGGCAACCAAAGGCTGATCAACCCCGACCAAGCGAGCGGTTATTCTACCAGGGAGTCAAGAGTCGGCGGAGGTATTGACACTTCGTCCCCCGATGACGATGTATCTGCGATAGAGGAGATGGATGAATCCGAGTCTGAAGCCGAAGATCTTATGTATCCTCCCAATGGAAAGTCCATTGGTGATGAAGAAGCCCAAGAGGTTCGACAGGGCGCAGATTCGGGCTTCTTTGAAACCACACGACCTAGTCCTAGGAAATCAAGGCATGCAGAGCCAATCCTTACCCAAATTCACTTGCCAGACATTGGCTTGGTCCTTGGGGAAGGAAGTTTTGGAGAAGAACTCATTGAGGTTTCAATCGGCGTTGGCGCCGTATCTGGTCTTGAACTCCTCATAAACCAGTACAGCGCATGGATCGCGAAGGCTCCAGCAGAATTACGTTCTATGGGAGCAATTCTGGCCGTGGATGTAGAAATTACCGGTCCGGTTGACGACCGAATTACCGATATCGTGACGGCTCACGGCGCGAAAGCCATGGGAACGGTCAAACCCAGCAAGCGTGTTTCACGATTACAATTCGGTGAATAAGCTGTCATTCCTGCGGTTTAGATCGTTTTAGGAGAACGTCTTCAACCCATGACAGGCCTCTCATCATAGTAGAAAAACCCAACGTGGTTGTGGCTTGGAGAACAGCGTGACGGAGTTCATCTTCGGTTGCGCCTGCATCAAGTGCTTTCCTAGTTTGGCTATGGGTAGCCCCTTCAAGGCCAGCGCCAATCGAGAGTCCCAACTTGACTAATGCACACGTTTTTTCGTCAAGGGGACCTGCCGTTGAGACTGCATTGCTAAGTTGCCCGTAAGCATCTGCAATTTCGGGATACCTCTGATTGAAAGCAGTAAATCGTTTGGGTAACTGACTCATGGTTTTGCCTCGTTAATACGATATCTATTGTGAACGACCCAAACCCGAGTAGCATCAACTCATGATCCTCGAAGCAGTCGTTTTGACAGGCGGAGCGAGTCAGAGGATGGGACAAGATAAGTCCCAAATATTGATCGATGGACAGTCTCTCGTTTCGCGACTGATTCATACCCTCCAGTCGAAGAGCATCAAAGCCACGATTCTTGGGCGCAACCCAGTTGAGGGCGTAAGTTTCATACAAGATAAGGAGGAATTTGGCGGGCCTCTGTCCGCACTATCCTTATACAAGCCATCCTCGAGTCACATTCTCGTACTATCATGCGACCTCCCTCATTTTGACTACACGATTGTCGAACTGCTCACAAAAAGAATTGGAGATCATGGTGCAGCTATTCCTGAGCTTGGGGGCAGAATGCAGCCCCTTTGCGCGCTTTACACTGCGGAGTCGATAAGCAAAGCCAAGCTCGTTTTCGAAACAGGAGATAGACGCATCATGTCGTGGATTTCAACTCTTGACGTGATCACGGTTTCAGAGGAAGACATGTTGCTCTTTGGAATCAAACCTTCAGTGGTCAAAGGTGTAAACACTCCCCAGGAGCTTCGCTCGGCGATCAAAGACACATAGATGCCAGTTACTTATCAACTGACATGTCCCAAAGAAATGTGACAGAACAAATTCTGCTTCGGGTGTAATCTCTCGATGTGCGCCTTCTGTGGACCATCGCCTTAGCAATAATCATTCTGCTGGGCTCTCATTTACCCGTAAGGGGGCAAGTATTGCCAGGAGACATGTCTGCTTCAACGAGTAGCCGTGAGTTGGGAGACGAATTGCGCGCGGGCGATTCTCCTCTTGTCGAATTGACTCAAGATCCCGAGTTTGGGATTCCAGATAATGAGCGCAATGCCATCCTCATTTGGGTTTGCTCGATAGCCGTCTTAATGGCAACTATCGCCTACTTTAGCATGCAGCTTGATTGGCAGACGTTATCGCCTACCGTTTCTTGCGCGCACTGTATCGCGGTCCATAAGACCCTGGGGTCACTCGGTCTAATTTGTGATACGTCGAGCTTAAGTTCGCTCTTCTTTGTGGGGTTACTTCCATTTTTTGCTGCGGCAAAATTCGAGTATTTCCAGTTCGACAAGCTCCTCCAGATTGCTCCGATTCTTTTTGCGATGGTTCTGCTTCCCTTGCTTGTCGGTACAATTTCTAGCCTCTTGGTCAATCTCGTGACCGTTCGAAGGTTTGAATTTCGCAAATCCATTTCAAACTATCTCGTAGGAGTTCGGATTTTGTCGGCGATCGTTGGTATTTATGCCACCTTAGGTGGCTTTTCGACGGAGAGCATCGTGGGTCAATTCCAAAATTTCACCGGTGCTTATCTGGGTGAGAAGCTAGTAGCCGCGATCGGAGTCACCCCAATTAGCAATGCGCTATTAGTCTGCTTTCTGTCCTCACTTACTTCCCTATTGATTCGCTGGTTCCTTCCCTTTCTTATGCGTAGCCGTCCTATCGCCTTTCTAAAATCGAACGCTCCCCTGCACCTTGGCAAAAGGAGAATGGCGTGATGAGTGAATCTTCGAATTCTTTAAACCTGTTGGTAGCAAATATCGGAAAGGTCGTCATCGGCAAAAATGAAACCGTCCGCCTGGTCGTATCCGCCCTCTTGTCTCGTGGGCATGTGCTCCTTGAAGACAAACCAGGAGTTGGTAAGACAATGCTCGCACGTGCGCTGTCAAAATCGGTTGACTGTGAGTTCAAAAGAGTCCAATGTACGCCAGATCTGTTGCCTGTTGATTTAACGGGCTACTACGACCCGAGATCTCGTGAATTCAGAAAGGGACCGGTTTTTACCAATATTCTCTTGGCTGACGAGCTAAACCGAGCCACGCCGAGGACACAAAGTGCCTTGCTTGAAGCTATGGGTGAAAGCCAAGTGAGCATCGAGGGAGAAACCTATGCCTTGCCATTCCCATTTATGGTTATTGCTACCCAGAATCCGGTTGAACATCGTGGAGTAAACGACCTACCTGAAGCTCAACTTGATCGATTTCAGATCCTTTTGACCCCTGGATATCCCAGCGAAATCGAAGAGAAAAAGATCCTCCTTGATCGGCAAATCCAAGACCCGCTGGAGAATCTCTCACCCGTAATTGATGTTGCGACCCTCAAGCAACTGATGATTGAGGCGAACCAAGTCACGATCAGTGAATCTCTTGTGGACTACGTTATTGCACTTGTTCGCAATACGCGCATATCTCCACTTTTGTATGTCGGAGCTAGTCCCAGGTGTGCCCTGCAGTTGATGCAACTGAGCAAGGCTTTTGCTCTGATCGAAGGTCGATCCTTTGTCGTACCCGATGATGTAAAGGGCCTGGCACTACATGCCCTTCCTCATCGCGTCCTACCCAATAGTTCGTCAAGCGAAACCATGAACTCAACGGAATGGAAACAGGAAATCATTCGTCGGATCATTGACGAGACACCGACGCCTTCCCGCTAGGATCTATGGCTTTAATTTCACCTACGCGGACAACAACGACAATTGCTAAGGGAAATGCGGCAGCCTTTCTAGCAGCATTTTTCTGCGTGTTGGTCTGCATGACGGTGGCATCAAAGTCGCCTTCCAGTGTGATTGTCATGTGCATGGCAAGCCTTTTGTTGGGATGGATCTTTGTAGCAACCCTATTGGGGCATATGACATTCGATACAGGCATGAAGTGCGAAAGTCCGTTGCTCAGGACGGAATTTGATGCACAGACTCGCTTCCCTATTACGATTAGGATCGAAAATCCCAGTCGGAGATGGCCGCTCCTCTTTTTAACTTCCAAGCTCATTATCTCGTGCGGAACCGAGCCACTTCAATCTCCCCCCTCCTTTATTGGCACGCTTCCACCAAGGAGCGCAGGTGAATTCCGCTGGCATATAACCATCCGAAAGAGAGGAGAATCGCATTTACATGGTGTCGAAACTCAGTGTTCGTTTCCCGGAAGCATGCTCGTGCGCAAGTATTTCTTTGCCCTTGACGTTGCACTTCTCGCTTTGCCCAGCCGCTTTCGATTGTCTCCAAAAGCCGCTCAGTTGTTTAAGGGCCAGCAACACGCTTCCGGTCACAAACCGTCCAATCCAGCAGCAATGGAGGAGTTCATCGGGGTGCGAGAATATCGCCCGGGCGATAATCCTCGAAATGTGAGCCTTTCCCATTCCGTTCGAATGCCAGATTATCCCTGGCAATTGGTCGTGCGAGAATTCGAGGATCCGTCGGACGACGAAATATGCATGATTGTTGATACCCTCGTTCCCCCACCGGATAGCACGGACCATGTGTTGATGCTCTACCGGTTCGAGAGAGCCATTTCTTTTTCTGCGGCGCTGTGTCGCCAACTTTGCGAGCAGAAGAGGGTGGTGCGTTTTATTGCCGCGCAAACCAATACTTCTGGTATCGATATCCTGATCAAACATCCTTCAAAAGACCTACCTCAACTTGAAAGACAACTTGCCAGGATACAGCCGATGATCACAGGAGAATCAAAGGATCAACCTGTAGATCGAAGCCTTCGTTCAACTGGCGCAACTGTTCTGAGGATCACTCTGCATGAAACTTCATCTGCACCTCAAGGCAGGCAAGGTGCAGTTATTATCGTCACTCCAAGCTGGCAAAACGCATTGGTGTCCGAGGTGCTGGCCAATTGATAGTGCTAGACCGAGAGGAGAAAGAAGTTGCCATGGCACGGCAGCCTAAGGCACCGCTACCTGAGCATAAGGGTGAAAGACGATGTCAAGAAGCGCTTGATCAGGACCGGAAGTATCAGCAGATGGTTATTGGAGCATTTGTGGCCGCATTTTTTGCTGCAAGCGGCTTTGGCCGACTTGCATCCTCGGTTGGCCCTATAGCTGGAATAATGCTGTGCTTGGCCGGCACGGGTTGGACAGTCAGAACAATCGAATTTCGTTTTCAACGGGTGACAAACCTTCCAGTTCCAATATTTATGCTGCTGACTTTCGCAGTGCTTGGCTCAGTATCGAGCGGCATCCAAGGCTTGCTAATGATCGGGTTGGCAAGTGTGGTTTCAGGCCTACTTTACATGTCGTCTGTAAGTCACGCTTTTAAGGTCGCTTCGATGACTCTCTCAACGATTTTGTTTGTAGCCTGGTTTGCGGTACTTCCCGTTTCAACAAATGGAAATTCGGAAGCGGTGAGCGCAATTATTGTCGCGCTGATAGTTATCGTTATCGCATTCGCGTCCAATTGGTTTGGAAAAACCGAGAGTCAGGCTGCGCTTTTCCTTTCGACGATCGGGGTTGGAGGATGGATCTTCTTTTTGACAAGAGACTCGTTAGTTGGAATTTCTGCTTCGTTCGTGACAATCGTTGCACTAACGATTGCAATTGTTCTCGAACGCCTTATGTCCAACCGCTTGACTTTTGCGCCAATTGTCATTGCAGTCATTGCCGTTCACCTCTCCACGTCGTTATTAACTCATCCCATTCAACTCGAACCGATTCCCATTCAGATCACTTTGGTGTTTCTGGAGTTTGGACTTTTGGCTATGGCTGGCCACCGCTTCGCTGCAGCTTCGTTAGCTCGATTTCCTATTTCAACATACCGTGCGACACCTCAGTGTGTTGTTCCTTGTCAAGACCATATCTGGGAGCACTCGGTGAAAATCGATGCATTCTAGAAGCGTTAGCCTCCCGCTACGATGGTATTTCGCGTCACTTGCCGGCGCCATTCTAATGGCCTTTGGGTTAGTATCGCTTTTCGAAATTCGTGTCGATTCGTTGCATAAACCCTTCGCTTCACAGCATCAGCGAACAAGTAGCAAACCCATCCCTAAGCCACTTATGGTTCAGGAACAAACGAGACCTGCCCGAGTACTGCTCGGTGGCACGATCAAGAAAAATCAATCTCTCTGGAAACTACTTGTATCACCAGAAATGATCGATTGCGCAATAGCCATTATTGCTGGCAGCTTCATTATTCTTCTCCTGCCTTGGGTCCAAAAGACGTTTAGGAAGAGGAAATGAGTGCAGTAACTTCCCTTTGGGCCCAATTGCTGGGATTGCTCGACAACCAAGGATTGCTTCCTATCCAGTTCAATCGAATGACTCCTGCAGAGATTGCTAACCATGTTTTGGACCACAACGGTGATGAGCGAGTTGTCCGATTTGTCTGGAACTATTACTACCCTCGCAACTACGGAAACATAAAGGGATTACTGTCGGACAAAAAAGCTAGAGCATTGGTTGAATCTTTCCTCCAGCCTCAAAAGCAAACGTCTGAATCTGTTTCCAACCCGGCACTCAACAAACCCAAGCGAGTCATGCAAATCAGAACCCGATGCCAAGTCTGTCAAGTGCGATGGCCAGCAGAGGACATCAAGTGAATACCGAGGGAGAAGCGCTCGGAGTTGGACTTGAACGCGCGGGCTCGAAAAAGTGGTTACGCGCAGTTTGGATCAGAGGAACGAGTGAGATCCCTTCCCCTGTTCAAGCCGGTGACGAAGGCGATCCTTCACCGGTTGGCTCAAGCGAATCGATCCAGACTCTGGAGTGGGTCAGGCTCTATGAGCGGGGTTGTAGTTGTATTGAACAAGGGAACTACCACCTTGCCGTTTCACTACTTAGGCGCGTAACAAGACGTAATCCAGAGCATGCGGATGCGTGGCACAAACTCGGTTTTGCGTATGGCAATCTCAAGCGACACCTCGATGCTTTGGAATGCTGTGAGCGGGCCATTGAAATTGAGCCACGCTGGGTTGAGGCATGGTGCAATCACGGGTGGAATCAGATCCAGTGCAAGGCGTATTTGCAAGCGATGAATGACTTCAATGCTGCCATCGAATTCGATTCAACGAGTGCAAATGCCTGGTGTGGAATTGGCGTTGCGAATCTCCGCCTCAAGCAATACGACCAAGCCAAACTCAGCTTCGAAAATGGAAGCGTTTTTGAGGATCGAGACGAAGACATCTGGATGGGATTGGCTCGATGCCACCTCGCTTTGGGTAATCGACAGGACGCAATCAACTGTTTAAGAAAAGTGGGCACACTCGGCGTAAAGAAACCTCTCCCCTGGCTTGTTTTGCACTTCAGAACTCTTTCCTTCCCTGAAAGTCAGTCTGCAATCCGATCCAAAGTCGCCGAATCAGTTAAATTATTGAACCCATCGGAAACCAACCTGGGACGGCTAATTGAAAAGGACCCATTTAGTGTGGATTCCATTGAAGCATTGCACGTTAAGTGGATTACGGTCTTGTGGCAATGGCTTCAAAATCCAGTTGCTTGGATTCTGATTTTTGTATTGGCTTCCCTTCTCTACATCCTTCTCGGAAAGTGATGCTCCTCCAAAAAGTATAATTCTGATAAGCCGCGATATTTCAAAAAGTGGCTGCTGAGGACTCCGCATTGAGTTTCGTAACGAAATTTGGAATTAATTAGATGATTCGACACCAAGAGGGGGAATATCGCTGGCAAGGGATCGATGTCCATCCTTACAAAGAGGACGGAACGATTTTCAAGAGCGTAACTCGTCAGACACTCTTTCCTGGCGGCGATGACATCAACGTAGAGTTGCGATATTTTGAGGTTGGAAAGGAAGGTCACACCACCTTGGAGCGGCACCAGCATTCCCACCTAGTAACCATTATTCGAGGGTGTGGTGAAGTGCTGGTAGGTGACCAAGTTACTTCGATTGGCACCCACGACATTGTGCGAATCCCACCGTTTACTTGGCATCAGTTTCGTGCCACGAGAGGTGAAGAGTTGGGATTTCTCTGTATCGTAAACCCCCAACGAGACCGCCCGCAACGACCGACTACAGACGACTTGGAGCTTCTCAATCGGGACGAAGTCGTGGCAGCGTTTATTCGACTTTAGAGATTTCTTCTGTAACCAAGGAAACACCAAACAACCGTGCACCATTCAAGAAACTTCGGATTTGAAACACGCATGCTTCATGCAGGACAGATACCTGATCCGTATGTTGGAGCTCGTGCAGTTCCGATCTACCAAACAACCTCGTATGTTTTTAGCGACACGGCTGAGGCAGCACACCTTTTTGAGCTGAAGCAGTACGGCAATATCTACTCCCGAATCAGTAATCCCACGAGTTCAGTATTTGAGGAGCGCATCGCCTCCTTGGAAAACGGTACCGGAGCCGTCGCTGTTGCCAGTGGAATGGCGGCACAGTTCACGACCATCATGACTTTGATGGGACCTGGCGATCACATGGTGGCATCGTCTCAGCTCTATGGCGGAAGCATGACCCAGCTAACGCATACCCTCAAAAAACTATCTATCAAAGTTACATTTGTAGATCCCTCAGACATGTCGTTATGGGAAGCCGCCATTACTCCAAAGACTCGAGCACTCTTTGTAGAAACCATTGGAAACCCAAGCGGAGCCATCGCCGACTTAGAATTACTAGCTGCAATGGCAAAAAGCCACTCCATTCCGTTGATTGTCGACAGCACTTTTGCGACACCCTATCTCTGCCGTCCAATTGATTGGGGAGCGACGATTGTGGTTCATTCGGCGACCAAATTTATCGGCGGGCATGGTTCGAGCATTGGCGGTGTAGTTGTCGATTCTGGTGAGTTTGACTTTTCGAACTACCCAACGATTGCTGACCCTTCACCCTCGTACCATGGGTTGCGCTTTTACGATACTTTTGGCCATTACGGATTTCTGGTCAAACTGAGATCAGAAACTCTGCGCGACACTGGTGCATGCATCTCGCCCATGAATTCGTTCCTTTTGATTCAGGGTCTTGAGACTCTCTCACTCAGAATGGACCGGCATGTCCAGAACGCACTTGCGGTTTCAAAGTTCCTAGAGGACCATCCGAAAGTTGGAAAGGTTCACTATGCCGGCCTTCCAAGCCACCCTAGTCACGATTTGGCTAAGAAATACCTTCCCAAGGGTCCCGGTGCAGTTATGGCCTTTGAAGTTAAGCCAACCTCAGGCAATGTTCGTGAGGCTGGAAAGACCTTTATCGAATCCCTTCAGCTCTTTTCTCACCTGGCAAACATTGGAGATGCGAAGAGCTTGGTGATTCATCCTGGGTCAACGACCCACCAGCAACTCTCGGATGACGAGCTTATTGCAGGTGGTATTACGGCAGGAACAATTCGATTGTCAGTTGGTTTGGAAACGTTGGAGGATCTACTATGGGACTTGGACCAAGCGCTGTCTGCGATATAAGACTAAACACGAAACTTTCTGCCACACAGCGCGATAGGTATCAAAACTCGCAGATCATCAAGGACCTACTTGGAAACGCACGTACGATTGCGATCGTGGGGCTTTCCACTGAGAGCACTAAGGCTAGCAATATGGTCGCTTCTTATCTTATGGACGAGGGCTATCGAATCTTCCCCGTCAACCCTCGGGCGAAAGAGATCCTGGGGCAAACTGCCTATCCGGACCTAAAAAGCATTCCTGAGCCCATCGATATAGTCCAAGTTTTTCGTCCATCTTCCGAGGTGGCTGGAATCGTGGACGACGCGATCAGTATCGGTGCAAAAGCTGTGTGGCTCCAACTTAAGATTATTGACCTAAAGTCAGCGGACCGAGCCATAGATGCAGGTTTGGATGTCGTCGTAGACAAGTGCATTAAGATGGAGCATGGACGATTTGGTGGTGCCCTTCACTTCGCCGGTATGAATACTGAAGTCGTATCCGCAAAGCGCAGCAAACTTCGAGTCTTCTAACGGACATCGTTGCGGATATGCGCTTCTGTCGTTACAAAGTGGGGCCGCTGAGTGTTAGGATGAAACAAGGATCGTGGGCCTAAATTCGATTATGTTTAAGGGGTACCGTTAAGCTTAAGGTTATCAACCCAATAACTAGAGTATCGCCCCATTAATCCGTGATAAAGATTGGACAGTAATCAGCAGATGACTCTCATTAATACCCTTTTCCGCTGCAGCGAGTTAGCGCGATGATGACAAAGAAAGAGCAACGGCTGTCCCTAGGCCGTTTGGGCGAAAGACTTGTTCGGGATGGGTTCCTAACTGAAGAGCAGCTCCGACAATCTCTAGACCGCCAGAAACAATTTGGCGGGTCACTCGGCGACATCCTTGTGTCCATGGGGTTTGTCTCATCAAAGGACATTAAGCCCTACTTAGAACAGGGCACCGGTTTCCCATTCATCGACATTGCTGAAGAAGAGATTGATAGAAGCCTGGTTTCAATGGTTCCTAAAGATACTGTTGTTGCCCGAATGGCTTTGCCATATAGAGAGGTGAGCGGTCGAATCCTGGTGGCCATGGCCGACCCTTTGGATATCGGGACCATTGACGAATATAGGGCGACGTTTAATAAGCCGATCGAGCCCTGCCTGGCACTTGGTGCGGACCTCAGTGAAGCCATCCGGCGCTCCTACGATGCAAGCGAGAAGGTTAGAAACCTAATCCACGAGATCGGCGTCAACACGGATTTAGACGAACCTATTGACGACCTAATCGATCAAGGTAACGAAGCACCCATCGTCAAACTCGTGAACGGCCTCGTAAGTGGAGCGATTGCGTCAGGCGCCAGCGACATTCATTTAGAGCCCCAAGAAGCTGGAATACGTGTTCGGTACCGAATTGACGGTGTGATGTATGAGCAGATGACTTTGCCCAACAACCACCTTGCGGCTTGCATTTCCCGCCTCAAGATTATGAGCGGGCTCGATATTGCCGAACGGCGTCGACCGCAAGATGGCCGTTTTAGTACTCGAGATGACGGTGGGCGTGAATACGACATCCGAATGAGCTTGATGCCAACAGTTTATGGCGAAAAGGCTTGTATGCGATTGCTCGAAAAGGCCAACTCGTTGGCTCAAATCGATAAGCTCGGTTTCTTTCCTGAGCAAAGGAGCATGTTTGAGCGGTTTATCAAACGTCCACACGGCCTGATTTTGGTAACAGGACCAACAGGATCAGGTAAGTCGACGACCTTATATGCGGGTCTTCAAGCGATCAATGATTCCACCAAAAACATCAATACCATTGAAGATCCGGTGGAATATCGCTTAGCAGGGATCAACCAGATGCAAGTCAATGCCAAGATTGGCGTGTCTTTCACCGCTGGACTCCGTACGCTAGTTCGCCAGGACCCGGATGTTATTCTCGTGGGCGAAATCCGAGACCGCGACACTGCAGAAACTGCCATTCAGGCTGCGTTAACAGGCCACTTGGTACTGAGCACTCTCCATACCAATGACGCGCCAGGAGCCGTCGTGCGACTTCAGAATATGGGCGTTGAACCCTTTTTGATCAGTTCAGCGATTGTCGGAGTAGTTGGACAACGGTTGATGCGCAACCTTTGCCCATTCTGTAGAGAAGAGTATTACCCTTCGGTAGACGTTGCGCTTGCTGCAGGTTTGAAAGTCATCGATGGCATCACCCCCAAGGTTTCTCGCCCCGTAGGCTGCAAAAGGTGCGGGGGGAGAGGCATGAAGGGTCGTAGCGCAGTTCTTGAAATCTTGGCTATTACGGATAAGATAAGAGACATGGTGCTTAGAGGGTGCTCTAGTCCCGAAATCACCCATCAGGCAGTCAGCGAAGGTATGAAGACAATGAAAGATTGTGCGATTTTGAAGGCGCTCGATCACCAAATCTCGCTAGAAGAGATCATGCGAGTTTTCGCTCAAGAAGAATAAGCCAATGCCAAAGTTTAGATACGTTGCCAGAGATAGGGCGGGGAAGTCCTCGACCGGACAGCTACAAGCACAGGATGAAGCGGATCTCCGCAATGTACTGCGCGCCAATGGTCTATTTCTAACTCAAATAAAGGGTTCCACGGGTCACGAGGACGGAACTGGGGCAGGGTCACAGGACCTGTTTGCGAAGAAGCCTTCCCTCCAGGATCTCGTTATTGCAACGCGTCAGCTTGCGACGATGATGCATGCGGGAATGCCGATGATGGAGACGCTAAATCTTGTCGGCTCGCAGATGACCAAGCCAGTGTTAAAGAACGCTTTCCGAGACCTTGAATTATCCGTTTCGAGTGGCGAATCACTGTCCGTTGCTATGACTCGGTATCCCAAAGTATTCAGCAAACTAATTATTGCTTTCGTTGAGTCGGGTGAGGCGACAGGTAATTTGGCTGAAACTCTTGAAGCTGCCGCGATTCAACTTGATCGGGAAGACAACCTTAAGCGAAAGGTAAAGGCTGCCACAACCTATCCGAAAATAGTCGTTGCCGCTTGTGTTGGAACCATAGCAGTTATGATCGTAGTTGTCGTGCCTGTTTTCTCGCAGGTTTATCGACAGTTAGGCTCGGGGCTACCTGGCCCCACCCAATTGCTAATCACGGTCAGTGACTTCACCATCCATTGGGGTTGGCTCATTCTGATCTTGGGTGGTGCTGGATCCTATTTCTTCAAGAGGTTCAGCGAAACGGAGAATGGGCGTAGAAAGCTTGATATTTTGGCCCTCAAGATTCCCGTTCTCGGAGTTGTTTTCCGCAAAATCGCCATCGCTAGGTTTGTCCAAACCTTAGCTGGTGCGCTAAGAAGTGGAGTTCCTGTGTTGCAAGCCCTATACATCTCAGGAAATATGGCTGGCAATACAGTCATTCAAGACGCCGTTGTAGAAGCCACTGTAAAGATCAGAGAAGGCTCTCCAATTGCCGGCGAATTGGAAAAAACTGGCGAGTTTCCTATGATGGTTACACGAATGCTATCCGCTGGAGAGTCCAGCGGAAGCTTGGATACGATGCTGGATGAAGTCAATCGATTCTATGATCGCGACGTCGAATATAGCGTCGACAAACTAACAAGGATGATTGAGCCAATGATGACAATGCTAGTTGGCGGGATCGTATTGGTCATCCTTCTAGCCCTGTATATGCCCGTATTCAATCTAGGTAAAGCTCTCAACCATTAGTTTTCATATCTCATATCGTGGGAGTTCCCAACAAATGAACCTGTTGATTAGGTCGATTAATGGGGAAATCGGCGTCGGATTTAGCCTCAAGTGCTGCACTCTGTCTGATTTTCCATACAGTAACTATTGAGTTTAACTTTGTTGGGACACTTTGCCCATGGTGAAATCGTCCATGTTGTTGATTCACGCTAAGAGTGAACGGTCCATTAAAATGCAAACAACTCGAATTACCCATACCCGAAAGGGCTTTACGCTCATTGAGCTTCTCGTTGTCGTCCTAATTCTAGGAATTCTAACTGCAATTGCGCTGCCCTCTTACCTGAGTTCGGTCCAAACTTCTCGACAAGGTGCAGCAAATACCAATGCCCGTGCTCTGGCAACGGCCGTTCAATCGAAAGCAATTGGTGCTAACGCATACGACACAACACTAGCAAACTATGCTACAGACATGGGTGGCACCATTCCATCGAATCCATGTACAGGTACGACGACTGGCTACACGATTACGGCTACAGCAACAACCGCAACAGTCGTTGCAACTGCTGGTACAAATTGCGGAACTTGGACGCCAACCACGTTCTCGTTAACGCTCTAGATCGCTTATGGTTGAATAGGGGTGTTGCCCATGCATGTAGCACCCCTATTTTCATTTATTTAGCTGATTCGGTTTCATGGTGGTTCTTGCAGTCAATCTTGTCGCACTTTTCATGTCCCGCTAATCGGGGACTTGATCTAGATTATTTGGTGCCGTACTATGATTGCGTGATGAAACAAAACTCGCATAGCCGAACCCGAAAGGGCTTTACACTCATTGAGCTTCTCGTTGTCGTTCTGATTCTTGGAATTCTGACTGCGATTGCTCTGCCCTCTTACCTAAGCTCGGTTCAGACATCACGACAAGGTGCAGCTAACACCAATGCTCGAGCCCTTGCCACAGCAGTCCAATCGAAGGCTATCGGCGCCAATGCCTACGATACAACGCTTGCTAACTATGCGACGGACATGGGTGGTACGATCCCATCTAATCCTTGCACAGGTACAACAACTGGCTACACGATTACGGCTACGGCAACGACTGCAACTGTAGTCGCAACTGCTGGCACCAACTGCGGAACGTGGACCCCAACGACATTCTCTCTCACGTTATAAGTTAACGGTTCAGAGAAACCAGACTTTGATCATGCGATGCATTGGGGGGAATATCCTTCCGTGCATCGCACGTTTTTTTGCACAGCTCGTCGACTTAGAAAGGTTGACCTTTAACGGGCAAACAAACTTACTCGTTTACACGTCTAAACCGTAAGGCTAGTCTTGGGTCAAAGTCTTTCGACCGTGAATGTTGTTCCGTGAGGCACAATTCACTTAGATATAATAAACGAGAACGTAATGGGAATTCGAGAACCAAAATTGAGAATTAGAGCATTTACCCTCATCGAAGTCCTCGTTGTAGTTCTGATTCTGGGGATCATCTCACTCTTTGCACTCCCTGCTTATATCACTTCGGTTATTACCGCTCGCCAAGGTGCTGCAAACTCTAATGCTCGCGAACTTGCAACTGCCGTTCAGTCTCGCGCCATCGGACTAAACGCATATAACACCACCCTCACCGCATATAACGTGGATATGGGTGGAGCCGTACCGCTTAACCCATGCACGGGCACGACAACTGGCTATGTGATCAATGCAACTGCTACGACTGCCACAGTTGCTGCCTCTGCAGGAACAAATTGCGGTACGTGGACTCCTTTGACCTATTCGCTCACCTTGTAGCTGTGCCAGGTCTACGATAGCTGGCTGTCGTCGTCTCTGAGTGTTACACCTGCCTTTCCGGTTCAAATCCGGCCACACGTGCCATTCATCGGGCCGGATTTTTGGCTAACAGGACCTTGGACTAGTCCCAGGATCTTAGCCCCAGATATTGCCTAGGACCTAATGAATCTGAAGGTTACGCCCATAACATAGCTATGGAGCCACAAAGTGTGGACCCGAAAGAAATGGCGGCAATTGGACACCCACATCATTTACGGTCAATCGTTGAACGCATCAACAACAAAATCTAAGTTCGCGGGGATTCAACTAGCAAGTTGTCGATACAAAGGGCCGATCATGAAAAGTAACTCTAATCAAAATCAAAATTTTGAGTCGGCTGAAAGCTCAGAAATGTCACGCAAAGGCGTGACCGAGAAGTGGCGACTTGCTAGCACTAGGGTATGTAAGGAGAATAGAACTATCATGAAAGGATCACGTTTGCGACGCAGCCAGAAAGGTTTCACCCTTATCGAGCTCCTAGTGGTTGTTCTGATTTTGGGTATCTTGACGGCGATCGCGCTGCCTGCATACTTGAGTTCAGTTCAGACTTCTAGAATGGGCTCGGCAAATGCAAACGCGAGGGCATTGGCATCAGCTGTGCAAGCCAAGGCTATTACAGCAAACGCCTACGATACGACCTTGGCAAACTACGCTGTTGATATGGGCGGAACACTGCCAACCAACCCCTGTACAGGAACGTCCACTGGCTATACGATCACAGCCACTTCGACTACCGCTACGGTAGTGGCTAGTGTGGGAACGAACTGCGGAACTTGGACTCCTGCAACGTATTCTCTCACCCTGTAAGAATCACAATCCACTCAAATTGAGTTCTGTAGGGTGTTGTTGAAGCGGGTGCTTCTCCAACGCCCTGGAACCGTTTTGAACCTAAAAAGGTACAATAAGGCAAATAATGAAACAATTACGACCTAAGATTAATCGACGCCGCGAAGGAGGAATCGCGCTCGTAACTGCGCTTATGATTTCGCTGGCTACCGCGATGGTTTTGGGAGCGAGCTTAGCCGTCGTCTTGACGTCGAACAGCCTCGGTTGGTCCCAAGTTCGATCCGAGACAGCGCTTCAACTCGCAGATGCTGGCGTCAACTCTGAACTGCAATACCTATCCCAAAATGTTGCACAAGTTAACATCACCTTGAAGTCGTCACAACCTGTCGCGGCTGTCGGCGTGACATTAAAGTACCCAGGCGAGAACTATGCAGTCAAAGGGCGACAAGGAACTGTTCCTGGCTTTGACGGAGGAGTTTTCTGGGTTTACTCAAGCAACGACGCAGCAGGGACAGTCGCCTGGGATGGCGTTTCAACCCCTTACTACATCACGTCAAGCGGCTATGTAAATAAGACTTGGTCAAGAATTCAAGTAACTTGCAAGTCGTCTTCGCTTTTCAATCTCTTTGCTTCCGGATCGCAAGGCTCTTACAGCGGAGATACCGTTGGTGTGGTTGCAAATCCTGGCGCAGGAGTTGTCATTAATGGGCCAACGACGATCAATGGTCAGGTCACAACGGGCACCGGGGCTACGGTCACGTCGCCTCAGGTCATCAACGCCAATACTTGCACTTACTCCAGTGGGCAGTACACCAACACTAACGTGGCTTCCGGTGGGAAACTCGTCACAAAAAAGACCCCTTACGTTTACCCAACATGCGCAAACGTCTATAAGCAATCGTGTGGTCACCCGGAAGAAGACGATGATCACGCCTGGGCTCGATGCAAATCAAGCTGCAACAACTCAACCGGAGTCTATACCTATAGATCTGATGCTAATGACGACACGATCAAGTCCAGTAACTGTCAACGAGCCACCTTTTCGGGTAACACCTTAAACAATTCGTGCTGGAATAATGCGAAAACTCGTCCTGGCACTTACGATTCAAATTGGTGGTGGTGGTGGAACCCTACAGTCTCAGTTCAAACTCTTATTTTTGAACCAGGTGACTATTACTTTTCGAGCGTACAGCTCGCTTACGACGCCAGCTGTGAAATGGTAGTTGATCCGCAAGCATTTGCAAGCGGCGGTACTCCAGGGCAAGTTCGATTCTGGGTCCACGACCTTGCGGCCAACCATCCCACTGACGACTCAATCGCACTACCTATTTCAAATACTTGCGCCAATGGACAAGCAGTTGATCCAGGTATGTTCCGCATCTACTGCGGAAAGGACAATAAAGAATGCCGATTTACTCGACCAAACTCCTGTAAAGACTGGCAAGGAAACACCATCTCAGGTGACTTTGAGTTCAAGTGCGGGGTCTATGCGTGCACAAAGCAGCCAAACACTGTCGTGAACTCAAGCGGAGCCTGCCAACAACAAGCCGACGATTCAACAAAGCATGGTTGTAAGATTCACTTGTACGGATGTTCAACTCGATCTAAGGGCTGCGCCAAAATCACGGGATCTTGCCTCTCGGACAAGATGATTTTTGACGGCGGTTGCACTTTGAACTTCCAAGCTTCTGCATACTGCGATAAGGACCCAAGCTGCGGTGCACAAATCACCGGCTGGTGCCGAAAGTAAACATGAAAACTAGGCGACGATCAAAACGCGGTTTTACTCTGGTCGAGGCAATTATTGCCAGCTTGATTCTAACCGTCGCGATCGTCGCCATGTTTCAATCTTGGTCAACCTGTTTCGCGCAGAACAAGAAGCTCATAGAATTTACCCAGGCCGAAGAAATTGACAAGTCCGTCCTAGAGATAGCCAAAGTCTTTGGCCCGATGAACCTTCCAACGGGAACTTATAGCTCCTCAACTCAACTCGGAACGTGGACTGGTGCCTACATTCCTGCCACCGGATGGACGGCTAGCGCCACTGCATACTATGACTTTACAGGTACTCAGCTGGCAGCAAGCAACAGCACAGGCGTTTACTTCAAGGCAACCGTGATCATAACCGACGCAGGGGTTCAGGTCGGAACGGGTACCACTTATTCGATTGAGAACTCAACATTACGCTCGATCGTCGTTACCACTTCTCGGGTTAGGGATAGTTCAGTCGTCCTTGCTATGGCGACAAATATCATCGTGGGTGGGGCGTGAAAAGGCGAGGTGCCTCCTTGGTGGAGGTTCTCGTAACTTTGATCGTTATTGGCCTTGTGATGTCGATGCTTCTCCAGGCCTTCATTAGTCTTTGGAAGTCCCAAAATGCAGCTGTAGGCATGTCATCTACCCAACAGCGCGCCCAACAAATTGTCACGACAGTATCTAATGCTTTCCGAAGTGCAGTTCAATGCACCTCTACCGATACAGGATGCATTGTAAATTCAACCATCGAAGCACCCACTGCGTCCAGTTGCACGGTCTATTCAAGGAATTCCAGCAATACGCTTGTCGAGACGACGTACTCCCTAAGCGGCGCTAATTTTCAGAATCAGATAGGAACAGGCACGCCTGTAACCGTCTATTCAAATGTCTCAACTTTCGCCCTAACCTACTATAGTTCGACCACTTACTACAGCAATGCGCTAACAGCCTATACTCCAACGTCATCAACAGATCAGGATCTCGTTGCTGTCAAAATTGACGTAACAGTCACAATGAATGGACAAGCTGCGAGCTATGAAACGATTGTAAGAATACGCAATCATCCGTAGAATCAATTTAATAGGGAAACTCGTTTACATATAATGGCTCGCAAAGACGCATCTCTCTTGGGAATTGACTTACACGAGAGCGAGATACGTGTAGTTCAAGTCCGAACGCGCGCCAACAAGAGTTCAATTGCTAGAATCGGTAGGGCGTTAATGCCACCGGGTGCGATTGTCCGCGGCAAAGTCATGCAGCCGGGGTCAGTAGCCATAGCTCTTAGGCTTCTTCTCAACTCAATGGAGATTGGGTCAGCCAGTCGAGCAGTGATCGGCATCCTGGGTGACACCACCTCGTTAAGAACCTTGCCAGTTCCACCTGTACCGGCATCAGACCTGCCCATGATCGTGGCTGGTGAAGTAGAGCACTATGGGATCGTTCAGACGGAGGGTGGAACACATGCTTATCTAAGCCTCTTCCCTGCCCCAAGGCGAACAGACCCCGATGAAATTAAGACTCAGGTCTCTGAGACTACGGAACCAAGGCCCGTTAACGTAACGATTGTTGCTCTTGAAGAGGATGTTATCGCTACAGTGCGTGAGGCAGCGCACGAAGCTAACCTGATCATCGATGCCCTTGAGCCAACTCAGTACGGCATGTATCGTTCGATGATGGTGCTATCTGGCATAACGTCGAGTGCCTTTGGATTGATGATCAATCCGTCAAGCACAGATATCGCAATTGCGTATAAGGGAAATCTCGTCGCCTACCGGCGCATCGACGTCGGGTCTCGTATCCTGCTCCTTAATGCTTCCAGCCGGCCGGACGTTGGCTATGCCGACCCGAGCCTTGAGCCATTTGTTGATGAGTTCGGCGAGTACGAAGACGAAGAATTTGAACTTAATAATCCGGCAGTCGAAAGTCTTTCGGTTGAAGTTCAGAGAACCCTAGATTATTACCAGAGGGAATTTCCGGATATTGGGATCGGTGATCGACTCTTCTTGACGATTGACGATATCAGGCTACAGCCTCTTGCAGAAGAGCTTAGCCAAAGGCTGGGCGTAACCATTGACATCGTTCAACCGCCTTTGAATACAGGCGACCATCCAGATGTGGCGATTGAGTTAGCGGCAGGGAATGGAGCAATCTATGCCGCCGCCTATGGTTTGGCCGTGCAGGGCGCCGTGATGGCGAAAGTTTCTCGCCTGGACCTTTTCACAAAAGAGCGGACTCTCGTTAAGAAAGCAGAGACGAAGAGGAATTTTAGAGGTTCCATTATCACTTCGATTATTGCGATCCTTTTAGGTGCAGTTGGTTTCAGCGTTTATGGGCGTCAAATCACGCAACTTGACCAATACACGAAAGAAAAGCGTGCAGTTGCTCAGGATCTTAAGTCGAAGACGGACTCTAAGCTTGCAGAAAGGCACCGGCAGGACGAGCAATTCAAGGCTCTCAGGCATGAAGGCATACCGCTCTCGGCACTGATGGATTACACAGCCTCAGTAATCGATCAAGGTACCGGCCTCTCACAAGTCACCGTATTGCCCGACCTGTCTATTACATTTGACGGCGAGTCGTCTAACCAGGCCACCATGATCAAACTCCTAGGCACGCTTCAGCAATGCCCTGTGCTCCCTGAACTTGGGATGGTATCGTTCAAGCAGTTGCCCCAAGAATCGGGTTTCGGAGTGGCTTTTGAGTTTAGAGGCAAGATAGTTTCCATGGACCGAATCGCATTACAGGGAGACCTGGAGAATTGAAAACCGACGGTATGCGCTTATTGGGTTGGGGAAGTCCGATCCTGTGTATGGCGGTGGCCTGCTATATCATCTTCTCCCAAAATTCAGCCTTTCAGGCCGCAAGTGCAGCACGTGACCAAGCTAATCGCGATGTTGAAAATGCCGCAAAAGACAAGAAGAATGCGGACGACGCACCCAAGCGTAGGCGGTTCGCGGCGGCCCCTGACACTCCCGACGAAGAAGCCAAATTTCTAAACTATCTTCGGCAGCATGCTGCCCTTTATAAGGTCCAACTGGTCAGCGAAACGAGTGCAACGACTGAATACGGTAAAGATCGAAGCACGGCGATACTGGATCCCAAAATCGCGGAGCTGCTCAAAGGCATTCGAAAGATTAGTTGCAACATAACTCTTTCTGGCCCCTATGCTGGCTTGAGGCAACTTATGGGAGAACTCGAAGCCTCAGATAGGCTTTTCACTCTCAGTAATCTCAGCTGGAATAGAACTGAAAATGGCAATCGCTTAAGCATGATCGTGGGTAGGTATGTTGCTCCGGCAGCTCCAAAGCCCCCTCCAACACCATAAGGTGCTAGAAACTTCACCTTTATGTGAAGCTATTACGCTTAAAAAGAATCGTTCTTAGCTTCAAATCGTCTTTACCATGACGGTTTCACGCCATTCTGGGTGCTTTTTCGTACCTAAGCAACGTGAAGTCCCGCTGCAGGCTACAAAGAACATCGCACGGTCATGAAAAAAACTTCACTCCTCGCGTTCATTGCTCTGACCAGTGCAGCGCTCGCGCAGCAGCCAGTCCAACACCATATATCCATGGTGTTTACAGACACTGATGCGTCGCTTGCACTCATGGCAATTAGCATGAGAACTGGCGCAAACATCATTTACGCCAACAAAACGAAGACACCCATCACTTTAAAACTTTCGGTTAATACAACTGAAGAGGCCGTCCGAAGCGTCAGTTCGTCCGCAGGACTTGTCTATAGGCGAGTCTCAAATGTCTTCATCGTAGCTGCTTCATCCGGCATGAAAGACGCTCTTGCGCCCTACGCGCACACGACTACGTACGCTGTTGAGCCTGGTACGGCAGATATGATCGTCCAGCGCTTGACTACTGCATTACCGTATGTAATCGCACAAGCAAGCGGCGATCGAGTGACAATCAGCGCCATAAACGAAGACGTGCTCGAGGCTGTGTCCATCATTCGTTCTATTCGAGCTCCGAACGCACCAAAAATCGTCCGTGAGATCGTCATGATGCACCAGATGCCGGCTGAGGAAGCCGTTCCTCTTATCAAAGGTTTCTATCCAACTTTGACTGTTACAAGCACTGAGTCGAGCAAAAGTGCGGGGCCCACTGTAACTCAATTGAATGGAGCAACCCCAAACCGATGGCTTCCCATTCCACATGGCGCAATCGGCCTCATTGGCCCTGCTGACATTGTTGAAGAAGCTAAGCGAACGCTTGAGCAGTTGGATTCACCATCCGAACAGACCGCGAGAGATAACGTTGTTTATGACGTCTACAACTTAAAGTACGCAAATGGCCCGAGCGTCGAAGCCTTCTTAAAGAAGGTCGCTCCGGAGATTGACGTATTCGTGGGGCCCGAAGCGCTTAGCCCAGCACGTGCATCTTTTAACCCCCTGACGGGTAGCACTTTGAGCGGTGGTGGATCCTCAGGTGGTGGTAGTGCCGGAGGAGGAGGTGGCGGTGGTGCTGGTGGAGCTTCTGGTGGAAGTGGTGCCGGTGCTGGAATTACTACAACAATAACTTCAGGTAGCCATATTGGAGACCGTTCCAAGTCCATCGTTCTCAAGGGTCGCAAGAGCGATGTCGAAAATGCCAAGAGACTTGTAGCTGAACTAGATGTTCGGCCCCAACAGTGCATTATCGAAATTAACGTCCTAGAAACAACACCGACAGATGCAGAGCAGATTGGCCTCGGTTATTCCTTTGCTCCGATCAACTTCTTCTCCGTACCTATTGGCACTCCCCTTGGCAATAATGCATCAGGGAACACTTCAATAACGGGCCCTACTACTCGACCAGTGGGTAGGGGTGAAGTAAGCATGTCTCCGCTGAACTTCCAAGCCATTCTCAGCGCGATGGTCAGCCATCAGAAGGCCAAGATCTTGGCCAAGCCTAGCTTGCAGGTTACGGATAACGATCAAGGATCTGTATTTATTGGCAACACTTTGCGCGTTCAGCTCAACGCAGCATCTGGACTTGGTGCTGTAAGTCAATCCATTGCTGAGTTCCCAGTTGGGATTATCATGTTGGTCAGTCCAAAGATTGGCCCTGACGGCAGGATTACCTTGCATGTTAACCCTGTAATTTCCTCCGTGAGTTCAGTTGATGCGAATGGAATTCCTCAAACTGCATCAAGGGAAGCTGAAACCACCGTCATAGTAAAAGATGGTGAAACGATCGTATTAGGTGGCCTGATTCAGGATCAGGAGAGCAAGACGGTTTCTGAAGTACCTTACCTGTCAAAGATTCCGTTCATCGGTCAGCTCTTCAAGACACACAACTACAGCCGCACAAAGACGGATATCGTGGTCAGCATCACAACACATATCGTTAAGGAAGCCAAGGAGGGATCTTAGTCTTGAAGGCGATGCGGCCTGAGGATCGTCCAAAGGCAATCGGGCTTATCGTAGGGGTCGTGGTCGTTTTCGCACTTGTATTCATGCGAGTTAAAGCTGCCTTCGGCGGAGGAGACGTTCCTCAACCCGCACAAGCAGTTGTCGCTATTGGTGGCAATAGTTCTGCGGCACCAGCCGGAACCGGTCAGGCACCCTCTTCCACAGAAGGAGGCACTCCTGTTGCTACAGCTTCTGGGCCCACGGTAGTTGCTGGAGGACCAAAGAAGTCAGACAAGATCGTTATTCAACCTCCTAAGGCTCCCCAAACCCGTAATCCTTTCCGACAGAGACAAGAGAAAGGACAAGAACAAGTTGTAGGATCCGATCCAGATTTTGTTGATCCAAAGATCCTAGTTTCCAAGGGACCTGATCCGATGCGCCCGCTTCCGGGAGGAACACTCCCAAAGATTTCTGGCTCGGGCACAACTCCCGAGTCCATATCGGGCCTGGACGTGCAAAAGGATGTTGAAGCTGAAATGCAGCTTACCGGCGTAATCATAGGGGGCAGACCTGTGGCGGTTATTCGTATGGGTGGCAAGGACTTTGTGGTCTCGGCTGGCGATACCTTTGGGAAAGGATTCAAACTGGTTTCGGCGACCCAAACTCAGGTCATTATTAGCCAAGGCACCGTGAAGCGAACCCTCAAAATGGACATTCCAATTGGTTAATTGGATGACACATGCTTGGTAATTTCCTAAACCGACTTGCTTTAAGTTTTGCCTTCGCCGGGCTAGGAATCTCTTCGGCACTGACCTTATCTCACGCTACTCGGTTCCCTTTGCCCTGTGGTGGAAGCGGTGGATGTGAAAAGGTAGCTCAGGACGCAAGTTCGTCCGTTCTTGGTGTTCCCATATCTGTCTTCGGCTTCGGCCTTTACCTGCTCATTGCGACCATTACTGCGCTAAAGATCTGGAACGAGAAACGGGTAGGACTATCCAATCGATTCCAAAACTTGAACTCGATTGGACTGGTCCTTTCTGCTCTTGGAATGATGGTAAGCATATGGCTCACCTATCATTCGATCACAAGTATTCACGCCACGTGTGCCTGGTGCCTTGCTTCGTTGGCCATGCTGACGTCCCTAACCGTGACCTATGCGCTTCTAGCTACCTGCAAAGTTCGTTATGCAGAGTCTCAGATGTCAAGTGCGGCAGCTTATGCAGTGGTGCCTCTTTTAGCCATAAGCTCTATCTACTTCGGGCTTCCCCATAGCCCTCCGGCATTTCAGCAAGTCAGCGTTATCGCACAGTTAGACAATGTCAATCTTGAGAAGATTTGCATGTCGGGCCACATTCTCGGTGATCCGAAAACACGCATTGTTATCGCAGAGTTCGGCGATCTCCTGTGTCCCGCCTGCCGAGATATGCATGCGAGAATCTTGCGATTTCACGAGAGGTTCCTCGATAAGGTATCGATCGTATTCAATCACTTCCCACTTTCTAAAGAGGCTGGCCACGAGCTCTCGCGCCCGGCCGCTTTGATGAGCCAAAAGCTCAATAACAAAGACTTTTGGATATTCGTTAGCAAAGTTTACGAATCCAACGAGAAGCCTACGAAGGAAGATCTCGATTCGCTTTATGCTGCAATGCCCAGCAAAGATTCGATTGATGCTAAAAAAGCAGATTCAGAACTTCAGAGGCAGATTCTGCTGGGTGAAAGTTATGGCGTAAAGCAAACGCCCACCTATATCCTTTTCATTGATCGGAAACCAGTAGCAACCGCAACTAGTACGGATATAGCTCAAGTTCTTTCGCAGCCAGAATTCAAAGCAATATTGGCACCGAGCGAAAGTCACTGAACGAATTTCTTGGATTGCTCAAACGGTTCAGGTGGGAATCGAAAAACCAAGTCGTAATCCTGAACGACTTTTTCCTTCGCCTTTCGCTTGCCGTTATCATCTTTACCATCAGGCCCATAGCTGTAAAGCAAGAATCCGCCGGGGAGAGGTTTATAAGTCAAAGGCTTCTCCGTAAAAGGATCCATTTGATAAGATTTGTAAAATGGCACTCCTGTACCTAGACTAGGAAACACTCCACTACTAGCGTGCGATTCAAAGAGGTCAATCGCAGTAAGCAAAAGATTCTTCCTTGCCTCAGATTCGCCCATCGAAACGGATACGCCAGAAAAGGATGGTGACATCAACTCCGCAAGTCCATACGTCCAGTCTGTTTGACCACTGAGCTTCTGATCGACTCTTTGGAATGCCCTATGCATCTCAATGAACGAGCCTGGCTTCTTTCCTAAGTCCATGAACAATCTGTGCATGATTTGTACAAAGCGAAGTTCAAATAAGGATCTGGCTGGTCCAAACCTCGCTGCAAACAAGACCTTGTTTTGTCCTTCGCCGAAAATTTTCTCTCCGTCACGGCGACCCAGCATTTTGACCGCGATTCTGCCCGACATTAACTCGGCACCTATGGCATCTCGAACACTAGGCACGGCCCCAAGATCAAGAACAACTTTGCGACAAACCTCCAAACTTCCGAGATCCTTTGAGTGCGTTCGAACGAAATCGCCAACCTCACGTAAGACCATGCTCTGAATCGAAACCTTGACCAAAGCGGCAATCGTCACCGGTTCTTTGCCTATCAGGTTTGCCAATTTAGAGGCCGTGTCAAGTGAAGCTAGTGCATCCTTGATGTTCCCATCTGCCAAAAAAATTCTAGATCTTGCGATCAACAGGGAACAAGCGGACCTGCTATAAGCATATTCAGGCAACATTAAACCCGGTCCCAACTCCCATTGACGTTTGAAATCCACTAATGGGTACTTGACCGCATCTTCGATCGTCGCCAATACTTTGTGGGCGCTTGCAACGGCTGGTCGCAGTCGATCGAGTTCTCCATTTTTGAGTGGAGTGTAAAGCGAGATCACTTTGGCATCTTTTGAGAAGGACTTGCCTTCCTTCGATGCTTGCCAACCTTTCATGAGGTCGAAGGCTTCCGTAAGCTTCGGTCCCGCATTTTGGGTCACGGGAACAGCGGTTCGGTTTCTTAGGTCTGCCGGCTCAATAGGCATGCCATCTCTGGTAGCGCTATCGAGTTCTTTCTTTAACTCTGACGGAGCTTGTCCAAACATGGTCTTTGACCATGTGAAACCCAAAATGATGACGGTGACCCCAACTACTGACCAAACTACTGCGGATTTGGAAATGCGATTTCGATGAGTTCCATACATCTTTTATCGCCAGACGCAAAAGCAACCGAATTGGTTCTTATGCAGTGTTGGAGAGTCTGCGACGCGCATATCCAGCGCTTTTCTCGACCCAATACAAGAAAGACTCCAAGTTGTCCAAAACATCTTTTGGCATGCGAACATATTCGCGCATAGGTTCTGAGTCTTTGTCGGGTCGCATTGGACCAGCACCGGGCAACTGCATTGCAACTTCAAGATCTTCAGGACACAATTTAAGTCCGATGTCTTCGCCTACAAGAAAGGCAAACATTTTTTCGCCAGTGTAGACGCCCATGCCACCGAACATGCGCCGCGCCCTAACATCATAGGCCTCAGCGGCCCGCATCATTTGTTCGTAACGAAGTGGGCGATAGACCATATCGATAACAGAGCCACTCCCTCAAAATTGCATTTCGAGATCGGCACTAAAGGTTCTGCCGACAAGCAGATTTTACCACTTTCCGAGAAATTTTGGAACGCCTCTTTGGACGAAACCTAGTGGAATGGCCCATTGCAGTCCTAGAGAACATCTACCGGACGTGTATAGGGCCTTTGATCAACAAGCTTGCTTTCGACACTGGAAATTGGAATACAGCCAAAATCACGCGAATCGAACGAAACTTCTGCGTTGTCACCCAGAACATAAATTTGCCCAGGAGGAATAGTCACCTGCCGATATACGTTGCGTGTGTATGTTGGGAAACGCTTTGGTTTCACGTCAATCAGATCAAACCAGTTGGGTCCAGATCGAACTTGGGTGAACTTATCTCCAGACATAAGCGCGATTCTCTTAATAATTGGACCATCATGCATACGAATGACGATCACATCTCCCCGGTGCAATTGACTTGGCTCAACCGGAGCAGACAGAACCATTGACTTGCCTGCATATGTAGGTTCCATGGATCTACCCTGGATACAAACGGGTCGGAATGGCTGCAAATAGAACAAACTGACCACTCCAAAGCCCATTGCCAATTTGCTCGCTGTCCACAGAAAATGAGGGTTGTAAATCATGTTAAGAATGCGTTAAATCTTAATATCTACCTTTAGAGACGCATATTTTTTACGCAAAGTTTGGTGTTCGCAAGAATTGGTACTTGTAAATCTTCAGCCCAACTCAGACACAGAACCATAGAGTCCATTCAACAAACCGGAAGGATCGAGACGCAGGCTCTCGCCTGTTCCTGAAGTTTGAACCCTCACCCTGGACTCAAGCAGAGCCAAAAATGACATCCGAGAATTCGTTCCCGAAGTAGATACTCAGTGAGGGTAACGTAACGTCCATGGGAAATAGGCGGCTGGTGGTCATTGATGGATATTCGCTTCTCTACCGAGCATTTTTCGCAACTCGGTATATGAGCACGGCGGACGGTCGCCCCACCAATGCGCTCTTTGGGTTCACTTCAATGCTGTTCACTCTGCTTGAAAAGGTTCGACCCAATGCCGTTGTCGTTGCGTTGGACGCGCCGGGGAAGACTTTCAGGCACGCTCAGTACGACGCCTATAAGGGAACGCGTAAAGAAACTCAAGACGAACTCCGAGTGCAACTCAAAGCCGCACGCCAAATGATTAGTGCCCTTGGGATTCCGTGTGTTGAAGTCACTGGATTTGAAGCTGACGATGTCGTTGGAACAATCAGCAAAAAGGCAGAGGAAAATGGATACGACACAACAATCGTCACAGGCGACTTGGATGCCCTTCAACTTGTGGATGACTGTGTTTCCGTACTCACCATGAAGACGGGAGTCACCGACACGGTCACTTACGGGCCCGCTGAAGTTCTAGAGCGTTACGGCTTTGGACCCCTTTATATTCCTGACTTCAAAGCACTCAAAGGCGACACCAGCGACAATATTCCGGGAGTACCTGGAATTGGCGACAAGGGTGCGACGGAGATCATCCAGAAATTTGGGTCAATTGAGAACCTCCTCGAAAGGTACGAGGAACTCGACGCCAAGTACAAAAAGAAAATTGACGGAAATAAGGATCTGATGGTGCTCTGCAAGCACCTCGCCACGATCGTAAGAGACGTTCCCTTGACTTATGACTTTCAGCCGTTTGTTCTGACCCAGAGTGAGATGGACGCGGCAATCGCCATGATGGAGAGCTTCGAATTCCGATCCCACGCAAGACGTGCGCCAATCGTCTTGGGACAGTACCTTGAAGGTGCAGCAGAGTCGTCCACCGAAGATCCACTTGTTGAAGTCGAGGCAGAACATCTGGAGATCTCGATCACTAAGGAAGAAACGTTTGAAGGGCTCGTCCAATTTGTAGACGGCAAGCCTTTTTCAATTTTTTTCCAGGCTCCTGCGGTTAGGACAGATCTCTTTGAGGATTCCACTCGAACAGCTCATGTTGCGCATGGCTCCGAAGTTTGCGAGGTTCCTGAACAGTGCGCACTCCAATTGCTGGCATTGTCGCCGGAAATGGCCATTCTGCACGATGCCAAGCCGCTCTATCGGCGTATGGGGACCAGAATCGATCAGCCCGGATTTGACACTTTGCTTGCAGGCTATGTGCTGAGGTCCGAACGGTCGGCCTACGCCTTAAGAGATTTGGTCCAAGGCTACCTAGACATTGCACCACCCACTACAAGTCCAGAAATGTCAGCGGCGCTTTTTTACCTTGGTCAATCCTTGAAGGACAGGCTAGAAAAAGAATCCCAAACAAATGTTCTTCAAGGGCTTGAGCTTCCCTTGGTTCCTATCCTTTCTGAAATGGAAAATACGGGTGTTCGGACTGATCGAACCCAACTACGCGAATTCAGCAAGTCACTCGAAGTGACCATTGAGCACACCTCTGCTCGTATCTTTGAGTTAGCTGGCCAGAAATTCACGATTGGATCACCCAAACAACTGGGCGAAATCCTATTCGAAAAGCTGGGAATTCCAGGTGCCCAAAAGACAAAGACAGGCTATGCAACGGGCGTAGAAGTCCTAAGCCAGATTTCTCCTGAACACGAAATCGCCCAAGAAGTCTTGAACTGGCGAGAACTTACGAAACTCAAATCCACCTATGCTGATTCCCTAGAGAAGCTCATCCAAGCCGACGGTCGAATACACACGACCTACAATCAAGCAGTCGCGGCAACGGGTCGACTGTCGTCCAACGACCCAAATCTCCAAAATATCCCGGTCCGAACGGAACTCGGGCGCAGCATTCGTAATGCCTTTATTGCTTCGGACGGCTACCGCCTAGCTTCTCTGGATTACTCCCAGATCGAACTTCGTGTATTGGCTCACCTTTGCGGAGAACCCGCTCTCGTCGATGCATTTAATCGTCGAGTCGATGTTCACACGGTGACGGCACAACAGATGTTTGGCCTTGGAGAAAATCCGGCAAGTAAAGAGCAAAGGCGTCTTGCCAAGATGCTGAACTATGCCGTGCTCTACGGCGTAAGCGAGTTTGGTCTTGCCCAGCAACTTGGAGGCGGTTTCAGCATTTCTGAAGCGAAGGAGTTGATCCGCACCTATAACGAACGATTCCCCACAGTCCTCGACTTTACAAAAAGTATTGTTGCTGAAGCTAAGAGCAAGGGATTCACGACGACTCTTTATGGTCGAAGGCGCTACTTCCCAGATATTCATGCCCCAAAGGTGATGGAGCGGAAGTATGCCGAGCGCCAAGCAATGAACGCTCCTATTCAAGGTACCGCCGCAGATATGCTGAAGCTAGCGATGATCCACGTCGATAAGCACGTGCGTGGCACCCAAACTCGAATGCTACTTAATGTTCACGACGAACTCGTATTCGAAGTTAAGGAAGGCGAAGAGAGCATCATTGAGACCATTCGCTCAGACATGGAGCGAGCGCTTCCATTGACCGTTCCGATAGAGGTTGATGCCAAGATCGGATTGGACTGGAATAACATGAGTCCAATTTAGGGAGCGGCCTTCGCGGGTTCAAACTTCGTCAGGGTCTTCTTCTAGCAGATCCTGGTTTCGTTTGCTCCACTTTGTTTTGCCTGTTAATGTAAGCAACGTCAGACCAACGGCCGCGATCGTTAGTACGCCTGCAACACGCAGGACATTCTCGATGACAATGCTACGCCTACCCGTCAGTGGATCAATATGAATGCAGCCGAAGAAAATGTCCGGCGACTTAATTCCGATTTGGTTTCGCTTTGCAATGCCAAGGTCCTTTCGAATGCCCTCTACTGTAAAGTTCGCGCCGAGAATATAACTTGAAACCACACCGGACGACGTAAGAAACATCAGGCCTGCCGGGTGATTGATGATGTCGGTTGACTCATCGTATGTGTAGAAGAAACCAAGCGAACTGGTGACAGACCGGATGTTCGGAAGTGTTCCAGTAAGCATATGCCAGCCTGAACTGGTTCCTTTGAAATTAGGCGAACTCGCTAGAGTTTCCTTTAGCTTGGTCTGGGCCATGTCGACGGTTTCCTTGGGATGGATTCCCAAGAGCACCACGTCAAAGTCTTTCCCGACCTTTAGGTCCGTCATCTTTTCCAGAGCAATAACTAAGTTCTCGGTTTCGACACTGCAGACACCCGCACACTGATAGAAGATCGCCAGAACGATCGCGGGCTTGCCGTGGAGCATTGTTCCGAATGTAACTGTGCTCCCTTCCTGGTCTCGGAACGGAACGTTGAGCGGCACTTGGCTCCCCAATCGCTGGATGATGCTGACATCCTTCAGATTTACATTTGGCGGGACCACACCGGTTGCTTGTTGAAACCCCTGCCCAAAGGCGCAAACCGTAAGTACGGAGAGGAGGATTAGGCAGCAGATTTTGGTAATTCGGAATGGCACACCTTATTTTACTTTCTGCTGAGCTTGCTTCTCATGAGATGCTGATTTCGTGGTCTTTTCCAACAGCCAAATACACTCCTGCCCAAATGCCTTCCCGAGGCCCCTCAGAATTGCTGAAGTTGGTGATCGATCACTAAACGCGGCGGCAATTGCAGCAAGGGATCGTAAGGAAAAACGCCGTTCCTTTGAGATAACGAAAATGGGCTCCCACATGTCAGGATGGAATTTTGACTTGAAGCAGTCCAAACCATCGAAGTTATAGAAACGGCGACCATGCGCTCGAACCCAAGACATCAATACTTTCAACCATGGCGGATTCGATACCGTTGGAGGCAATCCGTGGAGGGATAAGGGAACAATTCCCATAGTTGCATACTCTGAATTGTCCTTTGCGACAGCTTCCATCGCGAGATCCATGAGGACTTCAACTGTGCCATTTGGTGCGTTGCTTCCTCTTGGAAACTGCTCGGTAAGCCATCCTTTTCTTTCTGGTACGGGCGATAGAACAAGAAAACCCGCAACCTTCCCCTTGAATTCAGCGACAAAGATCCTTCTGCCTTCTAGGAAGCCAAGGGTTTCTGGCTCGACAAGGAAGTGCATGGGGGGGAGTCCACGCGTTTGCAACCATTCAACAAGGCAAGTTCGCAACTTTGGGTGATTTGAAGCGACATTCGGCAACCATTCGCTCGCGACCAATCCCTTGTTCATCGCCCTATTTCTCTGGGCTCGTAGGGATCGATCATTAGAAAATTTGCTTTCCCAATTTTGCGGGTTCCATATGGGTTGAGCTCCCATACTTACTGTTGAATAACCAGGGCGATCTCGCAGGCACTCTCGCAATCTCCCTTCCGCGCCAAAATAGCAGACACGATGTCCGTGCCTCAATGCGTCTGCCTCCCACAGAGAAACAACTTGGGATAGGTCTTCTTCGGCACAAACAGGCGCTCCGGCAACTACTCGGACACCTTTACGTAAGACGTAACCAACGACAGCGGGCTTTTCCGAGCAGAACCAAAGCTCAATGCCAGGATTCAAAAGTTGATAGCATGTGCTATTCCAGCCATGCTGCAAAATGAGATTTCGCGCATCCTCAAATCTTTGGTCAATCATGTTGGCTCGCTAATGTTCCGTAAATCCCGATGACACATTTGATTGATGGCGATTCTGGAGACCTCTGAATCGTATTTTATGTTGCATATTGATCAGATTCATGCGAGACGTTCTGGGAATACACCATATGACCGCGATCAGCGGACCCGCGCAAGAGAACCTCGATTTCTATGCGGGAATTCTTGGATTAAGACTCGTAAAGCTCACCGTAAATTTTGACGACCCAGGCGCATACCATATCTACTACGGTGATGGCAGTGGCTCACCCGGAACCATTTTGACTTTCTTTCCCTATCCAGATGGTCATCCTGGAAGGTCAGGTGCTGGACAAGCCACAGTTACACGTCTGGCGATACCTTTCGGATCGACTCAATATTGGGTGGACCGATTCCGAAGGTATGAAATCGACTTTGACAGGCCTTATGCCGACCAAGGGAAAGACTTTATTGGCTTTCGTGCTCCAGATGGTTTGCAATTTGATCTCGTCGCAACTCGGGAATTCAAATCAATGGTTCCATGGTCCAGGTCGCCAGTTCCTGAGGATAAGGCCATTGGAGGAATGGAGTCAATCGTATTGACCCAACGCCGGTTAGGCCCAACTAAGGAAGTTTTAGAAAAAACACTCGGGTTCAAGCAGGTCTCGGAAAATGGCCATGTCTTTCGATTTGAAATTGACGAAGGCGGACCAGGTAAGGCCCTAGAAGTTCTCATTGACCCTGAAGCGCCAGATGGAAGGCAAGGGCACGGAAGCGTGCATCACATCGCATTTAGAGTACAGGATGATGGCGCGCAGAAGGAGCATCGCCTGGAGTTAGTCAAGAATGGACTGCATGTCAGTGCAGTTATGAACCGAGACTACTTCAAGTCGATTTACTTCCGAGAACCCGGAGGAATTCTGTTCGAGATTGCTACTGATCCGCCCGGGTTTACTCTTGATGAAGACCTTGTGCGACTAGGTAGTTCGCTTAAGCTGCCGTCTCAGTTTGAACCCTTTCGAGGGCAGATCGAGAAAGCTCTTCCCCCTCTAGAACTTCCAGGATCAGAATTTTGATAGAAAAGTTGAGCTTCCACCATCAGTTTCGAACTGCCAAAAATGGCTCAAAAAGGGTTCTACTCGTGCTGCACGGAACTGGTGGCGACGAAAACAGTTTGCTTCCCATTGCGGAAGTCATAGATCCCGAGGCGGCAATCTTGTCCGTTCGAGGCAAAGTTTTGGAGAACGGTGCACCGCGATTTTTTCGGAGATTTGAGGAGGGTGTCTTCGACTTAGAAGACCTACATTTTCGCTCGGCTGAACTGGCAGAGTTCATTTCTGTCGCATGCGATCACTATCAACTGGACAAAAATCAGATCTTTGCGGTCGGATATTCAAATGGAGCGAATATCGCTTCGAGCGTAATGTTCCTTCATCCCGATATCCTCTTTGGAGCGATTCTTTTCCGGGGCACCCTTCCCTTCATACCTTCTACTCCCCCTGATCTGACAGGCAAACATGTCTTTATATCCGAGGGCAAATACGACCCGCTCGTTCCGCTTGAGACCGCTGACCACTTGGCTTCTCTGTTCCTGTCCTATGGGGCCAAAACCGAGTTCGTTTGGAACGAGTTGGACCATCGACTGGGTCGAAGCGAAATGAATGTGGCTAGGGATTGGCTGGCTTCTATCTATCACTAGTCGCTTGCCTATAGTAGTTCAACCTGAAATGACCGCCGCCATGCCACAATAGCGTAACCATGGCAGGTCATTCCAAATGGAAGAATATCCGCATCCGAAAAGGAAAGCAGGATGCCGTTCGCGGCAAGGTTTTTACCAAGCTTAGTCGCGAGATTATCGTGGCAGCAAAGATGGGCGGAGGGGACATTTCAATGAACCCACGTTTGCGAGTTGCGGTTGAAAAGGCACGGGAGAATTCTGTGCCGGCCGAAAACATCAAACGCTCAATCGCACGCGGCACAGGCGAAATAGAGGGTGCCGACTACGAGGAAATCGTATATGAAGGCTATGGCCCTGGTGGGTCGGCAATTATCCTTGAGTGTTACTCGGAGAATCGCAATCGGACGGTTGCTGAAGTAAGGCATGCCTTCAGCAAAAACGGCGGAAGCCTGGCTGAAAATGGCTCAGTATCGTGGCAGTTCAAGTACTTGGGACAAATCACTGTCGATCGTGGAAGTCTAGACGAAGACGAATTCACGATGATGGCCCTTGAAGCTGGCGCAGAAGATGTCGTATCGGAAGACGAAGGTTTTACAATCTATACGGCAATGGAGGAACTTCACAAAGTGAATGGCGCTCTAGAAGCGGCAGGCATCAAGGCGAATGAGGTTGGCCTCACTTATATCCCAACGAACAAGACCGAATTGTCAGCGGATGAGACGAACAAGCTACTGAACCTGCTGGAAACGCTTGATGACCTGGACGATGTACAAGAGACTTACGTAAACGTTGATATTACGGAGGAAATGCTCCAAGACGCTTGAGCGTGCGCAGTCGCCTGCCTCTGGTTACGCTTCTTCTTATCGCCGCGAATATACTCGCGGCGTTTAGCCTGTTGTTGAATCCAGACTTGGCCCTGCAGCTTGGTTTCCGGCCGAACTATCCTAGCCTTGTCGGAGCGTTTACCAGTTTATTTCTGCACGCCAATGTACTCCATTTGCTTGGCAACATGGTCTTCCTGGCAGCAGTTGGTGCGGCAGTCGAACTCGCTACCGGATCAGTGCGATTCATTGTCGTTTACATGGTAGGCGGGTTGTGCGGAATCGCGGTCCATTTTATGGTTACCCGACATGCCATAGACCCTGCTCCCCTCATTGGGGCGAGCGGTTGCATCGCAAGTTGCGCAGCCTATTACAGCGTCCGCTATACAAGCCTGCGAGTTCCTTTGGCACCGCGTATTAGTATTTCGGTCGCCTGGGTGACTGCAGTTTGGCTTTGTCTGCAATTGATGGGCGCTTACATAAAAATCGGAGATTCTGGCGGAACGGCTTTTTGGGCGCACATTGGAGGGTTTGTGACAGGCGCGCTGTTGAGCCTTGTTTTCAGAGCGCCAGACTTACAGCAAGTTAAGATGCGTCACGAACTACTGGACCAAATGAACAACCGTGGACCAGCAGCTGCCGAATTTGCGGCAAAACGCCACCTTGATGCTCATCCACACGATGTCAAGGCGTTGTGGGATCTTGCTAATGCCCAGCATGACCTAGGCGAAATGGGACCAGAATCGGCTACCCTTTTGAAGATTCTTGAACTTGGAATTGAACCGGAACAGATAGAAGTGTTACGAAGATTGTGCAAAATCGGGCGTGCGACCAGTTTGTCCACTCTAAAGCGGCTTCAGTACGCAGATCGATGCCACGCCACGGCGCCGGCAATCGAAAAGGCGCTGTTGAAAAGTGTCGTCGAAGGACACAATAATGATCCGCAAAGGCCAGATGCACTCTTGGCTCTTGCCGGACTAGAATTAGGCGATCAGGATGATCATGCGCAACTGCTCCTTCACGAGCTCGCTGATTCTTATCCCCTTCACCCTGCAGTAGACTTAGCAAGGAAACGCGGTTGGCTCATATAAAAAACAAGTGGCAGTTGATGCGTCCATATGTTCTGAGCAACCTTCTCTTTCGTATCGTTCGAGCAGTGTGCGCGACTTTGCGATTCGAACTCATCAACTACCCCGCGGATGAGAAGAAACTCATCTTTTGTGGGTGGCATGGTCGTTCCTTTACCTTTGCGGACTATTTTAGGGGAAGGTCTTGGTGGGTCATTATCAGTCATTCCAATGACGGTGAAATTCAAAATCGAATCTTTTCTAAGTTGGGATACCGAGTGATCCGGGGCAGTACAGGACGTGGCGGGGTTCGCGCAGCCGTCGAAGCCATCCGCGTTTTGAGGGACGGCGGAACGATGGCAATGACTCCTGACGGCCCGCGTGGCCCGAGCGGTGTCGTCCAAGGAGGAGTGATGTTGATGGCCCAAAAGAGTGGTGCCGGGCTTATTCCCGTTGGAATTGCTTCTCGACCAAAGCTCGTGGCGAAATCGTGGGATCGATATAACGTTCCGTGCTTCTTTGCTCGATGCACGATGATTTTTGGCGACCCCATTTATGTTCCAGCAAACTCCACAGAAGCCGAATTGGAGTTGCTAAGAAAGCAACTTGAGGACGAGATCCATCGTCTCGAACAAGAGTCGGAGACACGGGTTGGAAACAAAACAAAATCATAACTCGGGATTTTCCAGGTTCGACGTATAATTGCGTTGGCTTTTTGGATGCCACCGGATCCGCGGGAAGGGTTTAACCCACCATATCCATACTGAAACCCATCACAAACCTTTGTGCTGCCCGACTGCGGATCCCGGGCCATGCATGGAGGATTTATGTCTGATCTATTACCAACCCGCCCAAACCTGGAGCATTTACGAGAGCAAGCCAAAGACTTGCTGGCTGCATTCCGCCAGGAAGAAACCTGGGCGATCCAGGCTTCAGTCGATTTTTTACCCGCCTATGCCGGGATGAGCCTTGATGAAGCGGGCCAGTCCAAACTGAACTTGGCTGATGCTCAATCTATTATCGCCCGGCAGCATGGCTACGCCAGTTGGCCAAGGCTTGTCAAGTTCGTCGAGGCCCTTCGCAACCTTGAAGGCACTTGGAAATTCACGTCTTTACAAGTCAATGGTTCTGATCTTCCAGAGGGTCTTTTTCGGAACTCAAGCCTTACTATTGATGGCAATGCATTTCGGATGAACTCGCCAGAGGCGAACTACTTGGGTACCTGTCACATTGACGTTCAAGTGTTGCCTCATACGATTGATATTCACTTTACTGAAGGACCAGAAGCTGGAAATTCATCGTTTGGAATTTTCGAATTTGATGGAAGAGAGCTTAAAATTTGCCTGGGCTTTACAGGAATTCCTCGTCCAAATGAATTTCTTACTACTCCAGGAAGTGGCACTGCGCTAGAGACTTTGAGGCGCGGAGGATTTGAAGCAGAACCTGCGCCATCAGCCGCCGAGCGGCCGATGGATGCTCCGGAAACATCTTTGGAAGGATTTGGCGAGATGACACCCGAACTCGAAAAGTTACAGGGTCGATGGAAGCCCCAGTCCATCACAAGAAACGGGATGGTACTGCCCAAGCAGTTCATTGATGTTGGATTAAGGGAGATGACCGGACCTGAGACAACAGTTACTTTTGGTGGCCAAATTTGGCTCCAAGCGGTTACTCGAATTAACCCACTTTCTTCCCCAATGGAAGTCGACTACCTCCATAGCCAAGGTCCCACGAATGGCCAAATTCAACTCGGAATCTTCGAGTGGAGAAAGGAATTTGCCACCTTCTGCTTTGCGGAACCAGGAATGGCCCGCCCTACAGATTTCACCTCCACTCCCGGAAGCGAACGAACCCTTTCGATCTGGAAGTTGGCGGGATCGGGCTAATCTGGGTGGTAGACGGCAGGTAATTTGTGGCCATGGTAGTCGATCGACTCAATGTTTGTTTGGCTCACATCTTTCCTGCCGGGTGCTTTTTGACTCAGTCTCGGCTCTCTTGAGGCTGAATCAATGTCGGTTATTCTAAAAGGACTCAAGATTCGGCTTGCATGTGAGCTTAAGTTGACCTGTGTCAATTCGATTCAGGGATACTCCACATGTTGTGCAACCCATTCACTGATCTCATATGACCAAGCTGATCTTTAGTCAAAAATTCCCTTTCGTTAGATTCGATGAGAGTGCTCATCGAGCTCGATTACGTGAAATGCAGCGAGACATTGATGGACTTAGGGAGAGGTTGCAGGCTGCTCAAGGTGCTAAGAGCGCAGCAACCAAACAGGCGGACGAATTGCGAAAAGAAAAGGATCGAATCCGTCAGTCCTTATCCCAACAAAAGAAGACAAACGACGAACTGCAACGTATCAACGACCGCCTTGGCGCGAAAATATCGGATATGCAGAGAGAATTGGAAGAAGAGCGATTTAAACGGACAAAGCGCTCCAAGCACCTTTGATACTTGCTCAAGTCAGAATAACGCTGATATTTCTATCCTATGAGTGAAACGATCTCAACTAAACAACTGCAAGAAGCATGTGCCGCGTTAACTCAGACCATCGAGTTCATAGCCGCTTCCAGACTTCAAAAAGGGCGAAACCCTGAGCATATTGCGAGCCTGTTTCGAAAGATTCAGTCAGTCTTAGATGCAAAGATTTCTGAGTTCCAGAAGACTACAGATGGCAGAGGAACACCATGCGGTCGGAATACCCCTGAATCTTGTCACCGGGTCGTCATGACCACAGGTATTGAGACCCTATCACTTGCCTTACAGGTCGATTCCACGCACGATATGGCCGCCAAAGATGCACTCAAGTCACGGTTATTGAACTACTTGCTGGCAGTAGGTCCTACTAAAGGCAGGGCCCTCATACAACTTCGCGTGCAATGCCCCTTACTCGTAGACGGTAATTGTTCTATCTTCGAGACAAGACCCATTGAGTGCCGTTCAAGATTTGAGCAAAGTTCACAATTTGCGACAGTGGAGAAGGAATTTGGAACTGCAGTTCAAAGAGGTCTGCAGAACGCTTTGACGAGTTTGGGGATGTGGAGCCAAACCGTTGACATGGCTCGTGTACTAGGCATGACATTGAACGATATGTCACTTTGTGCGCATTACCTGTCCGGGCACCCGATGTTTGAACTCGCCGCTATCCAGGTTGACGTCGAGATCGTCCCGCCAGTTCCTTCAAGTAACGGGTCAAACAATTACTCAACTGATATTGAACCGTCCGGTAACCCTGATCTTACGGTCCTTTCTAGGTCTAGGTACCAACTGAATACTCAAGGCGACCCTGAAGCCGCCTTCTCAACCTCAAATAGAGACGGTGCCCTTCAACACGTTTTTCGAATGCAAACTCCGATGGCGTACAAAGATTCGACGGAAATCGAACGCTGGAGAGCCCGACTAGAGGATTCTTTTGACCAATTTAGAGAGAGGCAGTTCGATTTGCGGGATAAATTTGACGCTGTTGCAGCTTACAACCCCCTCTCGATTTCCTACCAACAGAAAGATGATCTCGATTTGTTGTCTCGAATTGGGGATTACCTAACTGACGAGATTGCAGCCAAAGTCTTGCCCGACCTCTGTGCTCCGATGAGTAAGCGAAAGAGCGATGGAAGGCTGCGAATAGGTTATATCGGCAATGGTTTGGACAAAAGCAGTGGTGGATATTGGGCGACGGGCTGGCTAAAGAACCACGCGAAAGATGTCGAGACTTTCGTCTTCTACCTCAATCCTGGACGTGTTCCGGGGGCGGACGAATATCAACGTTTGGCCAACCATTACTTTCATTTGCCTGGGCACATTCCAGATGCGGCAAGGCTCATCAAGCAACAGAATCTGGACGTTTTGATCTATCCCGACGCAGTATGCGAAGGTAGAAATATTCAGTTCGCCTTACTTCGCCTAGCGCCTGTCCAGTGTGCTTGTTGGGGAGGACCCGAGACCACGGGTCTTCCACAGATTGACTATTTCCTTTCGGCAGACTGGATGGAACCAGAGAACGCACAAGATCATTACCGTGAAAAGCTTGTGCGCTTGCCTCGCACTGGAATCTGCTACCCGCGCCCCGTTCGTGCTGGGTCCGGGCTGTCCAAAGCTGCATTCGGCTTAGATGAAGGTCGGCTTCTGCTTTGCATGCAAGCGCCTTCAAAGATGCTTCCGGAATGGGATCCTATTTTCAAGGAAATTTGCGATCGATCTGGACGCCCCATCGTTTTCTTTTCTTATCCCAATACAGCTGCAGCAACCGTCGAGAACAGGTTTAGAGATTGCGGTATTAAAGCCGTGTTCATGCCATTCATGAACTTGCTTCAATTTCATGATTTGATTTCCCATGCGGATGTGGTTCTTGATACGGTTGGATGGAGTGGAGGAATAACTGCTTTGCTAGCGCTCGAGCAAGGAAAGCCAATTGTCACGCTTCCAGGAAGGTTCAGGAGAAGTCGACATACAAGTGCTTTCCTCAAGGCGGCAGGCGCCGAGGGGCTAATTGCGACCACTCCGGAGGAGTACGTCGAACTCGTCCTTGATTCGGATAGAATTTCGGAAGCAGCCGTCAATCTCGATCCGTGGGAACTCTTCGAAGACAGAGTTAGCGTTACAGCGCTAGAGGATTTCTTGAGGGAAGCGGTCTCCCAGTGACCCTAAGGTCCGATGAATTTTCGGACCCTAAATGAGCTAGCCTTTCGACTGAGAACAAACTTGAAAGCCAAGACAATACTTAGAGAACGAATTGCCGTTTCCACCGTTTTCTTGGTTTGTGGGCTAGGTTTTGGCATCCTGGCGTGCCGAATTCCAGATATCCAGCGGCAGCTCAACATCGATGAAGCTCAGCTAGGTTTGGCCATCCTTATTGGAGCCGTTGGGGGCGTTCTTGGTGTCGCAAATGCGGGAAGGATCTGCGCCCGACAAGGAAGTCATCGAGTAGCAATATTTGCTGGTCTAGCGTTTAGCATCAGTCTCTTTTTGCTTAGCCTTGCTCCCAATTTTTTAATGTTTTCAGTCTGCTTCATTGCTTTTGGTGCAAGCGGAGCAACCATGGATGTGGCGATGAACATCAATGGAGTCGCCGTCGAAAAGCTCAATCAGCGACCGATTATGTCTTCGCTGCACGGGATGTTTAGCCTTGGAGGTCTGGTCAGTGCGGGAGTAGGATGGTTCCTTCTTAAGCAGGGAGTTACTGTCGGGGTTCATTTCTTTGGCGGGACCATCCTTCTTGCTTGCTTGCTTTTCTTTTCTTCACGCCGCCTGTTGCCTTCCAGCCCGGATCCGAATCACATTCCTCCGTCATTTGTCCTCCCTGAAAAATCAGTGGTTGCTGTTGGAGTGATCGCATTCAGCGCCTTTGCATGTGAAGCAGCGATGGGAGATTGGAGTGCCATCTATCTCAGGAAATCGCTTCACCAATCTCCCGCCTATTCGGCACTTGGTTATTTTGCTTTCGCTCTAACGATGACTGCAACTCGCTTTGGCGGCGACGCCGTCCTTCACAAGTGGGGACCGCCAGCTACACTGCGCATTTGCGGCTTACTGACGGCGATCGGAATGGGCACCGCTCTCTTCCTTAGGATTCCGTGGGTGACATTGCTTGGGTTTGGTTCAGTCGGATTAGGTATGGCGACGGTTGCCCCGGTGGCCTTCGGGGTAGGGGGAAGAATCGGTGGAGACAATCCTGATCATGCCATTTCATCGGTGGCAACCATGGGATACACCGCGTTCCTCGTCGGGCCAGGTTGTATTGGATTCATCGCAAAGAACTGGTCGCTTCGAGATGCTTTGTTTGTCGTCGTTATACTATCGCTTGTCATCGTTGCACTTTCTGGGCATACGAAAAGCGATTGATGGCTTTGCGAAAGACTCTCGATATGATTCCTGCGAGAGTAGTTGCGATCCTTTTCATTCGGTTGCTAGACTGAACATTCCCTCGGCCAGATGCAGTCATAGAGGCAGGATTGAGCCGAACGACCTGGAGCATGGGACCCGCGACCACGGCCATGGTATTTCGTACGCATCTGACCGCAAGCTGCTCAGGTGCTAGACTCATACATTCTGTGGCTTAAGAAAAGGATTCACACGGCAGACCATGGGAAAGGCAACGATGAAACCAGCTGACCGAGATTCCTTTGTAATGGAGTTGCGGACACAACTGGCATCAGGCGCAAATCCCGAGACCGTACAAGATCTACTTGCGCGACGAACGGGGTACGAAGCTGCCCGAGCAATCGACGATCTATCGGACTCTGAAGCACTCCAGTTATTCGCTTTACTTCCTGTTCCGATCGCTGCAAATACGCTAGTTGAGGTCGGGCACGCTACACAGGCTCTCCTCTTACGAAGAGCAGACCGAGAGTTGATTGCTCAAATTCTCGATGAGTTGCCAATGGATGACGCGGCCGAGATGGTCGCCCACCTTCGCCACGGTGAAATTGAGCCGATTTTGGCCCAATTGCCCGCCATCGATGCAAGTGAAGTTCGGGAACTACTTGTCTATCCCGAAGGGACTGCCGGTCGAATGATGACGGTCAAGTTCGCTGCAGTTCGCAGGGAGATGTCCGTTACTCAAACACTGGCTTACCTGCATGATGCTCCCCGCGATCTTGAAACCGTTAATGACCTCTATGTTCTGACTGCAGATGGAGTCCTCATCGGTGTTTGCTCCCTTCGACAGATCGTTTCCGCGAGTCCTGAAACGAGAATGGCAGATATTATGTCTACCGGACTCATCTCAGTTTCAGCGACTACTCCTACGGAAGACGTTTCCAAACTTATAGCGAAGTACGACTTTTTGGCCATCCCTGTTGTGGACCGCCAGAATCGGATGCTAGGGATCGTTACGGTTGACGACATCATTGACTTTCTGACGGGGATGTTCGAAGACGACCTCATGAAGATGGCGGGCACGGACGCCGATGAGCTGGATCGAAAGTCTCCTACCCAAATTGCCAAGTTGAGACTTCCTTGGATTCTGGCAACCATGTTCATTGAACTTGGAGCGGGTGTAGTTATTCATGCGTTTGATCAGACACTGACCAAGGTGATTTTATTGGCATCCTTCATGCCGATCATATCCGCGATTAGCGGGAATACCGGGCTGCAATCAGCAGCAATCATAATCCGAGGTCTATCGACAGGTCATGTTGAACTTGCGCACTGGAAACGGGCGGTAGCTCGGCAACTAGGAACAACCGTAATTCTGGGAGGAGTTTGCGCGGTAGTTATTGGCATGATCGGCGCTGTGTGGAACCACAACCTGGCATTCGGGTTCGTCGTCATGGTGGGAATGTTCATGTCTGTTAACATCGCAGGGGCCGTGGGCACGATTATTCCGTTGCTTTCGAAACGAATGGGATACGATCCAGCGTTGACGGCTGGGCCATTTGAAACTGCATTTCAGGACGTAGTCGGTATTACAATCTTTCTAGCCCTTGCTTCCGCGATGCTTCCTCTCATAAAGTAGGGCGCTGTTAAAAACACCGTTTTCGCATGAGCCTGATTAGAGAAATATTTCCTTAATAAACCACATGTTTAGATTTTGTTTTTAGCCTATACTTGCACGCATGTCTTTTCCAAAATATCTTGTTGTTGCCCTAATTCTGTTGGTTGGCTGTAAGAAATCGGATGAAACCAAGATCGTCGGCAAATGGGTAACAACAGATCAAATGATCGGGTTTATGATAAAGGAAGACCACACTTTCACAATCCCGGGCGAAGAAGCAACGGGTTCTTGGAAACTTGAGGACCATCGACTTACCACCCAGGTTCTCACTGTGCGTGGGATGACTGAAGACAAAATGGAAGCTAAAGTGCGTCAGGATCGAAAGGCAAATATCAAGAAGATTTTCGGCCCCACGACTTTCAATTTTAGCGATGACTTTTCTAGTTTAAAATCTGAAGATGGTAGTGCATCACTGAAGAAACAGGCTTAATCGTATGGACGACTCACTAACCATTGGACAGACAATATTTCGGACTTGGACTAAGGTTTAATTCGACCTTACGGTGATCGAATATTCCCCCGAACCAACCGCAGTTTCAAACGTACTGTCCTCATGCCCACGCGACCAAATCAAAGTTGTTCCTGATTTGATGTTGTCTGCCGACAAAGCTGACAAAACGATGCGGGCTTTACAATTAGGTGGAACCTGGAATTCGAACCGAACGCCGTCCTCGAGCTTAGTCCAATTGCTTACAATCTTGCCACGGATGCTGCGATAACTTGATTTGACCCAGTTGAGACTCTGTGGTGTCTGGGGACGAATGATGATCTTATCGAAACCAGCAGCTTCGGGCGCAGGTTGAATTCCGCCTAACCAATTCATCATCCACTGGCTAACCGAGCCAAACATTGGATGATTGTGTGAAAAGGTGTTGTCGCTAAGTTCCCAATGCTCCCATAGAGTTGTCGCACCATTCTTGAGCATCCATCCCCATCCCGGGAAATCAGGTTGGTTCACGATCCGATAGGCTAGATCGGCATGTCCTTCGCTCGACAGAACATCGAGCATAAACTTGGTGCCGAGAATGCCCGTGGTTAAATGTCCATTGTGCTTTTCGATGTCACCTATAAGAAATTTGAGGATCTTTGGTCGCATGGACTCCTGCGCAATCCCTGTGTAAAGTGCGAATGCCTGACTCGACTGCGTGCCAGGACCAACCTGTCCCGTTGATACGTTAATGAACTTTGACTGATAGGTCTTGCATATCTTTTCGGCCAAATGACGGAAATATGCCTGGTCATGAGTGCGACCAATTCGGCCAGCAGTGGATGCCAGAAGATTTGCGCATTTGAAATAGAGTGGAGTCACCATTTCTGGCGCTGGAGCGGGTGCGAGGGCTTCGTGATCGCTCAACCCGTCCGTTACGATGCCATCTGGATACTGCTTCTCAACGAGAAGAAGCCATTTTTTTGCGGATTCGAATTGATCCTCGCCGATCTGTTTGTCTCCGTAGTAACGATACAACTGATCGATGAGCAAGGGATGGGCCATGGCCCAAATGACTCCGCAATACTGAATCCCCATGAAGGGAGCTGTATCCGTAAACATTCCATCTGGCAAGGCACTGTCCGACCAATCATGAACGACTTTTTCATAGAATCCGGACATATCGAAATTGCACATCATGGCTTCGCTCGTGGCCACGATATCGCCTCCATAACCCAATCTCTCGCGATGAGGGCAATCAGATTGGACGCTGAAAATGTTGGATTTGAAGGTCCTCCGACACATGTCTTGAATCTGGTTAAGCATTGGATTCGAACACAAGAACGATCCTGCGTCCTCAACATCCGAATTGAGACTCATTGCGGTTACCGACGAGAGGGGCATACGAGCGGGAAGACCGACTATTTCGACATACCGAAACCCATGAAAAGTGAAAGACGGAACGTAGGTCTCTTTCCCACCCCGAGCAATAAACGTGTCGCTTTGCCATGCAATCGTTGGCGCACCTGGTCCCCCAATGCTAACTGTCGTGCCGGATCTGTTCCCCTTGATTTGCCCCGCAACGCTGGTCATGGGATTCAATGTGCCGTCTTTATTTAGGAGTTCGCCATATCGTATGTGGACAACGGTCCCGGCGGGGAGTTCAAATTTGAACTGAGCCCAACCTGCGAAATTCACGCCGCAGTCATAAATAAAAGTGTGCGGCTTTGGCTCGGAAACTCGAACCGCATTCCAGTGAGAAGTCACTCGGATTGGAGGCTGGGGCTGAGCAATGAGTTTGCCGATCTTGCCCTCAGCTAACGAAGGTCTCTGCCAATTGGAGTCATCGAATCCGGGTCGATCCCATCCCACTTGTTCTTTCCGAGCGTCGAACACTTCGCCAAGGTAAATGTTATTCCGAACGATTGGGCCTTCACCTACCTTCCAAGTCTGGTCTGAACTTATCGTTTCGGAGGAACCATCTCGATATTCTATATTTAGTTGGGCGATGAGTCGCGGACGCCCAACTGCTAGGTGTTCCCTTAAGTTAAAGGAACCGAAGAGGCGCAAAGGCAGGGGATTGTACCAACCGTTTCCGAGCTTAACTCCAAGGCAGTTATTGCCCCGACTCAACTGTGCAGCGACATCGTAAACCGAGTAAGAAGCTCGCTTATCGAATTTAGTCCAGCCCGGATCGAGTACATGGTCGCCAATACGGGAGCCATTCAGAGACGCCCCGTAATATCCCAAACCGGTGATATAGAGTCGCGCCTTGGTGATTGGCCCGCGGACTTTGAATTCCTTCCGGAAGAGAGGAGCAGGATCATCCTGATAGAATCCCTCCTCGGTAAGTGGATCTTTCTTACCGTCGTTTAACCACTTACCCTTCCAGTCAGAGGCGCCCAACAAACCCATTTCCCACTTCGCCGGTCGACTCCAAGCGGATGCCACATCTCCTGCCCAAGTCTTTACCTTCCAATAACACGCCTGTCGGGAGTTTAGAAGAGCTCCGCTATAGGAAATGTTGTTCTGATTTTGGCTTTGGACTTTGCCGCTATCCCAAAGATCGCCAATATTTCGAGCAAGCAAAGTCCTAGAACTGGCGACCAAAATTCGGTATGCCGTTTGAACTTGATCACGGTGGTCGAGCGAACTCTGCAAAGTCCAACCGAGCCGCGGGTGACTGGAATCAATTCCTAATGGTTCAGCCCGATATTCACACCTCAAGTTTTCAGCCGTCATGGAAGAGGTTTGGCTCCCAGCAAATATCGGAAACAACAGAATCGCAAAACACGCTCCGAGCCACATGAATTAACTCTATCCGAATTCTATGCGTCTTGCTCCAAAAGTGAGCGTATCTACACCTAGCTCCCAGTTTGAGCTGGAGAGCAAGGCCAGGATGAAATCGTCACCATGTGGAGGTTCACAAAGAACAACGGAATCACAGAAGGATTCCACAACAAAATGGAGACCATTTCGAGACAAGCATACGGATATAGAAACTTTGAAAACTACCGCTTAAGAGTAAGGGTATTGTGCTCGTAGGTCAGATGAAGAAAGGTGCCCCACGAATGGCGTAGAGCCCACGAATGGCGTAGAGCCGTAGAGCCTAGAGCCCGATCTGTTACCTATGTGTCCGGTATGGACCCTTCAAATTTTGGTGGAGGCAAGGGGACTCGAACCCCTGACCCTCTGCTTGCAAAGCAGATGCTCTCCCAACTGAGCTATGCCCCCACTAGGACGGATGATTATACCGCGGAGAATCTGGCTTTGTCTCGCAAAAGCGTCGAAAGGTCTATGTTATGCGAGATGCGCGGTGGATAGCATCAGTAAGTAGTGACAAGCACTACCTCCAAGTACGAAGAGGTGCCAAAGGTCGTGTGAACCGAATTTGCCGGGCCACAATTTGGGTCGTCCGGTGGCGTAAATAATTGTGCCAAAGGTGAAGGCAAGTCCGCCCATTAGCATCCAAATCAAAGCGGACGATGGAAGGACATGAAGAAGTGAAGGCAAATCTGCCACGACCAACCAACCCATTAGTAGATACAAGGTAAGGCGGAGGCGCTTTGGTCCACCACCCCAAAAAACATTTGCTGCAATACCGATGAGTGCCATTCCCCACTCGGCAGACAACATGACGTAGCCCGTGACGCCGCGAACCGCCAGCAAGCAGATAGGAGTATAGGTCCCCGCGATCATTAAGTAGATCGCCATATGGTCCAGCTTCTGAAGCCACTTGTTCTGTGTGTTAATCGAATGATAAATGCCGCTTGCCACGAATAAAAGGGTGAGGCAAGCGCCATAGACGGCAAACGAAACCACAGCCACCGTGTGCGACCAAACGAGAAGGATAAGGTAAGCCAGTCCAATTACCGCAGCTGCCGCACCGACATAATGTGATAGGGCAGAAAAAGGATCCTTTAATCTACGCCGCGTCATTCCTTCCATCACTCACGCTCCTGCATTATCATATCTGCTACGGCACGAAGCAACCTTCTGTTGCTCTAGCTAAAACCAGCCTCTCATTAAATTCGAACAGTGTCCGTCAAAATTGAACAGCGTGAGGCACACACATCAGTCTACTTGCGTGTTGCATATCTATAACTAATAGTGGAGGGTTTCTATTCAAATTAGCAACCTAATTTATAGTAGATATTTGTCTATCATGGTTTAGACTGACTTAGAACTTGGCGCTGAATATGTAGTCGCAAACGGCACACAATTCTATCCGTAGGAGTCTCCGCGTTCCATAACCGGAAGGCAACTATCCCTTCCTTCTGGAAGGAAGTTACGGGAGGTATCGCATGAAGCGCTTCTTTACTGTCAGTGGACTTGTAGCTTGCACAGCAATCGCTTTCGCAATCTCAAGTTTCGGCAATGTTTTCGAAAAGACCTATAACGTGGATAAGAACTCTCCACTAGGTAAAGCGTCCTGTTTGGTCTGCCATATCGGGAAACGCAGTCCAAAGTTAAATCCATACGGAAAGGATATGCAAGCAGAAATGAAGTCAGCCAAAACCAAGAAACTGACGGCTGAGATTCTGCACAAGTTGGACAACATGGATTCCACCAAGACCGGCTCTAAGAATATCGAAAAGATTAAGGCTGGCAAGAATCCAGGCATCGATTAGTTCAATTCACCCTTGGGGGTGATTCGGTTTTGCTCCCAAGGGTCGTCCTATCCGTCCCGTTTTGGGAGCTTTTAATGTTCACGCCTCGGATCAATTCATTCCTCCGCCAACCCAGAATTCGGTTTGCCACTCTTTTCGGATCATCTTTCTTCCTATTTATCGTTGGCTGCATTGCAATGGCCGGACAGGGCCATCCAACGAGTCCCAAATCCGAGCAAGCCGATAAGATCGATCCTCAGAACAGCGCCGCCTGTATGGATTGCCATACCGAAGCACAAGATCACATTCTCGCGGTTGATGCCAAAGCCTTGCGCAAGTCGCCGCACAAGGAATTGAAATGCCAGGACTGCCATTCTTCTTTTGACTCTGTTCCCCATACAGAGGAGATGAAAAAAGACAAGGTGACCTGTGGCAAGTGCCATTCCGAACAGGAGGATGCATTCCGACTGTCGTCACACTCGCACATTGACAAGAATAAGGGGGATCACCCCACTTGTGTTCGTTGCCACTCGATTGCAGGACCACATGCCGTAACAGCCGTTAAAGAACTTTCGCGTGCAGGCAAAGCGACCTTATGCAGCAACTGTCACGAGCAAAAAGAACGCATGGCTCGGTATGGAGTCGATGATGATGCGGTGGCTTCCTACAATGAGAGTTTTCACGGCAAAGCGGTCCTTAAGTTCGGAAACCTAAAGGCTGCGATCTGTGTGGATTGCCATGGCGCACATGGCGTTATTCCTCCCGAGGACCTAAAGGCACCGACAAACCGCGCCAATGCGGCCCATTTATGTTCCAAGCCGTCTTGCCATCCAGGCGCAAACGTCACGTTTGCGATGTCTGGAGCGAACCACCTTAAACTAATGGTCAAGAGAGGACCCATTCTACAACTCGTAGATATTTTCTTCCGTGTTCTCACTGGAGGCATGATTCTCTTTTTAACCGGCGGCGTAGCCCTTGATCTCCGCAAAAAGGTCTTTGGTAAGGAACCACCTCGCAACGGACGTGTGCCTGCCCTCCTCACCTCGCTTAGTTTCTTAGGCATGGTGACGGCACTGATAACTGCTGCCTTTGGCCAAGTACTTAGTGCAACCTACTTCTTTGGCGGCTCAATGGTTGTCCTCATCCTTGGATATCTCATTTTCTTAGCGACAAAAGCAAAGGAACTTCGTGAAGAAAAAGCGCTAGCTCACTACCAAAGATTCGACAAGGTTCACAAGTGGCAGCACATCTTCCTGATGGTGGGATTTGTACTGCTCATTGCCACGGGACTGCCGCTCCGGTTTGCACAGGTTGACGTCCTTCATCGACACTACGCATCAATCGGCGGCCTCGATGGAGCCCGTTTCATTCACAGAATCGGAGCGATTGGTTTGATTCTTGTGTGGTGTTGGCACGTGATTGACTTGCTCTTCAGGTGGAAGAAACAAGGGTTCAAATTTAGTGCCCTGACCATGTTGCCAAACAAAAAGGATGTCAAGGACTTCGTAGCGACGAGCATGTCGTATGTAGGACTGTCGAAGGAAGAACCGAGATACGACAGATTCCAGTTCCGACAAAAGATGGATTACCTTTCGGAGTACTGGGGCGTTCCGGTAATGGTCTTAACCGGCTTCGTTCTTTGGTTCCCCATCTACTGGGGTAACCGGTTGCCCGAACAGGCTGTTGCCATCGCCGTCGTCGCCCACGGTTGGGAAGCTACCCTTGCCTTCAGCGCCATTATCATGTGGCACATGTATAACGAGCACTTCACTCCCGACCACTTCCCCATGAGCAAAGTCTGGTTAACAGGAACGCTCACACGAGAGGAAATGGAGCGCGAGCATCCCGTCGAACTCGACCGGATTGACGGACAAGAAACCACTCCTGCAGATCCTGAATAGATACAAGAAGCAGAAGAGCCCCGCTCCCATTTCGGGTCGGGGCTCTTCTGCTTCTTGTCATCAAAGGCTTTTCGAGTGCCAGACCAACTCAACCTAGCATGGCTGAATTTCAATTGAAGGCGTTACGATCAACTTACTCTGGTTAGCTCGAAAACATGCTGATTTCGGCTCGACTACTTGCCTGATTTCTTGATTGCGTCAAGCATCGACTTGGCTTGGTCGACAAACTCTTTTGGAGCGTGCGGCATTTTGAGGAGGGCTTCTGCGTAAGGCTTCGCGGACGCGAGCTTTCCGGATTGAGCGTAGCAAACAGCGATGCTGATTCTGGCGTAGGCTGCTTGAGTGTCAAAACCTGGGGCAATCGCCTTCTCGAAATAAGGGATGGCGTTATCCATTTTTCCTGCGTTCTGGTAGCCATCGCCAACAGCATTGAATGCGTCCAACAATTTGCCCTTATGCGCAGTATTCGCGGACTTTTCTGCTGCTGACAGGTGACTTGCAGCACTCTCAAGGTTGCCCATGTCTGCCTCAACTCCTGCCAATCCGACTAAAGCGTCGAAATCGTTAGGATTGGACTTTAGCGCGGCCCTGTACTTGGCGGAATCGCGCCTAATGCTAGTGGCTTTGCCCATGGACTTGGCAAAATCGGCTGCTGGTTGATAGCCCACGATCTTATAAGCAGCAGTCTCGTTCGAATCTAGGAAGAGAACCGTTGGAAACCCTGTGACGTTAAATTTCTTCGCGAGTCGAATGCCCTCAGCATCTTTTTCAGCATTCAGCTTAATGGGAATAAATTGCTCAGAAGCTTTCACGACGGCAGGAGCTGGATAGGTGTCCGCATCAAGCTTCTTGCACCAACCACACCAATCGGTATAGAAGTCAATCATGATGAGCTTGCCCGAGCTCTTGGATTCTGCCATTGCGGCGGAATAACCTTTCTTCCAGCCAATTGAGTTGGAGCTAGCCAAAGCTGACACGGTAAGAGATGCTACGAGAAGACCGGTAATTGCCAAACGTTTCATATTCGAGACTCCCAAAAGTTAATGCATTTCATTATACGGCGCAAAGTTGCCAACTACGGCAATGCCATTGTTCTCACAATCTTGTCCTCTTTGGGGCGCATCAACGTGGAAGCGTATTGCGCTCGCTTTGCGAAACCAACACAGGCACGCGTTCGTGCGAGACTTCGGTAATAGTCACTGTAAGGCCAGCCTGTCCCTCCATTCCAAAGTTCGAAGCTAGAGAGCGCTTCGCAATACTGATCGAAGACGTCCGAAGTGTCAACGAATACGTCAGGGACATACCCATCCATATCCTCCCAGTTCTCGGAATAATAGATTTTGTCTACCCAGTGGGCAGGCTGCTCTCTTTCTATTCGCTTTAGGCCCGCATAGAATCGCGCGTCAAGGGCGATTCTATGCGCATTACAGTGATCCTTGTGGATTGAATTTTCCCAGTGCGTAATGAGAATGTCAGGGTGGAGGTCGCGAATAAAGTCGCATACCTGGTAGCAAATCGCTTCGTTATATGGAAGTTCCGCATCCAAGTAGTCAAGAATGACGCTCTTAACTCCGAGCACATTTGCACAAGTTTGAGCTTCCCTTACTTTCTGGTCGCGATAAGCAGCGGAATCTAGCACCATGTGTCCCTTTTCGCCGGCTGTTAAGCTTAGAATCGTAACTTGGTGTCCCGCTCGGGCATATTTCGCAAGAATCATCCCGGCTGAAAGCTCCTGATCAGCAGCATGGGCTCCGATGGCCAAAATCCGTAACGGTTTCTCACTCATGACTAAGCACCATTCTAGCCACATTGAATACCGAGGGTTCCTACCATCGGATCTTGAGCCGGTAGTAGAACTTTGGAACGAGTGCTTGCCTCGAGATCCGATGTCGACAAATCGTTTTTGGAGGCTCTTCTTGCTTGATCCCAACTTCATGGCCCGTGGAGCGGTAGTGGCTCTTTACGATGGGAAACCCGTGGGTTACTTGCAGGCGATCTCTCGAAGGGCAACCGACGGGATAACTCCCATAAACCCGGACCTTGGGTGGATAACAACCTTTTTCGTATCACCGAGAGTCCGCAGACAGGGGATGGGGCGGGAATTGATGTCGCGCGGTACGTCGTATCTAAGGTCGGAGGGATGCAAAACCGTCTACTGCAACGGCTACGCTCCGCGCTATGTCTTTCCTGGTGTGGACCTCAATTGCCGTGAGGCGATCACTTTCATGGAAGCCATGGGATATGAAACCCACCAGGATTTTGTTGCGATGGAGCTCAACCTAGCTGAAGCGGTGACTCCTGCAAGTGTCTCCATTGATCGCGTGAAGCGTGAGGACGAAGGTCTGGTCATTCGTCCGTTCGAAATACGAGATACCTTGTCTTTACTTCAATTTGCGGAGAAATGCTTCCCTTATTGGCATCAAAGTCTTTTGGAAGGACTTCAAATTGAGCATCGGAATATCTTGGTTGCAACATCTGAAGGCTGCGACATAGTTGGCTTCGCCCAATGGGAAAATCCGAGTACTGATCCACCGTTTGGGGCGGCTGGACGATTTGGTCCGTTTGGAGTTCATCCGGAGATGCGAAATAAGGGACTCGGTGCCATCTTGTTTTACGCCATGGTCGACCATGCCCTAGAAATGGGTTCAGACAAGCTTTGGTTTGGGTGGGCAGGCGGGCGAAATCTAACCTTCTATACTCGGGCGGGCTGCACCATCACAAGGAATTATCGCATGTACAAAATGGCACTGAGATAGGCGCGCAGAATGGCGCAAATTGAGCCTGTGATAACATCCTGTTCGAATGCAAATTGGTAAGTATCGGGTGTATACGGTCAACCACGGATTCTATCGCTTGGATGGAGGAGCCATGTTTGGCACAGTTCCAAAAACACTGTGGGAGTCTCGGACAGTGCCCGATCTGGCAAACCGAATCTCCCTCGCCACAAGGTCTCTGGTCATCGAATTCGATGACCGAAAGCTCATGATCGATACGGGATGCGGCGACAAATGGACGGCTAAACTTCGAAGCATCTACTGCCTTGCCGATGAACCCTATCGCCCGATCGAAGGAATTACCGATTTGGTTTTGACCCACCTTCACTTCGATCATGCGGGCGGCCTAACCTCAAACTTGCCATACAGTACTGGGGTTTCAGCGAACTACCCTGAAGCCGTTCATTACGTGCCTGGAAAGAATCTTGAAAATGCCCGCCAACCCAACACTCGAGAAAGGGCCAGCTATCTCGCCGAGAATTATGGGGTTATCGATATCGTTGACCACCATTTGATTTCAGCGAGCGACGAGATCTTCCCTGGGTTACGGCTCCACGAGTCGAACGGACACACACAAGGGTTGCTGTGGATTTCACTCACGATCGAAGGTCAAACTTTTGCCTTTCCCTCAGACATGGTTCCCACTAGCCTTCATTTACCCATTCCCTATGTAATGGGGTACGACATTTGCGCCGACCAATCCATGCAGGAAAAGAGTGCATTCCTGAGCCAAGCAGAGCAAGATAACTGGATCGTCGTTTTCCAACATGATCCAATTGTTCATGCGGGACGAGTGGGACGAAACGCCCGCAATGCTTTCCATCTTCAAACTGCGATTGATCTCTAAAGGAGTTAATTGTAGTGACCGCCAATCCCTTAGGTGTCGCCATAGGTCCGACCTTTCCATTTGAGGACTCCCTTTCGCTTCCAGGCAAGCGATCGAAACACGGTTAAGGCAGCGGCCAAGCACGTGAAGGGGATGAAGACAAACGTCCAGAAGGGCGCCTTAACGATCCAGTCTGTAACGGCTTTACTTAGCAGTAGTAGCGCTAGGAAGACCCACCACAAATGCCCACCTAGAACCCAGGCCCACCCCAGGACGATAAGGAAAAAAGCAAATGCTGTCGAACCGATCAAACCGCCGCCTATGTCGGCAGAATTCTTCGACATTCCATCAATCGCTTCTCTCAAACTCCAATACATTCTGACTTTCAGAATTGAGCTCAATCGAATCAACTCAACTCCCAAGTTCTGACGTGCAAGCATTCTGCCGATCTTAACGTCCTCTAGGATTTCAGAACGTAGCGCTTCGAATGGCCGCACAGACTGGAGAGTTTCCCGTCGCCAGGCGACAACCTGCCCATTTGTGAATCGGTTGTGCCCGACTCGAACTTGTGCAACGAGACCGAATGGGTTTGTGGCAAGCAGAATCCATGGCACCCATCCCAAATAGGCTGGCTCGATTCCTCTTCCAGGAAGCATCCATGGAAAACCTGAAACGACCTTGGTTTCAGGCGGTCGTGTTGCCAAAAACCTAGACAGAACAGAGATAAACTCGGCGCTGGGAATAGTGTCCGCGTCAAGGAAAACGACCCAATCGGCGCTCGCCAACAATGACAGTTCATGGCATGCTCGGTTCTTGCCCGTCCATCCTTTCGGAAGAGGTTGCTCAGGTCGGACGACCTGAGCGCCTAAGGATTCAGCCAAATCACCGGTGCCATCCGTAGATTCGTCGTCAAAGACCGTGACTTTCGCTCCACCTAAAACAATTGGAGGAATCACTAGGCCTAAATTGTGTTCCTCATTCCGGGCAGGAATCATGACCTCCATGCAAACTTCACCTTTTCCGATGGGCTGCCTCATTAGTGCCATATTGGATATGGCAATTAGAAAAAGACCACCGTAAAGAGCTAGTAGAAGCAACATGAGAAGAAAGGCATTCCGGACAAAGAAGCTTCGGCCAAGTCAGCGAATACTAAGTCTATTCACGTGCCTCGTCCTTTTTTCGCTGGTAGGTACCTTTCTGTCTAAGAAATGCAACCTGAACCCTGGCATTATTGCACCCATTACTAGCTTAGCTCTGCTTGTTGTAGGAGCAGCAGGTATTGGCAAATCCATCGGGAAATGGACTCCCGTCCTTGCGGTGATAGGAATTTCAATCGTGGCAGAGACCGTCGGGCTCTATTCCGGTTGGCCCTTTGGTCGATACGAGTACACGGGGACTTGGTGGCCGTCGATTGGAATTGGGGAAGGTCACACGTTGCCCCTATTGCTTCCACTGGCTTGGATTCTCATCGTTGGCGGATCATTTCTAACCCTCCGGAGCTACTTCAACAGCTGGACATGTGTTGTGGCAACAGCGTTTCTCGCAACTCTCATTGACATGCCAATGGAAAGAGCGATGACTGGCCCTTTTGGCTACTGGAAGTGGATTGACAAGGGACCACTTTTTGGTGCGCCGATCCAAAACTCGATCGGATGGTTTGCAGTTTCGCTTGCCGCCGCTTATTTCTTGAAAGATTCAAGAGTTAAAGACGTCGACGGGATCGGCCCCAAGATTCTTGCTGCATTTTGCGTATTCGTCTCCCTCACAGGCTTTGTTAGCTCACTCGATTCGGCTTGGTTTATGCTTGGACTTATAGGATTTTTGGTGGGAATGTCTGCTCTTGTAAAGCCATTGCCACCCATGGGATACGGCACTGTAAAACGATACTAGCCCCTGCGATATTTAGCGTTTCCTTCGTCGTCCACGATCCGTGGGACAAGTGCGACCTTTGTTTCGTATAGTATTTGTACATTATATGTCCATCATAAACACCCTTCCCCATCCCCGTGGGTTTCAGCCTAAAACACCATGAAATCCAAGCACGTCGTGATAGTTGGAGCCGGCATCGGAGGCCTTGCGACAGCGTTGCGTCTGTCACATAGGGGTTGCCAAGTCACTGTTCTTGAGAAGAACAAGGTTGCTGGTGGTCGGATTATTCGTGAACAAGTCGGCGACTGCCAGTTCGACGGCGGCCCTACGCTTCTCATGATGCTGGATCCATTTAGAAAGCTCTATAAAGACGTTGGAGAGGACTTCGACAAGTGCCTGTCTGTTAGTTTGTGTGATCCCAGTTACAGAGTTTTCTATCCTAGTGGGGTTCGATTTGACGGAACAACAAATCTGTCCGTGATGACGGACCGAATCGAGCGCCTTAGCGGAAAAGCAGACGCTCTGCAGTTCCCACCGTTTATGGCAGAACTAAAGCGGCTCTATGACGAATCGATTCCCCATTTCGTCAGAAATAACTACCGATCCCTGCGTGACTTTGCAGCACCTGAACAACTAGTTCGCGTAGTTCGTAACCATATGCTCAGCAATTTGAGCAAGAGGGTAAAGCAGCGATTTACTGATCCGAGGCTTCACCAACTCTTCAGTTTTCAAGCCATGTACCTCGGACTCTCTCCACATGATGCTCCTTGGGTTTACGCAACTTTGGCTTATATGGAATATGGAGAAGGCATTTTTTATCCCCAAGGTGGGCTGACAGCAATCACAGATTCAATCCTTGAACTTGCCAGAGAACGCGGTGTATCGGTCCGATTGAATAGTCCGGTGAAGTCGATCAACGGCTCGACCGTGACCTTGGAATCCGGCGAAATGATCGTCGCCGATGTAGTTGTAGCTAACGCGGACATGCCCTACGTTGATCGTGAATTGCACCGGACACCGACTAGGCGAAAACTCCGCTATTCATGCTCAGCTCACCTGATTTACTTGGACTACGAGGGTGAACTAGATGAATTGGAGCACCATAACGTGTTCTTTGGGGGTGACTTCGATGGCAATTTGAAGGCGTTATTCAAGGATCACAAGATGCCGGAAGATCCAGCATTCTACGCATGTATTTCGAAGAAGTCCGACCCTGCTGTAGCTCCCGACGGGCATCTGAATTTGATGATTCTTGTTCCGGTTCCAAACATGGACTGCAAGCACTCGAAGGCTGACACCGAGAAGCTGGAAAACGAAGTATTTGATCGGCTAGTGAGTGAAGTCAAATTTGATCGAAGCAAAGTAAAGGGAATCAAGCGGCGTGGTCCATCCGAGTGGAATTCCGAGTTCAATTTGGATAAGGGTGCCGCATTTGGAATAAGCCATGACCTGTTTCAAAGTGCCTTTATGCGGCCCCAAAACCGTAGCAAGACCAACCCAAATCTGTACTTTGTTGGAGCAAGCACGGTCCCTGGAAACGGACTGCCAATGGTTCTCATTTCAGCGGAACTCGTAGAACAAAGGCTCGTCGAGGACGTGGGCATCTAGATGAACCAAGAACAAGGTGTCGCGGGAAAGCTCGTCGCTTCGATGATTCGACGATCTGTTCGAAAGCATTTTCATACCGTGTATTGGTCCAATGCCAATTCCGAAACTTTACGATCTCCAGCAGTACTCTATGCCAATCATCACGGATGGATGGATGGGTACCTAATGTTCCACCTCATATCCGAGCTTGGCCTTGTGAGCGTAGATTGGATCGAAGAATTCGACAGCTTTCCGCTTTTTTCCAAGATTGGGGGTATGCGATTCGCCAAAGGCGACTTTACCGGCCGTGTCGGAACCATTCGCAAGACGATTCGATTGATGCAGAACGAGTCTTGTTCGCTAGTCCTTTTTCCGGAAGGAACAATGCACCGTCCACCCTCCCTTTTGCCTTTTGGCGGTGCCCTGGACTTAATCGCAAAGCGCGTTCCTAACGCTGTTTTCGTGCCAATCGGCATCTACTACGAGCAATCGATGCACCAGCGTCCCGAAGCCTGGATTTCCGTCGATCTCGTACATACCTTCCATTCACGACAAGACTGCGAAGAAAGGCTTGCATCGAATCTAGAAAACCTTCGCGAATCTGTAAAGTCGGGCCACTCATTTGAAATCCTTGCTCGCGGAACGAAAGACGTCAACGAACGGTGGGACATGAGGAGGTTGCCAAAGCCATGAGGACTCATTTCTCTTCGAAGGAAGACATTCAGGTATGCCAGGCGATTCACAGGCACTACGGCAAATCCTATTACTACGCAACCCTTCGATTTCATGAATCCATTAAATGGCGCGTTCACGGGCTCTATGCCTTTGTTCGAATCGCGGACGAATGGGTGGACAATCCTGGAAATCTTGGCCGGGCTGAACAACGGGATCTGCTTGAGAATTGGCTTCAAGACGCGATGGATGGAATCTCTGGCAAGATGCCCTCTGATCCAGTCTTGCGAGTTTTTTGCGATGCGGTTACCGACTGCGAAATGCCGGTCGAAGAAATCCGTTTATTCATCGACGCGATGCTGATGGACATCGATTGCCATCGGTACGAGACGTATGACGACCTCAGAAAATACATGCGTGGAAGCGCAAGCGCTATTGGCGTACTCATGTGTTATGCAATGGGAGTTACAACAGAGGCAAGTACGCTTAACCAAGCAATGTGTTTAGGGGAAGCCATGCAACTCACCAATTTTCTGCGTGATATCGGTGAAGATTTTGAGCGAGGTCGGATTTACCTTCCTCGCGAAGACTTAATCCAATTCGGAGTTACTGAATCTGACCTTTCGCGTCGGCGAGTCACATTGGAATTCAAGAATCTGCTTCAGTTCGAAATCGTAAGAGCGCGCCGGCTTTATCGAGATGCCGATTGGGGCATTCAGCAACTCCCTGTACAAGTTCGAAAAGCTGTTCTGCTGGCCAGGCTTCTCTATTCAGAAATTCTGGATCAGATCGAATTGCAGGATTACGACGTCTACGGCAGACGGGCCAGGACTAACCTTCAGCAGAAGGCGACGTGTGCGGCAAAGGTTGCCCTATCCCATGATCGATTGCTGCACGACTTGATTCACTCAAGCACATGAACAAGCAACTTGTCGTTATGGGAGGAGGATTAGGCGGCTTAAGTGCCGCGATTCACGCTCGCCTAGCTGGATACGAGGTATTGGTCCTCGAACAGGGCGATAAGGTGGGTGGAAAGGCTGCTGGTATCCAGGTTGGGGACTACGCTTTGGATCCAGGTCCCTCGATCATCATCATGCCCCGAATCTACGATTCGGTGTTCAAAGACGCCGGTCGAAATATGATCGACTATTTGAAATTCCAACGCCTGGATACGGTATCCCGAGTGTTTTTTGGCAGCGACCCAGCGTTTGACTTACCGGCGAGCGAAGAAGACGCAATAAGATTACTGAACGAAATCGATCCCGCGGATGCTGCGGCACTGAAGTGCCTCCTAGACAAGCTTTCAACTGTAGAGCCGCTATTGGATAGCACGATCTACCATCACGCCTTCACCCAAAAGCACCAGCTATTGAATCTGAATCTCCTAAAGTTTGCAGTCTCTCTAGGATCCCACAAAACCTATAAGGACCAAGTGGATGGGATGTTTAGGTCACCACTCCTGAGAGCATTTTTCTATGGTTTTCCTTCGTACGGGGGCCAAACATACGCTGCCAAATCGCCCGGTGCCCTTCTCATCCCTTACTACATGCTTCGAGATGGAGTCTTCTTTCCAGATGGGGGTGTTCGAGCCATTCCACAAGCATTCGAACGATTGGCTCGTGAATTAGGAGTGGAATTCCGATTGAATTGCCGCGTTAACGCAATGAATGGCGATGACAAGTGGCTGCATTCTATTTCTCTTTCAGACGGCGAGCAAATTCCGGCTCATGCTTTCATCTCGAACATCGATCGATTTACGATCGCTGCACTAAAGGGCACTCCAACAACCCTGAGTCCCAGTTTTAGTTACTTCACGGCTCAATGGGGAATTCAGGCTGAATTCGACCAACTGGAGCACCATAATCTATTCATCCCCACTGGCTTCGAAACTGGATTTCGTGAGTTGTACTCGCGCGGAGAATTTCCAAGCCGGCCAATCGTGTATTTGAACTCTACTTCTAGGCTTGATCCTTCTGCGGCACCGAAAGGCAAGTCAAACCTTTTTGCCGTTGTAACCTCACCATCCAAAAACGAGAAGATCGATTGGAATCGATGTCAGGGCGAATTCGTCGCTCGTATTCAATCGGCCCTTGAGAACAGGGGGATCGTTTGGAATTCAGATTCTGTAGACTTCCAGAGAGTCCAATCACCCGAATATTTTGAGGCGCAACATGGGAACTATCGAGGTTCACTCTATGGGCTCGACGAAACCAACAGGCAATGGGGCATGTTCCCTCAGGATAACTTGGACGATAAATGGGCAAACCTAACTTATGCAGGTGGATCAGTTCAACCGGGTGCAGGACTACCGATGGTAACACTGAGCGGAAGATTTGCTGTAGACCTAATACGACCACGACCTTAAAAAATTCACGATGATGCTTCAACTAGTCAATAACGGCGGGCAGACGATTGGTCATATCGAAAAGATGGCTGCCCATAAAGAAGGCGGTGTGCTGCATCGAGCCGTGTCCGTTCTTCTTTTTGATGGCTCAGGAAATATTCTGATTCAGCAACGAAGTGCAAGCAAATATCACTTCGCTGGTAAATGGGCAAATGCAAGTTGTACACACCCCCATCACGACGAAACCCCTCTTGAGGCTGGCAACCGTGCGTTACGCGAAGAACTTGGAGTGGAGGCTCAACTCAAAGAGGTAGCCCCGTTCATTTATGAAGCCCACGATGATGATTCAGGGTACACCGAGCTTGAGTACGACCATATTTTGGTGGGGAACAGTAATCAAACTCTTACGCCAAACCCATCTGAAGTTTCGGACTTCAAGTGGCTGAATGCGACTGCGCTCGAGAACCTCTTGAGAACCTGCCCGGACGATTTTGCCTTTTGGTTCAAGGAGATCTTGAGGATCGTTCCAACCCTTCCTCGCGATACTTTGGCAAAGTCCGCTGAATTGGAAGCTTTTGTTGATCAGTTAACGCATTAGGCGGATACCGTCACGGCTTTGTCCACTTGCAGGCAATCATTTCGCTTCGCGGCGTCCGATTGAGTGTTTCGACAGATATGCCGCTAAAACGAGAAGGAAGATAGTTACGCATTTCGTGCTCTGCCCGCATGGGATTGTGCTTGAGCATTGTGGCCCAGGCAGGATCTTGAACCAGCCTCTTGAGCGCTTTTCTGAAGGCTGGGACGGATAATCCGGAAATGATGTGTCGAATACGATCCCTGACAATGCGAGGGATTAGTTTTGGCTTAAACGGAGCGACGACCATGTCCACGATGAGCAGTTGCCCACCTGGCTTAAGCACACGATGGATTTCGGCCACAACCGGATCCCAGTCCAAGTATCGCCAACTCAGCATCGAGATCACGACGTCTACCGAGGAATTGCCGGCTGGAATGTGGAGCCCGTCATATACAGCAAATTCAAGATTCTCCTCTCCACGTGCACGATGATTGGCCATCTCGACCATTCGATTTGCCACATCAATCCCACTGCCCTTTCTGATCAGAGTGGCTATGGCAAGGAGTAGGGCACCATTGCCACATCCGATATCGAGCACGGAACCGTCTCGCCGCAAGTTTTGGGAAATCCATTGCCATTCGTCGCGCCTAACTCTAAAGTCCTCGAAAACTTGGTCGTATAGCTCCGCTACGCCATCGTATGATTCATCCTCGTCGAGCGTTGGTTCGAAGCGAGACATGGGAATCGTAGGGCTAGTGCCCATTCGCTTCTTAACGTATCCGACCAGACCTGCTGCCTTGTAGCCAAGAACAGAAACAACGTAGACATCTTGCCGACCAGGGACAAACTGAACGTAGCGATTGGGATCGTGTGAGAAGGTCGTATAGCTCTTGTGGCCATAGGTCGGAACCTTGTAGAGCTGAGCAAAATACGGAGCAAACCATCGTGCTCCCCGGCAGCAGTGAAAATAAGCAACGGCACCTTTGGCAAATGGAATCTCAAGCGCTTTCCACTCGGCGCGACTCATCTGATCGGGGCGCTTGGTCGTGCCGAACATGGGACCGTAGAGCCCACTATGGCCAATAAAATGTAGCTCATCGATTGGTTCGTGTACGGATTGGATGGCCTGCAGGAATTCAGCCTTCGACTCAACCTTGACCAATCTTGCATGCTCATGAGATTTGGCCAAGTGCGCAGCAGCCAATTCCATTTCCGCGCCACCTGTTTTATAGAGCGTCGTGTAAAGAATTAGGACCATAGAGCTACTCGGGCATCGACTCCAAAGGCGTCGCGAGCCTGTACTGACATCAATTCAGGATCGCCCGTGGTGAAGTATTGCGTTGAGCCGTTCTCAGAAGTTGGGTCGCCGAAAGTGGGCCCTAATCTAGCCCACACTTCGGCAGCAGGATCAATCAATTTCGTATGAGGCATGAATTCACGGATGGTGTTCTCAAGCACGACATAATGCGTGCAAGCGAGTACTAAACGGTCGACATGCTGGATGGGATCGAGGATTTTGTATAACAGGTCACGCGCCGAAGTATCGTGAGCATGCCCTGATTCAATCAGGCCGGATAGCGGCTGAGCCACACGTTGAGTTACGTCGATGCCCATCGCAGTCAAAGGACGTTTATAGGCTCCGGATTTTACTGTTCTGCGGCCACCAATGAGTCCTACAGTGCTTCCCTCTTCTTTTAATATGGAAAGGGTCGGCTTTATGACTCCATACGCTTCGATTCCTTCTACTTGAAGGTGGTCTAGAACCGTGCTAGCGGCATTGCATGCAACGACCACACGATCGACCTCTAGCTTTCGAAAACCTTCGAGCACCCATCTCATTCTCGCAGTCAAGAGGGGTGTCGAAACCTTTCCATAGGGTGCAAATCCCTGGTCACCCAGGTAGACAACATCCAAATCCGGTCTATCCGCGCGGAGTAAGTTGTAGAACCCAAGACCTCCAATTCCCCAGTCACAGATCCCAACTTTCACTCATCGATTCTACAATAGCAATTACGTTTGAGGCTCGATAACTTGCGCTCAATTCACTTCGTAAGGACAGCCACTGATTTGATTGGAGTCACTGAGGTAACCGCCCCATTAGTTTCAAACGATCTTGCATTCGAAGTGAGTGCCAAGAAGTGCCCCTTAATCCCCGGAACGGTTACAGTTGGCGACGAGTTGTATCCGTTCCCGTGCTTAACGATCCGAAATTTCTTGACCGCACCATTGACGACAATGGCTTCGATAACGGCAGGTGAATGAGTCCACAGCCTATCGGTACCAGGTTGATAGCGATAGAAATCTGAGACCTCGTCCAGTCGATCATTGGTGATTCCGTAGGGTCGAAGGATTCGGAGAAGAGCATCCTTATTTTGATGAACTCGATCAGGTGATGGCTCTTCTCCTCTTGCCGGCCTCACTCCTGAAAATGCGTTTCTAAAGATCTGTGGGTCAACACCTAATGCTCCCGCGATGAGCCAAACCGGCCTCCCCATATCTCGCCGATCGGTCTCGAATCCGTTCGATACAATAGCTGGGACCAATTGCTCCTTAAGAGAGTGCTGAGCTGAAGCTGTACCGGTCAAGTTCAGCACCAATCCAAATATCACGGACAAGGCTAAATCGCGGTTTACTCGTATCTGTACCATTTCCATTCTTCTCCACTTGAACCATGCATGGTAGGGGCACTTTATGAGGAATTTCTGAAGGCTAATGTTGATACTCGCCAAGGGGTAAATTTCTTGCTAGACCATGGTGACCATCTGCATGCTTTCACTTTTGCTTTCCGGGCCGAAACTGGAAGACGTCAGTCCAAACCTCCCGCACGATGTGATCAAGTCAAGGGCAGCCATTTCTGGGTTGACGCTTGCAGTCGTTGGCGATCGAAATCGCCTGTATGCAGTCAGTCTAAATGCAGGAGTTTGGTGTTCGACGAAGAGGCAGGCGTGGAAACAACTTCCAAACTCGCCCGGCAATGTCAACTGCATCGCGATTGACCCTACCCGTCCAAATCACCTGGCGATTGGGCAACGAGATGGCTTCGCAGTCGAAATGAAAGCTAACTTCTGTGGTGTTCAAGAGTCGTTTGACAGTGGCGAACATTGGCGACTCACCTACGACCCACTTACCTATCCTGGATGCGGGTCCGAGGCCATTTCGTCGATCTGTTTTGATTCTGCAGGCAACTTGTATGCAGGGACGTCAGTCGGAGTCGCATATAGGGCTGCGAAGTCCAAGAAATTTTCCTTATCTGCTGGAGATCCAGTCCTTGCCCTTTCGTCGTCAAAACATTCCATTTGGGCTCGAACGCTCGGCAACTTGTCTATGAGCTCAGATGGAGGGATGCATTGGCATACGTTCGACATTCCAACCCAAGTTGATTCAGATCGCGTTACATTCTCGAGCCGAGGGGATGCCTTTTCGCTTGCAGCGACCGACGAGATCGTAATCATGCCGTGCGTTCTTACTCCTGGAGTGGGTGGCAATAGAAATTCGGTTCTTGCTTTCGACGTGTTGTACGGGAAGTGGCTCACGGAGACGCTTCAGTCCGGTAACGGGACAGGATTAGGAGGTCGTCGGTTTACCAAATCTTATCCTGGAATGTTGCTGTACGGTGCCGGCCAAGAAATCCATCAGAGTTCGATAAAACCTGCACTTGGATCCCCAAATCCAATTCTCTTTGATCTGCCGGTTCAGACAAGTTGGGGCGGACCCTACGGTTCTCCACCGCATGAAATTCACTCAGATACCTGGGATATGCATCTCGATCCACAGTTTGGGTCCGGCAACTTTAGTGCCTGGATCTCATGTGATGGTGGCGTTTTCGAAGCTGTAAAAGAGCTCAGAGATCCCAATTCAGATCCGCTCCGCTTATTCAACCATCGTTGGCTCCCTTATAACGATGGACTCCATACGCACCACGTTCACACGATTACAGCTTTACAAATGCCAGGAGATCGAGCTCGGCTCGCCTATCCCACTAGCGATAATGATGCGTTCTACTATGATCCGCAATCAGGATGGATGAACGAATCTTGGTTGGGTGATGTGAACTGGACCTTGGGCGATGTTGGCAATCCCAACTTCGCGCTCATGGTGAGGCGTTCTGCCGGATTTGCCATGCTTACGGCATTTCACCAACCAGCCCCCAAGGGAGCGAACTTTGCAGAGGATGCGCCGTTCTCCATTTGCAACGACGAGCACTATGACGGTCCGACTTCCCTATCATTCATTCAAACCTTGCCGAGCGAGAGCAATCCAAACCCATTGCTAGACGCTGTTCGGCTTGTAGATCTGCCCTTAAAAGCCTATGACGGTGCAGGCAGGCTCGTTGTTATCAAAGGTCCACTCGGTCAAAAGGGCAGGAACCCGGTACTTATCAGGAACACCAAGTTCGCGGCAAATCCAGATATCAATACTTCAAAAGGGTCAGGCTGGCTCATCGAAATAGAAGCGCCAGTAGATACCACCGAATTTTGGGTTTCGGGTGGGCACAGTCGGCCCACCTATTTTGCTTATGCGAAAGGCAATCTGTATAGGAGCGTTCGAAATTTCTGGAAGAAACTTGACTTGAATGCTGGTGGTCGGCCTTTTGAGCTGCTAGCTGGAAACCAGTTTGGACCGGTCTTCGTGAACCCATTTGATCCGAAAGTGGTGTATGTTCTTGCAAAAGATGGCGTAAAAGTCTCTCAGGATGGTGGTGACTCCTTTTCGCAAGACTCGGACCTTACTCGACTGATTACTGAGGAAGGAAAATATCCGCTTATCGCGGGAGAATTGACAGGAAAAAGCACAGGTGTCGTGCTCGCGAGTCGATCAAATTCCAGTGCTACATTGGCCCAGGTTGTTTTTGACCGCGAGCATCCGGATACGGTCGCCGCTTGTTCTCCCTTTACCGGAGTCATGATGCGGAGCGGGCAAAGTGGATGGACTTCATTGCGAAAGTATCTGCCGCGCCCACTGCCTCCTATCGTTTCTATCGCAATTGCCAACGAATCCGTTTATTGCGGTAGTGAAGGCCGCGGAGTATTTCGAATCAAAAGCTATCGACAGGCGCTTAGTCAGAAATGACTTCTTGCGAGTTGCGGAACCATCCTCGGCAGGTTCTAGACGAATGCACCTTCCGTTTCGAGGCAGAGTGTAAACTCACTTAATGTCTCCTCGGCTTGCATTTGCCATCGATGCCGCTCATAAAGCGGGCCGCTCAACTCTGGCTCTGTTTCAAGCTGGCGTCGGAGTGATGACAAAATCGGACGAAACTCCTGTCACTTTGGCCGACCAAAATGCCGAGCGAATGATTCGCGAACTTATTGCTCGCCAATACCCTGGAGAGCCTATTCTCGGCGAAGAAGAAGGCGGCGCTTTGACGGGTGATCGTTGGGTCATTGATCCCATAGATGGCACCAAATCGTTCATCAGTGGCGTCCCGCTTTATGCAACGCTCCTGAGCTACGAAGTGGACGGCGAAGCCGAAGTAGGAGTGTGTTATTTTCCGGGTCTTGATGAAATGCTCTATGCCGAGAAGGGTAAGGGTGCCTTTTTCAATGGTAGACCTTCAAGGGTTTCCGAACGAAATGAAATTAAAGGCAGCGTCATTTGCTGTGGCGGTCATCGTTCGATGGTTAAGGCAGACCGTTGGAAACCTTTCGAAAGCATTGTTGCACGAGCATTGGCCACTCGAACTTGGAGCGACGCCTATGGCCACGCGTTGGTAGCGACCGGACGGGTAGACGCCATGGTTGACCCCATCGTTGCTCACTGGGATATTTCGGCGGTTTCCCTGATCGTCCGCGAAGCCGGTGGAAGGTTTACTGACTTTAAGGGCAATGACCCGTTAGCACTTGAGGCAATTAGTTCAAACTCTTGGATTCACGAAGAGCTATTGAACGAATACAGATCATGAGGTTAGTCGGCATTGATTTCGGTTTCAAGCGAATCGGCGTTGCCATTGCGGAGTCCGAGGTCGGCATCGTGACGCCAAGACCTTCGATGCCAGCAAGCGGCACGCTCAAGATTGATGCCACGACGATTTCGAATTTAGCCAAGCGCGAAGAAGCAGACGCTGTTGTTCTTGGACTTCCAGTAGAGGAGTCGGGTGAAGAAGGAAGGATGGCTCGCATTTGTCGAACCCTCGCCGACCACATTCAAGGGAATGGAACAACCGTTTTTCTTGTTGACGAGTCTTTGACGAGTGTTCAGGCAGAAGCTTTTTTGAGGGAAGACGGTCTCAAAGCCAGTCAACGTCGAAAGCTTAAAGATGGCGAGGCCGCCGCGATCATTTTGGAAAGGTATTTACATGAGCAAGCGACGCAAACTTAAACTAGTCGGGCTCATACTGCTCGCCTGTGGAATTGGAAGCTTCTTTCTTTGGATGTTTACTGGTTTAAAGCCAGTTTCCGTCAAGGATTCCCCCAAGACATACATCCGGTACGAACGGGCACACGATCTATCCGACGTACTCAGCAGGCTTGAGCGACAGGGTGTTGTTCGAAACGCGCAAGTCGCAAAGGTTTACGCTTTTTTGACCGGCATGAATGCTTCAGTTGCCGTCGGCAGTTACTCAGTTAGCCCTCATTCGAGTACTCAGGAGATTTTGCGGCAACTGCGTAGGCCGATTCACCAGATCGTGAGACTTCCAGAAACGAATTGGGCACAGCGAACGGCGAACGTTCTAAATTTGCACCATGTAGCTACCGCCGCTGAATACATGCAATACGTTCACGCCCCAAATGCATTCGCAGGCAAGGTATCGTTTCCTCTTCCAAAGGGATCGCTAGAAGGCTACTTGTATCCTGAGAGCTATGAATTGCCTCCACTATACGGAGCGAAACGTGTGGTATTGAAGCAGCTCAAGGAGTTCGAGAAGCGGATTTGGAACGGAAAAGAACGGCCCAAGGATCTAAGTAGGACATTAATCATTGCTTCCCTAGTCCAGCTAGAAGCGGGAAAGGATGAAGATAGGGCCATGATTGCAGGCGTCATTGAGAATCGAATAAAAAAGAAGATGCCGCTTCAAATCGATGCGACCATCAACTACGCGATTCAGAAATTCCGAAGGTTGAAGTTTAGGGATTATCGCGAGGTGAAGTCGCCTTACAATACGTACCTGACAAAGGGTCTACCCCCAGGTCCGATCTGTTCTCCTGACGCGAAGGATTTTGAAGCGGCACTTCATCCCGCAAAGCATGACTATCTCTTTTATGTAGCCTTACCAAACGGTCAGAGCATCTATTCAGCAACTTACAAAGAGCACTTGAAGAATATACAGAAGCGGAAAGCAGCTATCAAGGCACTGAAATCATGAGAGAGTGGAAGACCGGCAGGTTCGAAAAGCATCGAATCAAGCGGATTTACCATAAATTCACTCCAGCCCACGCTGCTGAAACGCTTCAATCCATCGATCTGCAGGATTTATGGGACCGAGGCAAGCGACTCCTCTTGCTGGATGTCGACAATACGCTCGTGCAATGGCACTCGAACGCGGTTTCAAACGACATCCTAGTCTGGACACAAAAGGCGAAAGCAATCGGCTTTGATATCTGCATTGTTAGCAATACCAACCAACTCGAACGGCTGGCCAAGATTGCAGAATCCATCGGCGCACTGACAGTGAGAGGTCGATTCAAACCCAGTCGGGCGATGTTCAGACTCGCCCTCATGAAATTCAAGCGGCAGCCTCACGAGGCGATCATGATAGGCGACCAACTCATGACCGATGTGTTTGGGTCAAACCGAACGGGAATCGACGCTATTTGGGTTCGGCGAATTGAGGGCAAAGAATTCAAGGGCACCAGTATCAACCGAGCAATCGAGAGAGTGCTGAGCGGAGCTATCTACCAGGCACTTGTATCACCGATAGATGAGATGCCGGAGTCACCTGAAATCGAACGATCCAAGCCAATTGCACAGAAAACAGTTGTTCATCAGCTGATCCGGTTTGCGATCGTTGGCGGTACCTCGTTTGCAATCGACTATGGCCTAACCTACTTTCTCCTCAACGTGTTGAAGTCCGGTGCGGGCTTGATGAGTAATCAGTTGGGTCAGAGTTTGCTGGATCACCTGCCCATGTTGTTCTACTGGGCCAAGGGCCCTCACGAAGCGGCCGCTCCAATCATGGGCACGTTGGCATCGTTTGTCGCGATGACCAATAGCTTTGTATGGAATAGAGCGTGGACGTTCGAGGTTCGAGGGAAAGCCGAAAGAACCGCCCAGATGAGACGATTCTATGTTGTATCCATTCTTGGCCAGCTCATCAACGTGGGTATTTTCAGCGCTTTGTACAACATCATTGGCAACCACCAGCTAGGAATCCCAAAAGTGATCGCCGCCGGAATTGCTGCAGTCTGGAACTTTGCTGGCCAAAGATTCTATGCGTTCCGGAGCAAAGAGTGACATTCGGTTGGCAAGAAGCGCCCGATGGCGATTTTGCTGTGATCGGCGATCCGATCAGTCATTCCAAATCTCCACAGATGCACGAAGCCGCCTACCGAGAGCTTGGGCTGTCCTATCGATACTTTGCGATTCAAGTTCCATCAGGAGAGGTTACGTCTGCCCTAGACAAACTTAGAGAGCAAGGCTATTTAGGAGTCAATGTAACTGTTCCTCACAAGGAAGAAGCGTTGACCTGGGCTCAAAATGTCGAACCACTCGCTCTTGCAGTACGAGCTGCGAATACATTTCGCTTAAGTGATCGCAGCTGCATCAATACCGATGCCCCAGGATTCCTGGATACATTGGAGGAATTGGAGTTAACCAACAAGAAAGTTTTGGTACTCGGGGCGGGAGGCACGGCAAGAGCAATTTCGTACGCCTTGATCCATAAGGGCTATGACATCCAACTCTTTAACCGAACTCGATCTAGAGCGGTATCGCTTGCAAATGACCTTGGATTGCCTACTTCTGACGTCATCGAGACTGCCGATCCATCGGGCACGGGCCTGATCGTCAATACAACCTCAGCATCTCTCAACAGTCACGCACTGCCCATCCTATGGGATCGCGCGGCGAACGATGCCGTTGCGTACGACATGATGTATGCAAACCCGGTAACACCTTTCCTTGCATCCGCATCCCAGTACGGTCTAAGAACTGTTGATGGCTTAGGCATGCTTGCTGCTCAAGGCGCAAGGTCGTTTGAGTGGTGGCTCGGAATAAAAGCCCCAAGATTAGCCATGCTAGAGGCCATTCGATGAGCATCCTGCTGCCAACGGATGAAGCCATCGACTTAGCCGTTCAGGCTTTGCGTTCTGGAAAGCTCATTGGTCTGCCCACCGAAACGGTTTACGGAATCGGAGCTAACGCCCTTGATCGGGACGCCGTGCTCGCGACTTTTCGTCTCAAAGGTAGGCCAGCGGATAACCCTTTAATCGTTCATGTAAGCTCGCTAGAGCAAGTGCAGCAAATCGCCTCGTCGATTCCTACGTTTGCATACGACTTAGCTAGAGCTTTTTGGCCAGGTCCCCTGACGCTCGTTCTCCCAAAGCAGCCGACCATCTCAAACGAAGTCACGGCGGGCCTAAATACGGTTGCCGTAAGGGTGCCAAGTCACCCGGTAGCCCTCAAAATTCTTACGAGGGCCGACATCCCCGTTTCAGCTCCCAGTGCAAACACGTTTATGAGCCTGTCACCTACTCGGGCCGAGCATATCGAGCAGAAGATTCAAGATGGACTTGCTTGCGTAATTGACGGCGGAGCATGCGAAATTGGGATCGAATCAACGGTTGTGGATTGCTCGTCAACCTATCCAGTTGTGCTGAGACCCGGTGTCATTTCAAGGGAGCAAATCGAAGGGGTCGTTGGTCAGGTTGGAAACGAAGCACCCCGTCAGCGAAAGTCGCCCGGTACGTACCCAAGGCACTATTCTCCCGTCACTCCGGTAAGAATCGTTGAACGCCTCGAAAGGAAGGATTCTGGAATCGTCTTTTCCATTCCCTTGAACGAAAGGCAGATCCAACTCCCTATTGATCCGCTAATAGCCGCATCGCTACTTTACGCAAGCCTCTATGCGCTCGATCGCATGAACTTGAGCGAGATTCTCATTCAAGCCCCAAGGGACCTTCCCGAATGGGAAGCTTTTTGGGATCGCATTCGTAAAGCCGCAGGTTAATTGCTAGGCAGAGTGCAAGGCAACGATATCGAGTTTTTGATCGAGCTCAACGTATAGGCTGGGAGGTCTCGACAGTCCGATTGCCGCCCTTGGGTTGATGCTTGTCGCACGTATCGCTCTTTCCGGCCCGAAGTCCTCACATAGGTTCCTAAAGGCATCGAGCAGGGTAATTCCACTACCCGCAAGCGTTCCGTCCTTTAGACGCACTTCACGGTCACCGACAACAACATCGAGGTTCCACATTCTGACGACCTGGCCAGGCGACATCCCGGCGGCCATCACGCTATCGCTTATGGCGATCACGCGGTCCGGTGTCTTACATCGGAAGAGGATCTCGGCAACTTCCTTACGGACGTGAAGTCGATCATAAATCAGCTCAGCATAGATCTCGTCGTTTTCGAGGACAAAACCGACTGTACCGGGTTCTCGGTGATGCAATGGCCGCATGGCATTGAAGGTGTGAGTTGCGTGAGACGCTCCAGAAACGAAGCCCGATGCGCATTCGGAGTAGGTCGCATTCGTGTGCCCAATGCTGACCCTAACTCCTCGCTTCGCCAACCTTGTGATTAGATCAGGTGCCCCGGGTCGCTCAGGAGCAAGTGTGATCACCTTAAGCCGAGGGTGGTCCAGGATATCGTCCCACTCCGAAATACCGATTGGCGGATCCACAATCGCTTCCTTGGGTTGAGCACCTGGAAATGTAGGGCTAATAAAGGGACCTTCGAGGTGAAACCCTGCGATCATTTCGTGCTCAGGCAGGTTATTTAGGGCACGTCGGATATCAGGCGCAAATGCGGTGACCGTGGTGGGAAGGAATTTTTCGTAGCCGCATAACCGTAAACGATCGCAGAGTTGCTCCATCTGATGCAAGCTAGCGCTCATGAAGTCGATGCCGAACGCTCCGTGCGTGTGAATATCAACAAACCCCGGTACGAGGAAGTGCGAAGGCGTACCTTCTACTCGTTCGAATGAGTGTGTAGATAGATCGACCTCATAGGTTCCAAACCCTTTAGATCCCAATGCCAAGAACTTATTGCTCACGGCATTAAGGCATACCCGCCCTGGCCACGAATTACACGCCCTTCCAACTCCAAAATCGTGATTTCGGAAAGTAATTCGGAGGGGTCCAGTCCCGTCAGTTCTACGATCCTCTCGGTGGATTGCGGATTTGACGTAAGTATCGACAAGATAATCGCTCCAGCGGAGGTCGTCTCGGCTGGTTCTTCCTCCTCCAAACCCTGTAGATCAAGCGTCTCGAGTATTTGGTCAGGGTGGGTGACCAAAGTGGCACCATCTCGCAAGAGGCCGAATGAGCCTCTAAACCCGTTCATATCGATATTCGCGGGGAGTACGAAAACCTCTCTTCCGAGCTCGTTAGCTGCAGTCGCTGTACTTAGCGCACCGGACTTGGCGGGTGCTTCTATGACAAGGACGGCGTGGCTCAGGCTTGCAATTAGGGTATTGCGGATCAAAAACTTGAAGTCGTTCAGTCTCGATCCAATCGCAAATTGGGTGACGAGGCAACCTGATCCGCAGATCTGATCGAAGAGAGCTCGGTGGACCCTTGGATAGACAGAGTCAAGCCCCGTCGCCAAGACCGCAGCTGTCTTGCCTCCAGCATCCAACGCCCCCCTATGGGCTTCTGCGTCGATTCCTAGAGCTCCTCCACTAACCACGGTAACACCTGCCTTAGCCAAGGCTTGACCGAACTTGTAGGCGCAAGCCTTTCCATACAGAGAAGCCGACCTCGTTCCTACGATCGCAACCGTTGGACCATATAGAACGTCAGGATTTCCTCGGACAAACAAGGCAGGACTGATATTGCCGCTCTCGTGTAGCAACTCCGGATAGTCATCGAATTCAAGTAACCGGACTCCATCTGCAAGAGCTTGTGCGAGTCCAGCTATCCCCACCGCCTCTGCCCGCGCCTTTTCTGCATCGGTCGGAACGGGGCTCTTGAGGAGTTGGGATAGAGGATCGGAAACAAAAGAACCGAGCTCTTCAAGAAGAACCCGGTTCTTTGCCGGAGCTAGCTCCGCTGCGAGAATTCGCTGCCAAAACTCAGGCGAGCGCAAATTCCCTAGCCGCCAGCACCAAAGCCGCTTCCGCCGCCGCCACCCTTGCCACCTTTATTGCCGCCAGGACCATTCTGATTGGTGTCAGAGCCTGGAAGCTTGATAGGAGGAAGAGTGTTGTCCACCATCAGAGAGTATTCTGATTTGGATACATTCCCAAGCCAGTCAGAAACGGTTACCGTAAAGGTTCGTCGTCCATCCGCAAGGGGCTTGTTCTTTCCACTCAACGAGAACCGAACGAGGATAAGGCCCTCTTTGGTAATCGAATAGTCGAGATCCTGTGTGTCGCTTGAGATCTTGAGCGTGTTCTTGTTGATTCCAGAGTTGTCGTCTTGAATCTTGAAGACCAGCACCAAAGGAGGCTGACCGCAAACCTGCTCCCCTGGATTAGGGAACTCCATGGCAGAAGTGGGAGCTGTTAAATCGACACCAAGGTTCTGGTCGAATGCCAAGAGGCTACCGTCTCGAGCAGGTACCAGCAACGTTTGCCCCGAAAGGACTGCCGTGCCGCTAGCTTGAATAAAGTAGATCTTATCTCCGTCTGAATTGGTCGAGCCACCGCCACCGCCAGGGCCGCCTAATCCTGGACCACCAGCGCCGGGGCCGCCAGCGCCAGGACCACCCTTGCCAGATCCTTTTGAATTTGAACTTGACGATGCCAAGACCATTTCATCGATGGGATGGATGATGTAATCCCATAGGATCTTGCCAGAGCTTGGATCGAGTAGGACTAATCCGCCGTTTGAAGTGGGAACAACGAACTTACTGCCAACCGCTGTTGGACGTGCAATCGGAGTGGAATTCAGAGCGATCGGGGTTCTAGTCAACAACCGATAGTTCTGATCGTACATCAGGGCTTGCCCATCGACGGATACAACCAAAGTTCCGCTACCAGAGACGGCTGGTGCGAACGCCAACTGCATTCGAGTATCAATTTGCCGCAATGGGGTGCCTGTCGCTGCATTAAGTGCGATCAGGTATGGGCCAGAGGTTATAAAAATCCTTTCGCCTTGTACAACTGGCATCGGCGATGGAGGAAGCTGCGAGAACTTTTGAGTCCAAGTGAATTTCTGCGTGTTGACGTTGAAAGAAATCAACGTGGCCTTGTTCGTGCATACAAGGACATTATCGTTTGACACGCCCAACGTTCCCTGAATTCCGTCGTAAATATTGTAAGGCTTGGTCCAAGCTTCGGATCCATCTTCCGGCCGGATCGCGAGCAATTGATTCTCGCTTAGGGCGCAGATGACGAACTTGCCGCACGCAACGGGCTGGCCATATACAGGACTTGGGGTAGGGCGGCTCCACTTGAGCTGACCGGTTACGGGATCAACACCATAAATCAACTTGTTATCGGCAGCCACAACCAAAGTGCCACCGGCCATAACAGGTGTTGAACGGAATACTCCTTCAACTGGGTCAAGAGCTGGGAACTGCCACTTTCGATTGGCAGTGTCTTTATCCAACGAGAAGACGCGGCCTCCCAAAGACTGATAGATCGTGTTGTCCACGACGAGGGGTGAACCGCCAGGCGCTGACGTTGACGATTGTTGCCACCGCCACGCGAGTGGGGCTGGCCCGTCGAATTGTGCCAGTGCAACACTCGTCAAAGCGAGCGCTGTAAGGCCGACGGCGAATGAGAGCATCTTCTGCATCTGTACTAGTGTCTCCACCTCCCAGAACAAATCACTGGGTCACGAACCATTTTAGTCATGCCGCCTGAGGTTTGTCTACCAGCAAGTCAGCCATACTTCGGACGCGTGAGAAGGCGCAGTCGTCACGCAAAATGCAATGCAAGCTACGATTCTTTGCTATCACAAGGTCGGACCGGCCCTAGAAGAGGGCAGAAGCCTCAATATTGAGCCTTCTCGTCTTGAATCGCACGTCCATTTTTTTTCTCGAAAGAATCACATTTTTCTTCGTGCAAACGAGCTTTCGACCCACTGGAAGGCAAATTCCATCTGTTTCACGTTTGACGACGCTTACGTGTCAACCCTCACTCATGCTCCCAGCATCTTCGAAAGACACGGAGTTCGAGCTACTTTCTTCGCCGTTCCCGGGCGAGTCAACCAGTCATCGGACTGGGATAACGAACGCGCACGCCCCCTCGCGGACTGGGACTTATTGCGTTCAGCACAGAAGGGTGGCCATGAAATTGGTAACCACACTTTCAACCACATAAAAATGGCGCAGCACGCTGTTGAGGTCCAGCGCGAAGAAGTTCGTTCTGCCCACCAAAGGTTGGTGGATGAGGGCCTCGACATTAAAAGCTTCTGCTATCCCTATGGGAGTCACACCCAGCAATCCGTCGAGATCATAAAGGAGATGCGATACTGTTCAGCGGTCATTTTAGGCAAGCGCATTGCATCAACTGAGGATGACCCCATGGCCCTTCCGCGAATCGCGGTCGCCTACAGCGATAGCCTGCCTATGCTTCTCTATAAATTGACACTTAAACAGCGACTCAAGTCAAAGAGACCTTAAACCCTTTTTAGGGTCGTCCTTCGGAAAGCAAGCTGATCGCCTTAGGTTTTTGAACGGCGTGGTCAACGATAGGATAGGGGTAATTCCGCCCTAACTCGATACCAGATGCAAGGAGTTCGAACGTTGATGCCGTGGACGGCGAGAATAACGCCGGCACCGCCATCCCGATGAGTTCAGGTACCCATTTCTTGATGAACAGGCCCTCTGGATCAAATTTTGCGCTCTGCAAGTAGGGGTTAAAAATGCGAAAGTAGGGTTGCGAGTCAGCACCCGTCGATGCTGACCATTGCCACCCCCCATTGTTTGATGCGAGTTCAAAATCGAGAAGGTTATCGGCGAAGTATTTCTCACCTTTGCGATAATCGACTAGGAGGTCCTTCGTCAGAAATGAAGCCACGATCATTCGCAGTCGGTTATGCATCCAACCCGTCTGATTGAGGCAACGCATGGCGGCGTCTACGATCGGATAACCGGTCTCCCCTTTACACCACTTTTGAAAATGTTCTTCGGAACCTGGATAGCTCATATCCCTCAAGTGGTGCTGAAATGGAACTACCACAACCCTTGGGTTATGGAAGAGGATGTGCTGGTAGAACTCCCGCCAGATGAGTTCTGTTCTCCAAGACTCAGAGCCCTCGCCTGCTATCTGTTTCGAAATTCGGAACGCCTCTCGGATAGAGACTGTGCCGAAGCGTAAGTCCGTTGAAAGGGTGCTTGTTCCGTCCGCAGACGGCACATCTCGGCTCGTCTTATAGTCCGCTATGCGCCTCGAGAATCGCTTCATCCGTTCAGTGGCGGCTTTCTCACCGGGTTCTAGCCACAATTCAACTGGCTGGAAACCCAACTTCGTCAAATCAGGAAGGTCATGACTAGGCAATTCGCCTTCGCTCCATAGCTTCGACGGATCGAATGCGTGGCAAGCAGCATCTGCCTCGGGCTGAAAGACCCGGTTCCAGGCGTTTCGATACGGGGTGAACACTCGGAAGGGGCGTCCGTCTCCAGTAGTAACGTCCTCTGGCTCACGGATCACGTGGTCTTTCGTCAAGCTAAAACCAACTCCGATGCGACGCAGATTGTCTTCAATCTCGTGATCCCGCGTTTGAGCATAGGGCTCGTAATCCCGTGCCGCGTGAACCGAGGTCACGTCAAGTTTATGAGCGAGGCGAGGAATCTCCTCGACTGGATCTCCCTGTAGGACCACCAGTTTTGAACCCATAACCCTCAGTTTGCCGTCCAGTTCCTGTAGCGAACGGTGGATAAAACTGACTCTGCGATCGGATCTCGGCAGATGCTTGAGGATGAGTTCGTCAAAGACAAAAACGACTGCCACTCGGGTGGATTGGCTCGTCGACAGCGCTAATGCAGCATGATCGTTAAGGCGAATGTCTCGCCGTATCCAGCACAACGAATGAGAGTCCGAACCCTTTTCTATCGCCATAAGCCATAAGTGCTACGAAAAAATAGTCGGAGTTGGCACCGTTGCCCGGAACTTCACCTCTGCCGTTGCATGGTTCCACCCCCAAGTGGTATCCTCTCTCCTGCTTCGGGCTCATAGCTCAGTTGGTTAGAGCGCACCCCTGATAAGGGTGAGGTCGCTAGTTCGAATCTAGCTGGGCCCACCAAATTTCAGTCCTCGAATCGATTTCGATTCGGGGATTTTTTTGTTTTTGAAATGTGTAGCCAGTATGTCAACTGATATACTGGCTACACATTGCGGAAAGAAGTCTCCCGATCTTTTCCATTTCCTGTCGATAGTATTGAATGCTCAGTTTGGTGTGGTCTGAAGCGAGTTTTATGCTGTGCCCCAGTAGTTGAAGACTGCGACGATTCGGCGACTTGACGCTGCGAACAGGGTGTTGCGCTTGGGACTAACACCGTTTCGCTTTTGTCGTTGTAGTTGCTTCTCGACCCTGAGAACACCGTTGCGAATCCCGCTGCATCGAGTCGCACATGTTTCGCCTGTCCTGAGCCCAAGCGTTGATGCAACATATATCGGTCTCCTGGCGACCGTTCCTTCCGCTTTACTAAATAGCTTCATAGACTCCTCCAGAGAAAGAATTACGGGTGTCGAAGGCGGGATATCTTGCTTCAGTAAGGCTATTAGCTAGTTAGATTATGCACCCATCTTCACGATGATGGGTGCATAATCTAACTATGGAGAAAGCGACTTGGCAAGACATCCTTGATCTCGCAAGGGACCAGGGCGTCATTACGCCAGCAGAGGTAAAGGCGCTCGGGCTCGCACCTGAGAACCTGAATCGCCTCGTCCAACAAGGAATGCTCGTTCGATCAGGTCGTGGAATTTATGAGCATCCTGATTTTGAAATCACCGAGATGCATTCATACGTCGAGGTCGCGAAGGCGATCCCCGAAGGAGTGTTTTGTCTCCTGTCAGCACTAAGAATCCACGACATCGGAACCCAGAATCCTCACAAGGTCTGGATAGCGGTCCCACGGCAGAAGCGAATTCCAAGAGCCCGTTCTGCCCAAATCAGAGTGGTGCGAATGTCACCACTGCAATTCGACACAGAAATTGAACCGCACAAAATCGAAGGTATCACACTTCGTGTCTATTCCCTTGAAAAAACCATCATCGACTGTCTCAGACTGCGACATCTGGTGGGTCACGATGTGGGAGTTGAGGCTCTCAAAGAAGCGATGAAGCAACAGAAGGTCAGCGTCAGCAAGCTAATGGACGTAGCGAAGTGCCTGAAATCAACTGGAATAGTAAGCCCCTACGTCGAGGCACTTCTCCAATGAACGACCCAAAAGCAACGTCGGTCCGTCAGCAATTACTTAACCGAGCCCGCGACCAGAAAGAAGACTACAATTAAATGCTAGCCCGATATGTCGGGCTTCGGTTCCTCACTCGCCTTGCAGCTTCGACCCACAGTGGAGCATTTCTATTGAAGGGAGCAACGCTTTTTTTGGTTTGGGAGGGAAGAACACACAGGCCAACCCGAGACATCGATCTCCTTGGCTTCGCTGAACCCGACGAAGCAAACCTTGCGCAGATCGTGCGCGATATCTGCCTCCAGGAGGTCGAGCCAGACGGAGTGGCCTTTGATCCCAACAGCATCAAGACCGAGATGATCCGCGAAGGCAACGCTTATGGCGGAATCCGCTGCAAAGTCATTGCTCGAATTGGACCGGCAAAGCAAAACTTACAAATCGACGTAGGATTCGGCGATGCTATCATCCCTGAACCTGTCTTTATCGAAATACCAAGGCTCCTCGCCGATCAAATTCCTGCCACGATGCGGGCCTATCGACCAGAAACGGCAATCGCCGAAAAGTTCGACGCGATGATCTGCTTAGGTTTGGCTAACAGCCGAATGAAGGATTTCTTCGACATACATCGCCTGTGCGCGACTATGGATTTCGATGGAGATGTGCTCTCGAACGCAATAAAGCAGACCTTCTTGCGCAGAGGAACACAACTGCCCGAGGAAACACCCATTGCGCTGACCGATGCCTTTTGGTCAGATCCAATTGTGGTTCGTCGATGGCACGCCTTTCTCCAAAAGAACGACTTACCCAAGGTGCCGCTAGAGGCAATATGTGCCCACATTCGAAAGTTCTTAGAGCCCGCTTACGTCGCGGCAAGAAACGAGATTCAGCTACAACAGCGCTGGACAGACGGCGACTGGACTCAAATTTGAGGAACCCTCTTCTTTTTGAAGAGCGAAGAAAACGGTAGTCTGGAAGCTTAATGTCTACCTGTTTCGCGAACTTAACAAGTTGAACGCCCTATAGTTCGAATCTAGCTGGGCCCACCAAATTTCAATCCTCGAATCGCTTTCGATTCGGGGATTTTTTGTTTCTGAGGAGTTTTAGCGCGATGGGTCTCTCGGCTCACCATCATTCAATTCGCTTCCGGGCTTCATCTGACCTATGAGAAGAATATGCTCGATTTGAACGGCACGAAGCATTAAATCAATACCCTTCGTGACGATTCGGTTAGTCCGGAACTACGCGATGAGTGTGCTTTGTCTTGTTCCATCCAATTTGCGTCCCAGAAACCTCGGAATGTAAATATATGAAAAGAGCTCGGTAGGTAGCAAGGATATTTATGAGAATCGCCAACGGAAACCTGAGCACCGAGAATATTCCTTGGGTTAAGCCGTAGGTAATTGATACATACATCGCTCGTTGGACGATTCGAATCGACGTTAGCGCAATAAACAAGGTCACCATAACATCGAGTAGATTTGGACCGACGCCCCATAAAAACGGGATTTGATGCCATGGCAGATGCACTGTTGGAAATTGTCTGTAGTCCGCTACATATATCATCGCCGAAGCTGCAATGCTAAGCGTCAAGACCGGAAGCATCAGGATGACCCTCCGATCTTTATAAAGGGTTAGTTTCATCCGATAGTCACCCGGCCAGCCCGCCCTCTTCCACTCTTGTATTGAGATCCCTATGATCCATCGAGCACGCTGCCGGATCGCAGCACCGATTTGATTGGGAAAGAAAGACCAATTAGAGAGAAACAGTGGATTGCGGGCAAGTGGGCTGAATACCGAAGGATTGACGTGTGGTTCGACAAAATAGACTTCGATACCCTCAATGTGCATTGACAAGGCAAGGGAATAGTCATCCGTAAGTGCGCTTTCGGGAAAAACCTCTCCACCACCGACGTGACTCATGTGATCAATTGTTTGCCGAGAGAATGCCGAACCTACACCGAGCAACGGGACGAATCCGAAAAACTCCTGCCTGACTGGAAGATCCTTGAGCTCACCTTCAGCAAACTCGTCAGCGTAGATCCAGTGCACGACCTGAGACCAATGATCTGGCGCTGGAAGAATTGGAAGTTGGACAACTGGCTTTTCTGGCATTAGGCGGTCATACAGCGCCAATCCAAAGGGATGGATGATGTCTTCAGAATCGTGAACCACGAATATCTGAAATTGAATGCCGTTCGCCACTTCAAATTCGCGAGAAGCGACAAGTATGGCATTTAGGCAGTTTCCCTTGGTTGTCGGCCCAACGACGTCATGATAGACCGGAACAATTTTAGGAAACTTCTCAGCCATCTCGTGGACAATAGAAAGCGTCGCAGAGTCGTTGGCGTATATTCCGACAAAGACCACGTATCGGTCGTATTCATTCGTCGAAACAAGCCGCGTAAGCGTTGCTCCGATAACATCCTGCTCCTCGAACGCAGCAACCATCACTGCGATCCATTGGTCCTTCCGTGACTCCATAGCGACGTCCTGTCGGTGAACTGGCTTGAAGAAACGCCTTCGGATCGCAATCCAACCTCTGAAAAGGTCGTAGGCAAGGTCGATTGTGGAATTCAGTATCAGAATGGTAGAGCAAATCAGCAGGCATATGGAGGCCCCAACTATCATTTCCCACGGAACATTAACTGCATGCATTATCTAGATCATCAACCCACATGAAACTACAGAAACACGGCAAGAATATCCGCCATTCGCGCATTCAACGATTAGCAATAGTGAATTCAGTTTGCTTCATTCATTTATGATCTTTCAGTTTGGAGCACATAGTGACCATTTCAGAACGTGCACCTTTGGCCCGAGACCTTCGATTAGTGTAGCGAAGGTGCGAAGAAGCTTAGGGCTGGTCTATCAGCCGATCTGCCGTGTTCCGCTCTTGGATTCTAAGCGCAAAATTTGACTTTGCTTTCCGGCGATCAATTCATCAAAGGTTAGGACTCCCGTCGGGCCCAATATCCGGTTCGGCCCATCTGATTTCAGTTCTTTGCGAATGTCTTGAATCCCCTTTAGGTTTGCTTTCATTGCGTCGAGGCGGTTAGTTAGGACTTTCCTGGTCGGGTTGCCTTCGATGTCTGCTGCAGACATCAACAAACTCCAAGTTAGCCCTCGAGCGCCGATCGTTCCGTCTTGATCTCTTCGGCAATAGAGCGCGATTCGGGATATTAATTTTCCTTCCTTTTTGTAAAAGACGAGTCCCGTGACGGCATTCTCGTCGCCATTCAAAACAACTGGCCCTGGGGTTGCTCCTTTGATGCCGCGCTTTAAGATTCGGAGCAAACCTCCTAGTTGATTCTCGGTCAGTTTTTCGTTAACACGCTCTTCTTGGCGGATAAGGGGATACAAGGTGTGGGCGTTTGCTGCATCAATACTTTTGAACGCTTTTCTTACCGCTGTCTCAATCGGAGTTGGTCCATCCACTGCAGACGCAGTGCAGTCAATGAGGAGCCCAGCACCGATCAAACTAAGTGCCAAAACAATAGACTTCGAGGATTTCATTTCGACCTAACCTTATATTTGGGGTCGTTATCGTGCAGAGTATCGAGGCACTCCGACCAGGTACTAAACGAGCCCAACGCAACAACTACGGTGCCGTGGTCGAAGTCGACGAGCAGTCCTGCGGAGTCAATGGCGTACATTTCATCGGTCAATTGAAGGGTTCCCGACTTTGCGACAGTGAGATTGGAAGCTGGTCTATCTTCGGGTGGCGTTGCGTTGGTTACGAGAATCCCTGGCAATTTCGTGTCATTTCGTTGAGAAGGGAATGTCTTGCAAAACTTGCAGGAACATGTGTCCAAGATGAGTATTAGCCTGTGAGCCGATCTTATTCGCAAAGGTAATGACCGCTTGAGTGCCTTGAGATCTAGGGTCCGAGCGCCAGTCATAAGTCCATCAAGCGACAACCAATGGGGTTGGGGACTTCTGATTTGGTGATGCACCGAACGGATCTGACCGAATGCTGTGGCAACTCCCAACACCAAAACCACAGCCGCTATTTGCCGACTTGATACCATGCCTCTTTTTTTAGAGTTCATTTGGCTACTTGCACTCTCTCCTTTTCTTACAGAGATTGAATTTGTTGGCAACTATTGCTAGTGTGTCTTTTTGTATGAGGATCTCGGCGTGTACTTTTGCTTTTGATGCCATGACATTTGTCATTGCAGATGATGGTCGATGATTTTTTGACGGTAGGAATCAATGATCGTGGGCCAATCATCTATTTTGGCGGTATTCGGGTTGTATAGGCCGGTAAAGCCTAGGGAGGAGAGGCGGGCGGATTCGCGAACCATGCCTTCGAGGTACACAACGATTTTTGATTCCTTGCTTGACTTCCGATATTTGGCGTCGAGGCCACCAAAGATAATGTCGCGTACTGCGTTGACTGTTCGGGGGCCTTTCGGGGTAATTGCAGCGGCCATTCCGATGATCACGGGCGGTTTGTTCGGACGTGACCATTGCGAGACAGCGAAGGCGATGCCGCTGTCGTCGAGCGAGGTCAACTCTGTTATGGGTGGTCCATACCTTTCTTGGCGATTCGGGACGATGAAAGCATCAAATAGAGCTCGTAGGTTCGTGCGGGTAATCCCTTGGGCCTTCTTTTCCTTCTCGTACATAAGGCCAAAGATGCAATCAGAATCTCCTGCTTCAACACATTTCGTGCTCCGAAGCGCCACATTCAATGTCGGTTCATTAGGAATCAGGCGCGAGACAAACCAGACGCCAGAGCCAACAATGCACACAACTGCAAACCAGGCACGTCGTTTCTTCCATCGGCGGGGCGACTTTCCCATATAGGTTCCTCTATTGACCGCCGTCCAATCCATCTGCCCACCACCGTTGAAACCGACAATCCCCCGGCTTAAACCGATTGAGAAGAGCACCCGATAATTGAACGCCTAATCCTCGGTGCGGCAGGTACTCACTGTACAACGGCTCTCCGTGCTCGGCGCAGTTCAAATCGACAAACATAGTGAGGTTCTCTTGATAAATCGGCGCGACTTTCTCGAAGTTATCCAGGCTCGCGGATGGTAGGTATTCGTACTGAATAGTTGTGTTAGGCGATGGATCCCAAGATGGATTCTGGCCACAGGGTGAGCGCCAAATACTGTACGGTAGGTTCAGTGGGGGTGTATGAGTATTCGGCATGAGTTGCTCTTCGGTTGGAAGCCCCATCGATGCAAGTGAGCTGTAACTATTGCCACCACCGTTCGCGCTTTGGTAAAGCAAGAGTGCCACGTGCATCTGGTGCAAATTTGAAATGCTGGAAGTGATCTGCGCGGAATGTTTGGCAGAGCGCAGCACAGGAGATAGGATTGCGGCAATGACTGTGATGATTGCCATACAGGCAAGCACTTCCAAAAGCGTAAATCCTAATTTCTTCATGTTAGTTTCATGCCTTGAACTCACTCATAGATTTAGGACGCAGGGCTACATCGGATGCATAGGCGTTCCAAATAAAGCTAGCCGTTTCGGGCTCCAAGGTCGTTGCGGGAAAAGTAGATCCAGCCAGAAAGGGGCCATAGGAATCCAGAATTGTCCTGAAACGGATTGACCTCCTTATACTATTATGAGTGCAGAATTCATGAAATAGTAGAAGCGTTCGGAGGGAACGGAAGCCAAGCTACTCAATCGTGACGCGACAATATTCAAGCGAGCAAAAATCTCGAACTATTCCTCAATGTTTAGCTACCAATAGTTTGGGTGCTTTTAAGCCATTCTTTAGGAATCGTCATTCTAGCGCTCGCTTCCGCGATAACAACTTTACGAGAATAAAAACAATGATGAACAAGAATACGATATGTCTGTGGTACATCCGCGATGCCGAAGAAGCTGCTCGGTTCTATGCGGAAACGTTTCCCGATAGCTTTGTTGGTGAGATCCACCGTGCTCCATCCGACTTTCCCAGTGGAAAGGAAGGCGACGTCCTGACCGTAGATTTCACGGTTTGCGGTATTCCATGCATGGGCCTCAATGGCGGGGACATGTTCAAGCACAACGAGTCGTTTTCTTTTCAAATCGCTACGGACGACCAAGCTGAGACGGACCGGTATTGGAACGCGATCGTTAGCAACGGAGGAGAAGAGAGTTACTGTGGCTGGTGCAAGGACAAGTGGGGCTTGTCTTGGCAAATTACACCCCGTGCTTTAACCGATGCCCTTTCTAAGGGCGGCGAAGTTGCCAAACGAGCATTCGAGGCCATGATGGACATGCAGAAGCTTGACGTAGCCAAGATTGAGGCAGCAGTGCGAGGGGATGCAAGTTAAGTTGTACATTCAGCCGGTTTTGTTTGGGAATCGCTAAAACGCTATCAACTTACAACTGGCTTTCGGGTAGGCGCCTATTCTCTTGTTCTAGCATAGGCGCCGTTCGTTTCTCCAGAATCGTCATTAGTCACCGATAGTGTTTGTAGTGTGCTGAGATTGCCCAATCTTGAAGGAACAGTAAATCATGCGCAAAGCGTTTACGCTTATTGAATTGCTCCTTGTAATCGCGATTATTTCGATACTGCCAACCATGCTATTCTCCCTTTTTCGCTTCTTCGCAAGAAGCAGGCAAGCATCAGGTAACCCGTTCGACAGCACAGGCAACTCCCCTGGTGCGCTTAAGCAAGTCTTCGCACGTTTCCGCGCAAATGGCAAGAATGACGGACAACTCCTGTCGTTTTCGCTGACGGTCACGCTAAGGTTTACTCCGCTGCGGCCCTTAACGCCTTTGGCAAAGTAGTTTGGCGCTTCCGATAGTTTTGTATATTTAACGTCTCGGCTCTTAGGAGCTGAGACTCCGCACCTAAAGATGTCCAACCGAATAAGTTGCTGACATTGGGCCGTGGCCAAGATTGGGGTGGGTAACCTCGTTCCAGTGAAATTCTCCCTGATCGTTGCTCTCGGGATCGCGTTGTCGAACCTTGCTTTCGCGCAGAGTGCGCCCCCTCGCCTGCACTATGCGCCAGATCGAACCTACGATTTGGTGCGAACGGTCACAAGTTTGGATGTAGACCCAAGTCATCAGCGAGCAAGTGGGTCAGTCTTAGCAACGATCTCAATGCTTCGTGACGGCGTCACGAGCGTCCATTTTGATACTAGTGCCGACCAAGTGAGCAACATTCAGGTCGACGGAAAGCAAGCGAAGTTTACGCGGGCAGGTGGAAGTCTCGAGGTTAACATTCCAATAAGTCGCCGAGATCTTGTCTTTAAGGTGAGTTTCCACATTGAAGGTCGGTTCTTCCGATGGACCTCTCCTACAGCAGAGGAGCCGACCCGAATAGGTTTCTGTGCAGAGGGCCTTGCTGCTCAACCCGTCGGCTGGGCAGCACCCAACGACCTTTCGACTACAGAGATGCAAATCACGGTTCCTTCCAGTTGGACTGTCATTAGCAACGGCACGCAGGCTTCCGATGTCCCAAAGTCAGGTGATCGCCACACCGTAACGTGGCGCTGCGACCAGCCTCACGCTGGCTACCTTAACTGCATTGCGGCTGGACTATTCGATGTTTACCGTGATAGCTGGAGAGGTAAGCCACTCATCATGACCTGCCCAAAGGGCATGGGAGACCGGCTTCAGAGTACGTTCGCCCCGACGAAAGACGTCCTCAGCTACTTCTCAGACGTACTCGATTTCCCTTATCCGTGGACGAAGTACGCGCAAGAAGTGGTGTATGAGCACGAGGGATATGCCGAGGAAGATGTTAGTGCGACCGAATATCCCATTTACTGGAGGCAAGATGGCGAATTCATGTCGGGCGTCCGGGATGGCATGAACCCCACTGCTTGGGTTATTGCCCACGAGACCGCACACCAATGGTTCGGAGACACGGTGACTTGCAAAGATTGGAGCGATACGTGGCTGAACGAAGGAATGGCGACCTTCATGGAAATGATGTATACGCTGCACAGTCGCGGTCACATCGAGTCGCTCCGGGAGTTCGAGGCCTACAGCCAGCGCTACTTCGGCAGCAGCAGAACTGAGTTTCGGCCGGTTGCTACGAACTTCTATTCGGATTCTTTCGGAATGGGTGGCTGGACCACCTACATGAAAGGTGGAACCGTGCTTGACTCGTTACGCCGACAACTCGGTAACGAAGTGTTCTTCCACGGGCTCCATCAATACCTGGTTCACCATCAGTTTTCGAACGTGGAGTCGAACGACCTATGCGAAGAGTTGAGCGAAGCAAGCGGCATCAACTTGCACCCTTGGTTCGAACAGTGGATCTATAAGCCAGGTCATCCGGTCATCGACTGGAGTTGGTCCTACGATGCCGGTAGGAAAATGGTGCTGGTGCACGTTCGCCAGGGCCAAGACGTCTCCCGTGGAGTGCCGATTTACGACGTTCCGACGCACGTTGGCCTGATTATCAGCCACAAGTTACAGCGGTCTCCTATCCACCTGAACGCTGCCGACCAATCCTTCGAGATCTCTTCTCCTTCTGCTCCGAGTGCTGTCCTTTTCGATCCGGATCACGAGTTCTTACGTGAATTGCCGAAGCAACCCTGGAAAGCTGATGAGCTAACTGACGTGTTTCTTTATGCGCCTAATCCAACAGACATGGCAGAGGCCATGAATCGATTGTTGGACGGCACTCCAACAGACGACACTCTGCGAATGATCGCTGGTCGGCTGAGGCAGGACCTCCAGCCATTTCCCGCCATTCCAGACACCTCGCGCCTTGCTAAGCTCGGACGCGGTGTACTTCATGATTTCTTTTTGGCAGATGCCAGTCACCCGAATTACGACAGACGAGCCAATGCAGCGACCGGCTTGTCTCGCATAGCCGTCGGAAACTCTGACAAGGATCGACTCCGGAAGTTGCTGAGCGATGACCAACCTTATGATGTTGTCGCAGCCGCGCTACGAGGCTTGTCTACACTCGAATTTGCCACCGTTCGCGATTTCGCAGTGAAGCAGGCATCGAGTGCAAAATTCCCCGCCCTGCGACGTGCGGCGCTGGAAGTTCTAGCGGAACATCACGAGCCGGGATGGGACACCGCAATATTAGATACTGCGACGGAACACCATCGTCCGCTAATTCGTGAGGTAGGTCTGCGAGCGTTGTCACTGCTTCCGAAGGGTGCACCAGGAGTCGTGCAGTCCTTGCGTAGTGCCTTGGCGAGTCTCGACTCGCGGATCACGTCCGATGCAATTGATCTGGTTGGTCACCTTAAAGTGAAGTCACTTGAACCTGAGCTACTTGGGATGAAGGCGAAAGGGCAGCACACGGCAGAAGTTGACAAAGCGCTAAAAGCAATCGCATCCTAATGTACGGTCTTAAGGCATGGTCTTGACCTCCTTTCAGTGGGGCGATACGACGCCCCACTTTGCTCTGCTCGATAGTGACGTTTCGCTGGTTTTAAGGATGAGTTCTCACATCATTCCAATTTCCCTCGCAAGAGATGTGTAATTTGTTCCTATAGGGATGCGAAATGCACAGGGGTAACCTCAAGCCGGACATGCGCACTCATTTGATTTGCCTTATCGTCGGCTTGGGTTCTATCGCTGCATTGGGTCAGGCCCAATCGACGACCGAAAGAAAGGCGACTTCATTTGCGGATATCACCCGTGAAATTGATCAAGCGACGTCAGCGTTTCGTGGGTTTGATCGAGATCAAGACGGTACTTTAGAGATACGCAACCTTAGCAGGTTGAGGGGAGGATTTGAGTCTAAAGGCAAGCGGGGTGGCACAGTGATCGTACTTGTCGAGAAGCGGTTGCTTGAACCAGGGTCAAACTTGCCCGACCTGAGGCCGTCGTTCCAAACACTCGCCCGAGATATTGCTAAGGACGGTTCCAATACATTCGTTTTGGAGACTTCATTTTACGATGGACCGGAACATCAAGACGGCCTAACGCTGATTGCCTACAGAGACTTTCTTCGAAGGCTTTGGCTCAACATCAAAGACTTTCAAGGGGTCATCCTTGTCGGTAATTTCCCGCAAGCGTTTATGGTTCGACAATACGCCTGGCGGCGAGATGACCCAATGACCTTGTTTGCAGGTACCAAAGCCGAAAAGAGCTTCAATGAGCCCTGGATTCGCGCGGTTGCTGAGCCCGTGGTATCGCCCGCAGACATCGTTCTTGCAAATTTGGATGGGAGATGGGATCGTATTTACGTTCGTCAGCCCATGAATGTGACGGACCTCAATGTCGTACTCCCTAGGGGCTCAGATGTAAGCGAGAACTGGGAGATGAAGTCGGAACGTTACGAGGACTTCTTCTTCGTCCAGGATGGCCCTTGGACAGAACAAGCGTTGGGGGGCCACAAGGTGCGATTCACTTTTGACGCCGAACCCAATGAGGAGTGTACGGTGACTCAGAAACGTTTACCTAACCCTCTCGGACTTCCCAATATAGCTGTTAGCAGGATCAATGCCTTCCATGCTGGGATCGTTCCAGACCCTAAAGTACATGGGATCAATGGCGAGGGGTTACTCGACGTAGGTGGCAAACCGCAAACCGTAGAATTTGCTAATGCTCAATCCGTGCCGAACACGGCAAACGTTTGGGTACCGTCAGCAGCGAAGGAACGAACCCTACTCGCTCAATATCTCGAGCGCAACCATACCTACCGATCAGGGCAAACTCCAACCGTTCTTGGAGCATCAGCAGTATCTACTGGACTAGGTTCAGATCTAGAGGAGTTACGCCGCGATGTACCCGGTTGGAAGGACTTAAGCAGTAAGCAGTTTCTGGAAAACGACATCACGATCACAGACTTGGCGAAATGGATGAAAGAACCCTCGCTCGTGCGTGAAATCCGCGCTCACAGCAATCCGGTAATCGCTGCATTTGAATCTCCAAAGGATCTTAACGCGCTCACCACTGAAACTGGCGGACAGCCGTGGTATTGGACTCAACAAGGGAGCAAACTCGTACCCTCACTCCAGGGCATAGGCGGAACAATGGGATTTGGGTTCTTGCGGACTCTGTATGAAAACAAGGTCTTACCGAGAAATGGCGTGCTTTATTTCCATACTGGGTGCGAAGCAACCCGTCCACTCGATGCCGAGAACGTTCCATTCAACGGTGCTGGCTATGCTCGCTGGCAGCTTGCGGAATGCACGATGATGTACGGGAATGGCCTTGCTCTGGTCGGAAGAGGCAAAGTTTTCTACGATGAGCCCAGGGAGTTTTGGAAGGTGCTTGGGCAAGGAGGAAATTACGGAGATGCCTGGAAACGCTACTTCCAAGTGGAGTCCATGGATGCGGAGTTGGCCAAGGACGGAATAGGTCGAAAGCGAAGCTACTTCTGGAGTTTGCTCGGCGATTTCACACTTCGACTTCCTGATGCTCTCGTCAAACCGACGAAGCTCCACTAATGCATTTGGATTTGCTTGTCTTCGAACTCAGTTGACCCTAGACCTACCTGGAGGGTCAACTGAGTTAAGTCGAGGGTTATGTCTGCTCGAAGAATTTGACTGTTCGCTCTCTTCCATTTAGACGAGCAACTTCGATCGGAAGCCGTCCCATTGCATCTTGCAACATCGGATCGGCTCCAGCAGCCAGTAGATATTGAGCGCACTCAAGCTTTTGCTCGGGTTGCCTGGCCATCATGTGCAGTGGCGTGTAGCCTTCGAAGTCGTTCTTCATGAGGTTCCTCGAATTAGGATTCGCTCCTCGTTCGAGTAACAAGGCAACGCATTCCGGAGCATGTTCCGATGCCCAGTGCAAAGGCTTTCCTCCGTAAAGTCCCACCTCATCCACCTCGATCGGTGTTCCGTTATCCAGTAACAGCCGCACAATTCCGGTGTGGCCGTTATGAGCGGGCCAATGGAGAGCGGATTCACCAATACACCCTCGCCGATAGACCGCCAAAGGATCTTTTTCAATGTGCATCCGCACTCGCTCTTCGATTCCGAGACGGGCAGCGAGGACAATGTCAATTCCGCAACCATAGGTGGGTGGGATTCCCTGATCTTTCGCTGCAGATGCCTCAAGTAGCAGGTCTACAATCTCCATGTGCCTACGATAGAAGGCCTCGAAGACAGGCGGATAGTCGCCCTGGTTTACAGCGTATATTTCCGCACCAGCATCGATTAGGGCTTGAACAATGGCTATCCTTCCCTTTGCGGCGGCGACATGGAGCGGGCTCTGCCAGCCGTACTCTGACTTTTGCCAGTTGCCCGCTAATTCGGCGTGGTCGGCAAGCATCTCTACCGCTTCGTCATCCTGGCCTGTCTCAATCAATGTAAAGAATCGATTTCCAAGTGACGGAGGTTGGCTCGATACCTCAAGGTCGCGACGTAAAGCCGTCCAGCTTTCGTAGCCGTTTTCTCGTGCTAAAACAAGCTGAGCGTTAACTAAGGTGAAAGATGGCGCTGACCTAAAATACGGAACAACGCGCTCAAGGGCAACAGACTCGCCTGCACGCACTGCGTGCAGCAACTCTTTAGCCTGGATCCTAAGCTGCCTTAGGTCCGGCTTTTCAACCGATTGACTCATATACGAACCTCCATGGACAAGCCTGCGATCCGCGCCCAGGCGCCATCAAAGGTTCCAAGGTGATAGTTTCGTTAGGTGGACACAGTCCTTTCCGCGGATCCGGATGCGCCCTATGGCACCCTAAAAGTCTAACACGAGTTTGACTTTTTTGTGGATTTCGGTGACTTACTTTTTTGGATGAGACCTTTGATGTCGCAACGTACTTACTGAATCTCTGGGCCACTTCCATCCATGGGGTTCTTGGTGCTGGTGCGCCTTGTATGGTCGAGATGAATCCCTAGTCAAGGAGGTTCTGAACCCGAATTGAATGCCAATCCTGCGAACCGTTATCAGACCTGGTTACACTAACAGGGCGAAGGAGCATTTTGGTCTTCTTTGGTATACCAAAGAGCAAGTTGACCCGCCTGAGTTCGGGAGTAGGGTCAATTTACGTGCGTTTGTTTGGCATTAGGCAAATTTTTCTGCTATAGTATTGGCTCACTCCAGGACCTATGGTCTGATCTGGTCTGGTTTCTTTCCCAAGTTCTATCCATGGAATCGCCGCTAATTGCTTCCATAACTGCACAATTGGTGTCGCGTATTCATAAGGGTATTTTTGCGAATGGTCAAACACTGCCCAGCGAGAGAGAGTTGTCTGCAGACTTCGGCGCAAGTCGTGGTGTCATTCGTGCCGCCATTCAAGATCTCGCAGCGAAGGGTCTGATTGACGTTAAGCCGCGATGTCGCCCTACAGTAGTCTCCTCTCCAGCCCGTCGATCTCCGAGCCCCTCCGGTAAGTCTAACATCGCCATCTGGCTTTGGCCCAATACAGCGGACTATGCTGCGGCATCGATCCTAAAGGGGATTCAGAGTGCAGATATGGGGCCAGACATCAACTTAGTCGTAGCGAACGCTGCCACTGGGGACTGGGACACCATTTTTGAATCCGAGGCTAGGTTCCTTAGGTCCGTTGCTGAAGATCCACAGGTAGCAGCTGCAATTATCTGGTATCTCGGTGGAGAACGCAATCTTCCCGCTTTACGCGATGCCCGCGAAGCCCAAGTTCCAATCGTTTTTGTGGATCGACTTCCACCGGGGACTTTTGATGGTGACTTCGTGGGAACTCATAACGAGGGAGCGGCTCAGCGTGCTGTGCAGCACCTGATCGATTTGGGGCACCGAAAGATCGCTCTCATAAGTAACATCGAACAGGTATCGAGCGTCCTCGGCCGCGAAACGGGCTATATCCGGGCGCTTCGCCACGCGGGTATTCCGATAAACCCAGACTACATTTTGCGTGACCTAGTTGACGGACCAGAGGGTGTCGAAACCGCCCTCGATCTTTGTCTCGGAATGGCGGAGCCTCCAACTGCCATTTTCGGAGTCAACGACCATATTGCCCTCCAGGTTTGCGACGCCTTGCGCGATCGCAAAATATCCATTCCTCATCATATGTCGGTCATTGGATTCGACGGACTATTACGCTGGGTGCCCGGAGGCGGGTACCTCACAACCTCACTTCAGGATTTCGAACGGATCGGAAGGTCAGCCGCCGAGTTGGCGAATCACAGAATTTGTACGGGTGCTCCAACGGCATACCGGCATATCTTGCTTGATGCGCCGCTGCTCGACCGCGGATCTACTGCCCCACCGGGAGTTCGAGATTCCGCTCTCTATCAATCTATTCCTCAACATTAGGAGACACGTCAATGAATTTTAATAAGCGAAGGGGCTTCACCCTCATTGAATTACTAGTCGTCATCGCAATTATCGCGATTTTAGCGGCTATTCTATTCCCAGTTTTTGCTCAAGCCAAGCGAGCAGCCAAGGGATCCGTCGCCATCAGCAATGCTAAGCAGATGGCACTCGGCCAGCTGATGTATTCAAACGACGCTGACGATTATTTCTCGCCAACAGTTGCGTATGATAGCAACTGGCATGTTATGCCATTCAGCTATCTTCAGCAGCCATACATGAAATCATGGGGCGTTTTGCTGGATCCAACCGGTCCAAACCCAGTCCAGAACGCTGCTGACGAGAACGGCGGAACCGCTCTCGCTGTATATGGTCTGTGGGGCATGGGTCCCGAGCAGATTGCTACAGACGGTTCATTCAGCAACTACACGTTCGGAGGATCCTCAACGGGTAGTAAGATGACTGCAGGCAAGCTCTGGCTCTATGACGGTATTGCAGGCGTTGCGAACACGTCCAATGGCATCATCTGGTCGGCATACGGCTACAAGGCAGGGGGCACCTCCTCACTCGCCACAACAGCGGTTTCCAATCCAGCTGACTCAGTCATGATTGCTCAGTCCGGCACATGGGACTTCATGTGGCAGCAAGACAATGCTGACACTTTTGACCTCTATTGGGGCTCTTGCGGATACAACACCTATGGCTGTAATCTCGTAACGACAGCTCCTGTAGCCCGACAACGAGACAATGACGGAGCCATCGTTGGTACGTACGCATGGCCCAATGGTCCAACACCAAGCCAAGAGCCAACTGGTCTCACGACTTGGGCTGGAGTAGACGGTCACGTCAAGGCGACACCTTGGAGACAATTGATGGGCACAACCATTCCAGTTAATGGTGGAGCACAACAAGCGATCAAGGCGTTCTGGCCTAAGGGACAATGAGAAAGCTAGCCTGCTTACTCATTGGAGTTGCATCTGTCTTCGTTATCGGCTGTTCAAAGAATGCCGATCCTGACGAAGCTCAGATTCACAAAATGCTCGATGGACCTCCAAGTCTTGAAGGCATGGCCAAAAAGCATCCAGTGGGTGCGCGTCAAGCTGAAAAGCAGAAAGGCGGTCCTCCAGCGGCTGCACCTGGCACTCCCCCTGTGGGAAGCCAGTAAAAAAACTGAACAGGCCCGGAGTAATCCGGGCCTGAGTCTATAATCTGTAAAATCTAATGCCTGAATCCTACGATATCGTAGTCGTCGGCGGAGGGCCTGGTGGCTCAACCGTCGGTTCAATGATCAAGATGCATGCGCCCCACCTTAGCGTGGCCATCCTTGAAAGAGAAATTTTTCCCCGTGAACACATAGGTGAGAGCCTCCTCCCTACCACTGGCCGTGTGATCAACGAGATTGGCGCTTGGGACAAGATCGAAGCAGCCGGGTTCCCAATAAAGATTGGCGCTACTTACCGTTGGGGATCCACAGACGACCTGTGGGACTTCAATCTTCTCGAAACTGCCGAAATCAATGTGGATCAGCCTCGTCCAGGAAAGTTTGAAGGCTGGAGAATGCGAAGCACGTTCCAAGTCGATCGGGCAAAATTCGATAAGATTCTTCTAGATCACTCGAAGGGTTTGGGCTGCGACGTCACCGAAGGCGTAAATGTTGAAAAGGTCCTTCGCGATGGCGATTCCATTACGGGTCTTGAGCTTTCCAACGGCGAGACCATAACAGGCAAGCACTATGTCGACGCTTCTGGTAATTCTGGAGTCATCCGCAAAGCCATGGGAGTCGAAGTGGATGAACCAGCTTCACTTCGTAATATAGCTATTTGGGACCACTGGGAGAATGCAGAATGGGCGGTCAACATTGGCGTTGGCGGCACGCGCATTCAAATAATGAGCCTCGGATATGGCTGGATTTGGTTTATACCTATCTCCGAGACTCGAACTTCAATAGGCCTCGTCTGCCCTGCTGAATACTACAAGAAGTCAGGAAAGCGTCCAGACGAGCTCTATTTGGAGGCTGTCACTAGCGAACCACGTATTGCAGCGCTCATTGCCAACGCGAAGGGTGATGGAATGGTTAAAGCTACCAAGGACTGGTCTTTCACTGCTAAACGGATGGCTGGCGAGAACTGGTTCCTGGTCGGTGAAGCAGCTGGCTTTGCCGATCCTATCCTTTCAGCCGGCATTACCATGACCATGGTTGGCGCGAAAGAATGCGCCTACACGATTGCAGAGCTTGAGAGGGGCGAACTCGACAGGGAGTGGATCAAGGATGTCTTTCAAAGCCGACAAGCGAATCGAATCGTCCAGCACATCCGATTTGCCAACTTCTGGTATGCGGGAAATGGCCACTTTTCCGACCTGGTTGAATATACAAGCGAGATCGCCAAAGAAGCCGGGTTCAATATGAACGCCCAATCGGCATGGCAGTGGTTGGGTACTGGCGGATTCGTCTCTCTTGAGACCGCTGGAGCTGGACTCGCCGGCCACACGATTGAACAGATTAAGAACATTCAGGGCATGCTCTTTAAAGAAGAGTCCGAATGGGCCATCACCAAGGTCAATGTTTTCGATCTCAACATCGACGGCGTGACCACAGACAAGTCACCCATCTACGATGCTGGTCGTATACGGCTGGGAAGAATCCTCAAGAAGGGAAATATGGAACTTCCCCTATCAGGAGGATTCCGGACTGCTTTAGAGATTCTGCAGAAGGAAACCAAACTTGCTCCTATCATTCAATCCTTAAGAGCAGTAAGCGCTAAGATGGGACCGATCGTTGCCCTGAGTGCTTTGGAAGCTTTTGAAGTCATGCTGAAAGACGGTTGGATTACTGGAACGTATGACAAATCACAGCCCTTACTGAGGTCAGAAGATATCCCCCGAACGCCCAATATCGACTGGAACAAGGACGACGTGGACCCCAAAGTACATGTATCCCCTTTGATTGGTACATAAAGAAGGAAGTTTGGATCTATCGAAACTCATTGGTGCCGCAAGCGCTGCACATGCGGCTGGACAATTTGACCAGGCTCTAGCCCTTTGCGGCCAGATCCTGGAGGCCGACCCATCGAATGTTCAGGCATTATTGCTCGTAGGCGTCATTGAATCCAAGGTTCGAGATCCGCAAAAGGCTGTCCAGGTTCTGGAATCGGTCCGGCAAATGGACCCTAATTCGTTTCATGCGCCCTTTTGGCAATCCCACGCTTACAAAAGAATGGGGATGACCCATGAAGCGTTGGAAAGCGCGATTCGTTCTCACGAACTGAATCCCGAAGACCCACAAGGACTTGCTCAGCTAGCTATGTGCCAAATGGACGCTCGCTTATTGGTGAAAGCCGAGGCTAATCTTCGTGCAGCAAGTGCAAAGGCACCTCAGGTGATTCCGCTTCGATACAACCTCAGCCAGTGCCTCGCTCTTGAGGGGAAACGGCTGGAAGCGGAGAGCGTGCTCAAACAAGCGCTGAGTTCCTCGCGGCAGAATGCTGAAAGTCTGCTTAAGCTTGCTCAGTTCCTCCTTTCGCAAAATAATCCACTTGGTGCCGCAGTTTGTGCAAAGGAGGCGCTGAGGATGGACCCGAATTCTTCACTCGCGAAACTCGTGCTTGGTAGGATTCTGCTTGAAGACCATAGAACTTCCGAAGCCGAAACATACCTAGAATCCGCACTTGCCAAGGATTCGTCAGATTCTCAAAGCCAAGCCCTTCTCGGAACGGCATTCCAAGGCTTGGGACGACTCGATGATGCGATTCACAGCTTCGAGAAGTCGATCCAACTGACCCCTCAACAGGGGTTTGCCTACTTCGGCCTTATCCATAGCAGAAAGGTCGTTGAGCAAGATCGCCCAATGATCAATCGCCTCCACGCGATCTCGAAAGGCCTCGATTTGGCTCCCAAGCAAATGAGCTTTCTCCAATATGGATTAGGCAAGGCACACGAAGATCTTGGCGATTATCAGGAGTCTATGGAAGCGTTTGATGAAGCAAATCGCATCGAGTTTGAGCTCAAGTTCAAGGATCGAGCCTTTGACCCAAACCGCTATGCGGCGACCTTCGATCAAACCATCCGTCAGTTCACCGGACAGATGCTTTCAGACAATAAATCAGGGGCTTCAGAAAGCGATGTGCCTATATTTGTTATTGGGATGATGCGATCGGGCACGACACTAGTCGAGCAAATTATCGCGAGCCACCCGGACACCGGTGGTGTAGGAGAGCAATCGTTCTGGTTGGACAATTGGCGCGAAGGGGTTGACGATAGAAGCGGCATGATCAATCGCTCTGGCCTTAACCGAGCAGCAGAGCGATACCTTGGTATCTTGAACGAGTTGGCCCCCGACAAAGGTCGCATCGTCGACAAGATGCCCGTCAACTACGCAGGTTTGGGCATATTACACTTGGCATTTCCCAATGCCAAATTTATCCATACTCGCAGAAATCCAGTCGATACCTGCATTTCAATTTATGCGACTCCGAATCGTTCTTTCAACGAATATGCGCACGACAAGGCTAACATTGTTTTCGCCTATCGACAATATCTGCGGATAATGGAGCATTGGAAACAGGTTCTTCCGGAAGGTTGCCTTCTGGATGTAGATTACGAAAGCTTAGTCACCAACAGCGAGGCAGAAACCCGACGTATGATTGATTTCTGCGGCTTGGATTGGAATGACGCCTGTCTAAAGCCTCAGGAAAGCAAAAAGTCAGTCGTTACTCCCAGCGTCTGGCAGGTTCGACAGCCCCTCTACACGACATCCATTGAGCGTTGGCAAAGGTTCAAGCCATGGCTCGGAGCCTTCAATGAATTGTTGCCTTGAAAGTCAGTTTGAAAGACTATGACGACGATCAAAACAGATGTAGCTATTATTGGCGGAGGTCCCGCCGGAAGTACGATCGGTGTGTTTCTCAAGAAGTACAACCCGTCGATCGACGTGACGATTGTGGAGCGAGAGTCTTTTCCTCGTGACCACGTCGGCGAGAGCCATCTGCCAGCCATCACCGCGATCCTGGCTGAAATGGGAGTCTGGAACAAAGTTGAGGCTGCCAACTTCCCTATAAAAATTGGTGCGACCTTTAAATGGGGTGCAAAGAAAGACTTTTGGGAGACGGATTTTCTTCACCAGCAAGAGTTCCGTGACGTACCTCGACCTCAGGCATTCGACGATCAGCGCCAAAAAACCGCCTTTCAAGTCGACCGATCTATTTACGACAAAATCCTCCTCGACCATGCCAAGGAGCTTGGCTGCCACGTTTTAGAACAAACGAAGGTAGCGAGTATTGATCGCGATGGCGATCGAGTGCTTTGCTTGAAGACCGTACCCACCAAGCAAGGTTCCGATGCAGAACCGCTCCAGATCGAAGCGAAGTACTATGTTGATTGCTCCGGCGATGTAGGAATCCTCCGTCGCGCCTTGGATATCGAAATTGAGTCGCCAACCGCCTTGCGCAACATTGCGATCTACAAGTATTGGCAGGATGCGGAATGGGCAGTCACCCTTGGAAACGGCGGAACGCGCATTCAAATTATGAGTCTGGGCTGGGGTTGGCTCTGGTTCATTCCAATCACTTCCACCCGAACTTCTATCGGCCTGGTTCTGCCTGCCTCCTACTATAAGGAAAGCGGCAAAACTGTGGAGCAAATCTATGCGGATGCGCTGGCGGAGGAACCCCTAATTGCTCGGCTCATTGAAACGGCGACTCCAGAGCCAGAGATTACTGCGACAAAGGATTGGAATTTCCTGGCCAACCGCTTAGTCGGCGAGAATTGGTTTTTAGCTGGAGACAGTTGTGGCTTTGCTGACCCTATCCTTTCCGCCGGAATGACTTTGGCGCACACAAGTGCTCGAAAAGTTGCCTTTACGATCTTGGAACTGTTCCGGGGTCAAGCCGATCCGGCTTGGCTCAAAAAAGAGTACGAGGATGGGCATCGAACTCAGATTCGTCACCACATGCAGTTCGCAGACTTTTGGTATTCATCGAACGGTCAGTTCACCGACCTCAAGGAATATTGTGCTGAGATCGCGGAAAGCGCGGGCCTTTCTCTCGATCCGGCGACAGCATTTCAGTGGCTTGCCACGGGCGGTTTCACGATCGACGAGCCTGGAGTTGCGGCAGCTCTCACCTATCGTGTATCTGGGTTGAAGCTAGTCGCTGTTCAACTTGGTGGCTCAGTGCCGGAGTGGGAGATTTCCAAAACGAATTTCTGGCGCCTCAATCTAGCGGATGCTAAGGAAGACAAGTTCGTTCGCTACGTCGACGGACGAGTCGTCCCAATTCCTTGCTTAAAGCGAGGCTCCAAGATTCTGCCACTGGTTGATGTGTTCAAATATGTCGTTCGAGCCTTCAAGAACAATGCAGACAGTATCCTCATCCTCGAAGAATGCGTAAATTCAATGATTGCTGAAGATGGAGTCCCGCCTCAGGAAGCAGCCTTGCTGGCCATTGAAGCGTTGGAGTCGCTTCTTCTCGAAGGCTGGATCCGCGGAAAAGTCGTTCCCAGTCGACCCTTTATCAACGTCAACTAGCATGTCTTCTTTTGACAGGCTAGTTCGGTTCTTTTAATACGGACTTATCCGCACACTGGATCCTCATCTTATTTGGAGTGATGCAATCCGAGATCACGGCCCTTCGAACTTGCTTCTCAAGTTTGATATGTTCCTTATCTTCTCGGAATTCGCATCCGCGCACAAGGATAACGCCTCCTGAAACGTGGATTGCTGGTCTTCCTAATTTATTGCCGTCCCACTGCACGAATGTGCAGTCGCTGAATCCAACCGTACCCGTGCCGCCTACTTCGGCAACTTGATTGCAGGGCCCCCAGAAGGCACAATTTGTGAAGCGAACCACTCCACTATTGGTCGCATCCACCCCAACCATAGTGGGATTTGGGCCATGAAAGGAAGTGAATTCTCCATTCGTTATGAGCAACCCAAACGGTGCGGATTGCTCCACTCGCACGGCCGTAAAGCAATCATCCGCGCCTATCCCGAGGAAGTTTCCGTTACATGCGCCTGTCTTCGTTTCGGCAAACCTGTATCCGACTTTATATCCAAAGCAGAACGTGTTTAACACGTATTCCCAGTCTGCGCGAGCAAATATAAAAGCTTCTCCGTTTGCCTTTTGCCAGTCAAACAGCTTGGACTTCATGCTCCACCACGGATTGAAGTGGACATTCTCGATCCGCCCTATGTCATAAATTGCGTCCACGAAAATGCCACGTCGGAGAGGCTGCCCCTGAACATTTCGAATCAAGTGTCTTTCGTTTTGCGTAGCGTCGATGCCGTTATAAGGATTGAGCAGTTCAACATCGAGGACCGCAGGGTTCTTCCCTCGCATGGCGATTGCGTACGGATAAGGTTTGGGAATAGCATCCGTGTCCTGGTTGGGATAGTAGAAAACCACGCCCTTCAATGTGGAGTTCGTATTGAGGGTCAAAAACGGTTCACTTTCGCTTCCCTGGCCATTAGTGATGAGGAAAGTTGTTCCGCCATCAGTGGGAACCGGCAAGCCAGGATCTCGCAGGCCATTGTGAGCGGGAACCGATTCCCATGAGCCTTTCAGGGCAACAGCTACGGGGACGTTAAGTCGGCCCTTAAAAAGGTAGTTGCCTGACCCCGCATAGACATTCCGATGTTCTTTCGAAGCGGCATCCAAAGCATTCTGAAATGAAACCGTGTCATCGGAACGCCCATCCCCTTTCGCTCCAAACGAAGCGACATCGATGTCGACTTTCACTCCACTACTCAGAACGATCCCACTAAGAAGAATGCTCAAGACCATGTGGCTAGTTTAGTCCTTGGTCACATCCACTGGTTAATCCAGTCAAATTCGTTTTTTGATCTTGCCGTCGGGACCTTGACCACCTCGTTGATTGCCATAGAACTACCAGGTGAAATTATCTGTTATCACCTGGCTCGAGTTCAGCAAAGTTAAGAGGGACATTTCTATCTGAGCATTTTAGGATAGAAGATTCGTCACAGCATCCGGATGGATGTGCCATCCAAGAAGACCAGCTAGGCCCATGAGGATTCCAAGCGCGGTAGGGATCAAGGCGAGCCAGAACAGCCACTTCTTCTGCGTGAGTGACGTGATGGCCAACAGAGTTATTGAGAGGGCAAGCAAGGCGTCGGACAGGTCAAATTGGTCGTCGCGATAGTTCAGCGACTCGTAGTCCTTGTCGTAAGCCTCCGCTTTCTTACCGTACTCCTCCTTCTTGGATTCCTCTTCCTTCGCTTTATTGAGCATCCTTTGAGCGGATGCTACGGCTCTTGCTCTAGCCTCGGCGGGAAGGATGGTCGCCTGCAGTTGGAGCATTTCCGCAGATGATCCGAGCAGTTTGGATTGGGTGTTCTTTGCCTGATAATAACCCCAAGCATCAATCTTGTCAGCTTGGTCCTTAGCCATTGCTTGGCAAATATTGTCGTCCTTTACTTTGCAGACACCCATGAAGCTGGCAAGCAGGGCGATTGTTACCGCAACCTTGGCATTCAGGAAACTCTTGGCAGCTTCTTCCGCCTGCTCCTTAATCTCGACTGGGTTAACGTCCATCCTAGGATTATGTCTATGTCTGACGAACAAGTACCAATTTTAAGGAGATGACTTTGCGGAGACCACTCTTGTCGATCACTTGGGGGTCGATTGGGTTTGTGGCTCATTCTTAGGTTTTGACTGGTATGGATCCAACTCAAAGAGACAACCTGATACAATAATGAGGTATTTAGGACGGCATCATGAAACTTCCCTGGAGCAAATCTTCAAGCGACCCCATCAATGAGTTCTGGACCTGGTTTGCCTCTGCAGCGCCCACCTTGGACCTCATGAAACCGAACAGCCAGCAAGAAATTGGCCGGCGGCTCTCAAAGATCAAGCAAGGTTTGGTATGGGGAGGATCACCTGGCCAAAACGGCAAGCCAACAAAGTTTGAAATCTGCGCAGGAGGCAGTAGAGACCTCATACCTGTCGTCAAGGCAGTAGTAGATGCCGCTCCGCAAATCCCGAACTGGGAATTTGTAGCGTTTCGGCAGCCTTCCAAGACTTTCACCATGCGAGCCGGATCACAGACCATTACTCCGGATGTGGTCTTTTGGATGGACAAGGGCCGGTCCAGCGGTCTGGTCGACATCACTGTTTATGTGCCACTTCCCGACGAAAACGCTCGCGAGAACTTGGGTTTCATTGCTTTGGATCACGCTGTCGGCGAATTCCTCGTGATGACACGACTGGGCAAAATCCAATTCGAAGAAGCCAGTCGCCGTCCCCCCGATAGCCGCCCTCTTACCGAGCTCGGTGCGTATCTGACTCTGTGAGCTAGGACAGCGCCTACGATTGAATGCTGTGCAGACCGCAAGTTTATTCATATCGCTGTCGCAAACAACAACAAAGACAGATGATAAAATTACTTGGTGAGTGAAACCTAATCGTGTCTCGGAATACGTCATAAAACGTTACGTTTCAGGGGTTGAGCCTGCTATGATGTGGCTCTGCGGATACGTCAGCGATGTCAAAACTTAGCGATCTATTCATTCCCGGGCTGATATCGCTATCGCTTTTCGCCCTTGCTGGCACTGAACTGCGATCTCATCCGACGGAAGACGCATCAAAAACGCATATAGCGGTTTGGGTCGGGTGGAGTGGCTTCGAATACGACGCCTTTCAGGGCGTAGTCAACGACTACAACAAGTCGCAAAACAAAGTTTTTGTCGATCTACTTTCCATTACGGGGAATTCAACCAAGACCCTCATCAGCACGTCTGCGGGCATTCCACCTGAGATCTCCTTACTTAGCGCAGCTGAGATCCCTCAGTTCGCCGACGCAGGGGCTATCGAGGTGCTCGATGACGAATGCAAATTGCACGGATGGACGGAAGACAAATATGTCCCCGGTTATTGGGATGTCCTTCAATACCATGGACATACGATGGCTCTCCCGGCAACTCCCTCCACGGTAGCCCTCCATTACAACACCGATATCTTGAAACGAGCTGGGTACGACAAGCCACCTGAAACCATTGAGGAAATGGACGAAATGGTCAACAAGATTACGAAGGTCGAGGATGGCAAGGTTAAGTTGGCCGGGTTTCTGCCCGCTGAACCGGGTTGGTGGCGCTGGAGTTGGGGACCCTTTTTTGGCGGCCAGCTCTGGGATGGAAAATCTAGAATTACGATGAATACTCCAGAAAACCTTCGGGCGATGAAGTGGGTGGAGTCTTTCAGTAAACGGTTTGGGCCCGCCCAGATTTCATCTTATAAGAGTGGATTTGGTGTTTTTGCCTCGCCAGAAAACGCATTCCTTGCGGATAAGGTGGCGATGGAGGTGCAGGGCGTATGGATGCACAACTTTATTCAAAAGTACAACCCAAAGCTGCAGTGGCGGGCAGCGCCCTTTCCTTACCCCAAAGATCGACCAGACCTAAAAGGGCATACGATTATCGAACAAGACATTTTTGTCCTCTTGAAAAACTGCAAGCACCGGCAGGCGGCGATCGACTTCCTGGCTTACTTGCAGAAACAGGGACCGATGGAGAAACTCTGCTTGGGGCAAAAAAAGTCGTCACCGCTAAGGGTCAAATCTCCAGAATTCTGGGCCAAGCATGATAATCCCTCCATCCACTTGTTCGACGATATGGCCTATAGCAAGAGCTGTTTTTCGACCCCTAAACTCGGCATTTGGCCCGAATATGACGCGGAAATTGCGAATGCTTTGGACGAGGTCTCGCTCCTGCGAAAGACTCCTGAAGAGGCGATCAGGGCCATCGACGAGCGTATGCAACCCAAGCTGGACCAGTATTTGAATCGCTTGGAGAAGAGGAGAAGAGCCGGTAAATGATGCGTCGCAAAGAAGGTCGGGCCGGTTTCCTGTTCGCCTTGCCGTGGCTCTTTGGGCTACTGGCGTTTATGTTCTATCCGCTGCTGATGTCGCTTTACTATTCGTTTTGCGATTATTCTGCTTTGCGCGCCCCCGTCTGGATAGGAACCGACAACTATTCTGAGCTTTTCCACGACGAAGTCTTCTGGACCTGTGTAAAAAACACCCTCTTGTATGCTTGCGTTTCCTTGCCTTTAGGAATGGTCATGGCCATTGGATTGGCGATGCTGCTGAACTTGAACGTTAAAGGGATGTCGATCTATCGGACGATCTTCTTTATCCCTTCCTTAGTGCCGATGGTCTCGCTTGCCATGCTGTGGCTCTGGATCCTCAATGGAGACTACGGCGTCCTCAATACGGCGCTAGCGTCGATCGGGATTAAGGGTCCCAATTGGTTGGGCGACGTAGCGTGGTCCAAACCGGCGCTGATCCTTATGAGCGTGTGGGGAGTTGGAAATGCGATGCTCATCTACCTTGCCAGCCTTCAAGATGTTCCAGCGTCGTTGCTCGAAGCAGCTGAGTTGGACGGTGCCAACTCCTGGCAAAAGACGCGGAACGTAACCCTGCCGATGATCTCCCCGGTGATTCAGTTCAATATGGTTATGGGAATCATCGGATCGCTCCAGGTCTTCGCGATCCCGTTTGTCATGTTCCCTGGAGGCACGCCGGCTCGTTCCACCTATTTCTATGCGATGTACCTCTATGACAATGCTTTTAACTACAGTCGCATGGGCTATGCCAGCGCCATGGGTTGGATTCTGTTCCTGGTGATTTTGTTACTCACGCTGGTTGCCCTGAAACTGAGCAATAAGCACGTTCACTACGGAGGCGTGTAGTTATGAAACGTAAAAAGCTGCTAGCAGCATTGCCTCACTTTGCGCTCGTATCCTTGTCTTGCTTGTTCCTTTTCCCGTTTCTTTGGCTCCTGGATACGGCGGTAAAGCCGATCAGCGAGACGATGAAACAACCGCCAGTCTGGATTCCCAGCAAGTTTGAGTTCGGTAATTTCTGGGAAGCCATCAACTATGGCTCGGATAAAGTCGGCTACATTCCATTTCTCGTTTATGCCGAGAACACGGTGATGCTGGCGATCCTTGTTGTGACCGGAACCGTGATATCCAATGCAATTGTGGCCTACTCGTTTGCCCGAGTTCGTTGGTGGGGACGCGACATCATTTTTGCCGTTACGTTGGCCACGATGATGGTTCCGTTTCCAGTCATGATGGTGCCTACATTTACGATCTTTAAATACCTGGGTTGGATCGGCACTTACCGCCCGCTATGGGTTCCGGCCTGGTTCGGTAGCGCATTTTCGATATTCCTTTTGAGGCAGTTTTTCAAAACGATTCCGTTTGAACTTTCGGAAGCGGCCAAGCTCGACGGAGCGGGAGAGTGGACGATATTTCGGTCCGTGATTCTTCCCCTGAGTAAGCCAGCGCTTTCTGTTGTGGCTCTGTTCTCGTTCATGGGAACATGGAATGACTTCTTAGGCCCACTCATCTACCTCCTTCGGCAGGATACGTTCACCCTATCGCTCGGCTTGGAGTTCTACCACAGCAAGGCAGGCGGTACTCAGTGGAACCTGCTCATGGCCGCGACAACCATTGTCATCCTGCCGGTCTTAGTAGTCTTCTTCTTCTGCCAAAAACAGTTCATCAAAGGGATTTCGATTACAGGAATCAAGTAAGTTCCGGACGGGATGCTTCAGTCATAACGGCCAAGCGGAACGACCCCAAGAAAACAATAAAGTAACCTGGCGGCTTCGCTCGGAAGGCGTCGGCGAAGCAATCATCCACGACATCTGGGCCAACTTGGTTCGCATATTCAACCAAGCAATCACTCCATATCTCTAGACAAAATACTTCACATACTCAATGGATTGCAGAGCAACTCAGCCTAAAGTTAACTTTAGGCGTAGGCAGGAAGAATATTCAATGCTCACAAGCTCTCGGTGCGGTTCAAAACCATGAGTTGGAACTGCGTTGCAGAAGCATTTGCCAACCCGTATCAGTCGAACAACCGCTTTCGTCGTCGCTAAAAGCAATCTGTTGGGTCCGCAGCAAGAATTAATTCTTGCCTACAGGTCACTGATGGCCGATTTCGTTCAAATTTCAAGGCTTGAACGAGAATCGGCCCATAGCCCGACTTACTACTTCTTCTTTTCGTCGCGATCGTACGTATCTCGCTGAATCGTTGGCAGTGTGCGAGCCAGTCGGTAATTGGGATCCTTGGGATCTCGACTTCGTGGCCAGTCAAAGAGCCTCTTGTCCGCCTTCTCAACAGCATAGGGCGTGAAGTCTGGCTTAGTCGTAAAGCAGTCGGAGAAGTCATTGGAAAGGGCGTCGAAGAAATTGAGAGGCGGTAAACCGAAGATCTCGTAGAGCGTTCGATGCATGCTTGTTATCGTCGTGTGTCGGTGCGAAACATATTGATGCTTCACCCAGGGACTGATTGCCAGAAGTACCGAACGCTGAGCATCAACGTGATCTCGTTCGCCGCCCGCGTCGTCTTGAGTGACAAGGATGAGCATATTCTTCCAGTACTTGGTGTGGCTCAAATACTCAACGATCGTTCCTAATGCGTAGTCGTTGTCCGCCATCCAAGATGCTCGATAGGGATAGCCCTTCTTCGGCTCGGGATTGGTTCCGTGGTCGTTGCAAATACAGATATTGATAAATGAGGGGAGTTCTTCTTTACCCTTGACGTATTTGTGCTCGACCTCTTCTTGAAACAGTTCCGCACGATACATGTCCGGAATGTTCATGTTGAAGATGGGAAAGTCACGGCTCGTGTTGTTGTACAGGGAGCGTGGCATGGGCATATTAATGACTTCTCTTGCCCCGGTTTTCTCTTCCTTCTCGTCTTCACCGACTCCCGCGAACTCAAATCCTTCTCCGTAGTTGCGAAACTTCACGCCGTGACGATCGAGGTGATCCCACATGGCGCCAGCTTCTGGATAATCCTCGGGCGCCATGGAGCCGTTGCTACCAAATGAAGCTCTCCTGCCTACTGCGGTCGTATCTAATTTGAAGTTCCAGCCGAGCGTGTAAAGCATTTGGCAGAAGTTATTGGGCTGAATTCCGATGAGCCAGCGATGACCCACGCCAGAGGCTTCCGGTTCCATGTAGAAGTTGTCCGAGACAACAAACTGGCGTGCCAGCTTGTTATGGTTCTTCATGACCGCGACGTGCTCAAGGGTCGGTTGACCAGGGCCACTGATCTTCTGGTCGTTGCCCCACTGCAACAGGCTTGGGTCGTTCTCCGTACCAGGGACTCGATCAAAAATGGCATCGAAGGAGTGATTCTCCTTTGTGATGAAGACAACGTATTTGATTTGCTCTGACTTTTTGCCTGGCACCGAACTCCAAACTGGAGACTTCATTTTTGGCAAATCTGCAGAGGCGTCAACTATTCCGTTGTTGTGGAGCACCGTTTCAGTCATCTTCGACAGTTCTGCATCGGCTGGAATCGGAATCGTATGGAAGACGCCCGCCATGCCCACGAAGGGATCCTTCGGAACGTTGTTTCCTCCTCTTGGACCGTTACCGAAACCCTTGAAACAAATACAAGCCAGGTTCGCACCATCGGGTGTTATGGCGACTCTATACGGGTACCAAGCGGTGGGTATTAATCCCAAGACTTTGCGACTTCTAGTGTCAATGACTGCAATTGAATTCAGCCCGGATTCGGTGACATAGAGTCTCGATTTGTCCGGCGACAGGGTCATTCCGGTCGGGCCGACTCCACGGTAACCGTGGATCAAAGGCGATGGCTCTAGGGAAATCCGGGCTAGGATCTTGCCCGTCGACGCCTGAATCTCTTCGACATTGTCGTCGTTGGAATTTGAAACATAAACGCTCGAACCGTTGGGTAACAAGTAGCTCGGACAACTGCCGCCAACAACCTTGCCCCAACTCTCTGATGATCCAACCTGAGATCCGGTCTTGGTTCGGGTAGAGAGAACAGGTCGCTCGGGAATCGAACAATCGTAGCCGTAGACTGAGAATGCTCCTTCCGCCATAGGCGATCCCAGTCCCGGAACGTGCCGACCTTCAACGTCCACACCAAACTCGGCTTCCTTGCTTGGATAGGCGAATGGAGGGAATGTCAACCCACGAGGATCCCAATTCTTATCAGTAGTTCCAACAACTGACGAATAAGCGAACTGACCAATGTTTGCGACAAAGACTCGGTTCCCCGCCACTGTAAGCGCGTAGGGATAGCGGCCGGTTGGAATGGAACTCACTTGACGCTTGGCAACCAAATCAACCACGGCCAACCGAAAATTCGTAACGTCCGCACAATAGAGATAGCGACCATCCGGACTCACGCCAAGGTCGTTGATATAGCTATCCGAGAACTTATCCTTTCCAAGCACGCCGTTGACAGAAATTTCTCCTTCAATGGCGTGGGTCGTAGTATTGATCAAATAGATTCCACCAGATTCTCCACTGCTCCAGTAGAGTCTCTTGCCATCCTTCGAATACGCGCAAGCTCCGGAATTCCCGCGTTTGCCAATTACATTTGAGTCAGCACGAGTAACCACAGGGGTTCCCTGCCAGTTAGCGACCCATTGACCAGCACCCTCGCTGGCGACGAATGCTTGCGTTCCCGAGGGATCGAGTGTCAGACCGTAAGGATTGTGAGCAACAGGAATGGACTTGCCAGCAGGAGATAGTAATCGACCCTCTGGCAGAATGGTCACTCCATTTGGATTGTGTAGAGCGAAAGAATCGACCGAAGGCATGTGCAGATACGGACGGGCAACTTTGCCAGGACCGGCCGCTATACATATAAGAAGCAATGACAGCATTGATCATTACTATAGGCGCTTGAAACGCCTCCTAACATCATCTTAAACTCGAATGATCACACCTATTTGCGATGAGACATTAGCTTAAAGATATTTACAGGTTCACCGGTAGCAACTGCTTTCTCAGATGCCTTCCCAGCTATCCACAACATGGCTGCCAAGATGGGTATTTGGAGCAAGGTCACCAGGACCAATGCCACCCAAATGGATCGAAACAAGAGAGCCGGAGAACAAGCTATCGCTTCGACTGCGATGAGTGGTGTCGAAAGGATGATATATACACCCAGCGCAAGGACCTGCTGAACTTTGTCTGCCAGGTCTGGATAACCAATAACGACCAAGTACTGCAACGCAGCCCTCGCAGTGAAGCGAACGGGCAAGAGCAAAGTAAAGGCAAACAAGACGGGCCATCGAAATGACGAACTTGACGTCAAGAAAGTCAAACCGCAAACCGTGGAGAACAGCGTGTAGGCGAGGACTGGCACTCCAAGGTTGGCTGCAACCGATTGCCAGCCTGGGATGGGTAATGGAGAGAGCAGATCGCGTCGTCTCAAGGCACCTTCGGATGCTGTGCGCGCGACCTGCATAAAGGCCATGGTTGCATAAGCTCCAAGGCCAGCCAACACTCCAACCCCTAGCAGTTCGTTTCCCCCCTTGATGCTGACAAAGCTTCCAAATGCACCAAGGACCACTCCACCAATCGCTGAAGAGGCAAAGTTCGCAAAGGGCCTCTTCCATGCTGAACAGAGATGGGCCCAAAAGAGCGCTCCTGCCCCCAGTCCAAACGGCGGGAGGGTATAGATCCTCGAACCGTTATGCTTGAAGTCAGCCGACTTCACCGCCATGATTGCTGAGAACCCGCCCTTTGCCGCTTGTCGAATCATGGATATTCGCTCAGAGCTTACAATTGACTGTTCGTACCAGTTGGAATTAGGGATGAACATAGGCACAAGGGAGGCTAAGTAAATGATCGCGAGCCAAAGAACGGTATATCCCAAGGAATGGTGGCTGAAGCCTGACACGAGTGTGTCAGAAGCTAACCGGCAAGGCAAAAACAGCCACTTAACGAGATCTGAATTGAGAATTTGAGTCGTACCCTGCGATCCGAGGCGCCACCAAAGTGTTCCGAACGCGCCAAAAAGTAGCACGGAACTAGCCATTAAGACCCGATGAATGGCTCGTCGATCAGGCAGGCGAATGCTAACGAACATAGCCAGGTTGAAGTAGGTTGCCACGCAAAAGAAAATGGCGGCAGGGCTATACCAACCGGGAATGTGGGCGTTGCCGACCGGAGGAAGTGGTGAACTGAGTCGTGACACCGACCCGAAGATGACCAGAACAAAACCAGAGAAGAAAACTGATCCGAATGTCAAACCGGGTAGCCGACATGCCAATACGATTCTCCTTGAAATAGGAGATGGAAAGAGATAGTCAACATCGGAAATAGGAAAGGCAAGAAGGGAGTCACCCATTCCGCTATCCAAAACACTAAGCGCTAGCAAGATCATGCAAAACGTAGTTCCTGCCCTCAACACATTGGGGTCCAGGGTGCGAGCGGAGTTCATCGCTGGTTGCTGACTCGTTACCAAGCTCGCGAGCGCGATCGAGCCGATCATACAAAAGATCAGGAACAAGACGGGGCCAAACTTACGCGGATCGCTGAAAATCGTTCGTAACGAATTACGTATCTTCCATCCGCCAAGGAGAAGAACCGGGCGTATCAAGCTGGAACATCCGAGGTGAGTTCGAGGAACATGTCTTCGAGTGATGTGTCGGCACTGGATCGGAGCCGTTCCTTAATGCCTTCAACCGTGCCTTGCTCAATGAGGCGACCCCGATTGAGAATGATCACGCGGTCACACAGTCTTTCCGCCGTATCAAGCATATGCGTGGAGATCAGGATCGCGTTGCCATGGGCCCTCCGTTCCAGCATCATACTCTTCAACTCTCGCATGCCCTTTGGGTCAAGACCAATGAGAGGCTCGTCAAAACAGAAGACTTTGGCTCGGTGGATAAAAGCACAGGCACAAGCTAATTTCTGTCGCATGCCTTTGGAGAGGCTCGCACCCAGGTCGTTCCTCTTTTCCCAAAGGTCCAATCGAACGAGTATCTCTTCGGCGTTTGCCAATTCTTCTTCCATACGATAGGCGGCGGCAACGAATCGGAGATGCTCCATAACGGTCAACATCTCGTAAGGATTTGGTACTTCAGGAACGAAAGCAAGGGCTCGTTTGGCTGCTACTGGATTGTCCGTAACATCGAATCCGTCGAGCAAGATATTTCCAGATGTAGGCTGGAGAAGCGACGCCACGCACCTTATTGTGGTGGTTTTGCCTGCTCCGTTAGGTCCAAGCAAGCCCACAATTTCACCTGCCTCGACCGAAAAAGTCAGATCTTCGACCGCTGTCATCGTGCCGAATCGCTTGGTTAAGTTTTGGATCTGAAGCATAGAAATCAAACGTTACCTTGATGGGTAGAAGGTGGAGGCAAAGTCGCTTAAGTGCCGTTGCCTCCTAGAGCATTCTTACTCCTATAATTTCATCGGCATCGATCTCAATCTCAGACCGTTAGCGTTGAAAATGGCATTACCAATGGCAGGTGCAATCGCCAAGATCGGAGCTTCACCGGCCCCTGCTGATGGAATGCTGGGCCGATCAACGAGGATTGTTTCCATGTTAGGCAAGTCCGAATAGCGAGGTACACGATAGCGAGATAAGTGGGCATTCAAGATCTTGCCTTTATCAAACTCGATGGCCTCAAAAAGCGCGCCGCCCATCCCCATCAGGACGGCTCCATCAACTTGATTCTTGAGATGATCAGGGTTCAGGATCTTGCCACAGTCGAATGCGGTAACCGCTCGGACGACTCGGATGTCCTTCGTCACTTCGTTGAGCGCAACTTCGACAGCAGTAGCTACAAAACCGCCCTTATCAGTTCCGCACGCAATACCATATCCCTTCCCGCTCTCCGGTTTTAGCTTTGCCCAACCGAATTTATCAGCAACCACCTTGAGAACATGAGCCAATCGGGAGTCGGCAGGTAGGTTCTTCAATCGAAACTCGAGTGGTTCAATTCCGCAAAGATGCGCCAGTTCATCCATATGGCATTCTCTAGCGAAATTATTGAAGGTTGCTCCCAAACAGCGATAAGAACCTTGCCTCAGAGGCGATGCACTCTCGTGCGAAACGGCGTGTTGATTTGAGATTGAGTAGGGAGACTCAATTCCAGGATTGCCAGAGTTGAAGTTATCGTGGCTCCAAACAGTTAATTGCCCAGACGGTAAGGCGGCCCCGACCATTTCATTTACACCTGCGGGCCTAAAGTAGGCAAAGGTGAACTCCTCCACCCTTGTCCAAACTAGCTTGACCGGCTTATTGATAGCCTTCGCGATACGAGCAGCCTCAACTGCTGCTTCTCCCGAATGTTTTCCGCCGTACCCCGAACCAGTGTCTGGAACGATGACTCGAACTTGCTTTTCTTCGAGTCCAAGAGCTTTAGCAACTTCAGAACGGACGCCAAACGGCCTTTGGGTTCCGGTATGCACAGTCATTTTTGAACCGTTCCATTCCGCAACCGCAGCTCTAGGTTCCAAGGGAACGTGAGCGATGAATTGAGCCGTGTAAGTGCTATTTATTGACTTGGATCCGACCGGTATGGCTGGACGAGCAAGCGATTCTTTGCCTCGAAGGGTATCGAAAAGGTCTTTGAAATGGATTCCAGGATCTTCTTTCCATTCCACTTTTAGTGCTGCTAATGCTTGTTCGGCGTCTCGCACTCTGGGCGCTACAACCGCAATGAAGTCGCCATCCTGGACAATTTGAACTCCAGGCATAGCTTTTGCATTACTGGTATCCACAGATACCATTTTCGCCCCGTACGACGGCGGGCGAAGTACCTTGGCATGCAGCATGCCTGGCAACGATATGTCGATCGTATAAGCGTGTTTACCGGTGACAATGTCACGAGCTCCAACCTTGGGAAGGGATTTCCCTAATGTCTTCCACTCGCTGTTGGGTGTTAAAGCAATTTTTGATTCAATCAGCTTGTCTATCGAGTGGCCCTTAGCAATCTCGCTGTACGAAGCCGAATGTGCGCCGCCACGAATGACCCCGTTCTCTGCTTTCAGGGACGATTTCGGGACATTCCATTTTTTTGCGGCCAGTTCGAGAAGGGATTCCCTTGTCGCTGCTGCTGCTTTTCTGATTTGTGGGACCATGGTGGGAGTTGTTCGACTACCAAATGTGCCCATATCAAAGGGAACGAGATCGGTGTCTCCCATGATCACTTTGACTTTCTCGGGCATCATGTGGAGTTCTTCCGCAGCTGCCTGAGTAAGTGATGTCCTCGCGTTTTGGCCCACTTCGACTTTTCCAGTCAGCACAGTTACGGTTCCATCGGTCCCAACATGAATCCATGCTCCGATGTTCTGAGGAAGCGGCGTTCCTCGCTGCACAGAAGTCAAGCCCAAAACATCCGGCACGGCAAGCATCACCAGGAATCCGCCACCCAATGCTCGCAGGAGCCCACGACGGGTTAACTCGATGTCTTGCACAGCAACTTCTTTATCAAGATTCATTTCTTGCTCCGCATTTCAACGGCTGCCTTCTTGATGGCTGCAATCAGTCTCGGATAAGTACCGCACCGGCAAATATTGCCTGACATTCCCTGGATGATCTGCTCATCAGTTGGCTCAGGATGTCGTTTCAATAGGCTGATAGCCGCCATGATCATCCCTGTTGAGCAGTACCCGCACTGCATGGCTCCCTCGTCGAGCAAAGCTTTCTGAAGAGGGTGCAGTTTGCCATCCTTCTCAAGTCCTTCGATCGTCGTAATGGGATCAGTGCCGACATCGGCCAAGGTCGTGATGCACGAATGAATGGAATAGCCGTCTTGCAGCACAGTGCATGCGCCGCACATTGATTCGCCACATCCAAATTTTGTGCCCGTCATTCCAAGATCATTTCTCAGGATCTCAAGGAGGCTGGCTTCTGGAGAAGCATCTACCGTGTGCTTTACTCCGTTGACTTCTAAGGTTACGCTCATTCGTTAATCACCAACATTGCTTCCGATTCATCGATTATGTTCTGCTCATGCGCTTCGCATCACACCGAACAGGGGCAAATGTATCGAATCCGTTACTTGAGACCGCTCGTTGCAATTCCTTGAATGAAAACCTTTTGCGCAAGGAAAAATACGATGATCACAGGAAGGATGACCAGGAAAGAGGCTGCCATCAGCAGATTCCAGGGTGTACCTCCGTGCTGGCTTTGATAGGCCTGCAAACCAAGTGACAAAGTGAACGTGTGCTGGTCAACCAAATAGATAAGTGGTCCAAGGAAATCGTTCCAAGAACCCATAAAAGTAAAGAGCGCTACAACCATGAGGGCCGGTCGTGAAAGCGGAGCAACGATATCTGTGAAGATTCTGAATTCGCTGCAACCATCGATCTTGGCCGCTTCACTCAATTCCATAGGAATCGTTCGGTAGAACTGCCGCAAAAGAAATATCGAGAACGCACTGGCGAAGAAAGCGGGTACCCAGAGTGGCTTGAAGGTGCCCACCCATCCCAACCATTTGAATAAGGCAAAGGTAGGAACCATCGTGACGGGGAATGGCACCATCATTGTCGCCAGAGTGAGTCCAAAGAACAAATCTCGACCGGGCCATTTGATTCGGGCAAACGAGTAGGCAACGATGGAATTCGAAAGTACGGCCCCACCGACCGACAGCACGGTTACGATAATCGTGTTTCGGGCATACACAAGGAAAGGTATGTATCCCAATTCCTTGCTTCCGTACATGACCGCATCCTTGTAATTGCTCCAAAGAAAGTGGGACGGTATCCACTTAGGTGGTGTCGTCATCGTCTCCGAAGTAGGTTTGATGGCAGTGGAGAGCATCCAGAGGAGCGGTAAGACAAACAGTACTGAAAGCAGAACTAAAGCGATATGAGCCGCTATGATCTGTGCTTGCTTCTCATTCCGATAGGATTGAGGCCTCTTCTTCAACGTGGAATTCGAGTTGGAGCCGTTCATCTCGTTAGTTGGTTTCGTAGTGGACATGCTTTTCGGAAAGTTTCAACGCGATCAACGTGAGTGACAGCGTGATGATAAACAGAACCCATCCCATAGCGCTCGCATATCCCATGCGTTGATATTGGAAAGCATTGTCATACAAGTAGCTGGTGTAGAAATAGGTGCTTCTCGCGGGTGCGCCTCCAGGGAACATCACGTACGGCACAGCAAAGATCTGAAGTGATCCGATGATCGACATGACCACGTTGAAGAGAATGACCGGCGAAATCATGGGCAAAGTGACGTTTCTCGTCTTTGCCCAAGCCTTGGCTCCATCTAGGTCTGCAGCCTCATAAAGGGAAACAGGTACATCCTGGAGTCCGGCCAGATAGATCACCATCGCCTGCCCACATCCCCAGATGGAGATCAAAATGAGTGTCCATTTCGCCCATGTTGGATCGCCTAACCAGTTGGGCGGTGTTACGTGGACCTTATGGAATGCATCATTCAATAACCCGTAGTCCCCATTGAAGACCCAGAGGAACAACGTGCCAAGAGCGACCATAGGAACCAAAGTAGGTAGGAAGAACAAAGTCCGATAGACGGACATTCCTTTCACTTTGGTGTTTAGCAGCATCGCTAGAGCGATGGCCACGACGGTGCTTAGTGGGACTGCTCCTGCAACGTACAGGAGCGTATTTTTAAGACTGGTGTAGAACACCTCGTCATGAAAAAGTTCGTTGTAGTTCTGAACTCCGATCCACTTTGGAGGACGAAGAACGGAAAAGCTGCAAAAGCTGTAAATGAGGGACGCTACCACGGGATAGGTGAGGAAGATTAGGAACCCAAGAATCCATGGGGAGGCAAAGATTAAGCCAAACTTCGCGTCGCGCGATTTCATGGGTTGAGCACCTGGTTTTTGTAAGTCGTCCAAAGAGAACTGACCCTTTTTTGCGCATCATGCAAGGCTTGTTTGGGAGTCTTCTGTTCTGTCGAGACCTCCTGAAAAGCAACGTTCATTTCATTTTGAAGTTGAGCGAGTATTCCGATCTGGGGCGGAGAGAAGGCCTTTGGAGATCGAGCCAATTTGTCAAACAACCGAATGAACTTGTTTTGGTGGGTGTCAAAAAAGTGTTCAGTGACCTTTTCCAAAGGAGAATTCTTTCCGTGACCCGAGCAAAGTCCTTCCATCACGTCCTGTCTTTGAACGAACTTGATGAATTCAAACGCTTCTTTAATGTGCTTTGCCCCTCGAGGAATGGTTAGTACGTCTTGCGACAGATTGGTATGTCCCTCCAACTCAGGATGATCGGCGGGATAGGGAAAGGGGACTGCGAACCATTTGAGCTCGGGATGATAGACCCGAATGTAATTCGCCTTCCAAACTCCGTTCATCTCAGTAGCGACCTTCCCTTCCATGAACGGATCCTGCGGTGAAGCAAAACCTCCAAAACCACTCTGAAAACTCTGAACTTCTTTAGAGCCAAACTTCTTGGCATAAGTGGACACCCATTCAAAAGCTCGGACATTCTCGGGGGAATCAAGAGTTAGCGTATCGCCATCGAATAACTTGCCCCCAAAATACATTCCCCAAGACCAGTTCCACCAACCAGGGTTTGAAGGCAAGAAGCCGGCCATTTTGAGGTCACCGTTCTCTTTTTTGGTAGAAATCTTGTCGACCATCGCATCCAGCCCTTCAATTGTTTTTGGAAAGGTCTCAGGAGTTGCCATTTCTGGCGGCACCATTTCCGGTCGGACATGGAGGGCAATCGATGCAGGGGTGCTTGGGAGCGCCCATAACCCTCCACGATAGTTCAAAGGGTCCCAATAACCCTTGATATAGTAGTTCGAGTCGAGCCCCGCAGCCTTAGCCATCGGTGACAGGTCTGTTAATGCCTTGGCATCTGAGAATTCGCAAAGTTGGTCCAGCCATATCCCCGCGATGTCAGGCGGATTGCCACCGGCTGTAGCTAGCATCGTTTTTGTGTCGACTCCCGAGATGCTGAGATATCGGACAAATATTCGGTCTTGGGATCGATTGAAAGCATCTACAACCTTCCTCATTTCCTCCATTTCAGAACCTGTCCACTTCTCCCAGTAGATCACACTGATTCGATTTGGCGCCGCTTGTCGCGTTACGACTTGATCTCCCAGAACGGCAACACCTACCAATACCAATCCCGCTAAAGATAGGCCAACGATTTCTTTAGTGGTCATCTCAAGTTCTATTTGCCGCCAATCGTATCAAACGAGGGCAAGGCATCTCCGTCGTAACTGAACAATGCCATGTTATCGTAGGGAGTCGGCTTTTTGTCGGGGGATATCCAGAGCGGAGCCCAATAAAGTAGTCCTTTTCCTCGATGATTGGGAATTTGAGCGACGATCTCGAGGACTTTGTGTAGAAAAGACCTTTGCCCTTCTGGGGTTGCCGGATAACCTTCCAATATGCCGCGATTGTTCCCCTGAACATGAACACTACCAACGGTTCGACTATCAAGTACCCACGGGTAACCCGTTTCGACAATATAGATGTCTTTTCGATAGCGTTTTGCAAGGTTATTCACGTTGGCTTGCATTCCCTCCAGCTTGCCATGCCAAAAAGGGTAGTAAGAGAGGCCGATCGTATCGAACTTCACCTTTTCCTTAAGGATATGGTCAAGCCACCAGACCGCTGCTTTGTTATCCCCTCCGCGATCCAAGTGAATCATAGTTAGGATCTTGCAAGGAGATTGGGCATCCCTGACCGCATTGAGTCCAGCGTCAAGCAGATCCGCAAGTTGACGCCACTTTTTGGGTGAGTCGCTTTCAAGTTTTCCCTCTGGCCAGAGCATGCCGCCGATGATTTCGTTGCCCACTTGGACCATGTAAGGCGGAGTGCCTTGTGCGATCATCGCATCGACCGTATCTTTTGTAAAATCGTAAGTCGCCTTCACCAGCTTATCAAAAGGAAGGTCCCTCCAAGCCATCGGCTTGGTTTGCTTACCAGGATCAGCCCACCAATCTGAATAATGGAAATCGAGGCTAACCTTCAAGCCTTGATCGTACGCTCGCTTGGCCAATGCCAATGTGTGAGGCACATCGCAATACCCGTCTTTGGGGTGATTCCAAATCCTGAATCGCACGAAATTCCAGCCAGCATTCCGCATCATTACGAAAGGATCTTGCTGCTTGCCATGGTAAGAATAGTGACCACCCGCATCTTCGACTTGGGCTATTTCGGAAACATCGCCACCCCTCAAAAGATCAGTGCTTTTTTGCCCGAGGCATAGCTGAAGTGTTCCGAAGATACTCAGAGTCAAGACACATCGAATGAGCGCAAGTTGTTTCATGGTTTTCGGATCAAACTCAATAATCTGTAGCCCGTCATCTCACACCTATCCGACAGCAAGATTCGCGAATGGTAAGCGAGACGGGCATCACCGAATGTAAGTCGGGTTCGGACTTATCTTCGAGGTGGAATATCAGCATTTCTGAAGCACGCTGTCCAATTGCCGGCACATCCATCCGAATTGAAGTCAGCATCGGCCGTGTTACAGTCGCATACCAAGTATCGTCATAGCCGACTACCGAGAAATCCTCCGGCACCTTGAATCCAGCATCTGTAATCGCTTCAATTGCGCCATGCGCCGACAAGTCATTTGCTGCAAAGACGGCGGTTGGTCTTTCGTTTGCAGGCAGAAAGAGGAGGTTTTGAGTCTCCGCATAGCCGCTAGCTCGGTTAAAGTTGCCGTTCACGCAAAAGGATTCGTTTGTGCGAATGCCCGCTTCGGTTAGCGCGTTAAGATAGCCCTGCTTTCTTGGTGCTGTTGTCGAGACACCAGGACGGCCAGCGAGGTGGGCGATCTTGCGGTGCCCTAAATCGATGAGAAATTTCGTGGCCAGCCGTCCCCCTTCATAGTCATCGGAGTTCACGGTCCTTTCAGCCCGAGTTGGGTTTCCCAAGATGGAAACATAAGGAATTCCCTGACGCTCGCATTCTCCGTATAGGGGCGAATCAAACGGTGGGCTAACGAAGACCATCCCCGCGACTAAGCGGTCTATCATTTGAGCTGCGCGAACACCGGCATCTTCTGGAACGGCCGAATACAACATGACGTTGTAACCGTGCTGAGCCGCGCAACGTGCGACACCAGCCGTGATCAAGGAATAGAACGGATCGTGGTCGCCATATGCGGAAGCGCTTGGAAGCATTAACCCGAGAATCCGTGTCTTCCCTGTGGCCAACGCTCCGGCTAATGGATTGCGGCGATAGCCAAGTTCTTCAGCCATGGCTAGAACACGTTGTCGGGTTTCATCGCTAACTTTGAGTGTAGAACTCTTAGCGCCATTGAGGCAGACCGAGACAACTGCCACGGACGTGCCCACCCTAACCGCAATGTCGCTCATCGTCGTGCTCATCGCCTATCTCCCTAATTAAGCCCTTAATCTCAAACTGAACGCCATTATACGACGGTTACCTTAGTGCGTGGAATATTCCTTGACGACGTATTCTATAGCAGTGCCTTTCTGCAGACAAATCCTTCCCCTTAAGTGTATTCCTCTCCTGATTCTTCTTTCAGGATTACTCTGTTCGTGTGAGGTTCCTCCCAGAGCCTCTGAACAACAGCGAGTTACGGAAAATGTGCAGGCATCCGAAGGATCGATTTCTCCGGTACCGAACGGGAGTCTTGCGCCAGATTTCACGGTTTCCACATTTGATGGCAAGCCGACCAAGCTATCGAGTTTCCGAGGTCATCCGGTTCTTATTGACTATTGGGCAACCTGGTGCCCGCCCTGTCTTGAGGGCCTGCCTAAGACACAGTCCATTTACGAGAAGGCAAAAAAGCAAGGATTACAAGTCATGACTGTATGCGATGAAGATCTCAAGGGGGTTAAGAAGCTCTTCGCAGAGAAGAAATACACATTCCCTGCTTTCGTTGACACTACCCATGAGCTGGGCCGCACCTATCACATCGACGTCATACCTGTTCAAATTGTCATCGACGCTAAAGGCAATTTGGTCGACTACATCGTTGGAGGCGACCGAGAGTCGGACATCAAGGCAGCCTTGGCAAAGGCTGGTGTAGCCCTCTAAGCCTTATGCATGTCCAGCTACCGGATGCGGAACGTATGAGGCTTCCAAAGTCTGGATTTCAACATCGCTGAGTTTGACTTCGAGCGCAGCAACTGCATCAGTTAAATGACCCGGCTTTGAAGCGCCAATGATTGGCGAAGTGACAGCTGATTTTCTTAGCACCCACGCGAGAGCGATTTGTGCCATCGGTACTCCTCTGGCATCTGCAATTGCCGAGACGGATTCCACGACCTGTCGATCTGCCGATTCCATGATTGAATATAGCTTCTTTCCGAACTCATCTGTTTCTGATCTTGCTGTCTTCTCGTCCCATGACCTGGTCAATTTCCCGCGTGCCAAAGGACTCCAAGGCAGCACGCCTATGCCTTCACTAGCGCATAAAGGCAGCATCTCCCTCTCTTCCTCTCGGTAAAGTAAGTTGTAGTAATCCTGCATGGATACAAACTGAGCCCAACCGTGGGCCCGCGAAGTGTATAGCGCTTTGCTAAACTGCCAAGCGAACATGGAGGATGCCCCGATGTATCTAACCTTGCCAGCCTTAACCAAATCGTGAAGCGCTTCGAGTGTTTCTTCAATCGGCGTGTCGTAGTCCCAACGATGGATCTGGTAGAGATCGACATAGTCCATGCCTAACCTCTTCAAGCTAGCATCAATTTCATTGAAAACTGCCTTTCTGGATAGTCCGGCACCGTTGGCATCCTGTCGCATCCGACCATGAAGCTTGGTCGCGATGACTAGCTCCTCACGGCGTCCAAAATCCCGAATTGCACGGCCTAAGATTTCTTCGCTGGAGCCATCAGAGTACACATTTGCGGTGTCGAAAAAGGTAATTCCTTGCTCTAATGCTTCTTTGATAAAGGGACGACTTGTCTCCTCATCAAGTGTCCAAATGTGGTTGCCTCGGCTAGGAGTGCCATAAGTCATGCATCCGAGGCAAAGTCGAGAAACCTTTAGGCCGGTTCTTCCAAGATTGATGTATTGCATAGGTCGTCAGGTAGTAATCAGGGTTTCATGAGTTCGAGGAGATAGCAAGCAATCGATTCGAACGAGCGAGGCAATCTCACCCATTCGCTGTTCCGTTGTACCGCACAGCGTCGATTAATCCCATTCCAAACCGGCCTTAGCCACAACGTGTTTTTTGCGTCCGCTAAAGTCGTACTGGAGTTTTGAACCGAGTTGGAGGATCAATAGGGCAAGACATGGATCTTTTGGAACGTTACTGGGTTCAGCAACGGATGTCTGTAGACCATTCTAGTCTAGAGCAGTATGTGACTCGGTACGACTGTTGAAGGAGGTGATTGAATCTATTTCGAGTGAAATAGTGCCATTGATTCTCGTGCGAATCCTCAAAATGTGAGGCGATGTTTGCAAAGCAATTGTAAAGAATTTGATAAGGTGCTGAAGGCTAGTTCGGAGCTTAACATGGTCGCTGTACCATGACGCCGCTTGAGAAGGAGCTATTCCATGCAATTCACTTTAATCCGTCAACGATCGGCCTTTACGCTGATCGAACTTCTTGTCGTCATCGCAATCATAGCGATTCTTGCGGCCATACTGTTTCCTGTTTTTGCCCAAGCAAAGGAAGCTGCCAAGAAGACTTCCTGCGTCTCCAATTTGAAGCAACTGGATCTTGGCATCATCATGTACGCCAGCGATTTCGACGACACATTTGCGGTCGTTACTGGACAGAATTACCCACCTGTGCAGGGTGCTCCGTTCGATGGTTGGATTCAGAATGACATTGTCTTCATTATCCAGCCCTACGTAAAGAACTACGGCGTCTTTTTCTGTCCAGAGCGAACAAATCGGACAGTAGACGGGAACGGCGATTTCTGTAACAAAGGCGGAGGTACTCAACCGGTTTGGGGTTATGGCTATAACTGGAGCAGTGGTTACGGACCAGGCAACGGTCCCAAGAGCCTCTGGAATATTGGAGACGGGACGGTCGGCCCTGCACTAGCTGATGGCACACTGCCAGGTAACCCGATGTCGAAAGTCTCTTATCCCGCTCAGTTTGCGATGGTTGGTGATACATCTGATACGCCGCGACAAACCCTGCATACCGCGGTTTATGACACGCGGTGTAGCCCTTCCAGCGGTTGGAACTCTGATATGCCGACAGGAGCACGACACAACGGTGGGAACATCTTCGGCTTTGGCGATGGCCACGTCAAGTATTTCAAGGTCAACCTAACTTATGTCGACCCGTACAACATCGGGGTCACAACTCCTGCTGTGTTGCCTAATCGATATTGGTTCAGCGCAACCTGGGACGGAGCAATGAAGTCGCCCTAGCCTGTTAATCACACGTTTCTATACTTTTGGCCACCATGCGCGAATGTGGTGGCCGATTCAAACATTGAGGGGTTTCTATGAGCCAGTATCGAATCAATCAAGCCATCCTGCTCGTTTCTGTTGTTATCGTTTTCGCTGTTTCGGGTTGCAGTCATGAGGAGATCCCTGTTCCTCCGAATGCACGCACCGCTGCTCCTGCTCGACTCCCGGGAGAGGATCCTCATGCTCCGCCAGATCGCATGACGCAGCATAAGTCCGGGAAGTAAAAGTGTATAAATGGTCTTTGTAGTCAGTCCACAAACCCAGTGCATGTGCTTATTTCTTCAGGTAAGCGATGAGCTCATCAGGATGGTCAGCCTGTAGTCTATCAACTCTCATGTCAAGCATCGGTTGCCATTTTGCAGGCGATTCGTCTCCACCCAGAATGTCAAGTACTGCCGTGCTATGAAGCTTGTTGACAGACTCGGATTTGTATTCGCTATACGACAGGTCAGTGATCACAAACGGAATAGAATTCAAGTCACGCTCAATTTGGTCTGAAACCCGAATGTTGTTATCGGTGTTTTTGGGAGTGTCTTGAATCTACTCTTAGCCATGCGGCTCCCCTTACAGATTGATGATCAGGGTTTCATGAGTTCGAGAAGATCGCGGTCGACGAGATAACCATCCATCATTTCAAAGTTAGCGCCAACTCTGTTATGGCCAATGATTCCAAAAGGGCCTTCGAAATTCCATAGACCCCATCCCCAACCATATTCTCGCCATAAGCTGAATAGGTCTCCGAGCCACCTGAGTGCAACATCGTTTGGAGTGTGATCAAAGCATCCAAATTCTCCAATATGAACAGTTGTCCCTGTCGATGCCACTTCTCGCCAAGGAGCATAGAATTCGTGAAGGGCATTTCTGTCCCAGCTTTGATTCCACCAATCGCCTCCTGGATACTCAGGGGCGTGGCCTTTCCAGCCATCCCACCAAGTTGCACCTTGGTGACTGACAGGCATGGGTTGATAACCGCGAGTTGAATGGATGACGTCCAGATCGGCGAGTTCGGGCATTGCAACATGCCCCCCTTCAAGGCCATCGATGACAATCGCGCGTTCGGGGTCGATGGCCCCAATTCCAGCAACGATGCGTCGGATGAGATCTGCGTGAATTTCGCGAGTCATTCCATATTGACCAATGTCCGGGGGTTCGTTGATGAGATCGAAACTCAAGCTATCACTCGAAATACCTTTATATCTGCGGGCGAAAGTCTGCCATTGATAGATAAGGCCATTTTGTGCCTCTATGTCCAACCAGAGGTTGTGCTTTTCGATTTCAGGGCGATTGATGCAGTATCCTGGAACACGATGCATGTTGAGGCTGAAGTGAATACTTCGATCTTGGCAGGCAGCTATGTAACCGTCGATCGACTCAAAGACCGACTCTAGTGGGTTCAGGTAGTCGAAGTCCTTCGTCCAAAATCGATAATCACATGCTAGGCGAGCAAAGTTGAAGCCATGGTTTGCTAGAAAATCCAGTGCCTTCAAGTCCGTGGGAGCGGGCGACACTCCCTCCTTCCATGCTGTCATCCACTGAAAATTGAAGCCGGTCCAACTCATCGTCGAATTCTAGCCCTATGAAGACCCAAAACTGCCCGACATGTTGGAGTTTTAGGAATCCGTATTCTTTAATACAAGGGCGGCACCGGATTACTATGGTCAGTGCTCGACATTTGACGATTTTTATCCAGATATTTGCCAGAATGTCCTTTCCGTTTTGATCATCCTCCACCTTTCCTTAAACGATGTTCCGTAAGCCACCCAGCCCTCTAGATACCTTCCTGCAAATTCAGATACCAGTTCTGGAAGAGCTAGCGCCGAACGATCCGGTTCTACAGTTGGCAGCGGGTTATCGAGAGCAAGAATTGATGGCGAAGTCAGAAGCAACCTCTTCTACATGGTTGTGCCATATGGCTGGGCTCCAAAGAAATCGTGGTCGTATGTTTGCGGCTCTCGCCTACGCGGGCCAAGCTTTGGAAGTTGCCTTACGAACCGGATCGGATCTTGAAATTGCCAACGGCTATACCATCCGTTCTACGATCCAAATCATTCAAGGAAACTACATTTCCGCCCGCCAGACTTTGGCTGAGATTCCCAAACTGGCGAGTGGACCCTCTTCTAGAGAAGTAATGGCCGTTTACGAAGAGACCATGGCCAAGCTCCTACTAAGGACGGTCGGGAGTACCGCTTTCGAATTCGACGAGGCAGGCGAGCGATGTCAAAGAGCAATCGAACTTTACGAGGACTTGGAAGACGTTCAAGGTCAAATCCGTTGCCTCATCACGCTATCTAGCGTGACTTCTGGTGAAGGCAAATATTTCCGAGCCCTTGAATTTGTCGATGCCGGCCTAAAGTTGTCGGCCGAAATCAATGATTGGCGATATCTCAACCAGCTCCTCGGTTGCGCAGCATTTGCATTTCGCGACCAGGGCTATCGACAACATGTTGACGAGCTCTTCCGTTTGTCGATCGATTGGTCGACTTACATCGGGGATCGTCCTGCTCGTATCCGATGCGTTGGCGGCCTCGGCGAGTACTTTCGAATGGCCTATGCGCCACCTAAGCCATTTGGTTTTGATAAGAGTCTAGAGTACTTGAGGCAGGCCGTCGCTGAAGCTGAGGAATGTGGATTAGGGCCACTCATGCTTGAGAACCAGATGGCCCTTGCCAATCTATTTCAAAAGTCTGGTAACGAAGAGGCCTATCTACGATGTAGAGAACTTGCCGAGAAGCTCACTAAAGCAGAAGCCTTTGAAGGTGCACTCCGAGTTCTGGGGTGGAACGACCTAATCGGTAATGCCCTTGAAGTTTCACGAGAACGGCGTATGGCCACGCGGTTAGGTGAAGCCATTGAGGGGAGCGCGGATCCTTTCTTCGTTTTCGATATGAGAGAGGGTCTCGAGAATAATCACACGGACATGATCAACGAATTCCGCAATTTGGCTGCCAATGCTTTGCTAGGCATTGAAGCCACGGAAGTTCGGCTTTTGACCGACATTCTTGATAAGCCTGTGTTTCACGGTCTCCGCATTCCAATCGAGAATGCGGTTCACGGCCGCGCGATCTTTGAAGACGAAATTCAGATTTCAGAACAAACTTTCAATGCGAAGTGGTTTATGAGACGTATAGCACCTGCAGGTCAAGGTGCCGTTGTCACTTTTCGAGACGTGACAAGTAATAAGCAAATCGAAATCGCGCTTCGCGAGGCAGCCGAAAAGGCAGGTGAAGCAGATCGTGCCAAGACAGAGTTTTTGGCCAATATGAGCCATGAGATTCGAACGCCGATCAATGGCGTGCTCGGACTTGCCCATTTACTTCGAGATACTGAGCTGCAGAAAACGGCCCGTAAATATGTTGATGGCATTATTTCAAGCGGAACCATTCTTCTTAAGGTCATTGGCGACGTGTTGGACCTATCGAAGATCGAAGCCAGAAAATTACAAATCCATCCTGGCCCTACCTTGCTCCGCCCACTAGCTAACGAAGTACTTGCCTTGTTCGAGGGGAGAGCTTCTAGGGCTGAAGTCCAAGTGGACCTAGAGTTTGATGCGAACATTCCTGATGCGGTCATTCTTGATGGTCCAGTCTTAAGACAAGTCTTGACCAACTTAGTTGGAAACGCGATCAAATTCACGCGACAGGGGAGCGTGACATTAAGGGTTTTTAGGCGAGAACAACTCCTGTCGTTCTCCGTTTCTGACACAGGAATTGGCATACCCAGTCACTTACTCGATTCCGTTTTCGAACCCTTTCAACGTGCTGGTTCAGAAGCTGATGGAATTGATGGGACGGGACTCGGTTTAACCATTTCACGTCGTTTAGTTGACCTGATGGGTGGGCAGCTAACCGTGACGAGCGAACACTCGATTGGCAGCACCTTCGCATTTGAACTTCCACTTGTCGTTGGTGCATCAAGCCAAGACAATGAAACTCTTCAGCCTATCGAAGTGGTCTTCCAGTTTAAGGGGCTAAAAGTATTGCTCGTAGAAGACAATTCGGTGAACGTTCTTGTCTCCGAAGGAATTCTCGATCAACTGGGATGTGACGTTTTCCATGCCGAGAACGGCAAAATTGCACACGAAATGTTCTTGGCGAGTGCATACGATCTAGTCTTGATGGATGTGCGGATGCCTGTTATGGATGGACTGGAAGCCACTCGCAGAATCCGAGAGTCTGAAGCTCATGTCGGCACCCACGTCCCCATCATCGCTTTAACTGCGGGTGCCCTATCGCAGGAAAGGGAAGCTTGCTTCGAAGCGGGGATGGACGATTACCTAGTGAAGCCATTCTCTAAGGCCATGTTGCGACAAGCTATAGCAAATGCTTTTCCTAAGAGAACGTAACTTCAACTATTTGAGCGCGCTTCGGAATGAGTAGAGGGTGAATGTCACCATAACCGCAAACAAGGCTCCGGCGACTAAAAAGCCTTCCCAAACCGCGGGTCGATCCCAGCCAAAAAGCACCAGCGCCCTCGTTCCTTCGATAATGTAGGTTACAGGGTTCATCTTCGCCGCTTGCCCAAACCATTTGGGCAGCATGTTCATTGGTGCCTGAGCGGTGGTCACATATAGGAACGGAAAGACGAGTATGAACAGCGATTGTACCAACCGCGCATTCTGGGTCCGTAACGCTGCGATCATGCCAATACAGCTCCATGCCATGGCAAACAGAATCAGCATCACAAACATGGCCAGGACGCCTAGAACTCCAGTCTGAATACGCACTCCAATAATGAGAAGCGGTACCAAGACAACCACACCTTGGAGCACGGCCAGAACAGCCACTTCAGTCAATCGCCCCAAAACGATGGCTAGTCGATGGATGGGCATGATCATGAGCTTCTTCAGATACCCATTGGCAATGTCTTGTACTAATTCAATGCCGGCATTTCCTGACGAGAAGAAGATGGCCGTGAAAATCGCTACGGGAGCAATAAAATCGCGGTAAGAAACCTTTGGGAAGTCCTTATTCTGGGCGAAAGCCGACAGTGAGGATGAATTGACCGCAAAGAAAAACAGCGGAATAAAAAGTGACGGGATAAGCGCCATCAAGGGGCGCCAAATCTGCTTTATGCTTCGAATGGAGAGATAAAACCAGTCGGAAAAGAAGGTCTTCATCCTCCTATCGTCTCCTCGCATAAGGATCAGGGGCGTTTAGATTGACCTCTTCTTCGGCAATATTGCTTCCAGTGGTTTTGAGGAACACTTCCTCCATGTTCTTGCAGTCGTGTTCCGCCAAGAGTTCTTGTACCGTTCCCCGTGTAACGATCTCACCCTTATCCATGATTGCTATTCGGTCGCATAAGTTTTCCGCTTCGTCCATAAAGTGGGTCGTTAAGAAAACCGTCATACCCTTCGCATTAAGATCCTTCAGGTAATTCCAGATGAGCTGTCGAGCATGAGGATCAAGGCCCTGAGTAGGTTCATCCAAGAAAAGTATGCGTGGTTCGTGTATCAGTGAGAGTGCAAGGTCAAATCGCCTTCGCATACCGCCTGAGTACGTGTGGGCAAAACGGTCCGCTACCTTTTCAAGTTCCACGAGCTTGAGTAGCTTCGTGATCTGACTTTCGATAAGGCCCTTTTCCATGTGATAAAGCCGACCGTGAAGTTCGAGCATTTCTCGCGCAGTCGCCGTTTCATCCAGCCCGATCTCCTGCATCGCAAAGCCAATACGCTTGTAGATCTCATTGGGAGAGCGATCAAGGTCGAATCCGTCGATCGTGATACTGCCCGATGTTTTCTTGACTAGGTTCACCATCATGTTGATAGTCGTAGACTTACCTGCGCCATTTGGACCGAGGAATCCGAAGAATTCCCCTTCTTTAACGTCGAAATTAACGCCTCGGACGGCCTCAGTACCGCCTGGGTACGTTTTGGCCAAGTCCTTGACTTGGATGATCATTTTCTCTTGGGACATGGGTTTTTGCAGAATTCGAAAGGCGGTGATGGATTATACGAGAGCGGCAGGTCGCTCGTTGGTAGTACAGGTGTCAGCTCGGTAGCTAACATGCCTTCAAATTCGATCTAGAAACCGGGATATCGACTTCAACATTGCCGTCCAGTACAGATTCATCGACGCTTGATCCGGCCGGTTCAAGTGTCACGATGGCGTTCTTAAAGGCGGGAGTCTTGGATTGGGGATCGACCTTTCGAGGAACTAGGGCATTTGCTTCTGGATAGTACATTAGGGCACATCCCAAGGCAATTTCAAACTCTCGAACCAAGATATTGGGCATCTCTCCGACTTCATTTTTCACCGTGACTCGCTGGTTTGGGACCAAACCCATTCGAGATATGTCTTGCCCATTCATCAAAATAACATCTCTTCGTTCTTGCCCTCGGTAAATGTCCTTTTCCTCGTAAACGACGGAATTGAATTGCCCCTCTGACCGGACGGTCATCAAGCGCATTTGCATTGGCTCAAGCTCAGCCCTTTGCGGGATGGGGTGAGCAAAAAACTTAGCTTTACCGCTTGGGGTTGGAAATGCACGACCATGAAGCATCCTCCCAGGAATCTCGAATTCCTGCTTTGTTTGTCCTATCGTTCCGATTTTCTCAAAGCCCGGCACGACCCGCGCGATCAACTGGCGGATGTTATCGTGATCATGGAGCTGCGACCATTTCAGCGGACCCGCATCGCCGAGAACCTTCTCCCCAATGCCTGCAAGAATCTCCACTTCTGCTCTAGGGCCTTCTAGTCTTGTTGGTCCGCCGTCGCTCAGTCGTACGTAGCTAAACATTGATTCCTGAGTCGTTGATTGGGACTCCTCGTCGCGGGCCAAAACGGGCAGAATAAGCGTGTTCCTTCCCAGTCCATGTACGTGACCGGAATTCAATGTGGTGTTCAAATAGACCAGCAAGCCGATTTTGCTGAGGGCTTTCGATGCAAAGGATGCATCAGGATTCGCTCCAAATAAGTTCCCTCCAAGGCAAAGACCAAAGTCCATCTCTCCACGTTCACAAGCCTCAATAACGCCTAAAGTGTCATGCCCCTTCCAAGTTGGGGGACGCAAACCTTCGGCCTCCAATCCAGCCAAAACGGCTTTACTTAGGGCAGGAGAAACTCCAACGGATCCAATGCCTTGGACGTTACTGTGCCCTCGAATCGGCATAACTCCGGCTCCTGGCTTGCCGATCATTCCTCGGAGCAATGCAAGATTAACGATCCACTGTACGTTTTGGACACCATGCTCGTGATGCGTGATACCCATCGTCCAACTGAAAATGGCTTTGTCTGAGTGGCAATATTCTTCGGCCACCGATTCGATTTTGCTACGTGGTACTCCCGAAGCCAGTTCGATTTCCGTCCAAGAAACACCATTCACCAGTGCTCGGATTTCATCGAACTTCTCCGTATGCATTTCGATAAATACACTATCGACCCGATCATGGTCGATGATCCATTTGGCCATCCCGACGAAGATGCCAATGTCGCCACCGATGGTGTTTTGTAAAAACGTGGAGGCTATTTCAGTCCCAAACAGCATGCTTCGTGTGCTGGATGGAACCTTGAAGTTGACAAGCCCTGTCTCTCTGACTGGATTGATGACGATAATTTTGCCGCCCCTTCGGCGAAGCTTCATAAGCATTGTCATCAACCGGGGGTGATTAGAAGCCGGATTCCCTCCGACAAGGAACAACATATCGCAATTGGCGACATCATCTAGGGATACGGTAGCAGTACCTGTGCCAATAGACTGGGATAGACCTACTCCGCTAGCTTGATGGCAATAAAATGAACAGTTGCTCACATGGTTCGTGCCATAAGCTCGTCCAAGGAGTTGCAGGAGGAATCCCGCCTCGTTTGAGCTGCGACCACTTGCATAAAAGAAGGCTCTCTCAGGAGAGGTTTGCGTCATAGCTTCTGAAGCAATTGCTTCCGCTTGCTCCCAACTAATCGTTCGATAGTGAGTGTCTTCCGCTCCAGCAAAGATGGGCTGCGTCAGTCGACCCATCATCTCTAGTTCTCTGGGAGAGAAACGTGTGAGTTCCGCTCGCGAATAGGTCTCAAAAAACCGTGGTTCAATTCTTCCCTGCATGTCAGAAGCCATCGCTTGGACTGACTTCTTGCACACTTCTGGAAAATGTCCCGCTTCGTTCCTCATCCCTCCAAGCTGGCCACCCATGCCAAAAGCACAGGTCTTGCAGGCATTTTTTGCCGTCATTGCTTTCCAGAATTTGCCAGGACCTACGTCACCCGCAATCTTCAAGGTGTATCGAATCGCCTGCCAACCACCACCGCTCTTTGGTCTATTCATCAGTCCCTGCCTTTAGATTCAACCCTACTCGTATTGTAATAGACGGTGACCTTCGCCCTGTCATCTGCGTATGATTGCCTAATGTTCATTTGTGCACTCCTATCTGCGCTCGTTTTGCATCAAAGCGTTATAGCGACGCACCGAGGAATTCAGGAGACTGCCCCGTCAAGGATTTTAACCGTGGAGCGACTCCTTGGACCAGAGTTCGCAGAAACAGGCTTCGCTCCATCAGGTGATTGGCTTCCTGATAGTCACGGAATGGTCTCCGTCGAAGGGAATTCCGACATCGTAACCTTGGACGCGATGACAGGCAAACGTCGAATCGTTGTCAATGGAGCGCGATTTGTGCCCGCTGACCAAACGGATCGCCTTGCCATTGAGCGATTTTGGTTCACAAGCGATATGCACAAAGTGTTGATCTTTACTCATTCTGTGAAGGTTTGGAGGCAAAACACTAAAGGGGATTATTGGGTGCTCGATATCGAATCGGGAAAGCTTCAGAAACTGGGACCCAAGGCAAATCCGTCGAGTCTGATGTTCGCCAAGTTCTCTCCAGACGGATCAAAGGCGGGCTTTGTCTTTGACAACAATCTCTATGTTCAAGATTTGAAGACGGAGCATGTCGAGCAAATGACTACGGACACTTCTCCGACGGCCATTAACGGCACTTTTGATTGGGTTTACGAAGAAGAACTTGACCTGCGCGATGGCTGGCGTTGGAGTCCTGATAGTAAGAAGATCGCGTTTTGGCACCTCGAAACAAGAATGGAGCCTCTCTATTCCCTCATCAATGACACCGATACGCAGTATCCAGTCGTGACGAAGTATCCCTATCCAAAGACTGGAGAAGCCAATCCAACGGTTCGACTAGGAGTGATTGATCTCAACCAAGGACAAATCCGATGGGTTGACGATCGCGCAGACACTCAGTCTGGCTATTTTGCGCGTATGGACTGGGCATCCAATTCAAGTGAAATTCTCTATGAGAAGCTCAATCGAAAGCAGAATACGAATGAATATAAGCTTGCAGATGTTGAATCTGGTGTTGCAAGGGTCATCTATACGGATATAGACAAGGCATGGGTCGACATTTTGGATACGGCACCCAATGGAGTACGGTGGGTCGAAGAGGGAAATCGCTTCCTGGTGTTTAGCGAGAGGGGCGGCTGGCGTCACGTCTATTCCGTGAAACGGGACGGTTCGGGTGTGATGGACCTGACTCCTGGGAACTTCGATGTTAAGGACCTTCTCGGCCTAGACTCCAATAAAGGTGCCATCTATTTCACTGCGTCACCGAACTCATCCGTCCAGACTTACCTTTTTGTATCCAATATGGACAATCCTCATCCTACGACGGTTACTCCAGATTCGGAAGTTGGTTCAAATGAGTACCGAATATCGCCAGATGGCAAGATCGCCATACATACCATCTCTCAATTCGGAGTTCCACCAACAAGAAACTTAGTAAAGCTTCCTAGCTACGAAGTCGTTCGCACATTCGGAGACAACAGTCCTCTAAAGGCCAAGCTCAAAAGGCTTCACCTTGGAGTTGGAAAGCTGATGCGACTCGTAACAGCGGATGGTCAAAAGATGGATGCAAGCGTGATCTATCCACCCAACTTCGATTCGAAGAAACGATATCCCCTCTTCTTTGAAGTTTATGGCGAGCCAGCAGGAACCACCGTTCACGACTCTTGGGAGGGGTTTGACTACCTGTTCCGACAGCTCATTGCTCAACGAGGATACATCGTTGCCTCAGTTGATAATCGAGGCACGCCAACTCTTATGGGCAGAGATTGGCGCAAGTCGGTCTATAAAAAGATCGGGATCGTTGCCTCCTCTGACCAAGCGGCTGCAACGAAACAGCTCTCAGCTCTGCCGTATGTCGACCGAAGCCGCGTGGGAATCTGGGGCTGGAGTGGCGGTGGAACAATGACCCTGAACATGCTTTTCCGCTATCCAGAACTCTATTCGCTTGGGATGTCGGTGGCACCTGTTCCGGATGCCAGCCTGTATGACACGATCTACCAGGAGCGATATATGGGTACACCCCAATCCGACCCGACTGCCTATCGAAACTGCTCGCCAATCACGTTTGCGAAGAACCTAAAGGGCTCATTGCTTATCGTCCATGGATCGGGAGATGACAATGTTCACTTTCAGGGCACCGAGCGCCTCATTGACGAGTTGGTTGAAAACAACAAGCCATTCCAACTCATGGTCTATCCCAACCGAACTCACGCGATCAATGAAGGAATCGGAACATCAAGGCATCTTTACGAATTGTTGTTAAGGTACTTGCTGAACAATTTACGACCGGGGCCCAATTTGCTAGTCGGCCTTGAAAGCCATTCCCTTGCTCACAAGTAGTTCCTCAAGGATTCGCAAAGCTTTGGGTCCCATGCCGTGTAGCTTGCTGAGTTCTCCCTGAGAATAACTTGGGAGCTGGCCAAGTTTCGTAATGCCAATTCCTGCTAAGGCTCGTTGGGCTGGAGCTGCCACTCCCTTGATCTGACTGAACTCTGATTCATTTTCCATTTGGATTATTAGACGCAAAGACATATTGAGAAGGGTTCGGTGTTCAACTGTGAACGCGCTAGAAATCAGCCCGCTTCAATTACCGATTCCCCATGGTGCATTCACGCGCCTTGGGGGATATCAGCACTGATGCTTACTTGCCTGACACATACAAATATTATTTTGCGTCATTACAGTCACCGTTACCTTGCTATTTTCGAATGGAACGGACCCATGCACCAGTTCGAGAGGGATGCAATTCGCATGATGCTACGCCGCGTATCGTCGCAACTGGTTGATCAGCCCAGAACTCATTGAGGCAATTTATCTAGATATCCTGGCAGAATGGTTTTATGCCTTTTCACGTTGGTATGTCTCTATCGCTCGCTTTCTTGGGATTGATCCCTCAGGCAAACCAGGACATTGCCATCCATCCGGGTTCGTTCCAGCCGACCATGGAATCACTCAAGCAGTACAAGTATCCGAACTGGTTTCGTGACGCCAAGTTTGGCATTTGGGCTCACTGGGGGCCCCAGTCGGTTCCGATGGAGGGCGATTGGTACGCTCGCCAAATGTATGAGCAAGGGAGTGGCGACTACAAGGACCACGTAGCAAGATTTGGCCATCCTTCGAAACAGGGCTACAAGGACATTATTCCCTTATGGAAAGCTGAGAAGTGGGATCCAGACCGCCTAATGACACTGTACAAAAAAGCGGGTGCGAAGTACTTCGTAAGTATGGGAACCCATCACGACAACTTCTTTCTCTGGAAGTCCAGTCTGCACAAATGGAACTCCGTTGAAATGGGTCCTCATCGAGACGTAGTGGGAACTTGGCAGAAATCAGCCCAAAAGAACGGACTACGATTTGGTGTTTCAGAGCACCTTGGCGCGAGCTTTACTTGGTTCCAAGGCAGTCACGGGGCGGATAAATCCGGACCCATGGCAGGCGTACCTTACGATGGTTCCGACCCCAAGTTCCAGGATCTCTACCATTTTCCTGCCGATCCCGATGATCGGGGTTGGTATAGCAAGAATCCAAAGTGGCAACATCAGTGGTTTGGCGAGATCAAGGAGCTAGTGGACAACTATCATCCTGATCTCCTCTATAGCGACGGAGGCGTACCGTTCGGAAACGAGGTAGGGCTCAGTATGATTGCTCACCTATACAACAGTAACGCTGCGGCACATGGCGGCAAGAACGAAGCCATTTACAACTGCAAACAGAATTCTGACGGCCGTTGGGTGGAAGATCTCGAACGAGGCATCATGCCTCGAATTGAACCGAACCCTTGGCAGACTGACACTTCAATTGGCGACTGGTTCTACAACAAGCACTGGAAGTTCCGCCCTGTGAGTTGGGTCATTAATATGCTCGTGGACAACGTGAGCAAAAACGGCAACCTTCTGCTTAATGTTGTTCAGAGACCAGACGGATCCATCGACCCAGAGGTAGAAACAATGTTGGGTCAGCTTGCCGACTGGAATGCTATTTATGGAGAAGCCATATTTGGCTCCAGACCTTGGACGGTTTATGGCGAAAGCACAGTAAAGGTCCGTGGTGGCAATTTCAACGAGGAATATAAGTATTCCGCCAACGACATTCGGTTTACGACCAAAGGTTCGACCCTTTATGCCTTTGCATTGGGCTGGCCCGAAAATGGACAACTAGAAATCAAGTCTCTTGCCAAGCCCCCAGGCCAATCAATCAACACCATCTCCAGTATCACCGCTCTGGGATATAAAGGAAAAATCGATTGGCGACAGACTGCAGATGCACTTTACGTGACCCTTCCAAAAACCAAGATCTCGGAGTTCACGGCGGCAATCAGGATCAAGGGTAAGAACTTGAAGAACGTGCCGATCGTTCCTGTTGTTCAAAACGTCGCTCCCGATGCCAAAGGGAACTTTACTCTACTGCCCGACACGGCAGAGATTCATGGCACGCAATTGGCCGTCGAAGAGAAAGGTGGACAGCCGAACTTTGGCTACTGGGACAAAGTAGACGAGTACCCAGTCTGGAACATCAAAGTACAAGGTTCGGGCAAGTATGTCGTCAAAGCTAGCATTGCATCCCCAAACGCCGAATCAAGCTTCATCTTTTCCATCGCGGGGGCAAAATTGATGGGAGTTGCCAAGTCAACCGACGCTTGGGATGTCTTTCACGAACAGACCATTGGTGAAATCGAAGTAAGCGGATCTGGGAGTAAGGCCGTTTCGTTGCGTCCCAAAAACGCCCCAACCTGGAAGCCAATCAATCTTCGTTGGATCAAGCTAATAAAAGTGGATTAGTCATCCGATAGGAATGAGCGCAACCGGTCCGTCACGTTTATCAAGGCTCTGCCTTGATGGTACGGATCGGTCCATCCATCACTCTTTGGTTCACCCGGAGTGTGGATTCCTTCTCGGGAAACTTCGTGATACCAACCTTTGTGAGTCCTATCGAGTTGGTGATTTTTGATGAAATCCCATTGTCTCGTAAAGGCGTTCCAATACCTTTCTGTACCATTACCGAAATGCTCATGCATCAGAAGCAACGCATTTAGAGCTTCTGCCTGCTCCCACCATCCCTTTACCATTTGCTTTGCAGTGGCAGGTCCCGAATGGTGATCACCTTCACGGAAAATCCCACCGTAAGTTTTGTCCCAAGCAACATTGAGCGTATGGTCGACTATTTTCTTGGCGGTTAGCCAAACTTCGGGGTCTTCACTCATTCCCAAAACGTGAGCCGCCTCAACCAATAAGTAGGCTGTTTCTATGTCATGCCCATAGGAGTCTTCAGCCTCGACGGGCTCCCAGTTGGGCTGAAAGTAAAGGTGCAGATAGCCGTCAGGGTGGACAACGTATTTTCGAATGAGTTCAAAGAGCTCTTGGAGACGGACCCGTAGCTGAGGATCTGGCCAAAGCGTATACAACTCGCTGAAGGCTTCCAAAAGATGAATATGGGTATTCATCGACTTCAATCCATAGAGCGTTCCAATAGCGTCGGTCCCTGGTTTCTGACCGAATTTCACTGAATCAGGAGCACCCTTTGCACTCAGAAAAGGTTTGCCGTTCAGACGAAGGGCTTCATAGTAGCCAAGGTTCTTGTTGTCGTGAGCATGCTTCTCGAGCCAGTTGAACGATTGGATGGCTTTAGCTAAGCTGACTTCGCTGCCAGTAGCCCCAAAATTGGCAGCCAATGCGTATATGGCAAACGAAATGCCATAAGTGTGCTTCCATGGCAATGGTGTTCCGGAATCGGTCAAGGACCAATAGTAGCCACCGTTGGAATGATCCCACATTTTATGGCAAAGGCAATTCACGCCATGGTTAGAGTAGGTCTTGTAGGAGAGCCCTGGGTCAGGATATCGAATACTGGCTTTCGCGGTAACCCAAGTCAAGCGAGACTGATACACAATTCCTCTCGAATGTGAGAAGGCTTGGCTCCAGTCCTCCCTAAATTCTTGGTTAAAGCCGCCGTGCTCGCCATCGACAGATCGGGGAAACCATTGCTCCAACACGTGTTCGTGGAGACAGGCTTCCGCTTCATCGGCAATCTTCTGATAAACAACCTGCTGCGTTGGAACGTAATGCACTCTTATTCTCAGCATGGCAGAAAGCAATGCGATCTTCCTCTCTTCACGTCCTAGAGATATAGTAATCAACAGATGAAATTGAGGACCTTGAACTGGCTGATCAGGGGTCTAGTGTTGCTTCCACCTTTGGTTGGAAGGACCGGACTTGGTCCCGTGCAGATTAAGGAGCCCAAAGATTGGGACACGTACAGCGACACGTGGGTCGCAACAGACGATTTGAATCGAACCCTTCCGGGTGCGTTTGACGTAGGAACTCCAAGACAGGGCAAGACTGTTGCGATGTTCTACTTCCTTACTCTTCAGCAAGGAGGTGATGGACCTTATGACAACACGAAGATTCTCGCCGAGCACCCAGAAGCCTTAGGAGATGCGCGCAACCCAGCTTGGGGTCCACCCAATTCAAGTCATCACTGGGGCGAACCTTTATTTGGATACTATGCTAGCGACGATCCATGGGTGTTGCGAAAACATGCTCTAATGCTGGCTAATGCGGGCGTCGATGTCGTCATCTTCGACAATTCCAACGCCGTAACCTATGACCCGGCGAGGGAAATGCTGTGCAAAGTCTGGGAGGACATCCGCCGACATGGCGGCAAGACTCCCCAAATCGCGTTTCTTTGTCCGTTCGGAAATTCGGGCGGTGGGGGAAGCACGACTTTAGGTCACTTGTACGATTCCATTTACGCAGCCAACAAATACTCCGACTTGTGGTTTCGGTGGGAAGGTAAGCCTCTCGTCCTAGCTGACCCCAGTTATGCTGACCTCGACGGAATTGCCAAGGCAACCCACCAACCGACAGAACTCAAACCAAAGAGCACGCTCGGTCAAATAGTTACGATCGATCGATCATTTTCCGCTATTGGAGGCGAGTTCCCAACCTGGTCTACGAAAGGATCGGGCATGACCTTGAGCCTCTATAAGAAAGGGCCTAGTGGCGACCTCGTTGCTCGAAAGGTTTTTACCAATGTCATCGACAACTCGACATTGGTCGTATTGGCTGGGAAGACTCTGGCACCTGGTTCTTACTACCTCGAAATGTCGCATGCAGTTGGAACCATTGGCTGGTGGGGTTATTCCAGTGGTTCCGATCACGGGGCTTACGAAAATGGAGTATTAGTTCCCGGAGATCGTGTCACACATGTTGGCTTTTCGGGCGAGTCCGAGACGAGGATTCTGCCGTCGCCTTCCAAGTTCTTCACCGCTAAGGACAAGGAACGGGCTCGCAAGATGCGATCGTTCTTCACCTACCGGACTCCCATCGGTCCATACGATCTCGCGAAGCCACCACCAGGGGCGTGGACATGGCTACAGATATTTCCGCAAGTTGTCCAGTCAAGTCCCATAGGAAAAGCGGAGGAGATTTCCGTTGGTGTCGCCCAGAACTATAACTCGGCGACCCATTTGGCGCCAATGAGTTTTCCGGGTGCATACGGTAGGAGCTACCATGGCGGTAAGTCCGACTCAAGCCCAAATGCCATGCGATTCGGATTGAATTTCGACGAACAGTGGAAGCGCGCCTTCGAAGTTGATCCACCTTTTGTTTTTGTTACAGGATGGAACGAATGGACAGCCGGATTCTACGAGGAGTGGGCGGGCTATAAGGCACCTCCTGCAATCTTTGTCGATGAATTCAATCAAGAAAATAGTCGTGACATTGAGCCCATGAAGGGAGGACATGGAGATGACTACTACTACCAACTTGTCTCCAAGGTTCGCAAGTTCAAGGGCGCTCGGACGGCTGCCCCAGTCAAGGCTCAGAAGATCGCCATCGACGGGCAGTTTGAAGATTGGAAAGGTGCCGCCCCGGAATTCAGAGATGCGATCGGCGATATCGTTCATCGCAACTGGCCTGGAAATGGACATGCCGGCCCCTATCTCAACGATACGGGTCGGAATGACATCGTCGAGAGTCGTGTTAGTTTCGACAGTCAAAATGTCTATTTTTATGTAAGGACGGCAAACAGCCTTTCACCTCGCCAGGGTGTCGACTGGATGCTTCTTTACTTGGACATCGACTCCAATGCAGGAACCGGATGGCTTGGATATGACTTTGCCGTTGATACGAGCAATGGAACACTGCTCATGAATATCGGGGGGAAATATGCTTGGAAACCTGGTCCCAAAGTGCAAATTGCCTATGGCGACCATGAGATTGAAATGGCCATTCCGATGAGCGACCTCAAATTGGCTCAGCTTCCGGCATCCCTTGATTTCAAGTGGGCGGACAATTGTTTCCGACGTGGCGATTGGACGGACTTAACGCTTAACGGAGACGTGGCACCGGATGATCGATTCAACTATCGAGCCAAACTTGGTTCACGCTAATCGCGAGAGAAAGAAAGGACCGCGCGATGACTCAGGGCATTTCCTATCCTCTCGCTCTCATCGCTTTTTGCCGTGACTGAACCATAAAGGAGTCCTTGGCTGAACGCAAGGTTCAGGAGCAGATGATGATTAGTCTTAGCTGCATCCGAAGTTTGCAAACGGGAATTGACAACGCCAGTCATGCCATCCCCAGATATCGTTGCCTGCGACTCCACTTCCTGCCCGTCCACAAATGACAGCACCGACCCTGAACTCAAAACTTGGAGTTTCAAGGGCACGTTCCCTTCGTAGGTTTCCACGCTCCCTGTCCAAATACCCACGTAAGTTTCATCAACAGATTTTGTAGGTTCGGCCTTTGGACTTGGGGCATTTGCGACTCCAAGTAGCTCTTGGAGCTTTTCGACGATTTCCGCTACGAGCGAAGTCGAGCGGTTACTCAGCACCACAAGAATCGTCTCTCGGTCTGGGTAGATCAGCAACCGTGTACTTACTCCTTCCATTCCACCCGAATGTCCGAAGTATCGTTCCCCCGATGAGGTCCTACCCAAACCCCATCCAAAACCATAATCCGAGCCGATGGTGCCTTCCACAAGCGAAGCCTGCATCATCATTTTGGATTCGCGATTGAGTAAAGGTGAATCGACACTAGGCAAGTGCGACGCTCCAAATTTAAGAAGATCGTCTACGCTTGAAAATGCATCGGATGCGGCACTATGGCTCGTGGAATAGTGCGGAAGAGGCTCGCATTTATCATCGTATCGAGTTGCATAGAATGGTAACGTGCTCCAGTCAGGATCGAAGGTTGAGCCGATCATCCCTAAAGGTGCAAAGAGCGATTCCCTAAAGACTTCCCGTAAAGACCTTCCGTTCAGTTGCTCGATCACGGATCCCAAAAGCCCATATCCTAGATTTGAGTATTGGTATCGCTCTCCGGCTGGCCAAACGAGGTGTCCGTAGCGACGAATCGTCTCGGTAAAAGTAGGTACCAGGAAGGGTTCGTCTTTAAAGAAGAAGTGATAATGCAAGGGCAAACCTGACATATGGTTTGCGACATTTTTCAGTGTGGCTCGCTCCGGTGAAACAAGCGTGAATCCAGTGAGCTCTGACGGCAGATGAGACTGGATGGGGTCGTCCAAAGTGGCTACTTCATGTTGCAGGAGCGAAGCCACCAATGTTGCGGCCATCGGCTTTGTCACGGATGCTATGGAATAAGGCGTTTCAGGGGTGGCGACGATTTGCTTCTCTACATCTGCGAGCCCAAACGCTTCTCGATAGACAACTTGGGAGCCATGCTGGATTCCGATGGCTACTGAAGGCACATTGAGTTCCTCCAACCGCTTGATTACGTATTCCGAAATTGGTGCAAAGTCCATTGGAGGTTGTCCTACTTGATTGTGCTGTCTTTTAGGCCCGTGGCAAGGCGCGAGTCGCGCCTGTCGACATGCCGCCATCAATAAGCAAAGTTTGGCCCGTAATGTAGGCGCTGGCATCGGATGCGAGGAAGACGACTGATCCGCAGAGGTCGTCTGGACGTCCCGGCCGCTTGAGTGGAATTCGATCACTTAGGTAGCTCACCCACTCCTCATTTTCATACATGACTGCGTTCTGGGCGGTTTTGAACCATCCGGGTGCTAGGCAATTAACCGTAATTCCGTATTTGCCCCAATCATCGGCGAGGCTCATGGTCAGTTGTTTGACTCCGCCTCGACTCGCGCCATACGGTCCCAACCCAGCAGAACCTGACACGCTAGTTAATGAGCCAATGTTGACTATTCGACCGTAACCAGCATTGATCATATGCTTTGCCACGGCCTGGGAAACAAAGAATGTGCCCCTGAGGTTCGTGTCCAAAACGAGATTCCAATCGTCCCAGGTGACGTCCAAAGCTTGCTTTCGAACATTGCACCCAGCGTTATTGACCAAAATATCGATCTTGCCTGCGACTTGAATCGCGCCGTCAACCATTTTTTGGATCGAGTCAAAATCCCGAACATCACAACTCAACGGTGTACAGTTTCTTCCAAGAGATTCAATTTCTGTTTTGAAATCGTCCAGGTCATCAACCTTTCGGCTGGTCACGATAACGTCGGCTCCAGCAAGGGCGAGCGCTCGTGCGAAGACTTGGCCCAAGCCTCGGCTACATCCTGTAATGAGGGCTGTTCTGCCCGTCAAATCGAAGAGACTCATGGCCTGACCACAACCTTCATCAGCCCTTCTTCTTGCCGATAAAGCTTATCAAAAAAGGAAGGTGTTTCTTCGAGCGTGCAAAACGCGGAGATCATCTTGTCGACTTTTACTGAACCACTCGCTATTAAGTCAAGGCATTCTGGATAGTCCCCTTCGGAACCGTATGAGCCATTGACCGAAATCTGTTTTGTCACGACCGTTTGCAAGGGGAATTCGACAGTGGAGGATAGGTTGCCAATCAAAACAACGGTTCCCCCTTTGCGTACGCTGTGCACGGCCATGTCGACGGTCGGCGTGATTCCGACGGCTTCGATTGCGACATCTAAATCCATACCGACAGAAGATTGAGTGGCTTTGTCGGCCCCATGAAGCATAGCCATTTCCAACTTTGCAGGATTGATGTCGACGGCAACTACTTCTCCAGCCCCTTTTGCTTTCAGAACCTGAACGACCAGAAGGCCAATCATTCCAACACCAACCACAGCAACTCGGTCGCCCTTATTGAGGTTCGCTCGCGCAACGCCATGGACAGCAACCGAAAGAGGTTCGGCCATCGCGGCCTGTTCGTAGCTCAATCCTACGGGCAGCTTAAATAGGGATCGGTCGTGAACCGCAACGTACTCCGCGAATGCGCCTTCACGCCTAAATTCCGGACATGAAACCCCAAGAACCTGACGGCTCTCGCAAAGGTTGGATTGTCCCTTCAAGCAGTATTCACACTTATTACAAAAAACCACCGACTCAAAGGTGACTCGGTCGCCAATGGTCCAACCCTTGACATCTGCCCCCAGGCTCACCACGTCTCCCGACGCCTCGTGCCCCATTACGATTGGGGGAATGCGTCGACCCGTGCTCCCGTCGTATCCGTGAATATCGCTACCGCAAATACCGCATGCACGGACTTTAACCAATACTTCGTCGCGTGCGATCTCCGGGACTGGATAATTTACGACTTCCAGTTTTCCGTATTCCCTTAGCTGAAGAGCCCTCATAGATGAGAATCATGGACTATTCGTGGTTGGCGTTGCCTGGGTGATGAAATTCTGCAATCAATCTGTAACCTTTTATTGCTTAGTCCGTCAATTGTCTTATGTGCATCGGCTTGTTTCTGGTTTGCACCGCGACTGTGAACCCTCCTTTGGGAGTGGCCACCCTGGATTCGGACTTCAGTCGCGTGCTGCCGGGACAGGGAGTAGGCAAGGTTACGCTTGGATCAGAGTTGGCCTTAGTCTCTTTTCTCGCTGAATCCAAGGGAAAGACGGAAGCTGGCAAGGTCTGGAAGGTCTTTCCGAATCTGGGAAGCCACGAATTGGACGTATTTACGGTAAAAGCTTCCCACTTGACTGATCCGCGCTTACGGAACTTGGTGCGAGAGATTAGAGTAACTTCGCCGATCTTTCACACGGATCAGGGCCTAAGGGTCGGATCTAGCCTAAAGACTGTTCAATCCAAAGTTCCAAGTCTAAAACTCGCCAAGGAATCAAGGGCCATGAGGCTTTTCGACGATCAGAAAAGCGGAATCGCTTTTGAATTCGCCAAGAAGCACTCGGAATGGAAATGTGTTTCGATCGTTGTACACCGCAAGATGTTTAGCGTCTTAGAAGCATGTCGACCGAGTTGCACTATTTCCTAATTTCTGAATACTTACGTTGCAGATCAGGCAAACTCTGATGCAATATGACCCGGTTTTCAATTGTTGGCGGCGGTTGGCGTACGGAGTTCTTTCTTCGGATTGCACAGCAACTTCCTGAGGAGTTCGAGGTCCTCTCGATGCTCGTTCGAAACCCCGTCCGGGCCGATGAATTGATTCGGCAATTTGGGGTTAAGACCGTCGACAGCCTTGATGATTTACTGGTCGATAAACCCGACTTTGTCGTCACATCTCTCTCGTGGTCGAGTAACCCGGTTTTCATCCGGGAATTGGTGGAACGAGGCATCGCCATACTTTCAGAGACTCCGCCCGCGCCAGACGTTGCGGCCCTTTGCTCGCTCACCGAGCTTGTGAAGCAGGGAGCCAGAATCCAAGTTGCGGAGCAATATATTTTCCAGCCTGAGCATGCCGCTCGAATGTCCGAGATTCAGTCAGGGAAACTGGGCGACGTATTTCAGGCACAGGTTTCGGTTTGCCATGGTTATCATGGGATTAGCCTCATTCGCAGGTTCTTGGGACTCACTTTCGAGCCAGCAACAATTCGCGCAAAGAGACTGCCTGAGGTAGTCATTGGCGGACCGGACCGCAACGGGCGCCCACCCGAGGCAGAGCGACTGGATCGCCAAACACAGCTCATTGCACATCTCGATTTTGGGGATCGCCAGGGCGTGTTCGACTTTGTTGGTTCGATGTACCACTCCTATATCCGATCCCATAGAGTCCTCGTACGCGGACCGAAGGGTGAAATCAACCATCACGAAGTTCGGTATTTAGCAGACTATAAAACCCCGATTCAATATCGACTCAACCGAGTTGAAGCCGGCCACACGGGGAACCTTGACGGACACTTCTTGCAAGGAATTCTAGCCGGCGAACATTGGGCCTATCGAAATCCATTTCCGTTTGCGCGCCTTATGGATGATGAGATTGCGATTGCGACGTGCCTAAGATTGATGGGAGATTACGCGAAAGGGGGTCCCGATTTCTACTCGCTCGCAGAAGCCTGCCAGGACCACTACCTTTCCATATTGATGGAGCAATCCGCCGATCAAAATAGCGAAATCACAAGCGTGCCTCAACCTTGGTCCACTCACTAGTTACAGAATAGTTGCCGCAAACTTAGCCTAGTTGCACCCATGAAATGTGAGAATAGCTACCCTTGTAGGCACCTTTTGTAGTCTTCAAGGAACCAGTAAGTGTGGTTCCGCTTGGCGAATTTGACTCGAGTTGACTCCACCTGAATTGGCCCTTCTCATACTCGTAGGATTCACCGTCATCCTCGTAGAGCCATCCAGATCCCGCGCCTGGCCCAAAGTGCCTGATGACTAACTCGGTTTCCGGTGTAAGAGTGGTGTTTTTTGATTTTTCGCTCAGCATTGGAATCAAAGACCCAGATTTCACAAAGATCGGAATTTCGTCGAGCTTGGGTTGAACGTGAATGGTCTGACCATTTCCTACTAACTTTCCATTGTGGAAATCAAACCAGTCGCCCTTTGGCAGCCTCACTTGCCTTGTCTTTTGTCCCGTGAGCATGGGGGCAACCAGTAGAGCATCGCCCAACATGTATTGGTCCATTTCCTCACCACCGTCGATGAGCGACATCGGTCGAATGACGGGAGTCCCGTGGAATCGATACTGGGCGAACGCGGTGTAGAGATAAGGCAGAATCTGAATTCGGAACTTCATAGCCGTCCGAACCGCATCCTCATATCCGGTAAAACTCCAGGGCTTTGTGCCAGAAGACCACGCATTGAGCTGGGCGATGTGTGAAACCGACGCAGTCTGCATGCGCCGAACCCATTCTTCGCCATTTGCGGCATCCCTTGCTTCCGCGCACCACAGCACGCCCGCCAATCCCGTGCTCACCATTCCAGTGATATATTCACGATGAGAATAGGTATCGCTATAGAGAGCGAAGGGGAAACGACTTGCACCTCCATTTGAACCTCGGATCAGCCCAAATGTTCTCCTTCCTTGTTTGCGGAACAGTTCTTCGAGTTCGTTCTGCCAAACAAGGCCATAGATTTGTCGCATACGTTGGCCACTGATTCCCGATGGGAACGTGGCATGATCCGGCCACAACCAGTTGTCAAAACCGTCGATCTCATCGATTTTGTAGCCGCTGACACCTATGCGAAGATGAGTTTTCGTGAAGAAATCGCCTAGTGTCTTTGCGGCTGAAGGCACCATAAGGTCGGGTGCCGGACCGAGCCAAACCATGTGGGAGGCATAGCTGGATTCAAGTTCTTTTGCTATCGACGACGAGGGAGAGACGTACGGGTTCGTCCACAGATTCACGTGGATTCCCTTTGACTTTAGGCCCGAAACAAACTGGGCAGGATCAGGAAACCTTGATGGGCTCCACTCAAAGGTACAGGGGTAGGACTTCGACTGCCAACCCGGCTCCAGTCCCAAAACATCTAGCGGATAATCCCTTCGCTCAAACTCAGCAACCTCTTTTTGAACATCTTCTGCTGAATCCAAGGAGGGTGTACGATGCCAAAAGCCTAAAGCCCATCTTGGAGGCAATGTTCCTCCCCCACAAAAGAGGTTGTACCGTTCGATCGCTTGCATGGGTGTTGGGCCGGCAAACAAGAGAATTTCCATTCCCGGACCTTGAACACTTGCTTCCACTGCATCGGAAATCGGCTGAGCATCCCAGTTTGGATCGGTATTTCTGTCTCGGGGAGCTGGATTCTTTGCATCCCGTCGATTACCTACGCCTGCATAGATGGAAATGGGTCTTGCCGTGTTAAAGAAGACTGCGTAGCCCTTACTACTGACATAGAGCGGTACTGGAGCATGGAGGCGGTCCTTGCCTTCAGCGTAGTGGTCGACACGTAAGTGGAAGACCTCGCCCCTTCGATTGGAGCCGTGCATTTGCAACCCGAGACCAAATAGCTTTTCAGTGGAATCAAGGGGAATTCGCACGGAAGCAAATTCATCCTGAACGTTCCCACCCCCTAATTCTTTCGGGAATGGCAGAGCTTTAACTTCTGACCTAATCGCTTTCAGCCCTTCTTTGTCGGGCACGGCCTTGGCAGCGGAAAGTAAAGTTGGCAGATCAGATTTCCCAATCTGGGCACGCCATACACCGGGCGCAACGGGAATCCACACGAGTTCCATAGTCTTGTTCATGCTGGCAAATGCGACTGCAGCAAGGATTAGAGGCATAGCCGAGTGTACTGGAGGCTAAGTAGAAAACGACCATCCTAGACCCTAGAGTTTAGGTTCTCTGGACCGAGTGGATGGTCGTAATTGAATCGTCAGTGCTCAGTGGCCCAAGCTACTTCTTAGAAATGGCATCTGGCGCTTGGTCTGGTGGGACGCAGGGACAATTATCCTTCCAAATCGTTCCCCTAGGCGCAACGTACTTTGCCGCGTTCTTTAGGATGAGTTTGACCGTCTCGTGATGGTAGATCGGGTAGGTTTCGTGGCCCGGCTGGAAGTAGAAAATCGTTCCATTTCCGCGAAGGAAAACGCATCCCGACCGAAAAACATTACCGCCCTCAAAATGACCAATGAGAACTGTTTCGTTGGGTTCTGGAATGCCGAACGGTTCGCCGTACATCTCTTCTTGAGGGATCTCGAAGTAAGGAGCATCAATTCCTTTGACTATCGGGTGCCCAGGATTGCAAAGCCAGATCCTCTCTAGTTCATCCGCTTCTCGCCAGCAAAGTGAGCACGTGGTGCCCATGAGTGACCGGAAGATCTTCGAATAGTGACCCGAGTGCAGAACGATAAGTCCCATGCCTTCGAGCACGCGCTTCTTAACTTTTTGAACGATCTCGTCGTCGACTTTGTGATGTGCGGCATGTCCCCACCAGGTCATGACATCGGTGTTTTCCAGAACTTCGTCGGTCAGCCCATGTTCCGGCATGTCAAGTGTGGCGGTTCGGACTTCAAAGTCAGGATCTTCTCTTAGGCCATCCGCGATGCAGCCATGCATTCCGTTCGGGTAGATCGCTCCGACTTTTGGCATCTCGTGCTCATGAACGTTCTCACCCCAAACTGTCACTCTAATTTTGTTTGCCATAGCTCCTTTGGCTGCCTCAAAAAGGCCCGCCTCCAGTAGCCGAGATTACCTAAGGAAGAGTCCCATAAGACCGACAGAGGTAATCAAGATTCTTCAATTTGCCTGAAGGGACCGGCACCGTCATCTTGCTCTGCGTGAGATCCTGCTCGTGAAATTTTACAATCCACGCACAAGAAATTTGTTCGAGCGATTATCCACTCAAAGGGGTTGGTGAAGACTTATAAGGCGATGTGTCCTTTATGTCGCAGCTATTGTTGCATCCGACTACGGCTACGAGAAGGACTAGAAATACCGCCTCCTAAACTTTGGAAACGATATTTGTCCCAAGGACGCTTATTCGGTTTCACGCTTGGCAATTGGAGTCACTCAGGGAAGATCACCCGCCAGCACATCGCCTTGTAAATATCTTAGTTCGATCGCTGTTGATATTCGTAGTCAGCCTTTCCGTGTCATATGAATGGATGACGCAAAAAGCTTGACTACGAATCCGTTTGATAATCCAGCAAGATACATTTGCGGCGACGCGCGACGATCTATCACCAGAATATACAAAGCACTCAAGACGTGTAGAGAGCATTTTGGATGATCGTTGGAAAAGGAGGTGCTTCTTCCTTTATTGGTTTGGTTCGGGACAGCCAACCATTACTGTGGAGAACGCGTCGCCGCCTCCGACCTCTTTTCTGTCTTTTAGCGGAATACAATGACGGCCATCGAATCCATTTATGAACGTCGTGCTGTACGCGACTATAGAGACGAGCTAGTTCCAGAGGACTTGATCAGGGAACTCATTGACGCGGCCGTTCAAGCCCCAAGCGCCGTCAATGCTCAGCCATGGGCATTTGTGATCGTTCAAAACCAGGAGATTCTTAAGCAGATATCCATTCGTACGCTTGCCCTCATGAAAGAACGCGAAATGTCCGACGGGTTGAGAGAGCAAATCAATCGACCGGATTGGAACCTGTTCTACAATGCCGGAACCTTGGTCATCATATGCGCCAAGCCGGGAGGTCTTCACCCAGAGTGGGACTGTTGCCTCGCGGGTCAAAACCTGATGCTGGCCGCAAGGGAGCGTGGACTGGGCTCTTGCGTGATCGGGTTTTCGTGGATTGCTCTGACGCAACCGGACACTAAAGACCTTCTTGGCATTCCACACGGATATGAGGCTGTCCTTCCCATTATTTTGGGATTGCCCGTTGAGTTCCCTGCTACTCACACAAGAAATGCTCCGGAAATCCTTCGTTGGATTACTCAATCGACGGTCTCCGTTGCCGTTTGAGCCTGATCGGTCGCTTTGCGCCAACCTTCGTGCATCACCAGCACTTTTACGATCAAGAAAGTTCTATTGATACGACTTTCGCGCCGTCGCGGTAGGCAACGTGGGTGACCTTACCCATTTTCAGGATCAGCTTCTGGATCCCCTCGTTATCGGGAGAACAGATTCCCGTCCAAGTTGATATCCCAACCAACTTGGATTGTTCTGCCAACGCTGTGAGGAGCGCATAGCCAATTCCAATCTGCTGGTAGTCATCCAGAACGGCAATAGCAAACTCCGCGGATACCGTATTCGTCTCGTCACGGAAAAAATGAGCGACTGCGATCGGATCTTGTTCAACTCCATCATTGCCCAGAATTAGAGCCACAAGTGAAAGCCCCGTCACCCCATCACACTCCACCATGTGTTGAAGCTCTTGCGGTGTGAAGTGTCCTTTGTTGGTCAAGAACCGTAATTTAAAAGACCGGGGTGACAGGTGAGAAAAACCATCTGCTAGACGTTGAGCACCATCCTTGAGGATGGGTCGAATTCCAATCGTCAGCCCACTTTTGAGATGTACGACTTTCCTATCCATAACTCTAAACACCGAGATTCAGACGACGGTCGTCCTCATTATTCCTTAGTGCGGCGAGCGATAAAGGAGTCTGGCGTCCTTAAAATCGTTGACTTGTGACCCGCCAAACAAAAAGGCAAACTTAAAGGGAAACGGAAAGTCCTTTCACTTTTTGAGTTCAAGCTAGGATCGCCTCAAAGGGCCAAAGGAGACTACAATGCCAACGCTAAGAACAGATGCTCTTGATTATCACGACCAAGGTCGTCCCGGCAAGATCGAAGTTGTGCCGACAAAACCTTGTCTCACCGCCCGCGATCTATCGCTAGCCTACACCCCAGGAGTCGCAGTCCCGTGCCTTGCCATCGAAAAGGATCCGCAGTTAGCGTATCGGTACACAAACCGTGGCAACTTGGTAGGTGTTGTCACCAATGGAACTGCAGTTCTCGGTCTGGGTGATATTGGCGCCCTTGCAGGCAAGCCGGTAATGGAAGGCAAAGCGGTCCTTTTTAAGCGATTTGCACATGTCGACGTATTCGATATTGAGCTCAATACACACGATCCAGCCGAAATCATCCGGACCTGCCAACTTCTAGAACCCACGTTTGGTGGAATCAACCTTGAGGACATCAAGGCACCCGAGTGCTTCATGGTAGAAGAAGAACTGAAGAAGACGATGTCCATACCCGTCTTCCACGATGACCAGCACGGTACCGCGATTATTTCTGGTGCTGCACTGTTGAATGCATTGATCATAACCAAGAAGAGGATCGAAGACGTCAAAGTCGTGGTCAATGGCGCAGGTGCGTCGGCACTAGCCTGCGCCAAATTCTACGTTTTACTAGGAGTCACACTTACAAATATCACCCTGGTCGATACCAAGGGAGTCGTCTATTCCGGTCGCCAAGGAATGAATGCTTATAAGGCTTTTTTCGCGCGCGAAACGAGCTTGCGTACTCTCGAAGACGCGCTTGTAGACGCCGATGTTTTCCTTGGGTGTTCAGTGGCTAACGTGCTCAGCCCTGAGATGCTGAAGTTGATGGCACCGAATCCCATCATCTTTGCTCTGGCTAATCCCGACCCAGAAGTCACTTACGACGTAGCGACGGCAGCAAGACCAGATGCGATTGTGGCCACTGGGCGAAGTGACTATCCAAATCAGGTCAACAACGTCTTAGGATTTCCATTCATTTTCCGAGGAGCACTTGACGTGCGTTCCTCGTGCATCAACGAGGAAATGAAGCTCGCGGCCGCTCATGCTTTGGCACAACTGGCCCGTGAACCGGTTCCTGATGAAGTGATGATGGCCTACGGTGGGGCCCACTTCGAGTTCGGACCGGGATATATCATCCCCAAGCCATTTGATCATCGGCTGTTGCGGCAGGTTTCGACCGCCGTCGCGCGTGCAGCATGCGAAACAGGTGTTGCAAGAGAACCTATTCTCGACTGGGAAGCATACGGTTCTCGCCTGGATGGAATGACGAGCAAGTCGGAAATCGTTCTTCAACGCATACGATCAATGGCTCGTAAGAACTGCCCAAGGATCATTTTTGCGGATGGCGAAAATGCCAAAGTTGTTGATGCCTGCCGAATCGTATTGCAGGAAGGTACCGGTCGTCCGATTCTCCTTGGAAGGCTAGAAGCAGTCGCACAACTTGCGAGTCGTATGGGACTCCCAGAGGGCGAATTTGAAATTGTCGACCCCTCACGTAGCAAAGACATTCAGCTCTTGGCAAATGAGTTGACCTTAGTTGGTGCCAGAGATGGATTCACTGCTCCGAAAGCAAACCGGCTCGTCAAATCGAGCATCTATTTCGGAATGATGATGATGCGACTTCATATGGCCGATGCAATGATTGCTGGCGCAGAAGAATCATACGGCGATACCCTTCGCGCTCTGCTTCCTCTGACCAATACCTTAACGCCGAACCAGCGCGCGACCGGATTCCACATGATCGTGATCGAAGGGCAAGTCTTTGTCATTGGTGACACGACGCTTAATATCGATCCCAATGCCGAGCAATTAGTGGAGATCGCTTTGCAGGGAGCGCAATTCGCCTTCGAACTAGGATTGATACCCAAGGTCGCGCTCCTCTCCTTCTCCAACTTCGGCGAAAGTCGCCATCCCAAGGCACGAAAAGTGCGTGTTGCCGCAGAGATGCTTCGCAACAGCCACCCCGACCTCATTTGCGATGGAGAAATGCATGGCGATGTCGCAATCCTTCCCGAGTTTGCCAAAAAGAACTTTCCTCATAGCAGGATCCAAGGTGACGCCAACGTGCTTATCTGCCCGGATCTAGACTCGGCAAATATTGCCTACAAACTTCTTGCTTCTATCGGACATCGTTCTGAGTTTATTGGTCCCGTTCTGCGCGGATTGGAATATCCAATCAACATGGTCTCGTTCAACTCAACTTCACGCGATATAGCTAATCTGGCAGCCTTCAGCGCCTACCAGTGTACGGCCAAGAAATGAGCGTAAGGATGACTACAGTTCGACCCTAAGTTGCATGCAACCGGGTCAGGAGTCTGGACAGTTAAGACGTCGTACCATGTCTCGCAACCATGCCCGGTTCTGGTTCCCGGTTTGCTGTCAGACGATACGTGGCGCGGGCGCTTGGCACAAGGCAATTCACACGAAACGATGGCACAAATCTGCCATCGGCTACGGGACCGTATGCGGGATTAGAACCCCGGAGAAGGGATCCCAGTAGCCGGAAGCTGGTTCGTGCTTCCGTTTTGCTATCAACCGACTAGTACATTCCTATCCGAAGTCACCCAAATTTAACGACTGGCCGCTGAGAGTTCTACCATCTGCATGCGTGTTGAAATTAGGCGCTGTTCCATTACCTTGACCATTCGGGCTAGCATTTGGTAGCCGAAAACTGGATCGTTTTCACATTTGACCCTTAGGCAATCCGCATCTATGGCGATCGCTCGAACCACCGTGTATGCGATTAGGTCGAAGTGCGAAACATAGGGTGGAACCACCCACGACCATCCAGCAATTTCCCCACCCTTAATGGTTGAGAGCGTTGTCACTGATTGATCGGGTCCGTAAACCTGGATGGCTGCTTCGCCATCTCGGATAAGATAAACCTCTTTTGCCGGCCCGCCTTCCTTGAAAAGGAGTTCTCCAGGCAGAAACTTAACATTCTTTGTACAGCCCGTCAAGAATACGAGGTGGCTTTCCTCTAGGCCATGTACAAATGGATGCTCCGATAGGATTCGACGTAGGTCTTCGATCATGTTATTCCTCAGCCTGATTGCGATTCGTGGGATCGCTTAACTTGCACCCAATCGGTCGCAGATGATATTCGACAGCGCAAGCACTCACACGGATCGGAAGTCGCAGATGGGAAAAGGCGTTTGCGGTCAGAGCTAATTCAAGTCGAAGAGATCCGCCAGCACTCATTACGAAATCAGCAATAGCGAAGAAAATTGAATCACTTCTGCCAAGCATCGATGCTGGAAATATCGCTAGCGCAACCATGACAAACCCGCCTGTCGACTGCGAATGGTGCACCTTCGATAGTTTTCCGAGCGCAGCGGCTAACTAGATGGTGGCACCATTCTATGGCCTATGCCACGGTTTCTGGTCCTAGAGTGACGGCGTCCTGATAAATCACCACAAGGGCTTCTCACTCGCTATCCATAAGGTAAGTTGGCAGAAACATGGATCTTGAAAGGTTGATCAACCGCCATAAAGACGCTGTATATCGACAACTGGTGAGGACATGTGGCAACTATGATGACGCCGAAGATGCCCTTGCTGACGCTATCCTTTCTGCGCTTAAAGCTTCAGACCAACTCCGCGATCCTCAATTGTTTCAAGGATGGATAGCAAAGATTGGAACGCGGTCATGTGCCCGGATGCGAATCAAGGAACGGCTCATGAAGTTCTCCTCCGTCAGTGACCTAGAATCACGAGGCATTGAGTTGACCACTGGTGAGCCAGGTCCTGACAAGCTAGCGGAACAGGAGCAACTTAAGAGTTGTGTGTCGGGCGCAATAGAAGCTTTGCCTGAAATCTACAGAGATGTTTATCTTCGACGTGAGATTTTCGGGGAAGCTGCGGAAGACGTTTCTGCAAGTACCGGGCTATCGATTCCCGCGGTTAAATCGCGCCTTCATCGAGCCCGACAGTTTGTACGCGAATCGCTAGATTCCGGCATCGGGTGCAAGAATCTAGCCGAGAATCCAGATTAACTTGAGGATTTCACCTCAAATACTGAGTGAATAACTGGACTCGCCCTAAAAGTTGCTATCACGGTGCAGTACTTTTCATCGCTTAACTTAACCGCCTGAGCAACCGCGTTTTCATCCAGGTTCTTACCTTCAATGATATGTTTGAAAGTAAGGCTCACATAGGGCTTCGGATAGTTACCATCGTCGTGACGTTCTCCATCGACCTCAAGTCGATAAGACGTGATGTTTTGACGCTTCTTCTCCAAAATCTGAACCACATCCATGGCGGAACAGGCCGCGCCGGCAGCCAGGAATGCTTCTAAGGGAGTCGGTCCCAAATCTTGCCCGCCAGATTCAGGATAGGCATCCATGGTGAACTTATTGCCCGTTGGAGGGGTTGCCTCAAAGACTCGTTTACCTTTCCATTCTATGTTGATCATTGCTCTACTTCGCCTCAACTATTTTCGTATTGATGATTTGGATCAAGTCTTTCGCCGACGTCAATCCAACTTTGACTGCGAGCACGTTGGGTCCTGACAGGAGCATGCAGGTCGGAATGCTCCTGACTTCGAACGCGCCTGCAAGTTCCCGCTCTGTATCAACGTTCACCTGTGCAATCCGCACTTTGCCCGCCAACGTGGTGGCTAGATCAGAAAGGATTGGTTTCATGGCTTTACAAGGTCCACACCAGGGTGCCCAGAAATCGACGAGGATCGGGGTTGAATTGTCCAAAACTTCCTGCTTGAAATTCGAAGCTGTTAACTCCAAAATCGGAACTAGTCCTGTTTGTTGTTTCATGACTTAAGAGAGACATGGATCAATGAAAAGGATTCATCCTCAGGCTATTTCTGGGCCAACCTCTTCGCTTCATTCTTGCTTTCCGAAAGGAAATAGAGGACGGGTACGGCAATTCTCGAGAGTAAGGTCGACGCAATTTCTCCTGCCATCAGCGCTACTGCCAGTCCCTGGAAAATGGGGTCAAAGAGAATGACAAACGATCCTACAATTACAGCTGCCGCCGTCAACAGCATGGGTCGAAAACGAATAGCCCCTGCATCGACAACTGCCTGTTCCAGCGTTGAACCCTCTCGTCTACGCAGCTCAATGAAATCCACCAAGATGATCGAATTTCGGACGATAATTCCAGCTCCAGCAATAAACCCAATCATGGAAGTTGCCGTAAAGAAGGCACCCATCAATGCATGGGCAGGCAAGATGCCAACAAGGGTGAGCGGAATCGGCGCCATGATGACAATCGGAGTCTTGAAGTCTTGGAACCAGGCGACTACCAGGATGTAAATCAGGATAAGTACGGCAGCGAATGCGACACCTAAGTCTCGGAATACTTCATAGGTGATGTGCCATTCACCGTCCCACTTCATCGAAACGGAGTTTGTGTTCTCGGGGAGGTGTGTCGATAGGACATTCAACCGAGCGCCGTTCGCTAGACGTAATTTGTCTATGGCCTCATTCATTTTCAGGATCGCATAGACGGGACTCTCCTGATTGCCGACCACGTCGCCCGTAATGTAAACGACCGGAAGCAGATTCTTGTGGTAAATGCTCTTGTCAGTGGGTGTCATAACTGGCGTCGTCAACTCTTCGAGAGGTACCAACGACCCTGTATCCGACCGAACGCTGGCCCCTCTCAACCGCGCAATACCACTGCGATCCTGAAGTGAGAACCTTGTGCGTATTGGCACGTCCTCGCGACTTTCCTCGTCGTGCAACAAACCCACTTGGCTCCCGTTCAGGGCATTCTCAATGGTTCGGTTAACTGAATCCGTGCTTACACCCGATAGAGCTGCTTTCTCCTTGTCAACCTGGAATTGAACCGTCGTTTGATCATCATCCATGTACCAGTCGACATCGGAAACGCCCGTAGTTGAGGAGAAGATCTGTTTGACTTGCTTAGCTGCGGCGATCCTTGTGGAACTGTCGGGACCATAAACTTCGGCTACCAGGGTCTCCAGAACGGGTGGACCAGGCGGTACTTCAGCTATTTTGATTCGAGCTCCATAACGAGACGCAATCGCGGAAAGGTCATTCCTGATTCGCTTCACGATATCGTGACTTTGGGCTTTTCTGTCATTCTTGCCGGTGAGATTGACCTGGATGTCCGCCTGATAGCTGGCACTTCGCATGAAGTAGTGGCGGACAAGGCCGTTGAAATTGAACGGGCTTGCAGAACCAATATAGATCTGATAGTCCGTAACTTCTGGAACAGTCTTTTGGTAATCGGCAAGGGCCCTGGCTGCGACGGCTGTCTGCTCAAGAGTGGTTCCCGACGGCATGTCGACAATGATTTGGAACTCATTCTTATTATCGAAGGGCAGCATCTTGACCGTTACTGCTTTCATTCCGACTAGAGACATTGCTCCCAGCAGCATCAGGAAAACGGATAGAAAGAAAACCGACCTGACTTTCCACGATCTGAGGAGAGGAGTCATCAATCGTCTGTAAAGCCGAGTTAGAAAATCCTCCGGTCCATCTTCTGAATGCCCATGCTTCCTACCGCCTTTCTTGAGAATCCTGACAGCGGCCCAAGGCGTCACCACGAACGCGATCAGCAGTGAAAAGATCATCGCTGCAGATGCCCCAATTGGAATCGGTCTCATGTAGGGCCCCATTAGGCCGCCGACGAAAGCCATAGGAAGGATGGCTGCAATCACTGCGAAGGTAGCCAAGATGGTGGGATTCCCGACTTCATCGACGGCATGAATCGCTGTCTTCGTTATGCCCTCGACCTTTGCATTCGGCATCCGCAAGTGCCTTACAATATTTTCTACGACAACAATTGCGTCGTCAACAAGGATGCCGATAGAGAAGATTAAGGCAAAAAGTGTGATGCGATTGAGCGTAAATCCATAGAGGTAAAAGATCAGTAGCGTAAGCGAAAGGGTGACCGGAATGGCGATCAAGACCACCATCGATTCCTTTCTCCCAAGGACAACGCCGATAAGTATCGTGACGGACACCACCGCAATACCCATATGGAACAAGAGTTCATTGGACTTCTCGGCCGACGTTTCGCCGTAATTTCGTGTGGTAGTTACTTGGACGTCGCCAGGAATAACAACTCCCTTCAGCGTTTGAACCTTAGCCAGAACTCCTTGAACAACATCGACCGCATTCACACCCTGTCGCTTGGCAATGCTGATCGTGACGGCGGGTTCCGTATTGCCGTCACCTGTCTCCCGACTCGCAGGCCCGGAACCGTAGTAGACGTAACTCTTGGCCTCTTCAGGACCATCGACAACATCCGCTACTTCGGAAAGTCTTACTGACCTTCCATTACGAATAGCGACAACCAGCGACTCAAGGTCCTTCTTGCCCCGTAGAAAATCGCCCGAATTGACCCTTACTGAGTCGTTACCTGCCGAGAATTGTCCAGCGATCCCCTGGTGGTTAGCGGTACTGATTGCCTGGTCTACATCCGCCGACGACAATCCAAAGGCGGTCAATCGGTTCCTGTCTAAAACGACGGAAAGCTCGCGCGTCTGACCGCCGATCATCAAGGTTTCGCTCACATTTGGGACGCTCTTAAGGGATTGCTCTACTCGTGCTGCAATCTGGCGAAGTGCAAATGATCCCAAAGTCTTGCTGTGAAGCGTGAGCGCCAAAATGGGAACGTCGTCGATGGATCTTGGCTTGATGATGGGTTGAGTGGCACCGGGAGGAATGATGTCGTAGTGACTCTGCAGTTTTTCGCGTAGCCTTACAAACGCACGTTCTTGGTCCTGTCCAACCAGGTATCGCACAACGACCATTGATTGTCCGGGGCTCGTCGTGGAGTAGACATACTCTACGCCAGGGATTTCCCAAATCAATTTCTCCATCGGAGACGTTACGCGCTGTTCGACCTCCTTTGACGAGGCACCAGGCATCTGGACGATCACGTCCGCCATTGGCACAATGATCTGGGGTTCTTCCTCTCTAGGCGTCTTAATCACGGCAAAGACGCCGAGCAGGAGTGATGCAATGATAACAAGTGGGGTCAGCTTGCTATAGATAAATGCGCTAGCCAGTCGGCCAGCCAGACCATGCTTCATCCTATTTCCCCTCGATCTTTGTGCCGTCAGGAATGTTGTGTGGCGATGCGACAATCAGGTCGCCTGGATTCAGCCCAGCTAGTATTTCAGTTTTCTTGTCCAGTGATTCGCCGACGGAAAGGACGCGAATTCTTGCTTTGCGGTCTGGGTCAAGGGCCAAGGCATAGTGAAGACCATCTCTCTCCCAGGTAGCCGATGAGGGGATAAGGATTTTGAGATTGCTTCCAATGGGGACCGGAACACGACCGAACATGCCAGAGTTAATGCCTTTAACCTCTGGCAGTTTCCACTTGACCAAAAACGTGTGATTGACGGAATCGCCTTGAGGAACGACTTCGACGACCTTGCCGGGCCACGATGGACCACGTACGGCATCGATCTGAACCTTGGCTTTAGTTCCTACCGAGAGAAAACGAAGGATCCGTTCTGGCACGATTGATTCCAGAAGAAGATCACCACCTTCTAAAGCGATTAAGGGACTTCCCGGAACGGCCATTGCTCCTGCATCAACAAATCGTTGAACCACAGTGCCGCTGAATGGAGCTTGAATGCTAGTATCAGAGACGGCGACCCGGGCCGCCTCAACTGAAGCTGAGGCCAGTTGAACCCTAGCCCGTGCCGAATCAATTTCCTTGCGGCGCACATCTGTCTGTAGCGAGGCAGCTCGTGCCTGGTTCAGCGCGGCTTTGGACTGTTGAATGGCCGCCTGCGCCAAGACAACCGCTTCCTGCGAAGCGCGTAGTTCTTGACTCCGGGTGCCTTCAGTAGCGATTTTCTCCGCTTGTACCGCAACTTGGTACTGACCTTTCGCTAGGTCAAATCGGTTCTGCGCCAAGTCAAGTTCTTTGCCTGCCAAGGCTCCTGTCTGCACCAAACGAGTTGCTCGCTCAAGCTCTTTAGTTGCGAGTTTGAGACTCGACTCCGCTTGGTTGACGACGAGATGAGCTTGAGTGACTTCTTCGGGTCGGGGGCCTGCAATCGCCAAGTCATACCTTGCTTGCACTGAACCTAAGTTGGCTTCCGCCTGCTTTACTTTTGCTTCAGCTTGGAGTATCTGGGCTTGGTTGGTTCGATCTTCCAGAACGGCTACGGATCGAGCATTGTCTACACCAATTTCTGAGGATCTGAAACTGGCATTTGCTCCGTCGACAGCCGCATTCTGTTCACGGGCATCGATAGAAACTACAAGTTGTCCTTGACTTACGGTATCTCCAGCCTTTACGGAGACGGTCTTGACCCTGCCCATTAGTTTTGCAGAAAGGACCGTGTTCAGTCGTCGCTTAACATTACCAACGGCCACGTATATCTCTGGCTCTAGTGACCTAGTGACGGTCAAGACCTCGGCTTTAATCGCTACCGACTCAGTTGGATTCTTAGTCTCAGTTTGGGGTGCGGAACACCCAGGTGATCCGAGTCCAAAAGCGAGGATCCCACCCGCAAGGCTCAATGTTCGCATTCTCAATTTCATGATTTGGCTTTCCGAAGGTGGAGAGACTCATTGAGGCGAAAAGGATTCATTTCAAAGTTTGGTGCAGGTCTTTGAATCCTTTGGCAAGCCATTTGCCTCTACCCACTCGGAAAGCAAATGAAAAAGAACATAACCCCTAAGGAGTTGAAGGCGCGGCTGGAAAGTGGCGAATCGCTCAAGCTCATCGATGTACGTTCGGCGTCGGAATATGCGTCTGGACATATTCCCGGAACAATCAATATTCCCTTGCCTGAAATCCGAGAGAAGCTACTGGATACTTCCCTGTCAGAGCCCATCGTCTTCATTTGTCAAGGTGGCGTTCGATCAGACCAAGCTTGCAAGAAAGTGATGGCCAACCATGACTGTCTGTTTAACCTCACGGGTGGCACCATGGCTTGGATATCCGCAGGGTTCGAGGTGACTGCGTCCCCAAAAGCTAATCGGAGCGTTGACCGTCAAGCTCACTTGGTGGCAGGGCTCCTCCTGTGTATCGCCCTTATTGGCTTTGGAAATGGAAATGTGTCGTTGATTTACCTTGCCGCACTCCCTGCTTTCGGTCTCTTGCTTGATGCAATAACAGGCTTCTGTCCGATGACTTTTATTCTCCGGATGATGCCCTGGAATAAATCCAACGGTGAGATCACGGCCAGCGGATAGGAAGGACAAAGCTATGGGGCATTTCTGGCACCCTTCGGCGTGTAAACCTAACACTTACACAAGAGTTTCGTCCAGAATCGTCCATAGCGATGATGCATATTTGGGTTGTTCAGCTGGCTTTGCTTTTGCTCAGTCCAGCACACTTTACTGACTTGAAGTCGGCTGCCCCAGAGTGGCAGCCAGTTGGTCTTTCGGGCGGTGGAGCAATCTTTGAGCCAGCGATCAGTCCGTCCAACCCGAACCTCATGATGCTGAACTGCGACATGAGCGGTGTGTATGTTTCGAGAGATGGTGGTTCGCAATGGAAGATGATCAATCACCTTCAGCTCCGATCCAATATCAGATGCAGACCCGCATTTCACCCGTCTGACCAGAAGACAATCTTTGCGGCAAATGGCTATGCCGGGTTGGCGGTCAGCCACGATGGAGGCGACCACTGGAAGTCCATTGGCAACCTATCAGGGGCTCTCACCGGCGACATCTGCATCGATCGCAACAGCCCCAACAATATGATGGTGGCGGCTGGCAAAACCGTCTACCGTTCAAATGATTCTGGAAGCACCTGGGCACCCTGTGAAGGTTCCTTTGGGGAGTATTTGGGTGGGCACTTCGACCAGACAAGCAAAGCTGACAACCGCACTTGCTTCATCGCTTCGTCAGTCGGAATTTGGAGGTCGGATGATGCTGGCGTTACTTTTAGTCCCAAATCGAATGGGCTCCCCGATCCAACCATCAAGTCCTTCGCGGCTGGTTCCAACCAGCTAACGGGAAGAATCGTGCTGTACTGCTCTACGCCAACAACAGTTAAGGACGGCAAGTTAGTTGGAGGCATCTACCGATCAACCGATCGAGGAGAAACTTGGGTACCGGCAATGGGTCAAGGGCTGAACCTGGACACTCAAGCATTTGACGAATGGTCGATGGGTCCCACTGCGCAGTACCTTCACTTGGTTTCCAGCGATGTCTATCCAGAGAGGGTATTTGCGACAAACTCGAACACGGGCATTCCTGCGCCACACCACGCAACGGTTTTCCGTTCAACCGACTCTGGTCAGACTTGGAACTCCATTTTCCAGCCCGACCCTCGGTTTCCGAGTTGCAATGTGGAGTCGGATTACACGTTCGCTACTGATGGGCAGTTCTACCAATCTGTACCTGAAATCGCAGTTTCGCCAACTGACCCAGACAAGATCTTGATGGCTAACGGAAGTTGCAGTTACGCTACGACCAACGGCGGTGGAGAATGGAAGTCCAGTCATACGCATCCCTTCCCTCATTCAAATGATAAAGAGGTCCTGTGGAGCAATTCAGGGTTAGTCGTTACAACGACCTGGAACTACTACATTGACCCGAATGAGCCGACCCGGCACTATATTTGCTACACCGATATTGGATTTGCACGGTCGTTCGATTCGGGCATTCATTGGGAGTGGTGGAGCAACAAAGGCAGAGCGCCCTGGCAGAACACTTGCTATCAATTATCCTTCGATCCAGTGGTAAAGGGGCGTATTTGGGGAGCGTTTTCGAACGTTCATGACATCCCAAATGGGAACATTATCTGGGGGTCACACCGAGCAACCGGGCCAGGTGGGATCTGTTTTAGCGATGACTTTGGCGCAACGTGGAAACCTCGCAACGGCGATCTGCCGCTCAATCCGACTACCGCAATCGAGATCGATACGCATAGTTCGGTCACCCAACGCACTCTGTATGCAGGCCAATTTGGGGGTGGAGTATTTCGTTCAGAAAATGGAGGCACTACTTGGGTTCCGACAAACAATGGTCTGGGCTCAGATTCGAATCGACGTGTCTCCAGACTGGTACTCCACACAGATGGAACACTCTTCGCCGTCGTAACCGCCAAGACGGAAAATGGCCAATTTAAGCCTCAGGGAGTGGGGATCTACCGCTCCCGAGATCGAGGCGATCACTGGACCAAAATCAACGAGTCTCAACCATTTCTGTGGCCAAAGGATTTGACGGTGGATCCGACAGATAGCCGCGTGATTTACGTAGGCGCCGCCGACGCAAAACAAGATCAAGCCGGACTTTGGCGCACAAAAGATGGAGGTGAGCATTGGACTCGAATTCTGAAAGTTGGCCCAGAACACTTCGGCGCGTACCTTCACCCCCAGCATCAAGGTTGGATCTATGCAACATTAACCGAAGGTGCACCCCTTGCGGGCTTATGGCTAAGTAAGGACGATGGCGAGACCTGGAAACCAGTAGATGCCCTTCCTTTCTCAAATGTCCAGCGCGTGACGTTCGACAAACAAAACCCGAACGTGATCTACGTAACCACGTTCGGGGGAAGTGTCTGGAAGGGACCCGCTGATTAGTAGCTACTTTTCAGGCTGGTCGTAACCTTTCAGTTTACGGACCCAGATGTTTCGATAGCGAACTGGAGTTTCGGGGCCGTGGTCTTGAAGGAACAGGGGTTCTTCTGAGCCGTGGACAACATACGGCGGCACGGTTGCGTGGCCTGACTCGCCGTTTAGTTTTTGATGGTTGTGAACCAATACGCCATTGAAGAAAATGGTTTCGTAGGCTGGCTTGATCGCTTTTCCATTTTCAAATACTGGCGCTTCGAAAATGATGTCATAGGCTTGCCATTCGCCTGGTTTCCTTTGGGGATTGACCAGGGGCGGCCATTGACCATAGATCGCTCCGGCTTGGCCATCAGCGTAGGTTGCAGCGCGATAGGAATCAAGCACCTGAACCTCGTAATGGCTCATGAGGAAGATTCCGCTATTGCCTCTTCCCTGGCCCGAGCCTTTCACGTGCGGCGATTCAAGCCACTCTATGTGGAGTTGGCAGTCGCCAAACTTTTCTCTCGAATAGAGGTTGCCAGTCCTGCCAGCGACCTCGATCGACTTATCAACGAGTTTCCATTTGGCAGGTGCAGTGTTGGCTCCGAAGCCTCCTCCTGCTGTCTGGGTCCATTGAGAAAGGTCCTTTCCGTCAAAGAGCACAATCGCGTCTGAAGGCGGATCGCCAAGATTCTTTCCGGGTGTGACCTCGTGAGGATAGGGTCGGTTGATGTCGTGAACATGCCACTTTTGGCCGGGTAAAATCGGAGTATCCCGATATCCATCCCGGTGAACTTGAGCGACATAGGCAAAGCCGATGCATGTCACAAGGCTATATCCGACAAACAAGAGAGTCTTTGAAGATGGACGGCGAATCACGAGGCCATGCTACCAGGCAGGACTGCATCCTGGGGTCACCCTTAGGATTCACTTAGAAATTACTGACAATTTCTAGTGCTGTAACTCCTCGGGCCGCACGCCTTTTCTGAAGCCATCGAATCCAAATGCGCTCGGCATATAGTCAGCAGAGAGTTCAAAATGGACGATCTGGCTGATCTTCCTTTCCAAACCGGTGAGAGAAAACACCGAATTGATCAACATCCTCCGAATTCCATCGTTGACAATGTCGGTGGCGGAACCCATCGTGGTGGTGACGATTCGACTCGTCCTACCCAGAGGTCCTCTTACTTGGCGCTCCCACAGAATGGGCATCATTGGATTGTTGACACTTTGCTCAATGCCATCAACGGTAGGTTTTCGACCTGATGCGGGAGGGTCCGTCGAGTTCATTCCCTCAAGGACTTGTCCCGTCATTAGGATCTTGCAATCAGCAGGTGGATGGGCTTCATAGACATCCGTTGTACAAAAGACATCCTCGACACCCCTCAGAATGGGGCTTTTCCCTCCGATTTCTGTGACGACACCCCTCGTCGCTTGCACTTTATGGTTCCCCCAATGTGAGATCCATGTTTCGCCTAGAACTTGCTTCCCAAAGCCGCCGAGCCATTCTTTACTATTCCAACTGTAACTTCGAAAAGGACTTTGTGAATCGGGTGGGTACGAAAAGGCATGGGTGCTTGTTCGTAGGGCTAAGATGGGTTTCCCAGACCCGAAGTAATCCACGAAATGCTTCATTTGGTCGTCTGGCCAACTCCGAAAACGGAGCAACATCACGACCAAGTCGGCCTTATCAAGCGTTTCCATGCCGGGCTGGTTGTCGTGTCGATTAGGATCGATAGCGCCATCCTGGCCTATTGAAAACAGCACCGTACAATGGAATCCAAACTGGACCGATAGGATTCGAGCAAGTTGAGTAAGGGCCTCTTCGGATCGATACTCTTCATCTCCGGCTAGAAACACAACGTGCTTGCCTTTACCCGGGCCATCGTGCCCTTCAAAAACAACTCGGTCCGCATTACTGAGACTGGCCAGTAATGCGGTTGCGATCAAAGTGGATACCACAGATTAATTCCCCTTGATGTCAGTGGGAGGCTCGCAAACGAGTCGGAATCCTGCGAATGGTGCATCAGAAAGCCACCAGCGGCTCTTTGGGATTTGAGGATCAGTCGCTTGCCACTTTGGAGCCCATCGGCGTCTCGCGTCGGCACCCATGACATCTAGGCCATCGAGGAAAGATCCGCCGCAAAGTACGGGTTTTCCTTCAAGGTCTGTTGCCCATTCGCCGACGTTACCGAGCATGTCAAAGAGTCCATATTTGTTGGCCAACTTTGTTCCAATGGGATGAGTGGTCCTTTCACTGTTGCCCTTAAACCATTCATTCTTGTCCAAATAGCCCTTATCTGGCTTCCATGAACCACCGTTGCCCGCGCGACAAGCCAGTTCCCACTCGGCTTCAGTTGGCATCCGGTACTTCATTTTCGTCGCAGATGCCAGCCATCGAAAGAACATCTCGACGGAGGTGAAGCTCAAATTAATCGCTGGATAACCATGGTGGCCCCAACCTAGATCCGGGAGAATATAGCTCTTGCTTGGTCGCGCGATCGCATCGGGCGTATAGGCGGTCTGATCATAGGGCGGCGACGGAGGGCCACTGCCAAGAAATACATCGTAGGCTTCCCAAGGGGTTTCTGTTTCTGCGATGAAGAATGGCTTGACGGTAACCTCGGTTGTTCCAATTTTAACGACACCGCCGGGAACTGGGAGCATCTTAATCTTGACCACCGAACCGGGTAGGGTTTGAGTAAACGGCTCAAGTAGAGCTAAATGTGAATGGCTCGTTCCGGTATTGAAAGACAGTGCAAGACTGCCACTGAGAAGAATTCCCAAAATTAACATGATAAGAGTCAGGAAACCGATTTCGGTTCTTCGTATTCGACGTTTGACAACATGCATCCTGTTCGGTTGCTTGTTGACAGTTATTCCGTCAGAATCCTTTTCCCGTCAGGAATCGGTAGCTTTGACCCGTTTTACCTTCAAGGAGTACCTAATGGGGGTGGACGCAAGGATCGTTGTGTACGCTCCAGATAAAACAACTGCAGAGAACGCCTGTGCGGCTGCATTCGCTCGAATCGCAGATCTGGACTCGATGATGAGCGACTACCGCCAGAATTCTGAGCTGATGAAGCTATGTGCCCACTCTGGAGGCCCCGCAACAGTGGTTTCATCTGATTTATTCTTGGTCCTGAAGCGGTCGCAAGAATTTGCGAAACTGACCGATGGACTTTTCGATATAACGGCAGGGCCGCTCATCCAGATTTGGCGCAAGGCACGAAAGACTCATACCCATCCCAGTGCGCAACAGATTGCTCAAGCGAAGCAGAAAGTCGGATGGAAGTTCCTTCAACTCGTGGAATCGAGTCACACGGCTCGTCTGATGAAAGAGGACATGAAACTCGATTTAGGAGCGATTGCCAAGGGCTTCGCCGATGATGAGGGGCAAGCAGTGCTCAAGAAATTTGGAATTAAGAGCGCCTTGATCGAAATGGGAGGAGACATTGTCGTTTCCGATCCACCTCCTGGAACAAAGGGATGGACCATTGAGGTGCCGAATGCCGGACTAAAGGGCAAGGCTGACGAAATGTTATTTGCCAACTGTGCCATTTCATCGTCCGGTGACACGGAACAATTCGTAGTCTTGGACGGCAAAAAATATTCGCATGTGGTCAATCCAAAGACGGGTTACGCGCTTACAGAAGGCGTTCAGTCTACGGTGATCGCACGGGACGGGCTGACATCTGATCCTCTATCCACTGCAACCACGTTGGTCTCGTCGAGAACGAGGGCCAGGCTACTCAAGCACTTCCTTGGTTCACGAGAGTACGTGCGAGTCGTCAAGAAATTTTAGGTTGGTAGGTCCGTTTGCCGGACCCACCAACCATTGCGATCAATATTCGCGCTTAGGATTGAGTCCAGGCCGAGGGATCGCATATCGTCCGTCTGCGCCAGGCATCAGAGGAGCGTCGGATGTAATCGTAAGTCGATCGACTTCGGGAGCAAATTCATGCTCACAGTTCAGCATCTGATCGAACGTGATGAGCTGCCCAGTATGTGCAGCCATTCGACCCATGCTCGTCACCAAACTAGCTTCTACACCGCGTTTAACTTCGTTGTATGGCTGATTGTTTCGAATGGCGAGAACCAGTTCGTCCCATTCGTTTTGATACGGATTGGAGTTGTCCGTGGACTGCCAAACTGGCTTGCCTGTCGTGTTTTGACCTTTATAGATTGCTGAAGGTCCACCGCAGTCATTAGCTCGTGCTGCGATTGCTACTCCCTTCGTGCCGTGTACGTAGCTGGAGTAGATTCCTTCAGCGCCGTTAACACATCGGCCATCGAAGTACATCTTGGCTCCGTCGGGGAACGTATATTCGACCGAATAAGAATCGAAGTTTTGATCAACGAAGGCAACCCCTTCGGCATTTGTCTTGTAATGACGACCGCCAAGGGCTTGAGCGCTAATGGGCCAAGCATTCTTCATCCATGAGAGGTGATCGATATGGTGGATGTAGAAATCGCTGAAACATCCGCCGCTAGCCCAAAGGAAGCTATGGAAGCGTCGAATCTGATATTCCAAGTGGCTGATATTGTCTGGCTTGGGCAACGATTCGGAATAGCCTGCTGGGCCATGCATTCGGTAGCCGCGCATCAGCATGATCTCGCCAAGCTGACCTCGCTGCACTCGATCATGAAGTTCGATAATTGACTTGGAATGCCTGGACATTAATCCGACGCCGACTTTCAGGTTCTTTGCCTTTGCTTCCTCAGCGAGCTTGAACATCTTCTTTGAAGTTGGTCCGTCGACTGAAACGGGCTTCTCCATGAAAACATTGAGGCCCTTTGAAATGGCATAGGTGAAGTGGACCCATCGAAATGCAGGTGGTGTCGTCAGAATAACGATGTCGCCTGGTCGTAAAGCGTCCATAGCGTGCTTGTAAGCATCGAATCCAATGAATTTCCGGTCCTCCGGGACATCCATTTTGTCTGCGATATTCTGTTTAAGATTCGTGAAGGTGCTATTCAGCCGGTCAGCGAAGACGTCGGCCATTGCAACCAGTTTAATCGGCCCACTTGTTGTGGACACAGCATTTACTGCTGCACCGCCACCTCGTCCGCCACAGCCAACAAGGGCCACTTGAATGAGGTCACTTCCGCCTATATGGACTTCTGGAAGTTTGAAACCACTTAGCATCGTTGCTGCGGCCAACCCTCCGGTGGCCTGGAGGAATTCTCGTCGCGAAGGAATAATCGTCTTATTTCTGCTCATGTTTGCGTGCTCGTTCCCATTCTAGTAAGATTCGGTGGGGGAATTGTAGCTTTTCCTGAATTGATTTTATTGGAGGTGGATACCTTGGCTAATCACGAGCATGATGAGAGTTGGACACGCAGGCAATTTATGGTGCGGACAGGAGCAGTTGCGGTGGCAAGTGCTGCGGCACCTTTTCTAAGGGTTGCGAACGCATCGCGTTGGAAAGGGATCTCGAAATCTCCTAACGACAAGTTGGTTTTAGGACTTATCGGGTGTGGGGGAATGGGTGCCGCGAACATGCGGAACCTCATGGAATTCCCGGATGTGACAGTTGCTGCCTTGTGCGACGTCGATGATAATCGCATTCCAGGCGACTACAACGATGTCGAGAAAAAATACGGTCGCAAACCGGACGTTTACAAAGATTATCGTAAGATTCTGGATCGAAAAGATATTGATGCCGTGATCGTGGGTACCCCCGACCACTGGCACGCACTAAACCTTATCCATGCTGTGGAAGCAGGTAAGGATGCTTACTGTGAGAAGCCGATTTCTCATGACATCACTGAAGCCGTTTCAATGGCAGCCGCTGTGAAGCATCACAACCGTATCGTTCAGTGCGGTACGTGGCAACGCAGTACCAAAGAGTTCACGGATGCGATTGACTACATTCGATCTGGCAAGCTCGGCAAGATCACCTTATGCCGCGCTTGGATAAATGATAGCTTCAGGGCGGGGCGACAGAAGCCCATCGATCCACCGAAAGGTCTTGATTACGATATGTGGGTTGGACCAGCCGGATTCCTCCCCTATCAGAGCAACCGCTGTCACTACAATTGGCGATGGTTTATGAACTTCGGAGGCGGTTTGAGTACCGACTGGGGTGTTCACATGATGGATATCGCACTACTTGGTATGAGTAAAGATCAAGATCTGGTTATGCCGAGTTCAGTCAGTGCAGTAGGTGGCATCCGAGCCATTTCCGATGATGATCGAACTGCGCCAGATGTCATGGAAGCCATTTATGACTTCAAGGATCAGAATTTCTCAATGCACTGGGCAATTGGGCAAGACCACCCAGGCAAAGATGGCCACGGTACGGAGTTCGTTAGTGCCGATGGACGCACGCTTCGCGTTTGGCGCGGCGGTTGGAAGATCTTGGATCCAGGCGGAAAAGAGCTACCAAAGGAAGAAGCCGCACCGCCTCCCAGCCACTGGAGAGACTTCGTGGATTGCGTCAAGACACGATCCAAGCCAAGAGCTGACCTAGGATCAGTCGCTAAAACGACTATCGTCTGTCACTTGTCAAACGTCGCACTCTACGCTGGCGAAACCGTTCGATGGGATGCCATGAAGCAGGACCTCATCGGCAAAGCTGGCCGCAATACGCAATCGTATAAGCGCCAATATCGAAAGGGCTACAAGCTTCCGGAATACAAACCGGTCGTCTAACCTTTGATCTAGGCTGCCGATCCCGGCAGCCTAGATTGAACAAGATAAAAGTCGCAGGGTGTCCTAAGAAAAAGGGACACGATTTGGGAAGGGGCATCCGATGTTCCCGTCGAAAGATGAGACGTGATTGCACTGCTGCTGTCGATTTGCTCGATTTCAACCGCTCCGTCTCATGTGTTTGTCGTATCACCTAAGGGTAACAACACTTGGTCGGGCACATCAGGCAAACCTTTTAGGACTCTGGAGAAAGCTCGCGATTCGGTGAGAGCTTACCGAGCGAGTCATACCCATCTTGTTGGCCCCGTCGAGGTACGCCTTAAGCCAGGGATTTATGAACTCTCGGAAGCTTTTCGGTTAGGTCCTGAGGATTCAGGCACGGCCCAATCACCGACCCAATATGTAGGCGATCACGCAACAATCAGCGGCGGACGACGGGTGACCGGCTTTACCAAAGACAGCATGGGTTGGTGGAAGACCAATATCCCCGAAGTGAAAAGTGGAAACTGGAGATTCTCTCAACTCTTTGTCAACGGAGACCGGAGATATCGACCTCGTCTCCCAAAGCAGGGTTACTATAACTTCACATCGGAAGTCGCTCCTACTGCCGCATCGAAAGGCCATGGATATGACAGGTTTGGCGTTCGAGCGGGAGATATTAAACCGACCTGGACGAACTTGCAGGACATCGAAGTCCTCTGTTTCCATATCTGGGATATGTCAAGGATGCGAGTCGCGTCGTACGATGCCTCTTCAAATGTAGTCACAACGACCGGTCCGACAGGTTTTGACGACGGATGGGCCAATTTCCACACAGGCAACCGGTACCTCGTGGAGAATGTTCCGGACGCCTTGAGTGATCCGGGAGAATGGTATTTGGACAACAAATCGGGCGAACTGACCTATATTCCCAAACCAGGCGAGAGCCTCGAAAAGTGCGTGATTGAGGCTCCTCTTATTCCAACGCTGCTCGACATGCACGGTGATGTCGATTCAGGAAAGCCAGTCGAATACGTGAACTTCGTAGACTTAGATTTTTCCTATACCAATTGGTCTCTGGGCCCCAAAGGCCGCTTCTTTCCTCAGGCTGAAGCGGATCTTGGTGCCGCAGTGCATGCCGAAATGTGGAGGCACGGTGAAATGAAGGGCTGTCGTATTCAGCACACTGGGGAATACGGAATGGAACTCGTTGGAGGCTGCCGCAATGATCGGATCGAACAATGCGTGCTCAGCGACCTCGGCGCAGGCGGACTAAAGATTGGTGAAACCAGGCTTTATGATAGCGAGGATAAAGTGACGGGAGGAATAACTTTTGCTCACTCAGAGATTTCACATGGCGGCCGACTTCATCCTGCGGCCATTGGAGTATTTATCGGTCAATCCGATTCAAACACCGTCGAGGACAATCGCATCTACGACCTGTATTACACGGGCGTATCCATCGGTTGGACGTGGGGCTACGGCAAAAGTCAGGCCCACCACAATCTCGTCCTCAATAACGAGATCTTTGATATTGGCCAAGGTGTTTTGAGCGATATGGGTGGAATCTACACCCTGGGCATTGAGCCGGGAACGACTCTATCGGGCAACCGGATTCACGATATCGATAGTTTTAGTTATGGCGGCTGGGGAATTTATCCCGATGAAGGAAGTTCCCACGAGCTAATCGAAAACAACCTCGTGTACCGAACCAAGAGCGGTGGTTTCCACCAACATTACGGTCAAGAAAATGTGGTACGAAATAACATTTTCGCTTTCGCGAGAGAAGCAGAAATCATTCGAACACGAGCCGAAGATCACCTATCCTTCACTTTTGAAAACAACATCGTGTACTGGAAGGACGCTCCACTCTTGGGAAGCAATTGGTCGGGAAACAATTACAAACTCGATGGGAATACCTATTGGCGAATTGACGGCAAACCGGTTGATTTTGCGGGGATGACGCTTGAAACTTGGAGAGCTAAGGGACAAGACGTACACTCACAAATTGCAGATCCACTCTTTGTGGATCCCATAAATGGGGATTTTAGGTTGAAAGCAAATTCGCCTGCTCTCCAAAAGGGTTTCAAGCCGTTTCTGATGGCTCGCCCTCCCAAGAACACCTTCACGAAGGTACCTCCGGCGTTCCCAACGCTATCTACGGAGACTTCATCACCCAAAAAGAGTTGAATCCGTTATTCTCAGACCTAATGATTAAGTCGCGACCAGTTCTAATTGTATTGGCGATCACAGGTTTCGTATTTGGCTGCAAACCTCCCGAAGCCAGATCAGGTCAAACACCAGCGCCTAATACTCCCGTAGCAGGTTCGAATAAGCCTGGTTCCCCTGCCGGCGGTTCGGATAATAACGTAGCCATCGTGCCGATGGGCGGCGGCGGAATTACGCCGGTCACAAATACCGGTGCGATCGAAGGTGGAGGAAGCGGAATAGGTCAGGCCGCAAAAAATGCTGCTAAGTCCGCCGCAGAAAAATCGACGCCGACTCCATCCACTGGCGATGGAGACTGAGATTTGGATTAAGTTTTAGTCCTCGTCGTTGTTGCCTCCGTAGCCAGCGGATTGAAGCATTCGAGAAGAAAGTAAAGGTAGTTCTTTGCGTCCTGCCCGTTTCAATTTTTGGTTGAGAGGAATGATCCTCTTGTCCAAAAGCGCCTTCCAATCTTGGAGGACAGCTTTAGCGAGTCCTAGTGATGCTTCATAAGCTTCTACAACTACATGTGGCGGCAGAGTGTCTGCGCTTTCCACTAAAGCCATTGCACTGTTCAATCCGCCGCTGGGAGTAGAAAGTCGTGGCTGGAGTTTAGCAAACTCCGCTTTAACTGCTTCTGCCTCTGGCTTGAATTCGGCTGGCAACGAACTAAGGATCGGCAGGGATTCCTCAATTACACCTTGAGCGTCTCTTAGTGAATTGATAGTCTCGTAAGCGCCAAAGGCAATCCGAAACTGTTCTCTTAAGTCACTCACAGAGGCCCTGACCCTCGGATCCATCCTTACCGTTAGCAACTGGCTATAAGACTTACCTCCTACTTTGAGGATGACTTTAAAAGATCCCGGCGAAACCCAAGGACTGCTATCCGCGGGCGCGGTGTCGTGGAAGATGGCAGCAATTGGGAAGTTCGATCGGCCACCTAGCGGTGTGTAATGTAAGTCCCAGATGAAACGGTGGAATCCAGGCTTTGAAGGCAAGGGTTGAAGCGGTCGAATCCAGTACATCGGAACCTGAAGGTCCCTCTCTTTGACCTGTTCTAACTTCTCGTCGCTGTCAAAGTGACGTACCAGTCTGCCTCGCGAATCCAATATGTCCAAGGAAACCGGTCCGGTTGTCGACTCCTCCAGGAAGAAATCGATGGAAGCTCCGTCCGGCGGGTTCTTACCTGCTGGCTCTTCCGGGGGCAGCGGAGTATCCGTGTTATTGTTCCAGTGGACCCTCGTAGCCACCTGGGGAGCAAACAATCTTGTGGAAGGGTCTCCAAGTGCGAGTTGCCTTAAAGGAGTAATGTCATCGAGAATCCAGAACGATCGGCCATGGGTTCCAACAACGACATCATCTCCGTGGATGACGAGGTCTCTAATGGAAGTAGCCGGCATATTTAGGCGCAGAGGGTTCCAGTGATCGCCATCGTCAAGCGAAAAATAGACAGCATTCTCCGTTCCTGCGTATAGCAGACCCTTTCGTACAGGGTCTTCCCTTACTGTGTTTACAGGCGCATTCGTTGGCAGGCCGCCGACTATTTCCTTCCAAGATTGTCCCGCATCGTGGGTTCGGTAAATATGAGGAGTCAGGTCATCGAGCTTGAATCGACTGACGGAAATATAGGCGGTGCGTGCGTCGAACCGGCCCGCATCAATTTGCGTGACCTTGCTCCATGCTGACAGCGACATAGGAGTGACGTCGGCCCACTGCTTACCACCATTTTGCGTAAGGTGAACGAGTCCGTCGTCGGTACCTGCCCAAATAACACTGCTGTCTTTGTAGGAGGGTCCAAGAGCATAGACAACTCCTCTCCGGTTGGGTCGCTTGAAGACACTTCCGGCGGGAGGTTCTGCAATTGTCCGGCTCAAATCTGGACTAATGACGTCCCAGTTAATTCCACCATCCTTGGTTTGGAAAACATAGTTCCCACCAAGATAGAGCACATGTGGGTCAACAGGTGAAAACATCAGCGGTGCTGTTCGCAAAAAGCGATATTTGCCCGCCGCTCGGCCGATACGAGGTGATACATTTAGCGACTGTCCGGTTATCGTGTCATACCGGCTGACTTTGCCTCCATAAATCAAGTTCGGATGCAGAGGATCGGGGGCTACATAGCCATATTCCTCTGCGCCAACCGGATGGAATTCCCTGAAGGTGATCTGCCCGTCATTTCCTCGGCTAGCAACTCCAGCAGATCCACTTTCCTGTTGACCACCATATACCCAATAGGGGAACTGGTTATCCGTTGAAACATGGTAGAACTGCGCGGTCGGTTGGTTGTACCAACTGGACCAAGTTTCACCACCATTAACCGTGATCGTCGCGCCTTGGTCGAGTGCAAGCAGAATCGTTTTAGGGTCGTTGGGATTTATCCAAATGGTGTGGTAATCGTCTCCACCAGGCGCACCCTTCCAAGCCACGAAGCTTGCCCCTCCGTCGACAGACTTGTAGGTCGAAGTATTAGCTACGTAGACGATGTTCGGATCTTTCGGATCAACTTTGACTTCAGCAAAGTCGCTCCCTCGCCCCCAAATCCTTCCTTCGTTGTCGATTAGTCGCCAACTTTCGCCGGCGTCATCTGACCGATAGAGTCCTCCGTTTTCGCCTGAATCGACCAATGCGAACAACCGCTTGGGATCGCTTGGAGCAACCGTAAAACCAATGCGACCCAAACCATCGTCAATTCCCGGTAAGCCTTTCTTCAGTTGATGCCATGTTTGGCCGCCGTCTAAAGATTTGAAGAGTCCGCTGCCCGGACCTTGCCACTCGCCATTTTCCCATGGACCTTGCCTCGCCGCCCACAAATCGGCATAAATTGTATTCGAGTCGTTTGGATCAAACGCTAATCCAATGGCTCCGGTGTCGGGTCCTTTGTACAGAACCTTCTCGAAGGTTTCTCCTCCATCATTCGAACGAAAGACCCCTCGCTCGGTATTCGGTCCGTAGGGGTGTCCCAGGACGGCGACAAAAATACGTTTCGAGTCTTTGGGATCGACTAGAATGCTGCCAATTTGCTGAGCATCCTGGAGTCCCAGGTGCTTCCATGATTTGCCGCCGTCAGTCGAGCGATAGAACCCGTCTCCAGTTGACAAATCTGGCCGTTGAAGACCCTCCCCGCTCCCCACGTAAATCGTATCGGGATTTGACGGTGCGACCGCAATCGTGCCAATGGAACCGCTCGGCTGATCATCAAAAATGGGCTTCCAAGTGCGGCCGAAGTCATTAGTCTTCCAGACTCCCCCGTTATTCACCCCAATGAAAAACGTTCCGGGTCTCGAAGGTACACCAGCCGCTCCGACGGTCCGCCCACCGCGAAAAGGCCCGATCATTCTCCACTCAAGGCCGTCATAGAGCTTTGGAGATACGTTTTGAGCAAAGCACGAGGCGGCCAAAAGAGACAAGTAAACAACGCAAATTGGGCGAAACGTCATGGATAGCATCATAACGAATTCCGAATCGTGTTTGTAGTTGTTTATGTAGGGGCCCTAAGTCCCATGAAACTCCAACTTAGAAATTTCTTTCTAACAGATGGTCACATGGAGGAGTCACGTCGAATATGCATCTATCATCTCGAGGCGTGTTTATGTCTGACACACAAACGAAAGGGGTCCTTTCATTCTCTCTATTCGTCCTTGTAGCTTCCCTTTGCTTTGCCCAACATGGCCATGCAAAAGCTTCCTCTAAGCATGCTTCTAGCCATGCTTCTAGCCATGCTGCAACTGCCGCTGCCAGACATGCAGCCCCGGCGGCGAGTCATGTCGCACCCGCGGCACTTCATGCTGCGGCTCCTTCACATCACGTAGCACCCGTGGCCGCTTTGGCGATGGGTCATAAAGCCGGTCGGGCGATGGCCCCTGCGGCTAGACTTACTGCGCCTAAAGTTGCTGCTAGAGGTGCTTATTCAAGAGTTGAACGGCCTAAAGTTATTTCCTCATCGCAGAGACATGCACTCGCTGCCAAACCGATGGCTAAGAGGCATAATGTGCCCTCACGATTCGATAAGGCGATGGCAATGGCGCGAGCCAGGGGCATGAGCCAAGCGGAAGCATTGGCTGCCTACAATGAGTACAAGAAAACCCACCCTGAAATCCACTGAGATCTGAGGGTTACTTGCTGGGGACGAAGACAGTGAAGATCAGGTAAGTGTTGAGCAGGGCGATGCAAATGGCCATGAACCAACCAAGGGATCTCGTAAAGGTCTTGTTTACAAATTCCCCCATCTTCTTGCGGTCGGAAGTGAAGTGAATAAGTGGAAAGACGGCAAACGAGAGTTGAGCCGATAGGACGACTTGGCTGAACAGCATGAGCTTGCCCAATCCATCTTGTCCAAATAACGCTACAGCAAAGAGGGCAGGGACTATGGCCAGCAGTCTGGAGATTAGGCGGCGTAGCCACGGCTTGAGCGATATTTTGAGGAACCCTTCCAGCACGATTTGCCCGGCCAATGTACCGGTTAGCGTTGAGTTTTGACCTGAAGCTAGCAGAGCTATGGCAAAAAGCGGAGTCGCAAGGGAAACTCCGACTATCGGAGATAAGAGCTTGTACGCATCATTGATTTCGGCTACCTCATGATGCCCTGACCTGTAGAAAACTGCCGCAGCGACAATCAATATGGCGGCATTAACGAACAGTGCCAAAGCTAAAGCCACCGTAGAATCTAGGTAGGCCATCTTGATCGATTCTTTTCGATCGCGTGAGCTGCTTCCAAACCTTCTCGTCTGTACGATCGAAGAATGCAGGTACAGGTTATGCGGCATGACGGTGGCTCCCAAGATACCAAGACCAATGTAGAGCATTTCGTGGCTATGCAAAATCGCCGGAGTGGGAACGAACCCGACTAAAACTCCGTGCCAATCAGGTTTGGCGTAAAAGATCTCTATGCCAAAGATGGCCATCATCGTGCCAATCAACGTGATGACAAAAATCTCGATCCACCTGAAGCCACGATGCTGAAGCGCAAGTACGATGAGTACGTCGAGCGTGGTTATGGCTACTCCGGCGACTAGATTCAGGCCAAAAAGGAGATTCAGGGCAATAGCAGCTCCGATGACCTCGGCAATATCGCAAGCAACGATTCCGATCTCCGCAGAAATCCACAGGACGATGGAAACTGGTCTGCTGTAGGCGTCCCGACAGCCTTGAGCAAGGTCTCTACCCGTGACAATTCCCAGTTTTGCACTTAGGGATTGGAGAAATATCGCCATCAAACTCGAAATGAGAACAACCGAGAGAAGCGAGTAGTTGAACATCGCTCCGCCAGCAATGTCAGTCGCCCAGTTACCAGGGTCCATGTACCCAACGGCTACTAAGTAGCCAGGGCCAATGAATGCCAGCATTCTTCGCCACTTTGGCCCGCCCACCGGTACGGGAATGGAACGGTGGACTTCTTGAAGGCTTGGGGTGTCCGCTTTTAGATTCCAGCCTAGATCTTGATCTAGAACTTCATCTACTTGCTCCTTCCCCTCCTCAGCTTTCATACTCGGGACATCATACCACGAATGTAGCCATGACTACATTTATTAGGCAAAGCAAAATTTCGAAGCATGAGCATAAAACGGTGACACTTATAAGCTATCGGCTTTAGGGCAAGACTTGCTATTCTGTAGCCGTGTTCGTCTTTGTGCCGATCGTGATTGAGCCTATTCAGGAATTCAAGCAACCCGCAACCCGTGAGTATCAAGTTCGAAACATCGAAGGGTTCACAGTACTTGTTAGCCCAAGTGCCCAAAAGGATCTAAACGAGCTAAAACCAGCCCTCAAGTTGCTTGGAGTTAGGTTAAGGCAAGTGAAACAGGAGGTTCCTCCCGGTCCCTTTGTCGAACTCCGCAAAGTGAAATTCTGGGTCGAAGTCAACGATCCGAAATCGACAGCGGTCTACCATCCAAGTGCTGAATGGTTAAAGGCTAATGGTTACAACCCAGATATGGCTCACTGCATTGAAATAGGAAATCTGAAGAACTTCCTGGCTTGGCAGCACATTCAACCTTCCATGGTTTTGCATGAACTCTCCCATGCTTATCATTTCCAAAAGCTGGGAGAGGGCTTTGAGCCGATCCTGGAAGCCTATAAGCACGCGGTGCAATCTCACATATACGACTCCGTGCCCTTCGTAGGCGGTGGCAACCGAAAGTCTTATGCACTAACCAACGCATTCGAGTATTTCGCTGAATGCTCCGAGGCGTACTTTGGAAGAAATGACTTCTTTCCATTTCTCCGGAGCGAACTCAAGAAGTTCGATCCGGAGGGATATGCCGCTGTCGAAGCGGCATGGTATCCGAAGAAGTAGGGATCTACTTCTTCGAAGGGAGTCCCAGATGCCTTAGGAAGGCGTCCATCCTCGGTGCCCTTCCAAGGTAGTCGCGAAGCATTTGCATTTCATCTTCAGTTCCGCCTTTGGAAAGGATTTTCTTTCGATAGTACATTCCCGCTTTGGGGTTCAACAAACCAAGTTGCTCAAACCGCTGGAACATGTCTTGCGCATACACCAAGGACCATTGGTAGCCGTAATAGGCTGCTTGGTAACCGATTAAGTGCGTAAACGAGGCTTGGAACATCGTCCCTGGGACGCCATGATACATTTCCACTTGACCTAGTGTGTCTACTCCCACTTTGGTTGTATTGACGATGCCGCCCGGCGCAGTGTGGTATTTCTGATCCACGATACCGTAATAGAATTGATGTTCCGCTTCCATGCCGCTGCCAAGGAATCGAGCTTTTTGCATGCCAACTAATAGAGACTCGGGCAAGGACTGTCCCGTTTGATAGTGCTTTGCGAACGTTTTCAGGACAGTTGGATTCCAAACCCAGTTTTCGAACATCTGCGAGGGCGCTTCAACAAAATCCCTCGCGACTCCTGTACCGGCGAATCGCTCCATCTTTGCCTCAGCCAATAGGTTATGAAGACAGTGCCCAAATTCATGGAAGAACGTTTCCACTTCGTCATGTGGCAGCAGACTGGGTTTGTCGGCAGTGGGCTTAGTAAAGTTGCACACAAGAGCTGCTAAAGCAGGTTGCTCAGTTCCGTTGCTGAATGTCATGTGCGGCTTTAGGCCCCAGCAAGCGGCATGGCTATATTTCCCTGGTCGAGGAAATAGGTCGAGATAAAAATGGCCCAGCATTTTGCCCGATGCAATGTCGTTAACCTGGTAAAGCTTGATATCAGAATCCCACTTGGGCAATCCGAGCTTCTCAATATCGTCGGTAACGTCCTTATATCTCAACCCGTACAAAGACTGAGTGATGCTGAAAAGTCCATCAACCACACGTTGCATTGGGAAATACTCGCTAATCTTCCGCCCGTCCACGGCATACCGATTTTTCATCAGTAAGTTTTTGTAGAAAGATTGATCCCAAGGATTTAAGGTCGCGTGCTTGTCGCCAATATGAGAACGCTTGGCTTCAACAAATTCCGCGAAATCAACGAGCGTCTTCTTCCTGACTATTGGTTGAAGGTCTTTGTAGAATTTGGCTACCGTTGCCGCATTTTTTGCCATCCGGACTTCAGTTTCAAAATCCGCTGGGCTTTTGTAACCAAGCATATGAGCTTGCTGATATCGCAATCTCAGAATCTGCTCAAGCAGCTTGACGTTTTTTTCGCCACCTCGTCGCTTGAAGGCAAACCAAACAGCCTTACGAGTTCCTTCGTTATCGCAATAACTCAAGATTGGGTCGACTGTCGGAGTATCCATCCCGACGAGAAGCGAATCTCCATCCTTCTTCAATCGGTCGAGAACATCTTGTGGCACCCCTTTAAACTCGGTGGACTTGATCGGAATATGAGTACTGTCGTCGGCGATATTCTGGCTAAAGGAAATGCCCAGCTTATTGATCTGCATTTCGAAGCCCTGAAGTTTTTCTCGCTGTGCTTTGGTCAGGTCCATTCCGGCACGTCGATAGTCTCTGAGAGTGAACTCGAGGAACCGGGCGTGTTCACCTTTTAACTTAGGCTTAGTCGAAGCGTAGGCCCTAACTGCTCGGTATAAATCCTCGCGCTTGCCGACGCTAATCTGCCAGTTGGACACCAGTTCCTCTGCTTCTCGAGCGTTATCTCGTACTTTGGAATCATTGGAAACGTTTTCCATGAATATCGGCAGAGATACCGCATCGTCTAGCATTCCCGACAGGTCATCCAGTGCCCCAAGTGTATTTTTGAAGGTTCGCTGCTTGTCAGGAATCGCCACGATCTTGGCGACCAGTGCATCGGCTCTCTTAAGCGCATCCTTAATGCTGGGAGGTACCTCAGCTTGACAAGTTGAGGTGATCGCACCAAGACAAAGAACGAGAGGAATTGAACTTGAAACCTTCATAGATATATATCCAATGCATACCGCAGTGGCAGCAATCCATCATCAAAGGATTACTGCCACTGTATTTTCACGCCTTTCCCGATAGATGGTGCCGAAGTTAACTGCTTTCCTGAGCAAAAAACTGGAAATCAGTTCCTATCGTCAGGCTCAGCAGTTAGTTCTGGGTGCCAAGTCCGACCCATGGAGCCTATTTCCAGTGCAGGTCTTCACGAATCGCTGCAACAAGCACTTTCGCCATATCTCGATGTTTTGAAATGCTTGGGTGCCAATCCGATCCAATACCATCCTTAGCTTCATCTTGTGTTTCGAATTCGATGATTCGAATGTTGTCGTCCGCCACCTTGGCTCGCAACGCGATGACATCGGTCAAGTACTTCCTGAGGTTGGAAAGTGCCTTAGTTTCGGGTGGCCAGTTGTCGGTCATCATCGGCCCAATCGAGCAATAGATTCGAGCGCGAGGAGCGCGAGTTCGGAGGCGCTGGATAAAGGCAGCATAGGCTTCGCTCCAACCTTTTTCATCGGGATTCTGCTTGCCGAAGTCGTTCGTTGCCAAGTTGATAATGATGACGTCAGGAATGGCCTGACGTAGGTTCCAAGTACTCGTCTTGTCATCAGCCAGTGCCAAGTCGTAGATCTCAGGAACAGTGTTGTCCGGCCACATTTTCCTTCCAGACCATGCGATGTCGTAAAAATCGGACTTCAACTCACGTGCTGCAATCGCTCCGTATGACATATAGGCATTTTCAGTTGCAGGCAAGAAATGCTCCTCTTTTGCCTTGCCCTCATTCCCGTATCCACAACTGATTGAGTCTCCAATCACTTCGATGATATGTTGCGCTTTGGGCGGATCAACGAGGGTGCCATCCACATCAAAGTTTAGAAACTGAACGGTTCCCACAAAAGTCTCGGTCCGTTTCACAACAGCGATGTCATGGCGACTATCCGTTAGCCCGGAAGCAATGTCACAGGAGTTTTCCCCTTTTTCCAGCTTCAGCACTTGAGTTGGATTGCCATCAACAATAACCTGTAACTGGTCTTGACCACTGTCCTTGACCTTCATTTTTAGCCCGGTCCCGCGAAAGGATATTTGGACTTGACTCGCAGGCCACGCACATCGCGGACCATCTGGGCTCTGCAGATCCACGCGACCGACATAGCGTATATGTGGATCGGTTGGCGCAATCAGGCCGTGATTAGGAGAAGCATTGGAAATGGCACAAAGCGCTAGAGCCAGGTAAGAAAGACAGGTCACATGGATTTAGACGAACGAAACGCGGCAGAAGAACGCGAGTTAATCCTCTGGTAATGGCAGACTTTTAGTTTCGGGACCAAACGGAATGGCGACGATCCCAATCAGATAAATGCAACTTGCGATGAGTATGCCAGCGACCACACTGCCCTGGAAAACCCCAATTAACATTCCCATCAACCATGGAATGGGAGCAGAAAATATTCTGCCGACGTTATAGGCTAGACCGGCGCCCGTTGCTCTGAGGCGAGAGGGAAAGAGTTCTGGGAAATACTGAACGAAGCCAGCGCTGACCCCAATTGAGAAGAAAGTCGCAATGGGCATTAGCCACAGAAGCCGTGAATATTGGGCTCCTCCGTACAATGCCATCGCGGTCATCAAAGGACTCATGACGAAAAACACCACAAAAGCTGGTTTCCGTCCAACTCGATCCGACAAATAGGGGAAAGCAAAGACCCCCAACAGGGTTCCGATGTGAAGAACCATCGTCGCATTGCTCGTTCGAGCCCTGACAAGATCAGTAGCAATACCGACGCTGGCCTCTTTGACGAGGTTGGGTATCCAAAACGGAGCGATGCCCGCCCCAGTTACCCCAACAACACCGATTACCATGGCCACGATGGTGTTTCGTCGAAGTTTTGGATCACTGAATAGCTCTCGGAGCATTACAATCGGCGCCACCCTAAGGTTCGATCTCAAATTCGAATCTCGCTCCGGTTCGACAACAAAAAACCGAATCAGTACACACACAAATGCAGGCGCCACACCCACAATAAAAAGTGACCGCCAAGAACTATGAACCAAGCTCAAATTGGCAAGTGCGGCAAAAATGGGACCGAACGCCGCCGCGCTTTGAAGTAACGAGGAAGCAATTCCACGAAGTTCTGTAGGAAACGTCTCCGCAACCAACGCTGCTCCCGCCGCCCATTCGCCACCAATACCGAGTGCTGTGAGGAAACGTGCAACCATGACCTGTTCTGGGTTCTGGCACAGTGCAGTGAGTCCAGTCAGCGTGCAATACAGAAGAATCGTTACAATCAGAGTCTTCGATCGTCCCCAACGGTCCGCCAATATGCCGAATACCAAACCGCCGACCGCCCAACCCACAAGGAAACAGGTCTGGATGAGGCCTTCGATTCTTGGTCCCTCAAGTTTATATCGGCTGGCTCCAAGCATCTCGGTCATCATTGGAACTTTTGCGAAGTTGAACAGGGCCGTGTCCATGATGTCGAAGACCCAACCCAGCCAGGCGATGAATAGAATCGTCCATTGAAGGCGGCTTAGGCGGCGGTACCAGACAATTGAAGACATAATCCAATTAATGACCAGCAAGCATCCGACATGGTACGCATTTGTGCGATGGCTCGTTAGGGCTGCTTATTTCAACACACATGGCGGATTTAGAACTGTAAACCAAGAGAATATGCCTGAAAAGGGTGGGATCCTTGTAGCTCCCGTTCATATTAGCCATCTTGATCCGCCCGCAATCGCTTGTGGAAGCAAAAGGCGACTTCGATTCATGGCGAAAGAAGAGTTATTTGCCAATAAATTGTTCTCTATTCTTATCTCTTCACTTGGAGCTTTTCCGGTCAAGCGGGGAGAAACGGATACTGAATCGATACGTATGACCATTCAATTCCTCTCAGAAGGCGAGGCGGTCTTGATTTTCCCCGAAGGAACTCGGGGAGATGGCGAGTCGATTCAGGAGATGAGTCGAGGTGTGGCGATGCTGGCCAAAAGGACACAAGTTCCCGTCGTACCGGTTGGGATTATTGGTACGAATATTATTATGCCAAGGGGCAAATCAAGGGGCCAAAAGCATGTAACGACCATTGCAATTGGCAAGCCGTTTACTTATGCAGAGGTCGCAACAAGCTCAAGCGAAAAAGAGAATCGCGAATTGTTTGCGAATGAGTTGCAAACCAGAATTTTAGAGCTCTGCCGTGAAAACGGGTTGAGCCTTAAAATACCGTCGAAGCACTGAGTGTAATGAGGGTCTGCGAACCTCGTGAAAGGTACCGAACAACGACATTTTGGGCTAGTCGAAGTTCTATTCCAGCCGTTATCCGGGCACCGTTGTGTTCACCGACCAAGTAGAGTTGGCGACCAAAAGGCAAGGTAAAGCCCACGAAGGGTGAAGTAAACCGTCCCGTTTGCACTCCAAATGTAACGTCCGCGCGTATGGTATCGTTGCCGACTTGAAGTGGTTCGCGAAAGGTCGTTGCTAGATAAATCCTCCTCCCATCCTCCGTTTTGTCGAGACCATCCTGAAAGCCTAAACTTATGCCAGGCGATATTCCGGGAATAGCTGCGATGAAGGCGTACGACCCGTCGAACGTACCCAATTGTTTTTCTCCGGAAGTTTGAAAGCAGCGCAGGTCAAGTTCAAAAGCAGTAGTGATTCCTAATCCGAGGTAGTGCTCGTTTGAGCCGCCGGTGAAGGGTTCGCTTCTAAATTCGTAACGAAACTTCCCAAATGGAATCTTTCGAGCGGTCGGAATGTCTATAAGCCGATCGGCTTGAGCAAAAGCACAAAGTGCGAAGAGACCGACAGCAAACTGGACTCGCATCGCCAAAAGGTACCCGTTCGATGACTGAAACAATCGTGGCATAACGCTTAAGCTAAGAATGGTTTTACCTTCGCTCGATCCGAACTGCACCTGGAGCATTTTCAGTTCCTCTAACCGTGATGTGGATGGGAGTGAACTGCTTTATGACCCAGACGGTCGTCAAAAAGCGCTTAGTGAGCCGAGGAACAGTGAACGCAGAAGGAGTTTCTGCAAGTACGAGGGGTAAGAGAAGTTGATCGGCCAGAAACGGGTCGATAGTAGCAGAACTGGACATCCAGTCGAGCAATTCATTAAATGCAATTTGTCCGAGGGTTTCGCCCCTAAGGCCCCTGGCTCCCATGGCAGTTCCACCACCGATCCCCCTTTCATATGTCGCCCATGTAGTAACAAAAGCCCCCGGGCTTTTACCCGATACTTCAACGTGCTCGGCTTCCATTTCCAATCCGGAATTCCTAGCAAGCAGTTCTAGATGAGACACGATTCGCTCGCCGATGGATTCCGGCATGCCACATGTTGAAACAACAGCATTAACGGAACGTAGTGAGCCGCGGTCTGACCATTCAATGCCAGTGAGTGCGCTCGGCTCAACATCAAGGGCTACGACGCCGGCAGATTCTCTTCCAAAGCCCGCAACGAGTAGCTCAGGAAAGGCGTGAAGTCCTGCTTTGCGCAACGCGAACAAGGTCACGTTAGCGAAATAGTCATAGCTGACCGAATGGGAGCCATAAGTTTCGCCTTTGGCGATTAGGCTGGAGTAAACCCCGCTTCTGGCCAACGCCGGAAGTAACGAGCCCAAGATAACCTGAACGTTTGAACCACGACCGGATTCGCTCTTAGCAGCTCCAATTTCTCCCTTAAATCCAGTTGGCCTTGTGGAAGGAAGGAAGGTCAACGTTTCTGAACCAAGATGAGCGCCAACCGTATCTGCCTTGGACATACCTTCTAGCACGTTCAGCAACGTGAGATCTTCGATATCAATTCCGGGCCACTTCGTACCGCCCCTAATATTCTTGATCCTTACGGGTTGCTGAGTAAGTGCGGACATGACTAGGCAAGTTCGCAAGAGTGCTCCACCACCTTCTCCGTGGGATCCATCTACTTCAAGAAGCGAGTGAGATTCACTGCGCATCAGACTTTGATCTTGAAGCAGATGAATTCAATCGTCTTCATCGCATAAGTCAGCCCGATTACCATAATGACTGCTAGCATCGACTCAACGAAAAACGTTGGTGGTTTATAGTTGCCGGCCGCACCAAGGGTACCGAGGTTGACAACATGGTTTATCTTCTCTACGAGTGCGGTGACGGCATCTACCAAAAGGCTATGGAACAACCCATAAACCAACAAGAAGGACATAACCGTGATCGGCATCATGACTTTGTACTTGTGCCGCTGATGCTCATTGAAAATGACGCAGCTGTAGCATCTTTCCTTCTTCTGCGCCGTTGAGAGCTTGTGGTTCTGAGGAATATAGCTGCCCGCTAACAGTGCATCCTTTGGAATAGGCTTGTTTTCCATTGCGTTGCGGATAACTTGTTCCTCGCACATGCACCCGACAAGTTCCTTCCAACACGTTCGACGAGCATGATAAATGGGGCAGCGCTCTCGCACAAATTTTCGGCAAAACGGAAGTTGCCAGCATTTTCCAAGGAGAATGTTCTGCTTTTCTCCTTCTTCCTTAATGCCCTTGCCATATTTAATGTGGTCGGCTTTGGCTCCGGTCTTAACTCTTTGCTGCACTCGGATTGCAACATCGACGCAGACAACAACTAAGCCAATAATTCCCAAAACTGTGCCACCCATCTGGAGCGCACTGTATGCGCTTTGGGTGGCCTCGGACGACTTATCTCCAATGACGCTTGGCAAATAGAGGGGAGCAAAGTAGAGGAGAGCAGCTCCACCGATCTGTGCGGCACCCAAAAGGTCCGCTCCCCAAAAGAGGTAACTCGCGCCAACAGCGAGTCCCATCACTCCAACGATGAGCACCTTTTGAAAGATGCCCACATTTCGAACGGCATCCGCCATTTGCGCAGCGGAATTCGTGTCGGTTCCAAGTCTTACGCAAGTAAAGACGAGCAGACCAACGGAAATGAGAGTCGCTAGTCCACCAAGATACATGATGAACTTGGCACAGCCAGTCAGCATTTCTTGAAATGTGTCTGAAAGGTCCTTAGCTCCGAATCCACCTCTGCTCATAGTTACTACTTCTTGACGCGCTCTAGGTAGGTATCCGTGCGCGTGTCTACTTTAACGACGTCACCAATATTTAAGTGGAACGGAACATTGACGCTTGCCCCGGACTCCAGTTTCGCCGGTTTAGTGCTTCCACCGCTCACTGTATCACCCTTGAAACCAGGATCGGTCTCTACGATTTCCAACTCTACAAAGTTCGGTAATTCGTAACCTAACACTTCTCCGTTGGCTGAAAGTGCAACGATCTCCATGTCGTCCTTAAGGTATTTACCCTGAGAACCGAGTGAATCTTCGGTTACTGGAATCTGTTCGTAAGTATCGAGATCCATGAGAATCATCTCACTGCCTTGGCGATAGAGGAATTGCATCTTGACCTTCTCAACAAATGCCGGTTCCACCCGCTCACCCGAACGAAACGTCTTTTCCAGCATTTGGCCGGACTTGACCTTTCTCAGTCTAGTCCTGACAAAAGCTCCACCCTTACCGGGCTTTACGTGTTGGAATTCGACGATTGTATATACGTCTCCATCCAGATAGAAGTGCATGCCATTTTTGAAATCGCTTGTATCAATTGCCAATATCGTTGCTCCTAGTGGGCTAATCCCCGATCCGAATCAATTGTGACATGGCCACCTTAAGCCAACAGGACATAATGTTAACTTAAAATGAGCCAAACCGATAGGGTTACCGCCTTAGGCCAATACGGCTCCCTCTTCTAAGTTCCCAAGCGATTTACCTGTTTTAGGTGATCACCTGTCTCCTTAAGGTTCATTCCACTTTTCAATTCTCAAAAAGAATTTAGCTGATTCTAGAGAAACACGGGGCGACCCATGCAATCTGCCTATCCTGGAATCCTCTCGGCGTAAGTACAATACGTGAGTTCTCAAGCCGTGGCAACACAACCCACCCCAGTTCCTTCCTCGCTTTCTCTTCCTGTGGGGCATATTATGCGCCCAACGCCCACCGTTGCATCTGAAGATACGCTCCAGAGGGCCATCGCACTCATGACGGAATCAGGTGTTGGGACGATTCCTGTTACAACAGATGGACGCTTGGTCGGAATTATAAACGAACAATCGTTGGTAGGAGTTATTGGCCAAGACCTAGATTTACAGGAAAGCTGTACGGCTGCCATGTCGGTGCCTGAAACGATCCACGCGTATGATAGCGGTTCGGAAGCTTTGAGGCGCTTTGAAGGTATTCACGGACAGACCCTGGTTGTCATTGACGATCAGTTGCATGTGAGGGGTGTTCTTGCTCCGTACGATCTCTTCCCTCGTAGGAGAACGCTTCAGCGGCCCGCCATGGTTGGTGGGATGGCAACCCCTTTTGGTGTTTATCTGACAAGCGGAAATATTCGGGGTGGTGTCAGCCATCTCGCGGTGATGGCTACAGGCGTTTTGATGTTTTCGAGTCTGGTTTTGTGTGTAGTGGTCACATCGCCACTCCTAGCCGTGGTTGACAAGACTCGCTTACCACAAATTGTTAAGGACTTCATTGACAGTGCGATTCCGATGGTGGCCTTTCTGGGAGTCATCCGCTTCATTCCGCTTTCTGGAACTCACGGCGCTGAGCACATGGTTGTCCATGCGATTGAACGGGGCGAGGACCTCACTCCTGAGGTTGTCAAGCGCATGCCTCGAGTTCATCCCCGGTGCGGGACAAATCTGGCGGTTGCCATGTCGCTCTTTTTTTCCATAGAACAGTTTCCTTGGATTAAATATGAGGATGTCCGCTTTCTTGCAGCAGCTATCCTGACGATGTTCCTGTACGGGCCTTTAGGTTCCTTTGTCCAACAGTTTGTGACCACAAAGAAACCAAACGCCAAGCAACTCCGTAGTGGGATCAAAGCGGGCAATGAGGTTATTCAAAGGTACGCAACAGCTAAATCATCCGAAGCAAGTGTTCTGATGAGGATCTGGAACAGTGGCATGATCCAGGTCATTAGTGGAAGCGTTCTAACCTATTTGGTCATTCAAGGGCTTGAGTTGTTGTTTCACTTCTCGATACCGGGACTGACCTAGGCGTGCTTGCAGGTACAATCCATGATTCGAGGTTTAGTTTTTCGTGCAGACCGCCTATAACGTATTACTTTTTCTAGCGATTGTTGTCGCGATTGTTTTTGGACTTCTGGTGCTTATCACCGGAAAGGGCGATGCCATGTCTGGCGGTGGAAGTGTAAGGACATCCTTTAAAGGCAAGGCCAGCTTCGACGACTTTATGTCTCGATGGACTCTCATCTTGGGTGCGACCTTCTTTGCCCTGATGCTGCTCATCGACGGAGTTAGCAATCGCCTTGACCTGATATCCTCCACATCGAAAACTCCTGTGAATCCAGTAAGCGCTCCTGCCAAGACACCGAAGCAGCCTTAACTGAGGACCCTTAAAAAACAATTGCCCAGCTCCCTTTTAGGGATGCCGGGCAATTCAGTTTTCTAAGGTCGAATTACTTCTTTGAAGCCTTAGGAGTTGGAATGCTTGCAGCCTTTGCATACTTAGCTGGCTCTTTCTGGAATGCGCTTGGACAGCCGCCACAGCAGAAGAAATATCTCTTTCCCTTGTAATCGGCATACATGTGCTTTGCAGTAGCGGATGCAATGTTGACTTTGCTTCCCATTACGGCACACTTAATTTCAGTAGGTGCGGCAGGAGCTTTCTTTGTGGTTTGTGCGCCAGCAAGGCCAACGACAGCAGCAGCGAGAACGGAGAGGGACATTATTTTCTTCATATATAGCTTCCTTAATTCATAACGCTACAATATTAGCGTTCATTCCCATTATAGATGCTTGATGCATTAGCTGTCAGAATAATGCGGTCATGCAGCTTAGATTGCTCCAATCAAACGATATGCATGGCACGCTCGACGGCCCTAAGTGGGAATCTCTGCAAAGGTTGCGAGACGAAGCTGACCTCTATTTTGATACAGGAGATGCCATCAAAACGGGCAACCTGGGAATTCCTTTTCATGAAGAACCGGTTTGGTCCAAACTTGCCAAACTTCGGTGTACGGCGAGCGTTCTTGGCAACCGAGAAACTCACATCCTGGAAAGTGTTTTTAAGGCAAAAATTGCTGGAGCCACTCATCCGATCCTATGCGGAAATCTTAGGAAGAAGGACGGCTCTCGTCCGCTGGCTTCGCATTTGTTGTTGGACTGCATGAATATTAGGATAGGCGTCATTGCGGTGATGGTCCCAATGGTCACCGAGCGGATGTCAACTCGTGCTGCCAGTGCTTATCTATGGGATGCGCCCATTCCTACGGCCTGCCAATTGGCTAATGAAATCCGACCGAATGTCGACCTTCTCATTTGCCTAACCCATATTGGTCATCGGCAGGATCAAGAGTTGGCTCAAAAGTGTCCTGACATTGACATCATCATGGGTGGCCACTCACATACCGTACTTCAAGCTCCCGAAAAGATTGGCAAAACCTACATCTGTCAGGGCGGATCTCACAACCGATATGCAGGGGTCTATCAATGGGATTCCAAGACGGGTTTGACTGGGGGCTTGATAGCGCTCTAGTCCATCATTGTGCCGATGCCGGCATCCGTAAACACTTCGATGAGTAGCGCATTTGGCAAGCCACCATCGATCAGGTGGACGCTTCCCACTCCTTGATCAAGAGCATGGAGAGCTCCTTCAATCTTGGGAATCATTCCCCGATCCGCTTTTCCATTCGCGAGCATTGCTCTTGCATCTTCCCTAGAAAGCTTTGAAACCGTCGAATTAGGGTCGTTCTTATCTCGCAACACCCCGTTAGTGTCGGTCAATAGGATCAGTTTCGATGCTCCGACAGCGGCTGCAATAGCGGCTGCAGCGCTGTCGGCGTTAATATTTAGTGCTCGTTTGTCAGGATCCGTTGCCACACTGCAAACCACCGGAATAAATCCATTTTCTGTGGCCATGGTCAAAACGGCGGGATTCACCTTAGTGACATTTCCAACGCGCCCATACAATTCTGAGACGACTTCGGCCTCCAGTAAATCGGCATCCCTTCCAGAAAGGCCGATTGCTTTGCCTCCCGCCTTCTGGACTTCGGCAACCAGTGCCTTATTTGCCCTACCCGCCAGCGCCATCTCGACTACATCCATAGTCTCGTCATCAGTAACTCGCAGACCATTGAGTGTCTTTTTTTCGATTCCCAGCTTTGCAAGCCATGTATCGATTTCAGGTCCTCCTCCGTGCACCAAGATCGAACGGATCCCGACGAGATGGAGGAGCAAGACATTACGAATGACGCCGGCCATCAAACTTGGATCGCGCATAGCACTTCCTCCGTATTTGACGACAAATGTCTGGCCCCGAAAGGCCTGAATGTAAGGCAGCGCCTGGTTCAGTACCTCAGCGTGCGTCTGTGACTCGGTCATTGGGAGGATTATACGTTCTAGCGAACGGACCAAATTCTGTGCTTACGCCAATGCTTAATCATTCGAACGGCATAGCCAAAGAAATTGAATACGTCTCGGTAGAGGTCGACGACCGCAGCCAGCTCTTCACCTCTTCTGCGTCTCGCCAAGAGAGAGGCTAAGTCGTAAACGAGGTAGACCACGAAAACAGAGTTCATCCCAAGGGCGAAGGCCGCATGCATTCGGTCAAAATCCGCCGTTATCGAAAGCGCTGCCACCGTTACGTTGGAAGCAATCAACGACAATAGGCAACAACCAACGAAGGAAAAGTCTCGCCCGCTGAGGACGGTGTACAGAATAACGCAGCCCGGTGCGACGACAAACTGGAACACGGGCAGTCCCGACAATTGAAGTTCGCGAATAACCCAAGCGGACAGCACAAGGGCAGCGGGCATACAAAGTGTAGAAACTTTGGCTTCAGATGGCTTACCTCGGATAGCAATACGCAAGAGGTCCAACCCAACAAGGCAAATTGAAATAGCGATAAGGGGCATTGCTAACCCCGTATGGGGAAGTCCCAACTGGGTCAGCAATGCGGTAATTGCGATGCTCACTAAATAGAGGTAGCTCACGCGTCGAATAAACGCGATTCTCAACGGATAGGGTTCGTCTGTTATGTTTCCCGGAACCTCGAGAGGTTCCGGGATGTAATTGGGAACGATCATTTGAGTTTGCTAAACATTCAAGTTCCGATTCACGGTTTCACTTCAACTGGCGATGGCAAACCCAATCCCTCCAGTTGCTTGAGAATAGTCGCTTTGTCGCCAACGAGCACGAGTAGGGCATGTTCTACCGGGATGGATGCTTTGGTCAGTCGATTGATATCTCCCGCATGAATTACCGCAACTTTGGTCAGATCATCGCCGATTGACTCGAAAGGCAAGCCAAGCGTATAGAGCGACATGGCCTTTCCAACTAGACCTTGTAAACCGGTCATTGACTGAATTATCTCTGTACGCAACGTACTGCTGGCTTTGGACGCTTCGGCATCCGTCACGTCGCCAGTCCGAATTTTGGTGAACTCAGCCAAGAATTCTTTAAGCGATGCTCCCGTTACATCAGCCCTAACGCTAGCGGAAGCAACCAAGTAGCCAATTCCAGCGGATTGAAGGTCAAAGCGAGATCCTGCGCCGTACGTGTAACCTTTGTCCTCCCGTAAATTTTGATTCAGACGGCTAGTGAAACTTCCTCCGAGAATGAGTCCTAGCGCTGAAAGTTTGAGACGATTGGGGTCTGCTGAACTGGTCGAAGGAAAGGTAAAGCGAATGACTGTTTGCACGGCACCCGGCTTGTCCACTATCACGACCCGAAGGTCCTTATTTTTGGGCTCTAAATAGGGCTTGAATTCAGACTGACTTCCCGGAGATCCTTTCCAACTGCCAAGTGCTTTCTCAAGTGAGGCTTTGACTTCACCTTCAGCTAGGCTTCCTGCTACAAAGAGAGTCGTTTTGCTTGGTTGAAAGATACTGGAGTAATCCTTTTTCAAGTCCTCAACCTTCAGGGCTCGGATTGACTCAGCAGTTCCAGAAACGGGCCGACCGTAGGGGTGATCCGTTCCCCAGAATTCGCGGGCAGATACCTTCGAAGCAAGCAGATTGGGATTGTCGTCTTCCTGCTCCAGACTCGTGGCTGTAACTCGCTGCACCCGCGACCAATCAGAAGGGTCAAAGTGTGGGCGCATTAGCGCATCAGAGAAAAGCCCTAGAGCTTTATCGAAGTTTGCGGCTGTAACGGATAGGTGGGCAGAAGATGCCTGGTGACCGGAGCTTGCCGAAAACTGTGCTCCGAGCATATCGAGAGCTCTACTGAATCCCTTTGCGTCGTAAGACCCTGCACCGCCTTCGCTCAGCATCTCTGCGGTCATAGCGGCATTGCCCGGTTTTGCATAATCGTTAAGGTCGGCACCCCCGTTGAATACTGCCCCGAGCGTCATGAGGGGAAGCTCTGTCTTGTGCCAGTAATAGACGCTGATTCCATTACTGAGCGTCAGTTTTGAAGGAGATTGGACGGCGAAAGGAGTGGATGGTTGGGTAGCTGGACGGTCGCCACGTGGGTTACCTTCCGCTTTAGCGCTTTGAGGAATGACTCTCAAGATGAGGCGATCATTTAGATCGAATGTCTTCCTTGCGGTGTCTCTTAGCTTGGTAACTGTAGCCGATCGATAGAGGTCTAGGACTCGCTTGAACGAATTTGGCTCTCCTAAGAAGAATTGATATTCGTTGAGCTTATCCGCCTTCGATTCAATCGATTGAAGGCTTGAAAGTGTGGAATATTCCAGATTCGCGGATTGGCGCTTTAGTTCCTCAGAGGTAGGGCCCGTCTTGGCATATTTTGTCAGTTCGTCGTCAATAGCCGCTTCCAATTGGGACTCTACGGACCCTGGAGCCATGGTTACATCGATATAGAAATAAGATCCAAGCAAAAGGCTGTTTTGGCTTGCGCTAACTTCTGTTGCCAACTTATCCTTCACGACGAGTCGCTGATAGAGTCTGCTATTGAGGCCGGAACTCAAGATTGAGCCTGTCAAACTCATATCAACATCGCCAGGTTGATAGGCCGCAGGGCTGTGCCAAACCATAATTATTTTGGATGCCTGAACTTGGTCCGTCATCGTAAGTCGACGAACGCCCTGATGCGGGATGGTTGGCACAGATTTTCTACTGACGTCATTCTGCCTGGGCAACGTACCGAAGAGCTTGGCAATCAGTGGCTTTATTTCTGCTGATTTGAAGTCGCCTGCAATGACCATCGAAGCGTTGTTTGGCACATAGTAGGTCGCGAAGAAACCTTGGACATCCTTTACAGTTGCGTTGTCAAGATCCTCCATGCTTCCTATCACGCTTGTGTGGTAGGGATGGGTTGGCGGAAACATCAATCCGTTGATCGATTCGTATGCCTTACCATAAGGAGTATTTTCCGTGTTCTGCCTGCGCTCGTTCTTGACTACGTCGCGTTGAAGATCCAACTTTTTCTGGGTCATCGTTCGGCCCAGATCCTCCAAACGATCTGCCTCTAGCCAGAGAAGTGTTGGTAGTAGGTTCGCGGGCCCAACGTCAAAGTAGTTAGTCCGATCCTCCGCGGTCGAGGCGTTATTTGAACCTCCACCACCTTCCATGATCTTGTCGTATTGCCCTGTTGGCACACGATCGGTACCCATGAACATTAGGTGCTCGAAGAGGTGAGCGAAACCCGAACGCCGGTCTGCCTCATCTTTTGAACCGACGTAATACCAAATATTCACCGTCGCTACTGGAAGGGAATGATCTTCGTGCAAGATCACCGTCATTCCATTGGACAGGCTGTACTTCTCGACTTTGACATCTTGGGAAAACGATGTTGCGGCTATCAATCCCAAAATAGCGCCCAGACCAAATCTATATCTCATGGTTAGTCCAAGGATATTAGCCCAAATGCTAATGCCCAACAAACATTGGGTAAACGCATAAATCGTATAGCCGTTGCGTCAAAGGAGCATAATCGAACCATGGAATTAAAGACGATTCTCGCGACGTTCACCTTATTTACCGCTTGCGCTCAAGTTGTCAATGCAGCAGATTTTGAACTTCATAACCGAGATCGAGTCGTCTTTTACGGCGATTCCATTACAGACAATTCGCCATATACAGCCTTTGTTGAAGCGTTTGTTGTAACTCGGTATCCCAACCTCGATGTTCGATTCTTTAATGCGGGTGTGGGTGGTGACCGAGTCTCAGGCGGATGGATGGGCCCCATCGACAAGCGTTTGCCACGCGACCTGTTCTCTCGAAAACCAACAGTAGTCACCGTCATGCTTGGAATGAACGATGGTTCCTATCGTCCTTTCGATCAAGGCATCTTCGACACTTTCAGTAAAGGATATGAGCACATCGTATCGGAATCAAAAAAGCAGATTCCTAATGCTCGGTTTTTCCTCATTCAGCCTTCTCCATTCGATGACGTCACCCGAACACCTTCTTTTCCAGGCGGATATAACGGCGTTCTCAAACTTTACGGTGATTTCGTTTCTCAACTCGCCCGAAAAAACGGTTACGGAGTGATCGACCTGAACACACCTGTAAACACGATGCTAACGGCTGCGCTATCCCTTGACAGCGCCCTGGCCCCCAAGATCATTGGCGACCGAGTCCATCCAGGAGGCTCCGGACACTTGGTGATGGCAGAAGCCATTCTGAAATCATGGGGCGCTGACGGTGTCGTTTCCCGCACCGAGATCGACTCCAAACTTGGAATAGGCCACGTTGAGCACGCAAAGATTCGCGACATTCGAATGGGAACGACCTTGTCGTGGCAGTCAACAGAAGATGCGTTGCCCTACCCTGTCGACCGAAACAACCCGGAAACGAAGCTGGTTCTTAAGGCGTCGGATTTTGACGCGGCAATGAATCAAGAGATCCTGAAAGTAACGGGACTTGCCACCGGAAGCTATAACCTCAAAATCGATGGTTCAAATGTGGCCACTTTTAGCACTGATGAACTTGCGAGCGGGGTCAATCTCGCCACGTACAACACCCCCATGTCCCTACAAGCGGGTGTCGTGCTCAATCTCACGACAAACAAGACCTATACTCAATACTTTAAGTGGAGACAACTCGAGGTCTCACTTGCTTCCTTGCCGGCGACTGAAGTCAGTCCAGCAATCAAGTCTTATGAACGAGCTGAAGACGAGCTTATCAAGCTGCAACATAAGCTAGCCAAGCCGGTAAGTCATCAATTCGAACTTACGCCACAGTAAGATATTGGCTTCTTCTGCGTTTAGGAACCTGTGTGCGGCTACTGGAGTCGCACTCGAACCATGAATTCTAAACGCATAGTGGCGGCAACGCGGATTGCTGCTACGCTTTCACTTACTGTGGTGGCGTATACCGCCCGTGCACAGACTGGATATCGCTACAACCAGGTTGACACGGCTACGTCATCATCTTCCTCAAACAACTACGGACCCGTTCGCATGGGCCGTATCTCCTATAAGCAGGGCAACGTGGAGTGGCGTCCCAGTGAAAACGTGGACTGGTCCGCGGCCACGTGGAATCTTCCCATCAGACAAGGTGCCCAAGTGTGGGTCAATTCTGGTGGCAAAGCTGAAATTCAGTTTGACGACGGCAGCCGGCTGAGGTTAGGAAACGGCACTATCGCCACATTGCAAACCTTGTACAGCGATCACAGCGGTGAATTCACCGAGATCAAGCTAAATACTGGACTTGCCTCGCTTACACTCGTAAACAAGAATTCGGTCTATCAGATTGACAGTCCGCTCACTTCGATTAAGGCTCAGGGTCCTTGCAAACTTCGAGTTGGCGTTGGAAACGACGTCGAAGTCTCCGTGCGCAAGGGCAAAGCGCAGATCGAAGGCACACAAGGGAGTGCTCCCCTAAGATTCGGCCAATATGCTCGTATCTCTAATTCCACTGCACCTTATCAGGTTGAGGACCTTCCACGCAATGACAATTGGGACAACTTCAATGAGAACCGAGACCAAATATACGATCACCCGAGCCAATATGTACCCGAGAACATTGGGTTAGTAGCTGGTGATCTGAATGGTTACGGTGACTGGAGAGCAGATCGATCTTATGGTCATGTGTGGTACCCGAAAGTTCATCGTGCCGATTGGCGTCCTTATCATGATGGCCGATGGGTTTGGGTAGACCCATTTGGCTGGACATGGGTAGCTGACGAACCTTGGGGCTGGACTCCTTCTCACTACGGTAGTTGGATTCACAATTCCAATGGATGGGGCTGGGCACCAGGTCCACGTCACCAATATTGGTCGCCCGCAGTTGTGCATTTCAGTACTTACAACGACAATGTGGCATGGGTTCCCTTGTCGCCTGCCGAAATCCGTTACCCGCCAGCGCTTTCCGTTGGATTCACGAGCGGCAACTGGGCGTTCTCATTCTCAATTGGTGGCGCTGCAAGCTATTACCCTGGTAGTGGCTCTTATTGTGTAGGAAGGCCATGGAACAACGATTATGTCAATCGGCAAGCCAATTACTATGTGCCTGACCGGAACATTAACATCTACAACAATAACACCTACATCACGAATAACAATTACGTGCCAGCTTACGCAAGCTCACCCTACGCAATAACCCGAACCTCCCGATCGGGATTCGTTGGTACAGCAAGGTATGCGGCTGGAAATGCCTCCGATCCCGGGATTTTTAGAAGAGGACGGGGATTTGCCGTTCCTCAGGGTCAATCCCCTGTATTTGGTCCAGCCGCAGTTCGTCCGAACCGAAGCTCATTCTCGGCAACAAGAAGCTTTAGTTCACAGAGACCTTCGCAAGCACTGATGCAAAGGCAGCTCATTCGCTCACGGATGCCTGAAGCCATCTCGCGAGTCAGCCTTGCCGGCGGCCGATTCCATGCACCACGTAGTGGACAGGCCGCACCAATTTCCATTTCGCGACGAGGGAACCCAAGTGCCTCTAGCTTTGGAAGAACTAATGCTGAAGCTGCTAGAAATAAAGTTCACCTGCCGCTTCCAAATTCGAACCACGGACGAGGCGACGGCTCTTTCGGAGCAACTGGTCGCGTTCGCGGAAATCCTGGATTAGGCCAACGTGTTCCTCCAGCGAACACCCGCCAAGTGGGTCATCAAGGAATGCGTGGTATTGCCCCTCCTAGAGGAAAAACTCCGCCGATTCATTTAGGCCAGTCGAATCGACCTAGCTTCCCGACTCGTCACGTATCCCCTCCAACTCATCGAGGAGGAGCCATGGGACGTCAACCTTCAACAGTTGCCCCTAACAAGGCGCAGATGCGTGGATGGGGAGGTCAGAAGAATCGCAATACTGAGGTCAGAAGAGCGATGCCAGGTGCGGGCAGAGTTACCCCAATTAACCGAGCCCCCAATCATCGAACTCCTCCTGCCGTCAAACAGTCACGGCCAGAAAGACGAAATCCTCCTGCGGTCAGACAGTCTCGGCCAGAAAGGCGAAATCCTCCTGCCATGAGGCAGTCACCACCAGAAAGGCGAGCCCCTCCTGCCGTCAAACAGTCACGGCCAGAGAGACGAAATCCTCCTGCCATGAGGCAGTCACCGCCAGAAAGGCGAACTCCACCTGCCAAGCGACAATCCCCTCCTCAGGGACGAAGGATGCCTCCACCTCAGCAACGGGGTGGGCCCCCTAAAGACAATAAAGGTCACGGTAAGGGGCACGGGGGAGGCTAGTCTCTACACCCGGTCAAGCCCGTCTCAGCCAGGAATGGTCGAGGCGGGTTTCTCTACTTTAAAGGCAAATCCGTTCAATGAGATTGGTCGAATTCCCAAAGAATAGTCAAAGGGTGTCAGCTTTCCACTATCAAAAAGAGCTATAAGGATACGCTCGATGAGAACGTATCTCTGCCACAAGACCACTCAGATTTTTGAACTCGACGGCCGTCTCGATAAGGCCCCGTGGACAGATGCGCAATGGACGGACGATTTTGTCGATATTGAGGGCGACAAGAAGCCTAAACCCCGCTTTCGCACCCGTGCGAAGATGATGTGGAACGATGAGTACCTCTTTGTTGGTGCCACCCTTGACGAACCCCATGTTTGGGGCACGCTAACCGAACGAGATTGCGTGATCTTTCAGGATAACGATTTTGAAGTTTTCATTGACCCGAACGGAGATAACCATCTCTACGCCGAGTTCGAAATGAATGCTTTGAACACGGTGTGGGACCTACTCCTTGTTAAGCCATACCGAGACGGCGGACCCGCTATTACGGGTTGGGACATCCACGGTCTAAAGTCAGCGGTTCATGTCGACGGAACGATAAACGATCCTTCGGTTGAGGATAAGGGTTGGAGCCTCGAGATTGCCTTCCCATGGAAGGCATTAGTAGAAATTGCTGGACGAAATTGCCCGCCCCATGACGGAGATCAGTGGAGGATCAACTTCTCTCGCGTTGAGTGGCACGTTAATGTCGAGGATGGAAAGTATCACAAGGTTCCCGGTTTGCCCGAAGACAATTGGGTCTGGTCTCCGCAAGGTGTTGTGGACATGCACCAACCCCGAACTTGGGGAGTTCTCCAGTTTTCGACGGAGCCCTTCGGACAGGGAACTATTAAGGAACTTGATGGTCATGCTGAGCGGACCGCCCTATCTGAAATCAGCGAAGCCCAAAGACACTACCGATCCCAAACCGGACACTGGGCAAAAACACTTGCTGACTTGGGTGTCTATCCGACGGGAGCCAGTTTGTATGTGACTCCGAGTTTATTCGAGGCAGTGATCGGACGATGGCACATCGACTCTTCGTCACGCATTTGGAAAGAATGAAAGAACGGTCAGCCTTCTTTTTGAGATATTAATTCGTCCCATACTATTGCCCCATGCCGAGAATCATTGTCGAAGAAGCTGAAGCGTTGTTGGATCAAGAAATCAAGGTTCTTGACAAGGGATTTGTCCGCTTGGTGGACTATATGGGTGGCGACCAAAGGATAGTTCAAGCGGCCCGAGTGAGTTATGGCTCGGGCACCAAAAGCTACCGGCAAGACCGGGGGCTCATTCACTATTTGATCAAGAACTGGCACACAAGTCCCTTCGAACAAGTTCAACTCACCTTTCATACGAAGATGCCCATCTTCGTGGCACGCCAATGGGTCAGGCATCGTACAGCCCGACTTAATGAGATATCTGGCCGATACTCGGTGATGAAAGACGAATTTTATGTTCCCGCACCAGAGCATATTCGACCCCAGAGTGAGAACAATAAACAGGGACGAAGTGAAGACCGATTCACCTCGGAGCAGGAACAAGAAATTATTGGCTTATTCGCCAATGAACAAAAGAGCGTCTACCAGAACTACGAGAAGCTGCTCGAACTCAATGTAGCGCGAGAAATAGCTCGGAATAACCTTCCACTTAGCCTCTATACCGAATGGTATTGGCAAATCGATCTTCATAACTTATTCCACTTCCTCAGGCTACGAATGGATGCTCATGCACAATATGAAATTCGAGTCTTTGCGGAAGCGATTTCGATGTGTGCAAAGGCTGTCGCTCCTATCGCATACGAAGCATTTGAGGAGCATATTCTTGGTTCAGTTTCGTTCAGCAAAGCCGAATGTGAAGCTCTTACTTCCCTTCTCGCTGGAAAGGCCGTGGCCCTTGAAGGTAGGAACCTGGCAGCGTTTGAGGCAAAGATTGCGAAGCTAAGAGCCGCGACACCCGTCGATGCACCCGATGAGCCTCAATTGCTATCCTAATGCGTCCGTAACAACGTACGATTTGACGCCGAATGCCGGGATTGTAACCTTTACTTTGATTTGGAATAAGCGATCCAAAACTAAGTTCTGTGATCGTCCCGTGCTTTCATCCGTAAAGGTTACGTCTTCTTTTAGACCGCCATAGTACAAGGGGAGCACAAGAGACTCAGTGATCTCATGATCTGTCGGGTTGTAGACCACCGCCAAGGCTTTTTCCTTTAATCCGCTGTGTACATGCAAGGCAACATCAAGGTGCCGGCCATCCGCCCTCTTGATGTGAATAAGGTCAGATTCAAGGATCGCCCGATGCTTTTTGAACCACGAGACCCACTTTATGACTAACGCTTTCGTTTCTGGGGCGTCGTAAAGCCTTGGCCCTCGATAGCAGGCTTGTACTCCGTAACCAAATGCACTTGCCATGTGAAGGCCATAGACGTCCAAGTGTTCTTTCAGAGGCTCGATTGTTGCACCACTGCCTCCGCCTTGGTACTCGGTCAGAGGCACGAACATCCATCCTTGAGAGGGAGTCTTTAGCCAAGTACCGTCAAACATATTCTGCCGGGCGTGAATAGGTTGTTGGTCACGCGGCAAAGACCAATTTGTCTCCCGATAACCCATTCCCGTTTTGTTTGACCCGGCGAGCACATACCAATCGGGCACGTTCAAAAATATGCCACGCGCTCTGCACCAGGCGTAGAAATCGGAAATCTCTTTCCACTGTTTCCACTGGGAATCCTCGAGTCCTTCGTGTCCCGGGTGTGACGTGGAAGCACATGGGTCCCCTGGATAACTGCCGTCATGCTCCAGCAAATCAAATCCCGTTTCCTCTAGAAAAGTTTTGATGTGCTTGAAGTATTGAATTCCCCATTCGCTCTGAAGACAAGGGGAAAACCCAAAGATGAGATCCCCTGGCTTTCCGGTCTTGGGGTTGATCGCATCGTTTTTGTCGTCGATGTGCCTACTCGCTAACAGTGAGTAACCGCCGATTTCTAAGTCCTTACTGTGTGCATATTTCGCCAAGTCCCGAAATTTGGCTAGGTTCTCCCTTGAAACATCTTCCATGTTAAGTCCGCTGCCAAAGCTCAGGATGACCATTTCAAACCCACATTCGGCAGCCTGATCAATCGCCAATTTCGCCTTTTTGGGCTCCGTTGTCGTCAAGTGCAACATGATCGGGTTTTCTGTGGACCACGGTGCAAAGGTTCGAAAGAGCCGCCTAATTCCAAGTGACTTACGCTCGCGATCCGTCGAATCGTGAATTAATTCATAGGTTCGATGGCTGGCAAAGTGCTCGCCAGGAGCCATCAAAATATTAGGTCCGAGGGGTGGAGAACTCTCCAAAACACAGGGTGTCTGCAAGTTGTAATTGACCTGGGTTCCATAGTGAGGATCGGGAACCCAATGGATCACCTTACTGGCTCCGACGGCGGTCATACCGTTAAACGAGTAGTCCGAAAAGGCATCGATGTTTGGAAGTGTCCAACTATTAAACGCATCAACTTCCGATTGGCCTTCAACGATGCCGAGTACCTCGGATTTGAAACTATTCAATCGGATCCTTTTTTCGCTACGATTGGTAACTTCAATCCTCTTCATAAGGGAGGGAATGCCATCGTACAGTTCGTAGCATACATTGATTTCAATTCCTGGAAGGTCGCTCTTCGTGAAAGTAAAAGTAAGCGAAATACCCTTTGGCGGCCAGATCTTCCCATCAGAATGTCGTTTCTGCTTCCATGAGAGCGGTGCTACCGGCTTGCCTTCGGTGACCATTACAAATTGAAAGGCCTTGGGATCGGTCGTCAAGGCATCAAGCCAGTCGGGCCTTAGAAATGCCAGGTTCGGTTGTCCGTTGAGTCCACCAACGCTATAAGTTATTCCGTCAATTTCGACGACTGCCTCCGGTTTTACAGCCCTCAGCATGGACTCGCCCGTCATTAAATTGTCGAGCGCAACCGTCGCAACGTTAGGCGTCACGCGAAAGGTCCTTCGGATCAGCCCGTTTTCAATCGATATTTCTTTTTTGTTGGGTCGGGCAACATGCGCCTTTGCAGCGACAGGCTGAACCAACCAGTCTCTGTCGAGGATTCTGACTTGTGACATAGAATGAGTACCGATCAAGCTGAAGGCAAGAATGAGAGGGGACACTGCGAGACAATAGCATGAAGCAATTGCTTGGATAGGTTCCAGCGTGTTTGGACTGCTTTATATCGCGCAAATTGGTAAAGAAAACCCAGACTATAGGGTTCAAAGGTACGAACAGTGCAGAATGACGTTCAGAATTGGTAAGCCAAAGCTTGGCGCCACCCAAATAGTTAATGGAGAGCAACTCCGAAAATCGATTATCAGGTCTCTTGCACACTATCGCCGGCGTTCTTGAGAACTTCAGCGACTGCTTCTATGTGCTTGATTCAGAATGGCGATTTGTTTATGTAAATGAGCGCGCAGCTGACCTCCTTGGAAAATCACGGGAGTTCCTTGAAGGGAACTTCATATACAAGATCTTCCCGGAATCTGCAGGCACCGTATTCGAATCAGAATATCTAAGAGCAGTGTCCCAAAAAGTTTCGGTTCGGTTCGAGGCTCACTATTCCCCGATTGACCGGTGGCTGTCCGTATCCGCCCATCCTTATGAGGGTGGCCTTGCCGTCTATTTCCGAGATACAACGGACCGCCGGAAGTCACAGGAAGCTCTCCAAGCCAGTGACGCAAGGTTTCGGACGATGGTTGAAAACTTACCTGCCGGTGCAGTTGTTAGGGAAGGAGACCGCCTCAGGCTTAATAGCGCAGCTGAGCGAATCACCGGATATCGACAAGACGAGATTAGTACCATCGGCCAGTGGTTCCTGAACCTCCACCCTTCTGACGCTGAAGCTGCACGGAAGAACTACGAAGCGATCAGGGCAAGCGGGTTTGCAAAACCACAAATTACGACGGTAACCCGGAAAGACGGAGCGGTTTGCCATATTGAAATCACGCCCTATGCCGACGAGATGGGAGAGCTATGGCTCCTCAGCGATGTTACGGATCGTATCGCCACAGAAGCTAAGTTCCGCATTCTCTTCGAATACACGAACACTCCCTACTTCCTCTTCGGAAAAAATGGGGTTTCCGATTGCAATGCTTCGGCATTGCAGCAACTGGGTTTCACAGACAAAGCTCAAGCGATAAACCGAAGTTTTTCTTCCCTATCTCCTGAACGCCAGCCGGATGGAGTGTTATCTATGGAACACCTGGCTAGTGTTAATGATGAGCTTTTTCAATCAGGGCGATCGAGTTTTGAATGGACCCATAGCCGGGCAGATGGATCGCTTGCACATGTGTTTGTTTCGGCGACCAAATTAAAAGTCGGTCATGAAAGTTTCGAACTCGTCGTTTGGCAAGACCTCACGCATATCAAAGAAGCTGAAGATCGCCTGAGACAGAGCGAAGCTCGTTATCGGACGATTATTGAGAACACCGATGAGATCATTTACACACTTTCCCTTGAAGGGGTTTTCACCTACGTTTCTCCTAGTTGGACTCGTCACCTTGGTCATTCCGTCGAAGAGGTTCTCGGACGCAAGTTCATAGACTTTGTGCATCCTGAGGACCGACGGAAGGGCACGATGTATACCTTTAGGTTGTTCAAAGACCCTTCCTATCGCGGTTCATGCGTTTATCGAGCGGTCCGGAAGGACGGCACACTGCGCTGGCACGAAACCAATGGATCCGTAGTAATGGGCTCGGATGGCAAGGCTCTCCACTTTGTGGGGCTCTCCCACGACGTTACGGAGCGACTTCAGGCGCGAGACGCTCTAGAAGAAGCGAGAGACGCTGCATTGGCTTCATCACGAGCCAAGAGTCAGTTCCTTGCAACAGTCAGTCACGAAATCCGTACTCCATTGAATGGAGTCCTCGGCATGACGAACCTTCTTGCGGACACCCACCTGTCTGATGTTCAGCAAGGATTTGTTAAGACGATTCAGTCCAGCGGCGAAATACTGAGGAGGGTTATCGACGACGTTCTAGATTATTCAAGGATCGAAGCTGGCAAACTGACGATCTCCGCCCTTGCGATCGACGTCATATCTGCCTTACAAGATGTCGTTTCTCTGTTTCAGGGGGCTGCGCAAGAGAAGGGAATTTCTTTAACGCTCGACTGTCACGGAATGAAAAGTCTTCAGGTTTACGCCGATCCAGCGCGTGTCAAACAAGTTGTTGCGAATCTCGTTGGTAACGCCGTAAAGTTCACTGAAGTTGGGTCGGTAGTCGTAAATGTCGTACTTGTCAAAGAAACCGCGACGGCCATGGTGCTTAGAATTGAAGTTTGTGATACCGGAATCGGAATCAAACAGGATCGAGCCGAAGCCATCTTCGAGGGCTTTACACAGGCCGATAACTCGATGCATCGTCGTTATGGAGGAAGTGGACTTGGCCTGACAATTAGCAAACGGTTGACTGACTTAATGGGTGGTGCCATTTCCGTCGAAAGTCAAGTCGGCATTGGAAGCAAATTTTGGGTGGAGTTACCGCTCTCGAAGATCACTCGTTCTAATGCCAAAAACGTCAGGGCAGCAAACAATGTCTCCCTCCAAGGGGTGCGAGTTCTATTGGCAGAAGACAACCTAATCAACGTTGAAGTAGCAAAAATGCAAATCGAGAAATTGGGATGTGTTGTTGAGGTTGCCGGGACGGGCCGCGAAGCCGTCGAAATGTTAGAAAAAAGCACATATGACATCGTCCTAATGGACGTCCAAATGCCGATCCTTGATGGACTTGAGGCAACTCGCCAAATCAGAATGCGTGAGATTGATAGAGGTGGGCATATCCCTATCATCGCGCTAACGGCGACGGCATTTGCTGAGGACAAGAAAGCTTGTGAAGATGCAGGTATGGATGGATTTCTTTCGAAGCCGTTCAAACGCGACGAATTGGAAGAGCTCCTCAAGCAATGGGCGCCTCAATCGCCAAAATCCAGCGCTTAATCATCTCAAATTCGGCTACTCAAGGAGGAAGAGTTTGAAGTGCTGCTGCTTGACTGGAGGCTTGATTTCAGACAATCGATGCCCGTCTAGCTGAGCCTTCAGAAAATCTTCGGGCTTAATGCGACCGTCACGAGTGATGATCCAGATTGGACCTTTCGCTTTCTCGATTTCAGCGAAATCATCCGTGTCAATGGCGTTCTCGTTAAGCACCATCAGAACCGAAGGAAGGCTCGTCTCCTGCAACTTCATTTTGCCTGTTCCAAGATCCTTGTTTCGTCGCCCCATTTGGTACATTGCGGCCGCGCCGCCTGAGCGGCGAACATAGCGGGAAATAGCGTGGACTTCTGCTTGACCACTCGCCTGATACCACCACAAGAAGGTTCCATTGGCGATAACGGACATCGCTACGCAACTGGTACCAGCAATTGTTATCCAACGGCTCGAATATGTGCTGGTCCTAGAAACGTGAATGGCTACCAATAGGACCAACGGAGGAATCACCGGAAGTATGTAGTGGGGCAGTTTTGCTCCACTAATGGTAAAGAAGAGAAAGATAACAGCGGCCCAACTCGCGAGGTACCGCACAAGCGCTTGATCTTGGTCATGCTCCTCAGGGACCGAACGGGTGGCGGAATTCTTATTTCGCCTGGGCCAGGCCTTCCAGATAAACAGAGACCATGGAAACATGCCCACGAAAATAATAGGCAGATAGAGGATTAAGCTCTGAAAGCCGCCAAGCGTGTGCGCGGCATCACCACCCGTAAATCGCCCGACATTCTGCTCAATGAGAAACTTCTGCACGAAAGTCTGACCGTTGACGAGATAGGCCGGCACGTACCAAACGCAGATCACAGCAGTAAGGAGGAGAGTTCCCTGAGGCCACATTCCGCGAAAGGCCGGACGCAGCTCTTTCTCTCTCCAAAAGGTCCATCCCGCAACAAGGACAAAGAGTATCAGTGCCACGGGGCCCTTGGCCAAAACGCCTACTCCAAGGAAAAACGCAGTCCAGATTCGCCACGACTTTCTTTCAACGAGCGACTCCCAAAAGGTTAGGAAAGCCGCGGTTAGGCTCATAAGCAACGGCAAGTCCGTCATCATCATGCGCCCGGTCCCGACCACTAACAGACAGCTTGCCAGCATCAAAGTCGCCAACTGAGCAGCTAGGGATCCTATTCTGCGTTTGGCGAACCACGCGACAGCAATATAGGTCCCAATCGCTGTCAGGACACTGGGTAGGCGAGGACCTACCATGTCCCCAAATAATGCCATGCACGGCTTAGCTAACCAGTACAGGAGAATAGGTTTTTCGAACCAGGGCTTACCGTTGTAAAACGGTGTAATCCACTCCCCTTTTCGGTTCATCTCGGCGACAACAGCGCCATAAAACCCTTCGTCAACATCGAAGAGGCCGTACAACCACCAACCCATTAGTGGGAGCAAAGCGAGAAACCACACCATGAGCCAGCGACCGCGAGTTGACACCGAAAACAAGGTACCACCTCGCGTCGCTAAGATCTGACTAGATTAGTGGTGCTTGTCCTTCTTCTTCAGGTGATGATGCATTAATGCAGCCGCGCCGACTCCGGTAAGGACAGGATGCTTTTGGAAGAAATTCTTATGCTTTTTGTTCTTCCCTGTATGCTTTGCGAGCTCGTAAGCCGCAACACCAGCTGCGGCTGACTTTAAGCCCTTGTGCTTGATCTGCCCCATAGCAGTAACAGGTATTACAAGAGATGTACTCAATACTAGGCTAGCGAGAGCGAGTGAGGTGATCTTCATCGTCTTAAATCCACTTAATGTGAACGTACGCCATGACCGCTCGTTCGGTTTCATTTCGGCACTTTCCCTCCTTACATTCAGGGAAATGTGCCAAGTCGATTAATTTGATTTGATCTTGGCTAGAATTTTACGCACGAGAGCAATCTGCTCTTCTGCAAGTTTCAAGGCAGTCTGAGCCTTCATCAACTGGTCACCGGACATTGATCCAGTCTTGCGGATCGCCTCGACTTTTTGATGCATGATTGCTGCGAGTTCCATTTCCATTTTCGCTTTCCTGACCTGTGAGTCAAGTTGAGATCGAGTCATGAGCTGTTCGATGGCCCGATTGAGCTCAATTCTTTTGTTTCGTTCTGCTTGCACATTGAGAGCGTCACGTAACCTTGTGCCCTCTGATAACAATCTGTCCTGTCTCGCGGCCCCTTGGGCACGAATTCGCTCTGATTCCATCTGAACTTCCGCTGCTTTTTGCGAGTTTTCAGTAGCTCGCTTGAGTTCAAGAATCAGATCAGCCCGTCCTTCTGCGTTTCTCTTAGCCTGATCAGCAGTCGCCGTTTTCGACCCGGCCATCTCCTTCATTTTGAGAGCGACCTTCATTTCCTCAACAATCTTCGCTCGTTGCCGAACTAGCTGAGAAACATCGCCAGTAAGGTCAGCCCGTCGTTCTGCGTTTCTCTTAGTCTGATCAGCAGTCGCCTTCTTCGAGCCGGCCATCTCTTTCATTTTGAGCGCGATCTTCATTTCCTCAACAATCTTCGCTCGTTGCCGATCTAGTTGAGAAACTTCTCCAGTAGAGACTTTCACCTTAGCTGCCGTCTTTGCCAAATTAAGAGCCCTAACCTTGTCCTCGTTGGCACTTTGCTTTATCCATTTCTCCTCAAGCTGCCTTTGCTTTTTCGCGAGAGTCATCTGTTTGCTGACCAAATTCTTTTGGGAAGCAATTTGCCTTTCAGCTAAGCCAAGAGCTTTCATCTCTGCCTTTGCTGCCTTGTCTTTTTTATTCTTTGCGGTGATCTCTTGTTGAGATTCTTGCCTAAGTGAATTCGTCGGCGAATTTCCGATTGGCGCGAGTGGAACTAGGTTAGTCCGGATAGAACCTAATCCTAATAGAACGGAAAACGCTACGGTGACAACAGACAAAGCCTCGATTGTTGATACTCCCTGCCGCTTTCGGGCAGACGAATTTAGAATTGCTTTGAGGCGCGATTCGATCTTTGATTCTTTCATTGCGGGTACTCCAAGGGGTGAAAAAGGATGTCGTCGATGACCAAGCTCTGATGCCATCCGGAGGAGCTCTTGGGCGTAGGTTGAAGGCCTAACGCCCATACGTATCACCGTATCATCTGCAGCAGTCTCGGCCTCTGCCCGCATGGCTCGTGCACAGAGCCAGACAGTAGGGTTTATCCAATAGAGAGAGCATGCAACGACGGAAATGAGCTGAGTCAGACTATCCATTCGTTGCACGTGAGCTAATTCATGAAGCAACACTGCTTCAAGGCGCTCAGACGGCCAGGCTCTGGACTCGCATGGCATCAGAACGATGGGGGTCATGAATCCCCATGTCATTGCCGATGGAGGTTGGGAACCCACGCTTTGTCGTAGATCCCAAGTTCGGTTCAAACCGATTCGACGAGAAAGTTGACCTTGGTCAACAGTAGCAGCATCAAAATACGGTATCCGGATCGCCTTTTGTCCAGTTAGGCGAAGCAAGCGGATCCGGTAAGCATTTTGCAGCACAAAAAAGGCGATTCCCAATCCCCAACCTCCGACCAAGATGATTGAGGCCATTCTCAGGGGATACCCCGTTGCTGGATCTTTTGGGCTGGGTGCTTGAGGCAATGGTGTTGCCATGGATACAAGCGAAGAATCTCCTGGAAGGTCCATTCGAACTGCATTGAGCTGACTTGCACTTATTCCAGGCATCTCCCGTGGTCGCACATCGGATACTCCTTCAATCGGAATACTTACCGCGCTATGCGACGGGACGAGTAATGAGGCGATCGGGAGAGCCAACAATATGCAAAATGCAGTGACCCAAACAAAGTGCCTCGCTGCGGCCGACGCACTTCTCAAGCAGGTCGTAACAAGGCTGGCAACACCCAGCACGAGCAAGGATTTTAACATGAGCTCGGCGAGAAAAATGAAGTAAGTCATTACCTTCCCTCTTTTCGGGCCTCGTCAATGATTGCTGCCAATCTATCGAGTTGATCAGGAGTCACCACTGATTCCTCGCTATCGATTAGGGTGGCGACAATGCGTTCAATGGATCCGCCAAAGAAGTTTTGAAGCACCCCTTCGATAACGTTTCTTGCCATCTCGTCACGAGGCACTACGGGTTCATAGATGTAACGCGTCCCGTCGCTTTCAAAGTTCACATGACCCTTGTCTTGCAGAATTCCTAGGTGAGTCCGAACGGCAGTATAGGTCGGTGGCTCAGGAATCGCTTCTCGAATTTCAGCTGCCGAGGCCTTTCCCAGCCTATAGAGCGCATCCATGATCTCCCTCTCGCGTCTGCTCAATCCAGGTTTACTTTTGGCCATGTCAAATTATTGGCATGGCCAAGTCAAGATGTCAAGGGGTGGAGGCCAATTTTTTGACACCTAGCAATTTTTTAGGGTTAATCGATCCTACGGTTCGGTACGGTGACCAAAGCGTCACACTTATTTGGACATGGCGAGCTCAAGTACGACTATCGGTTTCACGCAACTGCAAATGAAGAATGAGCTGGAGCGCAGGCCGTCTGAACCGATCCTTGCTCAAGGCTACGTGCTACGTCGGGCATTTGAAAGCGATTTGACAAGTATCGCGGAAGTATTAACCGTTTCATTTCAGGAAGCTTGGGATACGTTTCGAGTTGACGAAGTCCTCTTGGCGAATCAAGATGTTCCGACGACTTGGGTTATAGAATGGAACCATACAGTCGTGGCAACCGCATCCTATCAGTTGAAGCCTACTACCACGCCAAAAAGCGGTTGGGTGCACTATGTCGGTGCAGATCCAAACCACTCAGGGCGCGGTCTTGGTTTGGCTGTCGTATCTCAAGTTCTGCTCGAGATCTTCGATGCTGGCCACGAAAGCGCCTTACTCACCACCGATGATTTTCGCCTTCCGGCCATTCGCACTTATCTTAAGCTCGGATTTGAACCTGACCTAATTCACGAGTCACATTTTCAGCGGTGGCAAAACGTTCTTGACCAACTGAATTCTATTGAACCGGGCGATCGCCCGGTTCAATAGAATGACCTTACTGTCCCGACTGAGTGGCTACGGCTAACCATGGGAAAGCCGGCCAGCAACCTTGATCCACGGCCTCTTCCTGAGTCAGACCAAATGGTGAAGCGCTTGCAGCAGGAGCAGCACCGGGAAGTGAATACTTGCCATCTTCGACCAATCCAATCAAGCGTCTGCACTCTCGTAGATGCCGGGCAGTCGCTTCGTTTGCAGCTCTTGGCAGAGCCTTGTCGATCGACTTAGCCAGCTTTCGCAAGCCGTCACGCTCGATCGCGTTTAGGTCTGTCTTCGTGGCTGAAGTGCCGTTTATTCGCGAATCAACTGTTCCCAGATAATCCAGTTGAAGGGATCGACGGTAGACATCGATCGCAGGATGTTTTTGATCAACCTCGGACCAAATTCCGGACTGAACATCTGCAGCGAGATTGGCAACGGTATAAGCCGATGAACCGAACTGGGCTTCATTATCGAGCAACCGCTGAATTCGGCCTTCACTTAGGAGACTCGAAACTATCATGCCCTGCCGTCCAATGACTCGCGAAACGTCTCCGCTTGGATACATCTTGGACATCAACCATCTGTTGGTGAGGCTTTCAGGCATGTGAGTACCTGCCGACATCAAGAAGTTGACCGCTTGCGCTTGATCGGCCTTAGGCACAGGCTTAAAGACGGTATCTCCATGACCGACGTGGTAGTTCGTCTCTACAACCCCGCCAACGTACCGGGCGATTCGCATCACTTCGGTCATGCGCTGGCCAACAAGCGTGCTGTACAGCTCCCTGAGCGTATCGTAATTCTCGCCTTGCTTTACCGTTGCGGTGTACAAGAACTTGGCTTCCCGATCGATATTTGCAAGACCCAGTTGGCTGGATCGAATGGCATCTTTTCCAATGCACTCGCTCTGCGTTTCAGGATCTTCATTGTGCGCATAGTTGCCAAACTGAAGCTCTGGATGCTTGACTTGTGCCGAAGCCCACTTATCAAGCGTTGGCTTTTCTTCATCCGGTGATGAAGCTCCCGGGATCGGTTTGTAGCCCCAAGCGATGGCAAATTTGTCATAAGGTCCGATGCGACCAAGGAGATCAGCTCGGCCCAACTTGTCGCCTGGCTGGGCAACATAGTTAAATCGCGAATAACTCATGATCGAAGCGGCTACCCCGTTATCGGAGACAAATCCGGGTGTCCTGAGCTGATTGACCGTGAATGCCGCACTTGCTTTGAAGTTGTGCTCAAGGCCAAGAGTGTGACCGACTTCATGAGAAACCACGTACTCGATCAGCGATCCCATGAGATCGTCTGGAAGTGGCAGGTGCTGAGCTCTCTTGTCCATGACAGAGGCCTGTGAGAAGTACCATTGCTGAACGAGATTCAAGACGTTGTGCCAAACAATGATATGGGCGGAAATCGTCTCGCCGCTTCTCGGGTCTGCAACGTGGGGGCCTTGAGCGTTAGCTACCGTGGAAGGTGCCCAACGGATTACGGAATAACGAGCGTCCTCCGCATCCCAATTCGGATCCTGCTTAACTGAAGGAGCATCCTTGCAAACAATGGCGTTCTTGAAGCCAGCCTTAGCAAATGCGATGTTCCAATTCTGAACGCCAATCTTAATCCACGGTCTCCACTTGTCGGGCATTTCCCTGCTCAAGTAAAAAGTAATTGGCTTAACCGGATCGGAGATTGCAGCGCTTGGATCCTTCTTTTCCAACCGAAAACGGTCGGCATATGTCAGGGTCATGGCTTTTTCTTCCGGCCGACCATAAACCGTAAAGGTTGTGCCGAAAAAGCCGACTCTATCATCTCGATAACGGGGCATCATCGGCTTCTCGGGGAGGATGTCCAAGCTATAGTGGACCATAGCCGTCTTTGCTTCAGGCGCCTGAAAAGTGAGCTGCGAGCGCGTCTCAATATTGGTAGGAAAGTCGCTAACTCTTTCAATGTAAGATCGGCTCAGATCCACACCAGACGCTCCAACCTTAGAACCAGCGGAAAACGGTGCCTGGTCGCTTGTAAATAGTCGAGTGACATCGACAACTGCAGACTTGTCTTTGCTTTCAGCCTGTATGGGAAAGGCAGCAAGAATAGGCGAGATGTTCGTCATCGCCACGCCGCTAGCCAATCCATCTTTAGCTTGCGTTCGCACGTTGTAATGCTGTTCACGCATGTAGATGAGGTTCTCGTGCCTCTCAAAATAGACCACGTGGCTACCAACAGCTACTCCAGGATAGGAATTGCCTTCGGGAACCTCTGCAATTTCGGTTTGCCACAGAAAGACACGTCCGTACAGCTTGGTAGGGATCTCCCAAAGCACATTGTCTTTCACACGGTGGACCTTGAAAACACCGTCCTGTGACTTGGCTTCTTTTGTGACCACATCGTCGTATGGCTTGATAGCGGCTTGTTGCATGGAACCCGTAGGTCCCACTTGGGGTCCACCGACTGCCGGTCCGGCTGCCCCACCAGGACGAGGAGTACGTCGAGGAGGTGTCTGCCCCATTGAAGTGGCTGCTAAGGTGCCGCAGAAAATGACTGCGAGCGCCAATGATTGATGAGTGCGAGAAAAAATCATAGATATCCCTGATGAATTCGGAACTTACTCCAATGGCGAGCAAAATCCAGTCATAGGTATATAAATTCTAAGATGGCGTCTTCGTCAAGGGATATTGAGACTACTTTTGAAAAAGAGCTCATGGAGTCAGCTTTGATGAGCCAAGCTCTGAAGTTATCGCTATGAAACCATCCGTTGTCCTGTATCACCCGGTGCCACCTGAGACTCGCCAACTACTGAACAAACAGTTCAATTTGATCACTTTTGACAAGGTAGATGAGTCCAACCGAGAAGATTTCTTGAATGCGTGCGCCGATGCTGATGGGATGATAGGAATGGGTCTACCGGTACCCACTCAAGACCTCTCGCGTTCGGCAAACTTGAAAGCCATTGCGACGATTTCAACGGGCTTTGATGCTTTCGATGTTCCTTGGCTCTCCGAACGACGAATCTTATTGATGAATTTGTTCGACCCACTCACTGAAACGACCGCCGATCTTGGATTCGCTCTGTTAATGGCAACGGCTCGTCGAATCGCAGAGCTCGATCGTAAGGTGAGGCATGGCGAATGGGGGAAGGCTGTTGCTAAAGACTGGTTCGGGTTGGATATCCATGGCAAGACACTCGGCATAGTTGGAATGGGCCGAATAGGATTTGCAATTGCACGTCGAGGAGCATTGGGCTGCAATATGCGAGTTCTGTATACGTCCAGGACCCCCAAGCCTGAAGCAGATTCGAAGCTCGGAGCGCGAAGATGCGCCCTGGACGAGTTGCTGTCCGAATCTGACTTTGTGTGTCTCGTTGTCCCCCTGAGCGCTGAAACGAGGCACCTTATCGGTACCCGCGAACTCGGCCTCATGAAAAGCAGTTCAATCCTGATCAACATTGCACGAGGCGCAGTTGTCGATCAAGATGCTCTCATCCAAGCTCTCGCCAACAATACGATCCATGCTGCTGGTTTGGATGTATTTGAGAATGAACCACTTGAGCTGGATTCAGCCCTAATGCAGATGGACAACGTCGTACTGGCACCGCATATTGGATCTGCTACTCAAGAAACCCGGGATGCCATGGCCCGATATGCAGCCGAGAGTTTGATCGATTTTCTGATTCACGATCGGGTCAGGAATCCCGTTAATCCCCAGGTTCTCTAACGGACCAAGTAGCCGACGGTGCCACAAAGGGCAATAATTGCCACCACCGGAATTTTGGGGAACCAACCCAAGCCGAAGGCGAGAATGGTCAATAGGATCTTGGCTAAATCGACGCCACCGGCAGTCAATAACTTGGTCAGAACTGCAACCACAGTTCCTATAACTGCGAGCATCAATCCCCGAACGCAGCCCTCAACCGCAGGGTGGTGTTGTACTTTGCTATACAGCTTTTCAACGCCAATGATGAGGCATGGAGGAAGCAGAATAGCTATGGTTGCTGCAAACGCGCCCCATGGTCCTAACATGAGATAGCCAAGGCTAACCACCCACAATCCATTAGGTCCAGGGGACAATTGGCCGACGGTCAAGGCTTCGACGAATTTGGAATCGGTAGCCCATCCACGTGGAACGAAGTCAGAATGCAGACTGGATACGTTACCAAACCCACCCGTGGAAAGCAGAGATGCGCGAAGCATGTATAAGAAGAGGGTGAAGGGAGTCATGCCTCTGCCTTGCGATTCATCCGCGACCTTACGGTTCCCTCAATGGCACCGACCACACTTGCTGCTATCAGAACGGCGGTAACTGAAAGCGAGCCTTGGTATAGAAGTAATGCGCTGCTAACCAGCAGGAAAACTGCAAAAGTTAGCTCCCATTTCCCAGATTTGTTTGCATCTTCAACGGGTTTCCTTCCCATCTGAAACGCGGTTAATAAGCCTAATCCAACGGTTCCAGGCAGAATTCCCTTTAGGGCAAACTGAACTGCTGGATAATCCCTAATCGCTACATAGGCAGCGGTTAAGGCGACCGTGAGCAAGATACTCGGAAAGAGCAACCCAACAATACAAGCAAGTACGCCACGGAATCCAGCCGCCTGTTTGCCAAGTAGGATTGCGAACGCCATTAGGTTGATGCCTGGTGCCATCTGGCACAGGGCCCAGTCCCTGGTAAATTGGTCCTCACTGATGCACTTAGTGCGTTCGACCATGAACCTACGGATGAGTAAGAGCGTCGTTGATCCGCCACCGAAGGATTGGATTCCAATGAGAAACCATCCTCTGAGAAGAATCCACGAAGAAATCACATCCCAAGTCTATTTCCAAACTTACTTGGTTTTGGCCTTTCCCATGCTATTTCCCAGGTAGAACTCCGAGCCACTTCGAGATGCCTCGATGGTCAAGGCAGGCTCCTGCCTTTTCCTTAGCGTACCAATAGGTTCCATCTTTACACTCAGCCGTCGCACCAAAAGGTGGCTCCAATTTAAGGGCAGCTTCCTCTTCTTCTTGGGCTACTAATGCCTGCAGCTCAGGGGAATCTTCCTGTTTCTCTCGCTTCCTGGGATCCTTCGAAAGAACAACGGGTCTTGAATGAGTGAAACTGCTAGGATCTTCCACGTCGGGTTGGCACCCTGAAGCAAATACCACCATGGCAAACAGGGTTGCAGTTTTCCAGAGTTTCGCCATGAAGCCAACTTTACACCAACTCCGATAACTTGCTAAGAACCCAAGAAAATCATCGCAAGATTCGATGGATTACCACTTCAGAAAGGCTTTGCCGTCGAACTTCATCCGCAATATGCCGTATGGGGTTGACAGTGTTGCCGAAGCACTCCCATCGATCAGCTGACCGTTCCCATTCACAACTATCGACTTGGGTCCTGCCCCACCGGACGAGTCTTTGATGACGATGTTTTGTCCCACCCTAAGGTTGCTCAGCGGCGGAAGATTAAGCGAGCCTCCTTTTGAGCCAGAGATGCTAACCCAAATCGTTTCTGCAGTTGAAGGCTGTACGGTTCCAATGACTGAACCTTTCGCAGTGAAAGCCTGCATGCTCCCGCCAATGACTTCAGTTCGAATATCGTCGAATCCAGTGTTTGCTAAGGAGGTGAAGGATACGTCCTTCTCGGACCGAAAACTGCCCTTGAGATTGTCTGCTTTGGGGCAGGTGTTGCCCACTACAAGGTTGTTCTTTACGCCGTCATGAAGCCAGATTCCGTAGCTGGACTGGATGGGATCCTTTGTGCTTGCGTTTACGTCTCCAGCGTAGTTACCTATAATTCGGGTGTTTGCTGTACCAAATCCGACGTCGATGTTTGCAAAGAGTCCCGCTCCTTCGCGCGAATTCAGATGAACTTGATTTCCACTGATTAAGCAGTTCGTACAATTGGTAAAGGTTGGTCCGCCACCCAGTACAATTCCCTGCTTCTTGTTGTTTCGCACCATGTTCCCATCGATATTGAGGCCCGTACAATAAATAGCCTCAATTCCGGCACCACCATTTGAGAGAATGTTTGCCCCATTAATCGACGTATATGCCGAAACGTGCAGGTAAATTCCAGCGCCAGTGTTAAAGTCGTAATGCCCCCCTATCACTTCGCAGTCGCCAGGGGCAAAAATTCCGCCAGGAAACTTAAAGTCGAAGTGAAGGCCATCAAGGGCATTCAAAACGGAATAGCAGTCCACGAAGTCGATCTCATCAGATGTTTGAATCGTATTCGTATTGTCTAGGAGAATGCCGTGGCCACTGCATGACGTCACATAGATGTTGTCGAAACGAGTGAATTCACAGTTGATCAACCGAATACCATTCAGTGCTTGTGCTTGATTGAGCTTGTTGCCATCGAGTGCGATGCCACTTATGTTTGAGTAGGCAGCGTTTGTGAGAGTGAGCAGGTCCTCATTTGCATGGTCGCCCTGAATGATTACGGCGCCATCAGCTGCACGGTCGTTGAGCCAACTACCACCCGGTCCGATCCAATGGACTTCACCAGTCGCATGCAGACTTCGAACTAAGTATTTGTGACCGCCAGGAAAATAGAGGGCTCCCCCATTTTGCGTTGCATCAATCGCTTTCTGGAGTGCTACCGTATCATCGGCAATCCCATTTCCGACGGCTCCAAAGTCCATGGGCGTCCTCAAGCTCGCCGTAGGCACACTTCCTTGCCAGAAAATCCCCCCAACCAAAAGGGCCGTACCCACAACCGACGCGACAGTGATGCGAAGACCCATAAGCTTCACTTTAGACGGTTCCATCGAAATGGCGTTAGATTTCTATGAAATGCTCTATGCAACGTCAGCGACCTGCAATTAAATACGTTTCCATATTCGCTTTAGCGAGGCATGGAACTAGGTGCTTTGTGTGTTTCTTGGTGGAGAGCGCCACAACTGGGTTTCACTCTTTTGAGTCGTCCTTTTTGGCTGTTTGGATGTCGATCGATTACATGCTAGTGGTAAGGTCCACATATGCTCGCTCACCTTTCGCTTGTCCTGCTCGCAGGCTTTGGTCCACAAAAAGAGGTGTTTGTCCACCCAACAGGCTCAGACATGAATTTGGGAACGGCTGCCAAGCCAGTAGCATCGCTTGCAGGTGCTCGTGATCGCGCAAGGGTGCTCGGAGCGCATCGAATTTGGATTCGGAACGGCACTTACACGCTACGAGAAGGCGTCTTGTTTGATCAGAAGGACAATGGGCTTATGGTTTCAGCCCTACCCAAGGCTCACCCTTTGTTCATGGGCGGTCTAGATATTCCACCTTCCCTAATCAAGCGTTGCACGAACAAGGAAATTCTGGATCGAGTCGTCGACGTTTCGGCGCGAACTCAGATCATGGAAGTTGACTTAAAGCAACTGGGAATATCAAATTTGGACGCGGTTACGGGACGAGGATTCTCGAGCGCACCAGCTCCTGCCCCAGAAGAGTTGTTCCAGAATTTTCGTCCTGGAGTTTTGGCACGCTGGCCAAACACCGGCTATGTAAAGGTGGGCACAGTGACCGAGCCTGGCAATGGCGAATACGATCGAGACAAACCCAAACGAATGCCCGTGTTTGATGCGGGAGATAGAGCGAAACTGTGGGGAGGTGCCTCCGACCTTTGGCTCTATGGCTACTGGAACTTTGACTGGGCCGATGAGAGCATCGCGGTCAAGAAAGTAGACGCATCTACAGGAACGATAACTCTCGCGAAACCTCATGTTTATGGAGTGGCTAAAGGATCGCCGTTCTTTGCCGAAAACTTGGTGGAAGAACTCGACCAACCAGGTGAGTACTTCATCGATCGAGCGGCAGTTCGTCTCTACTTTATTCCTTCAAAGAGCGAAGGGGGCCAGACTTCGTTTCAGATATCCATCCTAAAGCAACCCATGATCTCTGTTGAAGGCGCTTCGAGCTTGTCGTTCAAGGGGCTTACCCTTGCGATATCGCGAGGTGACGGAATTTCCGTCAAGAACTGTGAATCAACGGTGTTTGAAAGCTGCCGATTCGATTCGATTGGCGCGCGGGCGGCCGTTGTTGAGGGCGGACACAAATCCGGCTTGCTGGCTTGCGACATTACACGAACTGGTGAGGGTGGAGTTTCCTTGTCTGGTGGAAATCGGAGCACCTTGGAAGCGGCCCAGAACTTTGTGTCGAATTGCGACATCGGAGAATTCCAGCGTCGCTCACAAACCTACCGCCCTGCGGTACTTATCGCAGGTGTTGGAAACATCGTTCGGCACACCGCCATGCACGATGCTCCTCACTCCGCGATCATCTACGGTGGAAATAACCATGTGATTGAGAACAACGAGTTTTATCGCACGGTCGCCCTAACGGGAGATGGAGGAGTTGTTTATTGCGGGCGCGACTGGACAGCCCGCGGAACCGCCATTCAGAACAACTGGTTTCACGATAATGTCGGTCAACGGAAGTGGGAGCCAGCTATCTATGTTGACGATCAAGGCTCAGGGATCAAAATGATCGGCAATCTCATTGAACGATGCCATTGGGGCTTCCTCATCGGTGGAGGTCGAGAAAACATCATAGAGCACAATGTACTTGTCGACTGCGATCTTGCTTTTGACTGTGATGCGAGAGGTTTGGGTTGGGCAGCAAAATCCCGTCCGACAATGCTTACTAACCTCAATGCTGTCCCCTACCAATCACCCATCTGGCGTTCCTCCTATCCAGAACTGCCAGATATCCTCAATCAAGATCCAATGGCACCCGCCGGTAACCTACTCGTCAAGAACCTCCTAGTTCGATCAGGAAAAGTAGAGCAACGGATGGAAGAGGCATTTAAGAAGTCAGCAACCATCAAAGATAATTTAGAAGTAAAGTCAGAAGCGCAAGTCGCTGCGTTCCTCTTGGTCTCCAAGAAGGAAATGGGATTGATCACGAACAAGTCTCGAGCGGCCGTGCCGCCCAAGCTTAGGTAAAGCATTCAAATCACAGCCTTTCCTTGTATTTTTATGCTCAGGTGATCGGACCCCCGACGAATGTCAAGGGTCCACACCTTAGGGACAGGAGCGCGAAACTTATCTCGTAGTTCCTGGAGACTGAATGAGTTCGTCAACACGCCGTCGACGGCTTCGATAACATCGTCGACCTTGATCTGGGCCGCTTCGCCAGCAGAACCTGGCAAGACTCCCTTTACACGATAGGTATGCAATCCACTACCCTCGGCAAAAATCCGAAGTCCCGTTTTATCCGCTTCGAATGGATTCATTACATCACTGTTTGGAAGGAAATAGATCTGGTGATGCGCGTAATCAAACGTAACAGTGAATCGACGTAAGATATCGGCGCCGAGTAAGAAGTCAAACGAAGAGTGCTCACCCACCACTCCCCCACCCGACTCAGTTAATGCCACAACCGGCCTTGACAAATGGCGGCCCGCGAGAACTACTTGGTCAGGTCGAAAAGTTCGGCCCCTGGATGTTCCTCCAATGCCAGCGCCAAGGTCGGTGAGAGGAGTAGCACTTACCTTTAGCGGATGCTGTTTGAGGAATTTTGTAGTTAGTGCGCTTGCCGAAGCGCCCGTGTCAACCAGGCTGTCGACCCTAAACTGCTTATCGCCAATATTCAGTTCAGCCTTCAATTGGCACAATGAACTCACAATTCGGATCGGGACAGGCGTGCCCGAAGGCTTAAAGCTGGAATTTCTTTCGAAGACTCGCAACCGGCGAGTTTGGTAGTTGACCTCAACTATGTGAGTATCCCAAAAGTGGAATCCGACCACGGTTTCTACCGCACGCCCTTCCATGGGGTTCATGCTACTAAGGGGCAGAGCAATCGATACTGGCTCCTGAATTCCCGCGAACTTGATCGAAGCACCTTGCACAAATTTCCCGTGCACAACGGCACCGCCTCCTCCCTCTGCGTTAAGGTTGCCCTGAGATGGCAAGGACCACCGGTTCGCTGCTTCAAGGTCAATGACGGTCGCTCCAGCTCCGCTGTCCAAAATAGCCTTTGTCTTATGCCCATTCACCTCTGCGTCTACATAAATTCTGCCTCCCACAATTTCAAAACTTGTTTCTGCAATGGGTTGATCGGATTGGGCTGCCAAACAAGACGAAGCAAGAATGCAGGTGGCAATAGCAACGGAAGGAAACAGACTTCCATGGAGCTTGATCGCAAAGGTCATGCTCGTAATACTGACGGTAGCAAGCAGTAAGTTGTCAAAGTTGGTGGAAATATCCGAAACTTCTGCTGTACCGATAATTCGGAAGCCATACTTTTGGCGAAAGATGTCCGATCCGCAACTTGGAAATGATGATGAGGCGATCCGTCGCGAAATTCTGCAAGCAAATCTGGTCGACGATCACGCTGCACTTTGGATGAGAATAGGGGCCTTCGTCTTCTCCCTGGTGCTCATGGGTCTATTGTGGATTTTCATGGTTGGGCGGAAAGAAGCATCTCCAAAAACGGAGATGGTTTGGCCAGCGACAGCGGTACTTGAAAAAGGCATACGGAATAACAGGGACCTCAAATCGCTTGCTAAGGACCTCAATATTCCGCTGACCGTTCCAGACCTCCGTCAAGTAGGAGGAAAGCTCGTCAAGTCATCTAGTGCAACTTTGGGTGGCGTCAAAGCAATCGTCATGCAGTTCCAGTTCGGACGATCTCAGTTCCTGTTGTATCGACTCGATCATGCTTCGACGTTCTTTAAAGACATGCGGCAATCAAAAGGGAAGAACTGCGGATTCTATGTAACTTCCAGTGGATCGGTTTCAGTGGTTGCATGGCAAGATAAGCACCGGCGTTTCTATGCCTTGGCCGCTAAGGCAACTGAGGCGGATATCCTTTCACTCGCCGACAAGGTGGTTGCGGAATTGAAATAGCGATCAAGCTATGGCTGGAAAGTCACTGACTTTAAGTTCCTGTCCGATCCAATAACAGTTGCTTGCGGTAGCATTCGACTGTCTTCGGGGTCGTTATGCTTGGACTAAAAATCTGTCTTTCTTCGGTCACTCTCTTGGCCGCCGCCACCCTCTTGCAGGCTTCGGACCTGCCCTACAAAAACTCCAAACTTCCCATTGAAATGCGCATAGAGGATCTCCTCAAGCGCATGACCCTCACCGAAAAGCTCAACCAGCTCCGATGCGACGGCAATCTATGGGATCCAGCCATCGATACCGTTGGTTACGGCGAAACGCTCGACATCCTTCGCCCCCTATCCAGTCTCGATGCGGCTAACCGCACCAACGCGATCCAGAAACGCGCCGCTAAGAGCCGCTTAGGCATTCCGCTTGTGATTCATGACGAGGCGCTCCACGGCCTGATCGGGAATGGTACGACCAGTTTTCCTCAGTCCATTGCGATGGCCTCAACCTGGGATCCAACCATGGTTGGCAAGGTTGCGACCGCGATCGCTGAGGAGGCAAGAGCGAGAGGCGTTCGACACGTTTTATCCCCAGTAATCAACGTCATTCGCGATGCCCGTTGGGGTCGAGTGGAAGAGACCTATGGCGAAGACCCGCTCCTCAGTTCCCGGATGGGCGTCGCATTTGTTAAAGCATTCGAGTCTCATGGAGTGGCAACGACTCCCAAGCACTATATCGAAAACGCGGGAGACGGTGGGCGCGACAGTCACTCGATCGACATATCCGAGCGCCAGCTTCGTGAAATCTATCTGCCTCCGTTTGAAGCCGTCATCAAGGAAGCCGGTGCCAGCACGATCATGTCCTCGTACAACTCGGTCAACGGCATTGCAGCATCTGCGAACCATTGGCTGTTAACCGATATTCTTCGTGGCGAGTACGGATTTAAAGGTTGGGTTGCTTCGGACTATGGCGCGGTGTCGGGCATCATGGACGCCCATCGCAATACCGATTCACCCAAAGCTACCGCAGCAGCAGCTTTGAACGCAGGCATGGAGTCCGAATGGCCAGGAGTCTACATCTGGGGCAAGGGGCTCGATGATGCGGTTAAAGAAGGGCTGATTAAGCCCAAAACGGTTGATGAGGCCGTTCGCAGGGTGCTTAGAATTAAGTTCAAAACAGGCATGTTTGATCAGCCCTGGGCAGACCCCGAGCATGTCCAGCAGATCGTTCAATCCGAAGGCCACCGCAAGATCGCGCTAGAAGCAGCACAGAAGGCCATGACTCTGCTTAAGAATGAGGGCGCAACCTTGCCTTTGAGCCGAACCATACGGTCAATTGCCGTTCTCGGGCCGACTGCGCAAGAAGGAATCCCATTGGGCGGTTACAGTGGCTTCAATATTCCTACCGTGTCCGTCGTAGACGGAATTAAGGCTAAATTGGGCTCCAACGTTAAGGTCGAGTGGGCAAAAGGAAGCGACTTCGGTGGTTCCGTTGGGTTACCTGCAATTCCTTCTCCTTCCTACCTTGATCTCAAAGGGGAGTACTTCAGCAATCAAACACTCAGGGGAGAACCAGCACTCATCCGCGGAGATAAACAGCTGTCCTTTAATTGGGGAGAAGGTTCTCCGGATGCCAAAGTACCGAACGACCACTTCTCGGCTAGGTGGACAGGCAAACTCGTTGCGGGTGAAACGGGCGATTACACCCTGGCGGTCACAGCGGATGACGGAGCGCGGCTGTGGGTAAATGGGCAAAAACTGATTGATGATTGGAGCATTCACCCCGCAAAGGCGAGCCTGGCAAAGTTTCACTTTGAAGCCGGAGTCCCCGTCGAATTCAAGCTGGAGTATTTCGAGGAGACGGGTCAGGCAAGTGTTCAACTCGGTTGGGCAATGGCCAACGAATCCAATCCTGAAATCAAGCAGGCCGTCGAATTAGCCAAGCGGTCGGACGTTACGGTCATCGTAGCGGGCGTCATTGAAGGCGAAGGTCAGGATCGAGCATTTCTCGATCTGCCTGGTAATCAGGAAGAGTTAATCAAGCAGGTTTCAGCAACTGGAAAGCCAGTCGTTGTCCTATTGATCGCGGGTTCTCCTGTAACCATGCAACATTGGGTTGACCGAGTTCCCGCCATCCTTGATGCCTGGTACCCAGGGCAAGAGGGCGGGACGGCAATTGCGGATGTGCTCTTTGGAGATGTCAATCCGGGCGGCAAGCTTCCTATGACGTTTCCCCTAAGCGTGGGCCAGTGCCCGACGTACTACAACATTGCTCCCTCCGGTCGAGGTTATGACTATGTCGACTTGAGCGGACGTCCTCAATTCCCCTTTGGCTTCGGCTTAAGCTATACGACTTTCACCTATTCTAATTTGCGACTCAGCACAGACAAGCCGGGACAGAAGGATTCTGTAACCGTTTCGTTTGATGTTACGAATTCAGGCAAGGTGTCGGGAGACGAGGTTCCGCAGCTTTACTTGCATCAATCTGTATCATCCATCGTTCGTCCGATCAAAGCCTTACAGGCATTTGAACGGATTTCACTCGCGCCTGGTATGACAAAGTCGGTGAAATTCACGTTGAAGCCGGACCAAATGGCTATTTGGAACGATCACATGAAACGCGTGATTGAAAAGGGCAAATTTGAAGTGATGATAGGGGCTTCTTCGGACGACATCCGCCTGAGAGGAGCTTTTTCGGAACAGTAGCCTTTTAACCGATAATAGTTTGATGGATCTTGGGTTCGGAGGTGACTACAACCTCCACCCGGGGTCGATCCTTAGCTTCTCGTTCGACGTACTCGACGAGGCATTCAGCGATCTTCGCGGCCTGAGCATGCGCTTTTTGGCTAACGCCTGCATACAGGCTACGCCCAAGTAGGAAACTTCCAATGAGAAGTGACAGACCTACCGCTGCCCCAACCACAGGTCCACCTTCACCAAGACAAAATGCTCCAAGCGCACAAGCCATGGTCATTGGCAACGCGATACATAAGCCTGTCCAAGCCCCAAATGCCGCGCGGACATCGATGGTGGTGTGATCCTTCTCTGGCGTAAGCACAACATGAAGCCCGTCCGGTTGATTGCTTTGCCACTCCAAGGCATTACCGATCGATTTGGGGAAACCCACCCGACCACTTACCCGTCGAATTTCCTTCAGAATGCCCGGCACGTCTTGTTCAAGAATGGCACCTTTCGCAACCCGTGAGAAGTCAGCCCGAATCGGCCCGCCAAGGAACAAAAGAGTGGCATCGGCTGCATATCCAGAGTCAACGTCCTGGGCCGCTTTCGCGACCATGTCCGGCGTAATTCCAAGTTCCGCCGCAGCCTGCTGAATCTGCTCTAGCGTAGCACCCGTTGACTTATCAGAAGAAGCGCCAAGCTGCAGTTCTCCCGCCCGCTTGATAATCGCATTGATATCCCGGTCACTAAATCGCCGTTCCGCCATACCTGCTTAATCATACGATCTTGAACCACCTAGGGTTCAGGATCAGGCCACAAAATCTGTTTCATGAAACTTGACGGAAGATTCGATGCCAGCACCGACCAAGTGACAGAAGCCAAGGTCTCTAATGGTCAATAAAGCAACTTACAAGTCCTAGCCAAGAATCGTTCCAAGATGTCTTACCGTCCAAACGTTTTAAAATGGCTACCTCTTGATATGATCCACCAGGGGACAATTTAGACATATGTCTACCTTAGTGAGGTAGTCCCAAATGCGTTTCATTCTTGATTTTCCTGGGATACTTGAGGCATAAGACCTCTAAACGCAATTGCATGGACGAATCAGTTTTGGCACTCAAAACACGTATTTCGGCATTAGAGTAGACCTCCTGACAACTGTGGAGCAAGGATTTCGCCAAGAAGGAGAAAGCTTATGGCGCCGACCACAAGCCATCAGAAGCGTGTGCTCGATTCTTTGTCTGCTCATGAGAGTTTGGAGGTACTTCACGCGGTTCGTCCCAAGTGCCAAAATCGCGGAGAACGACTACATCATTTCCATGTCGCCCTATGTCAAGAAGGAAGACACGAGCGAAGTCATTGACATTATTGAACTCAGTGCCAGGATTTCCCAAATCGTTGCTAGGCAATGCGACTTACGAACCCAAATTGACGCCATCGTTGCCGATCGAGAAGGGAGTCGAGTATGAGCGACGAAGTGCCGCTCATCACCAAGGACACCTCTATCGCTCGTTCATCGGCGGCGGAATACCTCACCTTTTTAGCCGCTACGGGTGATCAGCCTGAAGCCATCGAGGTCCACTACGAAGTCGAAAATATCTGGCTCACCCAAAAACTGATGGCCACACTTTACGAGGTTGACGTCCGCACGATAAGCGAGCACCTAAAGAATTTGTTTGAGTCCTCTGAACTTGAAGAAGAGTCAGTTGTCCGGAATTACCGGATAACTGCCACCGACGGCAAGACCTACAACACTAAGCATTACAATCTCCAAGCCATCATCGCTGTCGGGTTCAAAGTGAACAATCCTCGCGCGGTTCAGTTCCAAAATGGGCTGGACAGATCGTCAAAGACTACACCATTCGGGGTTGGGTTATGGATGTAGATCGCCTCAAGAAGGGACACATGTTCACGGAGGAATATTTCGACCGACAGCTTGAAACCATTCGAGAAATCCGTCTTTCAGAGCGGAAATTCTATCAAAAGGTGACCGACCTCTACGCCATCGCCTTCGACTACAATACAGCCGCTTCAGCCACAAAAGCCTTCTTCGCCCTTGTGAAAAATAAAATGCACTGGGCTGTCCATCGCCATGCCGCCGATGGCAAGGAGTTCTGGCCGAGTCGCGAATTGGCTCGTGTTCTCGATTACACCGACTATCGGAACTTCGAGCAAGTTGTAGTCAAGGCCAAACAGGGCAGTTTCAAGAGTGGTCAGCGGATTGAGGATCATTTCGTTGACGTTACCGAAATGAACGACTTGCCGAAAGGAGCACAGCGAGCAATCGCAGTGACCTACCTTTCTCGCTACTCATGCGCCGACCCAGCAAACGTTTTAGCACGGCGGCCCGCGAATATGCAGAGCGAGACGCACGGGTTCGTATCATCCTGATCGACGGCATTCGACTAGTTGATTTGATGGTGAAGTATCGAGTTGGAGTTCAGATCAAGCAGTCTTTGGACATTGTGGAAGTTGATGAGGATTTCTTCGAATGAACAGCATAGATCAACTCATCAGGAAGCATTGTCCGAACGGAGTCGAGTTTAAGACGCTTGGGGAAATCGGACAGTTTCTTCGTGGCAACGGAATGCCAAAGACCGACTATACGGAAACCGCTATTAGAGCAATCCATTACGGCCAGATTTACGCCTTCTATAGCGACTGGGCAACGTAGAAGAATTCATTCGGCTCGGTAGTGCGAGAAGAGTACGGCAACTAATTGCTGGCTGAGCAGTATGACCTGCCAGCAAGCGCAGGTTCAAATGAAATGGCGGAGAGGGAGAGATTCGAACTCTCGGAGACTTGCGCCTCACCGCATTTCGAGTGCGGCGCACTAGACCACTATGCGACCTCTCCGGGGGATATTATGCCCCATTGGATCGACGCGTGTCATCTGACACGGCGGCTTATCAAAGTCATTGGTAAACGTTGGGCAGCTTGCTCGACCGAATAGGGTCCGTCTACGGTGGAGCCAACGATGTAGATACCGGGTCCAAGCCTCTGGATGTCGGTCCGCAATCCACCTAAAGCCGGAGCAATAAACCTTGACGGAACCCTCCGACACAATATGTTTGCAAAGTCCGTTGCCCTGGGTCCAACCGCGATCGCATACATTCCATCCAGTGCGTCAGCGGCGGCACAGAAGAAACCACCCGTAGTGGAACCGCCCACGCTCGCCAAATCGGATAAAAGGCTCACGGACTTTTGCGCTAATTCGAGGTACTTCTTGCCTGCCACCGTATTTTGCAGTAGGCGACCATAGGAGAGCAGAAGACGAATCATTTGCGCCGAAGTCGACTCTCCCAAGTCGTCGCCGAGGTCTGGTGAACAAAGACTTGCGAATCCACCCATTTCGTTTGGAGACGCAGCTAAATTGAATTCGCCTACCCGTCGTCCTCGAAAGAGCTCGACGGCAGAATTAAGAACGGTAAGACCCTGCTGGAATGCATCCTGTGAACCTGAGACTAGGTATTCCTGCATCTTGGCATCGGCGTACGCAAGATAGTCTCCCAAGTAACCGCGTCTCTGAGATCGATCAGCAATCGAGTGCACTAGGCCTTTGGCTGTCTTGAATCCCTCCAAACGTTTCACAAGTGGCATCACGTGGTTCATTCTCTCGGTGTCACCCAAGATACGTGCTGTTTGTATCAGTCGAGCGACCGTGTGCCCATTCACATCCATATATCCGACGTCGCTCAATCTTGGTTTTAGAGTTGTGGTCGATCTCAGTTTTCCTAGGATTGTTGAGTAACGATGCGTAAGATCGAGCAAGGTGTTCCGCGACTTCAAAAATGGGATCATTTGAGGGTTTCGGGACGGGTCAAGGTCCAATTCCTCGCTGGCCCAAACTTGGTCGTCGCTTGAAAGCGTTTCCCGCAACTTCCATGCCGGAAAACTGAGTCTCGGGCTTCGGCCTTGCCGGTTTTCGTCGTCTTCCTGGCACGCAGGAATGAGTCCAGTAGAACTCGACTCGGCAATGAGCCAATCGAACGTCCCTTCTGCGATCGTCTGATAAAATCGATCCCCGTCGATCTGGCCCTGCATGGCCAAAGTCAACATCATCTCGCCGTTTGGGCGTGAAGCCTTGTCGAATTCAATTCGCCTTAAGTTCAGAACATTTGCTAGCCTGAAGAATCCACCCTCCTGGATATCGAGAACCGGGGAAAACAGAATGGGGTCTAGAGAGGCCTTCCAAAGCTTTGAATCTCCTGTTAGAGTTAGAAATCGCCATGCATTGGGAAAAAGGGCTTGGATATCACCCTTAGGAAATCCACCATAGGTCAAGTCGCATTGCTCAGACAACTTTGCCGTGAAAGCAGTAAAACTAGGTACGGATTGTCCCGTTTGCCGTCGGATCAGGTCTAGGTCGTTTTGCTGTAAATCCCTCGCCTTTTGGATGCCGACACCCGCATGCTTAAGGTCAGCGAAGCTCTTGCATGCCTGGACAATTTCTCCAAAGAGGGTCCGATTATCGACTTGAGCAGGAGTTGTCGACTTAACGACATAGGTGATTACGTGCCCGTCTGGGTCCAAGACCCACACCTGATACCCAGGGAAAATTCCGGTCCTCAACCGTGACACGGGCAACATCGAGCAAAGCCATTCAGGATGCTCATAACCGTCAACCCTTATGCAGACAAAGTTTTGGGACACAAATTGGGCTGTATCAGGGTCACCAAAAAGCGCAGTGTCCAGATCCTGGGTTAGGCGTCCACCGAAAATGCCTACAACGAGAAGTACTGGTTTGCCCACCTGGCGGGCGGCTTGAAACGTCGGAGTAGTTGCATCTTGCCAATTGATTGGATAGTGGGCCGCCATTGCAAGAAAATGCTGCGGCGAGCCTTCCAGACGATTGGTGGTTGCGGGAGGAAGCAAGCCCACAAGCATTTGGCGCGCGAAAGCAAGTAGTGCAAGTACAACCAACACTGAGGTCACCACGATGAAGCTGGGTTTGTACATGAATTGCCTTCGGTACGAATTATGATCACTGTGCTAAACTTTCTCCATGTCGATTTCCCTCGATGAGGTTCGGCACGTCGCGCGGTTGGCGCGCCTGGCTCTTGACGAGACGGAAATCCTTTCCCTTCAGGGTGAGCTCAATGCTCTCCTCGGACATTTTGAGGATATTCAGGTTATCGAAGGCTCAGGTATCGAACCGAGATCGCACGCCGTGGCCATCCAAAATGTCTGGTCGGAAGACCTGCCCGGTACAACGCTTGCGCGAAACCGTACTCTCGCGAATGCGCCACTTACCCGCGCAGGACTTTTTGTCGTGCCAATGATCATCGAGGATTGATCATCCCATGCTGACCCAACTTACGGCAGTTGAGATAAGTCGGCTTGTCGCCACTAAACAGGTCTCTTGTCGCGAAGTTGCGGAGGCTTTTCTTTCGCGCATTGAACAACTCGACCCAAAAATAGGATCGTTCCTGACAGTTGATCGTGAAGGATCATTGGCTAGCGCTGAGTCTGCGCAAAAGAGGATCGAATCGGGTGAACATCTTCCTTTAGCCGGTGTTCCCGTAGCTGTGAAGGACAATATGTCCACAGACGGGCTCGAAACGACTTGTGCATCGCTGATTCTAAAGGGATACGTTCCACCCTTCGATGCGACGGTCGTTTCAAAGCTCAAGTCTGCTGGTATGACGATCCTCGGAAAGACGAACCTTGACGAATTCGCAATGGGGACGTCGACAGAAAATTCTGCTTTCCAGATCACCCGGAATCCATGGGATCTAGACCGGTCTCCGGGCGGAAGTTCGGGTGGTTCAGCAGCAGCAGTTGCCGCCGAATTCACTCCTCTATCACTCGGTTCCGATACGGGCGGCTCCATCCGTCAGCCTGCCGCACTTTGTGGAGTAGTTGGGTTCAAACCTAGCTACGGTCGTTGTTCTAGGTATGGCCTTATCGCATTTGGATCCAGCTTGGATCAGATTGGGCCTTTCGCAAGAACCGTGGAAGATGCGGCGCTCATTGCTGAGGTGATCTCCGGCAACGACCCGCTGGACAGTACTTCGCTTTTAACTCCGCCGATTTCATCGAGCAATTTGAAGTCCGGTTCGCTAAGAGGTATTAAAGTGGCTCTGCCCAAAGAGCTCTTTGGAGGTGCCACCCATCCAGGTGTACAGTCACTGATCCACCAAGCGATTGAGACGCTTAAGAAAGAGGGCGTCGACTTCACGGAAATCTCGCTTCCAACTCTCGAATTAGGGGTGACGACTTACTACATCATCGCTCCCGCAGAAGCAAGCAGCAATTTGGCTCGTTTTGATGGTGTTCGCTTTGGCAAGAGGCTAGAGGGTCAAGGGCATATCGGCATGGTCGAGAGGACACGAGCGGAAGGGTTTGGTCACGAAGTAAAAAGTCGAATCATGATCGGAACCTACGCGCTCTCTGCCGGATACTACGATGCCTTCTACTTAAAGGCACAACAAGTCCGAGCCATGATGCAGGATGAATTCACCAAAACGTTCGCTGAGTTCGACGTGGTTCTATCGCCAACAAGTCCGATTCCCGCTTTCAAGCTAGGCGAACTCAAACAAGATCCCATGGCCCTAAAGCTTCTTGATTTCTGCACCATTCCAGCAAACCTTGCTGGAATGCCAGGCATTTCCATCAACTGTGGTTTCACAGATGGCTTGCCAGTAGGTCTTCAGTTGATGTGCGCACCGTTACAGGATGAAAAACTTCTGCAGATTGCATATTCTGTGGAACAGGCATTAGCTGTTGCCACGCAACGGCCTTCACTTTCGTAGGCACCTAAATGGAAGACATCCGGCGACAAGATATACGACTGTTCGCTAAGGAACTTGCTTCCCCCTGGCGTCTAATCTGTACCTTGGCAATTGTCGCCATTTTGCTTGCAAATTCCTCATCCTTTGGATTGATCGTTTATCCTGGTGCCACCATAGTGGTTTTTGTTTCGGCAGTCATGGCTTGGACGGAGTCGGACAAGAAGCGATTCCTCAATAAACGGTTTAACTCTCTGTGGCTCGGATGTCAAGATCGCCTCACTCGGTTTGAGGAGGTCCAGAAGAAGATGCGTAAAGACCAAATTGCGCACCTCAGCGAAATGCCGTCCACGATTCGTGGAGTGGCAAAAGCCCTTTACGTAGCCCTCCGTAGGGCAGACATCATCGCTCACGAAGTTCAATTGTCAGAGAAGGGACTCTATTCCGAGCCACCTTCTTGGAAGGCGCCAACAAAGGACGCTCAGTCACTTGAGCTCTACAGGCTTGCCGACAAGAACATAGCCGAGTATCGCGCTCAATTTGCCGGAGTAATGGCAGGAGTTCAACGTACGGAAGCGCAGAGCGCGGTCTTCATGACGACATTGGATACGCTCCGAATGAAAATGATCGGATACCGACTTGTTGGGCGAAGTCCTGAAATGAGTTCGCATGACTTTTTGGAAGCACTCGCCGAAGCTCGAGCGCAGTTACAGTCCATTGATACGGCCCTTGAAGAGCTGGACCTCAGTCATTATCCAAAGACAATCTCGGTGGTTCCTCCTCCAATGCCCGATGACGTAGTCAAGAAACTTCGTATCGGCGAATAGCATTCGAACCTGTCCATGCCTTTGCATGTAACTAAATTCAATTGCTTATCCCTAAACCCTGTCCTTGGGAGCTAAAACGCGGTAGCATCCGCCCGATGAGCACGGGACCTATTCGAGTTGGCATTATCGGCTGTGGACAGATCGCACAGCAGCACATGGCCACCTATGCAAAGATTTCAGACGTAAAAATGGTCGGATTTGCCGACATTAATGAGCAGGCAGTCCAAAGCTCCGCAAAGGAATATGGGGCTGAATTTGCGACAACAGACTTTCGAAAACTGATTCAACGAGATGACATCGACGCGATTGATGTCTGCCTTCATAACAATTTCCACATGCCCGCAACCGTTGCTGCACTTGAAGCAGGTAAGCATGTGTACTGCGAAAAGCCGATGGCCGGTTCGTATGCGGATGCGGTCACCATGCTTGAAAAGGCAAAAGAGTTGGGCAAGAACCTTCACATCCAACTCGCAACCCTGTATTCGAACGAGACCCGTGCCGCCAAAGAACTCATTGACGAGGGGATGCTGGGCGACGTGTATCATGCGAGGTCAACCGGATTTCGCCGTAGAGGCCGCCCATACGTCGATGGATATGGGGCACCCAGTTTCGTTCAAAAGAGGAACTCGGCAGGTGGCGCACTTTACGACATGGGCGTCTACCACATCTCGCAAATCCTTTACCTGTTGGGCAACCCGACGGTAGAACGTGTAACAGGCAAAACCTATCAGAAGGTTGAGATCGACGCAAAGCGACTCGAAACCTCTGGCTACGATGTTGAAGAACTGGGAATGGGATTTGTCAGATTTGGTGGAGACGTCTCAATGGACATCATCGAATCATGGGCCATTCACTTGGATTCGTTCGAAGGGTCCTACTTGGTTGGTTCTAAGGGTGGCGTTCGCCTCAATCCATTCGGTTACTTCCATGGTTCGGGCGACCTCGATATGGCGACAACCGTTGACCTCGGATCGGCACGATCGCGCTGGAACAGTGTGAAAGGTGACGGAGACGTCTACGGTAATTCGCAAAGCCACTGGGTCGCGGCACTATTGGGTCGTGTTCCGCTGCTCCCGACTGCAGAGATTGCCCTGAACACGATGCTCATTTCAGAAGGCATCTATATGTCGCAGAAAATGAATCGTGAAGTCACTGCTGATGAAGTCAAAGCCGCTTCCATGAGCACAGCCGTAACAATGTAGTCTTCAAAAGTGATGAGGTCTCGCGATCGGCGAGCCCTCATCACAAAAACCATCTTGCATTTAACGGGCTAGAAGCCTAAGTTACGACGGTGGAATGCAATCGCGTCCTGAACGTGGCAGTCCCAGTATCCCCATTCGTGGCTTCCTGGAAATTCGTCATATTCATGATCGAATCCCAAGTCCGTTAGATGCGAATGGAACTTTCGATTATCTTCAAGCAAGAAGTCCTCGGTACCGCAGTCAATCCTCAGAAACGGCCGAGCCTTGTCTGACAGTGCCGCTGCCCTGGCGCACAAGTCATTGGGACCACCTGCAGAGTTCGGACCTAATATCCGAGCAAATTCCGGTTGGACATCCCTGCGAATGGTGTCCTCATCCTGATCCAATTCCATCGTTACGTGCCCGAACAGCAAGGCACCCGAGTGTGAGTGTCCAGACCTGAACCTATCGGGGTATTTCAAGGCCAACTTGGCTGCACCGTAGCCTCCCATTGACAGACCTGTAGCGCACCACGGTAATTTCGTAGGGAAATAGCCTTCCACAATCTCAGGAAGCTCCGTCGCGACTGCTTGCTCGTAGGCAAAACCAACATGCGCATCGCAATAGAACCCTCGTCCCCCATCGGGCATAACTACAATTAACGGCAACCCCTCGACATAGCGTTCGATACTCGTCCTTCTGGACCAAATCGTGTGGTCGTCAGAGAGGCCATGAAGCAGGAACATCACGTGGAACGGGCCCTTGACTTCCGGACTAGGCAAAATGACGTTTGCGGCAGTGGCCACCTGCAGGGCGTTTGAGAAGTATCGAAGCTCAAAACTGGGCATTATCTATTATGTTTGCCTAAGCGGTTGGACTTGTTGTTAGTTAAGGATCATTTCGCCTAGTTGCAAGGTCCAACCAGCATGATTCGTTTTTCGTTTAGGCAAGCGGTATTCATTCCTGCGGCCTGCCTCACAGCATTGTCATTTGGCCAACAAACTTCCGTTCTTTTGGATGGCGAAAAGGTCGTCTTCGAGGGAATGCAACCTCAAGTCATTAGTGGAACTTTCTATGTACCGCTTCGGGGAGTCTTCGAGAAAATGGGAGCTGAAGTGGTTTGGGATCAGCCACAGCACCGCTTGACGATCAACGAAGGCAGTCACGTTATTGAGATGAGGGTGCTGGGTAAATCAGCTATGGTCGACAATCGAGCCGTGAATATGAGTGCTCGGGCCCTTTTGATTCACGGAAATGTCCTCATCCCTCTGAGATTCATCTCGACCGCACTTGGATGCAAGACCGAATGGGATCAAGTTCATCATTCCGTCTCGATCACTTCGGATGATGGTCGATTCATTTCCAGAGATCGTCAACCCGCTCTTAAGAAGCACGGTGGTGGTTAGGTCCTAGGTATTTCCAAACAATAGCTTTCAGTCCGAACATATCCTTCCACTCCGTCGTCGTACGTGAAAACGCGTCGGACTTAGGCAATGAGGGAATAGTCCGGCTCATGAGGAAGTTTAATTGAAAATGAATACAAAGAAAATCGCAAGTCTGGGAGTGTTAGCTTGCCTTGCAGCATTTAGCAGCGCACAACAGATTTCAGTGACCATTAATGACGCGCCTGTGGACTTCCCGGAGGCCCAACCCCAGTTCATTCATGGACGAGTTCTCGTCCCCATGCGTGGGGTCTTCGAGCAGATGGGTGCAAATGTTCGATGGAATCAAGCCAACCAATCGATCCGTGCCGAGAAAGACGGTCGAGTTATTCGTCTAAAGATCGGTTCACGAGACGCCAGCGTGGATGGCCGTACAGTTCACCTTGATGTGCCCGCAATGATTGTTGAAGGCAGCACACTGGTACCTATTCGCTTTTTGAGTGAGTCGCTCGGTGCTCAAGTTGGATGGAACGAAAGCTCTCAGCTCGTTTCAATCATGACTTCTGGAAGTGGCCGTTATTCGGACCAAGAGCGTAACAATAACAACAACAACAATAACAGAGACCGGCAAGATCGGCAAGATCGGCAGCAGGGAGATTCTCAACAGGATGGACTCCTGCCCGCCGGCACAATCATTCCAGTTGTACTAAATCAAGCCCTAGTTCCCAACCGACTTCGCTCAGGAACCAGGTTCTCAGCTACAGTTGACGTCCCTGACACAAGATACGGTGGAATCCCACGAGGAACTTTGATTTTGGGTCGAGTTGTCTCCGCAAATATGCATCGAGACGACGATTTTGGAACGTTTGAATTAGTGTTTGACAAATTGCAGCTTCCGAATGGCAGGACGATCCAACTAGGCGGTTCTCCTATAGAACTCGACTCTCGATATGGGCGCAAGGACGATCGCGGAATTTGGAGATCCACTATGGATCTCGACCGAACATGGCAACCGAACATGCGCCTCCAAAGGGGAACCCAAATTGGCGTGCGCCTAAATCACGCCATTACGATTCGGTTACGCTAATCGAATCCGGACTTTGAGGTCAAAGAAGAGGAAAAAATGAATATCAAAATCACAAAAAGCGTTGCATTAGCATCGATCGTATTCGCTGCGGCTATCGCTGGCGCACAAGAAATCCGTGTAACGGTAAACGATCAACCCCTCCAATTCAACGAAGGTCAACCCCAGTTTGTGAAGGGAAGAGTGTTGGTTCCGATGCGCGGAATTTTCGAACAGATGGGCGCAAGTGTTCGTTGGAACCAAGATAGCCAGTCGGTAGTAGCTACCAAGGGCGCAAAGAAGATCCGACTGACGATTGGATCTAAAGTCGCCAGAGTTGACGGACAAAAGGTAAATCTTGACGTGCCGCCGCTGATCATTGATGGCAGCACAATGGTCCCTATCCGATTCGTTAGTGAGTCGTTAGGTGCGCAGGTGGGATGGAACGAAGCGAAGCAATTGGTTTCCATCGAGACAAATGATGGTTCTGGATCCATCCAGTCCAATGGGAACGACGGTAGAGCACAGAAGATCAATGTTGATTCAGAGCGGCTATGGCGTGAAGGCACCGTTATTCCAGTTCGCCTCAATACAGAACTCTCGTCGGACTCATCTCGCAGGGGCGACACCTTCTCGGCCAATATTGACTCGGTCCGTGGAGACTATTCGCGATTCCCTCGGGACAGTCGAATTGTCGGTCACGTCGTTTCCGTGCATCGAAAAAATGGCAATGAGCCAGCGGCACTCGAAGTGGCATTCGACAAAGTGGTCACTCGTGACGGACAGTCTTGGCCAATAGAAGCTTCATTGAGCGGCTTGGATAGCAAATCGGTTTCGCAAGACAGCAACGGAAACTTCATCGCCAAAGGCGGTAAAGATCAGACCAACGTCTTCGCGGGAATTGGAGCTGGAGCTGGCCTGATCTTGGGGCTTGGTTCCAAGCGCCCACTTGAAGACGCGATCATTGGTGGAATTCTTGGTGCGATTGCTGGCCAGATCGACAAGAGCCAAAAGAAACCTCAAGATGTGGTACTTCCTAAAGGCACAACGTTTGGAGTGCGCCTAGATCGCGACCTCCGACTCGACCGCACAAAGTAGTTCACACATGACCCGAACCGGTACAACTTTGCCGGTTCGGGTCTTTTTGTTGGTCAGTGACGCGAATCGAGCATTAAGGACGTCAAACTAATCGGGCGCTTGCGCTACCCGTATGAAGACGTTAACCTTTCGATCAGCTATTGCTCTCACGCTCATCGTAACAGGATGGGCGGTTATATCCTGTAACTCTAGTGGGACCAAGAAGTCATCGTCTAAGGGCGAGCCTAATCGAGAAATTTCAGTTAGCGAAGTTGCGTCCGCGCCCTACACTGAGATTTCCATGAAGGCGCAGGGGCAAAGGACCCCAGTCTTGATGTACCACGACGTGGTCGCAAGCCGGAAGGACGTCTACTTTGACGTTACGCGACGAGAGTTCGAAGACCAAATGAAGTGGATTCAGGACCAAGGCGCAACGCCCATCGCCTTGGATCAACTCTACAGGCACCTCACCACAGGCGAAGCGGTGCCGGATAAGGCGATCGTCATTACGTTTGACGACAACTATCAAGGTTTTTACGATATAGCCCTTCCAATCCTTGAAAAGTACAAGTATCCCGCCGCCATGTTCGTGCACACCAAGTTCGTAGGAGACAAGAAGGGTCGACACCCTAAGATGGATTGGCCGACCTTAAAGGAACTTGTCAAGAATCCACTGATCACCATTGGTAGTCACACGGTTAGCCATCCCGACGACATTACAACCCTTGCGCCTGATGATCAACTAAAGGAGTTCCGGGACTCCAAAGCCATATTGGAAAAGCAGCTCGGTAAACCAATGAACTATCTGTGTTACCCGGATGGCAAGAACGACAAGATGGTTCAAGGTAATGCTTCGGCTGCCGGATATACGATGGCATTCAGCATGGACAACCAGCCTGCAGAAGAGTCACCAACCATCATGTGCGTCGGCAGATATATACAATCTAAATTGGAGACTGCCTGGGACGACCGAGAGAAGTCCGTCAACGGCGGAGCGCTTGGGGTGTTCAGGGGAGCACTAAAGGATGCACCGGTAACCTATCGCGAAGGTGAATTTGCCAAAACCAAGCTGTCTCTGATTATTGGCGGAATTCCAGAGTCCATGCTTTCCTCAACTCGTGAAGGCGTTCTCGATTTCATTCATCGAACTCCAGGTGCGGTTGCTGGAATTAACGGCGGATTCTTTGCCATGGCTGCTATTGCAAGCAGTGACAATCAGATGGTTGGACCGTGTCGAACACACGATACTCCGAATTTCTATCCAGACCGATTTCCTGAAATATGGGGCAAGCTTCGTAATCGTCCTGTTGTTGTCTGGAGCCCCAAGGAATTCGCAATTGTCGCGTTCCAACCCGAAACATCCAATTCTGAAGATGCATTCAAGAATTTCATGCCCGACTACACAGATACTTTTCTGGCGGGAGTCTGGCTCGTTCACGGTGGAGTGGCGCGGACTAGAGACGAAATGAATACCTTCGGATCGAAGGACATTCAAGACCCACGCCGCCGTGCATTCCTAGGCATAGATGCGGAAGGGCACATCGTGCTTGGTGCGTGTACGGAATCAGCTTCGTCAGCAAAGGTCGCGGAAGCAGCAGCTGCTGCTGGAGTTCAAGAGGCGGTTTTGCTCGATTCAGGCTTTTCCACTTCGCTGGTTTATGGTGAGGACGTCAAGGCAAGTGGTCACAGTACAAATTCAATTCCTTCGAGACCCGTACCTCACGCAATTATCTTAGTGGGAACGCTTGATCCCGCAACTTCAATGTTCGCAAGATCGACGTTTGTACCTCGCCCAGACGACCCAATCAAGCCCAAAAAGCGAAGACGGAAGCACAGGAGTACAGAAGATACTCCTCCGGACGATGCAACTCAGCCTCCGACGGACAATTACCCCATTCCGCTTACCGACCCTGATAGTGCAAAGTCATCAACTTCAGGAGACTTGAATCGTAATTAGCTGTCTATGGATTGGCTAGACCGGCTTAATAGCAGTCCGAATCGCCTCAACATCGGAGGAGGTCGCGTAGAGCTACTGCAGTGGGCTTACGACGAGCACCTTCCCGACAACTTGCCTCATCGGCATACTTACTTCGAAATTTGTCTAGTGGGACGACAAGGTCGCGGTCAATTCAACGACTCGATGGGTCAACACGACCTGCTGCCTGCCACTCTTTTTGTAGCCCGCCCGGGTGCCGTCCACAATATCGCAAATATCGACTTCCCCGCCATGGAACTCTATTGGTTGGCGCTTGGATGGAGCGCGGACGATAGAACGCCGAAGTCTGACGGCGAACGGGCTATGCGGGCCTTTGTCGACTCAGACCTCTGCGTGACTCCTAACCAGACTGCGATTCTTTCTCTGTGGGAGACTTTACGACAAATGGCGGGAGGCGCTTGGAGCATCGGCTCGGCCGACCAAATAACTTCCCTCATCAAGGCACTGGTTTTATCAATCGCTCAAGCCTTAAGCCCACTTGCTAAGGTCGACCTTCCGGACGATCCAACTCGACCAGGCCGCCTTGCTGCCTCTCTAGCGATTAGGTACATCGCTGACAATATGAACCGCCCGTTATCTTTGAACGAGATAGCATCGCATGTAAACGTTTCGACGCGCCAACTTACACGGCTATTCGGAACCTTTACGGGAACCTCGCCCGCTCAGTACACACGAGTACTACGTCTAGATCGTGCAAGTGCTTTACTTTCCCGGACGGAGATTCCCATCAAGGAAATCTCACATCAAATTGGGTTCACAGACGTTCAATATTTCACGCGATGCTTTACGGGTCACTTTGGTGTCTCTCCTGCGGCTTACCGTCAGGGCATTCGCAGTGGCCGAATAATCCAAAGGCCGGGCAGGCTCGTGTAAACGATTTGGCCCAGTTCTGCTCTACTCTGATCGGTAATCATGGTCAATCAAGAATACGTCGATCAATATCAAGAACTCGGTTATGTTTTAGTGCCCGGACTCATAACGCCAGAAGAAGCAGCGGCTTTGCGGGCAGATATGCATGGTTTGGCGGACCGTCTGAGTCGCGATCAAGACATCGACGCAACTTGGGGTAGCGCGCGTGCAGCAGTTGCTGAAGCAGCCAAAACAAAAATACTTCACTGCCATAACGCTCAATTCTATTCAGCGCTAGTGACAAGGCTGATTTGCGACCCTAGGCTCACGGACTATGCAGCACAAATGATTGGTTCCGAAAACGTGCAGCTCCACCATACGAAGATGTTCATTAAGCCTCCTGAAAAGGGTTCACCTTTTCCAATGCATCAAGACGCCCCATTCTTTCCCCACGACCGTCACACGATGATGGCTGCCATTGTTCATTTCGACGACGCTCCTCTTGAAAAGGGATGTGTTCGGGTTGTTCCTGGTAGCCACAAACTGGGAGTATTGGAACACTTGGGTGATGGCAACTGGCACCTACCGTTTGACAAATATCCAATCGAGGCGGCAGTGCCGTCACCCGCAAAAGCCGGGGACGTTCTCTTTTTCAGCTACCTGACGATTCACGGGAGCGGCATCAACGTTAGCGACGAAGCTCGCACGACACTTTTGATTCAAATGCGTGATCCAAGCGATCCGATGACTATAGACACCCATCGATCAAGGGGTCAAGGAATGATGCTGCGGGGCATAGATCCCAACCCGATTCCTCAGTTTGAAGCTTAGTAAGGGTCTTCCGACCCAATACAGGAACCTTGCCGCGCCGTTGCAAGTCTCCCATCCATAAGCTAACAAACTTGGATTGGGAGACTCGCAATGAAGATAGTGAGACAGATAGCGATCCTCATATTCCTTTCTGGAAGGGCAAATTTCACCGCGCCTGTGAATACCATTCCCCAAGGAAAAAAAGATCTTCAGCGTATCCAAAACGCAGTCAATCATGGCGCTGACCAGTTCAGTGATTGGATCTCTATGGGGCGATCTGACAACTTGAGTGAACACCTGTCACGGAGAATCTTGAGCTCAAACAAGTGGCGGTTGGGGTTCATCCCGGTATTTGAGTCAGCATAAAATTGAGAGTACGGGAATTAAAATTGGCTACGAAGGCAATAGAAACACAAAACCGCAATAACGGCATACAGGAAGTCTTGTGATTTTTGCCTCTTCGTGCTAGCATAGCCAATATATGAAACGAGCTCTTCAACTTTTCGCATTGGCTACCATCGTTTTCTCAGCAGTTGCTTGCTCTGGAGGAGATGCTCCAGAAACACCAGCCGTAGTCAAGATTGGCGTTGATGACGCTTCGAAGATGAAAAAGTCTAAGCCAGATGCACCAAAAGATGCTGGCAAGACCACAGAAGCTGGTAAGCCAGGCGATGCACCTAAGCCAATGGACGCCAAGTCTGGCGACGCACCCAAGCCAAAGTAGTATTACAAGTTAATTCTTTGGACCACGGACAATTCCTCATAGGAGTTGTCCGTGTTTGTTTAAGTTCCCTTCGCACTAATGACGCCGCTGAGAGAACAGATCTGTTCGATGGCAAAAGAGTTTGATCCACTCACTTGCATGGCAGCTTCAATGGCGTTATCGTTTGGAATAATTCGAAGAGCCCCAACTTCGACACCTTCGTCATTGAGTTTCTTGACCACACCATGAAGATCGTCCCTTCTTGAAAGGGTCACTAATAGTTCACTCGCACGTTCTACAGGCTTGAACTTTCGCTCGATTTTATCGACGTAGGCTAAAGTCAGCAGCACAAGAATAGTCGAAGCAGTTGCAACCAAAAGGTAAGGACCTCCACGAGCCACTGCCATGGATATTGCGGACGTTGCCCAGATGCTGGCTGCGCTTGTGAGACCCTTGATTTCAGCCCCCATTCGCATAATCGTGCCTGCACCAAGGAATCCAATTCCCGTCACAACCTGAGCCGAAATTCTTGTAGGATCGCTTCCTGGATAGGCTGCGCTCACGATACAAAATAGTACGACGCCAAGGGCGACTAACATGTGAGTTCGCAGTCCAGCGGGTCGCCCGTGCCGTTCCCTTTCGAACCCGATAGCACCGCCGAGAATAACACCAATTCCCATCTTGATGAGAATGGTAGTGGCGACACCGATAGTCCCCGGGTTAAAGAGGTCTTCCATTACTCAATCCTACTGGTTCCAGGCAGAATCGCCCTTCTCCAAAGTCCAGTCGTTACCAAAGAATCCACAACCCTTAACTCCTTTTGCGCCAGACTTTAAGACTTCCGTGCTCATGACGGTCCAGTCAGGGAAAGCAACGCCACTGGTGAAGATGGGCAGCCTGTCCGTTAACCGCATTCCTTCCACGCCAGTCCCAGAGATCGCCCCAACCAAAATCCACTTGTCTCGAGCTAGGTGCGGGAACACGAAGATGCTAGCGAGATTGTCTCCAACAAGTATTCGACTTCCAACCTTGATGGAGTGGCGCGCAACGAGTATGGGCGCATTGCCGAGCAACTGTTTCCAAGCCGAGTTCGTTTCTTGGTTGCCGTATAGCACTACGTTTCGTTGCCAACTGTCACGGTACTCGCGGTCCGTAACGACGTCAACGGCTCCATTGCCTCGATACTGGAACGATTCCGCGTCAAATCGGGCCTTGTTCGCGGCCCAAATATTCTCTTCGACGGAGCCATGCGTTCCAACGACGAAAACAAAACGGTTGCGGTACACGTTTTTGAATGGTCCATAGAGGTCTGGCGACTTGGCTCCAGCATCAAGGTTCGCTTTTTTCCACCGATTCCCGTCCAGAACAAACTGCGTGCCGACAGCTACCTTGCCAAGATCTTGCCCATCGATCGACAGAGATTCAAAACCATGATCAACTTGGATCGCAGCCACGTTCACCGTCATTAGCTGATTTCCATTGACCTTTACTTTGGAGGTCTCCATGGAATGAACTTGCTGCAAGATCGTTAACCATTCGTCATGAGCGGAAACTCCTGGGCTTGGCGTCGTAAAGCTGAATTGAGTTCTGGCCAGGAGTTTCGTGCTCTTTATTTGATCGAAAATTCCGGGCCAATCCACACAGGCAGACCCGTTATTTGGAAGTCCCCACCAGTGTCCGGCACCAGGTTGCTCATGGTAGTCAAAGTCGGCATGAATGTCCGTGAGCACCTTTTTCATCTCGCGGGCTTGCTCGACAGGAACATTGTCGTCGGCATCTCCGTGAAGGATATAGGTCTTCTGCTGAAGTGTATTTTCAACTCTGGCCAGTGTGTCGCTTGGAGACATCGCTCGTAGCATAAGCGATTCCACCGGCTTTGGATTCTTAGCCTGATAACCCCCAGCGTAAGACCAAAATGAGATCCAGCCAGCGCTAGGCGCAATGGTCGAGAAGAGATCGGGATAAAGCGTACCAATGCTCCAAGTACCATGTCCTCCCATCGAGTGCCCAGTTAAGTGGACGCTCGCGGGGTCATGGACAAATCTCTTCTTCGCAATACTCAGAACTTCGAGCGCATCGAGGCGGCCGACATCTTCCCAGTCAAATCCATAGGGACGTCGATTGGTTGGAGCCACTAGAGTGCACCAATCCTTGTTGGAATATGCTGCAGCTTGGCCAATTCCCTCAACGCTTGCTCCATGGAGACTCAACACTAACGCGTTAGTCTTCGATGGCTTCTGAGATGGATTGACGCCGTAGTATTGGACCGACCCATCAATTTGACTAATAAATGTCTCCTTGTGGGTCTCTGTTGGTTTCTTGACTTGTATCGTAATAGCTGAATGGTCAGTGAATTTGCCGTCACCGACTTCGATTTTGAAAATCTGTTCCTTACCCAATTCGCCTGATGGAACGGTGAGCTTAACCGGCACCTTTCGCAAGGTCAACGCTGGTATCACGGCTTCAGTAGACAGCCCCATATCTTGGGCGTTTTTCGATGAAATGCGTACCGTTTGCCGCATCGATGTGTTGTTGAGTACGACTACGCCCGCAGTTAGCTCCCTTTGTCCGCCAACAACGATATCAGGAGTTGTCAAGTCTCCGGTATCAATTTGGACTGACCCTTTCGGCACAGAAAGGGAGGCTTTCAACTGTCCTCGTCCAACGACAAACAGAAACGCGTTTTGTCCTTTGTAAATGAGAACAGGCAGCTTGAGATAGCCGTTGGAATAGGGATCTCCAGCGCGAGGAGCTCCGTTAACGTAAACCAAGCTATCGCCAGCCGCTTCAAGCAACATCACCTGTGTTTCCCGACTTTCCATGGACGCCGCAAGGTAACCATTTCCAAGTCCGGTAAACGTGCCGTCTTTACCGGCAAAGACCTTTCGCCACTTGGCTGTGCCACCGCTAGCTGTGGGAGATGTTTCCCCCTCTTTAGGCAAGCCCACTTGACCCGCCAGTAACTTCCCTTGGATCGAGTCAAAGAAGACGGGGAGCCGCCCTCCAGCTATAACGCCGCCGATAGCAAGTCCATCGACAAACTGGACAGGTTGAAGGTGCTGCCGACTGGAAAGAGATAGCGAAACAAATGCTGCTGCGGAGAGTATCAAGATAACTCAAGGTTATCAGAACAGACTCGATTTGTGCCTGTCAAGAGCTAGATCGTGTTTTTTCGAGCAACGATGTGATACACATGCCAATGTTTGAGTACACCTTGGGATGTCGTTCCGTCCTGCTCAACCTCTTCCCACGACTGGATTTCAAACGAGGCTAGCAGCTGTTTCAATTCAATCTGCTGATGAACGAGGTAGCCGAGTTCCGCCCACCCATCTCTTGGTCCTAAAAATTGACCAGCAAAGATTCCACCCGATTTGATCGATGCCACCAATCTGGGCCAAAACTCGTTGAATTCTTCGCTAGAAAGGAAGAACAGGCAAAAACCCGCGACTACGGCATCGAATTCGTCCAGCGGGAGGTCAGTTTTCTCAAATCTGGCTTCGATAACCGTCGCAGTTGGCGCACGTTCTCGAAGAATACGTACGGATTCGGGCTCCGCATCAACTGCTATGACTTCAAGTCCTTTGCCGAGCAAATGAACTACGCCGTGTCCGACACCAGCACCTAGTTCGAGGACCTTTCCTTTGCTTGGAAGTAAGGGATCGATCAGCCCGTACATTGGATGTAAGGGCTTATCTAAAGTGGACGTGAAGTACTCGCCCCAACTTGAAACCGGATTGGGTTTCGAACGCAACTAGAACTCCGCGTGCCCTGGTGTACGGTGGAATGGAATAACGTCGCGAATGTTCTTCATGCCTGTTACGTACAAAAGCAGTCGCTCAAACCCAAGTCCAAATCCCGCGTGTGGGGCAGACCCGAAGCGACGAAGATCCAGATACCACCAGTAAGGCTCCAAAGGAAGACCCAGTTCAGTGATCCTTGTTTCCAATACTTCCAACCTCTCTTCGCGCTGAGATCCGCCAATGATTTCTCCGATGCGTGGGGCAAGAACATCCATCGCCCTAACGGTTTTGCCGTCTTCATTTGCCCTCATGTAGAACGCCTTTATCTCTTTCGGATAGTCCGTTAGGATGACCGGACGCCCAACTTTGACCTCGGTAAGCCAACGTTCGTGCTCGCTTTGAAGATCGACTCCCCAAGACACGGGGTATTCGAATTTTTCTCCGCCTTGTTCAAGAAGCTTTATGGCCTCCGTATAAGTCAATCTTTCAAACGGCGAAGTAACTACGTGCTGCAGTGTTTCCAACAACTGGGGTTCGATTCGTTGATTGAAAAAGGCTAGATCGTCGCCGCAGTTGTTGAGAATGTCTCCGATTACTTCCTTTAGGAATTCTTCGGCCAGATTCATGTTTCCATCGAGATCGCAAAACGCCATCTCAGGCTCAACCATCCAAAACTCGGCCAGATGTCGACTCGTGCTTGAGTTTTCAGCTCTAAAGGTGGGGCCAAACGTGTAGACGTTGGTCATTCCCATAGCAAGCGTTTCTGCTTCAAGCTGACCACTAACGGTCAAGAAAGCTGGCTTTGCGAAGAAATCGTCGCTGGGTCGGTTCGACTTTAGTTTGTAAGTAGGCTCGCCCTTAGCGTCTGGATGGGCTTCCAGCAAGGTCGATACAGCAAACATGGCTCCAGCACCTTCCGCGTCACTGGCGGTGACAACAGGGGTATGGACGTAGTGGAACCCACGTTTCTGGAAGAAAGAGTGAATCGCATAGGCTGCTCGATTACGGACTCTGAAAACGGCTCCAAAAGTATTGCCTCGACCTCGTAAGTGTGCAATTTCTCGAAGGTACTCAAATGAGGCACCCTTCTTCTGGAGGGGGTAGGTAGTGGGGTCTGCTGCTCCAAAGATCTCCACAGCATTCGCTTCAAGTTCAACGGCTTGGCCAGCCGCTGGTGATTCAACGATCTTGCCGTCAAACCGTACACATGCACCAGTTGTAATGACTCGGAGTGTTTCGGCCGCGATCACGCCTTCATTGACAATGATTTGAAGGTCCTTGAAGCAGGAGCCATCGCTTAGCTGAACAAACGAAATGCCCTTGCTGTCTCGTCTTGTTTTAACCCAGCCGTAAGCAGAGGCAGTGGTTCCAGGTTCCTGGGTAAACAGATCCCGGATGTAAGTTCGCCGATAGTCCATGGGTAGTCGATTTTACCGCCCTACTCGTTCATTTACGTTGGGTTGTATCTCATCCAAACATTCGGCTACTTTTGGGGCCGGGCAGCATTCGCCACACTTCCTCTCTGGTGAGAATCCGATGTTCGAAGGGAGGGTATGGGCTTAACGGTGGAGGAATCGAAACTGGCCATGGTTAGCTTCGCAATTCCGATTCCTACGGTTGTTCCCATAAGACTGGCAAGGGATTCCTCCGACGAATCACCCGCTGATCGTGGGCTATCAAAGTGGGAACTCATGGTTTGTCCGGTTCCCATTGGAGAAAACTCGTGGGTAAATGAACCGTTTGATTCCATCGCCTGACGTCGATTCAATCTGGCATTCGATTTTGCATCCAGAATCCTCCATGCAACAGCTCCTAGGAGCAAAGGAATGATCAGGATCAGCGATTTCAGTACCCATGGATAGGTATGCGATGAGGCACTTGAAGACTGGGCCGTATTTATCCAGCTACTCATCGATAAGCGACCTTGAGCCTGGCGCATGAGGCCAGGAATGTCCTTAGGATCGATCGACAGATGTTCTGCAAGCTGTTCCGCGGTAACCGGATTTCGTTCCGCCCACTGTGTTACAAACGCGCCAGCCTCTTCGGGTGACAAAATTTCTTTCGGATTGTCTTTCATGAGATGCTAGGCCATGGCTGGTGAGTAACGATACATTGATATTTTAAGATGAAGTTATCTGCCAGACGCCTCTTGCCCACTGCTTATTCCTGCTATGTTCTGGTTGTAAGTCTGGGTGTTCTTGGTGTCCAAACCATTTCTTTGCCTAAGATTATTCTCCCTAAATCTAACGGGCCTTAGGTACCGATACCCAAATCCAAAAGAAGTCAACCTTTCGACCAATAATGCATTGCCAGCGAACAAATTTCGAGGAGCGATTGCATCTACTTCAGCTTCATTATCGCTCAAAGTCTTGAACCTGAAACCTCGCTTAGCACGGATCAATCGGCGAGAAAAACTTAACCGTTTATCTCCTTTAGATTGGCAAAATCACATCATCCAAGTGGCTTAGGTCGGTAGTCGTGGCCACACCGGGTCACCGATTCTTTGGCATTCTGAGTGCTCTATTCCGTATAATCTTAGAAACCCCACCAGCGATTTCCCGCTAGGCGTATGCCTGCAGGTCGGTGCTGCGGTTGATGACGGGAGGCGGGCAAGTGACTAAGTTTATATTTGTGACTGGAGGCGTTGTTAGTTCGATCGGTAAAGGAATTACGACCGCGAGCTTGGGCCGCCTTCTCAGAAATCGGGGTTTCACCGTCGCTCCGATGAAGCTAGATCCGTATATCAACGTCGATGCCGGCACGATGAGCCCCCACCAACACGGTGAGGTCTTTGTAACTGAAGATGGCGCTGAAACCGATCTTGATCTTGGCCACTATGAACGATTCATGGATGTCAACTGTTCAGGCGGATCTTCGCTCACGACAGGAAAAGTTTATAGTGCGGTCATTTCAGCCGAACGCCGTGGCGATTATTTGGGTGGAACGGTTCAAGTTATCCCGCATGTCACGAACGAGATCAAGCGGTCGATCCTTGCCTTGGCCCGAGAGCAAGAAGCCGACGTCGTTATTGCCGAGATAGGTGGAACAGTTGGTGATATAGAGTCACTTCCCTTCCTTGAAGCTATTCGCCAGATGCGAACCGATGTCGGACATGAAAATACGATGTATGTTCATGTGACACTCATTCCTACGGTCGGACCTTGGCAAGAAGTCAAAACAAAGCCCACTCAGCACAGTGTCTACAAACTTCGCGAAATAGGTATTGCACCTGACGTCCTCGTTTGTCGCAGCGAAGTCCCATTACCAAGCGACGTTCGAGAGAAAATTTCTCTCTTCTGCGGTGTACCGCCAGAAGCCGTCATTGAGTCCACCAATGTCGAAACCATTTACGAAGTTCCCGTGGTCTACGAAGATGCTGGCCTTGGTGACTTCGTCGCCAACCGACTCCAGCTAGAGCCAAGAGACGCTAACCTGTCCGAGTGGCGGAAGTTGGTGGAGACCCTCAAGAATCCACAGAGATCCACAACGATTGGTGTTGTGGGCAAATACACAAGCAATGGCGATGCCTACAAGTCAATCGCGGAGGCGCTGACCCACGCTGGAATTCCAAACGACAGCGAGGTTTCCATCAAGTGGATCGAGAGCGATAATCTTGAGAATGGAAAGCTCCCGAGCGAAGTCCTCGACCAGTGCGATGGATTAGTGGTCGGACCCGGATTTGGAGCGCGCGGCATCGAAGGCAAGATTGAAGCGATTCGTCACGCTAGAGAATCGGGGCTTCCCTTCCTAGGTATTTGCTTGGGTCTGCAAATGGCGGTCATTGAATTTGCCCGAAATGTTTGCGGTTTGAGTGGTGCCAACTCTGAGGAGATGGAATCCAATCCACCTTATCCGGTCATTCACCTTTTGCCAGAACAGAAGCTTGTAACAGAAAAAGGCGGTTCGATGCGCCTTGGCAGCTATCCCTGCAATATCGTAAACGGCACCGTTTCCGCTCGTCTTTACGGTACCAGCCGAATCGAAGAAAGGCATCGTCACCGATATGAGGTGAACAACGATTTCCGTGAAAAACTCCAACAGCATGGGATGGTCATCGCAGGCGTTTCACCCGATTATCGATTGGTGGAAATGATTGAGTTGCCAAGTACCACTCATCCATTTTTTGTTGCTACGCAAGCCCATCCAGAGTTCAAATCGCGGCCCAACCGTCCCCATCCCCTTTTCGAAGGCTTGGTTCGGGCTGCTGTCGAGCGCAAAGCAAGTATTGCCTCGAGTGTCGTGTAACCCATGCCTTACGCTAAAAAACCAGCTTTCGAACAATTCAGGGCGTCACTGATCTCAAATGGCAAACCTCTTGCTGAGAAGGACATTGTCCCCATTCAAGCCAATGTGGTCGCCCATCTCGATACCATTCGAGAACTGCTTGTCCAAAAGACAAGGCGCCAAGGGCATAAGTTGACACTGATCGAAGTGTCAGCATCTTGGGTTGGACTAGAGGGAGACCAGAAAGAAGCAATTGCCTTAATTCGCCGATTCTGGCCAGGCAGATTGTTTGCAGATATTGAAGAGGTCTACACCATCGACCGACACGAGGAGTCCGTACTTTTGCAGTTTGCGGCCAAGTATCCGGACGATCGCTACATCACGGGCAAGGTGCTTGTTACGTTTTAGCTAGCTTTTCGATAGGTTAGACCTTAGAAAGGGTTCCAGGTCAGGGTTTTGAAACGAGAAATTGTTTTCCAACAGGACTCCGGGACTTATTCGCTGACTGGAGATTAGCGCTTCGGAAAACTCGCCGAAAAGCATCCTGACTATCCAGTCGGGTACCGATCCGAAGGAAAGACGTCCTTTAACTCTAGCCAGGGCGCGATAGAATTCCCTGTAGGTTTCCTCGCTCGAAGAAACAACATTGACTGGTCCACTCACGTCTCTTGTAAGTAGGAAATCAATTGCCCCCACGACATCATCAAGGGAAACCCAGGGCAAATAGGCGTTTGGGGCTAGTGCAGGATAAACAGGTGAGAAATCGATCATGGGGCGCAGTTTTGCTAAGAAGCCGCCAGCGCTATCCATAAGATTGGACAGCCTTAAATTGACCACCTGAACGCCTATTGTTTGCGCCCGATTCGCTTCCTCCTCCCATTGACGGCAGACTTCAGACAAAAAGCTGGTCTTTGGATCTTGTGGAGTCGATTCCGTGATCAGTTCATCGCCCCTGCTCCCGTAAAAACCAACTGCCGAGGCAGAAAGGAAAGCATGTGGCGGCCTTTGTCGAGTCAGCATCCAAGTCACGAGGTTTTGAGTGCTAACGATTCTGCTTTGAAGAATTCTTGACTTTTTCGATTCGGTCCATCGACCCGCAATTGGCTCTCCAGCAAGATTAATAACCGCATCGGCAAATTCAGGAAGCGACTCGCCTGAAACAACATGGATTGAAGGAGATAGCTGGTCCAGAGTGTGGGTGGAACCGTGACGAACGATCAGAAAGCATTCATGACCTTGCTCAACCAATCGGCTCGTTAGGCGCGCTCCAATGAAGCCTGTACAACCTGAAAGAAGAACCTTCAACGCTCAAACATCCAACTGTGATACGTTCCTAAGCCTGGTATGAACGGCAAAGCAGGAATATTCAAGAAAGACAGGGAACCTAAAGGGATGCGTGACGAAGTCGATGTGGACCCAAAACTGAGTGCCAGCGACGCCGAAGCTCTCATGAACCGAGTCATGAAGCGCCAGGCAAGCCTGAGCCTACGAATTGCGGCTGTTTTTATTACAATCCTTATCCTCCTTCCGTTGTTTAACTTGTTTGCGCCAGAAATAGCGGCCAAATCCATATCGGGATTTCCGTTGACTTGGCTACTACTTGGAGTCCTGTTCTACCCACTGACATGGATCCTTTCTGGCTATTTCGTTAAGCAAAGCGATCGAATCGAAGCTGATATCACAAGGGAGGAAACCAAGTGAGTTCCATACCTATTCCCTTGTTCTTTGTCATTGCGATGATTCTGGCCACGGTGGTTATTGGCGTTATCGCCACTCGCAGATCACATACTGCAGCCGATTTTTATGTCGCCGCCCGTTCGGTCGGTGTGGCAATGAATGCATCTGCCATTTCTGGCGAATACCTCTCGGCCGCTTCCTTCATGGGGATCGCTGGTCTCGTCATGAAGAATGGGTACGACTCTCTGTGGTATCCAGCTGGTTACGCGGCTGGTTACCTGTTGCTCCTTCTTTTTATTGCCGGTCCACTCCGCAGATTTGGCGCATATACCATTCCCGATTTTGCCCAAGGTCGCTTCGATAGCCCTGCTTTTAGAAAGATCGCGGTGATCTTCGTTCTTTGCATTGGCTTCTTTTACACGATGCCTCAGATGAAAGGTGCAGGTCTCACGATGGGAACGATTCTGGGCTGGCCCTACTGGGTAGGCATCCTAGTTGTCGGTTCCGTAATTACTTTCAACGTTTCCATTGGAGGAATGAAAGGAATAACCATCGTGCAGGCTTTTCAGTATTGGGCCAAGGTGTTCGCAATCAGCCTGCCCTTATTTGTTCTGATGTCCGTGTACGGCGGCTACAACACAGGCCTGGGTGCTATTGCTACCGATTCAAAGGGCTTTGCGCGTATCGACAGCATGGAGACCGCGACGATAAACGGTGCTGAAAAAGCTCCGCTGAACACTATTTCCATGTCGGCTGCAGAGACAACTGTCTTGGATCTTGAAGCTGGACACTCTTATCGCATTTCAAAAATAAGCCCAGCAAGAAAGCCAGAAGAAGGTGAAGATCCGATTCCAGCATCAAAAATGGTCCGACCATTGCGTGGTGGCGACTCAACCGACGACCTTCGCTCTTTGATTGTCTCAAATAAGCCATTTGATATCGCTACCGGAGTCATGTTGGTTTGCGATCCGGTCGAGGTTACCAAAGGTGGCCAGCCCGTTCTAAAGGACGGAAAACCCGTAAAGACAGCAGCGAAAATCGAATTTGAAAAGGGTGGACCGGTGTCATTCACTGCCGCACGAGCGAGAAAGAGCACGGGGCGAAATTTCGTCGCAACTGAAAACGATTCGATCGTTCCAAACTCACCTTCAAACGGAAAATGGCTGAATCCATTTGGTCCGATGGCAAGCAAGTGGGGTTACCCTCTGCTCTATACTTACTCTCTTATCATTGCTCTAGTGTGTGGAACTGCCGGGTTGCCCCACATCCTTGTCCGCTTTTACACAAACCCTGATGGACGAGCCGCCAAACGTACGACGCTCTGGGTCATGGTGATGCTAGGCGCGTTCTATGTCTTTACTCCAATTTGGGGACTATTGGGGCGTCTAAAAATGCCTCAACTTTACGTGAACGGTGGGTTTGACAGCGCAGTAATCAAGCTCCCTACACTTCTAGAGAATAAGCTCTTGGGCGAAATTCTTTCTGGTGTTACCAGCGCAGGTGCCTTCGCTGCATTCATGTCTACGTTCTCTGGATTGCTTGTATCCATGTCAGGTGCGTTTGCTCATGACATTTACGGGAGGATTCTACGACCCAATGCCAGCCCGAAAGCGCGCTTGGTTGCCTTCAAGGTGGCAGCAATTGGAGTGGGTATTGTTTCGATGTTACTTGGCTTACTGGTCGAAACATTCGACATTGCCACCATGGTGGGTTGGGCATTCGCGATTGGCGCTGCTTCCTATTTCCCCTTGCTCCTCCTAGGATCCTGGTGGAAAGGTTTAACCAAATATGGTGCAGCCGCTGGGATGCTGATTGGAGGTTTCCTCTCGCTTGCAGCCATCGTGCTGAACATGCTCCTCGACAAAAAGGTTGTAACGATGGACCTTCCTCCGCTTGTCAGAGCTCTTATGGAACAACCCGCGATCTGGGCTGTGCCGCTCTCGATAATCATCATGGTGGTTGTTTCGAAAGCGACTGCCAGTAAGATTCCGCACGACATCACCCTGAAAATGCTTCGACTACATGCCCCAGAAGAAATGGGGATTTCCACCAACTACATCGAATCTTAAGCCCCCTGGTCGGTACCGGCTACTTCAAAACCCCACTTTGAGTAGCCGGTCACACCCCTAGTTCTGATTCCTAACCGCAGAATGATCAACGAAGGTAGATCCACTAAAAGACTCATAAGAAAACTACATTCATTACTCTAGATCAGCCACTCGAGCGCCTTGACATCGCCAACGGCTGGTGTAACCTTGGTCGCATCGGGGTATCATCTTTGCTTGCTGGTGGGCCTGTAGCTCAGTGGTAGAGCATCGGCCTTTTAAGCCGTTGGCCGCGGGTTCGAATCCCGCCGGGCCCACCAGCCTCCTAGCGCTTCGAGTACAAATTCTTTAGACTCAGGATCTGAAGCGTCAGATCTGAACCTAATGCAAACTCAAATTCTTCGCGCAATCATCGACCGTATCATCCCCGCAGACGATTTTCCGAGTGCTTCGGAAGCGGGCGTACTTGACTTCCTACAGCGCATCATTGCGCTAGAGTCTCTTCAAGAAACCTACGATGATGGACTCGTCGCCATTGAACTTGAGGCACAAAAGTCAGGCAAGGCTTTTTGCGATTTGTCTCCAACGGGTCAAGATCATTTGCTGCACGAGCTTGAGAAATCCGACGATCCCAAAATCAGACGTTTCATTGAAGTGCTTGTGCGACAAACGGTCGAAGGCTACTACAGCGATCCTGGTAACGGTGGAAATCGTGAGGGCATTGCCTGGGATATGGTTGGCTTCAGGGTAACAGTATGAAATTTGATGCCATCGTAATTGGCGCAGGTGCGGGTGGAGGAATTGCCGCTTGCACGCTGGCAGAAGCAGGCAAGTCGGTTCTTCTTTTAGAGAGAGGACGTTGGCTCACATTTGATGATGTACCTCGAGACCACCTTAGAAACCATCGTCTTTCACAATACGGTCACGGCACTGGCCCCGATCTGAATGGTAATCCGAGATTGTTGGACGGGTGGCAATATCGCCCCAACCAGCCCAACTACAACAACAATGCCAGTTGTGTGGGAAGCGGCACTCTCGTTTACGGTGGTCAAGCCTGGAGATTTCATCCGCTTGACTTTCTGATGGCGTCAACTTACGGTATTCCCGAGGGCAGTTCACTTTCCGACTGGCCTATCAGTTACGAGGACCTTGCCCCGTATTACGAAAAAGCAGAATGGGAAATTGGAGTCTCTGGGAGTGCGCCTGCTCCCCAAATGCCGGAACGAAAGGAGTACCCAATGGGTCCCCTTCCAAGAACACTTAAGGGAAAGCTGCTCGAGGAAGGAAGTAAGAAGCTCGGTTGGGCCACCCAAACTCCTCCCTTACTCATAAACTCGAGCGCCCGAAATGGACGTCCCGCATGTTTAGCGTGCCAGCACTGCGTTGGATTTGCCTGTCCCAATAATTCGAAGAACGGCACGCAGAACACTGTTATTCCTCGAGCGCTTGCCTCCGGAAATTGCACACTTGAAACCGAAACGATGGTGTCCAAGATCGTAAAAACTGCCGGTGGTCGTGTTTGCGGAGTGAAATACTTTAACCGCGACGGCATCGAACAATATGTCGAAGCAGACATCGTCATCGTGGCATGCGGAGCAATTGAAACGGCACGCCTCCTCATTAATTCGAAAATCGGTGGACCTCTTGTAGGAGCCAATCTTCAAGGGCATTACTATGCTGTTGGTGCAGGCGTTATGCCCGAACCAATTTGGGATGGTGTCGGACCTGGAGTTTCAATTTCGACACTTGAATTCAATCACGGGAATGAAGGAATCGTTGGGGGAGGAATGCTTGCCGACGACTTCATCACAATGCCTATCGTTTATGCGAAGTGGTTCCGGCCGAAGACAGTTCCCTCTTGGGGCATCGAACACAAGCAATGGATGCGCGAGACGTACCCTCGATTTTTACAGGTTATGGGTCCGGTACACGAGATTCCCAACGAGGATTGCCGAGTCAATGTAGCCAAACCCATCAAAGACAAGTGGGGGATTCCTGTTGCAAGCTTGACCGGTACGACACATCCGGAAACGCTCCGAACTACGCGCTTCATGATTGAGCGTGCAAAGGAATGGCTGGCTGCTTCAGGTGCTAGGACCATTTACAGTAATGATCCGGAACTTCACTTAAGCGCAGGACAACATCAAGCTGGAACTTGCCGGATGGGAATGGATCCCACGAAATCCGTCGTTGACGATCGTTGCCGTGTTCACGGACACGATAACCTGTTTATTGCAGATAGTTCGGTTCATGTAACAAATGGCGGGTTTAATCCCGTACTTACCGTGATGGCGCTGGCCTACCGTACTTCGGAAAAAGCGCTCGCTACTTGGTGATTCTCTTTTTGAGGTGATTTGCATGCCTTTGATTTGTCGTCGACTCGGCTTTACACTCATTGAGCTTCTGGTTGTAATCGCTATTATCGCGATTTTAGCCGCCATTCTGTTCCCAGTATTTGCTCAGGCAAAAAACGCTGCCAAAGGCGCGGTGTGCCTAAGCAACATGAAGCAGGTTGGACTTGCCTCGCGACTATACATTGGTGATTACGACGATCAATGGTATGCGATTGCCAGATATTCGCCGCTTACAGGCTTCGCTCCCCAAGAGATGTGGATTGGTTATGACAATAATAACGGCCCCTTGGCAGGTGGCTATTACGGCACTCCCATTCAGCCAGCCATCAACCCCATCCGTCCTGGAGTAATCGACGTCTATTTAAAGAGCGAAGGTATTAAGAAATGCCCCAATCAGCCTGGCTCTTGGCAGCTTGCCATCGCAACGAATGGCTTCAATACGAATCAAGACTCTGCCTACTACACCACTAACCCTGGAGCAAAAGGAAACGAATTTGGTCCTTCCGTGAGGACATATACGTTCGTCAATGGCGCTGTGGACTGTACCGGTGCGAACGATTCGGAAATTGACGAGTCAGCGAATACGCTCGTGACCTGGGAGCACAAGTCCCAAGCTCCTCTCTGTAATTTCATACAGCCTTACGACTGGTTCAGCAACCCACCGAACGTTCAGTCGCTACAAGACCACTTTAATTTCTTGCACACCAACGGTACAAACACGGGTTGGGCGGATGGTCATGCTAAGCGACTAGTTTACGGACAATTGAAACGCCCCATGTTCTCCGTTCGAAAGGACATCTACAACTAGGTCCAGCCAAGGTTGAATTGCCGTCCAAAACCAAAACGAGTAGCCAGAAGGCGAGATCAATCTCGTCCTCTGGCCATTTGATCCGGACCCACTCAGCTGCTACTGATCGCGACGATCTGGATACGGCGCGATTTCTACTGCTTGGAGGGATTCGACTCCCTTCACCGGCCTCAAGCACACGGTCAGATCATTGGGACGTTCATCCCAGTTGAGCCAGTTCTCCGGCAAGTAGAACTCCCTTTGTGGTCCCTGTTGCCAAAAGCGACCAAGTAAATGTCCATTAAGATAGACGAATCCATTACCCACCGCACTGATCAACATCCGACGAGTCGGCTCCTCTTTCCGTTTGCCTGGAAGAGTAAAGCTCATCTTGTACCAATTCATTAGGTTGCCAGCACGATCTCCCGCTGTGGGAGCGTTTTCTTTAGACACCTTACGTTTAATAGTGCTACCGCCATCAAGCCATATTGTCGCCCAATCTTCGTTTGGATCTGTTCTCCAGAACCACTGCGATTTGACGCCCTCAAGCTGAGGAGTCCACTGCCATTCAGATTTCAAATCAGAGACTGGACGGGCCAAAAGGTGGACCGGCTTTGTGATTCCACCTGAGCCGTCCTTGTTCTGGACGATAACCGCAATCGTATTCAAACCGACCCGGACGAACGATTTGATGTCAAAAACAGCGGGTGAATTCCATTGGTGATGCTCACCAACCTTGTTACCATTTACATAAATCCAGCCGTCGTCGTCGATCGATCCAAATTCGAGTAGTGTCTGACCAGCATCAATGGCGGCTTTAGAGATGTCCACATTGCTTCGGTAGACCGCTGTGGCGCCACTTCCAGTCAATTCAGCAGCTCCTTCACCACTCAAAACGTCTGCCTGCCTAAAGTCGGCAGAGGCATAGGCGTCAGCAACTTCGGCAGTTACGTTTGGTGAATCTACTTTCTTGATCCACCAGTTGCCAATATCCTTGCTCGGAACGGGTGATGTCATCAGTCGAACATCCTCAAGGCCCCTCGGAGCATCCATTGCGCCACCGTTCACAAAGCCGGAGTTCTCTAAAAGAATCTGAATCTCATTGCCCTGCGGTCTTAAGCCGAGAATCGTATAGAGCAGTGCTCCTAGCCTAGTTCCGTTACTACTTACGATTTTGCCGTTGATTCGGACTACGGCATCTTGTTGATCGTATGTTTTGAGCCACAAGGTCAAGTGATTTGTTTTTGGAGAGTCAAAAGAAGTCGAATAGACCACGTATCGAGCATCTAAAATCCCTTGACTGGCCAGAGGTGTTCCAATTTTGGCAGTAGTCCATCGACTACCTCCATTCTCAACTCGCTTAAGGGCGGACACAACGCGAATTGGAGTTGCAGGTAATGGCGCTGGATTTGCTGCGGCAGGTTTGGGAAGCCAAGCGCCCTTATTTGGATCACTGGTATCCCTAGGCACGAATAGTATCTTTGATCCGAACGGCTCAAGATCGTAATGGAACGTCATTCCAGCGATCGTTGTGTCCCCCGACTTAGGCGTTTCGTGCGACCGATTTCTCACGAAAACATACTTATTATTTTCAGGATCTACTCGGACGGCAACTTCGACGCTCTCATCAATACTTGTGGGCTTATCAGGCTGCAAGATTGATCTTGACAGCTTAGCGCCATATTCAGCCAGCATCGAACCAATCGCAGAGACTGCACGGTACTTCTCACCCAATGCTCCATCCTCTCGAATAGGCGCGTTATAGTCGTAGCTTGTAGTGATGTTGGGCGGAGTTCGGTCACCGAAATTGGTGCCACCAAACAACATGTAGTAATTCAAGGCAGTCAGTCCGTTCTGGATGCAGAACAAGGTCAGGTTATTGATCTGGGACGCCGTAATTCCCGTTTGATCTTCTGCGAGTAACCCACCATTCTCCGAGAACCAGCCACCCTGCAGTTCCATGACCATTTGAGGCGCATAGGGTTGCTCTCTTCTCAGCCGCTCCAGCGATCCTCGCGTACCTTCAACGTCCCAGCGAGGGTAAAAATTACAGCAGTCGAAGATTTGATTGAGGACTGGATCTTTGCTTCCTCGAATTTGTCGGGTCCAGCAGGTCACCAAAGGTACGTCGATTCCGCTTAAGTGCGCCTGGTCAGCTAGTGCTTTCAGTTGCCCAACATGCGCCGCATCAGAACTGCCGTCGTAATCGTATTCGTTCTCGATTTGGAAGAGGATGACTCCAGGTTTGCCAGCAGGCTGGTGCGTAATTTGAAACGGAGCAATGGCCGGGCAAACCGCCTTGTACCAATGACGGCACCAGTCGAGGTAAGTAGAGTCATTTGTACGCAGCCAAGTCCCAACTTCGAAGCTCTTTGGCCGATACTGCATCATCCATTGGGGATATCCGCCACTGTCCCATTCGGAACAGATATAGGGACCGGGCCGAATGATGACGTTGAGTCCAAAGTCCTCAATGGCCATTTTCAGCCATTCCTGACATTCCTTAACGTCAATCTTGCCAAAATCACTCAAACCTGACGGAGCAGATTTTTCGTGGTAGTTCCAAGGAACATAGGATTCGACCGTGTTGAATCCTGCAGATTTTATCTTCTTGAAGCGGTCAGCCCAAAGTTCTTTCGGGCACCTAAAGTAGTGAAAAGCACCGCTATAAACAAAAGTGTCTCGACCGTTGATCGTAAAGCACTGCCCGTCGTATCGTATCCGATTGGCATCGGTGAACTTTACCTGGGACTGAGAAGAGGCAAAAACAGAAAGAGCAGCCAGGCCACCAACAAACAAGTACTTCAGCATCATGCTTAACCTTTGCAAGCATACGCTACAAAAAAGCGCAAGTGGAAGTTAGAACTCCACTTGCGCACTATCTACCGCGATTTAGCCTATCTAAATCGCCAGATAATTCCGGACCCGCCATCGCTGATCGATTTCGCGTCGTAATCCTTTGCGTGGCCATCAGCAAAAACAACTGGAGTGAAACCCTCGTCTTTTCCTGTGCTCATGTAACGGCAATAGATGGGTTTTAGGGCATCGGCAGGAAGTGTCGACATCTCTTTGACCAAGTCTCTATCACTGACCAATGGTGGGCTGAATTGAGGCTTTTCAACGTTTGGGGCGCCGTTGTACGGGCTAAATTCATAACCTCTATAGTTGTTTTCTGTCTTTCCATTAGGCGTCACTGCCAGAAGCGCAATCTTGGTAAGGTCCTCACTCTTGTCGAACTCTGCTGCGGTCTTAAATGCAAGGCATCCGCTCGTGTCCGATTTCTCTTCGGAGCAACCCTGTGACTTATCAATCGCGGTAGCACTGCTGTAGCCGATCGACATATTTCCGCGATCACCCCATTCCTCGGCGAAGGTACCCTCACTACCAGGAGCAACAAAGAGTGGTTTGGATTTTGCATATCCAATTAGGCCGTTTTGCCACATCTTATTTGGCGAAGAGTCTGGAAAGCCGTAATTAGTTGACGGGAGGAATTTATCGTCATGGTCATCGAGATACATCTTCAGACCCAAACCCAGTTGCTTGCAATTCGACAATGCAGTTGTTCTCACTGCACTTTCTTTAGCTCTGGCAAAAATTGGAAACAGAATTGCCGCTAGTACGGCAATGATAGCGATTACAACAAGGAGTTCGATGATCGTGAAACCCCTGCCCCTTTTGATACGAATTGTCATTTTTTGAACCCTCAATTTTCCTTGCTTGTGCCAGCGCCTGTGCCGTCAGCCTCAGCCATTTGTCGCTTCATATTCCCGATCACGCCTCTCATCTGTCCAGGAATCTTTCCGTCATCAGCCTTAGCGTCCTTTCGGAGCCCCATTTGCATAAATGTCAATAATGAGTTTTTCGACTTCTTCCGGTGGAGATATATTGCCTGGGACTTATCCATTACTATAACGGTGTCGTTGTCTTGCCACGCCAAATTCATATCTATGACTGTGGGAATTGAATTTGTTGCGTCCCCAGTAGATCGAACGTCCCGCATTGCCACTTTTATGCCTTTTTGTTCGTATTTGCCATCGGCAACAACTTGCGCTTCATCACGGAAGAGATTGATCTTTACTCCTCCTTTTTCTGTGAAATTCACGGTCGCTTTCTTCACACTGTCACGTCCCACCCAGGCTTGATCCTGTTTGACAGTCACAGTCTTCGTTACCTGCCACTCTCCCACCAGACTATGATGCTTCCCTTGTCCCATTAGCCCCTTGACGAGTTCCCAATCATCTTTCCAAGGCTGATATTTGATACAGCCAAAAGTAGACAAACCAAGAAAAATCACAGTCAACAAGCCCCGTGACGAGCCTGGCTCAACATACCGCCGGTTTTTCCGCTTTTTCTTCTTCGGAATCTTGTCTAGACCTACCCCAATTGGTACGAATTGACAGGCGGAGCAAAAATCCCCTCCGCTCCAGGGCAACCCACATTTAGGGCATCGGTCTAGGTCCATTGACCTATTATAGTGCTGAGTTTTGATTTTATAAGCAACTTTCCTCTATTTCAGGCAGTCCAAGGAAGCCCGAAGCCTCTAACCACCTATTACGTTACTGATGCCGTCAAGTGCGCAATCACTACTTAACCGTTCAGTCAATATTGAAATAATAGGGGAATCAGGCAGTTTTCGTCCACAGGTCGGGACTTTCGCCGCCATTATTCATCGCTCATACCGCTCGATTCAAACAATTTTCGCAGCCGTTCCTTTTCTTCTCGCTCACGGAGTCGCGCGTTGACGTCAGATACAAAGTCTTCGTTCTTTTCCTGCCGACGTCGTAAAAATTCGGCTTCTTGTCGCCTTAACCGGCGATCGGCAGCAAATTCGCCAAATCGAATTCCTCCCGATCCAAGAAGTGTTGAATAACAGGTCAAAGTTCCCATCAGTCCGAACAAGACGTAGTAGTCCCGCTTAGTCAGGAATCCAAAAATCAGCATGATGGGCCCGATTACGATGCCCAAATGAGCGACCGCCCTCATTGCCTTAAACTCAGGCATTCTGAAGTTGAGAAGGGCTTTAAGTGCATTCCCTCCATCAAAGGGAAACATGGGTAGAAGGTTGAGGAACCCCATCACTAGGTTCACGTACCCAAGCGACGTGATCAACGCGAACTGGAGAAAGGACGTTTCACCAGGGGTAGTTCGTAACAGCCCGTACCTACCGCCAGCAATACAAATACCACTTAATAAAAAGGTAACGGCAGGTCCAGCAAGTGTTATTATCAAGTCTTGCTTCGGTCTTCTGTCTCCGCTGGATAAGGCAAAACCTCCAAATCCATGAATAGTGATTGATATCCCTCGGAAGCCAAAAACTTTTGCCGTCAAAGCATGGCCAAGTTCGTGCAACAGGATGCTCAGCACGATCAAGACCGCGTACTCTATGGAAAGTGTGAGCCCGAACCCGCCTCCAACTAGAGCTGGAAATAGAAAGAACAGTATTGTGATGTGTAAATAAACTGGAATTCCAAATAGGATTCCAGCACGCATTTGCCAGTTGAGAAATGACGAAAACGTTGAGCGGTTCAAATCTTGCCTTAGGTGTCTCGTACATACGGGAGCACTGTATTTATACGCTTGAGATCGGTCAGACCGTCGTAGCCGTCCAGATCTTACACGGCAAATCTCCCAATCAGTCATCACCTCAAGCAATCAGCGCTATTCTGCGCTCAAAGGACTTCGCAGCCTGGACAGATCAATTGAGCGGCATTAAGCCGAAACCCACGCCAATGTTAAAGCTTAACTACCGTCGTCTAATCGATCTTCTGGTCTTAGTTAAGGCAATCAGGCCACAAAAAGCCGATAGCATCGTGCATAGAATCAAGAGAAAGGCTCGAATTCTAGTCCTCGCTAGGTCCTCGCCAGGATCGAAGGTCGAATAATTTGGATCCGATTTCAGATAATAAATCTCACTTTTATCCGGGATGCCGGGTGAGTTTGCATAACAAGTGAAATTCTTCCCTTGGACGGTGAAAGTGTAGGCAGTCAAATTCGAAGTGCCCATACGAGCTACGTCACTGTCATTCCTTTCTGCAACCGCGAGTCCGTGATTATGCTGCAAATTAGTGGCGCACTCAAAATCGGGGATTGCATGTGCAAAAAGGAAATAAAGACCTATCGTTGGTACCAATCCAACTAGTGAACCAGCAAACACAAATCTAGCAACGCGCGTCGGCTGAATGGGGAACATAGATTGCCATGAACTTGCTGTGGCGTTGCCTGTAGATTCTCGCTCCCTTGCGAAAATGTTATTGCCCAATCGGAACCGTTCGTCCTTGCGACTTTACGGGACGTTCGGTCCCAATACTTCGATGTATGAGGTGCCCGAAGGTTCCTTCCCGTTGCATACAGGTGTTACTCCATCTTATAGCGACTAAATGTCGTCGAATACTTTCCATTGAATTCCCCACATGCGAGGACAATCCAAGATCGATCGGGCAAACTTACGATGTGGGTAAACGGTCTTGACACGGACACGGGAATGACCTTAAGGGTATTGCCGTTTGAAACCTGGATAAAACTGAGCATCCCACCCCCAATGATCCCAAGCTGGCTGCTATCGCTAGAGTAAGCCAGATGGATGGGAACCTGTTCATCTCCAAGTGGTGGTTTCCTAGCGACAATACTCCACGTCCGAGTATCGTAAAGCCGGATCTCCTTCGTGAAGACAGTTCCACTGCCATTTTTTCCGGTAGTAGAGGTGATACAGACTGCAAGGTGGTTACCGTCTGGGCTCAGCAGGAGATTGTCCGCGAAATCCGATTCCGCGATCGAATTGATGACTCGCTTCATCCCCAACGTGGAAAGGCTAAAGAGTCCAAGTGACCCCTTTTCTCCGATTACATACTGTCCACGACTGAAGAGAAATGCGATGCCGTTGAATGACTGAATCTTACTGCTACGAAGGACCCTTCCGGCATCCGAAAGGACAGTCAGTTTTCCATTGCCGCTTGCAGTATAGATTTCTTTTCGTACTGGATCTTGAAAGAAATAGGTATGCCATGCGTAAGATGCTTGCCATCGACCGACTTGAGAACCAGAGTTTTTTTTGAAGCCACGCACCAGCCCATCCATGGCTGAAGCGTAAATTGTGCTGTCTGTTACAAACAAGTTATAAGGTGCCGCTTCAAACGTCGCCAGTTGCTGTTCCGATTGATCTCGAACATTTATTCGCGTTATTATTCCATGGCGGGCGGACGTGGGCAGTAAGTCTGACAATACAATTAGAGAGTCTGCTCCATCGCTTTTTACATCGAGTACAGAGCCACTAACAAGACTTAATTCTCTTTGATAAGTCGCCGCACTTTGGCGGTTCAGCAAAGAGACGATGCCACTGAGGATGATTAAGAGCATTGTTGGACCTTCAAGCGTGCATCTGAGGAGGTAATGCGACTTCGAACCTACGGCTTCCTAAGTAATTAACTCCGCTCAGAACTTCGATCCGATGAGTGCCTACCTCGTGAATCAGCATGCCACTGAATTCAAAGACGATGTCGTAGGTAGCCAACGGGCTTTCTGACTTGAGATCGACATGGAATCTTGCGATCTCTTGCTCACTAGGCGAATGAACCCTCACCGTATAAGGAGTGATGCCAGATGAATTTGTAACTGAGATCAACACGCAGAATCGATTATTAAGTGAGGGTAGGCCTGGGACCGTCAGAACGTTAAAGAGGTTAAGGAGCGTACGGTTGTTTGTTCGCTTATCTTCTATCGTATCGTTGCAAAGCACGATAGCCATGCAAATGGGGACTTCCTGGGCACCACTCATAAGGTCTATTATATATGATTAAAACTTTGTGACATCTGGATGCTTAAGATGAAAGTCAAAATGATTTTGAATAACTTGAGCAACCGCCAGAAGTTCATCGTCTCGGTAAAGGCGTCCAACAACCGATTTCGCGACGCTATTCCCATTGCCATCATCACCGAATGGAAGGGCGACTTGCGGATGACCGCAATAATTGCAGTGACCGAGAATCTGCCCGAGGACGCCATTTCCGACCACGAAATCAAGGTCAGAAAGTTCTTCCTCGAATCTTCGCATCAACAAAGTCCTTGCCCTTTGGGCTTGCAAATATTCAACGGCCGGGATATATCTACTTGCCCGGAAAGTATCGGGCCAGCTTGAGTTTTTGAGTTGATGAATTTCGGGACCAAGCGTGAATGCATCGAAAGCGGAGCCCGCTTCTGCATCGAGGATTTGGTTGACGCCATCTGGAATCGGTGAGAACTTAGCAACGCGAACCGAGGCCCCCAGTTCATGTAGAAAGACCACGACCGGATCCTTTGCCATTGTGGCTTCGGAACCAACCCAGCCTAATTTTACTTTCTTAAAGTCGAGTCTCTTTGGAAAAGTGAAATCTCGGTCTACGGATGCCAAGTCATGGGGATCAGAACCACAAATCGCAGAGAAAACGATTGCACAATCTTCTACCTCGCGACAGATTGGCCCGACCTTATCCATTGAATAGCTCAATCCCATCGCACCGTACCTGCTTACTCGTCCATAGGTCGGTCGAAAACCGGTGACCCGGCACCGCACACTTGGCGAGGTAATACTGCCATAGGTTTCCGTTCCAATCGCGAATCCAACTAATCCGGCAGCTGTGGCTGATGCCGAACCTGCACTGGAACCGCTTGACCCCTGCTTAAGGTTCCAGGGATTCTTTGTCGTGCCACGAAACCAAACGTCTCCTTGTGCCAACGCACCGTTACTCAACTTGCCAAGGAGAATAGCCCCTGCATTTCGAAGTTTGAGAACCACCGTCGCATCAAAATCAAAAGTTTGTTGCTCGTATGGTTCAGCACCCCAGGTCGTTGGTGCTCCTTTAGCGCTAAAAAGGTCTTTGATCCCATAAGGTATGCCGTGGAGCGGCCCACGGTAGTGACCCTCCAGGATTTCCTTGTCAGCAATTGCTGCCTGAGCTATTGCCGACTCCTCCATAAGCGTGACGACGCAAAGGAGTTTGTCCCCATATTTCTTGAGCCTGTCGAGATAAATTCGGGTCAATTCGCTAGCGGATATCTGGCGTGTTTTGATGAGATAACTCAACTTGCGAACAGGCAAAAAAGCAAGATCATTATCTGATGCGGGTCTCGAAACCTTTGGATTTGAAGAACGGACCTTTACTTTCGAATTCTCCTTTGAACCTCCTCCGAGGGGATGGAACGCGGTGGAAGGTTCAATGGTAAAGTCGATCGGTAATTTGCGGATTCCTGCGAACCCTGCTCGAGCTGTACGCACTTCATTCAGCACTCTTTTCCTTTCGTCTTCACGGAATTCAATACCTGCAATCTTCTCAAAGGCCCGCAGATCGTCCGAAGTGATTTCCTCGACCTTTGCTTGAATATGGACCGCCGTTGCAGTTGCTGGCAGAGCGCTAGCGGCTGCCGCAATAAGCATGGACCGAAGCATTTCTTTTCGAGTTAGGCTCTCGTCGAAGGACATGGGACAATCATTTCGCTGACACGTGAGGCTTTTCCTGCCCGGTATCCTTGCAACACATGTCCAATTCAGTCCTTGCTGATCTTGTCGCACTTAGTCGAACGCTTGGGCGTCCAGAATCTGACCTGGCCATTTTGGCGGAAGGCAATGCCAGCATTCGGTATGACCAAGACCACTTTTATGTCAAAGCGAGCGGATACTCCATGAATGGCATTGATGAGTCGGGATTCTCGCTCGTGAGATTTGCGCCGATTCTTTTGGCACTAGAAGGTCCGGACCTTGGCGACAGTGAGGTGCGTGCATTGCTTTCCGAATGCCGTCAGGATGCGGAAACCATGCCACGACCATCCGTTGAGACATTTATGCACGCCTTTCTCTTGAGCCTGCCTGGAGTCAGCGTGATTGGGCACACCCACCCCACACCTTTAATTAGTTTGCTGTCCCTAGCCGGTTGTGAACGATTTGCTACTCAACGACTGTTTCCCGATGAAGTCGTTTGTTGTGGTCCCGCTACAGCTTTCGTGCCCTATGCAGATCCCGGGTTACCGCTCGCCAGGGCCATTCGTGCGAGTGTGCAACAGTTCGTAGTCACGCATGGATCGATACCCAAAACGATATGGATGCAGAACCATGGTCTCATTGCTCTCGGAAAGACGGTTGGCGAGATCGAGAGCGCAAGTTTGATGTCCATCAAGGCGGCGCGTGCATGGCTTGGAGCGCTGTCAACTGGTTTACCGCTTTCCCCATTATCTGACGAGAACATCAACCGGATACATTCTCGTCCGGACGAGCATTACCGCCAGGAACTGATAAATGCAATGAATCAACCAAACCTAATCTAGGAACCTTCCTCAACGATCTTTGGCGTGATCATGATGACTGTTTCGATCTTCTTCTTTAAATTGTTCCGATTAGTGAAGAGCTCTCCAATTATCGGGATGTAGCCGAGAATCGGAACACGAATGATCTGGCGGTCGGAAGTTTGTTGGATGAGACCGGCGATAACAATTGTCTCTCCAGATTTGACGCGAACATCCGTTGTAGCGCGCCTCACCTGAGACGACGGATTACCATTATTGAGGACTACGGCATCGCTCACTTCCGGCTCTAAGTGCATGGTTATCGTGCCATCGTTGCCAATAAATCCTGTGAATTTCAAGATGATGCCGGTGTGAATCAACTGAATCTGACTAGTTGGGAAATTAGTGCTGCCGCTGAGAAGTGAGAAATACGTGTCCGTTCCGACATTAATATTAGATTCTCGACCTTCAAGGGTCATTAGCTTTGGATTCGCCCTGAGGGTGGCCTTGTGGTTGTTTATGAGCGCCTGAATTTTCGCGATATCGGCAAACCCACCCTTCTGATAATTAAGGCTCAAGTCAGTGCCGAATGAGAACTTGCCACCTGCTCCACTAAATCCAAACGAGCCGCCATCATCAGCGTTGACCTCGGTAACTAGGGCTTCCACAATAATTTGGCGACCTGGTTTGTCCGCTTGCTCGATGTCCGCAATGATCTTATCGAGAAGTTGTCGTGGAGCAGAGACTCCAATGGCATTCGTTTTGGGGTCAACCGAGATGTAGGGCTTGTAGGTGATACTAAGAAGCGACTGGATCGAGGTCGCAGATTGGTTGTGAACGGTGTACACCTGCGTCTCTGCAAATTCCCGGAATAAGTTTGAATCTGGCAGTGCCTTGCTAATCAAGTAGAGACCCGGCGCTTTCTTCTTCCAATAGGCACCAGCCATTAGAGACAACGTATCAAGTGCAGATTCGACGGTTGCATTCTTAAAATCAACCGAAATGTTCTGTTCCTTGACCGTATCATCGGGAACGATTACAACTCCAGCGAGGCTGGAGACATCGCTAATAACTGCTCGTATGTCCTGGGTATCGTAAAGGTTGGTGATGAGGCCAGAAGAAGTTGCGACAGGTCGTTGCACCGGTTTTGCCGTGTCAGATTTCTTGGTTCCATCGACCGATATGTCCTTCTTGACCTGCGTATCCGGAGCCTTAACTCCACTATCTGTTTTCTGGGCCCCTTGTTCTCCACCTGTGAACTTTGGGTGCGGAAGTTCCATCACGAACTTATCTTTATCAATGACAGTTGCGGACGTAGCGACGACTGTCGAGCTAGGGGACGTCGGTGTTGATTCGACTTTTAAGTGCCGGAACCTAGCCATTGCTGACGCAATGATCGAGCTTGAAAAGGATCTGTGCCCGGTAGAACTGATTCCCAGGGATGAAACAGCCAAAGCAGCTATAGCTAGTCGATATTTGTTCAATGACCCCCGCCTGATTTCTTCTTCTTCTTAGGTTTGGTTAAGGGCGGCTTTTTCGGCGGATTTGCCGATGGAGTAGCCTTCGGTGCAGGAACATTAAACTCGATCAACTTGCGTTCAAAAAGATCTTCACCATATTGGTACTTGATCTCAACTGCATAAGTCCCCGGCTTCAATGTCAGCGGAAGCATGAGTCGGTTATGCAATGTCGCACCTGGAAGAATTCCCCCATCGCCGAGTACTGGAACTTCAATGGTGGCAACCGCGGTTAGGCCGCTCTCTAGTACACCCGCAGTAACTTGAGGCTTCAGCGCAATGTTTCCTGTATTGGTGACCTCATAGTCAACGCTAATGGGGTATCCAGCCCCAACTTTGCCAATCTCTTTCTCAACAATGGATACCTTGGGTTGAAATTTGACTTCACGGGTTTCTGGAACGGTTGCACTTCCGTAAACCTCCTCGGACATGGAATCACCGGTAGTTGTAATGGCTGAAATGGCAAACCAATTGTCACCAGAAGCGCCCGCGTCCAGTGTTAGGGTTACTCTTGCGGTTGTCACCCGCTTAGGCTCAATCGTGATCGTATCAGGAGTCAAAGTAACGCCTAAAGGAGGGACAGGTCCATCGTCCAGAACCTGAAGTGAGCCATTCGATTGCTGACTTAGCTTGTGGCTCGTCAGAGAAACGGTCAAAGGCTTATCGCTAATATTTGTAAACTTAATGGCTAATTGGCGTTTGGAGCCGGCGGGCATATTGACGTGAACCCGACCCGGATCAACAACAAATGGCGGCAACGAGATCAGAGTCTTGTCCGTCAACGGCTTGCTGACGTTGTCTCTAACGACGAAGTCTGCTGTGATAGGACGATATGTCCTCGTGCCTGCCTGGCATACCGCCTGAACTCGATACTGCCCATCTGCAAGTAGTGGAACAGTGAAGTGCAACTTCCTGTTGGACTCTGGATACAGATTGCGATCCGAGTCCGTACGCACCGCGACAATTCGTCCTGTTGTTAAATCCCTTACTTGAATGGTCGCGCCCACTACGAGAAATGCTTCGCTCTCGTTCTGAAAAGGAACTTCAACAAAGTTCTCCTTGGTAGAGGCAGTCAACTCAGGGGACCCAAATTTCAGGTCGACCTTCGGTTGATTTCCAACATAAAGGATGATAGGAATCTGATACTGGGTGACAATTTTGCTGTTGTCATTGGAGAATTTCGGAACGATCGTCCCCATGCAGTAATACGCCCCAGGCTCAGTGCCTTTCGGAATATTGCATTTGAGTGTAAACACGCCTTCGCTTCTCGCTTTGACGGTTCCTTCCACTTTCGTTTCAGCAAACCAGGTTGAGCAGTCGTACTTTGTCGCTTTGTCCAAAATAGGACCATACGTCCACTGCTGATAAGTAACCGGGCGAATTTCAAGCTGGGCGGTAAGCGGCCCAGCTTCTAAATTCTGGACCCCGATACGGAGCGTCACAACACCACCAGGCCTGGCTGGCTGACGGAACATAACGGGTACGACGGCCATGCCTCGCAATCCCGATGTCTCCGACTGAGCAAAAGCGCCACACGCAAATGGGGCGATTAAAGCTAAGCCGAATAAGGTTTTTGTAAAATTTCTTTTGAGCGCAGCTTTAGTTGATAGTGACACCGATATTTCCCGTCCCTACTAATTTGTAGGTACCCAACGCTTTCTCGGTTAGTGTAAGGGTTCGAGTCAGAACCAAAACTAGGTTCCCGTCCCCCGGTATTTGCGCTGGTAAAAGGGTCAAACTTTGGCCGTTAAAAGCCTCGTCAGATCCGTCCACTGGCCCGCTTACCAAACTGCCGATGTGCGATGGCGTACCCTGGTAAAGCGACATGGAATACATGATGCTCCCCATAGTAGATACAGACGTACTACCGACCATCAAAGGCTTAAAAGAATTCGCAGTAAATGTTAGTGAGCGATTCGTGGAAACAGACACCACACTTGATTCGGTTTGACTGGTTGAAGTCCCGATCCCAACGACGTTAAAAATGCCACCAAAGTTGCCGCTCAAACTGACATGGGTAGGCACGACCATAGGGTGCAGTTTTGATGCTAAAGGAGAGCTCGCATCCAATTGATCAATGTGATTGGCCCGATACCATGCTTGGATCTGAGTAGGTTGATAGGTGAACGGTCGACTAAATGTCGGGCGCTGTGCCCCAAGGTGAGCAGACATCAATATAGCTAAGACCGCAAAGTGCATCATAATTCCCAAATCTGCTCTGTAATTTGAGGAGGTATCTACTTACATCCTACTCTTTCCCAATTATTTTACGCGATTTACCCGGTTAAATTAGTCCCGGTTTTGGGGGACAATTCAAACTCTGCTCACAAGGCAATCCGGTCCACTTCAAGGCTAAGATAGATCATGCCGTTTCAAGCGCGTCTGAGCGCCTTACTCGTTGCTGTCATGTTTAGCCAGTCATCTCCCGCATCACCAGAACCACCGAACGTTGGTTTAGAGGCGCGCCTCAGCAATCACCAGTCAGTACTTGAGCTCTTCTACGCGGGGAAGCTCGTTTACTCGGGACGAATTTCTTTACAAAGTCAGGCTGAAGACCTGTCCGATGTCAAGTTACGGACGACTGAGGAGAAGGGTTCCCGTGGCGAAATCACTCAGAAAATTGTTTTGGACGGTCCCGGAGGAAAGGCAATCAGTATTTCTGGACGATTGTCTGCCTCAGAAGAATCGTTTCCAGCGGAGACCCTTTCTCCCGCCCAATCTCGATTCAAGATGGTCCGGAACTCCATCGGACTGTCGCATAATTTACGCAATAACTCGATATACGAGCGGCATCAAGATTGGCTACTTGAAGGTGACGGAGACGGTCAAACCACGGTTCTGCCCATTTATGAAACGAAAAGCAAGAATAGCTTTAAGTGGACAACTAGCGGCACCAGTATTTGCTTTACGTTTCGTCCGCGCTACTACCAAAAGCATAAAAATTTGACCTATTTTCGTCCATGGGAATACAAGGCGTGGAAGGGCGACATTGCCGGTTGGTGCTCTTGGTGGGCCTATTTTTCGGATGTCCGTGAACAAGATGTCGAACTCATCAGTAGCATTTTCGCAGACAAACTCAAGGACTTTGGATACACCACGATTCAGATTGATGACGGCTATCAATCTAGCAACGGTGGCTTGCCGAACCATTGGCTCAACACGAATGATCGCTTCCCAAAGGGATTGACTCACCTGAGCAAGTCGATTGCCGAAAAGGGACTCAAACCAGCCCTCTGGCTGAACGTCCACTTCGGAGATACGGCATATGTTGAGGCTCACAAGGACTGGTTCATCCAGGACCCCGATGGTCGTCCTCATAAAGGTCCGTGGATCGATTACGGCCTTGATGGTTCAAACAAGCAAGCACTAGACGCGGTGGTTAGGCCGACGTATCGAGCACTCCATTCCCAAGGGTGGGACTACATCAAAGTGGACGCCCTACGACATTTACTTTACGACTCGTCTTATCCATCCAAGCAGTATTTCGCCAAAAAGGGAGTCCTGTTAGAAGACGCCTACCGGAGCTATCTGCAGGCCATTCGGGATGAAGTCGGATCGTCCACATACATGTTGGCGTGCTGGGGAGTGTTGCCAGAGGTTATCGGAATTGCAAACGGTTGCAGATTAGGAGGGGACGGCTTCGGTCCGTCAACGTTGCAGCAGTACACCTCGTGGAACAACGTGGTCTGGCGAAATGATCCTGACCACTGCGATATTAAGCCTCATGATCATCGGACCAACCAGTTTTTGGATGGCGAAGAGAGAATTCGCCCTGTCCTCGTCTCAATGGCAGGTGCCCAATTGCTACTTAGCGACCGTCCAGACGTGTACCAAAACGATAGCAATTTAGAGGGCGTCAAGCGATCTGGTCCGATACCCTTCACGCTACCTGGGCAGATGTATGACTTCGACCCGGTCAAGACAGACCATCTCAAGCAAGGATTGCGGAATGACAAAGGTGGCGCACAAGCCGGCCCAATCGATGCTGATCAAAACGGTGAAGTATGCCCTTGGTGGATGCTCGACATAAGCAAGCCTTACGAGAATTGGACCGTTTTGGCCCGAATGAACTGGCATGACCTTCCGATGGAGCAAACCCAGGTTCAATTCAGCGACCTTGGCCTGAAGAAGTCTCGTTACTCAGTCTTTGAATTCTGGTCGAAAAAGTACCTTGGCGATTTCGACACTGCGTTTACTGCCAAGTCACTCGCATCCAAAGATGTTGCGAACTACTCGATTCGCGAAACCCTGGACCATCCTCAAGTCTTGTCGACCAGTCGACATATCACCCAAGGAGCCGTTGAGATCCAATCGCTGAACTGGAATGCCGCCAGACTCACCCTATCTGGCACCAGTAAGTTAATTCGGAAGGATCCTTACAGTATCTTCGTGCGTCTTCCTAAGGGCTACCAGCTTAGATCAGCGGTTATCGGTGGTAGTAAGGCAGAAGTGCGTATTGAGGATGAAATGGCAGAGGTTAAGGTCGTTCCGGAACTAACAAAAGCGACCGATTGGCAGATTGAGTTTGTGCGTCAACCTTGATGGCTCACCTGTTCGAGGACGATGATGCGGTTGTGTTGGGCCAGGCGGCACCCATTATTCTGCGAGATTACCAAGAGCGAGCGAAGTCTGCCGTTCTAGGGGCAAAGGATCGTGGGCTGCATCGGGTCATGGTCGTTATGCCGACTGGAACAGGCAAAACCACTCTCTTCTCGTCTCTCGTTGACGAGTTCGATCGCTCGTATCACGAGATGTCTCTAGTCGTTGCCCATCGCCTTGAGTTGTTGCAGCAAGCCGCAAACCGAATTGCGCTTCAGGTCCCACGATTACAGGTCGGGATTGAAGGAGGCGATCATAAGTCACCCTTCGAGTGCCGCGCAATCGTGGCAGGAGTACAAACCATCGGCCGACCGGACAGTAAGCGGCTAGATTGGTTTCATCCTGGTTTGTTGATCATGGACGAAGGCCACCATGCCCCCGCGGACACGTGGCAAAACGTGATGCGGCGTTTCGGTGCATACGATGGCGTTTGCTTCACGCTGGCGGTTACCGCAACTGACCATCGCATGGACAACAAGCCGCTTCATGGCACCGAGGAGTCCATCTTCGAGGATGTCGTGTTTCGATATCCGCTGAGTCAAGCCGTTAGTGATGGGTGGCTCGTTGACTTGCGTGGCTACCGAGTCGCCACAGGGGTTGACCTATCGGGCGTAAAGACGGTCGCGGGCGACTATAGCATTGGGCAACTGGCAAGGGCTGTCAATACCGAAGCAAGAAATCTGACTGCGTTCAAACACTGGGATGAAGTGGCGCATGACAGGAGAACGATTGTATTTTGTGTCGATGTGCAACATGCAAAAGACGTTGCTCAGCTCTTTCGAGATAACGGCGTAAAAGCAGAAAGCGTGGACGGGACCATGAAAACGGAGAAGAGAGAAGGCGTAATGTCTCGATTCTCGACGGGCAAAACGCAAGTGCTTACCAACGTTGACGTGGCGACAGAGGGCTTCGACATCCCTGACGTAAGTTGCGTTCTCATGCTGCGGCCGACCCAATCCTGGGGTCTCTACACTCAGATGGCGGGACGTGGAGTGCGGGTGTTGCCTGGCACGGCTGACGGACTCTTAGGTCCACGAGAGCGCCGACACGCCATACGTTCCAGTGACAAGCCGGACTGTTTGGTCATCGATATCGTTGACGTTTCGAGCAAGTTCGGGCTCAACGACCCTCCCGAAGAAGACGAGATCAAACCCGACAAGAAGCCTCAGCCCGCGAGCATGGCTGGGTTGGTTGGTTTGCCGATCGATTTTGACTTGCAAGGCAATAGCCTATTCGAGGCAGCTAAATGGGCAGACGAACTTACTCCAGGAAAACGAGCTCAGCTTTTCCGTAGACCCATGTCCTTTGAGAATCTTTCGACGGTCCTCTCGGAAGTCGATCTGATTAAGGAGCTATCCATCCCGGAGGAAATACTTGGCATCAGTCGCCTAGCGTGGATGAAGACCGGCGAATGCGAGTACATGCTTCCTTGCGGATCTTCGGCGTTTGAAAAGGAACGCTTTGCAAAGATCGATGTTGACCTGCTTGGGCGTTATTACTTAACTCTCTCCTCAATCCAAATGCAATACCCGAAACTTCCGCTTGGTGATGACTTAGCGAAATCATTCGATGAGGCAGACAAATTAATCCGTATGACCTTTCCGGACTGTGGGCCCATCGTACATGCTAATGCAAGCTGGCGAGACAAGCCTCCCTCAGTAAAGCAGCTAGACCTCCTAAGGAAGATGTTGGTTGAAGAAGATCAAATTGTTCTGCTACAAACGATGGGGCAAGCACGATCTCTCATCGAGCAGAGGAAGCTTGGCATGAGCCGCAAACACCGAAAGCCAAAGGGAATCTAGTTAGCGGGCGACTTTACGCGATCACTCACATCGACAAACTGAAAGGGCGTGAGCCAACCCGAATAGTAGCTACGGTCAGGTAGTAGAGGTAGCTTGTCATCAAACAGCCCATCAAAAATAACTCGAAATGAGTTCACGGGTGTGATATTTGGATACAGTTTTTCCTTGACGCTTTTTGGAACTAAATAGGCATTCAGGTTCGGAAAACATTCGTTCAGGTCGGTTTTTTCAATGAGTTGTTGATTGAGTCGCAGCTTCGAACCATGGTCACCTTGAAGGATGATGATTGGAGGCTTAGAACTTGATTTCACCATTTTGCTGATCAAGTCAAGAAGCTTATGGCTGATGTAGGTTGCCTGGTCCGCATATCCTTTTTGATACTCCGCTGGAGTCCCACCATAATCCATAAAGTCACTGGCGTCTACAAAAGTAAAACCCATCTTCGGATTTGGCGTAGCCTCACCTCTAGCACCAAAAACGAATGGTGGATGGGGTGCCAGAACGTGAGCGAAGACAAACCGAGGCTGCGTGTCGATTGAACTTGCGGATGTTGCCAGATTGTCAAAGGCCGCGTTGATCGAATCACGTCGAACCGCGAATCGAGATTTGGCAGCAAATGAATTCTCGGGAGTAAATGGCATTTCGTTCATCAAGACACCGGAGAAGAAAGAAATTTGCTCCGCTTGACGAAACCAGACGTCCGCAGAATAGGGGCGCACGGAAGGAAATCCAGTCGTCACTGCTTCGTAACGATATCCAAGACCGCGCAGATACTTCGACACGTGGTTTTCATCGATAAGATTGTCCAGTACCTTTCGATCGTCCCAAGTTACCTTCATATTGGGAAGCAACGTGGGTAGGTAATCCAGATTCAGGGATGATGAAAGTGATAACTCTGTCTGACAGTAATTTGACCGTGAATCCTTTGCGACATAGAATCCTAGCTTTTCTAGCCCATTAACAAACCAAGCATTATCGAACCCAATAACTCTCTTTAGTGCGTCGGATCGACCATAGCCATCCAAAATAATATAGTAGATGTCCGGTCGGTCGGTGACCTTCAAATGGGCTGAACTTCCTGATAGAGAGGAGACAGAAACTCCACGGAGGGCAGTAAACCAGGAGCTCAGAATGGAAAGGAGAGGAAATCCAGCTAGTACCAATCCTCCCACGTTCATACCCATCGTAAAGGAGTCAATTCGTTTCCATTTCCAGGCGGTAAAAACGATCGCCAGTACAAACACAGGTGCCCATACCCAAATGAGGTCCGTGCGCTCATGAAAGATGTTTGAAAGTGCCGGCTGTTTCTCGACCAAATTCCAAATGTGGCCGTAGGCAAAAAAGAGTACTACAGCTACTGAGGCTCCCATTGCACCCCTTGTTGCGCTACGTAATATGACTGCCAAAAGCGCCCAAACCAAACAAGTAGCAATGACTACTAATAGCAACGGGACCGGTACATCGCCGAGAGAAACAATGGCGGTATTAAGCGAATAGAGTGAAAGTACAGGAAAAAGGCCAAAGAAGATGGGGTGAATGGGCTTGTTCTTCAACATTTCTAGAACTATCCCTTTCCTCTCATGAGATACAAGGTTCGACGTGTATCTGGAATTGCAGTGGCCCGCACGAGTTCAAATCGTTGACCGAACTCTCGTTCAAACCCTTGCTGTGTGTAACCCGGGTAAACGTCTTCTCGAGTACTGAGAAGTCGCTGGACTTGAGAGTCTTCTTTGGGAACAAATTCAATAATGAGCCATCGACCGACGTCATTCATAAAGGTGGCAATATCAGCAAGGGGAACGTTGTTACCAATGGCGAGATGATGGATGAGTGCAAGGGCCATCACAACGTCGGCTGGACCGCGCTGCAGGAATGAATCTCTCTCCTTGTTGTTCCATCCAATTGCAGGACTCGGATTCGTCAAATCCTGCATGAGCGGCAGCATATAAGGATCATTCGACCGTTTCAAGTAATTCTTTTCGACGGCAGCTGGATCTATATCCCATGCTATCGTCGGTATACCGCGGGCCGAAGCAAGGGAGCTGAACTCGCCATTGTTGGCACCCAAGTCCCAGACCATAGCGGGCTGGGGAGTTACCAAGTCTAGGTATTCATTAACCACTTGATGCTTGGTTGACATCGAGGACGAGGAGTAATTCGTGTCACTGTAATAATCTCCCCACTCCGTTCCTTCGGGCTTCCAACTGAGTTTTTCAATGAGGCCCTGCAGGCTATCGATCAAACCAAGTAACGAATTTTTGTTAAAAGCTCCACGCGTTTGGGCAGGAACCGTCGAATGTGCTGCTTTTGCTTGCATCTGGGCATGCAAATGAAGGTGCATGGCCACTCTGGGACTGAACTTTGTTGCCGACTTACTGATTTTGCTCGCGAGGTCCAGAGGAATTCCGTCTATGAAGCTTGCCGTCAGTTTGGAGAGCCGGACGTCGACGTGGCTCATCAACACCAGTGGGGCTACGAAGTGCTGGCAGAATTGTTTATAGGCCTTCCAAGGCGTGCCTGGCACATACGTCTCAAAAGAGAGAGTGTCGATCAGAGTTGGTCTGCCTTTATGAAACTGAATGTTGTAGGCACTCGCGTCCTTAAGAACCATGTCCAACTGAATTGCAGATTGTTGAATCTCGAGCGTAGCTAAAGCAGCGGCTTTTAGTTGGCTGAAGCACCACTCGTAGGGATAGGAAATAAATGGGATCCTGTCGGGTTTTAAAACCGCAATGGCGCCTTCGGACATTGCAAGCCCGGTATCTACTTCCTCGTGGGAAATTAGCAAACCTTTTCCTGTCAGCTGGCCATAAAGCCCGCTTCCCATTAGTTTTTTGTAGTGTGGTTCGTAAGGTGGATTGACCTGACGAAGCAGGTCACCTTCTTTCATGAATATGAAACCACTGGGATCACGGAACGATGCACACAGCTTGTGATCAGCGGACATGTGTTACGGAATCGCTATTTTCCTGTGGGTGAATTCGTCTTGTAATGACAAGTATCAAATTCCTGAAGGCAGTCTTAGCCACAAAGAATCCCCCTAAGATTCCAGCGAATAGAATCTGAAGCAAGTAGCTACCGGAACCTGCGTCGATATACGCACCAGCCGATCGCGATATTGTCAGCACACAGGCAGTTGCGATTAAGAGATTAAAGACACGGTTCATTGGTTTCATGATTATCTGATTTGACGTAACTAGACCATTAGTGTTTAGTGTTAAGAACCATGGATGCAGTTAGAATTCTCTTAACTGCATTTAGCCCATCTTGCTTAGGCTAAACCAGTTCAATTCCTTTGACTTTTCTAAGATTCTAATCGACATTAAACCGAGTCTTTAGGCCCAAAGCGGGGGAAAAACACCTCGTTTTGACAATGTACAAGACACTAGCTTCAGTCGCATTATTCCCCGGCAGGATAAGTCGACAAAGACTATTTTCTTGAGGGGCTCAGAAATTGGTTATGGAGTGCAAACTCGTAACTCTCTTTGCCCAATACTCGAAGGTTTAGGCCAATCGCCCTTTCTGATGGAAAGTTGGGTTCAATTATTTGGCCAGCGCTACCCCAACAATAAGCCGAGTAGCCTCCAAATGACGGAATGGCAGCAAAGTAAGATCCGACTGTCTTAAAGATGGCTCCAAACTCGACCAGGATGTTGTCCAGTGAGTAGCGACAAAAGACTGGGTTATCTGCCTGGGTGATGACAACCCCTTGTGGTGAAAGTGCGTTCAGACAATCCGTGTAGAAGGCAGAAGTAAACAGGTGTTCGCTGATTCCACCATCTTCTTCCTCATAGACGTCAGTGCTGTCCACCACGATCAAATCGTATTTGCAGTCTGCCTTTTTGACGAATTCAAATGCATCAGTGATATGAAGCCTAACTCTAGGGTCCTCAAATGCACCATCACTGACGAAGTCCAGATGAGTCCGCGATTCGTCAACAACGCCCTGATCAATTTCTGCCATGTCGATTCGCTGAATCGAACGATGCTTACAAATCTCGCGAAGGACTCCACCATCACCACCACCGACAACAAGTGCTGACACGGGGTTTGTCATGGAAATCAGCGGAATGTGTACAAGAAATTCATGATAAATGGCTTCATCGATTTCGGCGAGCTGAATGTGACCATCAAGGGTCAATACTCTGCCAAAAGCTTCCGTATCGTAAATATCAATGGTTTGGAAATCCGTTTTTCGGTGGGCCAAGTGGGCCTTAATTTGGACGGACATTGTGAGTTTGTCGCTACGAATGGGAACGGTAATGGTGGATGGATTCAACTTACAACCTTGATCAGACGGTGCTTTTCGAACCGTTCGAGGCTAATAGTTTACTTGGAAGCTCCTCGATTCGGCTTTCTGTACCGGTGAGCGTTCTTGTCGAGCCTTGATCTGGCGTATGCTCTTCCTGAAATGGCAACGATGCGTGAAGTCGCAAAGGCGTGTGATGTATCTACCGCTACGGTATCTCACGTCCTCAACGGACGTTTTGAGCGAGTAAGTCAAGACACCCGTGAGAAGGTACTTACAAAAATCCGTGAGCTGGGATATCGGCCACCACCGATGGAGGATCGTCAAAAAGCCATCAGTACGCGGAATCTCGGACTGATGGCCGAAGACCTCACTTATTCTCCGATTCTGTCCAATTCCTATTTCGGCTACGTCCTCGACGGAATTCTTGAAGCAGCTGGATTGCAGGGCTGGAGCACCACCATTTTCATTCAAAGGATGTGGCACCAGGATATCGGACAAGCCATTCGCCGGAACTACGATGGAAGGTGCGACGGATTGTTACTGCTAGCCCCGCTTCAAGACAGTGAAGCAGTCAACCTCCTACACCAAAGAGGAGTTCCCATGGTCATGATTGGTTCCACTAGCTGGCTTAAGGGCGTCTCCAGCGTCGATATTGACAACAAGGCCACTGCAACTGCAGCCGTCAACTATCTGATTGAACGTGGCCATCGCAAAATCGGCTTCATTTCGCAAGGCCATCGAACCATCAGTTCTCAAGAGCGAGAAGAAGGTTATCGCTCCGCAATAAAGTCCGCCGGCCTAGAGTTGAACCCCCGGTTTACATTTAGCATGTGGGAACTGAAACCTAACTGGCCCAGCTCCGCTGCCGAGACCTATCTGTCGCTCCCTATTAATGATCGGCCGACTGCCTTCGTATGTTGGAATGACTTAAGCGCGACAAAGGTATTGAAAGCATTTCAGGAAGCTGGCTTGTCCATCCCAAAGGATGTTTCCTTTATCTCGATCGATGACGGACCTGAAGCTCTCAATACCACTCCTGCACTCACGACATTCAGACAACCTTTGCAGTTGATCGGCAAGAGGTCGGTTGAACTTCTAATCGACCATATTGGAGATGGTGGCCGATACGCAGAAACAGTTCGCTTCTCCACTCATCTCGTCGAACGAAGAAGCGTAGCGATTCTTAAGGCAAGTCGATAATCCGCATCATCGCGTTATTGACGCGCCAATTGCGTGATCCAGGTTGGCTTGAGCGATGGCTAAAGCGGCAACGCTGTTCACTTGATCTGTTTGGGCTGTTACGAGTTCGGCTTGCGCAGTTATGACTTCCTGAAATGTAGTGACTCCAGCTTTATACCGACCTTCGGCAAGGCGAACGCCTTCGCTTGCATTACTGACTTCGGCACCCGCAATCTCAACTTGTTGCTCTGCGGCCTTGAGTGATACAAAAGCCTTTGAAACTTCGGAGATAACATTCTGCGAAATCTGGAGGAGTTGAGCAGTGGAAGATTTTCGTTGTGCTTCAGCGGTTTCAATTCGACCGGTTCGTAACCCCCCATCAAGCAAAGTCCAGTTCAATGTCAGTGACAAAAACCCAACTTGGCTATCAAACGGAGTCGGTGCTCCCTTTGCCGAAACACCTGCACCGAAATCCAGCGACGGCAAGTTCGCTTTCCTAGCCACACTAACGCCGTATCCTGATGCCCTTAAGGATTCCTGCGCAGCAAGAATCTCTGGCCTTTGCTTCAATGATAGGTCAACCAGCGCATTTGAATCTGCTGTGGAAGGCGTTGGAGATGGCGGCTCGGCTTGAACGAGTGGTGTCCTTGGATCGATACCCATTGCTTGAGCTAACGTAATCGTTGCCGCGACCGCTTGCTGGTTTGCTTGAAGCAAATGTAAGGTCGCCTGACTCAAAAGGGTTTTTGCGTTTACAAGATCCGCGGGTGCTCCCAGTCCAGCATTCAATTGCGCTTGGGTCAGATTAACTTGCGATTGTCGGCTCGCAACATTCGAAGTGTCAACCTTCACCTGCTGTTTCGCCTGAAGCAGAGAATAAAACGCCTGCTTTACTTGTAACGCCACATCTTGAACAGTCTGGTCGTAATCTCTAAGCGCTGCTCGCTCTACCGCCGAAGCTTGCCGAACCTGGTCTCGTGTACGATTGAAGTCAAAGATCAGTTGATTCAGTGATAGCGCAGTGTTAACATTTACCTTTTCATCACTACCGTTGGTCGATGAACCGTTTCCCCCGCGAAAGGTTTGGTTCTTAACTGCGTTCGCTGTTAATCCAAGAGCAGGGTTTAGAAAGGAGTTTGCCTGGACAACTTGTCCATGAGCTGCTTCCGCTCCCGCTTTCGAAATAGTGATCTGAGGTTGATGAGCCAAGGCAATTCGTACCGCTTCTTCGACAGAAAGGGGCGAATTTGCAATTTGTTGAACACCCGGTGGAGGTGTAAGGTCAAGCGGGGCCAATTTTGGAGTGTCAACCGTCTTCGGTTGGATCGGAGGCGTTTGCTGCGCAATTGCGGCTACGCAGACACTATTGAACACCAATAAATACAACCAACGGCTTTTCATTAATTTTCCTTGAAATAGGGAGGACTGATAGGTAGAAACTGCTCCATTTCTGAGTCAACAAAACTTGTATGATCTTCAGATTTAGAAGCAATGGCACTGGCGTCAAGAAGTTCTTCTAGCATTTTAATGAACTCGTCTTGTCTCTCCTCTTTCATGTGGACAAGCACTGATTCCAGCAAACGCACTCGGCGCTCTCGCCTGGCCCTCATCTTTTCTTTTCCCAGAGGCGTCAACATCAAGTGCTTGACCCTTCTGTCTGCGGGATCTTCTTCACGAGCCAACATGCCCGTAGAGTCCAAACGGTTGGCCATCTGGGTGACAGCACTCACTGAAAGTCCTAGCTCTTCGCCAAGACTTGAGGGTGTCCACGACTTAGCTTCTAGCAAACGCATCATTCGCATCTGACCGATAGGAAGGTCGACCAATGGATCCTCTCCGTTTGGCCTAAATAGAGTTCGAAGGACACGTGGAAATAGTCCCTCCAAACGTACGGCTCGATCATGCGCTGTTTCAGCCAAGGGGTTCTTTCTCCTGATGGGTTTCAGCTTGTGGTAATTGGGTCGTTTTTTCGACGGCGGCCAAGCTGGGTTCCACCGCATCAGATGGCGCTAGGTCCCTGGAGTTACGTCTCATCTTTCGTGCCAGATCATCAAACAGAGTGTAAACAATTGGAACGATAAACAGCGTGAGCATTGTGGAGGTAGTAAGTCCACCTACAACCGCGGTCGCCAACGGCGCCTGGGTTTCTGACCCTTTCCCTAATCCTATGGCCAGCGGAAGCATACCGAGGACTGCAGCAGATGAGGTCATCAGGATAGGACGCAGTCGTGTCGGGCTCGCAGTCAGAATTGCTTCGTCTCGGCCCATACCTCTCCCCCTCAACTGGTTCGTATAGTCCACTAGCAAAATACCGTTCTTAACGACGATACCTATCAGCATGAGAAGCCCGATGAAAGCGGTCAATCCAAATGCTCGATTCGTAAGGAAGAGGGCAAGGAGTACGCCCGAAGCGCACAGCGGAACTGAACACAATACGACCAACGGATAGACGAAAGATTCGAACTGCGAAGCTAATAGCATGTAGATCAAGGCAATCGCAAGGAAGACCGACAATCCGAGTCCTGAGAATTCGTCCGCCTTACGCTTTTGATTGATTCCAAAATCCCAATACATTCCAGTCGGAAGCTGCATCGAATTCATGACTTTAGCGATGTCTGCTTGAACCTCGCTTTCTGATCGGCCCTGAACTCTTCCCGTGATCGCAATGTATCGTTGTCTGTCCAATCGATCAATCTGGTTTGGACCCAACTTGTACTCAGGGGTTGCAACCTGACCAAGTAGGATCTGCCGAGTTGGACCAGTGTTTCCGCTGCCAGAACTTACTGATCCGAGCGAGGGCGTGATCGGCATTCGCATCAATTGCTGAACATCCTTTCGTTGAGATTCAGGCAGCTGAACATAAATTGGATACTGAAATCCTTTGTCCTGATAGTAAGTGGATAATGTTCCTGCGGTCGCAGTGTTCAGCGCATTTCCTATGTCTTGGAACGTGACACCCAAAGCAGCTGCCTTATCTCTGTCAACCTTCCACCGCAACTCTGGAGTGGCTTCTTGGGCTGCCTGGTCCACTGACTCCAGTCCAGCGACGCCGCGTAGTTCCTGGATGACTTTCTTTGAATTCGCCTGAAGATCCTCCTGGCTCGAGCCAAAGAGGTCAATCTCTTCGTTCGTGGCGCCACCCGTCAAGATTTGTGTAACAAGGTCATAAGGTGTTACCAGGACGCGCGCTCCCGGAATCAGTGCGCTCAAAGACTTCTGAATCCGTAGTATGTCGTCCTGCGTGCTGTGCTTACGTGCCTCCTTAAGTTGCACGGTGCACGAACCCTGATATCCAATTTGTGCGGTTGAAGTTCCCCGAAGGCTTAATGTCGTTCCCGCTGCAGCAAAGACCACCGAAACATCGGGATCCTTCAATAGGTATGCCTCAATCTGTTTCATTCCCCGGTTAGTCTTTTCCAGAGCGGTTCCAACTGGATATTTTAAGTTCACCGTGAAGTTGCCACTGTCCGTCTGCGGAAGCATTTCCGAGCCAATCAGCGGGACGAGCAAGAAACTGGCACAGGTTATTCCTCCAGCACCAAGTAATACATAGAATCGGTGCTTTAGAGCCCACTTGAGGCCCTTGTGGTAGGCCTCATCCATCTCGTTGAATTTCCTTCCCGACCAATCAAAGAATCGAGTGACTGGACCTATTTTCTTACCATGCAGTTTTCGTAGTTCCGGATGTGCTTCCTCAAGAACCTCTTCTTCTCGAATCAATCGAGATGCAAGCATCGGTACGACGGTGAGTGCGTCAAGCAAGGAAAGACCGATCGAGAAGATTACGACCAACGCAAATTGACTAAATGTCTGACCCGATTGGCCCTTCACCAATAGCAAGGGGAGAAACACAACCATGACGGTGATCGTTGAAGCGACGACTGCAGAAGTGATTTCCTGGGTTCCCGTAACGGCAGCTTCCACGGCATGCCGTTTATCTCGTTCTATGTGTCTGAAAATGTTCTCTAGAACAACAACCGCATCGTCAACAATAAGACCCGTCGCAAGGGCGAGTCCACTTAAGGAGATTGTGTTTAGGGTGAATCCGCCGAAATAGAGGAGAGAAAAAGTCGAGATAATGGAGATGGGTATCGAGAGGGCGACCACCATCGTACTGCGGAAGTTCCTGAGGAACGCCATTAGAATCAGAATCGCCAGTCCGCCTCCAATGAATGCGGTGTTCTTAAGGTCCTCAATTGAGTGCGTTATAAATCCAGCTTGCTCATATGCTAGTCGGAATGTCAGGTTCGGATAGAGCTTCTGAACGCGACTCAGTTTGTCCATCACGTTCTTAGCTGTCGCAATAGTATTTGCTCCGCTCTGTCGGATGATGATCATTCCAACGGCAGGCTCACCATTCAATCGGGTGTAAATTCGCTGTTCCTGGTGGCTATCTGTGACTGTGGCGACTTGCGACAGCTTAACCATCTGACCGTTAAAGATCCCTATCGGAATGTTGGCCGCTTGAAGAGGTGATGTGAAGTAGCCTAGAGCTCGGATGGTGAACTCGGTTTCGCCGAGCTTCGCTATGCCTGAGGGTAGGTCAATGTTTTCCTGAACAATTCGCTTTTGCACTTGTGAAAGCGAAATTCCATAAGCCTGAAGCTTGGTTGGGTCAACATTTATGATAATTGACCGATTTAGTCCACCGGTAGCAGTAGCCGAAGCAACACCGTTCGCTGATTCGAGCATCGGTGTAATTTCATTATCAAGAACCCTTCTGAGTTGAACAGGGTCTTTGATTCCTGTTACACCAAAGATCATGATAGGAAGCGTTGAGGGGTCAAATTTGAAAACAATAGGCGTTTGCAGGTTCGGATCGTTTGGAAACCCTTGATGTGCTCGCTCCACAAGCTGAAGAACGTCAACTGCAGCTTGGCCAATATCTGTACCCCATTGAAATTGAACCCTTACGCTAGAGTTTCCAAGCGTACTGCTCGACGTTACAGCGTAAATATTTGGCGCAGAAGACACTGCTTCCTCAATCGGCCGAGTAATGGATGTCTCCATGTCCTCTGGTGCGACATTTGGCCAAGTTGTATTGACTGCGACTGTGGGAATAGTTACTGCAGGCAAAAGATCAATCGGCAGCTTGGTCAGACATATCGCACCCAAGACAACGAGCGCCGCAATGCGCATAGTTACCGCAACGGGTCGCTCAACGGAAAACTTGGCAATGCTGCTCATTGGCCAACGGCCTTAATTGATGGAGCGTCTTGAGACGATGAACGCTTTCCGTTACTTCCCTTGTCTCCAAATGTCACCTTTTGTCCATCTCGAACCGGAGTGTAAGAGAGCTTCACTACCTTTTGACCTGGATCAAGGCCACGGACAATCGCGATTCCAGTGGTATCTTGACCTCCCAACTCAACACCAACGATATGTGCCTTGTTCTCCGAATCGATAACGGTTACCGTTGACTTACCTTCATTCGAAGTTTTGACTGCTTCTCGCGGGACAACCACCTCGGAGCGCGTCTTACTCAAAGTCACACTAACTTGGGCAAACATCCCCGGCCGGAGAGCTCCGTCCGTATTATCAAGTTTTATTCGGATCAGGAATTGCCTGCTTTGGGGGTCTGCAGCCTGATTAACTTCGGCAACTCTTCCTGTAAAGTCCTTATTGGGTAAGGAATCAAACTGAATCGATACCGGACTTCCAACAATCACTTTGCCGGTGTATTCGACTGGAACAGCAGAAGTGACGTAAACCCACTTTAGATATTGAATATTAAGAACAGACGTTCCCGCCGTAACAACCGCCCCAGGGTCAGCGCTTCTTTTGGTGACAGTTCCATCGATCGGTGAAACCAAATTAAGATCTGAAAGTCGTGCTTCAGCCTGATTGAGGTTGCCAACCGCAGCATCGACTGCAGACTGCAGTGCGGCGAGTTGTGCTCGATATGCCGGGGTTTGGGCTTGATTGGCTACTGCATAGGTTAAAGACGCTTTGGCAACATCTACCTTTGCGCTTGCAGACCGAATATCGGTCTTTCCCTTTCTTATAGCAATTGCCTCTGAATCTTGTGTTGCCTTAAGAACCGCTTGTGCAGATTCTTGTGCCGACTGAGCTGACCTGAGTTGGCCCTCTGCGACACTTACTGCTGACTGAGCGACTTTAACAGCTGTTCGGGCATCGTCTACATCCTGCGCAGCTACAAATCCTTGCTTATAAAGACCTTCTTCTCGGTTAAATTTTGACGTTGCATTTTCTAGGCTTGCCTTTGCGCTCTGGACATTCGCTTCTGCGTTTCCCACATTTGATTTGGCCGAAGCCACTTTAGCTGTCGCATCGACGACGCTGGAGTGAGCAGTCTGGACGTTGGATTCGTAGTTTCCTACGACCTGGTCAAAATCAGCCTTATTGCTTCGGAGTGTCGCTTCACCCTGTTTAAGTTGCGACGTCACATTGGCATTTGCTGGCGTCTGATTAATCTCAGCGCTCGCTAAGTTAGCACGGGCTTGTGCAAGGGCGGATTTTGCTTGCAGAACTTGACCTTCCGTTTCTGTAGGATCGATCCTGGCAACTACCTCTCCCTGCTTAATCGTTGCGCCTTCCCTAACATCCAGAAAAACGAGGCGGCCCGTTAATTTCGGTGAGAGACTAACGTTGAAAGGCGATTCAATCGAACCGACAAGTTGAACACTCTGGATGAGGTCCTTGGGTCCAGCTTGTGCAATCTCAACATTTACAGCCCCATTCTTTCTCTGTGCTCCAACTTGCGCAAGCTTCGCTGTCGATGCCTGTTTCTGAGAATAACGCCAACCCACCAGCGCCAACAGGCCTACAATGGGAACTCCGATTACAATTGCCTTCTTCAACATTATTTGGGTGTCTCGCAAAAACTTAATGAGTATTAACGATTTATATCCGTTAAGATTGCAGAGGAAGGCTAAAAAACATCCAGGTTTGCAATACAGCGAGCAAGCTTAATAAGACCTAACCCAAAAGAGCGACTTGTACCCAAGGCGATAACAAGGCAGATTAAATCATATGACGCAAAGGAGCAAAATACCGGCAGATCCGACACGTCCCATGCGTCGGCTCGCTATTACCAAATCGATAGAGAGGATGAAGACTCTCTTGGCTAATGTAGGTGGACTTGATTCCTCGCCCGAATCTATCGCCACAGAAGCAAAACTCCGAATCGCGCGAGTTAAACCCGCGCAAGTCGAGAAAGAATCCAAGACAAATCCTGATCAAACTTAGAACTTCATCTTGATTTCGATAAGACTGAGCCTACAATATCTGCCGTGCCTGAAGAAATTGAGGTTGAAACAAAAGATTTACAAGAAGCCATTGAGGAGCTTCACAAAGAAAGAGGCGAACGCGAAGAGCTAGAGAAGGCGGGTGCTTGGACTCGATATATCAGTTTGTCGACAGCTCTCCTTGCCGTTTTTGCTGCCATTGGAGCGATGAAATCGGGTTCCCTTGTCAACGAGGCAATGATTGAGCAACTCCAAGCCTCTGACAAGTGGAATGAGTACCAGGCGGCCAGACAGAAGTCTCACCTTTATTCTTTACAAGCCTTCTCAATAATTGACCAGCCTCGCGGACAGATCGCGAGTTCCCCTCCTCAGCCAAAAGGCCGATGGTCACCGAAATCGCCTGCCGACAGGCTCAAGGATTTTGAGGGTCAAGTTAAGAAAGAGGAAGACAAGGCCAAAGACCTGTCCGAAAAGGCGACCCATTTAGAAAAGGAATCCGAACACTTGATGCACACTCATCATAAATTCGCAGGGTCCGTTGCTTACATTCAAGTCGCCATTGCACTAGGTGCCATTTCAGCACTTACGAAAATCAAGCCAGTATGGTTACTGAGCATTATTGTCGGAACCGGGGGGATCTACTTCTTCACATCTGGATTCTTAGCCATCAAGTAGGTCGATTAAAGTACCTTGGTCGACGTATAGAGAGTGAGGCCACGCGCCTGACCGTTTTCGAAAATCCTGCTCATGCATGACCACTCCCAGTGTGACCATCACAAGCCTGCATCCTACAACACGGCGTTTGCTTTTGGCGTGACGCTCAATCTTGCATTTGTTGTAGCCGAGGTCATCTATGGGTTCTCGGCAAAATCCCTTGCCTTACTTGCCGATGCAGGACATAACCTAGGCGATGTTTTTGGTCTGCTCATGGGTTGGGCAGCTACTTACCTGGCAACCTTGCCTCCAACAGCTAGACGGACATACGGATATCGCCGCTCGTCGATTTTGGCCCCGCTCGCCAACTCAGCAATGATGCTCATTGCGATTGGTGCTATTGCGTGGGAAGCCATTCAGCGATTGTCGGAACCTGTCTCTGTTCCGGGTTCAACTGTCATGGTAGTTGCGGCCATTGGAATCCTCGTCAACGGGGGAACCGCCTTAATGTTTCTACGCGGCAAGAAGGATGACCTCAATATCGAAGGGGCATATCTCCATATGCTCACCGATGCTGTTGTGGCAGCTGGGGTGGTCTGCGCAGGGATCGCGATAAAGGTAACGCACCACGCTTGGATAGATCCAGTGTCGAGTCTAGTACTTGTCGTTCTCGTAGGATTGGGAAGCTGGAAACTCTTAAAAAGGTCCTTTGATCTCGCTCTAGACTCAGTGCCAGATAGCGTGGACGCAAATGCCGTCAGAGTGTTTTTAGAGTCTCAAGTTGGAGTCACAGCGGTTACTGATCTTCATATTTGGGGAATGAGCACGACAGAAATTGCCCTTACCGCCCATATTGTCATACCGTCTGGAGGGCCACCTGAGCTTGCAAGCGACATAGCTCATGAGATCTATCATGAATTCGGCATTGGTCACTGTACGATCCAAGTCGACCACCAGCCTGCAGCATGCTCTTTAGCTGTATAAGTGACACGGATGTTTCACTTCCCTGACCTGTTCGCAGTAGAGTAGTGAAGAATGATCAGCGCACTGCTAGCCGCCTCGATTCTGCTCCAAACGTCGAGCCCATTGAAATATAAGTGGGTGTTCACCATGACGAACATGTATCGGCCGGAAGAGGCGGATCGAATCGTCGGGATCATCAAGAGGGCGGGTAAATGTGGCTATAACGGGCTGGTGTTCGCAGATACGAAATTGCAAAGTCTAAGCGAAATTCCTGACTTCTACATTAAGAATTTCCGGCGCGTGCAGGCAGCCGCAGATGAGAATCGAATCACTCTCATTCCGTCAGTTTTGCCAGTCGGGTATTCAAACTCGATGCTTGCTCACGACCCCAATCTCGTGGAAGGAATGCCCACCGTCAAAGCTCCCTTCCAAGTCAAAAACGGCCTTGCAAATCTTGTTCCTGATCCCCAGCAGCACTTTGGAAATGGTGACTTTGAGAACACAGTAGTTGATAGGGTGGCTAACCTGAGTTACCAGGACGGCCCAGGCAAAACCAGCTTTTCGGACACCGTTACTGTACATTCCGGAACTCGATCCATACGTTTGGAAAATCCCGGCTCATTGGCAGAGGTCAATGGGAACTGCCGAATCGTCCAGCAAGTTCCAATCACTGCTTATCGACAATATCACGTCTCGGCATGGATCAAAACCCAAGATTTCGACCAGGCTAGTTCCGTACGAATCACTGTTCTGAATCCCAAGGGAAAGGCGCTTTGCTTTCAAGACATCTCGGTCAAGCCCACGCAGGATTGGACCCAGTTCCATGTAACGTTCAACAGTCAGGACAACAATTCAACCAACATCTACATCGGAGTGTGGGGAGGGAACAAGGGAAAGTTGTGGATCGATGACAGTCGATTCGAAGAAGTTGGTTTGCTCAACGTTATCAGGCGTGCCGGCTGTCCTATAGTTGTTGAAGGAACGGATGGGACTAAATATGTCGAGGGACAGGACTTTGAGAAAATAATCGATCCTCGGTTCGGAAATGTCCCTTGGGAAGGTGAATATGAAATCTATCACCCTCAGCCTCCGATCAAAATCATCCCAGGTAGCCGAATTAAGGAAGGTCAGAAGCTTAATCTTTCGTTCTATTGCGCGACGATTACGCTCGGCAATCAAGTCAACTCCTGCTTTAGTGAGCCCAAATGGAGTGAACTCGCGGCGAAGGAACTTCACCGCGTGGATATGCTCTTCCATCCAACCGGTTATTTTCTCTCCCATGACGAAATGCGTGTAGCCAACTGGTGTGCAACCTGCCAGAGTCGGCATCTTACGGCGGGAGAAATGCTTTCACAAAATATCGCCCAGTGTGCTCAGCTCGTACAGAAGGAACATCCAGGAGCGGACATGTTCGTGTGGTCAGATATGTTTGATCCAAACCACAACGCTCACGACAATTACTATTTAGTAAATGGGGACCTCAAGGGTTCATGGGAGGGCCTTCCAAAATCGATGACTATTGTCAATTGGAACTCAGGCGAAGCAAAGAAAAGCCTTGCGTTCTTTGACAAACTGGGTTTGGGTCAAATTCTCGCCGGGTATTACGATGGCCCCGTTGATAGCATAAAGAGTTGGATGAGCGAAGCCAAATTGACTCGCGGCTTGAAGGGTGTCATGTACACAACTTGGGTAGCCGACTACTCCAATTTAGAAAAATTCGCTCAAGTTGCTTGGGGCAAACAATGACACCCAGCTTCAGGATTTTAGGTTTGAATTCATGAAAATAACGGCGATCGAAACCTTCGTCTGTAACGCGCGAATGCGCAACTGGATCTTTGTCAAAGTCCTAACTGATCAGCCGGGCCTTTATGGATGGGGAGAGGCCACACTCGAGTGGCACACTCGAGGAGTCCTTGGATCGCTTAAGGATTTGGAACCACTCCTGATTGGTGAAGACCCAACTCGGGTGGAATACCTCTGGCAGATTATGTATCGCCAGCATTTTTGGCACGGAAACGGTATCACCCGTTCTACAGCAATTAGCGGCATCGATATTGCCCTATGGGACATTGTGGGCAAGGTTCATGGAGTGCCCTGTCATCAGCTTTGGGGTGGTCCGGTAAGAGATTACGTGAGACTCTATTCGCACCTTGGCGGAGGGAAAATGGAGGACTTTTACGAAACGACTCCTGATGATGCATCTCGTTTTGCCGATCTCGCGTTGAAGGCTGTCGAAGATGGCTTCACGGCGTTCAAGACGATGGCCGTACCGGAGACTATGCCTCTCGAAGGACTACGCCCCGTCAAATATGCCGAAGCGTGTGTTAAAGCCATGCGAGAAGCGGTCGGCGACGATATCGACATAATGGTTGACTGTCACGCGAGGCCCTCGCCTCGGATGGGGCATCTCTTTGCAAAAGCCCTAGAACCTTACGGACTCTATTGGCTTGAAGAGCCCTGTTGGCCTGAAGTGTCAGATGATATTGGCGCTATTCAGCGCTCAGTAGTCACACCTATCGCTACCGGCGAACGGTTGTCGGGGGTACACGCTTTTCGAGACCTTCTCGAAAAGCGTGCTTGTAGCATCATCCAGCCAGACCTGACACATTGTGGTGGGCTGAGTGAAGGGCGAAAGATTGCCGCCTTGGCAGAAAGCTATCGTGTCAGCATGGCACCACATAACCCTCAGGGCCCGGTGAGCACAGCGGCATCCATTGAATTTGGATTTGCAACACCGTCTTACATCATTTGTGAAGCAGTACACCGAGATGTTCCGTGGCGGAATGATGTGGTATCTGAAGGATTTGAAGTCGACAAAAAAGGTCGGCTTGTCCGTCCAAACAAGCGCCCTGGGTTAGGCATTGAAATCAACGAGACGGAAATATTAAAACATCCGTTCGAACAAGAACTCCCAAAAAGAACTTTTTATGCCGATGGAGGCGTTGGGGACTGGTAGGGAACGCCCGAATCCTATATAGTTCACATGTGAACGCGCACCGGTCGCGAAACTGATCGGCTCGTTCGCCTGCCTTCTGTTGTCACACCGCAGTAGATTTGCTTGGGGACGTCTGCAATGCGGCAGCAAAGGTTGGCTGGGGGAGGCGTCGTGCCTGACTTTCGACAACCATCATTTCACGGATTAATAGGAATTGCGCGGGAAGAAATCACCCCGCCCATCGGAATTTACGCTCGTAACTGGGGCGCTTCCGAACACGACACTGTCGATGATGTTCATCGACCACTTACTGCGACCGCCATTACGATGAGAACGAGCCCAGATGCGGCTCCGCTTGTGTTGGTTTCGCTCGACCTTGGCTGGTGGCGACGCAAAGAAGATGAGTGGTTCATTCGTGGACACCTCATCGAGCAACTTAACTTGGATTCTGCGCGAGTAATTATTGCCCTGACAAATACGCATTCGGGTCCTTCAATTTGTCTGGAGGATTCAGACAAGCCTGGTGGAAACCTTATTCGGCCATACCTTAACCTGGTTCGCGACAATGTAGTTCACGTTGTACGAGAAGCTTTCCGCAATGCAAAACCAGCCACGTTGGCGTGGAATTACGGCCGATGTAGGTTAGGCAGAAATCGTGACCAATGGGTCCCTGAACGGAACTTATACGTTTGTGGTTTTGACGAGCGCCAACCTGCTGACCCTGTTCTCCTTGTTGGACTCATTGTTTCCGACGAAGGCTCAACCATCGGTACGATCGTCAACTATGCCTGTCATCCAACCTCACTCGGGTGGCAGAATCGCCTGATTTCTCCGGACTACATAGGAGCGATGCGTGAGCTTGTCGAAGGTGAAACTCGTTCGCTATGCATGTTTCTCCAGGGCGCATGTGGTGAAATGGCACCCAAAGACCAGTATTCGAACGATCCTGAAGTTGCGGATCGGAATGGCCGAGAACTGGGCTATGCCGTACTCGCAACGCTTCAATCCATGTTGCCTCCGGGCTACAAAATGCACCACGGACAGACCGTGTGCTCAGATACCGATCTGGCTATTTGGGACTACGTAGAAGACGTCGCCCCTCGCAACTTAGAGGCAACTATTCACACGGTTGAAGTGCCTTTGAAAGCTATGCCTAGCCTAGCTGAGGTTCAAGAGCAAATGCGATTGAGCGAAGATCGGACGATGATCGAACGACTTCGGCGAGAAATGCACGTACTCCATACGGTTGGGCATGAGGAAACCGTTCGAGTACCAGTATGGCTGTGGGTTGCTGGAGATACTCTCTTCCTTGGTTGCCCAGGGGAACCGTACTCACTGCTTCAGCGTCACCTGCGCTTGCACTTCGTAGAAAAGGCAGTCGTCGCAATCAACATTGCCAACGGCTGGTATGGATATCTTCCGCCTCGTGAATTCTATGGAAAGGAATTGTATTCCGTGCACGAAACACCCTTTGCCAAGGGCTCACTAGAATACATGATTCACGGCAGCCTACAACAGTTCGAACGACTGTGTAAGCTCAATCCAGCGGTCTATGCCTAGGGATTTAGTTGGTGGGTTTTGTACCCACCAACTCCTCTCTTTCATGGAATTGGACGGTCGGATTCTTTTCTTCCAGGTACTTCAGCGGCCATGCTCCGTTGATCAGTACCGCAGTGTTTCCGTTCCGAGTCTGAACCGGCCGGGCATTCGTTCCCCAATAGATCTCTGATACCACTTTAGGGTCGCCTTCTACGTATCGAATGAGGTCGAAAGGCAACGGCTCTAACAAGATGTCTACGCCATATTCGCTCTTTAACCGGTACTGAATAACCTCGAACTGGAGTTTTCCAACCACGCCGAGAATGGGATCTCTCCGGTGAGCTCGCACATCTAGAAAGAGGTCGCTAAGGCCCTCATCACATAGCTGCTCGGTTCCTTTTTCAAAGTGCTTAAACCGCTCGATACTCCTATTGGTAAGGACCGCAAACATTTCTGGAGCAAACGGCGTGAGTTCTTTGTAGTGCAGATGCTGACCTACGCAAACGGTGTCGCCTAGGTTGTAGAGTCCCGGATTGGTCAGTCCAACAATGTCTCCGGGATAGGCATCTTCTACAGTTTCTCGGTCTTGGGCAAATAGGCGCTGAGGGCGAGTAAGACGGATGTCCTTGTTAAGCCGCGTGTGACGCACCTGCATGTCTTTTTCGAAATGGCCAGACACAATTCGCAAGAAGGCGATACGGTCCCGATGATTGGGATCCATGTTTGCTTGGATTTTGAAGACAAACCCGCTGAAATCCGCTTCAGAGGGATCGACCTGTCGCTCTTCTGCCGTTCGATGTCCAGGCTTTGGAGCCATGTCCATAAACTCATTCAGAAACAGCTCAACGCCAAAATTTGTAATCGCGCTACCAAAGAAAACCGGCGTAAGTTCGCCGCGAAGTACCGAGTCCATGTTGAACGTCTCGCCTGCAACATCGATCAGGTCGATTTCATCAAATAGTGTTTTGAGCTCATCTTTCGATAAGTGATCTGCAACCTTGGGGTCATCAAGATCCATGATAATGACTGGCGCCCTTCCCGAACCGTGAGCGACCCTTTGGAACAGATGGACTTGACGTGTTCCACGATGGTAGACCCCTTTGAAATAGCTTCCTTGGCCAATGGGCCAGTTCATGGCTACGCTTTTTATCCCAAGTACATCTTCGACCTCAGTGAGAAGCGCCAAAGGTCCGATGCCGTCATGATCAAGTTTGTTAATGAACGTGAAGATCGGGATGCCACGTTGCCGACAGACCGCAAACAACTTCTTAGTCTGAGCTTCAACGCCTTTTGCGTTGTCAATAAGCATCACCGCGCTATCCGCTGCCGTCAACGTTCGGTAGGTGTCGGCGCTAAAGTCGTCATGGCCCGGAGTATCCAGCAGGTTCAAAACGTGGTCGCGATATTCGAATTGGAGAACCGTTGAGGTGATGGAAATGCCGCGCTGCTTTTCCAATTCCATCCAGTCGGAAGTGGCCTTACGCTGATTCTTTCGTGCGGTTACCGCACCTGCAAGTTGAATGGCACCCCCGTAAAGCAGCAGCTTTTCCGTGAGCGTAGTCTTCCCTGCATCCGGGTGGGAAATAATTGCGAACGTACGTCGGCGGGATATCTCTTGATCTAATTGACTCATTGGGCAGGATCACGGGACAGAAGGATGACTGGAATAACCAATAGGATACCTGCCCACCAAGCTATCTACTTCAGGATCGGTTTTGCTATCCATAGCGACAGAATGGAAACGCACCTGAATCGGTCAAGGCTGTTGCGTAACCACACAACTAAAACCTGTGGTATAGTGGTCCCCACGTGTTAGCACGAGCTGAAGTCAATAAGGTAGCTCTCAATGTTCAAGTTTTTCTTGGGCTTAGCTTCCTTGCGCTTCTTAGCATTATTCTTGGACTTATTAGCGGAAGTCCAACGTAACGCCCGGGAAGCTAGAAAGAAGCTCAAAACCTTAAGAAGGCCTTCCCGGAAAACCGGGAAGGCCTTTATTGCTTTAGAAGTCAATGGCTGACGCCTAAAGCAGCGAACAGCAGAATATAGGATGTCCCACCGACAAGGTCGTCGGTTCATTGCCCAATGTCGGGCATTAGGAGCGAAACGATGAACCGATCCGGTGCAAAAATAGTAATGGAGGCCCTTGTCCGTGAGGGCGTGGATACGATTTTCGGCTATCCAGGTGGCGTGGTGTTGCCGCTTTATGACGAGATGTTGAACTGGCCACAGATTCGCCACGTACTGGTTCGTCACGAACAGTGCGCAGCGCACATGGCCGACGGATATGCGCGTGCTACTGGCAAGGTTGGAGTCTGCCTAGCCACGAGCGGACCTGGCGCAACCAACTTAGTCACGGGAATTGCGACTGCAATCATGGATGGCATTCCGATGGTTGCCATCACAGGAAACGTCAACTCGTGGGCAATCGGAAAAGATGCTTTTCAGGAAACGGACATTCAAGGCATCACCATTCCGATTACTAAGCACAACTACTTGGTGACCGATATTCATGAGCTGCCCAAAGTCTTGGCCGAAGCCTTCTACCTGGCGAATACGGGCCGGAAAGGCCCCGTCTTGGTGGATATTCCAAAAGACGTTTTTACCGCGTTAACGAGCGAGCCATTTCCAGAGACTATCCATAGACGAGGATATTCCGTACCGGGTGCCCCGCCTCTTGAGCAGGTTCAAGAGGCAGCCAGATTGATTGCTGAAGCTAAGAAGCCAGTCATCATCGCTGGTGCAGGTGTCCTTCACGCAGGTGCAATGGACGAACTTCGGTATTTGGCTGAGACCACAGGGATACCGGTCATCAACTCTTTGCTCGGGCTCGGTTCGTTTCCAAGAGATCATGAACTCTCATTGGGAATGATGGGCATGCACGGCGAGGCAGCAGGGACGCTCGCAGTACAAGAAGCTGACCTAGTGATGGGAGTTGGCATACGGTTCGATGATCGGTTGACCGGCAACACTTCTGGATTCGCACCGAAAGCCAAGATCCTTCACTTCGACTTGGACCCTAGCGAAATCGGTAAGACCGTCAATCCTGTTGCCTGGGTACTCGGTGACGTAAAGCTCAGCCTCGAACAGCTCAACCGGATGGTTGTGCCGATGCAACATTCGGAATGGATGCTTCAGATTCGCACATGGCAAGATCAATACCCCCTCGTTGTCCCAGAAGGTCGATTCTTGACTCGTACCGTGTTGAAAGCACTTAACGACCACACGAAAGGTGAAGCAATCGTAGCCACCGATGTTGGTCAACATCAGATGTGGACGGCTCAGTTCTATAAGATGAAGAAGCCACGAAGCTTTCTCTCTTCTGGAGGTTTGGGCACGATGGGATATGGGTTCCCTGCCGCGATGGGCGCCAAATTCGCCCGTCCTGACGAGGAGGTTTGGGCAGTTGTCGGAGATGGCGGATTCCAGATGACCCTTCAAGAGCTTCAAACGGCCGTCGAGTACAACTGCAACGTAAAGATTTGTCTCATCAACAACGGTTTTCTCGGCATGGTCAGGCAGTGGCAGGAGCTCTTTTACGATAATCGACACAGTCACGTAGCCATGGGATCACCCGATTTTGGAAAACTTGCGGATGCGTATGGCGTTCACTTTTACCGGTGTTCCAAGACAGAAGATATCGAAGAAACCCTCCGTGGTGCTTCGAACCACAATGGTCCCGTCCTGTGTGAGTTCGTCGTGGAAATGGAAGAGAACGTATTCCCCATGGTTGGTCCCGGAGCCACAAACAGCGCGCTCGTAATGGATCCAGATTTGGAGCCTAGCGAAGCCGCTCATCAAGCGGGCGCATTCGAAACTACGCATGCGGGAGTAAAGCACTCATGAGTGACCACCACCACACCATAACGGCATTGGTACAAAACGAAGCAGGAACGATCAATCGACTCGTTTCACTCTTTCGACGACGCGGATTTTCACTCGCAAGCTTCAATGCCGGGGACTGTGAAGACCCAGGGTTTAGCAGATTGACCTTCATTGTCAACGGCGATGATGCGGTGGTTAGCCAATGCCTCAAGCAGCTAAACAAGCTGATAGACGTTGTCGAATGCGAGGACCTCAAGCAAGAAACAAGCGTTCAGAGAGAGCTTGCCCTCATTCGCGTTGAACCTGCTGAAGACCAAAGGCAGGCAGTCTATAACTTGGTCAGCGAGTTCCTTGCGCGAACACCGCGATCAACCGCAACCAGCATCGTCATTGAGCAAGTGTCTGATGTGGCTAACCTGGAACGATTCATCGCCGCACTTGCACCCTACAACATTACAGAAATTGTCCGAACCGGAACGGTAGCCATCAAAGTTGAAGGCTGACATCCCATCACAAAACGCACAGAAACAAATATGGCAACCATCTATTACGAAAAAGACGTTCAACCCGAGTTAATCAAGGGTCTCAAAGTCGGTATTGTCGGTTACGGCTCGCAGGGGCATGCTCACGCTCTAAATTTACGAGATAGCGGAGTTGATGTACATGTCGGCTTGCATGAAGCGAGCAAGTCATGGCCAAAAGCAGAGGAAGCAGGGCTTAAAGTTCAGACTGTAAGTGACCTCACACAATGGGCTGACGTCATCATGTTCTGCACTCCCGATGTGCCGATGGCGGACATCTACAAGACTCAAGTCGAGCCCAACCTTAAGGAAAATCAAACACTGCTTTTTGCCCACGGACTGAATATTCACTATGGTTTAATCACTCCACCGGCAAACGTAAATGTCGCCATGGTCGCCCCAAAAGGACCTGGGCACAGACTTCGCGCTGAATACGTTAACGGCGCTGGAATGCCTGCCTTGGTAGCAGTTCAGCAGGACCCATCAGGCAATGCAAAGCAAATTGCCATGAGCTACGCATGGGGAATCGGAAGCGCAAAGGCAGGAATCCTGGAAACCACGTTTAAAGAAGAAACCGAAACCGACCTCTTTGGCGAACAAGCCGTACTTTGTGGTGGGTTAAGTGCGTTGATCAAGGCAGGCTTCGATACCTTGGTCGAAGCTGGATACCAGCCCGAAGCCGCCTACTTCGAGTGCCTTCATGAAACCAAGCTCATTGTTGACCTACTTTATGAAGGTGGTCTGGATTACATGCGGTATTCCATCAGTGACACAGCTGAATGGGGCGACTATACGGCTGGACCTAAGGTCATCAATGAGCAGTCGAAGTTGGCCATGAAAGAACTGTTGCGCGATATCCAAGATGGAACTTTCGCAAAGGATTGGATTGCTGAAAACCAGAATGGCCGACCTAGAATGAATCAATACCGGAAGGACGAGAGCGGTCTGCTTCTCGAAAAAGTGGGCAAGGAGCTTCGCGCCTTGATGCCGTTCATTAACGCCAAATAGATTCCTAAACCTAAACATGAACCCGCTGATCTCATTCCAGGAAGTTACGGTTATTCGCAATGGGCGAATAGCCCTGGATGGGATCACCCTCGATATCCAAAAGGGTGAAAACGTAGCGATACTGGGGCCCAACGGCTGTGGTAAATCAACCCTTGTCAAGGCAATAGCTCGAGATCTCTATCCAGCGTCGGATAGGGGTTCGATTCGAATTGGAGGACTTGACCGATGGAATCTTTTCGAACTGAGGAAGATTCTTGGAGTCGTCTCGAACGAGTTGCAGACGATGTGCTCGAAGGAGGTAACTGCAATCGACTTGGTGATTTCTGGTTTCTTTGGCAGTTATGGTGTTCTGGAGCCGTATGTCGTCACCGGTGCAATGCGCGAACAAGCACACGAGACACTACGGTTCCTCAATGCCAATCACCTTTCCGATCGTTACACCAACGAACTCTCAAGCGGAGAGTGCCGAAGGGTGCTTATTGCGCGAGCCTTGGTCAACAAGCCTCCTGCCTTGCTGCTTGACGAACCCACAACCAGCCTTGACATCAAGTCTTCCGATTCACTCATCAGTTCCCTTCGCGCTATTGCTCAGAGCGGTACCAACCTTCTTGTTGTAACCCACCACATTGAGGAAGTCATTCCCGAGATTGATAGGGTCATCCTCTTAAAGAACGGCAAGATCTTCCAAGATGGTAGTACTGCTAATGTCCTGACGTCGGTCAATCTCAGCGACTTGTATGAATCACCCGTTTGCGTTCTATTCGACGGTTTTCGATACCATGCTCACCTCTTAGTTACCTAAACTACTCACATTCTCATGGACCCAAGACACAAATCCAAAACAATCACTGAAGGTGCCGACAAAACGGCTAATCGAGCCATGCTTCGCGCGATGGGCTTAGGCGACAAAGATATGACTCAGCCCTGGGTCGGTGTAGCTACCGTCTGGAGCGAATCAACACCTTGCAATGTCAATCTGCACGAACAGGGGAAAGTCGTAGCTGATGCTGTAACCGCTAACGGTGCAACCAGCCGTAGGTTCAATACGATTTCAGTCAGCGACGGTATTGCGATGGGTCACGAAGGGATGAAAGCCTCGCTGATTTCTCGCGAAGTGATCGCCGATTCTGTTGAATTGATGATGCGTGGCCATTGCTACGACGGTTTGGTCGGAGTTGCGGGCTGCGACAAGAGCTTGCCCGGAATGCTGATGGCGATGGCTAGGCTGGATGTGCCCAGTGTCTTTTTGTACGGTGGCACGATCATGCCAGGAAAATACAAAGATAAAGACGTCACCATCCAGGACGCCTTTGAAGCCGCAGGTGCCTATGCGGCAGGGACCATCACCAAGGAAGAACTTCACGATATTGAATGCGCCGTCTGTCCTGGAGCAGGAGCCTGCGGTGGTCAGTATACGGCCAACACGATGGCATGTGTTGCGGAAGCACTAGGCATGGCTTTGCCAGGATCTTCTTCCCCGCCCGCAGAATCTGCGGACCGTGAAAAGTATCTTAAGGACGCGGGAGAAGCGATCGTCAAGGCGTTGAATATTGGCCTAAAACCCAGCGATATTCTCACCCGGAAAGCCTTCGAAAATGCAATCGCCATTGGCGCGGCTACCGGAGGTAGCACTAACGTCGCCCTCCATATTCCTGCCATTGCCTTCGAGTTAGGCATTGAGATCACGTTCGACGATATCCAAGCGGTCAGTCAAAGAACGCCAATCTTGGCTAGTTTGCGACCCGGCGGCAAATACGTCATGTACGACCTCCACAAGGTCGGTGGCGTTCCAGTTGTCCTCAAGGCACTTCTTGATGCAGGTGCGCTGCACGGTGATGTGATGACCATCACCGGAAGAACGATGGCAGAGAATCTGAAAGATGTTGTTATTCCGAAGGATCAGGATGTCGTCACGACACATGAATCGCCTTTCTCTCCGACGGGCGGATTAGCTATCGTTCGCGGCAATCTCGCACCAGATGGCGGCGTAATCAAAACGGCAGGGGTTACCCGACTGTCGAGAACGGGGCCGGCCAAGGTATTTGACGGCGAAGAGGCGACGATGGAAGCGGTCCAAAACCGTGAAATTGAGAGAGGCGACATTGTCGTCATCCGCTACGAAGGTCCCAAAGGCGGACCGGGAATGCGCGAGATGCTTGGCGTGACTTCAGCAATCGTTGGTCAGGGCCTCGGTTATGATGTAGCGTTACTCACCGACGGTCGCTTTAGTGGCGCTACTCGTGGATTGATGGTAGGGCATGTCTGCCCTGAAGCCTTTGAAGGTGGACCCATCGCTCTCGTCAAAAACGGGGACATGGTGACCGTTGACGCTGAAAATGGAGTTCTCTCCTTCGATATATCGGACGAAGAGTTAGCTACACGTCGTGCGAGTTGGGCACCGCCAAAGCGGCATTTATCCGGCGTGTTAGGTAAATACGCTCAGCAGGTGGGTCCTGCCCATAAGGGCGCAGTCACCCATGCTGGACCTGATTTATCCGCTTAAGGGTGAACCAGTTCCTAGACCTACTCAGAATCCCGTTGAATTGCCAGTTTCGATCCATCACTCTCTAAGCTTCAAGGCTGAAACTTGGTTGAGAGGCAATTCTCTAGTAAGATGCATAGCCCCGATTGGTAATGGTGCCGTCGGAATTGCTGCGATGAATGCGGCATGTTTGGAGGCACCTTGTACGAAGTCAGAAGAAACGGAAAGACGATTTTAGAAGCGGATGCGTGCGGCATCGGCTTCTTAGCAAGTAGGCGGGGCGTTGCTGATCGGCGCATTATCGAAGTCGCGCTTGATATCGCAAAACGCTACGATCACCGTGGCGCACCTGGCCATGGCGCGGGAATTCAAATCGATATCCCCTGGCCATTGTTGCTCGATCGTTTTTCTGAACATGGCAAGTTGATTGCTCAGCGAGATGTGGCGCTGGGAATGTTCTTCCTTCCCTACGATGCACCTCTACGCAGACGATGTGTCGAGGTTGTTGAAGAACTTGCGGCCAGTGCAGGTGCGCCTGTGCTTCAGTGGGTGGACGTTCCCATCAACCCAGGAGCCCTTCCCCCCAACAGCGGAGCCTTGCGGACCCTGCCTACCGTTCGACAAGCTCTCTTCAAGCGCCCGTCTGACTTGGGTGAGGAGGGGTGGTTCGCTTGCCGCTACCTGTTGCGACTTGCGCTGGATCGATGCCTACACGATGTGGCGGGAGACGAGTTCTCGATCACCAGTCTTTCGAATCGAACCGTGGTTTATAAGGGTCTGGCGGAGCTCTCGAAGATTGGCGAATTGTATCCAGACCTCGAAGACCCTCAAGTTGCCTCTCGTTACGTCCTTTTTCACAGCAGGTACTGCACGAACACGACTACGGCATGGCGTCGCGCACAGCCGTTCTGGTCGATTGCACACAACGGCGAGGTCTCCACAATTGCCGGCAACGTCGCTTGGATGAAAGCTATTGGAGGGGATCTGATCAGGAATCTAGTAGATCGTCATCCTTCACTATCCAAGATTGCAATGCATGTTGCATCAATCGTCTGCGCGGGTGGCTCGGACACCGCAAATTTGGACGATATGGTTATTGCGCTGCTTGCGGGTGGTATGTCCTACCCTCAAGCGCTTCTTGCTCTGTTACCCGGCGCCGCCTCCGTTCTCAACTCAGATGATCCTCTTAGGAATTTCTACAAGGCTGCGTCCGTGTACCTCGGAGCTTGCGATGGACCAGCAGCTATTGTCGGGTGTGACGGTGACCACGCAGTAGCCCACTTGGATCGAAACGGCTTAAGGCCGCTCTGGTTTGTCACTACGAAGGACTACGCCCTGGCCGCGAGCGAGCTAACTGGACACATCGACCTTGGAAACATTGAAACTCAGAGGGTGATGGGTCCAGGCGAAACCATCGCGATTAACCTGGCCAATGGCAAAATCCTCTTTGACAAAGACGTTTCCATCGAAGTGACTCGAGACCCATTTCCATCTCCCCAAAATCGAATTATCGAGGGAGAAGAATCAACTGGGCTTGCAACCCTGGAACCAGGTCTGTTATCGCAAATTCAAGCTTCGTTTGGGATGAGGAAGGAAGACGTCGACGTGATCATCGACTCTTTAGCAAAGACCGGTAAGCCTGCAATTGGCGCGATGGGAGACGACACATCGCCGGCGGCACTTCTAGACGAACTGCCGAGGAGAATAGAGGATTATTTCAAACTCCGCTTTGCTCAAGAAACCAGCCCTCCTGTAGATCCCATTAGGGACGAGTGGGTCTTTGATACCTCTGCAGTCATCGGAGATCGGGGCGGCCTATGGTCCTATTCCGGTGGAAAACTTTACGACTACGACTCTAGGATTCTCTCGAACGGTCAATCCGAATGGCTAAAGAGTCAAAGCGAAGTAAAGGTCATCCCCATTCTGTTTGATGCTGCGTGCGGTGAAGACGGTATCGAGGCTGCCATTTCAGCCGTTGTTGGCTATGCGACTCTTGCCGCCCGAGAAGCATCGGTTCTTGTGATGTCAGACCGTTACCCTTCGGTGAACGAGGCGCCACTTCCCGCACTTCGCGTGATGAGCCAAATCCATCAAAGGCTTGTTGACTTGGGCTTGCGAAACAAGGTTGGGCTCGTTGCGGATGTAGGCGTTTGGGATATTCATCATGCCGCCTTGCTGATTACTTTAGGAACGGATGCCGTTTGTCCTTGGCTGGGATGTCTGTCTGCAGGAGAGAACGAGAAGAACTACCTCAAGGGTTTGAAGTCCGGATTCCTTGAATCGATGTCGATGATGGGAGTCACCCCTTCGTCGGCATATTGCGGCGCTAGGCTCGTCGAAGCGATTGGTCTTGATGTCGATCTGATGAAGAAGGAATTCCCAGGAGTTCCTGTTCACTTAGGAGGAATTACCGCTGATGTTTTGGATCGCGAGTGGTTCTCGTTCTATAAGCTAGCCTTTCAGGATGAATTTGACGGCATTCTTGTTGACGCCGGGGAATATCGGCACAGCAAGACCGGTAGAAAGCACGCCAATAATGCCGACTTAGTCCGCGCTTTACACTCAGCTACTGGGTTTACAAAGAAGATCCACAGCTCACCTCCTGGAACTTGGGAAGCATACGTGGACTACAGCACGTTGGTAAATCAGCGACTTCCCATCACAATTTTGGACTGTCTAACGCTCAAAAAACTATCGCCCATTTCCATTGACGAAGTGGAATCAGAAGAGAGCATCCTTTGGCGATTTATGGCGCCTGGCATGAGCGAAGGCGCGCTCTCTGAACCCGCGCACCGAGCGGTTGCAAAAGGCATGAATACCTTGTATCGCCTCTGCCGCTTCAAGTTCGCACAAGCTGGGATCCCAATTCCAAGCGGGATCGGCCCAATCGCCAACACCGGAGAGGGTGGATTTGATAAGAGTCGGATCGGGAAGGCAGATGGAAATCGAAGCGTTCAATATGCGGGCGGTCGATTCACCATCACCCCAATGACTGCCGCTAGGGCTGACGAAGCCGAAGTGAAGTTCGCTCAGGGTGCAAAACCTGGAAAAGGCGGGCAGCTCCCCGGAAAGAAAGTCTCGGTCAAGGTAGCTCATCAGCGAGGTTGCGAACCAGGCTTTGAACTCGTTTCTCCCCCCATAAATCACAACCTCTACTCAATTGAAGACGTCAAGCTCTTAATTGAGAGTTGGCGACACCTTAACCCAAAGGTCAACTGCGCTCTCAAATACGTGGCGACCTACGGCATAGAGATGGTCTGCATGGGTGGTGTAAATGCTGGTGCAAACCGACTTCACATCAGTGATGGGTGCGGAGGCACGGGGGCAGCAAAGCGGGTTGATCAAAAGCACGCTGGCGTTCCCGTAGTCGCTGTCCTCCCGACGGTCCATGACCTTCTGATTGAAGAACAAGCTCGTCACCTGGTCGAAGTAAGCGTGGACGGCGGCGTTCAAACAGGTGAGCATGCCCTCAAGCTGTTCTTGCTTGGAGCTGATCGAGTAGGGTTTGGCACAAGTCTTCTGATCGCCATCGGCTGTTCAATGTTGCGAAAATGCCACCTCAGCGGCGCAGATCCCACAGACCCAACAGGAAAGCGACGACTTGGATGCACTCCGGGAATTGCGACGCAGGACCCGCACTGGATCGCTCGATTTACAGGTGATAGCAAGCATGTCGCACGCATGCTTCTCTTTGCGGCACGGGAAGTCCGTGAAGCCATGGCGGCAATGGGGATTCGCAAGTTGGCAGACGTTATTGGCCGCCGTGAGCTGCTTGAGAAGAAGTCAGACTTGACTGGGAAAGCAGCCCTCATCGACCTCAGTTCAATCCTTGGTGCTTCCCACGGTCGTGTCGATAACCGCGATTATGCTGAACAAACCAAGACCCATATGCCTGCACTCGAAGAGCGAGAATTGGCTCTCGTCCAGCGGGCACTTTGCGGCGAAGACGTTGAGCTAACAGGCGCGCTTACGAATGAGAGAAGGTGCATTGGAATTGGTGCCGCTGGAGTCATAGCTCGTGCGTATGGAGATCTAGGTCTCCCTGACGGCTCAATCCATTTCATCCATTCGGGAGCAGCCGGGCATTTTTATGCCGCGTATGCCACAAGTGGCATGAGTTTCCGTTTGACAGGAGTAGCCGCAGATTCTTGCTTCACCGCAAGTTATGGCGGAACGCTCGCGATCGTGCCTCCTAAAGGACAGGAACGGTTGGCTTTGGTGGGCAATACCTTCGGATACGGTTCGAGAGGGGGCTCAGTCTACATCGCCGGTCGTGCAGGCAATCGTTTCGGTATTTGTCTTCGCAAAAACCACGAAGGGGGCGGCGCGAGCATCGTTGTTGAGGGCGTAGAAGCAAACGCTTTTCAATACATGACAGGCGGTACGGCGCTCGTTTTGGGAACTACAGGCGTCAACCTCGGTGCTGGAATGACTGGTGGAAGGGTCTACCTTCTTGATGCAGATTTAACTAAAATCAACTCGGCCTATGTGAAAGGAGTTCCTGCCGACGACGAGGACAAGGCGATCATTCGAAAGATGATTCAAGAACACTTAGCGGCAACGCAAAGCAAACTTGCCTCTCGTCTACTGGCGCACTTTGACTCTAATCGGTATACAAAAATTCTGACATGTCTGGAGCCAGAAGTCACAGCTGATGTGATTCAAACGATGGTTGAGGTGCTCTAGGTTTTCCCGGCCCCTGAATGAAACTCGACTTCGGTCGCACGATCACTGTTATCCGAACCGAGGGACACACCCGATTCGCATTGCTTCGCTCTCAGCCAAATGGCTGGGAGCGTTTTTTTGTTTACCCAGTCCAAAAAATCTTATTGATCTGCCAAAAACGGTGACTCAAGAAAAAAATGAGCAAAAAGTGAATGACCTGTTAGAACCGGTTAAACACGGTGGGTTTAACCAAAGTAAGTGAGTCCACCATGATAGAAATAGCCACCTCCTCCAGTTCTCGTTCCGAGGCTTTTACACCCGAGTCGATCCAGTTCGCCGATCTTCTGGACAAGAAGGTTGATAGCCTCCTCATCTCCGTAGAGCAAAGCGAAGTCTACAAACTCGTCGCGTCCCACGAAACCGATCCCCGACTAGTTGCCCTTATCGTTAAGTACATCCTTCTTGAAGTGTTCTCCTACGGCCCCCACGTCACGGAAGCAACCTTCACAGCAATTGGTAGATTTCCCAAGGATCGACCTGATTTAATGCGTCCGCTCATCCTCCATGACCTTTCGGAAGTGGATCATGGCGAAATGGCACTGAAAGACTTCGTCAAGCTTGGCGGCAGTGAAGTGTGGGCTCGCAATCGAAGAATCAGTCCATGCTCTTTTGCCATGGGAGCTACCTGTCGAATGCTCGGAGAGCGAGGAAATCCATTCGCGTTCTTGGGATACATGTATCCCTTCGAAACTCTTACGCCTGTCCTAACTGAACGTGCCCAGGGCTTCCTCAAAATGCACGGATTCCCCATCGAGGCACAGGTCTTCATCGATACTCATGCCGAAGAGGACATCGGTCATGCAAACCTCCTCAATCTGTTAGTCAGGCGCGTAGTAACGGAATTTCCTGAAGCTGCGGCCGAGATCGACTATGGATTCAACTGCTTCACCAACGTTTATCCTCTCCCCATCTGGGCCAAAGCTCTGGAAAACGCTAAGGCAGAATTGTCCGGAAGCTACGTGGAATAACTATGGGAGACAAACTCATTTTGATCGCCCCTCGTGGTGAAATGCCTTCGTTCGGATCGATAGTTGTCGATCCGAACCGGTGGAATACCCTTCGCAAAAAAGCAAGTCGATTGAGAGCTAACGAGTATCTCAAGGACGAGGCCATCCGCGATGAAGATATTGACTCCGATGGCTGCTTTACGCTTCCAATTGACGACTCTTCTTGGCATCTTCTTATTCTCAATGACGAGGATGAGGCGATGGCAACGATGCGGCTTACTGACCAACCCCTTGATCCAGGCAAAAGAAAAGGATGGATTCCTCACATCCACGATAGCTTTAAGAGAGTCAGTAAACAATCGGTCCTTCCTCATCTCGTCCTCGAACGATCTTTAGCAGTGATGGATCTCAAAACAGGAATCGACAGGAACAAGTTTATGATCGTGGGGGGATGGGCAGCGAATTCGGAATTAGGTTCTGGGCAAGCTGGAGCTGAGATTGCCTTAACAGTCTGGGCGTTTATTCGATTTACGAACGCGGCGGGGGCGCTATGCATGGCAACTGAACGGCATGACGCATTTAACCAACTATCTCGGATTGGTTGTCGACCTCTCAAAACCGTCGGTCCAGATACTCTATACTTCGACCCGAGCTATGGATGCCGAGTCGGCATTCTGTGCGGCACCGTTTACGAGGAGTTTCTTCCCTACCAGAGAATCGTCAATCGACTGGAGCGCCGGATTGGACGGTCCGAAGTAGTTGTTTCGAACTGAGGAATCCTTCTTGGTGGATCTTTTGATCGGGAACACCAACTCATTCCAGGATTCCATGGTTGCTAGAATGATCTGTGACACCGCGAGACGAATTTCTTCCAACGGGACAGCCAGTTGTTAGTGCCAAACGCTCCTATGGCGAATTACCATTTGAGGAGCGTTTCGGTGTAGGCGTCGTTGGCCTGCATGAGGGGCTGACGATGTTGGTAGGATTACGCGCCGCCGGGCTTTGCCGACCTGTTGCCGGTTGTGACCTGATTAGCGAGAAGAGGGCAATCGCTAGCTCTGCGGTTCCGGGCCTGTTCGTCACTTCGCAATACGAGGAGCTTCTAGCCAAGGAAGAAGTGAAGATCGTCGTCATCTATACGCCCGATGCTTTCCATGCGGACCATGTTGCCATGGCATTTGAGGCTGGGAAACATGTGATCTGCACCAAGCCATTGATTAACGACCTGACCCAGGCTGCGCGACTTCTGGATCTCGGAACGAAGCATCATCGGCGTCTTCAGGTAGGACAATCCACTCGATTTGGAGAAGGTTTTCAGCGACAACGAGAGCATTTCGAATCGGGCAGACTCGGTGAAGTAGAAGTCGTCGATGCACACTATAACCACCGAATGGATTGGCTGTACGAAAAGAGTGCCTGGACACTTTCCGAAACACATTGGGCGTACCTAGGGCTGAGCCATCCTGTAGATTTGGTCAGGTGGTACTTGGGACCGATTCGGGAGGTCCATGCATTCGGAACGGTTACCGCTCTTGGGCGCCAATATGGATTACAGACTCCTGATGCAATTTCCGTCAATTTGATTGGCGAAAACGGAAGATTGGGCAGAGTACTTGGTAACTACGGATTCCATGAACTTCCACGTGCCAGATCACTCATTGAATGCTTTCTTATGGGTTCGAAAGGGACATCTTTAGCGAGATATCCTGAACTCAGCTTCACCTACACGGATGGACTCCGCGAGGTTGACGAGAACTATGAACAGGCGATGTCCGGCTACTATAATCGGCACGAACTCAAAGGCATGCACTACGGGGAATTCTGCAATTATGCGGACTACTTTGCTTCCAAGCTGCTGTCAGGTGAGGATAACTCGCCTGACCTCGAAGAGGGCTTGGAAACAGTAGCGACCATGGACGCAATCGTTTCATCGCTCAAGTCTGGTTTGCCCGCTGCCGTTTCCAAGTTTCCGTTTTCAAGGTAATTCCTTCAGACTTAGAAAGCCTGGAATTCGCCAAATAGCTCGTGGCCCTCAAACGGGCTTCTTGCCTTTGAAAAAGGGCTCCACTTTGCATGGCCGTCGGCATATACTCCGTTGCTTCCTTTTGTATGCCGGTCAAAGGCGATCGAAATGGGGTTCGTTATGTCGGAAGAATTCAGCGGCGATTCCACTTCACCCAGCCAAGGATGGTAATGAACGTCACAGAAATTCGAACGCCGCTCAGAAATATAGATTGACTGAGAGGGTGCTGTAATCTCGCTCGAAGTGACTCCGAAAAGGTAATAAGCATTTAGTATATAGCTACTCAATGGTCCGGGAGGAGGAGCAACCGGGTTGGACTCTATGCAGTTTCCAGCAGAGTCCAAGATTGTCTTACCATGCGGATCGCTATCTGTTGGACAGATGTAGATTTGCGCTTTGGCAGAGTCAGAACTAGCGACGTAGGGAAGGATCTTGTCAAACGGAGAGCCATAGTCGATTTCCTCCAATTGTGCGGAGTCGTCATCAACAAGCGGATTGGCAGTATAGGGATGCTCTTGAGGGTAACGATCATCGTGATCGCCCAAGTACAGCATGAGAGCGATGCCAATTTGTCTTCCGTTGGAAAGGCACTGCGTCTTTTTGGCTGCCTCCTTTGCTTGAGCGAATACGGGGAACAAGATAGCAGCCAGGATAGCAATGATTGCTATGACGACAAGTAATTCAATAAGTGTGAATGCGCGGCGAAACATGAGTACCTCCAATAACGATAGGCTCCTCAAGTCAAGGGAAGACTCAAGGAAGATCAAATTCAGTTGGATGAAATCTCAACCGATCGTTGGAGGTCGTAACAAAGGAGATCGCAAAATACTGTCAAGTCGGAACAGATGACTGGCCAACTGTCGTGGAGTGACAAGTTTCACTGGCCAAGCAGGAGCCTCGATGCTGCACACGAATAATTCCGTCCTGGGTGGGACGCTAGATAGCTTCTCTGTGCTCGTCTTTTCAGCGCAATGGCATTGAACGAATGACTTGTCACCCGGCCGGGGTTTCGCCGATTCGTAACCCACCACATGCCCGCACTTACTGATGATCGGCCTGAGTGTGACTTGGACAGGAGCAGTAGGGCACTGCACTCCCGTTGGCGTGGCTTGGAACGACTTTGCTCCAGTGGCCACGAAGAAAATGAGAGCAACGATGATCCCGAAGATATTCGAAAATATCTTCTTTGCCGACCTTTTAGGTGGGATCATTCTGTAGTCCAAGACCTAGTTATATTACCAAGGCGTTTCCTCTTAGTGAATTCTCTTGTAGGGTGTATATCCTTTTGAGCTCACATATTCGAAGATGCGGGCCGTCTTCGCTGGTACCGTTACCTCTGCAAGGCCCGCCAACGTGAAAACCTGTACCCCGCTTAAGACATCCTTTAGCAGTCCACCGTTCATAAGCTTGCCATCCCGAAAAGAGACCGTTTCCGTTATGGGAGCGTCGGTCGGATTCGCGAGCACAACTACGGTCTCAAGTGCCTTGTCCGTCCTACGTGAAAAGCCAATCAAATTCTCGCAGTCTAGGGCGACATAGTCGCCAAACTTCAAGGCAGGATGCTCCTTTCTGACCTTTATCAGGTTGCGCATCCACATCAAATCCTCGTTGTCTTTATTGACCAAGTCCCATCGCATGGGTCCACGGCTCCCGGGATCTCCAACGCCTTGCATTCCAACTTCGACTCCATAGTAGAGCACGGGGGATCCAGGCAGCGTGAACTGAAGAATTTGGGCAAGCCTTCGTGCCTTAGTTTCAGGAAGCATCGACTTCAATCGATCGGTATCGTGGTTGTCCAAAATGAACCAAGATTTGAGCAGAGGTTCAATCCCAGCATCCTGAACCATCCTTTCTAAGTAGTTGTTGGCCGATCGAGCAGAGATCTTGCCGTGGATCGTTTCGAGCACGATTCTTCTGGCATAGAAGTTCATGATTCCATCAAGGGAGGGCGACCAGCCCTGTGGGTAATTCCAGACTTCCCCGATAACAACGCTTCCCGGCTTTGCCTTGTGTGCAGATTCCGTCAGCTTGGATAGATAATTCGGCCCTAGTTCATAGGCTGTATCAAGTCTCCATCCATCCACACCGTCGCTCAAGTACTTTTGCACGACTGAATCAGGCTTTGCCCACAGATAGTCTTGCACGACCGGATTTTCTAGCCGAACCTCAACCAGGTTTCTGGTATTTGCCCAAGATCGATAACCATTTCGAAACTGTTTACCGAAGAAGAACCAATTCCTATACGGACTCTTGGGATCCTTTTCAGCTGCTCGAAACTTTGGTGAACGCCTTCCCATGTGGTTGAAAACGCCATCGAGAATGAGCTTCATACCCTTGGAATGCACGCTCTTGGCAAGATCCATGACGTCCTGTCGAGTTCCATATTCGGGTGCCACTTCCGCCCAGTCATCGGCATCGTATTTGTGGTTTGTAAGCCCAGCCTGAATCGGGTTCAAATAGAGTACGTCAGAACCTAGTCCCTGAATATAGTCAACCTTGGTGGCCAGGCTCTTAAGATCGCCGCCCCAAAAAGCCAGTTCATGAGTCCAAACGCCAACCTCAGGTGCGTCGTGACCACCGACGGGGACCTCCGTCCAGGGGTGAAGTGTTCGTGGCGCATCGTATAGGTGACGCTTTGCATCAAGGTTGAGCGACGGTACGTATCGGTCAACGAAGACTTGATAGACAATCCCTCCATTTCGCCAGTCACCTTGTCGTCGCGCCATAACCTGGGCGTGGACATGATCCTGCGGGCTCATATACTGATCCCCTTTCTGGTTGTCGGATGTCATGGTTAATATAAAAGCGCAGAAGAGAATTGTCATACAAGCCACTCGTTATTTGATCTGTTAGCCCTTAAGAGATAACCAACCACTCAGATAGCTTAGCGATAAATCCGAGCGTGCTTCGAACAGCACTTGATCATTCAACGATCTATTTTAGTCCTTCTTGCGTTAAAAGTATCCATAATAAGACTCTAAAATGGCTGGCAGAAAGAAGACATTAATTGTTATCGGTATGCCACGAAGTGGTACTTCTGGGATTGCAGGAGCAATGGCTAGGTTAGGAGTCTACTTTGGGCCAAGCGATCAACTCTATGGTGCTGATCGGCACAATCCGGGTGGGTACTGGGAACACAAGCAAATCAACGGTATTCACCGTAAATTTCACCACTCGTTGAACTTAAGAGGTCTGGATTGCGATCCCATTCCAGACGATTGGATGGACCGGCCAATGTCACCCTCTATGGTAAATAGTGCCGTTTCAATACTGAATTCTAATTTCTCGAATTGCAACGTTTGGGGTTGGAAAGATCCGCAAGCGACTACTCTACTTCCGTTTGCTCTGGAGGTCCTCAAGAGAGTTGGCGCAGATCCAACTATTCTGATTTGCATTCGTAATCCGATCGATGTAGCTTCCTCTCAGCTAAAGAGACATGGAACTCCATTCATGCAATCCATTGGGGCTTGGCTTTTCAATACGCTTTCCGCCTTAAAATCGAGCGCCGGTCACAATAGATACGTTGTTAACTACCAAGATTTCCTCAATAACCCAAGAACAGTTCTAGAACCTCTGGTTAAGGCATTGGAACTTCCAGTAAGTGAAGTTAATTGGGCTGAATGTATCGAGTGGGTGAATCCGAGCCTGTCGCACGGATCCGAAGATGAAGATCAGCTAATGGGTTACCCACCCATATTGTCGGAGGCTTATAGGCTTTGCGCCGAATGCGCCGAAAACCCTACTGCATTTAACGCAGGAGAATTCGATTCGACCATCAACGACATTTGGAATCGATGGCGCATCCTTCACGATATGTTCTATCGCCCTTCTTTTCCAGAGGCAAAACTGAGTTTGTCTTGGGAACGCGGAGGGCAGATCAATGTGTCCGAAACAACCTACCGGCCAACCAGGGGCTGGCAGAAGATATCCGGACTTGCAAAGGCACTTCCAGAAAGTCGAGTTTCTATTCTTATCTATCCGCTCCCTGGGATCGTTTGGATACGAAGCGCCATTTGGAAGTGGGGAGAAACCGTTTCTCCGGCTAAGTTATTGCCAGGCGCACACGGACAACTCGATAGCCAGAACGGTTTTGATCGGGTATGGCTTTTTTCGGGAACTGAACAGGTTGCTACCCTATCGCCAAGTGGACTGGGTCCGTTTGAACTGGAGATGGATATTCTAATCGAAACAAGCAATGTCATTACTGGCATGACTTTTCAGAATTTAAGCCAGCGCACACTTCCTTAGTAGCTTAAACAACTGAGTGCGTCCATTACAGGGTAATGGACGCACTCAGTTGAACCCAAGCATTCAACTGGAATTATTTGGGAGTTGATGGAGGTGCTTTAGGCATAGCTCCTCCACCACCTTTGATTAGGTCAGCGGGTGGCTCTTTGCCTTCTTTTTTGTACATCTCGGTAATCTTTTTCACTTTGAAGTCCATTGGTGCTGGAGTACCCATTACTGCCTTCGCTCTTTCTTCGATGGGTAATTTGTCGAACGCAGCTTTGACTTCTGCATCCGAACCACCGGCCGGCGTTTGTCCAACCTTTTCGCAACCAGCAAGGACCCAAACGACAGAGCAAACACACAATATCGAAGCTAATTTCTTAATGATGATTGTCACCTCCTAGAGCACTTTCATCCAAAGTTCCTGCCCACAAAACTGGAAGCATGTGGGCAGAAAACAGCCAGCAATTACTGGTGGCTAGAGTCAGCGTAGTTGGTACCCCAGAATGTCCAGAGCTGACCAACCTGGTTGGCAGGCGCATACTGAGCGTTATTGCAGTTTGCGCACTTCCAGTGCGAGTCGTTGTCGCTTGTGCCTTGTGGGTGAAGAGCAGCAGTTGGGGTGCTCTTGGAGTGGCCATCCATAAACGCGACGTTACAATTGGTGCCGTGCATACCCGTGAAGCCGGCGCCCCAAACTGTATTTCCCAGTGTTGGGCCAAACCAAGTCGATTTGTCTGAAGGCATATCGATTAGGAGCACAACTCGGGAAACGCTGGTCCACGTCATACTTCCCGACCCGATACCGTTCAGGCCATCTCCGCCGGAAGTGCCCGAGGACATATTTGGACCAGGGTGTGAGTAACCACCCGTGATTCCGCCACCTGGGCATCCACCGCCCTTATAACCCCAAAGGTCAAAGTTGAGCATGTAGTCTGTTGGTGGATAGACGTCCTTGTAGTAGTTGCTTGAACCTACTTGGTACGAGTAGCCTCCGCCATGAGGATAGATCGATGGTGACATTCCTACGCAAGGATCATCTGGAGCTTTCATCCATACACCGCCGTAGAGAACATTTGACTCATCGACAGCTGCGTGCTGTACGGCGCCTACCTGATATGGGTCAGCAGGATCTTTCCAAAGACCGGCATTCTTGGTGTAAGGGTTTACCTTTGCTGCAAAAATGTAGGTTTCTGACTGGTCGTTATAGACAGCGACGTCAGGAAGACCGTCGTCGCTGTCGTTGGAATAAAGCATGGCAGAGAGACACTGCTGCTTAATATTGCTGATACAAACTGTCTTTTTGGCAGCAGCCTTCGCCTGTGCAAATACAGGGAAGAGGATGGCTGCGAGAATCGCGATGATCGCGATTACGACGAGTAGTTCGATGAGGGTAAATCCCTGTCGCCTTTGACTATTCATGGAAGCTCCTTAGATACGAGTGCCGAGGACATGGCCACGGTAGCAGTCCCTGAGGACCTATTGAAGTGGCTTGAGTTGATAAAAGATCCCGAACGGGGGATAAGAACGGCGGCGCTCCTTGGGGATAGCCGCAGGTGGAGAATGCTTTCAGTTGGGACAAAAACCTTCCCGCTGAGCGCGTCGATAAATTGTGTGTTTCGAATGGCTTTTGGCAATCCTGCGAATGCTTCCAGTTTCAGATCGAGATTCTGAACTTGGTCGGACCGATTGAGTGCAACGATGTCTGCTTTATCATCTAGGACTCGGGCAAAACAAAGAAGTTGCTTTGCATCGTCAGCGACCAACGGAAGCGGATCGCCTGATTGCATGGCCTTATCTGAATTTCGGATGTGAATCAGCTTGCGATAAAGTTCCAGGAAGTCGTTACGCGCATTCGCATGTTGCCAAGCCATGGGTCGACGATTGTCTGGATCTCGATCGCCTTCCATTCCAATCTCGTCGCCGTAGTAGATGCTTGGAGTGCCTACCCACGTGAATTGCAATGCTGCAGCCAACTGTGCCAAAGATCGATCTCCTCCACAGAGGGTTAAGATCCTTGCCGTGTCGTGACTGCTGATGAGATTCATCAGGTTGCGTGATACTTGAGGGGCATACCGAGTGTAATTGGACATTAGCCTTTGCAAGGTATCGCTCGGTTTTCCGCTTCCCGACGGCGTTACGAAGCCCAAAACGGCCTCTCGGAATGGATAATTCATGACTGAATCCCACTGATCGCCTTTGAGCCATGGCGAACCGTCGCCCCAAACTTCGCCAACGATCCAGGCCTCAGGGTTAATCGACTTCACTTTCTTTCGAAAATCCTGCCAGTAATCAGGAACCACTTCATTGGCTGCATCGAGACGCCATCCGTCGATACCTGCTTTCGTTTGCCAAAACTCAGGGATGCCAAGCATGTACTTGCGCGTTTCCGAATTCGAATAATTAAGCTTGGGCATCGATGGGTAGTTGAACCAAGCTACGTAATTTGGATTCGTTGTGGTCCTTACTGGGTAGGACTTAAACGTATACCAATGCGTGTACTTGGAATTTGCTCCATTTTTCACTACATCTGCGAAAGGCGCAAAACTAGTGGCTGTGTGATTGAAGACACCGTCAAGGATCGTTCGTATTCCGTATTTCTTGAATTCATGGGTTAAGTCGATGAATTCGGTATTCGTTCCAAATATAGGGTCGATCTGGAGATAGTCAGTAGTCTCGTATCGATGATTGGATGGCCCCTTAAAGACCGGGTTAAAAAAGACAGCAGAAATACCGAGATCCTTCAGATAACCTAAATGCCGCTTAACTCCCAGTACATCTCCACCGAAGAAGTTTCGGAATGTGGGTTTTCCATCCCAGCCTTCGACACCCTTCGGGTCATTCTTGGCGTTGCCATTAGCAAACCGATCGGGGAAGATGTGGTAGATCACAGACTTCTCGACCCAATGTGGCACTTCAAACGGATGGTAAGTCGACGCCTTAACGACAAAATCGTTCGGAACGGTGGGAGAGGTCAACCCATGGGGTCCAAAGACCATTGCCGCTCTGGAGTCTGAAAGCACGAACCGATAACGAAGGTCGCTCTTGCGATTCCAAGGAATACGAACGGAATACTGCTCGTAGAATTCGTCGCCTCCTTCATCCACCATCGGGTAAGAGCCGGTTCCGGCTAGTGCGACCGTAATGTTAGCTACGTCGTGGGGTCGAGTCCTCAACGTCAGGGTCAACAGACCCCGATCGTAGTTTAGAAACGGAACTTCTGTTAAGTGCTGTAGCGCACTTGGTGTGATCACTCCATCATTTAGCTTGGCGGGCTTATCGTATCCAGGCGGAGTGACAAGAACTACAGAATTCGTATTCCCATTTCCGTCGCTTTCGTCCTTAAGGGCCTTTGGATCGGTAATCCAAGTCTCTCCGTCTAAGACAAATTTATAGGAATATCTCCCGGGCTGGAGTTTCAAACGGGTTGTCCAACGTTGCCCACCAGTTCCTAACTTAAGCGGATTAGCGTCCTTGTTCCAATTATTGAAGCTTCCTGCGACATTTACTCGGCTGTAGTTCTTAGGCGACTCAAAGACAAACTCATGGTCAGCCGATGCAAACTGCTGTTGCACAAGTAAAGGCAAAAAGCACATCATGCCGCCACCACCGAGGGCCGAAGTGACGAGCCACGGACCTTCAATTCACATGGGACGATGTGACGAACAAGGATTTCAGAAGTGTCTTGCTCAATGACCTGCAACAGTTTGCAAACGGCTGCCTGTACGATTCGCTCCATTCCCAGGCTGACCGAAGTAAGCCCACCATCCAGCAGATTGCACAAGCTACTGTCGTTAAATGAAACGAGCCCAAGTTGATCGGGAATACGCATGTGGAGTTGCCGCGCAGCGAGTACCACTCCACAAGTCATGAAATCGTCGAGAACAACCAATGCATCGGGCCTTTCTCTATCCAGCAGGTTGACGGCAGCTTCTCTTGCAGCCTCAAATCCGAACTTGGAATGGCAAATGATAGGTTGGATACCTGCCGCCACAACTGCCCTTCGATACCCTTCGATTCGGTCGTCACTAACCGTAATGTCTCTCGGTCCACCCAAAAAAGCAATCTTGCGGTAACCGTTGCGGATCAGATGTTCAGTTGCCAATTCGCCCGCGTGAACATTATCGTTATCCACGGAATAGATGTGGTTGTTCTTAGGGTTACCGATCAGAACGAACGGAAATTTGTCTCGCTGGAGAAGATTTATTCGTTCGTCAGCATCTTCAGGCTCAACCAAGACCAGGCCATCGACACGCCGAGTTCGGAGCATCTCATCGTAAATGCCTTCTTGTGAGGCGTCGTCCGTTACGACGTCCACGCACAAGTGGTAGGGCTTGCCACAGAGGTAGTCCATGATCCCTGCGGTAAGAGCAGCGAAAAAGGGATCATCCGAGAGTCCGCCTTGGGGCCGCTTGAGAACGAGACCGATCAGACCGGTCCTTCGGAGCCTCAGGGATCGCGCCCTAACGTCAGGCTGATAATTGTGCAACCGAATGACATCAAGGACCCGTCCACGAATGTTCGGCTCGACGCGATCGTCTCCTGCTAGGACACGTGACACGGTCGCTTGCGAAACACTCGCTAACTTTGCGATATCGAGTTGGGTCACCCTCATTGGCGTTTACTCTTCAAGAATACGAATTCACTGAATACGTATTCAGGCTTGGATGATAGCACAAGATTTCGTATTCTCAAAGCTTATTGAGAATAGATTCTTGCGGTTTCAAAGGTGAAATTTGCGCTGAGGGTGGCATGGTCGTGGAAGACGCCACCCTCATCAAACGCTTAATTGAAGAGAATTACTGAGCGGATGACATCGCCCGTCTCCATCTGATGAAAAGCGTCTTCGACATCCTCAAGCTGGATAGTCTGGGTAACCATTCGATCCAGGTCGAGCTTGCCTTGAAGGTAAAGCTGAGCCAAGAGCGGAAAGTCGTTGGATGGCAATGCGTCTCCGCAATGGCAAACGCAGAGCTTGGCCTTATTCCAGTAAAAGCCGGTATCCATGTCTCCCAAGTCCAAAGTTACGCTCGCCTTTGAATCGGGCAATCCGATGTGAGTTGCCGTCCCTGCGTAGGCCAACATCCTGACTGCCTGGTCGATGCATTGTGGAAGTCCTACCGCTTCAAAAGCGAAATCTACGCCTTCGCCACTGAGTTCTCGAACCTTGGCAACCGCATCACAGCTTCTGGCATCGACGACGTCCGTTGCACCAAATTCTTTAGCCCATTCCAGCTTGGTAGGAGACAAATCAACCGCAATGATCTGCTTCGCATGAGCAATGCGTGCGCCCTGAATAACGCTCAAACCCACGCCACCACAACCAATGACCGCAACGCGAGCACCTGGCCAAACTGGAGCAGTATTTAGAGTAGCTCCAACACCAGTAACAACCCCACATGCAATTAGGCAGGCCTTGTCAAGTGGCATCTCCGCAGGCATCTTGATGGCCGCCTTATGATGGACAACAGTGTGCGTCGAGAACGTACCGCATCTGAGGACTTGACTAAGTAAGGCTCCGTCCTTCTTTCGATGGATCCTCTGTTTAGGTCTCAAAGCCATCCAACACCTTCGAGGATCTCCTCTCAGACATGCTGGGCATTCGCCACAAGGAGCACGATACGCAATGGCCACCGGATCGCCGGGCTTGAGTGTTGTGACCCCTTCACCAACAGACTCAATGTAGCCGGCACCCTCATGCCCTAACAGGATCGGGAACGCCATACCCATTCCGTTCATGTTTTTGACATGCAAATCCGTGTGACAAACACCACTGGCTGCAAGCTTGATTAAAACTTCTCCAGGACCAGGTGGATCGATAACAATCTCTTCCACTACAACAGGAGCCCCTGGCTCCAGCAACATCGCTGCCCTACCTTCAATTGCCATGGACATAGAATATCAGAAGACTTAGTTCCAAATGGCCGATCGTCAATCTCGAATGAGACGTTCGACCAGCGCTACCGTAAGATCCGCCAAAGTATTCATTGCGTCTCTATGCATGATTTCAAATCCATGGCTGTTTTCCATCGGCAACCCCAACGTGAATGGTCGCGCACATAGACCTTTCGACGCGGAGCACGAGGCATCGCTGCCGCCACGAGAAAAGGCTTGAAACTGGATGCTCTGGTTGATCGAAGCTGCCACCTCTTCGATCAGGTCCAAATCCGCGGAAGCCGGAGCGGAGTAACTATCGTTCACCCAAACCGAGGGAGACGCGTTCAGAATAGAAGGGGCATCGGGCACGATCGGGCTTAATTCCAACGCTACGCACACCTCAGGATGAATCTCGTGTAGGAGGTATTGTGCGCCTTCTCCGCCAACCTCTTCGGCTGCCGTAGCAGCAAACAATACGCCGTCAACCTTGCCTAGTCTTTCAAGGGCGAGGATCCATGAAACCAAATCGGCTCTATCGTCCAAGAAGTAACCCGAAACAAAGTCGCCAACTTCCACAATCGACCGCCTCTGGCGACCAACGACAACTCGAGTTCCGGGACGCACACCTAACTCCGATAATTGAGTCGGAGTCAGACCTGTAAAAATGCTCGCCGACGGCCAATCAAGCGCGTTCGACTTCGCTTGCTGGGTACGCGAACCTGGATCATTGGTGTGAATAGAGCCGAAACCAAGAATTCCGACGAGAGGACCACTCGTTGCTAAGATCTCAACGGGTCCTTCTCCTAACTTCCATGGGTACAGCCCACCGAGACTGGTCACCGTTAAGCAACCATCGGGCTCAATCCTGCGAACAATCATGGCAATTTCATCCATATGTGCGGTGATTACTATCCGCGGCTTTGAAGAGCCAAGTTGCACTAGAACGTTGCCCTTGGGATCTCGCCTAGCCTTGTGTCCCAGTTCTCCAACAAGGTCTTCCAAATGGTCGGCCAAATCCCCTTCTTGACCAGGAGGAGCAGGGATCGCGGTAAAGGCTCTCAACAATTTCAAAGCATCCATGGATCTCTAGCGTATCCGATGCTTGGCTTCAAGCGAATAGATCGCTAAGATGGAGCAGTGAAAGTGTCCCGACTTGTATTCCTAACCGCCTTGATAGGCTCATCCTATATGGCTTCTGCTCAAATTCAGCCCGAATTCACTTATAACGGTATCAATCGATCTTTTCCCGTCCAGATCCGCATACCAAGCGGTAGCCGTGGTGAAAGTTGGATCGAATTGCTGGCCGCCAATTCCGCTGAAGTTGTTGAAAAAGCAGAAGTACATTCAGGGAAGCAAGATTTAGCTCAACTATTCCCTCAACTTTGGACGAAAAAGAACCCCAAAGTGATGTATGCGCAGTTGGTCGTTGACGATCACAAAGTCGGCCCCGCTATGGTGCTCCAACCCATGCTGAACCCGCAGATCTCGCGCCTCAAAGCGGATGGAAAAACCGTTGAATTCGTCACGGACGAGGATGGTCCGATGTTTAACGGATTCCGAGCGTACGTCGACAAGCATATTGTCTTCGATACTTCCATGGGAATTATGGAATTTCAACTGAGGCCTGACGCCGCACCGAATACCACCTGGATCATCATGGAATTGGTTCGCGGAGGTCAATACCGGGACACAATTTTTCATCGGGTGGTGGCAAAACGAAAGGACGGGACTCCTTTTGTGATTCAAGGCGGAGATCCTACGGGAACGGGTAGTGGTGGACCTGGGTTCAGTTATCCGCTCGAAGACAGTAAGCTTGAGCACGACTTCGGCGTCATTTCCATTGCCCGTTCGACCGATCCCAATACAAATGGTGGCCAGATTTTCGTTTGCCTAAGTCGAGACGGCACGAAACACTTGGATCACCATTACGCTGCCTTTGGGCAGGCGGTAAGAGGGGCGGAAGTTATCCTCAAAATAGGTGCTGTCCCGGTAGGCAAAGATGATCGCCCTTCCGATCCACCTAAGATCCGGTCAGCAAAACTAGTCGATGCACCTTCATACGGAACCGGTCCAAAACCGGTCACAAGGCCAAAGTAGGGCCGACTCGCGGATCAAGCCGCGAGTCGACCGTCTTGACTAGTAATTGGGAACGAAAATCGTTGGATCAACATCATAAAATCCAACCTCTTTTTCGTGTGTCTCAATAACTCGGAAGATGCGCTGAACCTTTTCTTGGACCGATGGAAAGTCAATGCCGTCGAAAATGGCCGTTTCGCGTAAGTTGCCATTTTCATCGGGTACCAAGCGGGAGCGCTTGATACCAGCTTCCAGTGCCCTTCTTCCTGCCACACCCAAGTTCGAAAGGGCAGCCTGAACGACGTCGCGGGCGTGCTCTCTAGGACCATACACTCCAGCCTTGTAAACCACTTCGGCAAACAAGTCGTAGTTGGGGATGACATTCCCGGCAGGCATGGCAAAGTGCCGAATGACGTTGGAAATGGCTTCGAGCGATTCCGCTGGATAGTAATACAAATAGAGTCGAGCCCCTTCAAGAAAGAAGTTGTAATGAGCTGCCTCGTCAGCAGCGATTTTTGATGCTGCGTGCACGAGCACCGGATCGGCGTCATTGGCGTAAATCGGGTTATCGCTCTTCCCCCGAGCAATTACCGCGGTATTCAGATAGTTAACCTGGGTTGCTCGCTCCTGGAATACCGTGTAAAAGATCATGTGCATAGGATCGTCCCACGGAAGGTTCCACTCTTGCCCCCTCAACTGCCCCATGTACTCGTTCAACCACTTTGGCGATCGATACTCGGAGAACAGGACCGTATTGAACCAGAGGTCAGCGTGCTTCTCTTCTTCTGATCCCCAACGAATGTGGAAATGGCTCCTGCCATGACTCTGTCGAATGACTTGAAGAAGCTTCGTTACGTAGTCCGGAACGTACTGCTCTACAGCAAAGAACCCTTCAAGGATGGTATTCATTTCCGGCGAGTGGTCGCGACGGAATTTGCGCCAATCAAAATCCTTGTCCGGATTCCAATTTCGGGTTGCCTGGGATTTGGCAACGTACCAACGATAGAGCCCGAGGAATCCCCGCTCAATGAGGCGGTCCTTCTCCTGACGGCTCAGCATTCCAACCGGGATTTTGGGACGCTGCTCTTCGAGTTCCTTAATGATCTCTGGATCGTATGATGTCAAGCCTCTCTCCTTGAGTCGCCCATTGGAGGAATGGGCGGGCTAATTATAGATAGTCTATCCGTTCTCCTGTTTTCTCAGACCCAATTCCACCACGTTACGTAAGCGTAGTTCGTTCCTGCCCTATTGCAATAAGAGATAAGATTCTTCTTGGATTTACGAGTTTACGAGCTCAATCGATGCTATTTGGCCCAAACCATTCTATCGAATAGCGCTCAAAGGGCTAAACGGGTGAAAATAGAAACGCATGAAATCTGAAATCCTATTTGGGCAACCGTCGCTTGGTTTCTCGAGCGATAGCGTAGACGCTTGGATCACACCGGTGGGCGGACAGATCGCTCCGGTTACCTTCCATCTTCCGAACGGCGATGTGCAACCCTTTTCAATTGCCCCATGGGGCGAAGAAGTCCACAACATTGAGCCCATTCTTCAAGTGCTTCGAGGTGACTTCTTCTGCCTGCCGTTTGGAGGCAACGAAGTAGCCTTTGGGCCAGAGAAATACCCCATTCATGGTGAGACTGCTAATGAGAAATGGCATGTAGTCGACCATCAAGCGGACGAAATTCGAATGAGCATGGACACGCAAATTCGAAAGGGTCACCTGACGAAGAGAGTGTGGACGAGGTCGGGCCAAGCGGCTGTTTACCAAAGACATGTGATCCAAGAAATGACCGGTCCAATGTGCCTTGGACATCATGCGATGGTGAAATTCAGTTCGGTCGGGAATATTTCTTTGGGCCCTTTTAGCTTTGGCCAGGTATTCCCGGGAATATTTGAGTTACCTGCCGTGGGTGGCTATAGCTCACTTAAGCCCGGCTCTCACTTTAGGGACCTGCATCATGTGCCTTCAAGCGACGGCTCATTCGCCGATTTGTCTCAGTACCCCGCCAGAGAGGGATTCGAAGATCTGGTCATGGTTTACGCGGAAAAGGGATCTACCTTCGGATGGTCTGCCGTGACTTTTCCCGACGAAGGTTATATTTGGTTCTCGCTTAAAGACCCTCGAATGCTATCGGGAACCATCCTATGGCATTCAAACGGGGGGCGACACTATGCTCCGTGGAGCGGAAGACATCGTCACGTTTTAGGAATTGAAGAAGTTACGTCCTATATGCATTATGGATTGGCAGGTTCTGTCGCCGAGAACGACGCCAGTAAGGAAGGATATCGAACTTACCTTGATCTTACGCCAGACTCTCCATTAGTGATCAACACCATCATGGGTGTAGCACCGTGCCCTTCGAATGCAGAACGTGTTCAGAATATTTCTGCAACCCAGAACGGAATTCGAATTACCATGGATAGTGGTGTCGAAATCGACGTCATCTTAGATATCGCAGAACTCTATCAGGCGTAGTGTGGTAACTCGTACATGCCTTCTTCATCAGATATGTATTGCATTGCTTTAGACTGTTTATTTTTCAAAAGGTGCCCATTTTGACTGTGCTATTAACTGCCTTGCTCGCTCTCACTCATGTAGTAAATTCCTCAGGCGAAGTCGCCAAGGATATCTACATCAAAGCTAATCCACATTTGCCAGTTGAGCAGATTGCCAAAGCGATCCGGCCATTCGGCAAATTGGATTCGAGGACGCCCGGAACTTCGATTTATGCCGTAGAACTTAGGCCCAATGTCGACGAAGAGCTAGCTCGCGCCTCTATTGCGCGAGTGAGTGGACTACGTCCGCTTGACCCTGAAGAAGATCCGATCGACATGCAGTCGGTCCGGTCCCTCCATCGTAAAATCGCTGACCTCTCCAGGGATGAGATCCGAGAGCGGAAAAAAGGAAATACGGCAAAGGCAGAAAAGGAAAAGGAAGGCGCTGACTACCTCAAAGCTTATCGTCATTTTGTTGGGCAGCGGGCTTACCCCAACGACAAGGTGGATTGGAGTGCGTACAGCCGCGCAACAGCACATGTCGCAGGGATGAAGCGAGCAGTTCTTCCAGGCTCTGGCACGCGTGCACCGGGCCAAACATGGTCATTTATGGGACCGACGAACCTAAAAGTGCCCTACGAGCAATACTACGGCATCAGTCCCGTCAATGGCCGGTTCAATGCCGTTGCCTTTGATCCTAACAGCTCCCAGATCATTTATGGCGGAGCAGCCCAAGGTGGCGTCTGGAAGAGTACGGACAGCGGAGTTACTTGGTCCTGGCTATCGTCTTCGTGGACCCATTTGGGGGTGAACTGCATCGTAATCGACCCCAACAACTCCAGCACAATTTATGTGGGCTTGGGCGACTACCACGGATTCATTGGAAACAGCAATGGAATCATGAAGTCCACTGATGGTGGCGTAACTTGGAACGAAATCGCTACCGCAACTATGGGTAACGTTGGGGTGGCTTCCATCCTTATCGACCCGACGAGTTCCCAAACCCTCCTCGCAGGAACAGGTGATATCTACCAGTACGGCAAACTCTACCGCTCTACGAATGGTGGTCAGACCTGGACGGCTGTGACCAATCTCGCGAGATCCGACTGGCCCACAATTGCAGCGAGTAGCCCAGTAGGCAACTCTGTTCGGATTTATGCCATCGCTGCAGGATACGGTAACTCGAACAGCACAAGCATTACGCGAATTTACAAGTCTGACGATCACGGTGCCACTTGGCAGGCTCTTGCAAGTCCGGTTGTGACAAATGGGACGGTCCATTGGGCATATGCGGTCGCCACGTCTCCAACCGATCCGAACAATGTCTATGTTCTCGACTCAGAGAACAATAAAATCTATTCCAGCACCAATCAAGGCGGTACTTGGAAGGATATCAGTGCCAATTTTCCGTTAGGCAATGAAATTCAAGCCAACTACAACTTTTCACAGAGTTACTACGATTATCACCTGGAGTGCGGAAGCCGAGTCATTTCGGGAGTCACCAAAGACGTTATCTTTGTGGGTGAGATAGATATCGTCCAGTCTGCGGACAACGGTGTAACTTGGAAGTCGTTAGGCGGACCCACTTATTCCTCCAACGCGATTTCACACAACGATCAACACGCGCTTGCCGTCTGCCCCACTGATCCTAACTTAGCCATTTTCAGCAACGACGGTGGAATCTATGCGGTTCGATATAACCCCGTTACAAACTCCAACAACCTAACCTCACTCAACAAGAATTTGGGTGGGTCGATGTTCTACTACATTGCCATGCACCCCACTGACCCTAATATTTTGGTTGGCGGAACCCAAGACAATGCATCGCCGGTTGCATCGGGCGACCTTTCGAATTGGAGGAACTCTGGAGGCGGCGACGGCGGAGGTTCAGCAATCAATCAATCAAATCCAGCCATCCAATACACGACTTCAGAAAACTTCTTCTTCTTCAGAACGGATGACGGTTGGTCGTTCAACCAATCCGTTATTTCACCCAATTCCGGTTCGGACCCCGTACCGTTTATTGCGACCGTCAAACTCGCGCCGACTGATCAAACAAAACTCTATACCGGAACGAACTTTTTGTATCGTTTTAATGACAGCAGCCAAACATGGACTAACCACGTGGGTAACCAAAGGCTGGCTGGCCCCGTTACTTCAAGCAGCACCCCCCTGATTCAGGCCATTGCCATTGCACCAACGGATGCATCTCGCATTTATACGGGTTCAACCGACGGACAAATCTGGATGTCAACGAATGCGGGAACCAGTTGGAAGCAACTCAATTCGGGAACGACAGGACTTCCAAACTTTACGATCACTTCACTTAGCATCAGTCCATCCAACGCAAGCGATATTCTGATCGGATACTCCGGATCAGGAGCCTCTCACCTTTGGCGTTGCCAAAACACGGTCGCAACGACTCCGGCATTCACAAATGTTTCCGGTAGCGGTGCGAATACGCTTCCCGATATCTCCTTGAACGCAATCGAAAGGGATTTTGATAGTCCGACGACCATTTGGTGGGTCGGAACTGACTTCGGCGTGTTTCGCTCGACCGATTCCGGAGCAACCTGGGCAAATGCCGGATCAGCCCTGGGATTACCGAATGTGATCGTCGACGACTTGGTCGCGGTACCAGGCACACGCTACCTCAATGCAGGAACTTACGGCAGGGGAGTGTGGCGAATTCTACTTCCTGCCGTTCCTGCAGACTTGAGTAGCATGACGTTGGCAGCAAGTTCAGTTCGGCGCGGTAAGACAGTTCAGGGAACGGTAACGTTGACATCTGCGGCTCCGCAAGGCGGTCTTGTCGTGCAACTCAGCTCCTCAAATACTGGGGTAGCAACTGTTCCCGCAAGTGTTACCGTGCCGGCTGGATCAACTTCAGCAGCGTTCACTGTTTCGACACCAAGCGGTTTGACTACGCCGGGTTCAAGCACGATCACGGCTATTTATCAAGCCGTTACAAGGACCCAAACCCTTAATGTCACCGTTCCAACCATTTCTGGAACCCTATCGTTTAGTGATTTTGCTGGCTTGAAACCCAGTTCTGTCACGTTGAACTTTAGATTGCCTGGGGCTTCCACTCCGTTCACGACAATGATCGTTCCTGTGGATGCAGCTGGAAAGTACGTCGCCCAAAACGTACCCACCCAGGCCTACAGCGTCTATGTCCAAGTGGGCACATGGCTGAGGAGAACTCTATCGCTGGATCTTACGACTAACGATGCCCTCAATGCTAACTATGTCTTGATCAATGGAGATATCGATGGTAACAACCGGATCGATACGACGGATCGTCGCCTCTTATCGGTTGCCAATGGCTCGACTTCCATAAGTTCGAACTGGAACCCGAGGGCCGACCTTAACGGCGATGGATTGGTCGATGGCCTGGACTACACCATTCTCTATAAGAACATGAACAAAGTCGGCGACAAGTAACCCACCACTCGCTAAAAAGCCCGGTCGCGAAATGCAACCGGGCTTTTTAGATTATCGAGTTTGTGGCTTACCCACCTTGATCAGGACCGTACCGTGTGCAGGTACGTCGAAGCTGTAGCCAACTTGCCCCGCACGCAGGTCCTTGCGCAACCAGAGATCTCGAACGGGCTGCGATCCAGACAGGCCCAAGTCCTCCCAACGGACGACGATCTTAGCTTTCTCGGTGCCGCGATTGAAGAGACCGACAGCAGTCGTTCCGTCGAACAAAGGTCGTGCCCAGATCTCGCTTGAACCGTCCTTCTTCCGCATCGTTGCTACCTTTCCGAGCGGATCCTGGTCCACTTCTATGACGTCGTGGTTCATGAGAATGTCTCTCGTGAAGTCGTCTAACTGTGTAAGGTCACAGCCGATGATGAGTGGTGCTCCGAGCATGGACCACAGAGAAATGTGCGTAATCTGCTCATTCTGAGTCAACCGTGTAGGACGAGGATGGTCGCCCCAACCGAGCTTGCCAACCACGAGCATATCGGGATCGTTCCATCCGCCGGGCCCTGCTCCTACCGCCTTAGGGCTATGAGCGAACCCAATTCCTGACATGCTTCGCCAGGTATCGGTGATATCTCCGGTGGTTCTCCAGAGGTTGCCGCCCAAATCTTTGCCCCAGTTAAATACGTCGCCCATCCCATACTGGCAGAAGGAATAAACGATATCTCGACCAGACTCATCCAACGCCTTTCGCATGACCGCGTAAGGCTTTTGGAACCCAGCTAAATCTGGATTGGGCTCGATGCCTCCGTAAGAACACCAGTCGTATTTTAGGTAGTCGATACCCCACTTGGCATACGATTTCGCGTCGAGAACCTCGTGCTTATAGCTGGCCGTGTACCCGGCACATGTTGTAGGGCCAGGCGAGGAATAGATACCTACTTTCAGCCCAAGCCCGTGGACATAGGTCGCTAGCGACTGCATGTCACCAAATTTTTCGTTGGTCTCGATCTCACCTGCCGCGTTGCGACCGCCTTCCCAAGCGTCATCAATGTTGACGTAGGTGTATCCGGCATTCGCGAGGTCTGTCTTAATGAAAGCATCTGCGGCCGCGCGTACTTTGTTTGCGTCTACACTCGTGCCCCATACGTTCCATGAGTTCCAACCCATGGGTGGAGTCATGGCGAGTTTGTGCTCACCACCGACAATAGTGATGTCTCGCGTGTCACGGCCCGACTTACCGTAGACAATCAGCTGAACAACGTAAGAGCCTGGATCCTTCATTTGACCGCTAATAATTCCGGTCTTTGGATCAAGTCCAAGACCTCGCGGCAATCCTCTCTGGAGGTAGGTGAATGGACCTTTGCCTGTAACTGGAATTCGGAACAAGAAGTCCCTGCCCGGAGTCGCGCCGATCACGCGAGGCCCGTTTATCTCAGGTCGAGTGGGAGTGCCATGAAAGATATTCATGGTGGGCTCTGGCTTGATGGCGCCCGCAGCTTCAGGCTTCTTATCACCCGAATATGTGATGGTGGCGCCGCCCCAATCAGCATGATCGTGGTCGATGCCATCCTCTGCATCATCTACCACGAGCCTCAAAGTCTTGCGGTTAGTCAAGTCAACCGTCAGTTCCTTGCCAGCATCATGGCCCTTCATTACTCCGCTATCTGCAAGAAGAGCGTTGTCTCCGTACACCAGGAAGCGTACCGAGCCTTTTCCATCAGTTTCATCGTCAACGCCAACCGTCGAAGTAAATCGCTTCGCGGTTCCGTTTAGGCGAATCATCATCTCACTTCTGGCATGTGTCCCTACTCCAGTGGGAAATGGCTTGCCTGCAACGAAAAGAGGATGGTCATCGACAGTCTTTGCCTTTTGTGGGGCTCCGTAGTCCTGGGTCATTGAACTCAGGTCTAGATCCTGCAATAGAATCGAACGAAGCTGTTGAGACGACAGTGTGGCGCAAGTAAGTAGCGTAACGATCATTTTTTGGCGCAATCCCCATGGACTCAAAGGACCATGTTGTGTTAAATCAAGTTTGGCCTATCCTCGGAATTTCTTGCACTGCTCCAACCGTTTTAGTTGAGCGAGTAACTGTTCGATTGGATTATTTGACTCCAGCCATAAGCCGCATGACCGATTCTTCCGACGTATTGGCCGGCAGTTCTCCGACGTTAGCCCCTTCTCGCATCACAATGACCCGGGTCGCCAAGGAGAGCAATTCAGGCAATTCGCTCGAAACGAGTAAGACTCCCTTTCCTTCAGCGGCTAGTCCACGTATGAGGTTGTGAATCTCTGCTTTGGCTCCGACGTCTACTCCACGGGTCGGCTCATCCACAAGCAGTACCTCTGTTTCAGCTGCGAGCCACTTCGCAATAACGAGCTTTTGCTGATTTCCACCGGAAAGTCCGGCAGTAGCTGAATCAATACTGGGTGCTTTGACCCTCATACGTTCAAAGAATTTCGTTGCCACATCGCGCTCTTTTTGAGGCTGGACCCATCCTGCGGTTGACAGTCGATCCAAAATGGGTAGGGAAACGTTTTCTTTGGCCGTCATTGAAAGTACCAATCCATGGTGCTTCCGATCTTCTGGAACCAGCCCCAGCCCCGTTTCCATCGCATGAATGGGACCTTTTCGAGCAAAAGGCTTGCCTTTGAAGAAGAGTTCTCCAGTTGCTTCTGGGTCAAGGCCAAATATGGCTTCGACAATTTCAGTCCTGCCCGCACCAACCAACCCAGCCAATCCCACAATCTCTCCGGCATGCAGCGTCAAATTAATCGGCTGAAACTTGCCAGGGCTGGCTAAATTCTCAACTCGGAGGAGCTCCTCACCCACTTCTGTTGTCGCGTGCGATTCCAAGCTGGCGGCTAGTTCACGACCAATCATCATCCGGACTAGAGCGTCCCGACTTAAACCATCAATTGAAACGGTATCTACTAGTTGGCCATCTCGGAGAACCGTAACGGTGTCGCAAATTGCAAAAATTTCTTCCAGTCGATGAGAAACATAAATGCAGGTGACTCCATTCTTTTTGAGGTCCCTAATAAGGTCCAGGAGCTTGAGTGCTTCAGCTTGCGATAGGCTGCTGGTGGGCTCGTCAAAGATCAATATTTTTGCGCCACGACCAATTCCACCCGCGATCTGTACTAGTTGCTGTTTGGAGATGGGCAGTTCTCCAAGCACTTGCATCGGGTCAATTGCTGCACCAATGCTGTCCAGCCAAGATTTTGCCCTTCGAATCATCTCCGCTCGATCCAGCCAAATTCCCTTCCGGGGGAGATCTCCTAGGCATAGGTTTTCTGCAACGGTCAGGTTCTCCGCGAAAAGAAGTTCCTGGTGGACCATGCTGATCCCCGCTGAAACCGCTTCCAACGGACCATTAAAGTGGACGACCTTACCTTGATAGACAATCTCGCCTTCATCCGCCTGGTAAAGGCCCGCCAGGATCTTGCCCAATGTGCTCTTTCCAGCACCATTCTCGCCCATGAGGGCGTGGCAACTTCCTTCTTCGATATCCAGGCTAACCGACTGAAGTGCTTGTACGCCAGGAAAACGCTTGCTAAGATTCTTTACAGTCAGGATGGACATAAATTTGAAAGAACCTCGGGTCAGTTAACCTGCCCCGAGGCAAGAGTTTGGATGACTACTTCTTCTTCTGAAGTGCCAAATACTTTTCGTCGACTTTGAATCCCCACTTCTGAAGCGTTCCGGCCCACTCGCCTAAGTTTTCGTTCGAAACCCGTACCAAGTCCATTTTGTTTACGGCAGGTACGTCCTTTTGCAGAATGAGTTTGTCCACGATGAACCCGACCGACTTGTAGCCCCAATCATAAACTGGCTGCGCCAGAAGCACAGGAGCAATTCCCTTCTCAATGTATGGAAGTTCCTGAGGCAGAGCATCGATCGACACTATCTTCACTTTCGTGGGATCCAGAGTTAGGAGTGATGTAGCGAATAGTGGCCAACCGCCGATCATTGCCCAAGCGGTGATTTCAGGATGAGCATTCATGTCCTTGGTGACTTCGGCAGAAGCATCCTCAGCGGTTTCAGCATGGTTGAAAACGCCAACTATCTTGATTCCAGGGTACTTCTTGGCTTCGTCTTTAACGCCTTGGACTCGCTTCTGGAGATTGGGTGCGTTCTGATTGCCCGCCAAGATCGCAACATTTCCCTTGCCATTGGTGATTTTGGCCAGTTCGCTCATGACCTGAGCGCCCGCTTCTTCGTCATTTGCACCATAGAAAGCAAATCGCTTGGATTTCGGTGCATCGCTGTCAAAGGTCATGACAGGAACGCCAGCTTTGACTGCATCATCAATTGCTCCAGTCAGAATCTCTGCATTGGAACAGGATACGAGGATGGCATCTGCACCACCAGTCACGGCTTGACCGATTCGCTGGGCTTGCACTTGCGGGTCCTCATCGTTTGGAGTTCTCCAATCGATGGTGATATTGACTCCGTTCTTAGTGCCAAGCTCTTTGGCCGCATCGTTTGCGCCTGTTTGTGCTGCAGTAAAAACTGGGTTCGAAGAGCTCTTTGCGATCATGACGATCTTGTAGTCCTTCTTTTTAGGTCCTGCTCCTACCTTAGTGTTCGCACCGCCATCCGCAGGCGGAGTGGTCGAACTCGAATCCGAGCTTCCACAGCCAACGACACCAAGCAAGGCGAACATCGCCGCGCCAAACATCATATTTTGTATCTTCATTGAAAATCACCCCAACTTATTGCTCAAACAGCTTACACATTCTCACAGATCATGTACACGATGCACACTTTCATTGCCGCGCTCTGACAAGCATTCTTTGTGCGCGTGTTGAATTCCACCGGTCGAGGACAACTGAAATCACAATGGCGGAACCGATGATGATCTGTTCGTAATTCTGGTCCCAATCTAGGGTTCGAATCGCTTGTCGGATCATCACGATGAGTAAAGCTCCCAGCATTGCTCCCGTGGCACTACCTTTGCCCCCATTCAAGCTCGCCCCGCCCACAACAGCGCTTGCAATGACGTAAAGTTCGTATCCTGTGGCACTTCCAGAACTGGCCGCTCCATAAAAGCTCGCACCAATGAATGCAGCAATGCCCGCACAAAGGCCCGCAAGCACATAAACACTTGTAAGGATTCGGTTAATACGCAAGCCCGAATACTTGGAGGCTTCGAGATTTCCGCCGATAGCGAAGATTCGCCTGCCCCAAGTTGTCCTTGTGAGAAATAGCGCGCCAATTGTCGTGACAATGAGCATGACAACCATTGGCACGGGAAATAGCTCCTTGCTCATTCCAAGGTTGGCTTTTGCGGCATGCGTTAAGGATTCGGGCACCAGGATGCTCATGGCTTTGGTTTCGACAAACGCGATCCCTCGGAAGACCCACATTGTTCCTAGCGTGATGATGAAGGGATGCACACCTAACCGGCAAACCATGACGCCGTTGAGAAGCCCAGCCAAAGTCCCAATTCCGCAACTTAGAATCAATCCCAATCCAATCTGTTCCCAAGCCGGTAATCCCGTCGATTTCTGTAGCACCAGGGACATGAGGACGGCGGACATCGCGTAGATGGAGCCTACAGAAAGGTCGATCCCGGCCGAGATGATCACCATGGTCATTCCCACAGCCATGATCGCAAAGAAACTCGTGTCGGTTGCAATCTGAATGAGAGCTGCTGGGTTAAGAAAGTTATTGACAGTGTGTCCGCTGAGCTTGTCGACGTGACTGGGACCAAAGATGCTCATCACCAGAGCCAACCCAATGATAATAATCACGAGGCCAATCTGCTGCATTCCCAAAACCGAACTGATCCTACTGCGCATCGAAATCTATCTTGAACGGTTTTCTGACGCCTTTGCCGAATGGGCCACTACTTAGCTCCAAGTGGTCTCATCATTTTTGCGTCGCGCAAAAGCGTGAATGGTCCCGACGAGGTACTGAATCTAAACTGTTACGTGCCGTCCTACGCCGAGCTTAAGCCAGAGCAACTTGATGCGTTGTGGGCAAAAAATGCCCTCGCAATTGTTCCTTGGGGCGCACTCGAATGGCACGGATCGCATCTACCTCTTGGCCTAGATGGCCTAATTGCCGAGTGGTTTGCCCAAAAACTTGCTGACGTGACCGATTCTGTACTTTTGCCCTCGGTTTGGTTGCCGATGACAACCTTGCCTCATAGACATTCCCAACAGGTGCAGACGGCAACGTTCCGATTGATTCTCGATGACATGCTTCATGGGCTTTACACCTCTGGAGCTCGCCGAATTTGCCTAATCACAGGCCATTACGCTCAGGGGCACCTCATGGAAATGAGCGAAGCCGCATTAAGAGCGATGGAAGACCATACCGATCTACTGGTCTTCGCGGGAAGTCCTCTTGAGCCACTCGCACAGCCCGAGTTACTTGACCATGCTGGCCATTTCGAGACGTCTCAACTTCTGGCTATCCGACCTGACCTTGTTGAGTTGGATAAGAGCGCAAAGAAAGGCCCACAATCTAAAGCAATATTGGGTGAAGACCCCAATTTGGGCACGGTCGAAGAGGGTACGGCTCTTCTGAAAGAGGGTCTTCGAGCTTGGCACAAATGGATCAAGTCGTCGGACAGCGATTCTTTGGCCAATCACTACCGTGGTGTATTTGATCAGCATGAAGCCTACGTCGAAGCCTACTATCGGGGTTCGTGGGAAGATGCAATTTTACAATGGTGGGCAGAGCAATCTCGCACAGTTACTTAGTTCACTTCGAACTATATAATGCCCTCCATTTGTTGCACTTCTAGATCAGGTCCGTTAGCGTTTGAATCCTCTAACCTGAGAATCTTCATACTTAAATATTGAACTTCCGGATGAGTATTGAGTTCTATTCTATAGACTGTACAGGCATATATTCTAGGTGCTTGAACACTACTTTGCTTTATTAATTGAAGAGCCATATTGAGACTATCGAGAGCAACGGTTAAGCGCGCTATTGTTAAGAGTCAAGTGTTTTGTGATTCCCTGACAAGACCTACGGAGAAATACCTTTTCGACCATATTCCTCGGTCTGGTGGAACATACTTTGCGAGTCTACTTTCCGACTTGCTTGGGCCCACGACTGAGAACTTCGACTGCGGTCCAGATTATCCAGCTTCCCACCAACAGCAGATTCTGGAGCTAGACCGATACCGAGTTGTAGCCGGACACCTTCGACTGGAAACGATTAAGGCATTTGGGCGCGTTCGTCCAAGGCGACGAATCAGCATGGTCCGCGACCCGATAGCTCAGATTGCCTCGAGTTACCAGTTTTGGCGCCATACCGTTCTGGAAGATTTGCCTCACTGCAATCTAGCAAAGACTTTGTCGTTCAGCGATTTCATTAGGCGATCGGATCTTCGAATGGCGGTAGAAAATCCAATGACGAGGCACTACTTTGGTATTTGGGACCCAAACGTCCTCGAACCGACGGAAACCGTCAAGCGCCTAGCCACAAAAATGGCTGAATCATACGACTTTGTGGGTGTCACCGAAAGAATGGATGAGAGCGTACAGGCGCTATCCAAGTTATTCCCAACACGAGTCAAGATGACCACTTTGCCCGCCTATCCACGGAACGAATCAAAAGGCAAAGTCCAGATTTCCACCGAAGACCAAAACTATCTCCGCCACCAAAACGAAATCGACTTCGCCATCTACGAATACGCAAACACCAGACTAGACCAGATTCTCTACGGCTCAACAGCAACTTCCCACCCAACCCCAAAGCTCTCAACCCCCTATCAAGACCTCTTCACAGTCCACTAGCCCCACAAAAAATACGCTAGGCCACCTTATCACGCTTCGAAGCAACAAATCCTCGGAGCATAAACGGTTTCCCCAACCGAACACCCCCAGCGGAGCGCCCCAAACAAAATAGCAAAGATAACAAACTAGCAAGCCAGCCACAACCGGCCAAAGCAACCAAGCACCGTCCCCATAAGGATTCCCAGTTCGTTTTCAGTCCCTATCCATCGTAGCCACTCAGAGTGGTGCAGTCAGCCGACTCGTGTCCGAGTGGGATGATCGTGCCCGCGAGTTTGAGTCGGCGCACCAAGCGCAGTGGCGTAAGCGATGGATCAGGACAGAAAACGAACGGCCACAGCGGAGCGCCCCAGGGAAATATCAACGGTAACAGACCCAAGAACGAGCAAAAGCCAACCAAAGAATGAAGGTCCCCAAAAAACTAATCAAGTTCGTTTTCAGTCAATATTCGACGTAGCCGCTCCGCAAGGAGTAGTCAGCCACCTCGTGTCCGTACGGGCACCGTCCCACAAATGAGCGCCGCCGCCCTCAAGCGCTGCGACGTGAAGCAATTGATCACGACAGAAAACGAACAGCCAAAGCAGAAGGATACAAAGTAACCGAACCCACACAACCAAGCTATAAGATAGTAGTGTCACTGCAAGTTATGGCAGTGACACTACTATCTTAGTAGGCCTTAGCAAACACAACCCGCCGCTGACTAGGCTTGCCAGTCAATATGCATGTGCCAGGCTCCTCGTCTGAGGGCTCCAACGGCGTAAGCGGAATGCAACGAATCGTTGCTTTCGTTTTGTCAGCGATGACCTGCTCGGTCTCAGGAGTCCCGTCCCAGTGAGCGACGATAAGCCCAGCTCCGCCTTCTCCGGCAAAAGCTTCCTGGAACTCGTCCCAGGTGTCGACACGGCGAGTGTTGGCGTTTCTGAATTCAAGAGCTCGATTGTAAAGAGCCTGCTGGATCTCTTCCAGTAGGTTGGCACACTCAACTGCGACGTCACCAACGGCAACAGGTGTCTTCTCGCCTGTATCCCTTCGTGATACAGGCAACAGCCCCGCTTCAAGGTCTCTTGGACCTACTTCGACACGAACGGGTACTCCACGCAATTCCCAGTAGTTGTATTTGAACCCAGGGCTTTCCTTCTCGCGCTTGTCAACTTTCGCTCGAATACCCATAGCCTTGAGGGTCTTGGCGATTTCATCGCTAGCACCCACGGTCTTGGATCGAGTCTCTTCATCACGCCCCATTGGCACGAGGATTACCTGGATGGGTGCAAGCTTCGGAGGACAGACGAGGCCTTTGTCGTCGGAGTGCGCCATGATCAACGTGCCCACAAGTCGAGTAGAGACGCCCCAGGAAGTTGCGAACACGTACTGAAGCTTGTTATCCCGATCCACGAATTGAGTTCCGAAGGCTTTAGCGAAGTTCTGACCTAAATGGTGGGAAGTACCTGCCTGAATAACCCGCTTATCCTGGGTGAGCGCCTCAATACAATAAGTGTGATCTGCGCCAGGAAAAGTTTCGTTCTTGCTCTTAATTCCGCGCAAGACCGGTACCGCCATCCACTCTTCGGCGAACTTAAAATAGCACTCGTTGAGGATCGTAAGTGATTCTTCCTCGGCTTCTTCATAAGTGGCGTGAGCGGTGTGACCCTCCTGCCAAAGGAATTCTGACGTGCGCAGGAAGAGTCGGGTGCGCATCTCCCATCGTACAACGTTAGCCCACTGGTTGATGAGGAGAGGCAGATCCCGATAACTTTGTATCCACTTGGTATAGGTATTCCAAATGACGGTCTCGCTCGTGGGACGAACGATAAGTTCCTCTTCCAACTTTGCTTCAGGGTCCGGAATGAGTCCTGGACCGTTAGGGTTGGCTTTTAACCGGTGGTGGGTGACCACCGCGCATTCCTTCGCAAATCCTTCAACGTGTTCAGCCTCTTTCTCAAGGAACGATTTCGGGATAAAGAGCGGGAAATAGGCATTGACATGACCTGTTTCCTTGAACATGTCGTCCAAAGCACGCTGCATCAACTCCCAAATCGCGTAACCGTGGGGTTTGATAACCATACAGCCGCGCACTGAAGAGTGGTCCGCCAAGTCAGCCTTGACGACTAATTCGTTGTACCATTCGCTGTAATTCGATTCCCGGGAAGTTATCCCAAAATTGCTACTCACGATATTCAGTTTGGCATACCTAGTCTTGGTCGGTTACGTAAGGCCAACGTCACGCTTATTGGCTAATCACGTGGCGACCAAGGTAGATTCAAAATAGAATTGCCGTTAAGATATCAGTACAGAATGCGGATCGTAGGGACAGTACCGAGATGGGTTCAAGCAAACTCCACAGTGATTTAGCGCTTTCGGACAACGACAATGCTGTTGCCGTAATTCAGGACGCTTCAATCTTTCAAGCTGTCTTCGAAAGGGCTGACTGCGCCATTATTGTTTTTGACTGCAATGGCGTGATCTTGCGAGTTAATTCTGCTTGCGAGAGGATCACTGGCTATGCAACTGAAGATCTTGTCGGCCGGCAGTATATGGCGACAATGATCCCCAAGGATCTTATTGACGAGGCCTATTCGAAGCTTCAAAAGATCAACGAAACCAAGGAATCGATCCATTGTGAAAGTCGATGGAAGCGGAAAGATGGGACCGAATGTATTTTAAGCGGTTCCTTTTCGGTGGTTTTAGATGACCAAGGCGCTATCGTTAGGATCATTGGGATCGGCGTCGACGTCACTTCAGAAAGGGCTGCTCAATCAGATTTGAGGCGAAGCCAAGAGCGATTTGAGCTGGCAGTTAAAGGTGCCCAAGACGGAATATGGGACGTCGATGTTCTGACTGGCGCGCGTTTCTATTCTGCCAGGTGGAAAGAGATCATTGGGTATGCAGATGACGAGTTGCCTAACACCCGTGAAACCTGGATGAATCGCATTCATCCAGACGACTCGGAGGCAGTCCGACGCTATCAAGAAGGTTACAGCAAGAATCCTGATGAGTGCCACGAAGTCGAATTCCGCATGCGGCATAAGGACGGAAGGTGGATTTGGATTGCTTCCAGAGGAAGGGCCGTCTTTGATTCGAACGGAAAAGCAGTTCGCATTGCTGGATCACATACCGACATTACCAAGCGAAAGGAAGCCGAAAACGAGCTGTTAGAAAGTCAGGCGCGACTCTCGGAAGCTCAGGATATTGCAAACCTTGGAACGTGGGAACTGGACTATAAGACAGGAAACATTTGGTGGAGTCCACAAACCTACCGGATCTATGGAATCGAACCGAGTTTGCCTCCACCTTCAATGGAAGCGCTTTTGGAAACTGTACACCCGGACGATCGAGAACGCGTTAGAGCCAGCATAGAAGCCGTCACCGAAACAATGGGACCCTATCGGGTCAAGCGTCGAATTTACCGGCCCAACGGAGAACTTCGACACGTTGTCACGACCGCTAGGATTCTTCTCAATCCAGATGGCGCTAGAGACAGAGTTGTAGGTGTCGTTCAGGATGTTACTGAGCAACAGATGGCAGAAGACGCCATAACGAAAGCTCGTGAGCAGGCTGTCGAGGCTTCTAGGTTGAAGTCCGAGTTCTTGGCAAACATGAGCCATGAAATACGAACTCCGATGAACGGAGTTATTGGCATGGCGGAAATGCTTTTGGACTCTAACTTAGAGCAAGAACAAAGGAAGTGTGTACAGACGATTCGCACGAGTGCGGATGGCCTGATGACGATCTTAAATGACATTTTGGACTTCTCAAAGATCGAAGCCGGGAAACTCGTACTTGAGGATGCGGATGTCGATGTACTGGAAGTAGTCGAAGAAGTGGCCACCATCATGGCCCGCTCCGCTCAAGAAAAAGGACTTCTACTTAATATCGATACCGATTGGAGTTCCCCGGCAATCTATTCTGGAGATTCAACTCGCATCCGGCAGATTCTCATGAATCTTGCAAGTAATGCTGTGAAGTTTACAACCCACGGCAGTGTGACTCTTGGGCTTAAAACAAGCAGCGACGGAGTCCAGCTTTGGGTGGAAGACACAGGAATGGGGATCGCGGAAGAAAGACACCGATCCATTTTTGATAGCTTTACACAGGCCGACGGTTCAATTACGAGGCGATATGGGGGCACAGGGCTTGGGCTTGCCATCGTTCGCCAACTCGTCGACCTAATGAAAGGGAGCGTTGCTCTGTATAGCCAGCCAAATGCTGGCAGTCGATTCGACGTTTTTCTGCCTCTTGAGTCCAGGCAACACCTTCATACGGCAAGTGATCTAAAAATCCCTCGCGTCATCGCAGTCAGCACTAACAAACTCACCCAAGCCAGACTTTTGTCATTTTTTCGAGCAATGAGCTCTCAAGTTTGGGTGGTGGATGGGACCGAAGCTGCAGCTCAGCTCATCGAGCCGAACGTTCCAATTTCCATTGTGGTGGATGACCACTCGGTCGAGCAAGCCGAGAAAGACCGCCTTCAAGTTGCAGCAAATGGTAACGAAGTTAATCTCATCCTGCTAACTCATGCTGGGATGAGCCCGCCATTAGGATTCGATGGCACACTGAACCTCCCCCTGACTCGAAGGGCTGTGCAGCAAGTCATGACGCCTTCGACCCAAACCGTTGATGCCGAGAGTCAAATCGTCGTTCAGGTCTTTGCCGGAATGAATGTCCTGCTTGCTGAAGATAACGAAGTCAACCAAGCGGTAGCTGAGCATCAACTAGAACGACTAGGGTTCCATATCGACTCGGTAACCAATGGGAAAGACGCTGTAGTAAAGGCCACAGCTTTCCCATACGATCTCATTCTGATGGACGTTCAGATGCCAGAACTCGATGGATTGACAGCAACGGGCCAAATCCGAAGGAGTTTAGCTCACCCTAGGCAACCTATCATTCTCGCCATGACTGCCCATGCCATGCAGGGAGATCGCGAGCGGTGTATCGATGCAGGCATGGACGACTACATTAGCAAACCTGTACGACCTCATGAGTTGTACGAAAAGCTCATGATGTGGCTCAAACCAGAATCCAGACAAGCGTCCAAGATCAATTGGGACTATCTCCACGAAACGTCGGCAGACGATCCAAAATTCGAAAGAGAGATTTTAACGGTCTACATTCATTCGTTGAAGCCGTTAATGCATGAATTGGCGGCGGCTATCCGATCCCAATCTCACGCAAACGTGAATCGACTGACCCACACTATGAAGGGTAGCAGTCGATCGATTGGTGCCAATCAATTTGCAGATCTATGCCAGGAAGTGGAGTCGCTTTCTGAATCCGGACAGCCATATTGTCACGTAGATCGTCTTGAGCGGCACTTCGAAGAACTCGTAGCTGAATGCCGGAAATTCATCGAGTGTTGAGCAACCAAATTGGGTTGTGTCAAACTCATGTATCGCGCAAAGGAGCGCCCACTAAACGCACATGCCAGTTATATCTGTAAGAATTCCTCAGATCGGTGAGGGCCTTCAAGAGGCCCGTCTCGTAGCAGTCCTCAAACAACCTGGGGATAAGGTGACGCGTGACGAACCCATCTATCAGATGGAGACCGACAAGGCCGTCATGGATGTCGAATCACCCTATGACGGGATTCTTGTAGCTTGGCTAGGCAAGCCCGATGATATCCTCGCCATTGGTGCAGAAGTTGCACAGATGGAAGTTAAAGAAGACGTCCAGGAAATGGTGGTTCACGGAGCGCCCGCTTCATCCTCGCAAATAGAAACTCGTACTGAAGTTGTTTCGCAGTCGACTCCCCGTTCGGCAAACATTCCACCACGAACAAAGGCTTATGCAAAGGAAAAGGGACTTACGGATGAGCAACTGGCGTCCTTGGCGGAGTCAACTGCCAAGCTAATGCCAGCAGATATCGATGCGTTCTTAGCGTCGGCGGGTACACATTCACAGAAAGTTACCAAGGGTTTTACTGAATGTCCGCAACCGTCTAAGCAGCGACTACTCGCCTCACGTATGGTGAGGGGCACCAAGCTAGTCGTCCCCGGAACCATGAGCGTGGCCGTGAACTGGAGCGCTATCGATCACTTGAGGACTCGGAACAAGGCATCGGGTGATTCCTTCCAGCCCAGTGCATTTACGATGTTCGCCTACGCAGTGACTCAGTCTCTAAAAGAATTCCCCATTTTCCGATCTACATTGATTGGCGAGGAAACTCTAAGAACATACGATCATGTTCAGCTTGGGATCGCGGTGAGCCTTCCAGGCGACGAATTGGTCATAGCAGTCGTGCCTGACGCGGACACGTTGTCATGGCGGGATTTTGCAGACAAGACTCGTGAGCAAATCGCTTTGGCCCGTACTGGAAAGGACCAAGCCAATGAAGCCGTAACCGTTTCGCTGACGAACATGCAGAGCTTTGGTTTGCTTGACGCGGTGCCAGTTGTCGTTCCTCCTTCTGTAGCTACGATATTCCTTGGCGCGGTACACAATGCCCTGGCGCCCCAGTCTCTGGAGCTAAAACTGCAACTCACCGCGAATATGTCGATGACGTTCGATCATCGCGTGATCAATGGAGTTGGAGCAGCAGAGTTCATCAATGCAATCAAGACCAAAGTCGAGGCCATTTCCAGCCTCATTGAAGGATAGGAGTACGACACAGAATGCCGATTAAACCGATCATAGGAATTACAGTCGACTGCCAACATGACCCCGAGGATGCCCGCACTCGAGGAAAACTTGAGCTCAATTGGAACTATGCCCAGGGAATAGTCGATGCAGGGGGAGTTCCTATACTGATTCCGCCGACCGCAGATATGACGGTTTTGTCAAAGATCATCCATGGTTGGCTCATTCCGGGAGGCGACGACATTGATGCCACCAAGTTTGGTGAAGAGAACCACCCGAAGGTTTCATTGCAGGACCCTGCACGCTATGAAGGTGAACGCAAACTCCTTGATGCCATTGATCCAGACCTACCTGTTTTTGGAATCTGTTATGGCTGCCAATTCCTAAACGTCGCTCGCGGAGGGTCATTGATACAGCACTTGCCGGACGTGGTGGGACACGAGACTCATACCGGCGGAACGCTTCAAGATTACGAAGTCGTGCCTGAATCCAAACTCCATGCAGTTGTAGGGAGCGAAAAAATTAGGGGCAAAAGCTATCACCATCAGGCTATCAACCGGATTGGTGATGGCTTAACCGTTGTGTCCAACGCGGAAGATGGCACCGTGGAAGCCATTGAAGCATCCGACCGCCCGTGGCTTATTGGAGTTCAATGGCATCCAGAACGAACCCTTGCGGACAGCGAGTCAAAGAACCTTTTTGCCGAGTTTGTCAAGGCAGCCACAAAATATGCTGAAAGTCGCGTTCAGGCACCACAATGAAACGCTTCGTCAATGGAGACGCAGTTGAATTCGGCGAGGATACTTGCACGGTTACGCAAATGCCGGACCGATTGTCAGTAAGAACATCCGACGGCACTTTTTCGGCATTGGCGATCAGGATGGGTGAAAAGGTGCTGGTTTCGTATAAGGGAAGGCAGTATCAGGTTGAAGATCGCATTTCCGGCTCTCGAGCAAGTACACACGTCGCTTCGGGAGAACTTCGAGCCCACATGCCTGGTCAAATCGTTGACACCCGCAAATCGGAAGGAGATGTCGTATCCAAAGGCGATACCATTCTTGTCCTAGAGGCGATGAAAACTCAGCAACCCTTTTCTGCACCCTTTGATGGAGTGCTTAGGAAGCTATGTGTCGCAAAGGGAGATCAGGTTTCGGACGGAGCCTTGTTAGCAGTCATCGAGGCAAATCATGAGTCTGAAGCAAAATGAAATCCGAGTCATTGAAGTGGGACCACGTGACGGTCTCCAAAACGAACGGACGCCGATTCCAACTGATGTAAAGCTTCGATTTATTTCTTCACTAGTGGCTTCAGGAATCGAAGAAATAGAGGCGACCAGCTTTGTCTCGCCAAAATGGGTACCGCAACTGGCTGACGCGTGCGAAGTCGTCCAGGGCCTTTCTTCAGGGCCCAAATTCAGCGCATTAGTTCCTAATTCTCGTGGACTTACCCGGGCTTTGGAGTGCGGAGTGAACCGAATAGCCGTGTTCACCGCGGCCAGTGAGGCTTTCACGAAGAAGAACATCAATATGTCGATTAAAGAGTCCATCGACGAATTTGAGTCCGTCATCCGCCAATTCCGGGCCGAAGTATCTGACGGTTGGGTTCGCGCCTATGTAAGTACAGCGTTTGAATGTCCGTATGCAGGACGGATTCCCTCAAAAGCAGTCTGCGACGTAGTTGAACGTGTTCTTGAATTGGGAATAGATGAACTCAGCATTGGCGATACCTTAGGAGTCGCCGCTCCAAAGGAAGTCGAAAGCTTGACACGTGACTTGCTATCATTCGTCAGCCCCGAAAAACTTTGCTACCATTTTCACGACACGTATGGACTGGCAGTTGCCAATACAGCCCAGGCACTAGAGATGGGTGTGACTTCCTTTGATTCCAGTGCAGGCGGATTGGGCGGTTGCCCCTATGCTCCAGGCGCAACCGGGAATATGGCTACTGAAGACCTTGTCTACTTTGCGCTACGAACAGGAATTCCCTGTTCGATTGATCTCGACCGGTTAGCTAATGCGAGTTTGGAGATTTTGGAGTCATTGGGTCGACGACCTCAGGCAAAGGCACAGGTTGCACGACTTGCTTTGGCTTCTGAAACATGCCCCAAGTAAAAAGACCAATCCCGAGGGTTGCAACAAGCGCCGTCGATATCTTTTCATCTTTGGTCAGCTTGAACTCCTTCCAATTGACAAGAAGAACGCAGATACCTATCGGGACTAGCGCAGGCAATGCGATCTTGTATATTCCCACGGCCATCATGTACACGAGAAGTGTTGGAATGACAACCATCACCGTACGACGGGCTTTCAAGTTAAATCGGAACAGAGCGACCATGAACATGGCCAGAAACATAAAATCTGCTGGCCCGGCAAAGGAGCCTGCAGCAACCTTCCCTGTCAATGGATCGCTAGTAGCTGAAATCGGAATTTGAGCGCCAATGCTGGGCAGTACAGACGGCATTTCCTTGAGTACGACTTGAGTAACTCCAAAAGGACTGAAAACCAAAAACATGTCAAGGCAGGCCAAAAAGATGGCAATCGGAACAACGAGGTTCTGGTCTTTGATTAGAGTTGCGAGCAGGGCACCTAGCCCGACGCACCAAATGGGAAGACCAATCTGGCCGATCGCATTGATGATGTCAGAGCCCGTACTTGGACCCAAAAAGAATTGTCTCGTAATAGCCAAGCAAGAAAGTTGGAGCGCCAAGCCAGCACCCAAGAACATGAGCGCAGTCTTTGGGGTCCAGTGGTCTTGTGCAGCATAGCAAAGAGCAAGGAGTGGGACGCCAAGGAAGACCTCACACATGAGGACGTTTGCAATGGGAACCATCGAAATCGGAACCTCGATGGCGTGGAGCACTACTCGTAAGATAGCTAGGGCAATCAACGCGATGAAGAAGATCGCGATGCCCCGCCTAGACTCCCGAGTAGCTTGCATACTTTGCGTTCTCCAACCTGGACTCGATTACGCTTCTATAGACGGAGACGACGTCCTCGCACATTTGCGGGACGCCTTGCTTTCGCACGGATCGCACCGCGTTCTCACTTAATCGCGCGTGTAAGCCGTCATTGTGCAACACCTGTGATACTGTTTGCGCAAAATCTACAGAATCGTTCTTGACGATGAAGCCATTTTCGCCGTCCAAGATCGCGGCTCCTGCGCCACCGCCTCCCACTGCGATTGCAGGAAGGCCATATGACATTGCTTCTTGCACAACCAACCCTTGAGTCTCTGTAATCGAAGAAAAGACAAAGAGATCGGCTGCTGCATAGTATTTGTCCACTTCGGCTCGCGGTACAAACCCTATGAATCTAACCCGATCCCCTATTCCCAATGACCGAGCCAACGCGATACATTCTTCCCTTGCTGGACCGTCACCTACAAGCCACAACCGCAATGTCGGATCGTCTCTAAACGCAAGCGCAGCCATTTCAAGCAAAACTCCAAGGTTCTTTTCTTTGGCAAGCCTTCCTACATAGAGCATGATCTTGGCGTCTAGTGAAATACCAAGTTCTAGCCTTGCTTCGGGCCTAGACGTCATTTGGGGTAACGGTATTCCCGTCGGGATCACAGTAATGGGCGTGGACACGGAGTGTCTACGCAACCACTTCTGAGACGCATCTGTAGGCGTAATGACGTGGTCCATCCGATTGTAATAGAAGTTCGTATGCTTGGCGATTCGAAAGCGGATGTACCGGTGCGGCAGCAACTTAAAGTAGTGCGAGTACCGATCATATAGGGTGTGATAGGTTGAGACGATAGGAATATCGTGTGATTCCGCCCATCGGAACCCCACCATTCCTAAAAGAAATGGAGTGTGCGTGTGAATGACGTCAAATTCGTGTCGTCGAAACTTACCCAGCATTCGATAGAACGGTGGATAGGCGACTGGATATCCCCGAGAGATGGGTGTTTCTATCGCTCTAAACCGATAAGTGTTAGGATCTGGGTCCTTATAGCGAGGGTATCGAGCGGTAAATATATGGACCGAATGGCCCTGGTTTCTTAACTCACTCACTAAAGCATCAATACTGACGCTTACCCCATTCAGGATCGGGAGCGCGCTGTCTGAAAATATAGCAACTCGCAACCGATCTGTGGACAAAGACTAAACCTCAGGGAATCTGCCATGTTCGTCGACGAAATTCACAACGTCGCTCAAGCTGAATCTTCTCTGTCCTCCAACCGTTCGATGGTGAGCCAACCAACCACGGTTGGTATATCGACGTACAGTTGCGGGACAAACACCGAGTAAGCGACTGGTTTCTTCCAGCGATAATTCTGGGTCAAGCAATCGCTTGATCAATTCTTGCCTGGTTTCCTTGAACTCGCCTCGGTAGTAATTTGCGGTGACAGAGTCATCATAAAAGCTGCAAAGAAACTCAACGTTTTTAGGCAGAGCCATCCAAACGTTCTGAAGTTCTGGATCAATCTTCGCTTTTGGCAGGATTGATGGCTGCGTCGACGACCGGCGTGGTCTAGGCGCACTCATCACTGTCTTGCGAAACTTGGTTTTGGGTCCAGTGGGTTCCTGAACGGCAACTGACTCTTTCTTGGCGCCGCCGATGTAATCGCCGATGGATGGGATTTCTACACCGAATTCGTCAGTGTTTCCGGCTCCCGTTCGGCCTTTCTCGTGCTGATTGTCGAGAAACGCGTTCTCGATATAAGCTAGTGGATCAAAATTCTTCGTTCTCAAACCGAGTACCTTCCTTAATGACAAGAGGCATTGTACTTAATGGATTCAGTTAAGAGAATGTCTAAAAACTTCTATTTTTCCGCACTCTCTGCCGTTGCTTCCCGCTGAAACCTCAATATTCGGTCAGCTAGACTCGCGCTAGCGAAACTGCCTCATCATACACATGAATTAGTGTTACAGAATTAGCATGGAATCCCCGAAACTCAAGAAGCGATATTTCTCCGAAATCGCCTGCCGATACGCTTCCAAGACAGAATTCTTTGTCGCGAGAGCCGAAATCATCAAGAGCATTGTAGTAGCGGGAAGATGAAAATTAGTAAACATCCCGTCGACAATTTGAAATTTGAATCCTGGGCGAATAAACAGCTTGGATTCCATCTCTCCCGCCTGTACTAATCTCTGACCCATTGCGAATGATTCGAGCGTGCGTACGGTGGTCGTTCCGACCGCTATGATTCTCCCTTTGGCCTCTCGGACCTTCTTCGCCGCTTCCTCTGACACGATACAGGTCTCTCCGTGCATTTGATGTTCGTCCAAGTTCTCCACTTGCACTGGCCTAAACGTGTCAATCCCAACATGAAGAGTTACACGAGCGGTATCAACACCTTTGACTATTAGCCTATCGAGTATTTCAGACGTGAAATGCAATCCTGCCGTAGGTGCCGCTGAGCTACCCGAATGGACTCCGTAGACCGTTTGATACCGTTCAGCATCTGCCAATCGCTCATGGATGTATGGGGGCAAAGGCACGAGGCCCTTGACTTTGATCCGAGCCTCAAGATCCGCAACATCATCAAAGAGGATTGTCCTAACACCGTCAACCTGTTCTGCTTGGACAGTTGCAGATAGTCGATCATCAAATTCTATCCGTGAACCTGACTTCAGCCTTTTCCCAGGGCGCAAAAGCGCCTCGTATAGCGCCGAGCCAATCCTGCGCAGTAGGAGAGCCTCGACTTCCCCACCGGAAGATTTGTGACCGAAAAGGCGTACGGCAGACACTCGAGTATCGTTCATAACCAGGAGGTCGCCAGGTTGGAGTAAGTCGATTGCCTCTACAAATCGACGGTGTTCAATGGCCCCATTGCGATGTAAAACCAGAAGTCTGGAACTGGATCGATCTTCGAGTGGTGTTTGTGCAATAAGATCTTCAGGTAGATCATAGGCAAAGTCGCTCAGTCTCTCCAAGCAAAGGCCTCCGGCAAGTCAACAAGCGATCGAATAATGTCTCGACTGCTTTCTGAGGACCCGCGGTCGATTCGAGCAAAACGAATTCCCGCATTCTGAGCACCCACGACGTCGTCCTCGTGGCTGTCTCCGACATGGAACACATCAGCAGCAGATAGTCCATGTCCTTCCAAAGCTAACTGAAAAATGCGTGGATCGGGCTTCTCCACGCCAACCTCAAGCGATGCTGTTACAAACAAGAATCGGTCATAAAGGTCGAACATCTTGAGGACCCTATGGAGCGAATAGTCCCAGTTGGAAATAACAGCAGCTTTCACACCCAATTCATCCAACTGATCTAGGCAAGGTACGACATCGTCGAAAACTCGGAAAATATTGCTCTTTGGGCCAAATAAGAGATTGTCAGAAACCCCAAGAAGGTTATCTAGGACATCTTCTGGGAGATGGACCTTTTGAAGCCAACTTATCGCCAATTCTCGCCAGAACTGTTTGATAGCATCCATGTCTCGCTTCTGATTGAGCGCCCAAAACTCCGGGAGTCTCGAGGCATAAATTCTTAGGTACTCGATACTTGCTCCGTCGACAGGCTCAAGTCCAATTGAACGAGCGCTATCCACCGCCAACGTTCCAAGAGTCCAACCCTCAGGAAGACCAATAAGGGTCTCCGCACAGTCAAATGTCACGAGCTTTGGGATCATCGGCGTAACCGCCCGACGACGAAAAAGGCGAAACTTAAAATGGCACTTGCTATAAGCATAGATGTGATAGGCACAAAAAGGGAAAAACCATTCCGCTGGATATTGATGTCGCCCGGCAGACGGCCAAATCTCAAACCTGGCATCCTAGATCCAGCAATCAAGAGAAATCCCATAAGCGAAATCGATAACCCTACGCCAACCAATAATTTTCCGAACTGTTCACTCAAATTCTGTTTCCTTACGTCTTAAGTCTGTAACAGTTGAACTACGCACGAAGTATGAAAGGTACCGGCAAGATTTCCAAGGCCTGGGGTAACACAAACACATGAGAACCGCGCTAAGCGCTCTAATTCTGATCTCGACTATGTTCAATGGTGCTCACGCATCAGACGATGGGCTTCCGATCAAAAAGGCACTAAAAGAAGGTACGTCAGTGAAGTACTCAATGTCCGTTGACTTTGACGTCAATGGGGGACAGGGTCATTTACAGGCGGTCGTTATCGAGAAAGTCATCACGGTCGACAAAGACGGCAATTACACGATTGAGCAATCCCAATCAGAAGCAAGCGGAACCTACAATGGTGAAAAACTCGATGTGCCAGCAAGGCTACCGATTCGATTGACCTATAAACCCAATGGACAGGTAACCAACATCAAGGAAACTTCAGACACTACGGCTAAGTCGACCCTAATTGATGCCATGTCCTACCGCATGGAAAACCTGGCCACGATTATCGACCCCGGCAAAGGCTTGGCAGTGGGAGATCTGTGGACGGGTTCGCTCAAGGCGGACAAAGCACTTGGTACCATCGATGTGAAGTTTGACTACAAAGTGGTGGCACTAGAAAAGATCGGAGATATCGATTCGATAAGAATCAAAGGGACCGGACGCGAATCTGATGGTGACCGACCCGCCCAAAATGAGTTCACTCAGTGGCTTAGTAAAGGAGACCGATCTCTGGTACAAATGGAAGCCAAGTGGACCAACGCTCCATTCCCTGGCGTCTCCTTTCCTGTCACAGCAACTGTCAAAATGACTCGTTTGCCAAACACTTAGCTCAACATGATTCGAAATCTGATCCTTGCATCTGTCCTTTCGTTCTCAGCTTCAGCGCGCATTCAGGATGCAACCTATGATCTTGTTTGGCATCCGCAAAAGAACTCCACCGCCAATTTCAAACTTCGCCTGGATATCGATACGACTCCAGACCGGTTTAGCTTTTTGGCGACCTTTAAGTCAAAAGTCGTAAGAGTTAAGCCGAACGGCGACTATGACATTGAGACCATCACCAAAGACGCACACTTCAAACATGGCACTCACGATGAGTCTATGTCGGATCAATCCAAACCTACGGTTGACACATACAATATGCGCGGAGAGAAGATCGCCTCAAGTGAAGATGTCGATCCTACCGAGGATGCAAATCCGGGCCTTAACTCCTTAGACTCAATCACGAACGATTTAACGCCTAAGTCTCCCGTACATTTGGGAGAGACATGGACAGCGGTCTTACAACCCAATGCAAAGTTGAAGCGACAAGCTGGCAAAGTGAACTACACCTTAATCGGCCGCGAAAAACAAGGTTCGTTTCAATGTCTCAAGATCACCTTCAAATACACCGAAACTGAAAAGGATGTACCGCTCACTTCAGAAGGGTATGTACTTGTCAATCAATCTGATTTTTCGCTCGTTAAATTGGAAGCAAGTGTCAAAGGTGCCAAATTTAGCTCTGACCCAGACTTTCCAAATGGCGACGCTACTTTAAGCGTTGTTCGAGAGCCTTAGGCTTTCTCAAAGGTGTCCGATTTCGATCGTTTTGAGCTCTTTTTGGATCCCAGCAACTTGAAGCAATTTCTACACCGCGCCTCGTAGCTCTCCGTTGCCCCAATGAGGATGATTGGATCGTCCCAATGGGCGGGCCGCCCATCGATGACGCGGTAGGTATGACTGGCCGGGGCACCGCACTTCATGCATATCGCGCGCAGTTTGAAGACTTCGTCGGCAACCGCAAGGAGTTTTGGCATGGGGCCAAACGGTTGCCTGCGAAAGTCCTGATCCAGTCCAGCGCAAACGACGTCCTTTCCAGAATCAGCCAGTTCCACCGCAAGCTCCACCACGGAATCATCGAAGAATTGGACCTCTTCGATGAGTACAACCTCCGTCGTAGGCTCAAGTTTTCGCCTTAGTTCTTGCACTGAATTGACCGGAACTGCAGAGTGCATCACGCCCATGTGGCTCACGACGTTGGTTTCGTCGTATCGCTTATCGAGCGAAGGCTTGAAGACCTGAACCTTGCGCTTTGCGTATAGCGACCGCCTTGCCAGGCGAATCAATTCTTCGCTCTTCCCGGCGAACATGCTTCCGCAAACAACGGTCAGCTTTCCAAGCGGTTTCATAATCCTAGATCGTCGTCGTTCCCTTCACCTGACATTTCAGCTTCAAAGAGTTCCTCCATTTCATCGGAGGTGTCTTCGTCCATAGCCTTACCCATTTCGCGCATCATTCCACGCATTTCCGAGGGACTTTCAGGTTCGCTCATGGTTTCCAATCGATCGGCAAGGTGGTCCATGCGGTCATCTTCTGAACGAACTCGCGCAAATCTGCTGACCAACTTGTCCGTGTCCGGACTGCCGCAGTGGGGACACTTGTCTTCGTCTGGCTCTGCAACCATACCAATCAAAGCCGTGAACTTACGTTTGCAGGCTGTGCAGCGATACTCAAAAACAGGCACAAAAGGAAGGATACCGAAAGTGCCAACATTGGCCTCTTAACGGCTTTCGGCAAGCCACTGAATGGCATCCCATAGAAACTTATTGCGCTTGCGAGGAATCGTCTCCAGGATCTTCTTGGTTTGCCACAGGTATCGATCCAATTTCGCTCCTTTTTTAGTGCGAAAAGCCTCCTTGAGATTGGCTAGCCTATCCGCGAGCTTGATGACTTGAGCATCTGGAGACATCTTTCCAATCTCGTCAATCAGCATTTCGGCCCGAAGTTGCCAAATCTGACCTTTGGACAGCCCCTCAATTTCATCTGAAGTTGGCTCCCTTCGTGTGAGTTCGTTTACTAGTGCGCCAACTTGCGAGCCAAATTTGGCGGCAAGTTGGTCAGAGGATGTTGTACCAGCCTCGACAGTGTCATGCATAAGCGCTGCGCAGAGCATTTCCTCGTCGGAAACTTGGCCGATGTACCGGAGGTTAAGAAGCACTTCAATCGGGTGAGTGATGTAAGGAAGCGGGTTTTCACCGTCTCGAAATTGCCCGGCATGTAACTTCGTTGCCGTCTCAATGGCTTCATCAAAATTCATAGTACTTAAACTCGTGACCGTTCCCAAATGTACACCTTTCCTTCGTTTTGAGGTTCATGAAGTCTCATCATGTTCCCTTGCCCATCAAAGATCATCTTGAGATTTGGCTTTTCACTTTGTACTTTGCCTCTTCTGACCCAATTCTGGAATTTAAGCGTGAAGATGTTTCCCTCCCTTTCGATGTTTCCGTTTCCAACGGAATCGAGATGGCCGCATGAGACATCGAATCGGTGATCCGAGTAGATCTTGATGTGGCAGGCATTTGAATCTTCGACCGGGAGTGGCCCGATCCATGTTCCCTCAATGCTTTGCCCGCTACAGCCGAAACAAACTAAGGCGATTGAGCCGGCAGAAAGGCCTTGGAGACACAATCGAAACATGAATCAGAAGATACCAGTAGCTCACGATTTCATCTGCCCTTGGTGCTGGGTAGGGTTCCTTCAGGCAAAACGACTCGAGGAGGAGTTAGAAGTTTCATTCGAGTGGCTTGGGTACGAGTTATTTCCTGAGGAACTTGAGTGGCCCGACCGTGCTCCAAGTCTCGAAACTCCGGCCAACAAACCACCAGTCCTCAGTCGGTTTGACTTCTTGCTTGTTGCTGACGACGTTGAATTGCCGAATGCGATCCGTCCGTCAAAGATGCGCACCTTTAACGCGCATGCGGCAGTCGAATATGCCAAGACCGAAGGTGTTGCTGATGAAATGATCTCAGCCCTTTATCATGCGTATTGGCACCATGGAGCCAATATTAATGAACCATCCGTTCTGCGCGACCTGGCAAAGGGAATTGTTAGGGACCTCGATGCACTGCTTCAATCGATCGAATCCAAGCAATTCAAAGCTAATATTGTTGGATTCGATGAAGAGGCGTATGCAAAGGGTGTTTATAACGTACCGACATTCTTTATTGGCAATCAAAGGTATGCCGAACAGCCCTATGTCAATTTGAGAAAAGCCATTCTTCACGCAACGGAAAACTGAGTCCATGTTTGAAACGAACGTTTACTCTGATCTGCGCTTCCCTTCGTCGCCGGTCAACAGGCCATACACGTTTATCAACATGGTCACGACCATCGATGGGAAGATACTGAGCGGAGGGAGAGACGATAGCGTGCTCGACCTCGGCTCAAAATCGGATCATTTACTCATGAAACGTATTGAGCAGTCGGCAGACGCGATCCTCATCGGTGCTCAAACTTTGCGGGCATCTCCCCAAAATTGGAATCCTGCGCCAAACACCCGCTTCGTAGTTTCTGCCTCTGGCCTCGTGCCGTATGAAGCAAAGTTCTTCACAGGTGGGCGGTCGTTCGTGGTTTGTCCAGGTACGTCGGATGTGCAACCACCGATCGGCATCGGCCTCATCCAAAACTCAAAGGAAGAAGTGGATTTCGGTAATCTGTTTGACCACATCAGGAACGATCTTGGCGTCAATCGCCTTTTAGTATCTGGCGGAAGCGAATTGAATGCGCAGTTGCTGTCCATGAACTTGGTCGATGAACTCTTCTTGACAATCGCTCCAAAGGTGAAATTAGGGCGAGACGTTCCCACATATGCAGACGGCGAAGCCCTCTGTCGGATGGCAATGCAAAACTATCAACTTGTTGAGCACCACATCATAGGAGACGAAGTATTCCTCCGATACAGGCGGGACGGATCTCCTGCCTAGTACGTCAGGTCAACCCACCAAAGGTCGCGCGAAGCGGGTCCTAAAACCCCTTGCACCAACAACCTATTTGTTGAGGAATGCAGGGAAGACCATCCCCTTGACCGCGGTGATCGTATTGGCAGTCATGCTCGTGTCTGGAATCATCGCCATGATCGATTCCATTCCCTATTCCATTCGAACGGTTTATCGCTACGCCCAAGAAGAAACAGGAATTGCCCCACGTGGCGACCCGAGTATCCTGCCTAAGTTGGTAGAGACAGTGCGTAAAAACGCTCCTGTCCCAATTGAAAGGATTGTCATTTGTCGGGTCAGCAGTTCTCTCGTCAAAAGCATTGTGGGGAAATGGCCGTTTGTCATGCTTGGGCTCAAACAAGAAGACATGGCCTACTACGCCCAGCGTCAGAAAACCACGTCTGTAATTGGCAGATATCCCAGGCCAGGCGCTCCTGAGACCATTGTCAGTCAGCCCGTAGCCAAAAATCTTGGACTAAAGATCGGATCGACGGTGCTCAAACCGGACGATATCGAAAACTATGCTCCGACGCCAGTCAAGGTGGTTGGAATAGCTCAAACCGACCGATGGTTCATGATCAACTCGATCGAATACCAACGGGAGAACTACTTCCCGCCTATTGACGACGCCTTGATTTTTGCCAAGAATTTGGCAGACCAAAATAAGCTTGATCACTGGACAGTGAAACGATTCAAGGGTCAAAGGCCACTCATATTTGCCTACTTCCAAATTGAGAAGAACACACGGGAAATGTTCTCCACGCTGTACCTCATCCTAAATGTCGTCATCAGCGCGTTGGCAGTAGTCATCACTTTCATGATGGGGATGCTCATGAACATCTACCAGTCTCAACGCATCGTTGAGTTCGGTTTGCTTCAGGCAATCGGTTACACCAAGAAGCAGCTCCTTAAGCGGGTTCTCCTTGAATCAGTGTCTGTGATAACCCTTGGCTGGATTCTGGGTCTGTTCTGCACCTTTGGGCTCCTTAATGTTGCAAACAAGGTCCTCATGGAGCCAAAGGCATACGCGCTCGATGTTTTTGATCTCCAAGCCTATGCCTACACGATTCCCATTCCATTTTCCATCCTTGTAGTGGCTTCATTAACAGTGGTCTTGCGATTCAGAAAGTTCGATCCAGTGGGTGTCGTTGAAAGGAGGCTCATGTGATCGAAGCCCGAAGCGCTTCCCTTGCCTATATCGACCACGGCAAGCAAGTCTTTGCTTGTCAGGAGATAGACATTTCCGTCAAAGAGAATGAGTTTCTCGGAATACTTGGGCCCTCTGGTTCTGGGAAATCATCCTTGCTCTATTTATTGAGCGGCCTGAAAACTCCAACCGGAGGCGATATTCACTACAACGGAAGAGATCTGGCAGATCTGGGCGACGACGAGCGAAGCAAATTGCGAATTAGGGAGTTTGGCTTTGTGTTTCAGCAGCCCTATCTTCTTGGCTATCTCACATCACTGGAAAACGTTCTCGTCTCCAAGCCCAACGAAAACAGGCATCAAGAGGCAACTGAACTACTGGAGCGCCTAGGTTTGGGACATAAGACTCATCGGCATCCTCACGAACTAAGCGGTGGAGAGAGGCAAAGAGTTTGCGTAGCACGAGCGCTTCTCGGATCTCCTAAAGTCATTTTTGCAGATGAACCCACGGCCGCTTTGGACCATAAAAATGGCCTAAGCGTTGTTCAACTCCTGAATGCGATGCGATCCACAGGATCGTTGGTAATGGTGACCCACGATCCATCAATGTTGGAACAGGCTGATAGAATTGTCAGGTTGGCTGACGGAAGATTGGACAAATTGAATTGACATGGCCCCCCAGGTCTGGTATCATCCCCGGTGCGTCACGGATTACCGTGGTGTGGCTATGGCAGAGTTTCAACTGCCCTAGGAGAGAACCTCTTAGTTGTAGCTAAAGCGATGTATAGGACTGAAAACTTCGATGGGTGCGGCCTGAACCGCTCGGATGAGGCCCCTCTCGACGCGAAAGCGGCGCAGAGCCCTGTTCCATACATTGCTAGTGCACAGCAAGTATTTCGGCTGGTTTCTCGCGCAAGAGCTATCTTGTGTCTGCGCACGTCAAACGTGAGGTCTATGTGATTGGCAAACCCTTTTATCCTTGTTAGCTCCCTAATCTTCGGTGCCATTGCGGTCTCTTCTCCAGTAGAAGGGAAATTGTCGTGGTTCAAAAAACTTTTCGGCGGTCGTGATCGATCTCCTAAAGCCGTTTCCGCTCCCCCAACGATCGAAAACGAAGCTGGATGGACACTGATTCCTGCTGCTGACCCAGAAGCGTTCAGCGAATGGCTTGGCCATGATGAGGAAGGTCTTCCCTTCCGACCAGGCGAAGTACCGTCGCTAGGCTCCCACCTTCTAATCGAAATGTATGGTTGTAATGGCCAGAACCTCGAAGCGCAAGATTTTGTGGCAAAAGCAATGCGAGACGCTGCGGACACCAGTCATGCAACGGTCGTCGAGCAGTCATTCCACGAATTTAAACCCTATGGCGTAAGCGGTGCGGTCATTATTCAGGAGTCGCACTACACCATTCACACATGGCCTGAACATCGGTATGCAGCTATCGACCTCTTCTACTGTGGAGGTACGGTTTTGGTGCATAAGGCGGTGGATCTTCTAAGAGATCGATTCCAGCCAGAAAGAATTAAGTTCTTGGTTGTTCGTCGTGGCCTGCAGCACGATGTGGACAGGTAAACAGCCTATTGCCTTCCATGGCCCACTAGTAGTTAACGCTACTAGTGGGCTTTTCTTCGAGCAGAACGACCGCCGAGGGGTGCGTCAGAATGCTTTTTCCCAACGTTTTCAATAAGGAATCTATTCGCCCAAATGTCAAGTGACGCAACTGGAATGTTCATCTCCGAGACTCATACCTCGGCCGCTGTCTGGCACTACCGCGTCGAGAAGATGATTCTCGAAGGTAAGACTAAGTATCAGACCTATCAAATTTGCGAGGTTCCTCGGTTTGGAAAGTCGCTGTTTTTGGATTACAACATCCAGACATCACTCATGGACGAATACATCTTTCATGAGTGCATGAGCCAACCCGCAATGACCTTGCACCCAAATCCAAAGAAGGTGCTCGTGTGTGGTGGAGGCGAGGGCGCAACCCTTAGGGAAGCGCTTAAGCATAACTGCGTCGAAGCGGCCACCATGGTGGATATCGATGAGGAGCTTGTGGACATGGTCAAAGATCACATGCCGGAGTGGCATCAGGGTGCTTTCGAGGACCCTCGAACAACTCTCCTGCATACGGATGCCCGCCAGTGGATGGTCGACAACAAAGGTGCCAACTTCGATGTCGTGCTGAGCGACTTGCCTAATCCTCACGAGGATGGCCCTGCTCAATTCCTTTTCACAAAGGAGTACTTCCAGATCTGCGCAGATGCGATGGCCGAAGACGGTGTTTTTGCAATGCAGGCAGGAAGTGCTAATGAGAACTATCCGGAATGCATGGTTTCCTGTATCAAGACACTAGAAGCAATGTCTGAAGTGTTCCCATACGTGTCTGGTTACTATGGCTTGGTCTCAACTTTCTTCCAACCATGGGGATTCGTGCTCGCAAGCAAAAAGTACGATCCGATGGCTCTTACATCTGAAGAGATTTCAAAACGCTACGAAGCGCGAGGCGTTAAGAATAGGTATTACACTCCCAGATACCATCAATCGGTCTTCACTCTGCCGGAGTATTTGGTGGAAGCGTACAACCGATCAGCGCGTGTGTTGACCGACAGCGAACCCTTTGCATGGACCGCTTGACCCAGTCAAAAGGCCCGCACCTTGGAATTTCTCCTCTGGCCAGGTAATCTTATGGGCATAGATTGACAGAGGAGGATTGGCAATGAAGCCACATCGATATAAACAATGATGTTTAGAAAACTGTACTGGGTCACCGAGACCCTTGACCCTAAAGGGGTTTCACGTGTTGTTGGGGTTTACACCTCAATACCTGACCTAATCAAACATGGACTTGCATGGTCTGAAGGCAGCAACAACCGCCTTCGCCTCACGTTAACGAAGCTAGATAGCGACAAAGAACCGTTTGGAACTTGGTCCGAACCTTACTTCGAGGACATCGCCGAGCGACTCATTGAGTTCGTCAAAACTGAAGAATTTACGCAAGAGCACTGTCAGATGTTGGTAAGTGCCCTTAAAACTCGCTCCAAATTGGCTGCCTAATTCACTTGAGCATTTCAGGTTCAAAACTTTTCGTGCCTGAAATGTTCTCATAGAGCACATGGATTACCTTCTGGTGACTTGCTCAAGCTACTCACGCGGTAATTTCACTTCAAGAAGGCCGCAATGCAGGCTCATTCATTCCGATCTATTTACTTGTCTGATGTTGGAGATGAAAGCTGATCCCAGGTTTTCTTCCATTGGTCTTTTAAGTAGGGTACGCCCACTTCTACTTGGGAAGCTTTCAGTTTGTCATAGAACATCTTGGTGAAATTGTTCTTTTGTTCTCCCTTTTGCATTCCGATGAGACGCCGCACCATTTCCCTTTGAGCGGCTTTGATCGGTCTAGGTTTCGCGACTGTTTTCTGTTCAAGATAGAACTTGACGAATATTCCTCTGTCTTGATTCCAGTCCGACGTCTGTTTGGGTTGAAGTTTTTCAACAATCTTCTGCACTCGTGCAGGCATCGAGGCAACGATCTTGGTTGCATATAGGCCACCTGTCGCCTTCGCATTCGGATCCTCACTCAGCTCTCCCGCGACTTGCGTGAAGGGCCTGTGAGTTAGTTCTTTATCGACCTTTGCCTTTTTATCGGCAGAACCCACCTGTATGAAGAATAACGTTGCTTGCGCTGGGTCGCTAAACTTATCTGGATTTTTGGCTATATAGGTATCAATTTCTGTGGGACTTACTTCAACGCCTTTCAGAATAAGAAATTGCCGGGCCAAGGCCACTGAAATCTCATGTTGAATGCGTTGATTGGTCCAACCTTGATCGGTTAAAGAAGTGACATAGTCGGGCCTTAACTCAGTCTGCAATTTCAGTTCTGCATCAACATCCGACTCAGTCGGTAAGACGCCTTTTCCCTTCGCCAACTGCATAAGAACTTTTTGGTCCACCAATTCCTGGAGTGACTGCAAACCGAAATTTCCAATGACCTGTGTCTGAACCGCACCTCTAGGAGTAACCACCTGAGCAGTTTTCTTTAGGTCTGTATGTTCATGGAAATCGGGCAAGGTAATGGGTTCGCCATTAACCATGGCAGCAACACCATTTTCCGTGGTGCTAGCCTTTGCTTCAGGCGTATTTCCTTGACAACCGGTTAGGGAGATGACGGTGGCAACACCGAGCAAGAGGGACCCAATCAAAGTAGAGTTTCGCAAAACGAACACTAGGTTACTTCAGGAGACTGCGACAAAAAGAGGGACTTCCGCTTCAATACTCAGCAAGGCTGCGAAATTCCGTGCTCTTTCATCGCTGTCCGAAGTCGCGTCATTGCTTGTGTGTGAAGGTGATAGGCTCTTGGCTCACTCACTCCTAAAACAGATCCGATTTCACGAAATGTCAGTCCCCGATGGTAGTAAAGAGAGACGACAAGCTTTTCACGCTCGGGAAGCGAATCTGTGCACTGAACGAGTATCCGGCGCATTTCGCGTCCTTCGACTTCACGTTCCGTATTATTTCCCTCATCAACAACCAGATCCACGAGTTTAGGACCATCCTGAGCACTCGTACCGATAACCTCATCTAAACTGTGAACAACCGTTCGAGTCGTTCGAACGACCAACTCGGAAACTTCCTTGATCGGAATACCCATGCGATCGGCTATTTCGATTTCGGAAGGCATGTGTCCCAATTCCATTTCCAGCGCAATTACAACGCGATCCAGATTTCGCATTTTCTCGCGAATCGACCGTGGAACCCAATCCTCTTGTCGCACCATTTCAAGGATTGCGCCTCGAATCAATGCAATGGCGTAGGTCTCAAATTTAACATCTCTTGTCGGGTCGTAATTATCTACCGCCTTGATAAGGCCGAGTACGCCGGCACCAACAAGGTCTTCGCGATCCGAGCCGACAGGGGGTACGGCAAATAGCCTACCGGAAGTAACTTTTACTAAGTACGAGTAGTGCTGTATCAAGTCCGCCCGAGCTAAAGGCTTCTTGTAAACGGAGAAATCTTCCCACGTCGATTTAAGAGTTTCGGGAGAAAGCAGCATTGTATGGGTGCCGTAGATATTACAATTCACTATCCGCACGCTCCTTGAGTGTACACATCGACTGGGGAAAATAGAACACCTTACTATTCAGATGCGGTAAAGCCCGCAATAGATATTATCAACTTGAAGATTGGAAACTAAGACACATAGGTGAAAGTCTAGGTCTCTTTGGGGCCATCTGACCCACATAAGTCCCAAAGTTCAATGCCCTATTAAACAGCGATACGCATTCCGTCGAATGCCAGTTCCATACCCGTTGGCAAGGTTTGATTGACCACATCATGGTCGTAGTCGTCACTCAAGTGAGTGAAACAGGTTCGCTTTGCACCAATTTGTGATGCCACTTCAATCGCCTTTTCAAGATGAAAGTGGTTAGGATGCGGTTTAAATCTCACTGCATCGATGACGAGAACGTCTAGTCCTCGCAGCTTTTCCTCAGCGGCAGGCGGAATAAAGCTCACGTCAGTAATATAAGCAAAATCGTTAACACGAATGCCTATAACCCTCGTGCTGCCGTGGTCAACTAGGAAAGTTTGAATCTCCATTCCGCCAATTTCAAACACGTCCGGAATGTCGATCAGGTCAAAACGGGGGACTAGAATGCCAGGTGGAAAGTCTTGGAAAGCATAGGGAAAAACGCGGCGGATGGCCTCAGCATGCTCTGGCAATGTATAAACAGGAACTGCTTTCTTGGTATATAGGCAGAGGGTGCGCAGGTCGTCCATTCCCAAAAAGTGATCGGCGTGAGTATGGGTGATGACGACGGCATCGATATCCGTTATCCCCTGACCGGTAATTTGGAGGCGCATCTCTGGCGTGCAATCAATCAACAAATTCCCAGTTGGCCCAAGCAGGATCATTGACGAGCGTGTTCGATGGTTTTTCGGGTTTGCCAAGAATTCTGGCGAATATTTGGTGCCAACGGACGGGACTCCATTGCTCGTACCCGTACCCAAAATAATCGCTTCGGGCAACTTACAGCTCGCCGGCTTTTTGAAGCACTTGCACCGCAACAAGAGTGCTCGGAACCTCAGCATACTGAGCTAATCTTTCAATGCATCGAGCAAAATTCCGCTCGCCCAAATCATCAAAATTGGCTTGATCTTTCCTGGCATCTGCAACGAGCGCCACTGCTTCCTCAAAAAAACGAGCTCTATTTTGGGGAAGCGACTTGTTTGAAACAGCGGCAAATCGTCGACTGAGTTGCTCATAAACCGTCTCCCAAGATGTTTTAGCGGCCATTTCGGCGCGCATCTTGGTCATTTCTGCGTCTTGGAGGCGTCGCCTTTCTAGATCTCGCCTCTTGGCTAATTCATAATCCGCTTCTCGAACGCCGTCGATGAGACGAACAGCTGTTGCCTTCCCAAGGATTTGGGAGACTGATATCTCCATCATCCGCTTCGTGGCAGGCAACCTAAGGTGGCCGGCCAGTTCGCTATCCGAGTGAGGAATACCAACAACGAGGAGGTCCTCTTCAAAAGCAATGGGTCGCACTGCATTGAGGGCCGCCCAAACACCTCGGCCGGTCACGCCTTGCATGATGGCGGGTAGCGCCTTTTTCCAAATCTCTGCGGCGTCTTGCATGGGTGACCAATTATAGATGGTCAATGGGTTTCAATACCACCGTATTACGGTGACGATGGCTTTCCTATGTAAGGAATAAACCGGCCAAGCCACTTTCCTTGCACTTCGGCCTCTCCTACCATCCCTTCTCCCGCCTGGTAATAGACTTCCAGTGTCGTTTCAAACTCGCCAACCAATCCATCTTCAAACATGCCGCGAACATAGAATTTAGGGCGATCCGCGACATCAATGTCCCAGTCGGCAGTGATCAACTGCATGGTGCGATCGTAACAATATCGAGCAACGACCCTGAAATTAGACACGGTTCGACGGGGACCTTTCTTCTCCCGACTCATTGTAAAGAAAGCGAATCCCAGACCGGAAAACATCATAACCAGCCCTACCACAATCCCCAAGATCGTCAGCGGAACGTAATTTAGGGTGCCGGCATCCGTGATCACATTAGTTATTGGAGTTCGTGTATATGTCCCTCGGTAGACACCCGCAACCGAGAACACCCAAAGCAAAATGCAAGACAGAATGGTGAGGACTAATCCAAACACCAGCAGGCAACCTACCGTCTTCTCTTTTCCAGCACCTAGTTCTCGAGCCATCGTTCCACTCCAAGACGTCTACCTCTCACTGCTTAGTTCGCAAATTAAGGAATGGCATATTGTAGCGATAAATCTGAACTTTGTTAGGGAAATGTCTTGCGAATAATTTGTTAGTCGATGCCACGGGACCGCACAACTAAATCACGAGATAGGAGGCATTCCTGGCGCTCGAGGGCTTCGGAGTTACGTGTAACTGACAAGATGTGTTCAGAATTGAATAACTTGGGCCACAAGAGCCGCGTCAGAACGCTTCAATTTCTTGCTGAGTGTCGTCCAGAGTTTTCCCTTGATGCATGGCTTTAATCCGTTTATCGACTTGGACTGCTTGCGGATCTGCTTATCGAGGTGCTCAACCAAATTTTCGAGTTCGTTCGAATGAGTTGTGGATTCCAGACCTTTGAGCACACTGATTGTTGACACACCGTCAATAATCCTTCCCAACTTGTCCTGGAGTCTAGAGAGTCGATGCACATATTTGTCGCCTACACCGGTGAATTCCACCGTGTATCGCAACCGTTTGACACGACGCCGGAGCTTATGAATATCGGCTAAATCGTTACTTACATTTGCACGACGGAAACAGCTTTGAACCTGTTTTCTGGCTCTTCGAACTTGCTGATAACCGCTGACTGGACTCTTGACCACGTCCTTGGTGTTAAGGCCTCTAGCCCACTCGATGACCTCGTCCAGAACTAAGTGCTTCGCCAACAAAAAACTTAAATGACTTGTGGCAACCGATCGAGCATGTAACAACTCGCCTTGTATGGAAAGACTTGTCTCGACGGAACTCCCGCAAAGCGTGGTGGCTGCTATGTCGAGATCTCGAACGCAACCCAGTAATCGAAACGCTACGCGGAGATGGTCTTGGATTCTTTGAACCTCAGCGTCGTTCTCATTAAGGGAGAGAAGGATCGCGGTCCTAATCTTTCGGATCGAAACTCTGAGGTCGTGCACATCTTCTGGTGAGCAAGAATCAACCATCCGGGCTCTTAATTCCGGCCAAAATTCGATCTCAGCTGAGACTAAGTGAGAAAGCGATTTTGCTGAAGATTCACGTATCTTTGCCATGGTGCGCCGATTTCATCCTATGTTTCAATCCGCTCATAAGTCTGTCGTGTTCCGCCAAGGCAAAGTTCCAAGTAAGCCATTCAACTTGAATTGCCAAAATCCGAAAGTCCGAATTAATTCATTTCTATATTTCTAGAAATGTATGCTACAATGAATGAGTGGACCACAAAGACAACGCGGTCATATTTAAGGCGCTAGGCGACCCGACGCGGCTTCGGATTTTTGAATTTCTTCGCTCCTGTTGTTGCCCAGTAGCAGTTGGCGAAGTAGGAGAAGTCCGGCCCGTGATAGGCCCTACTGTAGGAGATATTTGCTGCACGGTGACTGGATCTGAAAAGATTACGTCCTCGCTGAGCTTTCATCTTAAAGAACTGCGAAACGCAGAGTTAATAACTATGGAACGCCGGGGCAAGAATATGATTTGCGCCATCAACCGTGAGACCTTGGCCAGGCTCACGGACTACTTCAAAGACGGCGACTCATGCTGTTAATGAATCGAGGAGAACAAACATAATGGCTTCGGACAAACTAATTGATCGAGATGATGTTCGTGAAATCGTCAAATCGCGCTACGGTGCAGCTGCACTGACCGTCCTAAACAATGCAGGTCAAGCTTCCTGTTGTAGTACCAACGGAGGAACTTGCTGCTCCGACTCTGACCCCATTTCGAGCAGTCTATACTCGAAAACAGAGGCGAGTGAGATTCCAGAATCCGCACTATTGGCCTCCCTTGGCTGCGGAAACCCAACCGCACTAGCCCAACTTAAAGCCGGCGAAACCGTACTTGATTTGGGCAGCGGAGGTGGAATCGATGTTCTACTTTCTGCCAAAAGAGTTGGCCCAACTGGCTTTGTATACGGCCTAGACATGACAGATGAGATGCTTCAACTTGCTGAGAGAAACAAGTCAGAGGCGGGCGCCACAAATGTGATTTTCATCAAAGGACACATTGAAGAGATCCCTCTCCCCGATCTTTCAGTCGACGTAATCATAAGTAACTGTGTAATCAACCTATCTGCGGATAAAGATGCCGTCCTTCGAAGTGCGTTTCGGGTGCTTAGGCCAGGTGGTCGACTTGCGATCTCAGACATCGTTATTGAGGGTGAGATTCCTGATTCGGTAAGAAAAGACGCAGAAGCATACGTTGGTTGCGTCGCAGGAGCTCTCGAGCGTACGGATTACTTCAATCGACTCGAAAGTGCTGGCTTTACCTCGGTTTCAATCGAACCGACTCGTCGGTACATGTTTAGCGACCTTGAGGCATCCTGTTGTTCAACTGTATCTATCGACGCCCTATCGCAAGGAGAACGAGAATTACTAGATGGTCGAATCATGGGAGCATTCGTGAGAGCAACTAAACCTCTTATCTAGATAACTCTTTCCCCTTCGATATGGCTGGAATGCGCAGGCCGATCGAGCTTCAACGCCTTCACATGCCGATCATATCAATAGTTATTGAACTATTGGTATGATCGGCATGTGACTATCGAACAGCGAGCGAGCATGTTTAAGGCGCTGGGTGATCCCACTCGGCTTAGGATTTTTATGTTCTTAAGTAGCTGTTCGCCCGAAGTAGTCGTTGGCGAAGAGGGAGAGGTTCGACCTGTTGTGGGAGCCACCGTAGGCGATGTTTGCTGCCATGTGTCGGGCGGAAACTCGCTGGTGTCGTTTCATCTGAAAGAACTCAGACAGGCGGGTCTGATAACGATGGAACGGAGAGGAAAGTATATGGTTTGCCGCATTCATACGAAGGCGGTCGAAGAACTGGGGTCATTTATGTGCGATCCCTGTGGATGTCAGTGATCCCAGTATTAGCCTCGAACCTGATTCGATATTTCAACCTGCTTACGGTGGAAATATCATGAAACGGGAGGAAAAGAACAAGCTCTCGTTCTTGGATCGATTCCTTACGCTGTGGATTTTTCTTGCCATGGGATTGGGCGTCACGATGGGTCACTTCATTCCAGGCACCGGAAAGTTCATAAATAGCTTTCAGGTTGGGACGACCAATGTTCCCCTAGCGATAGGTCTCATCTTGATGATGTACCCTCCGCTGGCAAGAGTGAGATACGAGAGGCTCCACGATGTTTTTGCCAACAAACGCATTCTCACCGTTTCCCTATTCCAAAACTGGGTGGTTGGGCCAACACTCATGTTTGCCCTTGCGATTATCTTCTTGCGTGATAAGCCGGACTACATGACGGGACTGATTCTTGTAGGTCTCGCGAGATGCATTGCCATGGTCCTGGTTTGGAATGATTTAGCGGACGGTGACAGAGACTACGCAGCAGGACTTGTGGCATTCAACAGCATCTTTCAGGTCCTTTTCTTTGGGGTCTATGCCTGGTTCTTTATAACGATCCTGCCTCCTCTCTTTGGCTTAAAAGGAGCCGTGGTTCAAGCCTCAATGCGTGAAATCTTCACTTCCGTGATGATCTATCTTGGGATACCCTTCCTTGCCGGAATGGTGACTCGGTTCATAGCACTAAAGACGAAAGGCGAGCAATGGTATCAGACCCGATTTCTTCCAAAGATTGGTCCCATAACGCTAATTGCTTTGCTTACGACCATTGTCGTCATGTTCTCGCTCAAAGGCGACTTGATCGTTCGGCTGCCCTTTGATGTACTTCGGATTGCACTTCCCCTCGCTGTTTATTTTGCGATCATGTTCCTAGTAAGTTTCTGGCTAGCCAAGCGGGCAGGTGCTGACTATCCCAAGACAGCCACGTTAGCCTTCACTGCTAGCGGAAACAACTTCGAGCTTGCAATTGCGGTGGCCATTTCCGTATTTGGCATTTCATCGGGTCAGGCCCTTACTGCAGTTGTGGGACCACTTGTCGAAGTGCCAGCGCTTATAAGCCTTGTATGGGTGTCCTTTGCACTCGCCAAAAAGTGGTTTCCCGAATTTCGAAACCGGCAATAGATTGGCTACAGAAAATGAACTTTGCGATCTTCTCCGATATTCACGCAAACCTTCCCGCTATGCAAGCTGTAAGGTCCAGCATCGAAAGTCAGACCTTTGAAGGCATCTTATGTTTGGGAGACTTTGGAGGATATGCCAGCCAACCCAATGAAGTTCAAGACGAAGTCATGGCGATGGCTTGTCCCACTATTCTTGGCAATTACGACGAAGGTGTAGCGTTCGAGCTAGAGAACTGCGGATGTCACTATGTCCGTTCATTTGACATTGAAATGTCAAACACTTCCTTCCTTTGGACGCGAGAGAATACGTCGAGCGAACATAAGGAGTGGCTACGAAGCCTTCCCAAAGAGATCCGTTTCGTCGCCAATGGCACGCGCGTCCTTCTCTGCCAAGGGTCACCCCGAGACACAACCGAGTATCTATTCGAGAATCGATCCGATGGATATTTGAGGCAATTTACGCCTGGAGGACCCGCTGACGCTAATGCAGATGTCATCGTTTTTGGGCACACCCACGTTCCTTTTCATCGCGTAGTCAACGGGGTCCAATTCATCAATACAGGAAGCGTAGGCCGTCCAAAGGACGGTGATCCTCGTGCGGGTTACCGTGTTCTGACTATTGACGACGAAACTGTCTCAAGTAGCCAGATTAGGGTCCAGTATGATGTGGAACTTGCCTGTTCTCGACTACTTCAAGCTGGATTGCCTAGTTACTTTGCAGACTATCTACGATTTGGAGGACATTTTGAGGCTCCATCGGCATTAGCTTAGTTGCCCCTTCCCCGCATCTCAGATATGAATTGCTCGCGCTCGTCCGGGCTCATCGTGACCCAAACGACTCTAAATTCAGATCGCTGGTCCACATCCATAAAGCTAATTAAGCGATCGAACATTTCTCGATCGGTCAATTCGCCCGGACGGTCGACGGGAGGGTCATTGATCCATGTTGCCGTGTTGTCCGATAATGGCGAGTAGGTTGTTGCAGGAGAATTATCCGCCAACAGGTCAGGATACAGATCAGCAAGTGGATCGTCTTGGACCGCTTCTTCAGTAACCGGCTGTGTCTGGACATTCACCCCAGTTGTTCCCGGCAAAACGAAGTCATTCGTTGTATCGAAGCTCGGTACCGAATCAGGTGACGACTGAATGAAGCGAAAGTCAGAATCTTGAGGCTGAAGGCCAGCAGGCTTGATTCTTGTCAAAGAGACGGGCGTCTGCTTTTCAGCAACGACAACTGTTCGTGGCCCCGTGTTGCCTGCGCGTAGAATCACCGCTACGACAACTGCTGTTATACATAGAAGGCCAATTGCTTTATTCGTGCCATCCATTGAAGATCCTCCGCCAGAGTCCAGATTAATTATAGGGCGAGATTTGACTCTTCAAGGTTCCTTTGAAGGTCAAGTTGATAGAACCTAATGTAGGCATTTCCTAGGGCCGCATATTCCCAATCGGCTATGTTACAATCAAGCCCGGCCCCACGCAAGGCCGAGGAGAACGTTGAGGATGATGATTCAGAAACTGCCTTTCAATTTGCTGGCCGCCGGCATTGTGTCATTAGCAGCCATCGGGTGTGGAAACGGTGATAAAGATGCAGCCGCCAATAAGCCAATGGGTGATGCGACCGCAGCCGCAGGTGGTGATAAGAAGCCCCTCCAACTCGCATTTGTAACTAACAATGCATCCGACTTCTGGAAAATCGCTGAAAAAGGCGTTGAGAAAGCTGAACAGGACGACCCATCCCTTAAAGTGGACTTCAAAATCCCTCCAACAGGAGCCGCAGCAGAACAGCAGCAGATCATTAGCGACCTTTTAGCCAAGGGATGCCAAGGGTTTGCCATTAGCGTTAAGGATCCAGCGAACCAGAAGCAGTTGCTAAACGATGCAGCGAAGAAGGCGATGGTCTTCACGCAGGATAGCGATGCGCCTGAGAGTGATCGAACTTGCTATGTAGGAACTGACAATACTGCCGCTGGGAAAATGGCTGGAGAAGCGATCAAGAAGGCTCTCCCCAATGGCGGAAAGATTATGTTCTTCGTTGGCTCTAAGGATGTCCAGAACGCTCATGATCGGGCAGCTGGCATCATGGAAGTCCTTAAGGGCACCAACATCACGGTTGTAGACACTCGAACCGACGAAACCGATCGTGCAAAGGCGATCACAAACGTAGCTGATGCGATCGTAAAGGATCCAACGCTTACTTGCCTGGTCGGACTTTGGAGCTACAACGGTCCTGCTATTCATAATGCCCTCAAGTCTGCTGGAAAACTGGGCAAGATCAAGATCGTCTGTTTTGACGAAGAAGACGAAACTTTGTCTGGCGTCAAAGACGGGACGATTGACGCCACGGTCGTGCAACAGCCTTTCGAGTTCGGATATCAGGCAATCACACTTATGGCCAAAGCCATTCGCGGCGATAAGTCCGGAATTCCCGCAGACAAGAAATTGATTGTTCCAACGAAACTCATTACCAAAGACAACGTCGATGAGTTTTGGGCCAATCTAAAGAAGCAGACAGGAAAGGGTTAAGGCCCAAATCCATGCATCCAATTGTCGAAGTTCGGGGGGCCGTCAAGCGGTACCCCGGCGTGACAGCCTTGGGGGGAGTCTCGCTCAAAGTCTTTCCTGGCGAAGTTGTAGCCTTAATCGGTGAAAATGGAGCCGGGAAATCCACTCTGATGAAGCTCCTGGGCGGCTTAGTTCGACCTGACGAGGGCGAAATTCTGATTGATGATAAGCTTGTCCAAATTGCCAACGTAAGCGTTGCCACGAGCCTCGGAATCGCCCTGATCCATCAAGAGCTGAATACTCTGGATAACATTGATGTTGCCGGCAATGTCTTTTTGGGTCGGGAGCCTTCCCGTTTTGGAATCATTGACCGATCCAAAATGAATGCTGACGCTAAGTCTTTACTTGAGCGACTGGGTCTTCCGATTTCTGTTGACACGTCGCTCCACAAGCTATCGCTCGCCCAAAAGCAGATGGTAGAGATCGCAAAAGCGCTCTCCCTGAACGCCCGAATTTTGATAATGGATGAACCTACATCCAGCCTTACTTTCACGGAGACAGAACAACTCCTAAGGATTGTTGAAGATCTTCGTAAGCAAGGCGTAGGCATCGTTTACATATCCCATCGTTTGGGTGAAGTGAAAGGTATTGCCGACCGCGTAGTAGGCATGAGAGACGGCCAGAATGCGGGAGAACTATCCAAAGACGAAATTACCCACGACAGAATGGTGAAAATGATGGTTGGGCGAGACCTGGACCGTCGGGAGGCTAAGGCCGCGACTCATTCTCAGGAAGATCGTCTAGTCGTCAAGAATCTCCGAACGAGTCGGTTCCCCAAATGCCCAGTTTCATTTGAAGTGAAAGCTGGCGAGGTGTTCTGTTTAGCTGGACTCGTTGGAGCAGGTCGTTCGGAAGTCGTGCAAGCCATATTCGGAACCGATTATTCGGTTTCTGGATCCGTTCAGCTGGACCAAAAAGAAATTCCAAAAGGGCAACCTAAGCAGGCTATCGATTCAGGGATCTGCCTTGTTCCTGAAGACCGAAGGAATGTGGGCCTCATTGTGGAGTGGAGTATTAAGCACAACATCACACTCCCCTATCTCAAGAAATACTCACGTTCGGGGCTGATTGATTTAAACGCTGAAAACCAGGCTTCCATTCAACAGTCAAAGGCGCTAAAGGTAAAAACACAAAGTGTTGAAGTGCCCGTGGCAACATTATCCGGCGGCAACCAGCAAAAGGTAGTTGTCGGCAAGTGGATGATCCAACAGCCGAAAGTCTTGATCCTTGATGAACCCACTCGAGGAGTGGACGTCGGCGCAAAGGCAGAAATTTACCAATTGATGCGAGAACTGTCGGCATCGGGAGTTGCCATCTTGATGGTTTCGAGTGATATGGAAGAAGTGCTGGGCGTTAGCGACCGCGTCGCAGTCATGCACGAAGGCTCCATCACGGGAGTTTTGGATCGAGCGGAGTTCAGCGAAGAAGCAATCATGAGCCTAGCCGTAGGAAAGGGAAATCAACTTTGAAGGGACTACTTCGTAAAGAAACTGGAATTTTCGTCCTCCTTGTCGTCGTTTGTCTGGCGACAGCCATGAAGAGCCCCCAATTCATGAGTCTTGAGAATCTTCAAAATACTTCTCGGCTCATCGGAATGTATGGGATCTTCAGCATTGGAGCGGGTCTGGTCATCATCACGAGCGGAATTGAACTTTCCGTGGGTTCGATGTTTGCCCTGTTGGGAGTGTTGCTAGCGATCATGCTGAACGAAAAGCATTGGTCACCTTTCCTTTCGATTGGAATAATTCTCGCCTTAGGAACGGCGTTGGGTGCCTTTCACGGGTTCCTCATCACTCGGGTGAAGCTACAGCCATTTATAGTTACCCTTTGTGGCCTTCTCTTTTACCGAGGAATTGCCCGATTCATTGCTGACGATCGAACTAAGGGATTTGGTGATGCGGTTGGATTTGAAGGGCTCCAAAAGTTTGTAACTGGCAACGTTCTTGGGCTTCCCATGCCGTTTGCACTGCTCATTGTGCTCAGCATCATCATGTGGGTGGTTTTGCATCGTTCCGTGTATGGGCGCCACCTATATGCTGTGGGGAGAAACGAGGAAGCTGCTAGGTATTCCGGAATCAACACCAAGAGGGTAATCGCAAGTGCCTACATCATTTCCGGGTTGCTTGCTGGAGTAGCTGGAATTCTCATTGCCTTCTACACCAACTCCATTTCACCATCCTCACATGGCAATTTCTATGAATTGTATGGCATAGCTGCTGCAGTGCTTGGGGGATGCAGCCTAAGGGGTGGCGAAGGGACAGTTATTGGAATCATTCTAGGAACGATTCTTCTGCAAGTTCTCCAAAACCTTGTTAACCTCTTGGGCATACCGAGTTCTCTCAACTTCGCCGTAATGGGGGCGGTTATCCTATTAGGTGTACTTGCGGACCAACTGCTTTCTAACCGTTCGCTAACGAGGAAGGCAAGTTAGGCACACTCAAAAAATAGGTAAGACGACCGCAAAGAATCCGTAGAAATGGCTTGTCAACCTTGTAGGGACGAACTGTAAGGTTCAAAACATACAAGGTTGACACCGATAAATTTATCTTCGTCGGTGATCGGAATAGCTACTTCTTCCACTATTGCTATGTCCACGATCCCTATTACGGTCTCGATCACCATTCCAACCACGATCCCTATTTCGATCCCAATTACGATCCCAATCATGATGTCTTCGTTCAACAACTATTGATGGCCGGTAGTAATCGTCGCCATAGGGTTCGTAATAAGGTTCATAAACGGGTCTGTAGACATGCCGATAAACCGGCTGACAGTCATCGGATCCAAAACCTAGGTTCAAGCTGAAGCCGGGACTATTGAAGTGGATACCAACGGATCCATTGGTGTGCCTATACCTCCCGTCTGCTGAGGCAGTGGCGGCAATGCCAATCATGCTTGCGCAAACTACGGGTAGGACAAAAGCCTTCTTCATAAAAACGTTCATTTTGAAAATCTCCCTGCACATTCCAAATAAGGAGTGTCTCGCTTCTCTTTGACGACATAGATCCAGGGAAAGTCCGCCGAATTAGCTGAGAAGGCCCTCAGGTTCTGGCTGGCTAAAAGCAAATAATAGATGCGATAGAGGTCATAAATTGAACATCCATGAGCGAGTCTCGAGGCCAGAAGGGTAAACCCATTTCATCGTGGACAATAGAATGAAAGGAGCGATCCTGCCCGGGAACTCGACGGTTGAGATGCATGAGTTCCCTATACCAACTCCTGGTTATGGTGAAGTGCTTATCAAGGTTAAGGCATCAACGATATGCGGTAGCGATATACGATGCATCTACCGAGAGCACCTTGGCAAGGGACCTGAGGGATATCAAGTCGGTAAGATTGCCGGACATGAACCAGCAGGTCAAATAGTAGCCTGCGGTCCAGGATTGAGACGATTTGAACTTGGAGATCGTGTCCTGGTTTATCACATATCGGGTTGTGGGGTCTGTAACGATTGCAGGCGAGGGTATATGATTTCGTGCACGAGCCCTTGGCGACGTGCCTATGGGTGGCAGCGCGATGGAGGAATGGCCGAATATATGCTCGCGGAAGAAAAAGATCTTGTCGCGCTTCCAGATTCCTTGAGCTACGTGGACGGGGCCCAAGTAGCATGTGGCTTCGGTACGGTTTATGAAGCGCTACAAAAGATTGGCGTTAGTGGCAACGATTCAGTGCTAGTTACCGGTCTTGGCCCGGTTGGGCTCGCGACCCTTATGCTCGCAAAGGCTCTTGGTGCCAACCAACTGATTGGCACAGATGTATCTCCAGATCGACTTGCACTTGCTGTTGAGTTGGGCCTTGCAGACCATGTTTTTTCTTCTGATGAATCGACGGTTTCAAAGATTCGGCAGGTCACGGGTGGCCGAGGATGTGAAAAGGCAATCGACTGTTCGGCTAGCGCGGCCGGCCGGTTAACTGCGATACAAGCCACTCGCCAATGGGGAGACATTGCCTTTGTAGGCGAAGGTGGTACCTGTTCGCTTCAGCCTTCTCCGGACATGATTCACGAGCAGAAGAAGATTCATGGATCCTGGGTGACCAGCATTTGGCTGATGGAGGAACTTGTGGAGAGGCTGGTAAGGTGGGGAATCCATCCAGCCGAATTAGTCACGCATCGATTCTCGTTGGAGGATGTCGGCAAGGCTTACGAATTGATGGCACTAGGGCAATGTGGCAAAGTAGCGGTCGTTTTCGACGAATAAACTTGAGGTCGACTATTTCATCCTTTCGACTTTTCTGATTACTGGCCGTAAGTACACTAATACAATTGATAAAAACATAGACTTTAGTCTTATGTTGAATTTACCAGTTCGACTTGTAGACGGTTAACCTTCCCCTTCAGGATCTGTTTGGCGATAGTTTCTGTGTTATAATTCGCGAATCATGATCTTTAGGCCACGTCGTTCGCTTTTCTATTTTCTCGCCTTAGGAGCGGTTGGTTGTGGTGGTTCAGGACCTACAACGTCTTCCATTATTCCTAGCCAACCCCCATCCAAAGGTGTATCAGGCACAGCAACTTTTACCGTTGACGTTACAACTGGAAAAGTGAAGATCGCGGCGCTTGGCGAGCCTTCTAACAAAACTTCGAGAGCCATATTCTCCGGTAGTGCGGTGACTTTCTCGACAACCGGTTTGTTCACAGACAGTGGAGAACTCACTCGAAAGGTCTTGAATGTTTCTTTAACTAACAATCGGATTGAATCCATTAACGGTTCCTTCCGCATCCTCTTTAGCAATTTTCAAAACGTTGCCAATCCCAACCTAGATCAACGCGCGAATACCACGATATCGACGATTGCGGGAACAGGTGCACCAGGTGCGGTTGATGGTGGTGCATCTAGCGCACAGATCAAACAACCTTTGGGATCATGTTTTGATCCGCTTGACGGGAGCCTCTTCTTTGGAACGACAGATGGTCGCGTAAGAAGACTTAAGAATGGTGTCGTTTCAACCATTTGTTCTGGGCTTGGTACTCCTGCCGGCATGTGCTTTGGAAGAGGTCCTTCGGGCCAAATCGTATATGCCGCACTCTTTGTAGCTGACTCTACGAAGAATATGATCTTCCAGGTCAATCCTGTAGCGGGAACAGTAACTCCTTTCATCGGAAAAGGGACGGCATCGTCTGTTGATGGAGACACAACTACGGCGACATTTTCTGCTCCGACGTCGATTGCTTGTGTTGCACCTGCAGACTATGGAATCGGAATTCCTTCATTCATAGTTACAGATTCCACGACTGGCAAACTGCGGCTTGTGGCTTATAACAATTCTATCGGGACAATTTCAGCCACCACTGTAACTACTGGCCTAAACAAACCGACAACTGTGGCAGTAAACGCGGATAAGGGCCTGATGGGTGTTACCGAGACCGGCGCCAATCGAATACAGCTGTACTCTCTTCTCTCTATAAATTTAGGTATCGTTTCGCCGATCGCAACCTTAGGTTCTGGAGGCGTTAGTTCGGTAGATGGTGCGGCGACTACGGCCGGATTCAATGCGCCACAGGGTCTTTGTGCTACGAGCAATGCTTTTTTCGTTGCTGATACGGGAAGCAATCGAATACGACAAATCACGCTTGATCCCAACGGAACTCCACAGTCTCCAGGTAACTGGACAGTCGCAACTCTTGCTGGTGGTGGAAGTGCAGGCTCTGGTGACGGCACAGGCCTGGTAGGCAGCTTCTCGGGCCCAACTAGCCTTGTCGTTGATTCTCAATCCACATTGCTAGTGACTGACACTACAAACAACAAGATTCGTCGAGTTTCGACAGGAAATATTGTGCTTCCCATTCAGGTTGGAACAAGTACAGGCGCTGTTTCTCCGGATCCAGTCCGTGTTTCTAACCCTACGGGCTACTACCCTGGCAATCCAGCCCAACCCTATTACTCGATATATAGCTCGATTGCTTCAGGCTCCACGGTTCAACTAGACCCTTGGTCCATGATCGTTCCAGCCGGCGTAAACTACTTCCAATTCACTGTAACCGTCGAAGCACTCGCAACAACAGAAGCTACGCCTTCGGCTACCAACAATGTTGGACCTTCTGGCGCTGGCTCCCCTTCGGTTATGGTCCGTACTTATTCGGGCGGACTGGCCCCTTCCTTTAATAACGGCAACTTAGCTACTGCTGGATTTGGATCCATCACCGAACTGGCTGGAGACACTAACTCAGGTGTTTGGGTAGCAGATACGGGTAACAATGCTATTCGACGAATTGGTTGGTCGACGAATAGTAGTTTCGGTGGAACGACGGGAAGCACCGGAGGAGGCACGACCGGAGGCACTACTGGAGGCTCGACAAACTATTCGCCCGAGGTCGTTTCCACGATTGGTGGAACGTCTGGCGTCGCCGGATTACTGGATGGTCTTGGTTCAGTTGCGACTTTCAAGGGACCAACGGGGGTCGCAGTTAGCCCCGATGGCACAGTCGTCTTTGTTGTGGATTCTGGAAACAATTCGATTCGACGAATCGCAACTAACACAAGTGTCTATCAATACGATCCGTCGAACCCTATCTACTACACGGTGACAACGATTGCAGGAATTCCAGGAAGTTCTGGTTATTTCGACGGAACCGGTAAGGTGGCTACTTTCAATAAACCATTCGGAATTGCCCTCAGCCCACAAGGTGACCTTTTCGTAACTGAAGCCATTGGCAATCGAGTTCGGCGGATTGCATGGACTGGTGCAGATCCAGCCCTCTCGACATCCTACATCGTGAGCACAATTGCGGGAGATACAAGCACACCAAGCCCCGCTGGTGCCTTTGCAGACGGTACCGGATCGGCTGCTAAATTCAACGATCTGCGTGGAATTGCTTATTCACCAACAGGGGATTTAGTTGTTGCCGACCGACTAAATCACAAGATCCGAAAGATAGCTGTTGGCGGTATCGTGACAACCCTTGCCGGGTCCACTTTGGGCTTCGGCGACTCTGATACCGGTTCTCTTGCCAAATTCGCAGCGCCAACTGGTGTATCCATTACTCCTTCAGGATACGTGTTTGTATCTGACTCGGGAAATGCCATCATCAGACGCGTTAGTCCCGGTGGAACGGTTAGAACAGTAGCAGGCAGGACAGCTTCCGGGACAGCCGACGGTACAGGCGATGTCGCTCAGTTCTCGATCAATATCGCTGGTTCTTCTGCCTTGCCGTCCGGAGATCTCCTCGTTTCTGATGGCACGAGGATCCGAGTTGTTGAGAGGATAATCACAAGCCCTAACTGATCTTGTATTTCGAACGCTTGGAGCGTAGTTCCCAATGGGAGCTACGCTCTTTTTACATCCCAGGATCTTATCTGCTTTCCTCGCTTTTAAGAATTCTTAGCACAGTTCCTCTTAGAATGTATCCCAAGAGGTAGTCCAAAATACGGTTAACTTAGGTACAGCGTCTTCCCCGAACTTTCTGCACTTGGCGACTTGTTTACGGTTTCCAGATCCAAAACCATTCGGGCAATTTGTAAACTCAGTATCGAATCCTTCGATCCAAAGCTACGGCAGTTTCTGATTATTCATCAAGGCGGTCAACAATTTGGTCCTCCCCAGTGTCGACCTACCTCCTGTCGAGTTTGAATTAATTACGGAAATTCGAATCTCTAAACTTTAAGAGATCAACGGCTAGTTCGAAACTTAGTCAACTCAAGCTGGAATGGGTTTGAATTTCCAATACTGGCTGCTTGGCCCCCTGCGATATGCTTCCAAAGCCAACAGCAAGGACATCAACAATAATCGTAATTCAGACACGATATGAGTGCTAGGCAATGACAAAGAGTTTCGAAGCACTCGATCGTCAACATAAATCACGTATCCATTGAAGCGTGATATGACGAGATTCGATGGCAGAAAATTAGTGCATTCCTACAAGGATCCTAATTGCTAACAATGGGATTTGCTTGCATTAGCGGTCTCGAATTGGACCTGCAGCCACGCCTCTAGCGTCAAGAAATTGCTCAACGGGTTTACATAGCACTATAGTGGAATCGTACTTGTACCATTTACCAACGAGTGCCTCCAGGAGAGCATTTGGATAGGATAAAAAGGCCTAACTTATATAAATCCAAAATAGGATTTCAGATCAAACTGGTTGTGCAAATACAGTTTGATGAATGCCGAATTCTATACAGAGCCTAAGCAGGTCGGCCTGGCAAATTCCGCCCGCATCTTGACCACATTGCAAGTTCAGGCATTCGTATCGTGCGCCAGTTTCCGCGTATTCGATGAGATCACTAGCCTTTTTGACTGAGCCCGATACCCTTACTATCGCCCCATGGCGAGCCCAAATGACGACCCGGTGCCTATCCGAGAGCTTAAGTGTCGCTTCCTGCAATGCGGATGACCCTGGAATGAGGAAGGGTGCCACTCCTATGCCGTCGAAAAGTTGGAGGATCAATTCGGGTTGCCATCGCAACAGCCGTGCGTTCAGTGCTTCGGCGCTTTGGTATCCGGAAAGATGGCTCAGGTAAGTAAGGTGAAGCGGTTGTGCGTGGAGCACGGTATGAATAGGTCCACCGGGTGATGCGTGTCTTTCGTGAAGAGCCAAATGGGTATTCAGTTCAGAAGTCGGTTTTTGATAAAGTCGGTCTGGACTGCCGTAAACCGCCAGTTCTTTGCCACCTTCAAGGACCTCAACAAGTGCAACGTTCGCCCCGATTGAAGACTCGACTTCGCGAAGCCTCCTCCCAGAACCCGTAACCGCAAGCCAAGCTCCAGAAAGCCCTGGAACTTCTAAGGGAGACGGCATAACCCATCGTTCGCTAAATCGGGAATCGCTGCCGTTCTTCCACGAATAGAGGACAGAAATATTCCCAGCAGAACCTTCTGACGCTTCAATGGCAGACACTCTTGCACCCGCCGCCCCAATCGAATTGAGAACATCATCTAGTGAGTCGAAGGTCAAGTCGGGCGGGCTTAAATGGACCATATCGTCATTCAGCCTACCGTAATCATTTGGGGGAGTTTCCTTATCAAGTGGATCACAAATCCTGAGGCTTAAGTTCAATGGATTTGCCAGAAGGAGCTCTTAATTCGCAATCCACCTGAGCACCTGGGATTCCAGTTCTTTTACAGGAAACACTTACCGTGTGTTTTCCTGGAGATAGTTTCGAAAGATCAAAGTTCAAGATGCTGTATTCATCGACTCGGGAGGGCCAAGTCAGCCTTGCTTGTTCTCCGTCAATTTTCACATCCCAGTCCGTTACGCTAGATTTGGAAGGTACTTGAACAATTAGCTTTGCGTTCGTTCTATTCTCCATCAAGTTGATTTCTCCGGTCGATGGACCGTCTGTCACAGAAAACTTGACCGACGAGACGGGCGTTAACAACCAGGAGTCCTTAGCCGGATTGGCTAACTCGAATTCCTTGTTGATATCCTGAAGATTCCCCAACAGTTCGCTTGGAAAGACATGTAAGCGCCGGGCCGATTCCCAGCTTTTGACTGCTGCAAGGATCTCTGTTTTTCTGGGATTTCTAGCTAGGGAACCTAGATTTGCTGTTATGCAAAAACCGGCATCAAACCCGGCTGCTCGCGCCAGAAGCCATTCCATATCTTCCAGGGTAGTTTCAGATGTCAGTTCGAACCAACCCAACATTCCGGGCATTAAGTTGCGCCGGAAATAATGCTGATTCTTAAGCCTGTAAAGGGTTTGGCTCTTTCGAAACCCTGCATACCAAGGCTCTCCCCAGTTCATCCGCGTGTAAATATGCCAATTGAATGCTCCAGGATTGCTGGCATCGTTAATAACTTCACCCTTCAATTGAGGGTCCAGCGCGTCGTACCAGCTTTTCGTAAAAAGTGTTCTTCCGTATTGCCCCATCCCGGTGGACCAGTTCCCTTCCAAACCATCTAAAGACAGCTGGAGCAATCCAGTTTGGTTAAACAAATGCCCAATTCGTTGGGCCACTTCGATAGAAAGTTCAGCATTGGTCAGGAACGTTTGATAACCGTGATCCATGAGTTTTGCAACTCTTGTGCCACCTCGGTGCCACGTTGCCTTTGTACCAAAAACACCGCGTTTACAGTTGATTAGTCTCCAAGGAGCAGCGGTTGACACGGATTCGTACTGGATGAGTTCGTTCCGGATTCGTACAGTCCGTAACGTGTTGTTGGACATCTGGTTAAAGAACTTAGGGCTTTCAATTTCGATTTCCTTGTCCGTTGACTTAACGTGACGCGTCACTTTACTAGCGCCAACTTCTGCTAGCCGGGAATCAGGAATCGGAGTGACATACGGATCGTTGGTGGTAATGAAATTAGAGAGTGTGTGCACGCCTAATCGGATTCCCTGCCTCTTGGCTCGTGAAACGCACTCCTTCATGCTTTCCCAGTTCTTCGGAAACCCTTTGGCGTTCAGGTGGAAATGGCCCCACTTGTCGAAACAGCTATCGGAATAAAGGTATTTGAGGCCTGCTGCCTGCGTGATCGCCAGACATTCGTCCAGATTTTTGGCGTCAAATCCCATGATGAGGTAGGACTCTCGAGCTATGGGACTAACCTTGCCCCAGACACCGTCGATCAAGGGATGAGGCAAACCCTCGGCAACCTCGATTTGTCCGATGATGGGTAGCGCATCTTGCGACGCACTGCCAAATAAGGCGATCTTGCTACCAATGACTCCGCCGTCACGATAGGCTGGAGCTGTGTAATACGGATGTCCCCAATTAGAAATAGTCCTCGTCTGCGACCTATTCCGCGTGTATGCCTGAACCACGGAGCCAAATTCTGAGGGCTTTGCGGTGTCGCCTCGGTAGTTCTCGCGCGACGCATCTTTGTCGTTCATGTCTACGAGATTTCCGGTTTCGAAGATGTCATAGGAAGGCTCTATGTCGTCCTCCGTGTTAGGAAATCCGCCAAGTGTTTTTGCGTTAAGCACTTGCAGACCGAATGCGTATTTATTCCCTTGAACGACACCAATCGTTTCGCCAATAGATCCTTTCAAAGTAGTCGCCACGGGACCCCAAATGGCCAGTTCTACATCCGCCATGGGTTGAACCTTCACCAGTTCAAGTGTTAGGTGGGTTTTCTTCGATGCAACTTTGACGTTCGCAACGTGACCGTCGTAGCTAAGGTTTAGGATCGACTTCTTGGCGTCCCAATCCGCTCGGGTTGGCAGAAGTATATGTCCAGCTACGCGAAGAGAAAGGATTGGAGAGAGTGCTTGTTCCGGTGCGACACTCTCGCCACCTTGAATCACAATTGATCGAACGTATCCTGCACCATCGATCTTGATATTCAAACTATCGCTACTCAGGCTGGTCATCTGGGTTTGCACCGAAAACATTGCGGCTACCAAAACAGGGTAAATCACTGTTTTCTGACCTTACCCGGGCCGAGAATGATGATTCTATTCTGGAGCGACCTATAGAGACACATACGTAGGCGTCAAATGCCAGGCACTTGACGCCTTAGCGATCGAATTTACTCACCAAGAGCAATTGCGAGATCTCTAATAAGGTCGTCGACATTCTCGAGTCCAACCGAAAGTCGGATGAAATCGGGCGTTACTCCTGCGGCCAACTGCTCCTCAACATTCAGTTGTTGATGTGTAGTTGATGCTGGATGGATGACCAAAGATTTTGCGTCACCCACATTAGCCAGTAAAGAGAAGATTGAGAGTTTGTCGATAAATGACTGAGCCGCTTCTGTTCCGCCCTCAATACCAAATCCGATAATCGCCCCGTAGAGACCACGATAGTGATATTTGACGGCTTGTTCGTGATAGGTCGATCCTTCAAGGCCCGGATAGTTCACCCACTTCACCTTAGGATGGGCCTGCAAGTACTCAGCCACTCTTTGACCATTTTCTGAGTGCCTCTGAACTCTTAAATGAAGTGTCTCCAAACCTTGCAGTAGGAGAAACGAATTGAATGGGGAAATGGCAGCGCCGGTATCTCTCAAGCCCGAAACCCTTGCTTTAATACCAAAAGCAACATTCCCCAAACCTGGAAAATTGCCGAAGACATCCCAAAACTTCAGTCCATGATAGGAGCCGTCAGGCTCGGTAAATCCAGGAAATCTTCCTGACCCCCAGTCGAAGTTGCCACCATCGATGACGACACCGCCAATTGCCGTTCCATGTCCACCAATGAATTTGGTTGCCGAATGGACGACAACGTTTGCACCGTGTTCGAATGGCTTAAGCAAATAGGGAGTCGGTAGCGTATTGTCAATCACAAGAGGAAGACCGTTCGCTCTTGCAATTGCCGAAACCTCTTCAAAGGGAAAGGTGTCCAATCGTGGATTACCCACAGATTCACCATAGATCAGTTTCGTCTTGTCGTTTATTGCCTTTGCGAAGCTTGAAGGATCTGAGGCATCCGCAAACCGGACCGTGATTCCATATTTGGGCAACGTGTAGTGAAACAGATTGTACGTGCCGCCATAAAGGGAAGAAGAAGCAACAATTTCGTCTCCAGCACTTGCTATGTTCGTGATGGCTAGGGTCTCTGCCGCCTGCCCACTTGCCGTAGCGACCGCATGTGTTCCCCCTTCGAGCTGAGAAATTCGGTTCTCAAACACGTCCGTTGTCGGGTTCATGATTCGCGTGTAGATGTTGCCGAATTCCTGCAAGCCAAAAAGCCGGGCGGCGTGACTGGTATCGTCGAACACGTAAGAAGTTGTCTGATAAATGGGTACAGCACGCGACTTGGTTGTCGGGTCAACGCTTTGACCAGCATGAAGTGTCAAAGTTTCAAAGGACTGAAATTCGGAGAGGCTCATGAAACTAAAGTATCTCCATTTGAAGGCACTTGATCCAAAGGCCGCCGAAATCTAGACCTGATCCGAGGATTCGTTTTCTTCTTGGTCAAAATTCCTTTGGTAATTAGGGGTCAAGAGCCTAATTGACCTTGAACCTAGATTCGTGATTCCTGCTCTTTGCTCGAATAAATGCTAGGTTCGATGCGAATACATCATTATAGGCTGATATTTTAGCATTAGAATTCGTAGTCGAATCTATGCCACTTATAACCCAAGCCTTAGCCCTCTTGGCCCTATCATTTATGGGACAAGGCCCCACCCCGACAGTGGAACCACTAAAGGACGGGTTTGTGCGCGTAAAGACAGATGCCTATGCAATTGAAATTCCAAAAGCTTGGACGGTTGGTGAGCAGACTCCGTGGGGAGCTCGAAGCATTATATTGAAAGGAAACGAAGCAACCGAACTTGGTGTGATGACGGCTGGAGTAACCAAACAATCCTGGGATCAACTCTACAAAACTTCGTTGTTCTTCATCCTGCGGCAAGAAAAAGGAAACCCCACTCCGTTCAAGCTGTCCAAAACAAAATCGGGTTACGAGATGTGCAGCTTTCAGGTCGCTGACGAAACCGGATTTGCAAAGCGACGATTCGTCCTGTTGAAAAACGAAAAAGGGGAAGCAATCGCTTTGAACGTATCTATTTCTGATCCCAAGAAAGCCACGGAAATGATAGGCTACTTCGATCGAATGGTTCGCACGGCACATGTCGGCAAATAACACTTGAAGCACTTTCAAACCCAACCAAGGCAAGCCTCATGGGTATCCTCGCCCCATGGTTGCCTTGGTTGCACTCATCGTTCTCGCTCGCCAATCGACTCTCCAATCCACCCAGGTTGAAGATGCCGTCTTACCTGCCAAAGTTTCGGAAGTGACCTTAGGCGGACTATTGGGTCAGCGCTATGCAGCGAGTGAGCACGCCAGGCTCCCTAGTGTCGATGAGGACGAATTACTTGCCGGATTTAGGCATCACCCGGGACGGCAAGCATGGATAGGCGAGCATGTTGGCAAGTGGCTCCATGCAGCTTCCCTTACTTACGAGTCTCACCATGACCGGGCGCTTCGAGCCAAGTTGGATCGGGTTGCAAACGGGCTAATGGCAACTCAAGAAGGCGATGGATATATGGGAACGTATCTTTTTGGCCAACGATTCGGTTTGGCCACCGATGCGGACTGGGACGTCTGGGTTCACAAGTACTGCATGATTGGATTGCTTGCTTATTATCATGCGACCAAAAATCCAAAGGCCATAGAATCGGTCAAGAAAATTGCTGACTTACTCGATAGGACATTTGCCCCGGGTCGGAAACTCCTTTCGCAAGCGGGAACCCACATGGGTATGGCTTCGACGAGTGTGTTAGAGCCGGTAGTGCTACTTTACAAAGAGACTCAGAACCCTCGTTACCTGGCATTTGCTAAGCGGATCGTTGAGAGCTATAACGAACCTGGTGGATCTCACCTTGAGCGCGATTTGTTAACTACGGGCTCAGTAGCCAAGTCAGCCAATGGCAAAGCCTACGAAATGCTTTCCAATTTAGTCGGCTTAGCCGAGCTCTATCGGGCCACTGGCGAATCACGTTACTTACGGCCCACTCTTGTTGCCTGGAACGATATTGTCAAGAATCGCTTGTATATAACCGGGACGGGAAGTTCTCACGAGCATTGGACTCAGGACGGTAATAAGCCAGATCGCGATGGAGATAACGTCGGCGAAACTTGCGTGACCGTAACTTGGATACAACTCAACAACGAACTCTATCGAATTACTGGAGACGCTCGATTTGTCGATGAGATCGAACGATCTGTCTACAACCATCTGCTCGGTTCTCAGCGAGAAGACGGAGCAGCATGGTGCTATTACTCTCCCCTTGACGGGGTTAGGCATCCAGGAATGGAAACAAATTGCTGCTTGTCTAGCGGACCGAGGGGTATTGCATTGATTCCCTCTATCGCCTACGGCAAGCGGATCGACGGAATTGACGTCAATCTCTTCGGAAGTTCCACTTACTCTGGATCAATAAGAATCTCTCAGTCAACTCAATTTCCAGAGGACGGAAAGATTCAGTTGCTCGTTGAACGTGGCAATAGCAGACCTGTCACGCTTCGGCTGAGAGTTCCTGCCTGGACTTCTCAACCGAATATCCTGGTTAATGGAAAGCACGTTCAGGCCGATACCTCAAAGGGATATTTGTCGCTCCGTCGTACTTGGAGAAAAGGAGATCTAGTCTCATTCCGCCTTCCGATGCCTCTACAAACGTTCAAGGGTTCGGGCAATAAGGCTGGATTTGTAGCTTACAGTTGTGGCCCACTCGTTTATGCTGCGAACTACACTGCCTCGGGAGTGTCCGCGTCTGAAAAGATAAGCGTCGGGCAAGCAGTTCCCAAGCGAAAAGATTCTCAATCTCTGACCTTAGAAGCAGAGAGCTTTCCAGCCGGAGGGTTTGGAAGGCACAAGGTCAAACTTGTATTGCTTCCCTATTTCCTTGCGGGAAAGAACCAGTCACGCTACTCGGTTTGGCTGAACACCCAAGTCAATCAAATGGGGAAGTTGGATTCTTTCGTCGGTGCCAAAGAAATGCAATCGAGGTTAGGGAATGTCGGCGATTCCATTGCAGATGGAGACTCCTCAACTACAAGCAACACGTTCAACAATAGTCGTGCCGCCGAAGATTGGTATGCAGTCGAGATTTCACAACCCATCTTAATCAGCCGAATTGTATTTCGGCACGGACAGAGTTTTCACGATGGCGGTTGGTTCGATACGTCTCAAGGTAATCCGAGGATTGAAATTTTGCGATCACCAAAGGGGAAATGGGAGCCATTTGGAGTGCTGAAATCCTATCCGAAAACATCCGCGATTTCCAACGGTGGCCTTACTAACGGAGCCAGTTTTGAAATGAAATTCGAGCCCATTCTTGTTTCGGGAATTCGAATCATTGGTGTACCCAGCCACGGTGATAATCCCCAGCAGAATTTCAGTTCGTGCTCAGAACTAGGCGGATTCAAACAGTAGCGTATTCACATTCAACTTGGCTGGCTCGGAGTTTAGCCAGGCGAATCTCAAATCGATCGATCCAAGACGCTCGGGGAATGTTCTGCCAGAAATCCTTCCCCTGCTCGTAGCACGCTTTCGCCAAATCTGGCCGACCTCTAGAAGCGTGAACGTCACCCATTTCCAACATTGCGGCAGCCTTTGAGGCTGGTTTCTCGAGTTTCTCATAGATTGATATTGCAAATGAGATGGCTGCCCATGCTTCAGCAACTTGGTTCCCGATCAGATAGTTTCGAGATAAAGCCTTGAGACAATCTGCAACACCGTGGTCATCGTGACATTCCATGCGCAGTTCGAGCGACTGCTTAAGGTGACTTTGAGCTGCAGGTATTTCTTCCATCAATTCATAGCAAAGAGCCAGATCGAATTGGATTGAAGCTTCGTAAAGGCTCGAAGGAACTGACATTTTAAGTAGCGCGCTTTGGGCGGCCATGGCCGAATTTAGGGCTCCATGGAAATCTAGATTCTCCCGCAGGATCTCGGACTTGAGCCGATAAGCTGACGCTAGTTCAAGTTGAAATCCTTGTTTTTCCGCCCAACAAATGGCACGATTAACAAACGTCAAGGCATTGTTTCGATCTCCGGAATGATGATACGCGAATGCAAAATCCTTATAGATGTCCTCAAAATCGCCTCCATTTTTGGCTACGTCGAAAACGTAGCTGTACAGCAGCTCAAGAGCATAACAAGGCTTTCCTTGGTCGATTGCAATCAAACTTGCGGAAACAAGAGTTCCCTTCTTAAGATCAGCGGATAGCTCGTGCTGGGCTGCAACATCCAGAAGCCACTGCTCAAATGGTTGGCGGACATGCTCAAGCCCAACCTCCGAAAGTAGCTGCCAGAATTGCAAAGATTCTACAGTGGGTATCCCTTTCGTTAAGGTTTCCAGTGCGAAAGACAGGTTCGCTTCGTTTTGTGTAACCTCCGCAGAACCATGCTCCCACATCGAGAGTTTTTTGCAGAAATATTTCGCATGTCGACGTGAAAGCCTGTCAAATTCGTCTTGTGGCAATTCAGATATCAGAATTTCGCGAATGGGCTTAGCAAGATGAATTCGACCATTAGAGAAGCAAGCAAGCTGACCTCGCTTCCACTCGTTGATAGATTCCTCTGGAATACGGGCGATCTTAAAGGCCTCTTCAGCACTAAAACACTGAGGAAAAATACTGGCCCGTACGAGGCTTGCATTGGATTCTGGGCCAAGTTTGGAGCGCTTAATAGCAAATGACGTGCGAAAAGCTTTGGCTTCCGATGGTGCGGGCACTAGATCCTGGATGGCGAGGCTATTGATGTGAGCTACGAACTCATCCAAATCTGAGTTGGATGCGCCGGTCCTAAAAGCCTGATCTATCCCTGCGAGTCCACCGAGGTGGAACATTCGCTCCCAGGCACAACTATTTTGGGGCCACAATTCAAGGGATCGTGCCAGAGCCTGGTAGCTACCTCGATACGACGATTTACGCTCTAGAACTAAGCTATATTCGTTTAGTATGTGAGCTTCGGAGCGAGATAGGGAAGTCCTAATACCTTCAAGCCAACCGTCTGAATCTGCTTCCTGATCTAGGCCTTCTAGGAAGATACGACCCGAGTTTTCTAGCACAATCTCCATGGAATCGATGTTTGTTGGCAAGGCTTTCAGCAAATCAAACCACTCCATTAGATCGATTTCGATGGGCAGCGATGGCTGCCAATGGAGCATGTCGCCATTAGCTCGAATGGATTCCGCGCCAAACACTGTACGAATCGAGCTTATTGATTGCCTAAGATGGACCCTAGGCTCCAGTTGATTCGGCCAAAATCGAAGGGCCAAATCTTCCCTTGAAATACCTCTGGTCGAGAGTGCAATCGAAGCCAAGACGCCCCATGACCGAATGGACCTAAGTCTTACCGACGTGCCTTCTACTACCGCTTGGGGTCGCCCAAGCAGTTGTATAGAGATTTTGGCGACTGTAGAGATCATGGGCTGTAGATGGACTGCCAGCCATCTTCTCGCTTAATAACGGCTGATTTTGCTGACTTCAATTAACAACGACCAGAGCACCCCTATTTTCCTATGTGACTGAACCGCGGCTGAAATCTTCGACAAAACGCATTAAATAACTCATAAGCACGTTTGACAATAGGTGGCCTTTGACCGTTACGCTTTCGTTACGGTGTGAGTTCTATCATGAATGCGACCACTTCTTCAAGGTCTCTCTATGAAAAATTCAAAACTTCCAATATTTGCAGCTTGCTTAGCCTTGGGTACATCTGCTCTTGCTGCTGATGACAAGCCAAAGGGTCACTTATGGATCCTTTCCGAGCTATCTTACGAGCTACCAAGCAACACCAATACGTCCTTTGAAGTTGGCATCTTCGGCTTTTGCGGATTAGGCGCAGCCTATAACATGTACTCGAACGGAAAGACTGGACTGATGTACACCGGGAGGGTTGGTTATCTTGGTGCTGGCGTCGCCGCAAACGCATTGGTTTCGTATGTTGGCAATTTCAACGAATCGATCAGTTGGAGAATTGGCGCAGGAATTGGCTATTTCAAAGGTTCAGGTTACTTTGGCGATGTCAACGGCGCTTTCCCCGTTCTCGACTTGAGCATCGGCTTCAAACTTTAAAGCCCTTCTGTGGGGCATTCCATGAGCAAAGGAGAAACCGCCGATTTAGGCGGTTTCTTCTTTTTATTATCTGTCGCTCAAACCCATTTGGGGCCAGGACTCCATCACTGCGACCTCTACCAGAATTTTCAACTTGCTCTCCTCGTGAAAAGCGGTTTGCTTACCGGTACCCATTCCTTTATTGTCCGGTGAACTCCCGAACTCCATGGACCGGAATCTTGTAAGACAATCCCGGATACTTAACATCCATATAGGATGCAAACAGGCAAGGATCTTCCGTATTCCCGCTAAACATCTCGAAATGAGTTGGCACAGTCAGACTTGGTCGAATGGATCCCGCCAGATCCACCGCTTCTTGATACGTCATATTGCCGATGCAGCCGGATTGGAGACGCTTGGCATCCCTGCCATTGATCGGTAAGAATGCAAGATCCAGCTTCCAATGTCTAAGTTTGGCTTGAATTCCTTCATAAATCGTCGTATCTCCAGCGTGATAAATGCAGACTCCATTACCTTCAATGATCACCCCTAAGAATTCGTGGAGCCCATTCTCGGGGTCTATCGAAAGCAACTCGTGTGCAGCCGGAACGGCAGTAATTTTAACTCCGCAAATTGTTTCCGACGTCCCGTCGTTGAGCCCAACCAACCGGCTAGGCTCCATTGCCATATCGTCAGTTACTGATTTCCGGACGCGTTCTGGAAGAAGAAAAACGGATTTGGGAGAGGCGGTTGCTAGTTTTGGCCAGACTGGTCGGTCGATATGATCCGAATGATCATGTGTACCGATGAACACATCAGCATGGGTGACGCAATCAGCATTGAGCAGGGGCTCGACATTGCGGGCCGGACTGTCTGAAAGATAGGGGTCAATGTACAGGATCACTTCACCAAGCTTGATGACGAATCCATGCTGACCTAGCCACCAGTAAGCACATGTACCGTGGGGCACCTCTGTGCTCGATATTTCGCTAATGAGATCTGTACCGCTCTTTCCATTCATGTAGGTCACCTTCAAACATTATGATGATTCGCTTCGAAAGCTAAGGTTCGGGGTGACCTTCCATACTATGCAAAGCAGGTCATTCAGCCATAGCCTGTACTTCGCGGAGATTTAGCATTATCGACCCAATCGAAGCCCTTTTCCGATCCGCAGCATCTGCCTTTCAAACGGGCAGAGTCAACGAATGCGAAAACGACCTTCGAAAGCTGCTTGCTCAAGCCCACGACCACACGGAAGCGCATTTCTTGCTGGGAATGCTCCTGGGAAGAACGGGTCGATGGCAAGAAGCGGAGAACCACATCCTAAAAGTTCTAAAAAAAGAGCCCAGTCGAGGAGAAGCTCTCTACTGGCAAGCCCTTGTTCACAAAAATGGAGGTGACCCTCAAGGTGCAGCCAAACTTTGCGAGACCATTCTGGGCGCCGATCCTCGAAACCCGATTGTTCAAAATGAACTCGGTCTTTGCCTTATGACCATGAACGATGCCAAACGAGCATTGACTGCCTTTGATGTGGCGGCGCGAGTCGATCCAGGAAGGGGGGTGTACCATTTCAACCTCGGGTTAGCGTTGTCAAAACTCGATCGAATCTACAAGGCACGCGATGCCTTTAGGGAAGCCATTCGGCTTGAACCATCTCGAGTTGAAGCGTATTTGGAGTTGGTCAGAATCTTGGAGATTCTGGATGCCCGGAACGAGGTCGTCGAAGTACTTAACCTCGCCTCCAAGTTTCATCCCGCGAATTTCCAAATCCAGACTGCGCTTGCTGCTGCGAATGCATACGTTGGGAACCGAAAACTTGCCGAGCAAATCTATGGACAAGTTTCGGATGCGTTCCCCATTGCAGGCAATTCGTTTGGACTTTGGCTCCAGCAAGAAGGTAGATTTAAAGAGTCGATTACTTGCTTCCAAAAATCATTACAGGCGGTACCGCAGCAAGGAGTAGCCTACTACGGGCTAGCGGAAGCAAAGTCATTTGAACTTGACGGCTTATCGTGGATTCCCGCAGCTGAAGAGCTCGTGGACTCAGACGACTTGGATCTCAAAGGTCAGACCTACCTCTGCTACGCTCTCGCACGAGCATTCGAAAAAGAAAGGGATTACGAGAAGACAATCCAATATTTCCATTTGGCGAATGCCAAGGCATTTCAGCTTTACAACGAAGGGCGACCTTATGATCGACGAGAAATCGAAGCACTCGCCACTGAATCGAAGGCCAAGTTCACTAAAGATTTCTTAGGTACAAGTATTCAGGGAGCAAGCGACAGCCGTAAACCGATCTTCATAGTTGGCATGATTCGTTCTGGTACTACCCTGCTTGACCAAATATTATCGAGTCATCCGGAAGTGAAATCGGCGGGCGAACCTGTCTTTTGGCTAAGAGAAGCAGACAAGGTCAGAAGGTTGCGTGATATCCGTTCGCAGGAAAGCTACCAAAAAGAACTTGCCAATAATTACCTGCAGGTTCTTGATTCAGTCGATAGTTCCGCACGACATATAACAGACAAGATGCCGCTCAACTATGCTCACTTGGGCCTCATCCATCAGGTGTTTCCAAACGCAAAGATCATCCATTTAAGGCGTCAACCTTTGGATACCTGCTTTTCCATTTACACCACATTCCTCGGTCAAGGTCCAAATTTCGCTTACAACGCCTCAAACATCGTTTTCAACTATCGACAGTATCTCGACTTAATGGCGCATTGGCGGCAAGTCTTGCCCAAGTCAGTGTTTATGGAAGTCAATTACGAAGACATCGTTGCAGACAAAGAAGCCCATGCTCGAGAACTCATTCGCTATTGTGATTTGGAGTGGAGCGACTCCTGCCTACAGCACGAACACAACGATTCAAGTATTAGGACGCCAAGCAAATGGCAGGCTCGACAGCCTGTCTACAAGACTTCACTTCAGAAGTGGAAGCCCTATGAAAAGTGGTTGGGTGACCTGCTTGACGTACAAGACTTGCATTAGAATTAGCATGGCCGAGGCTGCACCAACTTTTAGAGCTATTTTAGCTTCCTCTAATAGACTCAAATAGAGTCTATTCATAAGATCCGGAAGCTCTACATAAAGCTCATGACAAAAAACAAAAAAGCCTTTACTCTGATCGAGTTGCTGGTCGTTATTGCGATCATCGCAATTCTCGCAGCCATCCTCTTCCCTGTGTTTGCCCAGGCAAAGGAAGCGGCCAAAAAGACCGTTTGTCTCACCCAAGCCAAGCAGACTGGTTTGTCCGCAATGATGTACGCGAACGACAACGATAACATGTACGTCCCAGCTAGCTATGGCAGCTACGACCCAACGTGGTCGGCGCCATGGTTTGGAGATGGCGTCGGACTGCTCTACTGGAATCAGATCATTCAGCCCTACATCAAGAGCTACGAAATGCTTGTCTGTCCAAGTAAGGACTACATGAATTTTGGCTATGCGGCTTACATCAATGGTCAGCCAGCTGATCCAGGCAATACAACTTCCACTCCAAAAGGCATGCTCCGCGTGAGTTGGACTTGGAACAACATCGAGACATGGCCATACGCCAACCAGGTTGATCCTTCGTTTAACGCAAACGGCAAAACGGGTTACACGCACGGCACAGATCCATATGCATACTGGAATGGAGATCCCGTTTCCGAGTCAGAAGTAGAACAGCCAGCCAATGCAATCTGGATTGCAGAAGGCGACTGGACAGACGTATCAGGCAGTGATCGAAATGTTGACTACGGATGGGAGCGATACACCAATCACAAGCCAAACCAATCGATATCTGGGTTTAATCTGCCCGGTTACTACGTTAGGGCCAGGCACTCTAATGGGTTCAACACCGTGTATGGCGACGGTCACGCCAAATTGCGGAAATGGAATAGCACAAAACCGTGCGATTGGTCTATTCAGGCTTGCCAGTAATGCTGAAGTGGGTTGCCTTAACTTGTTTCGTTGCGAGCATCCTCGTAGGGTGCTCTGGAAAAGATACGAGTCATGACGTTCCACCTCCAGAAGGGACGCCAAAGTTAGGCGTCCCCAAATTCATTAAGCAAAAAAAACAAAATCCGTGAAGGAAGTAAGCTCTCCTAATGAGCGGTAATTCAAAGGAGTCGAGTTCTCTCGACTCCTTTAACGCACTCCATGACAAGGCACTACAAGCGTTCAAAGCTGGACGATTAGTCGACGCTGACGCCTTGTGTCACAGTGCCATCGAGTGCATACCCGACGATGTCGGAGTCCTGAACTTACTTGGCCAAATCAATCTTGGCATCGACCCGCTCGTCGCTCTGAGGTGGTTTAGTAAAGCGATTGCTTTGTCGCCAACGTTGCCCAATCTTTACTTCAATCTTTCCTTGGCTCATCAGGCCTCAGGCAGATTGGATTTGGCGATTGAATCTATCCGGAAAGCTTTGGAACTCGATCCTACCGTGCCGGTTTTACATGCTAAGCTGGGACACCTACTTTGTCTGGCCAGTGCTTGGCAAGAAGCAGTTATAGTTCTGCGACACGCCCTTAAGCTCGATTCAATGTCCATTCCGATCCGATTGAATCTCGCTCAAGCACTAACGGATTTGGGGCAAATTGACGAAGCGGAGGCGATTGCTCGTGCTGCCTTGTTCCTCAATCCCAAGGAGGCCAATGTGCACCGGATGCTGGGCCGCGTTCATCAGCTAAACGGTAAATTTGACGAGGCCGCCAACTGCTTCAAAGCAGCCATAAAATTACAGCCAAAGCTCGCCCCCGCTTACTTTGCCCTCGCCTACTCCAAAAGAATCGAGTCCGAGGATCGAGACTTAATGGAAGACATGGAAGCCCTCATTCAGGATGCCGCGGTCCCTCGGACCGATCTGGCTTTACTTCACTATGGTGTGGGTAAGGGTGCTGATGACCTTGGCGAATATGATCTTGCTTCCAAGCACTTTCAACTCGCAAACGAAATTGCTTTTAATAGCCTTGTCGGCCATGGTGGGCGCTACGACGAAATGGCAGAACTAGAAAAAGTTTCTGCGCTCATCTCAAATGCTCCTACATTCGAGAGTCTCGCCCCAGTTGCGGAGAGTTCCTTCAGTGATCGTCCGATCTTTGTAGTCGGCATGATTCGCTCGGGCACGACTTTGGTTGAACAAATCTTGACCCGCCATCCCGAAATTGAATCGGCCGGAGAACTTCCCTATTGGATAAAGGCAATGCATTCGGGCCAAAACGTTGAGTCGCATGTACTTGGATATGAAGCCGAATTGGACCGAGTTTCCATTTCTGCGGACCGTATCGTTGACAAGATGCCTCTCAATTATCAGGCGCTCGACACTGTCCTAAGGGCTTATCCGAATGCGAGGATCATCCATTGCCGGCGACACCCACTTGATACGTGCCTTTCTATCTTCACTACGCCCTTCCGACAGGCTCCGAACTTTGGACACAGTCTAGACAATATCGCTTTGGCTTATCGGCAGTACTTACGATTGATGGAACATTGGCGCTCCATCCTTCCAGTTTCGACATTCTTAGAAGTCGACTATGAATCGCTCGTTTCAGATCCTGAGCTTAACATTAGACAGATGATCCAATTCGTTGACTTGGATTGGAATGACCGGTGTTTAGGCGCCGAATTCAACCGCCGGCCTGTTAACACTCCAAGTCTTTGGCAAGTAAGACAGCCAATTTACCGAAAGTCGATCAATCGGTGGCATAACTACGCGGTACTTCTTGCCCCTATAAAGAACTCCTTGAACCTAGACTCCTCTCTCTGAGCGTTACAACTCGATCAGGAATTCGGAAATTGAAGGATAAGTATCCGTTTCCTTCTGTGAGTTCGATCTTTGGGACGCCATTGCTTGAGCGATTCGTCAACTCAAGGAGTGGTGCGCACACTCCCAACATCGCAGATGGAGTGGAACCATGAAGCAAATCAAACTTATCCTTGCCATTAGCATTTTTGTTGTTCTGGCCGTAAGCGCTTATGCCCTGATCAACGGAAGAGTCGCGACTTCGATAGTAACCACGAGCGCAACTGGTACCTTTGGAAAGAGCGTTTCCGTGCAGTCGAAGCTAGTAACGTATTTTGGCAATCAACCGATTGCGGGCCAGCCCGTCGATCTAGAGATCCTCTATTCGACGTACTCTGTTCCGCTAGGAACTTACTACACAAACAGTCAAGGGATAGCAAAGGCAACCATTAACCTGGTTCCCTACACGATTAATGGTCGTGGAAATTACACCATTGGCTGGACGTTTAGGGGAAACGGAATCTATTCCGCTCCGATTCCAACGGCTGCCCTTACGGTGAAGTAAGGAGAACCTAGTCGCCCTCCTCGGCTGACTGTCGATGGAGGGCGATTTTCTAATGGAAAGTCACTCTGCGTAAAACTTCTGTACATCAGTCTTCAACTGAGCCAGTTCTTTTTCGTGCACGTACATCATGTGGCCCGATTCATAGAATCCATTTTGGACATTGCTCAAGAGACTTGGATCGAGCCCCATGTGGTTAAGCGTGTAGCGGGTAGCGAAATAAGGTGTTGCCAAGTCGTAATAACCATTCGCAATGAAAACTTTCATGAAGTTATTCTTGCTCAAGGTCTTGCGGAGTGCCTCACTCGTATCTGGATAACCCGCCCCTGCGTCACCCCATGTCCAGTTTGCCCATAAGCGGTCGGGATTAAAGATGTAGTAAGGCAAGTTTGACTTGTAACCCAGCACTCGCTGCAGATAGTCGTTAATGCAATGAGTATAGGGTGGGGTAATAACGGTAGCTGGATCAAAATCGGGGTTTTCCGCAACGCCAACGGCATCAATACCCTTATATCGCGAATCCAGTCGTCCTACAGTACGACCCTCTTTGCGACAAAGCTCCTTGCAGAATCTATGTATATTAATTCTAAGGTCGGTGAGGTCGACATAGATGGGATCCAAGCCCGTGTACCGAGCCAATTTTGCGGCAACTGCCGCTCGTTCTTCGGCTGGCAGTGACGAACCGCGATTCAACGCGAGCAAGTATTCACTATCGCAGAATTGCTCAACCTCTTCCAATACTTCTGCAAGCGTCTTTTCTTGTAGATCGCTCGGCAGTTTGTGATGGTAGTAGGCAGTTGCCGAATAAGTCGGCAAGAAAAGCATGAAAGGTAAATCGTTACCCCTCTGAAATCGCGCGGTTTGAAAGTTCAGGATACTGCTGATCAATACCAGGCCCTTTAGTCCAATACCTCGCTCCATTAGTGCGTCACTTAAGCCGGCGGCCCGGGTCGTACCGTAAGACTCTCCTGCAATATAAAGTGGACTCATCCATCTCTCAGATCGCGTCAAATACGCTCGGATGAATTCAGCAATCGAGTCGACATCTCCCTTCAGTCCCCAGAAAGTCTTTTCATCTTCTTGCTTTACACTACGGCTAAAGCCTGTTCCAACTGGATCTATAAATACAAGATCAGTAAAGGGAAGCCAAGATTCTGGATTATCTATGAGCTCATAGGGTGCATTGACGGCCTGGCCTTCTTCTCCAAGCTTGACTCTCTTGGGTCCCAATGCGCCAAGATGAAGCCACACGGAACTGCTTCCTGGTCCGCCATTAAAACTAAAAGTTAAGGCTCTAGGCATTTCCGATTGGACGGTATAGGCCGTATAGAATATGCCTGCCTTGACCTCGCCGAGGACGTCTTTCGAAGGGAGCATTCCTACAGTAGCCGTGTATTTGAGGTCGCCAAGCCGATGCTCGGTGACAACGGGATCCGCTTCCGGTTGAATGGCATAGGTGTCTTTCTTCTCATCCGGTTTCTTGACTTCGGCGTCGCTCATGTGTCGATTATCCCCTGTTTGGTCCCCCTTCAGTTAGCCACAATTAAGAGTATTTGTTGTCCTGACGGGGTTTGACATCTCGTTCAAACTTTTTTGCCCGGTTCACTGTAGCCGCCAGCCAATACCCAAAACTCAGAGACGGCTCTCCTCGCAAATCCTATCCTACCTCCTGTGTTCGCCTTCACCCTTATTGCACTCTTCGCATTTGGACAAAAATCCAGTTCCGACGTGAGCCACGGTCGACAGGTCGCGATTACCATAGACGATTTGCCGTATGTCGGTGCTAAACAGGACTACAAGACAATCCTAAACAACACTAGAGCCCTCCTACAACCGCTCCGGCAGGCTGGTATTCCTACGGTGGATTTTGTTGTAGGGAATGGGACCAATCATTTCACACTCGAACAGAAACGCGAACTTTATGGGTGCTGGATAGAATCTGGGGCCGAACTCGGAAATCACACGTGGACTCATGCAGATTTTGATACGACCTCAAACCTCGAGTTTGAATATGAAATTTTGGAAACCGATGCTGAATTGAAGGAGATTTTCCCTGGAAAGAGACCTCGCTACTTTAGGGCTCCGTATCTCAACAACGGTAAGAATGCACCGAAGAAGGCTGAGCTAAACGACTTCCTTCGCCAAAACCACTGGATCGAGGCGCCTGCGACCTTTGATAGTGACGAATACTATTTCGCGACCGTTTTCGACAAAGCAATGAACGCGCGAGATCTGACCGTGGCCAATCGAATCGCTCAGATCTATGTTCCCTACTGGAAATCCTTAGTTGAGCACTTTGAAGGCATCTCAATGAAAGTATTCGGACGCGAATGCGCTCAGATTTTGCTGATCCACTCCAATCGGTTGAACGCAAGAGTCATGCCACAACTCATCAAGATCTTTCGCGACAAACACTATGCTTTTGTTTCCCTGGAGCAAGCCATGAGAGACAAAGCGTATCGAACACCAAATACTTACGTTGGTTCAGGGGGCCTTTCATGGCTGTATCGGTGGTCCATCGCTAAAAAGGTGCCTGTCACTGGCGAAGCATCCGTACCCCAATGGGTAAAAGATCGATTCCGAAAATGACCTTTGCACCGGCTTGGGCCTAATAACTTAACACCGTTTTACCCATTCATTTGATAGACTTTCATGCATGGCGATTCCCAATAGCGTGACCTCGATGGTCGGGGTTTGGAGAGGCGAGTCACTCCTGAACTTGTCTGAGTCTCCCGATGAACTGAAACTTTTCGAAAGTGAGTCCACACTCACTGTTGAATCCGATCCGAACGGAGCGTTTGCCGTCGTGAGATACACGTGGGCACACGACGGAGTAGCACAATATGGCTGCATCGTGTTGGCGGGTGACGAGAATTCGGACAGCCTAACGGGTGCTTGGACAGACTCCTTCCATCAAGCGACAGCAATGATGCCCTTAACGGGAACAGGGTTTGAGTCTGGCGAACTGGATATTAAGGGTAACTACACTTTTCCTGAATACGGCGACTGGGGATGGCGAATTGTCCTAAGTCGATCGAGTGCGTCCCTGTTACTTACAATGTTTAATATCGAACCTTCGGGTGAAGAGACCTGGGCGGTTAAGGCAGTGTATGCCAGCACTTAATTTGAGGTCAGCGAATTCATACGGTGATGTGCCACCTAAAAGGACTTCCTCCAAACGAGCTTTTCGAGCGTGTTCAAATTCTGACTGACGCTGAACGTACGGCAGTTCGTGCCCTTTTGTGCAAACTCGTCGATAATGAAGCAGTAGCACCTGAAGAACGAGTCATTGACCATGAGTCACAGCAAACAGGAATGGATGGATTATTTTAGGGTGACCTATCACTTTAATTAGGGACCCTATGTTCATGGGCATTGGCAAGTTAAGATGTTGTGCTCAAGAGCGATGACAACAGGTCCATTCTAATCTTAACTCAACAGCATTTAAAAACATTCGGATACCTAACTACTTTGAATTGCGAGATCCACGTAAGAACTGGCGATAAGGCAAGAATGGCTACAATGAAGCGAATTCAGATAGAAATGAGACGGCCGTCTGACGCTAATCCCTAGATCATATGAGCACATCCTCGCCCTCCCTAGGCTTCAGTGAACTGTCCCATGCCATGCAGGTCGCTCATCTTCGCAAAGTCGCAAGGCAGGCGCTGGTCCAATTTGGGTTATCCCAATTCACCCTCACATTGGTCCAACATGCTTACAACACAACCTTTAAAGTAGCAACTCCGCACGGAGTCTTTGCGCTCAGAATAAATGTCAACTCCGATAGAACGGTCGAACAAGTTCGCGGCGAGGTGGCTTGGGTTGAGGTTTTGTCTCGTGATCCGGGAGTCTCTGTTCCATCCCCGCATCAGACTCTAGAGGGTGAGCCGTTGGTTCTCATCGAATCACCATATTTCCCTGGGCCTCTCGTGGTGGTTCTCTATGAATGGGCATTGGGTCGACATGTTCATCGTAATCCACCCTCAAAGATAGGGTTCCTCATAGGTCAAACGATGGTACGCCTTCACCAAAGTGCATCCACGTTTGAATTTCCAGACGGGGCATCACGGCCTCTCATGGAATCGGTGCTTGAGGGATTGGAATGGCAGGTTCCAGAAACAGATGCTTTCTGCCGTCCTTATCAGTTGGCAACCGAAGCACTTGCACGGCACTCGACAGCTTCACCGAGAATCACTCACTTTGACATTCACCTTGGAAACATCAAGTTGGAGAAAGGACAACTCCACCTGTTCGACTTCGATGACTGTGTCCTAGCCTGGCCAATGATCGACGCCGCACAATCGATGTTTTATCTCAGACATAGCACCAACGGTCGAGAAATCGAGCGTCGATTTTGGAAAGGCTATGGCTCGGTCCCCCAAGACCATGGAATGTCGATTGCCGATTTCGAGGCTCTCGTTGCAGGGCGAGCACTGCTGTTTGCGAACCACTTTATGGCGGTTGTGACATCAACCCTTGCCGCACGAGCTCAGAAGGCGATCCAGCGAGTGGAGTTTCAACTCAAGTCGTACCTTGACACTGGCTACTACGATTCGCAGCTAAAGCCTCCCGAGACATAGGCTATGCGTAAGACCCGATTAGGCTGAATTCAAGACTACTTGCCCTTGATTGGAGGGGGAACAGAAGCCTTACTAGCGGCAACGATCTTGGCTATAACCTCTTCGGTTAGCGGGTCCTTGTCGTCTAGCGGAAAGCCCTGCCAGCGAACGATACCATCAGCTGAGATCACCATTACATGAGGAATACCTTGCACACCCAGAGCACCAGAGCTCTTGCTCTTGGTATCGATGGCGACGTTGTAAGCCATCTCTGTCTTCTTCATGAAGGCTTCTACAACCTCCGGTTTCTCATCGCTTATACCAATTACAACGACGTCATTTTTGAACTTCGCCGCCAGCTTATTTAGATCTGGAATCGTTGCGCGACAGGGAGGACACCATGTCGCCCAGAAATCGACGACGATTACCTTATCCTTTGTGACCGGTTCCTTTCCTGTTAACCACTTCTCTGCCACGATCTTGGGCGCTAACTTGCCTCGAAAATCATTCTTTGCATAGAGCTTCTTTTCAATTTTCGTCGACGGCCATTCGGCGTGGTTGACCTGAGCAAATGCAACGGCAACGAGAGACAAACTAATAAGCACGGCGCGCATAAGCATCATTGTAGTTCAACAACCCCATAAACAGGAATTAACCGTTGATGACCAACGTCAAACGGACCTCTTCAAGGGATGTCTGGGTCGCAGGATACTAACTCGCAGCGTCAGCATCTATACTGGCTTCTGCGCGGCATGAAGTCTCAAGGTCCAACTCACATCTTTCGATCTTGGGAACATGCCATTGATCGGGGCTTTCATCAACTTGACAAGGTTGCTACAAAGCTAGAATCCGATCTGCCGAAGCATATCCCAAGGCCACTTCTTCGCGGTCTGAACCGATCGCTGAAGTTACTTGAAGGCAATTTCACGATCGCATTCCTGCTCTTTTTCCTTCTGGCATGCAGCCGAGCATTTTATTGGCTGGCGAATCCTCAGTTTTATATCGAAGATGGACAAGAGTTCTACTTGCCCGCATTTTTGACCGGCCTTCACAGCATCCCGCGAGATTATGCGTCCTACTACCACGTTATCCCGCGAATCCTGTCCCTTGTGGCAGCCGCATTTCCCCTGTGTTTCGGCCCGCTTCTCCTCGAATTACTTGCGATCGGCGTCCAATCAGGTGTTGCCGCTTTCCTACTTTCCCATCGAATTTCAGGGCAATTACCCTCTAAGATTGTTAGATTTGGTCTTGCATTCTTCATTGTTGGCAACCCAAATTCGACAGAACTGTTCGCAAATGTTGCCCACAGCCAGTGGTATCTGGCCATCCTAAGTCTGGCCATTCTCTTCTCGGATCGCGGTCGCAAAACTCTCTCAAACCTGGGCGATTGCATCTATTTGACCCTTGCTGGTCTGACCGGTCCGTTTGCTCCCATCCTTGCGCTTATCACTTGGAGGAGGTCGCGAGTCGCTCGAATTAAATGGATGAGCCTTGTAGCCATGACGCTTACGGCTGCAATCACGGCCGCATCCATGATTCAGCATCCACGTGGTGGAATCAACAGCGATGCGAGCGCAACTCGGTTGTTCCGACTACTCGCTAACCAGATCCTTTACGGGACGACTCGGGGATTTCACTATGCTTACCATACGGTCAGCCCACCGAACCTAAATTTACGGGAGTTCGGGTGTGCGGTATTCAGCATTGTGGTCATCGTCGCTGGACTTTGGCGTGCACCTGCATTTATGAGAGCTCTGGGATGGCTGGGGCTGTATTGCCTGGCCGCGAGTCTTGTTTCTCAGGCATCCTGGAATCTGCTTGGCTGCCCTGGAGTTGGCGAACGCTACTTCCTCTATCTCGACATTGTGTTTGCCTATGGACTCTTTTCCCTCAGTCAGCAGGCCCGGAGTGCGATCATCCGATGGTGTTTTCGCGTACTGTTGCTGGTAACTCTTCTGGCGATTCTCCAGGAATGGGTTTACGATCCTCCATTCTCCAAGTTCGACTACGCCCCGCAGATCGCTGGCTATGACCAGTTGCGTCCAGGCGAAGTCAAACGTGTGATGACTCCCATCGACCGTAAATCTCCCCACGACTTTTGGACGATGATGATTCCTAAGAAGGATTAGGCTCGGCAGTCAGGCTCCTTTCAGCTAGAATTTGGACAAAGCAATGAGCGTAACCACTGGAATCGACTCGGTCGGCGATCCGACCTATTTACTGAAATTCGGCGACGATGAAGTCTTGATATCTGCTTTTGGTGGCCAAATCCTCTCCTGGTCAAATGATGGGATTCCTATCATCTTTTCTAACCCCGAGCGCGCCGTGGTCGACGGCAAAACGCCCTATCGTGGAGGGGCACCGATCTGTTTTTCGTTTTTTGGAAAGGGCAGCCTACTTCCCTTGGGAACCACTCTAAACGGTCAGCACGGCGAGGCCCGAATTACCGTTTGGGACGCTAAAGTCAACGAATCCCAAAATGCCGTCGTATTGACAACTCGACAGCCATCTGCTGAAGGCTACGGTCCCACCGAGTTCCAATGCGAGCTGACCTATAAGCTCACCGAAAAGCTGAATATCCAAGCAACCGTTCGCAATATCGGAGGTCACGAGTCGCCGTTTCAGTTCGCGGTCCACACCTACTGGGCAACCCAGGCCCCATCTTCGGCAACGGTTAAAGGAATCGGAAATCGCTACCTAGATAACCTGATGGGCCTAACGGAGCAAACCGAGATCGATAGTTCACAACCCCACCCCATTCCATTTGACCGCGTTTATTTGGACAGCGAAGAGCACGTAGAGTTAGGCCTGGATCACCACAACATCAAAATCGAAACACGCGGATGCACCGGAGCCGTTCTATGGAATCCAGGCAAAGACCACTCAATCCGCGACCTCGGCTCGCCGGACTTCATTTGCCTGGAAAGCGGCGTCATTACACCATCCGTCCCTTTAACACCAGATGGAGAACATACGCTTGAGATTTCCTATCTCGCTCACCGAGTTGACCGGTAGATTTGTAGCTAATTCGTCATCAGCTTTGAGATGGATTCCCAAAAATACTATCTCTCACGGATTCCCTTGCGTAGCTTGGATTCCAAGCTACTACAACCTATAAGGCTAGCAATTAAGGTAGCGACACGCATGTTTTGGCGGATTAAATTTCGAGGACTGGTTTGTAGGTCTCGGAAGGTCCAAACTTACTTGTCGGGACACCTTGTGTGTCCATGAACTTGGATAATTCGATATTGCGAACATAAGCACTAAACATGCTTGAATAGTCTTTGTTCTATCGTATAATTTGTTGATGAATTCTGACGCCTGCAAGTCCCAGCGTGGCTCAACAGATTTGGATTGCCAGCTTCAACATGAGCCTGGAATCTTGATATCGTTTGTTGGCATTCGAAGAATAATGTCCCGCTCAGTTGCACGGTTATTAACAATTTTATGCCTCGTAGCGTCTGTTGCCATCGCTTCAGCTCAGCTAATCACTCCACCAGCCGCAAAATTTGCAGATACAAAATTTGACCCAAATCCTTGGCCGGGGAAATGGACGGACTATGACGCACTCTTTGATATTGGAGCCCAGGGTCGAACGAACAGCGATTACCTTCCGCGCTGGATCCTGGCCGTGGGCAATCCTCAATCTGACATTTCCTTTCGCTTCAGTCAGTCGAAAGATGGTGCTTTTTCATTTCACATCAACCGCTTTAGTAAAGACCTATGGATCGCAGTCTATGTTGATGGCGTCAGCAAGGGAACCGTTTACGCCGCAAAGGGATCAGCCGATTACAAAACCCTGAACTCTGAGTTTGCTGTTGCGGTTCCATCGGGAACACATATAGTCCGTCTCGTCAACCTTTCTGCAGGTGATTTTGAATCGGATTGGTATCGAGTGGCAGGACTTCGGGGAACAAATGTTCATTATTCGGTGACGCCAGCACAGAGGCTTCGCATCACTCTTCGAGACTGGAGCATACCCATATCACCGGCGAGCGGCTGGATGCTCTTCACTGGATCAGCAATGCCTGACATAACCCAAGGACAATCAACTGTTGGTTTGAGTGTCAACGGGCATCCTGAATTCTCGCCCATCCTATCATCGCAATTCAGCACTGTCGGCGAGAAGGTTCAGATGATTCAAATACCAACTGCAACCGGCAGTATGGTTAACCGCATCGATGCCACAGCGGTTTATAACGTGACTCTCGGCAAGTGCGATCTTGTACCTGGATCTCCAACGACCTTGCCTGTTCCCCTCACCACAGCAGAAGTCAGCCGATATTCAACCGACGATCCTATATTTAACTTTAAAGATCCGGTCGTGGTTAAATGGATTAATGACAAAGGTCTATGGCTTAAACCAGGAGAGGACCTTCTAGAATTCGCTTTTCGGGTTCAAGCGGCTATGATGGTCGACTTTACCTATACAGCTACCAACGGTGACTCGGCTTCAAATGTCATAAAGGCCAAGGCAGGTGGATGCGGAGCCTTGGACATCGTTTTTGCCTCCGCTATGCGTGCAAATAGTATCGAAGCTCGAGTCACCACGGGTCGATACATCAATCCTGATCCTTCTGACGGTACGGTCTATTACCACTGCGTGGCTCAATTCTTCGATCAGCGTAATGGGTGGATTTGTGCCGATGTGGCTTCGCCTGTAGCCTACAAGATCCCTTACGATTCGATCGGAAAATCGGACGGTGGATACTTCGCAATATGCCTCGGAAGTATCTACATGGGCTTATATCCCGCGAGTACGCAAGGAGTGACCTTTCTTCCAACCAATCAAAACTGGCCCACAATGGGAGAGACTAGCACGACCCTTGAGCGGCTCGATCTCATAGATCCGGATGTGTCGGACTTCACAGTAGCTTCCTCCTCGGTGTCTGGCGGATCTACAGTCAGGGCCACGATCACACTCGCGATGAATGCCATTGGCTCTAATGGCTCGACGATCACGCTTACGAGCGATACCAACTTGATTTCGTTGCCTTCGTCTATCAAGATTCCTCCCGGCTCGAACTCGGTCGAATTCAATATCGTAACGACCGCCGTTAGCTCTGATGTTACGGCACATCTAGTGGCAAAAGGCGGTACTTCATCCGTCAAAGCCTCGTTGCTCGTCAAGGCACCCAGCGTGTCGACCATCTTCGTCAATCCTTCAACGGTCGTGGGTGGTTCAACGACTACAGTAACGGGAACGGTTTCCATCGGTTCCGTCGCTCCTGCTGGTGGAATCGTTGTCGTTCTAGCATCGAACCAGTCATCAGTAACAGTTCCCGCAAACGTTAAGATTGCGGCTGGGGCGACTTCAGCTTCCTTTGCCGTGAAAACGGATGCAGTGGCCGCTCCGGTTTCTGCAACGATAAAGGGAACTTTAGGCACATCACTTTCTGCCGTTCTTGCCGTAAATCCTCCAGTAGTTTCCAAGATAACTCTGAGCCCAACAAGCCTTGTTGGAGGTAGCTCATCGACAGCGACCATTACGATAGACAATCCAGCGCCAGTTGGCGGAATTGCTGTCGCCTTGACCTCCAGTTCGGCAAACGCAAAAGTTCCTGCATCAGTTTCCGTCGCTGCTGGAGCAAAGTCGGCTACTTTTGTGATCACGACTTCTGGAGTGAGCACACTGACTACGGCGACGATTTCTGCCAAGCTTGGCGTAACAACGACCACTGGTCTTTCCATTCAACCAGCTCTCCTCTCCGGATTTTCAGTGTCTCCAACTTCGCTGGTGGGTGGCAATTCGCCGACCTGTACGATCTCTCTGAGTGGGCAAGCTCCTGCCGGAGGTGCGATTGTGTCGTTGACAACGACGGATCCAATGGTAAAGGTTCCGGCAACTCTAACTGTTCCTGCCGGCGCAACGAGCGTGTCCGTTAGCCTCTCGACGGTAGGTGTTGATGCCAAGATAACGGCAACTCTGACGGCCAAATATGGCACCGTTTCCAAGTCGTGTACCGAAACGTTGCTTACAGCTTGGCTCGTTGGGTTGGACGTGAATCCGCCGACAGTGGTTGGTGGCTCGACCGCGACCGTAACGGGAAAAGTGAACCTCAACGGACGAGCTGGCCCCTCTGGAATCGTCGCCCAACTGACAAGTTCCAATTCAAAGGTACTAACCGTCCCATCCTCAGTTAAAATCGGTGCGACCGCAATAAATACCAGCTTTACGGTCAAGACAACAAAGGTTACGTCGACTCAGAAAGTGACGATTACGGCAACTTCCGGCGCAATATCAGTAACCACAACCGTCACTGTCAATCCGTCGTGATCAGCAATTTCTATAACGGACAAGTGTAGTGAGGGCGTACCAGATTTAATTGACCCAGTTCCTCTAATCATGAAACGTTCCTAGCTCCCGGACGAGCCATCAAGGCCCATTATTTGTTTGCACTCGACTTGAGTAAGACGAGTTGACCCGTGCTCCAGTCCGGGAGGAACAAACGGTAACTGCACGCAACAAATCGTCGTGAGTGACAAATACGCGAAGTAGGAGATCTAGAGTCGTCGCACCCTACTCCCTGCCCTCATGTACTGTGCCTCATTGCTAATCGACCCAGAGCTGGCTCGTAGATGGACGAATACGAGAATGATAACGGTGATTGCCATGCCGATAACGAAGATTAACATGGCAATTCGAGTGACTGAAGTTGATTGTGAAGGTCTTGCTGGCATCGAATTTTGGGTTATTGGATTTTTATTGGAATCCTTCACTCCTCATTTGATGGCAGGTTATCGATGTTGTGCAGTCCCCAGTTATGAGGATCGGAGGCTTGCAGGGTCTTGTCTAGCGTTTGAGAAAACTTGAACCATTTGGCGTGACCGTCGACAAACCCATAATTGTTTCCGCCAAGGTGCCGACCCGTATTCTGAGGGTCAAGAATCTGACTATCGGAGTTGATATCTCCAATTTGATAACCCGATCCATCTAGAAATCCTCGCTCCCAACTATCGTCGATAGAAGAAGAACCCCAAGGATGGTAGTCAAAGAAGGCGATGCCTGCGTGCCTTTCGCTCATCAGAATCTGCTGTGCCGGCTGTGAAGGGAGGCCCAAACTGGCTCCGTGGGCAAAGAACCCATTGATCAAATAGTCCGTTCGATAGGTTGCCCAAACCGTCGCATTGAAGAACGGCGAAGGAAACACGGTGACGGTATCGCTTAGGGATGGGTCGCGGAAAATGTCGTTGCTCTTGACGTAGGGCTGTAAGGGTTGGTACCACGTCCAAAGATTGGCAAGCGTCTCTCCCGCTCCGAGGTCGTGATGGGTCCGACAGGTGTGATCGTCATTATCGTTTGCGTAAAGGAAGATCGCCGTAGCAATTTGTTTCTGATTGGAAAGGTCCACTGTCTTCTTTGCTGCTGCCTTCGCTTGAGCAAATACGGGAAATAAGATTGCCGCAAGAATCGCGATAATCGCGATCACAACGAGGAGTTCGATGAGTGTGAATGCATGTGTTTTGCTTCGCATGCATACATATACCCCGTATAGGTATATGTATTTCCGCATTGAGAGAAAGATGTCCAAAGCTCTTAACTCTCAACCCATAGTCCTTAAATGGTCCATAGTTTTATTTGGCGACTTCTAGTTGCAATTGGGCTGGCACTTCCCCGCTGCCTCATTGACTTACTAACCGACCTTCGACTGCCAAGGAGTTGTTCTCCTTTCAGCTCGCTCGTCTCTTGGAAGGATTAAAGGCTCGTGTATCCGCTGGGTAATCTAACTGCTGTTCAATCTCAGGATCATTGAAAGTTAGCTATCGAGAGACTCTATGCGACGCACCGATTTGCAGGATACGAATTTGGAGGTCCATCGCGTTCGCGTTGAATTGATGCGAAAGAAAACCCCTGAATGGCGAATCCAGAAGGTATTTGAACTAATGGAGCTCAGCCGAACTGCGTTCCCGGAACAGACGAAGCTTGCCATTAAGAAGGCGATGATGCGCCCTTGATTTCCGTACCGAGCCTTGTGGTGCAGTTATTGGACGCGTTGGTAGCCGCAAAGATCCCATTTATGATCGGTGGTAGCTTTGCCAGTAGCGCCTGGGGTTTTCCTCGCCAAACGATGGATCTCGACCTCGAAGTTTTGCTTGATGAAGCGAGCTCTACCCTACTACACGAATTCACCAAGCTGGAGTATATGGGTTCGCTAGATCAAATCCATGAAGCCATGCAAGCGAAAGGCGAATTTAGATCGTTCCAACTTTTGCATCTAGACGAACTCTTCAAAGTCGACTTTTTTTTGTCCGATGATCATCCCTATTCGGAAGCCGCTTTTGAACGAGCAAGGCCGTTCTCACTAACTGCGAACCGCACCTACCCGTTCAAGTCACCAGAGGACATTCTCATTACCAAATTGCGCTGGTTTGAAGTAGGACGCAGGGTAAGCGATCGTCAATGGAACGATATCGTTCAGGTCCTTGAAGTCCAAAAGGGCCATCTTGATGAAGCCTATCTCGACCAGTGGTGTCAAGAATTCCAAGTCTTCGACCTCTTAGAAGAAGCACGATCCCTAAAGTGAGACAGCTCATCGAGAGTTGCGAAGTTCTTGGGCTCTTGTTCCCGGAGGAAAATGCTCAAAACGGAACAAACCCAAAGTTAAGAGGCCGTATAGCCCCGGTCAAAAGCCTGGTTGGTGTTGCCTGCAGAGGGATTCCGGCTCTCGACTCTTTCAACGCAGAGGCGCATAATTTGTGCCACAGCGTCATGATAAGGTGCTTCATCTAGGCCGAAGAAATGCCGGTTGGAGATCCGATGAGTGTGGATTCCTAGTTCCGCAAGGTACTGATCGCGGAGAGCATCCTTGGTCGAATCGTGTTGTTCTCCGTCCATCTCAACCGCCAACATAGCCTCTCGGCAAAAAAAATCCAGGCGATAGGGTCCAACAGGGTGCTCACGGCGGAATTTGAAACCCAGCGAGCTTCCACGAAGGATTTTCCACATAAGTGTTTCAGCGACGGAAGGCTGTTTTCGCGCCTCCCGAGCTCGCTTCGTTGCCAACTCGTCTTTGTTTCGAGGCATTCTTCCCACACCCTAACCCTGATTCAACCATTATAACCCCTCTCCCTTCCGAGGGAGAGGGGCAGGGGTGAGGGAAATTCCGGTTTGGAAAAAGGAATTGAAGATACTTCCCTGGGTTTGTGGGGTGTATTGATAGGTCTTCCCCTCACCCCTGCCCCTCTCCCCAGGAGGAGAGAGGGGTGGGAAATTCCGGTCTGGAAAAGGGCAGTGAAGATACTTCCCATGGTTTGTGGGATGTAGTGAGAGGTTTTGCCCATCACCTATAACCCCTCTCCCTTCCGAGGGAGAGGGGCAGGGGTGAGGGAAATTCCGGTTTGGAAAAAGGAATTGAAGATACTTCCCTGGGTTTGTGGGGTGTATTGATAGGT